>NZ_GG700733.1:452919-552389 GCF_000160835.1 Limosilactobacillus antri DSM 16041
TTTTGTTTATAGTAGTTAATGAAGGGTAAAAATTGGGTGGAAATATCATTTTTGCGCCTGAGTTATTGTATAATAACAAAACCAGCATCCCCATTTTTAATGGGTTGACGATAAAATCAAGCCAGTCTTTACGAAAAGAGTCTTGCGATGAGAGTAAATCAAATTCCCCATATAAGATTGAACAATTACCAGTTGGATAAACGTAAAAAGCAGTGGGCCTTGGTGAGCGCCACGGTACTAACGGCACTATCAGCCAGCTTAGCTAGTGCCCACGCTGCTGACCAGCCAACCGCTGCGCCGACTGCCCCCTCGACGGCGGCTGTACCGACACCAGCAGCGTCATCAGCCGGTACGTCCACTAGGAGCCAACCGGTAGCTGAGAGCACAGCGCCAACTCAGCCGGCCACTGAACCGAAGGTAGAACAGCCGGCAGCCGCGCAGAGTACAACCGCGGCTGCGCAGGCTACCGCCCACCAGCGCGAAGACAACCTGCCGACTGGCCCCGTTAATACCAATACGGTCTACGGTAGTGAAATTGACCCCAGCAAGTACAGCCTCAGTTTTAACGTCAGCCTGCCGTATAAGATTCCCCAGTATAACCTGGTTGACGGCGACTTGCGCTTTGCTAGCAATGAAGAAGTTGCCCACTTGAACGGCTGGACCCAGCCGGCTCTGATTAATGGTCAGGCGGTCAACACTGGCCGTTACCTGGTTTTCCTTAGCAAGCCCGGCTATGATAACCTGTTGGCGTGGTTAAACGGTCACTGGGAGGGCAACCTGCACAAGGAAAACGGCTTGACGGTCGGTGACAAGTGGGTGCCAGACGCCAGCTTGCACAACATTGCCTTAGCACCGTATAACCTCGCAACCATCATTAGCAGTCACTGGTATGCCTTTTACATTATCAACCCCTATGACGTTCAGGCGACGATTACCGGCCAGAGCGTTATTAATGATAACGGCAGTGGTGAGGGCCAGTTTACTCCTGGCCAGTACACGGTTTCCTTTGCCGGAACGCCGGAGGAGACCCCCTTCGCTAATGTCAGTCATGGTTTCAACTACCATTTCCAAACCGGGGATCTGACGATTGGGGAGCAAAATGCGGATGGCAGTTACCAGGTCGTGCTGACGGCCCAGGGAAACGCTAACCTCAGGGCCGCCCTGGATCAAGCCTTTCACAGCGGGCCGGGGACGGACCATGCTTCAAATTACCTCCTCACCATTGACCACGCGGGCGCGACAGTAGTGGTGAACGACTTGGCAAAGCAGACGGTGCGGACGATTGTCACCCATAATGTTAACGGCACCACGACGGAGCAGGAGCAGACGGTTACTTTTAACCGGAGCTTTACAACGGATCCGGCAACGGGGGTAGTCACCTATGGCAGCTGGCACGTTGGCGATGACGTCACGCAACTAGTCGGCACCTGGCCAGCAGTTACGGTCGCGCCGGTAGCAGGATATCAGGCCACTCCCGAGCGGATTGCCGCGGTTACCGTTGACGGTGCTACCGCCAACCAGCTCATTGATGTTTACTACCAGAAGGTTGCGCATGGTGGAACGGCTTCCGGGAACCGCACGCCAGCAGGGACGGCCATTGTGGAAACCACCGGACGCGGCCAGTCAGCCGGGAACGCCGCACCGGGAGCGGTCCAATTACCGCAAACGGGTACTGATCGTTCCGCCAGCGCTATCTGGGGATTAGGGCTCTTCGCACTCGCTAGTCTGTTTGGCTTTGGGCGGCGAAAAAAGCGGCCTACCGACGTTGACTAACGTTCTCATTAAAAGATTGAATTTTTTTCACAAGATTAACCGATTTTCGCGGGAAAGTGGTTAATCTGTGCTCCCAAAAGTGATATAGTATAGATAATTTTAGAAAGCGAGGGACTAACTATGGCAAAGTACATCGTTGAACTCAGTGAAGAAGATTTGCAAATGATTAAGGACTGTCACTCCAAGAACCCTTCAATTATGAAGGCGATGGAGAACGCAAAGAAGGAAAACTAAGCATTCCGCAGGCCGGCGCTGCTAGCGCCCGACATGGGATGAAGATAATCTGAAGAGGCGACTGAAATTGTAGAAAATGCAGTCGCCTCTTTTTGCTGAAAAGGGGACGGAAGCTAATATGTCAGTAATGGATATTTTAATTGCCCTAGTGCCAGCGCTCGGCCTGGGCTTTCAGGTCATCTGTATGCAGCTGATCGGCGGCAAGTACACCAACAAGGTTATGGGGATGGCCATCGTGACCCTGTTAGTCGGGATCGGCGTCTACCTTGTCAAGCAGCCAGTCCTAACGCCGGTGCTCTGGCTGGGGGCGGCGCTGAGCGGAATTGGTTTTTGTATCGGGATTATTCTGCAGGTCAAGAGCTTCTCTTTGGTGGGGGTCTCAATGACCATGCCGATTTCGGTTGGTGAACAGCTGGTCGGGACCGCCCTAGTGGGGGCGCTGTGCTTCCACGAGTGGACGACGGTCAGCCAGTGGCTGCTGGGGGGCGGGGCCCTCATTTTAATTGTCATCGGGATTGCGATGACCGCCTACCAGGAACGGCGTGACCAGGGGAGCAACGTCAAGAAGGGGATGCTCTACCTCCTGGTTTCCTCACTGGGCTTCGTGGCCTACGCCTCCTTCCCGACCGCCTTTCACCTGGGTGGTTGGGACATGGTCTTCCCGCAGGCCGTGGCGATCTTTGTCGCGATGATTATCCTGTGCTCGTTTGAGAAGCAGCCGCAGCTGTTTGCCGCCAAGACCTGGCAGAACATGGCCACCGGAGTCTGCTTCGCCATTGCCAACCTGGGGATTATCTTTTCCAACGAAATTAATGGGGTGGCGGTTGGCTACACCATGTCCCAACTGAACGTGATCATCTCAACCCTGGGCGGCCTGTGGATCCTCCACGAGGCCAAGACGCCGAAGGAAGTTAAGATGATTATCGCCGGGGTGATCCTGGTGGTCGCCGGCGGCATTATGATTGGGGTCACGAAATAGGAATTAGTCGGAATGCCTGGCGGTTGGTTTGCGTGACATTATTAAAACATTCGTAACTAAAACAAGGGCCTGTGGCATGGTTTTGCCACAGGCCCTTAAACTTACATTTCTTAGGAGTAACTATATATATGATGTTGAAAATGGAAAACGGTTGTTAATTACAGGATTTAATGATTATTGGATGTTGGTTAATTCAGAAAGTTCCTTCATATCACTGCCTAAGTCATTGTATAAATTACGGTAGAGCCGGTAGTAGCGGTTGTAGACTTCATGCTGCTCCCGCCGTGGTTCGACCTTTTCGCCCAGAACCTGCCACTTTTGAACCTCGTCAACTGTGAGGGTCCCGGTAGCAAGCCCGGCTAGCATTACGTCGCCAAGGTTGGCTTCAGCGTCGTCAATTGGTGTTCGAACAGCGTAACCGGTAACGTCGGCAAACATCTGAACCCAGTCTGGCGAGTTGGTCACGCCACCGGCGATCACGATGTAGTCGCCGAGGTCGCGGCCCGTACTTTCAATACTGTGCCGGAGGGCGTAGCAAACCGCCTCTTGGAAGGCGTGGAAAAGGTCAGCCTTCGTGTGGACGAGGGACAGGCCGAAGACCAGCCCCTTGGCGTTGGAATTCCAGACCGGGGCCCGCTCACCCATGAAGTATGGGAGCACTACCAGGCCGCGGCTGCCGGCCGGGACATTGTGGGCCTCCTTGCCAAGCGTGACGTAAGCGTTATCGCCGCCGCTTTCTTGCACGCCCTTTTCCAGCAGGCCGAAGTTATCGCGGAACCACTTGGTGATGGCCCCCGCAGTGGCTGAACCAGAGAAGTTGTAAACCAGCTGCCGTGACTTGTAAGGGTATGGCCAGACGATTAATCCCTTGCCCTTAATCGGCTCTTCGCTAACCAGCGCGGCATTCATTGAGGAACCGATTGCGGCAACGTACCGTCCGGGTTGGAAGACACCCATTCCGATGTTGGCTGCCCCAACGTCAACCCCACCGGCGATTACCGGGGTGCCAGCGGGAACGCCTAATTCCTGGGCCGCCTCTTTGGTAATCAGCCCGGCGATTTCGGTGGCGTCGACAAATTTCTCCGGCATCTTATCAACCGGGACCCCCATCGCGTCCATCATTTCTTTCGACCAGGTTCCCTTGTTAATATCGTAGAAACCGCCGATGTTGCCGGCCGCGGAGTAGTCAATTGAAACCTTGCCAGTCAGCTTGTAGATTACGTAGTTGTTTGGCGGCAGGAACATCTTGGTTCGCCGCCAATTTTCTGGTTCGTGGTTCTTGATCCAGAGAACCTTCGTGTAACCATAATAGGGGTCGACAACTTCGTTTCCGGTGATTTCACGGAGCCGGTCAGTGTCGACGTGGCGCTTTACCCACTCGGTTTCTTCGGCGGCCCGGCGATCCATCCAGATTAAGTCCGGCCGTACCGGCTCCATCTTGTCATCAACGGGGATTCCTGAACCACCGTAAAGGCCGCTGATCCCAATTCCCTTAATATCTGCGGGATTGACCTTGCTTTTGGCCACGGTTTTGCGGATGGAGTCTTTAACTGCTTTGAGCCAAACGTCTGGCCACTGTTCTGCCCACAGGGGGTGGGGCGTCAGCACGTCATATTCTTCCAGGTCTTGGGCGATCAGCTCGCCCTTAGTATTCATCAGGATACTTTTGGTCCCGGAGGTTCCAATGTCTGTTCCAATTAAGTAGTCCATACTCTTCATGCTCCTTTATCCTGAAAGGTGATTTTTACCAAGCAGTGAAGGCCCCATCGATCAGGTAATCTTCACCAGTTGAGAAGCTGCTGGTGTCGCTTGCCAGGTAAACGGCCATTCCTTGCAGTTCCTCTGGCTTCCCCAGCCGGCCCAGTGGTGCCCAGTCATTCCAGGTCTTGATTAATGGCTTCAGGTCTGGAGAACTCAGGGTCAGGTCGGTTCCCATGTAGCCGGGGCTCATTGTGTTAACCCGCACGCCGCGCTTGGCCCACTCGATGGCCAGGGACTTGGACAGCTGAATTACACCGTTCTTCGTCGCGTTGTAAGAACACTGTGGTTGCGGCCGGTTAACGATGTGCGCGGACATTGAAGCCGTGTTGACAATCGAACCATGGCCCTGCTTTAACATGTAGCGGCCGGCGGCAGTGGAGCAGAGGAAGACGGAGTTCAAGTTCAGGTTAACAACCTTCAGCCAGTCTTCGTATGACATTTCTTCGGCAGGAACGTTTAAGCACATCCCGGCGTTGTTAAATGCGGCGTCAAGCCCCCCTAATTGGTCAACGACCGTTTGGACCATCTTTTCGACTTCCTCGGGGTCGGTGACGTCGGTCTTAACCGCGATTACCTTTTGCCCAGTGGCCTGAGCAATTTCTTCGGCGGTTGCCTTAGCCTTTTCTTCGTTGATGTCAACGATTGCGACGTCGGCACCGGCTTCGGCGAGCCCGGTGGCCATGGCCTTCCCTAAGCCCTGGGCACCGCCCGTCACATAAATGCTCTTCCTGTCGAGGCGCATCCGATCTAAAATTCCCATGAGTAATTCCTCCTCAAAAAATATTGGATTAATGGTCGCTTTATATTATCTTATCCAATTTTATAAAACGACTTTATTTAATTCACTTTTTAGGATAGGACCTTTATTCCGAAAAGTCAACACTTTTTTGGAACCGATTTCAAGAAATTGAAAAATTAATTATCGTAATCATTTTATGCTACACTTAACCTACTAGTCTAAAGCTGGGAGGGTACTATGAGGACAAAGACAATGCAGTCGATTCAGCAGTCGAATTACTCGAATATTTATCACCTGCTGATGCACAATGATAAGCTATCTAAACAGATGATTGCCGATGAGCTGGGCCTGAGCCTGCCGACGGTCACCAGCAATCTGAACCGGTTGAGCGACCAGCAGCTGATTATGAAGAATGGCCAGCTGGAATCAAAAATCGGCCGCCGGGCCACGGCCTACTCAATTAACCACAATGCCTTTCTGAGTATTGGAATTGAAGTCTTTCAAAAGTACGCCACGATTACGGTGATTAACCTGAAACACGAAGTCCTGGCGATTCATACGGTGAACATCCCGTTCGCAAATAGCGACCAGTACGCTGCGGCACTGGCCGACCAGGTTCGCTGGGTCCTGCAGAACAACGGCTACAACGAGAAGGCCATCTTAGGCGCTGGTATTGGTATCCAGGGGCTGATTGACAGTGCGGGAACTACGGTTTTGTGGGGAAAGATTTTGGATTGCACCGGGATGCGGGCGGAGCGCTTTAGCCAGTTTTTGCCATTCCCGGTTCGCTTTTACCATGATGCCGATTGTGTCGCGGCCGCTGAATACGCCGCCAACCCGCATGACGGAATCGTGCTATCGATCGGCGAGCACTTTGGGAGCGCGATGATCGTTGCTGGCAAGATTTTACGAAGCACGACGGGGCGGGACGGCACGATGGAACACATTTCGATTAACCCCCGCCATGGTCGGCCCTGTTATTGTGGCCGCCGGGGGTGTATTGAAACGTATTGCTCGCTGTCCTCGTTGTTGCAGCCGACCGAAACGCTCAACAGCTTTTTTGCGAACCTCAAGCAGGATGATCCGGCAGTCAAAAAGCGCTTTGCCGAATACCTGGATTACCTTGCTGAGTCAATTTATAACCTCCATATGTTCATCGACGTGCCAATCATAATTGGGGGGCGGCTGAGCAAGTTTATCACTAGCCCGGTCCTTGAAGAATTACGGAAACGCCTAAGGGCAATCTCCGTTTTCCCCGAAAATGAACGGTACGTCAAGGTGGGCCACGTTGCCGATAACGCGGTCGCGATTGGGGCGGCTATCCCCTTTATTGACGAGAAGCTTAGTTCAATTTAAACGATGATAATAAAAAGGGCTTCCAGATTTTTTCTGGAAGCCCTTTTTATTAGGCATTCTGGGTTGTAGTTTGGCTACTATTGAGCCGATTTTCAAGGGCCGCAACGATTTTAGCGTGCTGTTCCTCGGTCAGCGTAACTTTGAAGTAGAAAATCAGGGCCGCAATAATTAACAAGCCGATTGGAATGTAGAACATAAAGGTGTTGAACTCCATAATCCCGTGGGCGGAAATGTCGCTTGGCTTAGCGTTCCCGGTCATACCAGCCGCGACGGCAACGAGGCCGACGATTCCGTTAGAAGCCGCACCGGCAAGCTTGTCAATTAATGGCCGCACCGAAAGGGTGACGGACTCGTTACGGGTTCCGTTCACTAACTGGCCATATTCGACACTATCGGTAATGGTCATCAGGGTTGCCAAGAAGATTAACGGGTAGGGAACGAAGTAGAAGGCGACGGCGGTCAGTACCCAGTGCAGACTTTGCCCGGCAAAGAGGAAGATGACGTAGCCAATGAGCATGAAGCCAATCCCGCCGACGTAAATTGCCTTCCGCTTAATCAGGTTCTCCAAGAACGGGTACAGCGCAACCGAGAAGACCCCGAGGATGCAGGTAATTACCCCAACCCAGGTGTAGGCGGCAGCGTTGCCGAGCCGGTAGGTAAAGTAGTACATCAGAAGCGAGTTCGTAACGACGTAGCTAAAGGCAAACAGGAAGTAGGAGGCCGCAATCCACAGTAACTGGCTGTTGTGGCCGATTGCTCGAAAGATGTCCTTTAATGTCGTGTGCTTGGTGTTTGAGCGAATCAGGTTCTTTTGCTCCTTGATGTTTAGACAGGTAATCAGGGCGCCGCCAGTACACAGGATCGCCACAATAATGACGTAGCCCAGCCAGCCGGCCCGCGTCTGCTGCCCAAACGGCACCTTGGAAAAGAGGTGTGAGAAGAGCATGATCGCAGGGGTGATAATCACAATTACGATCTGCGCACCAAGGGTTGAACCCAGCCGAGAGGCGGTCCCGAAGTTAGTGCGGACCTTATTATCGATACTTACCGCCGGCAGCATCGACCAGATGGCGATGTCGCTAAAGGAGTAGAAGACGTCGATAATTAAGAACGTGATTGAGAGCAGGACCAGGTAGAAGAGCGGGTTGCTCCAGGCAAGGCCAAAGTAGTCCGAAAAGAGGAAGACGAGCCCGATGGAAGCAACGAGGGAGCCGATTAAAATCCAGGGGCGGAACTTCCCCCACCGGGTATTGGTGTTATCGACAATCCCACCGATCATGGGGTCAAACATGATTTCGCCGACCCGGATGATCACGATGATGGAGGTGACGATTCCCACCATCTTGGTGTCACTGGAATTCGTAAAGAGTTGACTGGTAATAAACATCATAAAATAAATGCTGAGGGTGTTATAAAACGCATCGTGCCCAAAGGTGCCGAGCGCATACGCAAAATACTTTTTCAAAGCAGACCGACCTTTCCGTATTTTATAAATACATTTTACAAAACTATTTTACAATTGCATTGTAAATGAAAGCGGTTGCTAAAACAAGGGGTACAAAACTAATTATTTATTTCACAATTGCCAGAACGGGGGGCCATGCCAAGTTAAATTGCGGCAGCCGGGGACTGGGACCACGCTCGGGCCCCGTTAGTCAGAATTTGTGAAGTGATGGTGGCGCTACCAAAAAAATTAAATTTTTGGGAAATTTAATCGAGCACAGTGGTAGCAGGCTTTCTTATGTCAAACGTATGACATATTTGACGATTTTTATATGTCATACGTTTGACATATAATTTCACAAAGTGTAGGCTTTGTTGATGAAAGCGATAACAAAAACGAAGGTGAAGGAATTATCATGAAACAAGTTAATCGTAATAAAGTAATCCAGGTCACTGACCAGCGTTACCGACCGCGTTACCACATCGCAACGCCGGGCGGCTGGCTGAACGACCCCAACGGCTTGTGCTATTACCAGGGCTACTACCACGTCTTTTACCAGTACCACCCGTATTCTGCTGAGTGGGGCCCAATGCACTGGGGCCACGTGCGCAGCAAGGACCTGGTCCACTGGGAGCAGTTACCCGTTGCGCTGGTACCTGGTGACCCGGAGGATACCGGCGGGTGCTTTTCCGGGTCCGCCATGGTTAAGGATGGCCGCCTGTACCTGCTTTATACCGGCCACCATTACTATGACGATGGGGATCAGGATCATTTCTGGGAGAACCAGAACGTGGCGTACAGCGATGACGGAATCCATTTCACCAAGTATGCGGGGAACCCGGTTATCAGTGCGCCTGCTGATAATTCCCAGGATTTCCGCGATCCGAAGGTTTGGCAGCACCAGGGTAAATACTATTTGGTATTGGGAAGCCGGGAGCGGGCAACCAACCAGGGCCGCATTCTGCTGTACCAATCAACAGACCTCCTGCACTGGAAATTATCCGGAACGATGTTTGATGTGACGACCGTCAAAAATACCGGCAAGATGCTCGAATGTCCCGACTTTTTCCACTTGGCGGGCAAGGACATCCTCCTGTGTTCACCGATGGGGCTGCCAGCCACCGCTAAGAACTTTATGAACCTTTCCCAGGTCTGTTACTCAGTTGGCCAGCTTGATTACGCTAACTGCCGCTTTACGGGGACTGACCTCCAAGAATTGGACAAGGGGCATAATTTCTACGCCACCCAGACAATGGCAACCCCCGACCAGCGGCGGATTATGATTGCCTGGACTAGTCCCTTTGAAGAGTCAATGCCGGAAAAGGCGGATGGTTGGGCCGGGATATTGACGATTCCCCGGGAACTAACGCTCAGGGATGGTCACTTATACAACCAACCGGTCCGTGAAATGGCAACGCTGCGTGTCCGCACCGATTATGATGGACAATTCAAGCTTGCCGGCCGCCGGGAACTAACGGTCAGCGATCCCCAGCACAGTGAGTTTACGCTGACGTTCCCGACAGCGGTCACCGGCCAATTTAGCTGGCAGCTCAATGACCAGCAGGGGCAGCTCATCTCATTGACTTACCGCAACGGAGAACTGGTACTCGACCGGCGCGGCCCCGACGGCAAACGGTACGCCGAACTGCCAGCTGGTTTACGAGACTTACGGATCTTTGTCGACACCAGCTCCGTCGAAATCTTTGTCAACAGTGGCTGGGTTTCGTTTACCGATCGCTACTACGCCACTGGCCGGGTGAGTTGCCAAGTGACGAGTGACCATGAGCAGTCAGCCCAAGTTCAGATTTACACATTAGGGACAGAAAAGGGGTTATAGCATGAAAAATAGCAAGTTATCAGCGTTTAAAAACAGCTTTTACCTGGAGAGTTCGCTTAGTCTGCTGCTGTTCTTCGCCGCGTGGGGAATCTGGTGGTCGTTCTTCCAAATCTGGCTCACCAATGACCTCGGCTTCTCTGGGGCCAAGGTCGGGATGATCTATACTTTCGATTCGGCAATTACGCTGGTCTTAATGTTCATCTACGGGTCAGTGCAAGACAAGCTCGGCATTAAACGCCGGCTGCTGATTGGGGTTACCATCCTGGAAATGCTCCTTGGGCCCTTCTTTACCTGGATTTACGCGCCACTGCTGCACTCTAACTTTATCCTCGGCGCCTTCTTAGGTTCCCTCTACCTCTCCTTTGCCTTTCTGGCGGCGTCCCCGACCTTCGAGGCCCTCGCAGAACGGATGAGCCGGCGGTACAGCTTTGAATACGGTCGGGCCCGGGCCTGGGGGTCATTTGGTTACGCCGTTTCGGCATTGTGTGCCGGCTACCTCTTCACCATCAGTCCCTACATCGTCTTTTGGCTCAGCAGCGGGATTAGCTTGCTAACCTTCCTCCTGCTCTGCTTTGGCCGGACTAAGAGCCCCACACAGGTTGCCCGTTACGAGAATAAGGCCGAGGAAGAACACGACGCGGATAAGCCGAGTTTCAAAGAGATCATCAGTGTTTTCAAGCTCAAGCAGTTGTGGGAATTGGTTTTCTTCATTATTTTCAGCGGGTCCTTTTACACGGTCTTTGACCAGCAGATGTTTCCCCAGTTCTTTACCCAATTTTTCAAGACGGCGGCCCAGGGAAACACGGCCTACGGAATCCTCAATTCGATTGAAGTCTTCCTCGAAGCAATTATGATGGCGATTGTTCCCTGGATTATGAAGAAGATCGGGGTCCGCAAGACCCTCTTGATTGGGGTCACCATTATGTTCTTGCGGATCGGCCTCTGCGGCCTGGTCGTCAGCCCGGTCGGGATCTCGATTGTGAAGCTCTTTCACGCCCCGGAAACGGCCATCTTTGCCCTGGCGATGTTCCGCTATTTGACCCTCCACTTTGACACCCGGCTATCGGCGACGATGTACATGGTGGTTGGGCAGATTGCCGGTCAAATCGGCCAGATCATCCTGTCGACGCCCCTGGGAATGCTCCACGACCGGATCGGCTACCGGGCGACCTTCCTGGTTATTTCGCTGATTGTGATTTGCGCTGCGGTATACGCATTCGTCATTTTGCGCAAGGATAACCAGGAGGTTGACGGTCAACCACTAGAAAACAACTAAAGCAAAAAACAGTGACTTAGCGTTGCCCCGCGCACGGTAGGCCACTGTTTCTTTATGGCGCCTTTTAAGGGTATAATGGCCATGAAACTAGATGAGGATGAGGGAATTACTATGAGTCAACCTAAGATGACGGACGTGGCGAAGCTGGCGGGGGTTTCGCCGACAACGGTGTCCCGTGTGATTAACCGGCGGGGGTACCTAAGCGCAAAAACGATTAATAAGGTGGAGGCAGCAATGCACCAGCTCAACTACCGGCCCAACACCGTCGCCCGGCAGCTCCAATCCCAAAAGACGATGACGATTGGCGTGCTGGTCCCGACGGTAGCCAACCCCTTTTTTGGCGAGCTGACGTTCCAGCTTGAGCACTACCTGTTCAATGCCGGCTTCAAGGTGCTGGTCGGCAACGCGGAGAATGATATTGGCAAAGAGCGCCGTTACCTCCAGCAACTGCTGGCCCGGCAGGTGGATGGCCTGGTAATTGCGACCCACAACCACCAGCAGCAGATTCCCGAGTACCAGAATGCCAACTTGCCGATTGTTTCAATTGACCGTTACCTGCGGGCGACGATCCCCAACGTTAGTTCCGACAACTATGCCGGCGGTCGGCTGGCAACTGAGGAGCTGATCCGGCGGGGTGCCGTCCACATCATTCACACCGATAGCGTGGAACGCTTTAATAAGCGTGACTACCTCCGCCAGCAGGCCTACCAAGATGTGATGAGGGAGCACGGGCTGACGCCGGTCACCTATAAGATTGACTTTAATAGCCGGCCTGACCGTCTCCAGGCGTTTTTTAACCGGATTTTTGATGAACACCCCGAGGTGGATGCCTTCTTTACCAGCAACGATATGGATGCGATCCAGCTGCTGCAGGTTGCCCGCCAGCGGGGAATCGCCGTGCCAGACCAGCTCCAGGTCATCGGCTACGACGGGGTGCCGACGACGACCCAGATTGTCCCGGAGCTGTCAACAATTGTGCAGCCGCTTGATGAGATGGCCAAGACGGCGGTTGACCTCCTGCAACGGGAAATTAGGGGTGACCAGGTCGCAGGCAGCCATAAATTACCGGTGAAGCTCCGGGTAAGTGGTTCACTGAGATAAATCTTCCCTTGACTTTTTGACCACACCGCTTAAAATAAGTGATAATAATTAAAAATAGATGAGAATAGTAACGGGTGATTTTAATTATAGAGAGTGCCGGCTGGTGAAAGGACACATTGGATAACCCGCGAAATGAACTCATCGGAATGGGTTGGGTGCAAGCTACAATCCCGGGCGATGGCCGTTATCCATCGCAAGAGGCTATTCTTAAATAGCAAAAATAGGTGGTACCACGGTCAGCGTCCTTGTGCAGTTTGCACGGGGACTTTTTTATTTTGGAAAGGTGTGAACACGATGCATGTAAAAGCAAGTGATGAACGACAATACTTAGAGAATGTGTTTGGTAAGCTCGGCTTCAGCCAGCAGGATGGCCAGCTCTTGGCCGATACCCTGGTCGACGCGGACCTGCGGGGGATTTCCTCCCACGGGATTCAGCGGCTGGCCTGGTACCGGCGGATGATTAAGGACGGAACCATCGTGCCGACCAAGCAGCCGAAAGTGGTCCGGGAACTGCCCGGCTCTGTCCTGGTTGACGCCAACCAGAACATGGGCCAGATTGCGGCGAACCTGGCGATGGACAAGGTAATTGACAAGGCAAAGAAGGTCGGGGTCGGAATTGCCGTAGTCCGGAACTCCAACCACTTCGGGATTGCCGGCTATTACGCTCGCAAGGCCCTGGACGCGGGCTTGGTCGGGATCGCCCTGACCAACACCCGGCCGTTGGTGGTGCCGACCAATGCCACCCAGGCCTTCCTCGGTTCCAACGCCTTTGCCTTCGGCTTCCCGGCTAGCCCTCACCCGTTCATGTTCGATGGGGCAACCTCTGCCGTGGCCGGTGGCAAGATCCAGGTGGCTGATAAGAAGGGAACCGAGCTGCCGGGTGAATGGGTGGTTGACAAGGACCGGCAAGTGGTCACCGACCCGAAAGAGGCGGAGGACATTCTGGCAACGGCCGCCTTTAGTGAAGGCGAACAAAAGGGCGGCGGCCTGGTCACCCTGGGTGGTAACCAGGAAGTTAACGCCAACTACAAGGGGATGGGCAACTCCATCGTGGTCGAGCTGCTGACCGGGATCCTGGCCCAGGGGTCGATTTCGGCCGACACCGTCCGCGGCAAGCACGACTTTAGCCAGTTCCTCTTTGCCTTTGATCCGGCCTTCTTCGGTGATCCGGAAACATTGAAGCAGGACGCCACCGCGATGCTGGACCGAATCCGCGGCCTCGAACACGTTGCCGGCAAGACGATCTGGGTACCAGGCGACCGTGAATACCGTTACCTGAAGGAAAACCAGCAGTCCGGCGTTGCCATCGACGACAAGACTGCCGAAGAAATTACGGCAATTGGCAAGGAACTGGGGGTTCCGGTTCCGGCTGCACTGTAATTATTCATTTTGTCTATGGCTACTCATTAATTCAAAGTATTACTCTTTTGTGATGGTTCTAGTTATAATTGGAATTATACAGAAGGGAGTCCTGAATGATGAAGAAAGCCTTTTTTGCAAGCAAAGGTCAGATGGAGTTAAAGGACGTTGACCAGCCAACAATCCAAAAGCCAGACGACGTAATCATCAAGGTATTGCGGTCGTGTGTCTGCGGGTCGGACCTGTGGAACTTCCGGGGGATTAACCCAGTTGAAGCGGAGGCTGAAAACTCCGGTCACGAAGCCCTCGGGGTGGTCGAAGAAGTCGGTGCTGACATCACAACCGTGCAGCCCGGCGACTTCGTGATTGCGCCATTTACCCACGGTTGCGGCCACTGTCCTGCTTGCCGGGCCGGCTTTGATGGCTCATGCCAAAGCCATTCTGACAACTTCTCGTCGGGGGTGCAAGCTGAATACATTCGTTTCCAGCACGGTCAATGGGCCCTGGTCAAGGTTCCGGGGCAGCCAGCCGATTACAGCGAGGGCATGAAGAAGTCCTTACTGACCCTGGCCGACGTGATGGCAACTGGTTACCACGCGGCCCGGGTTGCCAACGTTAGTGCTGGAGACACCGTGGTCGTAATGGGTGACGGTGCGGTCGGCCTGTGTGCCATTATCGCGGCAAAGATGCGCGGTGCCAAGCAGATTATCTCCACCAGCCGCCATGCTGACCGGCAGGCCCTGGCCAAGGAATTCGGGGCGACCGACAACGTAGCGGTCCGGGGTGACGAAGCGGTTCAGGCCATCATGGACCTGACTAACGGTGGCGCCGACGCCGTCCTTGAATGTGTCGGGACGGAGCAGTCCACGAACACCGCCCTGGCAGTCGGCCGTCCAGGTGCCATCATCGGCCGGGTTGGCCTGCCCCACACGCCAAAGCAGGACATGACTGCCCTCTTCTACAAGAATGCAATTGTTGCGGGGGGTCCGGCTTCCGTGACGACTTATGATAAGGAAGTCCTGCTCAAGGCCGTTCTGGATGGTGAGATCAACCCCGGCAAGGTCTTCACGAAGTCCTTTAGCCTGGACGAGATTCAAGCGGCCTATGAGGCGATGGACCAGCGGCAGGCCATCAAGTCCTACCTGGTCTTTGACTAATAAATAAGCACAATTTCTCAAATGGAAAGCCCCGGAACAGGTTGCTGCCAACCTGTCGGGGCTTTTTGTGTTTTAAAATGTCAAATATAATTGACACCTCATCTGGAGCTTGCTATGATAACGTCAATCAATGTCACATATATTTGACATCGAAAGCGGGTGATTAGTTGAACCGGGTGAAAGAGTACCGTAAGAAGCAAAAATTATCGCAGTTCGCACTAGCCCAGGAAATCGGGGTGGCGCGGCAGACGATCAACTTGATTGAAAATGACAAGTACAACCCCTCGTTGGACCTGTGCCGCAAACTCGCGCTGGCCCTGCGAACGGACCTCAATTCATTATTTTGGGAGGAAAGCGAATGACTAAAGAAAAACTACGTGACGGCCTGCTGAAATTATCCTACGGAATCAGCGGCGAACTGGATGAGTACCAACGGCAGCGCCTCGACCACCTGGGTAATTCCGGCTACCTGTTGCTGACCCTGTTTACGCCGCTCCTGCTGCTGGTTGCCATGGTGTTGGCACTGACCACTACTTACAAAATCGCCTTTTTGTTCGCCTTTGTGAGCATCCTAGCCCTGTTTATCGTGGTGACCTGGTATTTCTACCTCGTTATGGGCAAGGAGCGGGTGCTGGTCAACGAGCTACCGGCCAAAGAATTAAAGAAGACCAAACGGTGGGTAGTCAAGCGGGGGATTATCATCGGCTTGGTTGCAGCATTGGTAGAAGCCATCGTGCAGGTGGCGGTCTTCCTGGCCAATGCCGGTGATTCCCTGACTAAGCTTCCGGCCGTCGCCCACGTGATGATTTACGTTGTGCTGGTTTTTAATGCCCTCTTCTTCGGACTCTTGGTCGGTTGCGGCTGGGGCTGGATGTACTGGCGGAACTTAAAGAAGGGCGAGTAGGACTTCGCTGATTTTTGCATTTTAAGCGTATAGCAACGGGAACGAATGTGTTACAATGGTAACTGTACTATGGCTTGAAATCGTCAGGCCGTAAAATCGTTCTGGTGGCTGTCTCGCCGCAGTTAAACCGGACAAAATCTCAAATTAGTGAAGGTGTTTTAGTATGATTCAAACAATCGATTTGAAAAAGGGCATGGTTTTTGAACGGGGCGGCAAGCTGCTCAAGGTTCTGCAAATCAACCACCACAAGCCTGGTAAGGGTAACACCCTGATGCAGATGGACATCCAAGACGTCCGGACTGGTTCCATCGTTCACACGACGATGCGGCCATCCGAAAAGGTGGAGCAGGTCAACGTCGACAAGCGGAACGCACAATACCTGTACGACGAAGGCGACTCCGCAGTCTTCATGGACTTGGAAAACTACGAACAGTACACCCTGTCCCACGACCAGTTGGGTGATGACAAGAACTACCTGGTAGAAAACATGAACGTTACGCTGAACTTCGTTAATGGCGACATCATCGGGGTTGAACTGCCAGTCACGGTTGAAATGACGGTTGCGGAAACTGAACCAATGATTAAGGGTGCAACCATCGATGGCGGTGGCAAGCCAGCGACGATGAACACCGGCCTGGTAGTTAACGTGCCAGCCTTCATCAAGACCGGTGACAAGCTGATTATCAACACCACTGATGGCAGCTACAAGTCCCGGGCCTAATTCAAATTACCATCTAACTAAAAAATCTGTTGCCGGATTAACTGGCAGCGGATTTTTTTAGTTGGGTAACGAATAAAAATTCTTTTCAAGCCATGATATTGAATATTTAAACATATAGGTGTATATTATTTGACAAATAAAGTTAAAGAAGGGCACTGATATGAAGAAAGGATTGCAATTATTATTGCTGACGCTAATCTTGCCGCTGGTTTTAACAACGGGGTCGGCGCTGGCTGCCACACCGGAAACGAACAGTGGTAATGCTGACCAGGTAGAAAGCATTGCCGCCATCAAGAAGCGGGGCAAACTCGTCATTGGGACCGCGGCCGACTATCCGCCCTACGAATTTTCGGTGAAGGAACACGGGGTCAACAAACGGGTCGGTATTGACATCGACCTGGGCAAGCAGATTGCCAAGGACCTGGGTGTCAAGGCCGAGTTTAAGGTGATGAACTTTGACTCCCTCTTAGTTGCTTTGGAAACCCATAAAGTGGACATGGTGATTGCCGCGATGAGCCCCACGCCAGAGCGGGCCAAGAGTGTCGACTTTTCCAAAGTTTACTATGGCGACAGTCAGTACATCGTGATTAACAAGTCTGACAAGGCCAAGTATAAGCACCTGAGCGACTTCAAGGGGCACGTGATCGGGGCGCAAAACGGGTCGGAACAGTATGACATTGCCAAGCAGCAGGTCAAGGGCGCCAAACTGAAGGGCCTGGACCGGGTCAATAATTTAATCATCGCCCTGCAATCCCACAAGGTCGATGGGGTAGTGATGGATTCGACCCGGGCGAAAGCCTTTGTCGCTAACAACGCCAAGCTCACCACCCTCGACCCGCATTTCAAGATTAGCGGCCAGCAGGGGACGGCCGTCGCGGTAGCCAAAAATTCGCCCGAGCTGGTGGCGGCGGTAAATAAGACCATCACCAAGCTGCAGAAACACAATACCTTTGATAAGGAATACGTTCCCCGGGCTGGTAAGTACATGAGCCAGGGTGCCAAGCAGAACACCATGTGGAATTACTGGAACTACTTTGCCAAAGGGGTTGGCTACACGATTATCATCGCGGTTTGCTCCGCTTTGTTTGGGATCATCCTCGGTTTACTGCTGGCCCTAATGCGGCGGTCGGCTAACCTGGTGCTACATGGACTGGCGGTCGCTTATATTGAATTTATCCGGGGTACGCCAATGATGGTCCAGATTATGTTCGTCTACTTCGGCATCGGGGCGATTATCCAATCCATGCCGGCGGTGATTGCCGGGATTATTGCCATCTCCATTAATTCCGGGGCCTACGTGGCCGAAATCATCCGGTCAGGGATTCAGGCGGTCAGTGCCGGCCAGGTGGAGGCCAGCCGGAGCCTGGGAATGAGCAAGCGGCTGACGATGCGTTACGTTGTTCTGCCGCAGGCGGTCCGGAATATTTGGCCGGCCCTTGGCAACGAGTTTATTACCCTGCTCAAGGATAGTTCGCTGGCGTCCGTCATTGGGGTTACGGAGCTGATGTACCAAACCCAGCTGGTTCAGTCCGCCACCTACAAGGGGGTCCTGCCGCTGGGGGTCGCGATGCTGATTTACTTCATCCTGACTTTCACCCTGACCCGCTTATTAAACTTTGGCGAGCGGAAACTAAACCGGCCTCGGCAGGCTTAATGGTGGAAGAACTGGCTTGCCTAGTTCTCCATCGACGCACAGCACAGCTATTAGGGGTTGGGTCAAAAGAATAAGGCGGCTGAGTTAATTCCCAACCGCTTTTACTTTCCACCGGGAGAGGTGTATATTGAAAAATAATCTTATTTAATAAGGAAGTAAATTATGAATCATCAGAAATTGGGAATTACCCTTGTGACGGGTCTCGCCTTGCTCCTGGCCGGTTGTGGAAACCAAGCCACCAGCAAGGACACGTCCTCCGCCACCTCCTCCAGCCTTCTGGCGCCGAAGACTGATAACAAGATTAGCCAGGATAACCTGACTCCCCAACAGACGGTTGCCGTGATTACGGCTTACGCAGGCAATAAGTACGGCAACGATTGGGCGACGACTGCCAAGGCGGGCCAGCAAAACGGCCTGCAGGTGAGCCTCTACCGGACGAACAAGTACCAGCTGAGCGATAACGGCCAGGGGGTCGCCTACAACGTCACGGCCAACGGCAAGGACACCGGCCTGGTTTACACCGTTAATGGCAACAATGTGACGATCTACGAGGACGCCCAGTCTGGCCAGGCCAAGAAACTGACCACGGTAAGCCGGGCAGAGATGGTGCAGTACCTCAATCACAACGGCCAGGGCCAGCTGGTTAACAACCTAGCGACGGGCACCAAGGTGGTTGACAAGACCAACGGGGGCCTGACCACACCCGCAAGCAGGGACGCCCAAACTGGCAAGGCTTCCACGAGTACCGGCCAGTACGGTAACGAGGGCCCGGTGGATGTCCCGAGCGAGCTGCAGGGAACCTGGTATACGGCTGATAATGGTGAACCGGGTTCCGTGACCTTTGGTGCGCACACCTTCAAGTATACCGGTGGCGATAATGATGGCGACCAGGTAACCATCTACAAGCAAAGTCCCGCCTTCTTGCAGGACGAGAATAACGCAACCAGCCAGGCAATCGGCCGGGCCACCAAGAACTGGATGCGGGGAACCTTTGACAACGCCCATGGGATGCGCTGGTTAAACCTGCGCGGCTGGCAGCAGACCGCCGGCGACGGGGCCTACTATGCAGTCCACACCGAAACGATCAACGGCCAGCAGGTCAAGGTACTGGTGGAAACGGGCGGCGCGGATATGCACGTCACGGCCGTGTACTACCAGAGCCAGAGCATGGCCAAGCAGCAAGCCGGTACGAAGTACGATGACCTTAATTATATGTAATTTTCTTTAATAAAGTATTGGGGCGGGGCCACGGCAGAAATATTTCTGCCGTGGCCCCACTTTGCCGTTTCAACCAACCAAGTCCCCACCTGGTTCACTTACCGGGTGAACACTGAAGGCCATCTCCGTCATAGCAAATTTTACCAACAAATTTAACCATCACGAACCGGCGTTAGCACAGCGCACCAACACCGGTGAACTCGGCCTTAAATGATTGAATTTTCATGCGTTAAGCAAATAAAAAACTTTTTTACCAGATGTTTACTAGGGCCACTCCGTTATCCCTAGATAAGGGAAACCGCTTACTATCAACGGCCGCTAAAATAAAAAAGGGCCTTGCGCACGAATACACAAAGCCAATTTCATTTTACCACACTAATATAATGACGTAAAATGATTATATTTATATAAATAACAAGTATTAACAATCCCCTTAGAAAAAAAAAAAAAAAACGGTATTCTGAAACCACAAATAGCGGGTGGACCTCTTTGAAAACGATTGAGCGACCGCCGCTATTAGGACTTGGGCCTGAAAGGGGGAGATTACTTTTATATTAACCGTTGCGCTGACTCTTTAGGGCCTTTGACTAGCGGTGCGCTGCCGGTACTGACCGGCATTCGTGGATAATGGCTATGCTCAGTACGAGCGGCCATTAGCTAATTCGCCGCTGGTGTTTTCAAAGTCCCCGCCCCGCTCGCGATCACAATTTCGCCGCTGTGGTTCCCACACTGCGTAGTTGCTGGTTGGTTTAGCGCGTTTTCACCTTCGTTGCGCCTGGAGGGGACCGGCACCAATGACAGGTCATCAACGGTTACAAACCCATGAAGGAAGCTAACATTCTTGGTTTACCTAGTGGTCGGCTTAGTGATTTTTCACTGCTCGGCTGATTGACACTCCCAACCGCACTGCAAAAGTTTGGCCGAACGGTTGCACTAGTTCGTTCCCCATCCCGTTCCCAGCAGCTTGTTAACTGGGGTGGACTGGGAAACTAGCTCGCGCCTCTGGGTGATGAGCTAGTTTTGGGACGAGTTTGCCAACCGGCGCCAATTCTAGTGCGGCGGCCGCATTTCTAATCAGGCGCTGGGGTCAGTCGGTGAATCAGACAGTAAAAAACGGGTAGCCAATGCCCCGCAGACTGATCTCACCAGCGATAGCAAAAAGCCGTAGTACAAGGCCGCGGACCGATCATCAGTACGGCGGCGCACCCGATTGTGTTTCTAACCATGGTCAGCTTGGTTTATGTCGCAAAGAATTCTTCGCAACTGCGGATAATTGAGTTGATTAGGCTGACCAGCTTGATTGTGGAATCAGTGAAACTAACTTTCCTCGAGCTGATTTAACGATTACTGCTTGCCCATCTAATCATTTACCTAGAAATGCAGTGACCACAATTGGCGAGAAGCCATTCGGGCGCGCAGCATGATTTCTAATTGTCCTTTATCGGGCCGGTTCTTGTACACGGCTGCTTTTCCCCGCTGTTTGGCGTGGATCCCCTGATAATTATTAAACATCTCCATAATTTCAAACTGCGCGGCTTCAAATTGTCCAGGGCCGCGAGCAGCTGATCTTCTTCCTAAAATAATTGTGCTTACACTTGATATTACAATAAATCTGTTTACACCCTTGGCATCTATGTACAAAACCGTTAGGAAGGGTCAAATTGCGAACAATGGAGTGACCTGCTAACCAAATCTTGGCGGGGGGATTGCTGAACGCCTTGTGGAAACGGTGTTGTAGTGGTTATTAACAACAAGCCCAAGTTAAGGATGGCAAGATTGCCGGTGGTAGTCTTCGCCATCCTTAATGGCACCGGGATGATGCGGTAAAAATGTCGCCGGCAGTCAGTGCACTGCCGGACAGGTTAGTGTTTCTGACGTAGACTTTGCGATTGAGAAAGGCTTGACCGTTCGGACCAGACGAATTGGAGAAGTCACCATTGCCAAAGACGACTGTGGGCTTGACCGTGCTTGGTAAAAGCGCGGCTCAAATTGAGCGTCAAATGGTTGGCAACGGCTTCCCCAATTCCGCTAGGGTCGGTCCGCGTTTACGGGCTGGTCTTTGAAGCGAGTGGTATTCAATTATTTCATCCTCACGCAGCGGACGAAGTGGCGTTCGGCTGCCGGCAGCTTGGTCGCTGAGGCTGAGCGGTGCAACGCCGGTGAGCCGACCGAGCGCGTTTACTTCGGGTTCAGCGGCGCTCGGCCGGGTACCGTATCACTTATTCGGCCGGGAGCAGGGGCTGGTGTGTTCTAGCATTTTAACGGTGAATCCCCAGATAACCATTTCTGGCGGACCAGTACCTGGTTTGCCGTTTAGATATCGGACGCGCTTGCTCAAGCCATTTCCCGGCAATTTCAAATTGTCCCGGTGATGGTTGGCTTGAGTTACCACTTTAGCAAATTCGTTCACTGCCTGGTGCGGTCTACGTTTCTGGAAAATTGACCTTAGACGGAGTGCCTGGTCTGCTGCTTAGCCGAGTTCTAAGGAGTGGGGAAGGATTAACTAGTCGGTGCCGCCTGCACGTTGAATGAAACGTGTGGGCGGCTTTTTTG
This sequence comes from Limosilactobacillus antri DSM 16041, assembly GCF_000160835.1. GTDB lineage: Bacteria > Bacillota > Bacilli > Lactobacillales > Lactobacillaceae > Limosilactobacillus > Limosilactobacillus antri. The sequence goes on from NZ_GG700733.1 coordinate 474,986, forward strand.
GTTATGATTGAAGCTAAATTAAAGGGGGCTGGTGAGAAAACTAGTTTTTTTCTCACCAGCCTCTTGCTAGTTCTTAACTATTACAAAGATAACGTGGAAAATAACCACAAGGCTAGTGTCTAACTACGAACGATAGCTGGCCCGTACCGTGCCAACTATCGTTCTAGGTTAGCCATACGCCTTGTCGAGGAGGTTATTTCCCACTCCCATTAGTTAGGCGTGTTGAAATTTCTTTTCAAAGTGGTTGAGGATCCTGGTCAGGGTAAAGGTCAGGAAGAAGTAAATCATCATCGTGATGAAGAGCGGCAGGACCCCCTTGTAGGTGTCGGCCTGGACCAGCTGGGTCTGGTACATCAGCTCGGTTACCCCGATGGTCGAAACCAGCGAACTATCCTTGAGCAGGGTGATAAATTCGTTGCCGAGGGCCGGCCAAATGTTTTTGAGGGCCTGGGGCATGATGACGTAACGGAATGTTTGCCGCTTGGTCATTCCCAGGCTCCGGGCTGCTTCCGTCTGACCCAATGGCAACGACTGGATACCAGACCGGATAATTTCGGCGACGTAGGCCCCGGAGTTAATCGCCACGGCGATGATCCCGGCGACCAGGGCCGGCATGGACTGAATAATCGCCCCAATTCCGAAGTAGACGAACATGATCTGGACCAGCATCGGGGTGCCCCGAATAAATTCAATGTAGCAGATGGCAATTGAGTGGAGGAGCTTGCTGCTGGACAGCCGCATCAGGGCGAAGAGGATCCCGATCAGGAAGCCGCAGATGACCGCGAGAACCGTAATCAGCAGGGTGTATTCAACCCCCTTGACAAAGAAGGTCCAGTAACTAGCGACGGTATTAGTTTTTTGGGAGGCCCGCATGTACTTGGCCGCTTCGGGGAGCCACTTCTTGTTAATCAGGTCTTCCCGGTTGACCTTATCGACCGTCTGGTTAACCGCGGCTTTCAGGCTGTTGGCACCCTTCGGCAGGGCGACCGCAACCCCGTCGCTGGTTACCTTCATGTGCGAATTAAAGGCGTAGAGGTCGGGATTATTTTGGGCAAAGGCCTTGGCGGTAGCGGAGTCCATCAAGACCCCGTCCAGCTTGTGGGCCTGCAGGGCAATGACCAGGGACGACCACTTGGAGAGGCCCTTTTCGTGAACGTCGGGGATGTACTTTTTAATCATGGCGTATTCCATGGCGCCGTTTTCGGTTCCGACGGTCTTCCCCTTGAAGTCCATGTAGTTCTTATACTTGTCCTTATCCTGCTTATGGATCAGGAAATACTTGGTTCCCTTATGGTAGGTCTTGGAAAAGTCGACGCTCTTCTCACGCTCGGGAGTAATGTTGATACCGGCAATGGCCACGTCGATCTTGTGCGATTCAAGGGCCACCAGGAGGGAGTCAAAGTCCATATTCTTGATTTCCAGCTTCACTCCCAGGTCCTTGGCGAGCTGCCGGGCCAAAGACATTTCAAAACCGACGTATTCCGTTTTGCCGTCCTTTTTGGTGGTAAATTCAAAGGGCGGGTAGCCGGCACTGGTGCCGACAACGAGCACGCCCTTTTGCTTAATCTTTTGCAGGGAATCATCAGTCGCTGCGCTGGTCGTAGAGCTAGTCGTGGCAGAACTGGCCGTGCCGCTATCCGCAAGAGCGGTTAGCGGGGCGATGATGATTGAAGCGATGATGGTTAATAGCATTAAGTAGTGCTTGAGGTGCTTCATAGTCATTTTCTCCTTTGCGTGAGTAATTAGTAATTGCTAATTAATATACGCTTAAATGAATAATTATTCAATATTTATTTTAAAAATTCGATAAATATACATTAAAAGTTATAAAAAAGCCGCCCGGGAAACCCGGACGGTCAAAACTTGTATTTACTTACTGGATAAACCAGCCGAGCGGCCAGGAAAACCACTCAAAGATACCATCGACCTTTTGCTGGTTGATGTGTTTTTTAGTTGCCAGAACCCGGTAGGTTACCTGGTCCTCTTCTAATTTCTTGGGCGTTAAGTAAAAGCCGTTCTTCCGGTAAAAGGCCAGTCGGCGCAGGCGCTGCCGGTTATTTGCCGCGGCAGGGTCGGGCTGCTCAATGTCGAGGACCAGCGAGTCGCTCGGGTAGAGTGCCCGGAGCTGGTTGATAATCCGACTGCCGTACCCCCGTGACCGTAACTGGTCATTGACGGCCAGAAAGAGGATGTAGTGGAAACCGTGACTGTGGATGACGTAAGCAAAGCCCACGAACTGCCCCTGGTCGTAGAAGGCCATAAAGTCCGCCTGGCGGAACTTGCTTTTTAAAATCATCCAGTGCCAGGGTTCCCGTTCGTACTTAGGGAAGGCCCGGTAGTACAGCTGCTTAACGTCTTGATAGTTGCTTAAACTCAACCTCACGGGTTGTATGTCTAAATCCAAAAATAAATCACTCCTTGATAGTCAACATTTTAGCAGATTAGGTCTAATTACGCCAACTAATCAGCCGCGCTTTAGAAAAGATTAATGATATAATGCAGGTGACGTTAGCCCGAGTTGGAAAGGAGCAGGAAAAATGACAGCAATGACGGACTTGCGGACGGGCCGCCCGGTTCACCGGCCGCTGACCGACCAGCACCTTTTGGTTGTCGGTCAGACCGGCAGCGGGAAGACAACGACCGCGTTGGCACTGCTTGACCAGTTGCAGCAGACTGACCAGACGGCGATCGTGTTTGACCCGACGGGGGAGTACGCCCAGTTACCCCACGCGGTTACCTACCGCTTAGGCGGCAACGCCTACCTGGAGGCGGGGCGGCTCGACCCGGGGGAGCTCCAGGCGGTCCTGGGGCTGGACCTGCCCGAACGGTTAGAACGGCAAATGTCCCGGGCGATGAACGCCCTGCGGATTCAGCGCAACCTCCTTCAACAACCGGGGCCCCTAAAGAAAGTTGGCCGGCCACTAGCGCGGTACCAGTCTTTATTGAATCAGCTTAGTGCCTGGAGTCGCGACTACGCCATTGCCGAACTGCCCCAGCAGCTGCTGGAGGAGGCGGTGATCCCCTTTGCTGACGACCAGGCAGATTATTCGCTGTGCGGTCAGACCTACGACCGGGAACAAATCAGACATGATTGGGGCCTGCTGACCGACCTGCGGGAACGGCTGGCGAGTCCGGCCTTTCGTGACCTCTTCGACACCCAGGGCCATCCGGGGATGGCAAAGACCGAGCTGGGCTTTGTTCTCAAGCTGTTTTTGCAGCACCGGAGCAGCCACCGGACCCTGGTGATTGACCTCTCCCTCCTGCGCCGGTATGAACGCCAGCAGGGGGCGCTGCTTTCCGAGCTTTTCAAGCAGGTCTTGAACAACCGCTTGGCCCGGCGCGACCAGCCCCAGCCAGCCGTTAAGATCGTCCTTGACGAGGCCCACCGCTACCTGCCGGCGGCGGATCAGGAACTGAGCCATAATGGGATCTTCCAGCTGCTGCGGGAGGGGCGGAAGGTTAACCTGCAACTGCTTTTGACGACCCAGTCACCGCTTGACCTGCCCGCCCGGTTACGCTCCCAATTCGGCCGGGCGCTTGTCCACCGGCTGAGCAGCGGCGACGAACTTGCGGCCTTACCGGTTGTTCCCAAGCTAAGTACGGCCAGCACACTAGCGACCGGCGAGGCCCTGCTGCTGGCGGTGGGCGAAGCAGACCAGTTGGTGCGGGTACAAAAGCCCCGGTGGTGATGGCAGTTATGTATTAAAAATCACAAGATGGCGCTTAGCTAAGTGCCGTTATAACAACGCCTTTTTCTGGAAAGTGCTGTTGATAAACGTTATCCTTTTTAAATTAGTGTTTTATTTCACAATAATGTTTGCTATAATAGGACCAGCAATTATGATATTTGCCTTTCCAATTTGATAATAATTGTTTAGTAACCACGAAGCGATTCCTTTCATCCAATTAACATCCAAACATCATCAGCGTGGTAGGGTTACTAAAACAGCAAGCGGGAGCGAGATAGAAGTCGGTTACGACGAGTCCCCGCGAGCACAAATGGGGCTTCAGAGTTCGGTTTTGCCGAGCACTGAAGCCCTTTTGTGTAAGAAGACTTATGTCACAGCCGCTGAACTAATCTTCGGCTCTTTTCCTAGTGCACCGCTGGCTTTAAATAGAATCCGGGAAATGGGTTCCCGACGAGCGGGGAAAACGATTATAATTAACTGGTGAGATGAATGGGAGGACCAAGAACGTGATTGAAATCAACAAGCGGAAATATTCATTCCCCAAAATCCTAACGCTCGGTTTCCTGCTGGTGATCGCCAGCGGGACCCTGCTGCTGCTTTTGCCCTGTGCTACGGTCAGCGGTGCCCAAACGAGCTTTATGACGGCGTTCTTTACGTCAACGAGTGCTACCTGTGTGACCGGTCTGACCCTGGTCAGCACGGCAACCCACTGGACCGTGTTTGGGCAGGCCGTAATCGCCCTTTTGATGGAGGTGGGGGGACTGGGCTTCATGACCTTTGCCGTTATGATGTCGCTGATGATCCGGCGGCGGGTCCGGATGTCGACCCGCTTGCTGACCCAGGAGGCCCTCAACCTGGACCACCTCTCCCAGTTAAGTGTTGTTTACCTGATTATCAAGCTCTCACTATTGATCCAGCTGGTTGGCAGTATTTTCTTGTTTTTCGACTTTTACCCCCGTTATGGGATTGGCCGTGGACTGTGGTTCAGCGTGTTTCACGCGATTTCGGCCTTTTGCAACGCGGGCTTTGACCTCTTCGGCAACAGCATGGAAAACTACCTCAACGACCCCTACATGATCTGTGTACTGGCGGTCCTGATTGTAGCTGGCTCCATGGGCTTCTTGGTCTGGAAGGACCTCCTCAATTTTCGTAAGTACCACCACCTGTCCCTCCACACCCAGCTGGCGTTACGGACCGGGGCGGTAATTTTTCTAATCTCGTTTTTGGTGTACTTGCTGACGGAACGCAACCTCGCCCAGCTGAGCAGCCAGATCAGCGGCCCCCAGCGCCTGTTAAATACCGTTTTTATGGCGATTACTCCCCGGACCGCGGGTCTGATTACCTTCCCCTATACCAAACTCAGTGCGGCAGGAATCAGTGTGACCATTATTTTGATGTTCATCGGGGGGACCCCGGGGTCGACGGCTGGTGGGGTAAAGACCACGACCATCGGATTGCTGGCGACCCAGAGTATTGCAACGCTCCGGGGCCAGCGGGACACCAACTTTGCCCACCGCCGCTTTACGCAGGAAAACATCAACCGCGCGCTGACCCTGTTCTTCGTGGCCCTCTTTATCGTCCTGCTGGCAATCCTGTTGTTGGTGCTTACCCAACACCTGCCGGCCCACGATTCACTAGCGTACGTCACCTTTGAGGTCCTGGCGGCGTTTGGGACAACCGGGATCTCATTAGGAATTACCCAGAGCCTAAACCTCTTTGGCCAGTTGGTAATTATGGTCCTGATGTTTATCGGCCGGGTCGGCATCTACACCGTGATGTTTTCAATCTTTAATTCGCAGCCGAAGGTAAAGAGCTACCGTTATCCAGAGGAGAGTGTGTTAATTGGCTAATAAAGAAAGTTATGCCGTCATTGGAATCGGCCAGTTTGGGGCGTCAATTTGCGACTCCCTGGTCGAAGCCGGTCAGGAAGTTTTAGCAATCGATATTAATCCCGAAGTGGTCAACGAGCTGGCTGGCACCGTGATGCGGGCGATCGTTGCAGACGCCCAGGACGAGGACGCCCTGCGTGAACTCGATATTGGCAACTTTGACCACGTTTACATTTCGATCGGTAAGAACGTCGAGGCTAGTATCATGGCCACCCTGATTGCCAAAGAACTGGGCGCGGCTGACGTCATCTGCCGGGCCGAAAACGTCAACCACGCCCGGGTCCTAGAACGGATCGGGGCCGACATGGTGGTGCGTCCGGAACATGACCTGGCAAAGCGGCTCATCTTCCAGCAACTTAACCCGAGCATGGTCGATTACGTCACCCTGAGCAAGGAAACCACCCTAGCTGAGCTCAGCATCAATAACCCGAAATTCTTCGGCAAGACCCTTGAGGAACTAGACTTCCGCAACCGGTACCGGGTAAACGTGATCATTATCGTAAGCCAGGATGATGAGGTTAACCAGGTGCCCCAGGCCAATGACATCATCCAGCCCCAGGATAAAATTACCGTCGTGGGCAACATTAACGACATTCAGCACCTTAATGACATTGTGCAGAAGCAGAAGTAAGGAGAACCAACCGTGAGAAACCGTGCAATTACCGTTGTTACCATTAGTATTATTGCCCTCCTGGCTGTCATCAGCGGGCTGTTTGCCGCCTTTGCCAGTCACGAATACTGGAACCTGGTTTGGGTGGCTCTGATTATCATCTGGGCGGGGATCTTTTTCCACACCATTTCCCGTGGCCATGAAAAGATCCTCCGGCGGCTCTTTGACCGGCTCAGCTTGCCGGCTGACGCACAGGTCCTGGCCTTTAATGCTGGCCGGCCCGCGGATATTGTGCTGGCGGCCCGCCGCTTGCAAGCTCCAGGCAAGGTGATCAGTGTGGCTGCCTGGGGGCAAACCCTGCCGGTGGTTAAGCAGCAGGTGGCAGCGGCTCAGCTTGCTGACCGGGTTAAACTGGTGGATGGTGGAATGATGAACCTGCCCTTTGCCAGCCAGCACTTTGACTACGTTATTATTGACGCCGCCCTGCATAATATTACGCCCGCCATTCAACGGGGCCGGGCCTTGCAAGAGGCCGCCCGGGTCCTCAAGGCTGACGGGACTCTGGTAATCATTGACACTAAGTACATGGACGAGTACCGGCAGGTTTTAAGCAATATGGGGATCGATAATATACGGGTCATTAAGACCGGCATTGATGGCTGGTGGGGTGGCCCGTGGATCAGCACCAAACTTCTGCTGGCGAAGCGGGCGGCAGCGGTTTGACTGAACGGGAGGACTGGCAGTAATGACACCAGAGCAGGTTTTAAAAGATAATTTTGGCTTTAAAACATTTCGCAGCGGGCAAAAGGAAGTTATTTCCCGGGTAATAAACGGTGAAAATGTGCTGGCGGTTATGCCGACCGGCGGCGGGAAGTCACTGTGCTACCAGATCCCGGCCCTGGTCAAGCCGGGGGTCACCCTCGTGGTGTCGCCCCTGATTTCCTTGATGAAGGACCAGGTTGATGCGCTGCGCCAAAACGGGATTGCTGCCGCAGCCATTAATAGTACGATTCCCCAGGCCGAGGTCAACCCGATCCTGCGCCAGGCTTACGAGGGGCGGATCAAGCTGATTTACGTTACGCCGGAACGCTTAAACATGGAATACTTCCGCTACCAGCTCAACTTCCTGCCGGTTGACCTGGTGGCAATTGATGAGGCCCACTGCATTTCCCAGTGGGGGCACGACTTTCGACCCGCCTACCGCCAGCTTAAGGCGGCAATTGACCAGCTCAGGTCCCGGCCCAACATTTTAGCGCTGACCGCAACGGCGACCCCGGCGGTACAGGCCGACATTGGCGAGCAGCTGGCAATCGAGAAGGCAAACTTTGTGGTCACCAGCTTTGCCCGGCCCAACATCAGTTTTCAGGTTGTCCACCCGACCAATAGCAGTCGGCGCTATATCCGGGAGTATTTAGCAAAGCACCAGGATGAGGCGGGAATTATCTACGTCAATACCCGGAAAGGGGTCGACCAGCTGACCGCCTACCTGCTGGAACACCAGCTCTCAGTAGCGGCTTACCACGCGGGGATGGATCCCGCTAGCCGGGCCCGAGTCCAGGATGACTTTCAATTTGACCGGGTCAGTACGATTGTGGCGACGAGTGCTTTTGGAATGGGAATTGACAAGAGCAATGTTCGCTTTGTAATTCACGCGACGAGCGCCCAGAATATCGAATCCTATTACCAGGAAGCGGGCCGTGCCGGACGTGATGGTCTCCCGAGTGAAGCAATCCTGATCTACCACCCGAACGACCTGCGGCAGTACCGCTGGTTTATTGACCAGTCGACCGCGGCCGATGATTACCGGGACCTGCAATACCAAAAACTGCAGGCGGTGGCTAATTATGCCAGTACCCCCGAGTGCCTGCAGCAGTATATTGTCCGCTACTTTGGGCAGGACTGTCCGCCGTGTGGGCATTGCAGCAACTGTACCGATGAGCGAACGGTGCAGGATATTACGGCTGAAGCCAAGCAGGTGCTCAAGATGGTCCAAGAATTGCACGGTCGCTTTGGTAAGGGCGTCGTGGCCCAGGCACTGACCGGCTCGCAAAATAAACGGATGCAGGAGATTGGCGCCAGCCGGCTAGCTAGCTTTGGGAGCTTAAAACAGCTATCCAAGCAGCGCGCGGCCAGTTTAATCGACTACCTGCTAGCGACCAAACTCTTGGAAACGGCCGGCGCCCAGTATCCGGTTATCCAGGTAGCGCAGGCGGGCTGGGCGGTCCTGCGGGGGGACAAAAAAGTCACCCGGCGCCAGGAAGCGGCACCGGACCGGTCACATACCCAGCTGGAGGAAAGTCCGGACGTTGCGGCCTTATTTGAGCAGCTCCGGCAAAAGCGGCTTGAGCTGGCAAATGCGCAGGGCGTGCCGCCGTTCATGGTGTTCTCTGATAAAACCCTTCACGATATGGCCCGCCTCAAGCCGCAGACCCAGCGGGACTTTTTGGAAGTCAGCGGGGTTGGCCAGCAGAAGCTCGCTCAGTATGGGCAGGCAATGATGGACGTCATTGGCGAATACCTGGCGGGGGAAAGCTAGGCGAATAAAGCAAACAGAAAGCGGCCCAGTGCTCGGTCAACCCGAACGCTGGACCGCTATTTGAATTTTCTAAGCAGCTGACGAGGTTAGAATAGCCACTTGCTCATGATGATTGCAAAGGTCAGCAGGCAGGTGGAACTGATGACTGCCGCCCCAAAGACGGCACCACCCCGTTTAAAGATGACTTTGAAGTTAACCGACAGCCCCAGTGCGGCCATTGCCATTCCCAAGAAGATGTAGGCTGCCTGAACCAGGGTGTCGAGCACGCCTTGTGAAAAGGGCAGGAAGGTTCCCAGAATACTCGTCAGGATAAAACCGCCCAGGAACCACGGAATCGGCAATTGCTTCGGGGTCGGGACTTCACCGGCCTTGCTTTCTTTCACCAGGCGGTGCTGGTACCAGTAGCCGACAATCAAGGCCACCGGTGCCAGCAGGAGGACCCGGGATAGTTTCATAATCAGGGCGTTATCAAGGCTGGCCTGACCAAAGGCCCCGCCGGCGGCAACTGCATGGGCGATTTCGTGCAGGGAAGCCCCCGCGACAATGCCAAACTGGGGCGCAGTTAAGTGGAGCAGGGGCTTCAGGCCGATTTCTAAGAGGGTGAAGACGGTCCCCATCACGCAAACGACCGCGACGGCGAGGACCTCATTTTCACGTTTCCGCTCTTCATCGTTCGTTTCAATCTGTGGCGAAACTCCCATTACGGCGGCGGCCCCACAGATCCCGCATCCGCAGGCGGTCAAAATTGCCAGTTCGTCCTCGGCACCGAACTTACGGCTCAGCCAGTAGGTGAGGAAGATGGTGAGTGTAACGGCACAGGCGGCGACAAAAATTGTCTTAACGCCAGCGGCGGCTAGCTTGGTAAGGTTTAAACGGAAACCGAGCAGGATAATCCCCAGCCGGAGGAACTTATTGGAAATAAAGGCCGTTCCCGCGCTGGCCTCCTGCCGCAGGCGAAGTGGGGTTAGCTGCATGGCAATCCCTAAGAGCAGGGCGAGTACTAAGGCCCCAATCAGGTTGATGTAGGGGAGCTTTGCGAGCAGCACCCCGGCAACGGAACAGGTTAAAGTCATACCGGCTGCCAGCCAGAATGACCGTTTAGCAAAGATTTGCATCGTGGTATTAATCCTCCCAATCACTTTCTCTTCGTATCACTTTACCAGACCCACGGTGAGAAGCAAGGGGGAATCGGTCTTTGCAGCCGCTTTCTTTGTCAGGGATCGCGGATGCGCGTAAAATAGTTGACAGAGAAACGGTGGCACAACCATTGCCGCTTGGACCAATTAAGTTAATGAGGTGATCTTATCGAAATTCAGAATGTTTCACTGATGGAACCCGCTTCGTCGCTTGACATTTATCATAGTAAAACAACCGTGCCCCTCCCCGGAATCGTGATTATCCCGGGCGGCAGTTACAAGCAGATTGTGGAGCGGGATACCGAGCGGGTTGCAATCACGCTAGCAGCCCAGGCCTTTCAAACCTTCGTGGTCCGCTATCCGGTTCTGGAACAGCGGAGTTATTCGGGCGCCAAACGGGCGATTGCCCAGGCCTTTGACTACCTGACCGCCCACGCCGCGGCCCTCGACCTGGACCCGGCCCGGTTGGGAATCCTCGGCTTTTCCGCCGGCGGGCAGCTCGCGGCCGCGTACAGCAACCAGCTGGGAACGAAGGCCCGCTTTGCCGGCTTGGGCTATCCGGTAATTCAGCCCACGATTGACCAGCGGATGGGGGTCACGACCGAAAACGTGGCCGCCCTGGTCACCGCCCAGACCCCGCCAACCTTTGTCTGGGGGTCGGTAAGGGATGATGTGACGCCTTACCAGGACCATATTGCGGTCTATACCGCGGCGCTGGCCCGCAACCGGGTCCCGTTCGAGCTGCACGAGTTTAGCACTGGGGGCCACGGCCTGGGCCTGGCAAACTACTATACTGGAATCGTGAATAACCAGCGGACCGATGAGCACATGGCAAGGTGGTTGCCATTATTCCTGGACTGGCTAAAGCAACTGGAAAGTGAATAATCAACCGGCGGTCGGCACAGAATGAATTTAGGTGTCGGCCGCCGGTTTGTTTAACCCTGGTTTGCACTGTCCAGTGGGGTGACGGCGACCTGCTGACTGGCGATCGTATTGATAAAATGCTGGTCATGCTCCACGAACAGCAGCGGGGGCCGGTATTCATTGATGAGCTTCGTTAGCTGCTGCTGGTTATAAGTGTCCAAGTAGTTTAGCGGTTCGTCCCAGATGTAGAGCTGGGCGGGCGTTAACAGCGATCGGGCGAGTTCAACCTTCTTTTGCTGGCCCATGCTCATTTTTTCGATCGGGACGGTAAAGGCCGCCCGTTCCATCCCGAGCTTGCGCAGGAGGTTCAAGAGCTGGTCATAGGGTAGGGAATGCTGGCTGGCAAACTGGCGGAGCGAACCGGTATTAGTGGCGTAGTCTTGGCGGACATAGGAGACCGTTAGACCAGTGGGAACACTGAGCTCGCCGGCAGTTTCTCCCGCAAAGTGGCCGGTGATTGCCCGGATGAGGCTGCTCTTGCCAGCACCATTCGGGCCGACCAGGGCGATCTGTTCGTGCTGGTGGAGCGCCCAGGTGAGGGGTGAAAAGAGCTGGCGACCGTCGATCGTCAGCGTGACCCGGTCGGCAGTCAGTAAGGTTTGCTGGTGGTGGGGCTGGTAGTTGAGCGTTAGCGGGACCACTTCCTCTACGTTCTTGAGGAGGCCCTGCCGGTTACTGATCGTCTGGTCGAGGCGGTTGGCGGTCGAAATGGTCTTCTTCATCATTTTGGCGGCCTTGGCCCCGAGGAAGCCCTTATCGGCGTGGGAATTCCCCCGTTTTTTGTTTTCCGCCCGCTGGGCCCATTGGAGCCGTTGCTGACGGGTGTGCTGCAACTCCTTGATTTCGGTCTTGAGCTGCCGGTTGACGGCTTGGGCGCGGCGGTCGCGCTGCTCCTTTTGCTGGAAGTAGGCGGAGTAGTTGCCCTGACCAAGGACCAGCTGGTGCCGCTCGATCACGAGGGTGTGGTCAATGACCCGGTCGAGAAAGTCCTGGTCGTGGCTGGTAATGATAAAGCCGCTGTGCTGCTTGGCCAGGTAGTCCGCGACCTGCTGGCGGCCTGCCAGGTCCAGGTGGTTGGTCGGTTCGTCGAGGAGGAAAAAGGCGTTGTCCTGGGCGAAGAGGGCCGCTAACTGGACCTTAGTGCGCTCACCCCCGCTCAAGGTTTGGTATGGCTGCCACAATAAGGCGGCATCAACGCCCAGCACGCCTAGTTCACGTTCGATTTGCCACTGTTCAAGGTTCTGATTCGGGATGGCGGCTTGCAGCGCGTCCCCGGTGAAGGCAGTTGGGTCGGTGATGGTCATAGGAAAGACAGCAAAGTTCAGCCTGCTGGTGACCGTTCCCTGGTATTCCAGCCGCCCTTGAAGAATCTGCATCAGGGTGGTCTTCCCGCGGCCGTTCCGGCCCAGAAGACCGAGCCGCCAGTCACTGCTGAAGTCCAAGTTGCAATCGGTAAACAGCGGGGCTTGCCCCGGGTAGGCGAAGGTGAGGTTGCGAATGGTAATGGGTTGCATCAAAGTAATCACGGTCCTTTCGTTTAGGGACGCAAAAAGGCCTGCCCTGGGTAGGACAGACCTTTAAACAGCTGGCACGTGCCAGCTATTAATCGTGATCAATGTTTGAAATAATAATCCTACTCGGGGCCGCCAGTTCGCGCGCGGACGATAAGCGGCTTAATAATGGGTAGAATTAAAATTTCAATGGTTGATCCCTCCGAATGTTTGAATGACGTTAGCTTAGCAGGAATTGACCCGCTTGTCAATTATTAATTTAATTCACCGTCGGCAATCTGGTCGAGCAGCGGGCGGGACGGGATGAAGAAGAGCTGTCCCGATAGGATGTCGGAGAAGGTCAGCAGGTAGTCGCCGTTCTTCAGCATATTTTGCAGCATCAGCTTCGTGACCTTCCAGTAGCGGGAGTAGCCGATGAAGTAAGTCCCGGTGTTGCCGGTTGCCGGGTCGGAGTAAGGAACGTTCATCCGGACAATCTTCTGCTCAACCCCGTCGATTTTTGCCTGGGAGGCAACATTGTGGGCGTTGTGGAACTTTTCCTTTTCGTCCAGTTCGAGATCGCTGAACTTCTTCCGGCCGACCGCCTTTTCCTGGGTTTCGGTAGTCAGCTTATTCCAGATGTCCATGTGGTGCCGCCACTTCTGGGCAAAGGCGTAGGAACCATTTTCAAAGAAGGGGTCTTCGTCGCCGACGATTGCGTATTCGGCAGCATCTTCAACCTGCGGGGCCTCGGTCCCGTCGATGAAGCCGATAATCGCCCGGCCCTCAAAGTAGCGGAAGCCCTTCGTTTCGTCGACTACCGTTGTGAAGTCCCGGAGGAAGAGCATACACTGACTGATTAGCTCGTAGACAACGGCCTCATCGTTGGCCCGGATGTGGAGGAAGAGGTCCCCCTTAGTAGCGGGCATTGAGTATTTCTCACTGGCCAGGGTTTCGTAGGGTTCCAGCTCCTTTGGCTTCGGTGCGTCCGGGAAGAGGTAGTCCCAGGCAGCGCTGCTAAAGCCCAGGGACGCCTTGAGATTTCCCTTGTTATCACGGATCCGCAGCGACCGGATAATGGCCTGGTAGCGGTCCACGAATTCTTGGATGGCTTCCTGTTCTTTGGCCTGGTCTTGGCGGTTGAGCTCCAATACAGTAAACTGGACGTGTTCACCAGCATCTTTCCAGACATCTTGTGCTTTTGCTGGGTTCATCGGCATGGTAAAAGACTCCCTTCAAATTAATTCCGATTACGTTTTCATTATAGCATTCTAACGGTAATTGCCGAAACGTTTTCAAACTGCCGAATAGATTTGGGTTTACTTTTTTTAGGCTTTTGGCATATCATATAACCATCAAGAACTATAATAAGAGGATTCAAACCATGACGAATATGAACAAGGACGTCGTTTATAAGATGCACCTGATTGAAACGGCTCCCGAAGCACATGATGAATACTTAAACGCCCGGCGCGGCCAAATGATCACGGCGGTTGCCATTGAGGACGGGACCTTTGGGATGTATGCCTCCCACCGTCCCGAGGACCTCACTAAGAACTACACGTTTGAAGTCTATAACAACCAGGCGGCCTATGACGAGCACGTTGCCGCTGACCAGTACCAGCAGTTTAACCAGGAGATGGCCGGGATCATCGTCAACGACCAGACGGTGGACCTCGAACCGCAATTTATGGGCCACCAGGACGTGGCGTTAAACATCAGCACTCCAAATGGTTTGTGGATTAACATTGTCCAAGTGACGGTCAAGCCGGGGCACCAAGCTGACTACCAGCGGGTGGTGACGGCGCAGTTGGAAAACGCCTTGAAGATTGATCCGGGCATTTTGGCAATTTACGCCGGGACCAAGCAGGGTCATTCAGACGAGTGGGTAATTTACGAAGTCTTCCAGTCGGAGGAAAATTACCGGAACCACGTTGCCGACCCGGACCACCAGCGTTACGTGGCGGCCAGCAAGGACTGGATCGAAGATAAGCAGGTCGACCAGACGATTGGCGACGTGCTGGTTAATACTGGCAATAATTAAAGTCAATGAAGCACTCAACTGACCGCTTTACGGTTAGCTGAGTGCTTTTTTTGGATAGTAAGACAAACCAGGAGGCTGGGAGAAAAACTATGTTTTCTCACCAGCCTCTTGCTAGTTCTTAACTATTACAAAGATAACGTGGAAAACAACCACAAGGCTAGTGTCTAACTACGAACGCTAGCCGGCCCGTACCGTGCCAACTATCGTTCTAGGTTAGCCATACGCCTTGTCGAGGAGGTTGTTTCCCACTTCCCTGGTCGACGCAGTTATATTTTGAGAGAGATCATCGTTTTGTAGTCAGGTTACTTTTGTTCCATTACCTGTTCGCCGTTGGCAGTGATGGTAAAGGTCTTGTTAGCAGCGTCGGCTTCCAGCACGGCGACGTTAGCACCGTCCTTGTCCTTCCGCGTAATCTTGATGGTCGTTTCACTTGGCGTTTCCACGTCGATCGAGCCATCAAGGTCGAAGGCAGCGAACTGGTTCCGCCAGGAGAGCAGGTCGAGGAGGTTCTTAACAACTGGCCGTTGGACTTCCTTGGCCACTTCGTCCTTCGTGTAGTAGTGCCGGTTGATGTTCCGGCCTTCCTTGGTCTTTTCAAGGAGTTCCAGGTCGTTGGAACCAGCCAGCAGACCAACGTAGTAGATCATTGGAATCCCAGGGGCGAATACTTGGAAGGCCCGGGCCAGCAGGTAGGCCTTGTCATCGTCACCGAGGGCGGAGTAGTAAGTAGAGTTGATCTGGTAGATGTCCAGGTTGTGGTATTCAGCGCTGGAGTACTTCCGCTTGACGTTGGCACCGACCTTGTACAGTTCGTTGGAGGAGTATTCGATTTCGTCGTCGCTCAGGATGTCCTTGGCGTCAACCACCCCGATGCCGTCGTGGGTGTCCAGCGTCGTGAACTGCTTCATTGGCGACATCTTTAGCCAGTTAGCCAGGCGGTTGGTCTTGCCAGAGTAGAGCGTGTACAGGGTGGTCATTGGCAGGGCGAAGTCGTAAGTGAAGTAGCCGTGCTTAGAAATCTTTTCCGGAATCGTGTAGTGCTCGTGGATTTCCGGCAGGATTTCGGCTTGGTAAGGGGCCAGGATTTCGCGAACTTCGTTTAAGAGGTCCCAAATTTCTGGTTCGACGAAGAAGTCGTTCGTGTCGACCTTCTTAACCGCGTAGGCAAAGGCGTCCAAACGAATCAAGTCCGCACCGTGCTTCACCATGTCGATCAGGGTTTGCTTGAAGAACTCTTGGGCCACCTTGCTCTTGACGTTGATGTCGATTTGTTCCTCGCCAAAGGTGTTCCAGAGGTGTTCCTTGCTGCCGTCGGCGAATTCGATTTCTTGCTCTGGCGCCTTGTCCTTGCGCTTGTAAATCAGGTCAATGTCCGCTTGGGTTGGGCGGCCCTTACCAGCGGCTTCCCAGAACTTTTCCCAGCGGATGAAGAAGTCGTTGTACTTGGAATCATCGTGCTTCTGTTTGAAGTCTTGGTACATTTCAGACTTCCGGGAGATGTGGTTGATCATGAAGTCAAACATTAAGTAGTAGTCTTCACCGAGGGCTTCCACGTCGTCCCAGTTACCGAAGGCGGAGTCGACAACGTCGTAACGGTAAGGAGCAAAGCCACGGTCACCAGTCGAAGGGAAGAACGGCAACAGGTGGACACCACCGATGGCGTCGCCGATGTATTCTTTCAGGACTTCGTGGGTTTCCTTAATGTTCTTGGCCATGGAGTCAGAGTAGGTAATCAGCATTGCTTTGTTTTGAATCGGCATAGTAATAACCTCCAAAAATTTATTGCGCTTGTTTAGCGTTGTGACGGGTAGCAAAGAAAATAATCAGGGCGATGACGAGCAACGCCACGCCGTAGACCGGGAACGGTGCGGCTAAGCCCATCCCACTGGTTGGTTGACCAAGCAGGTGGTTCGTCCATTTTGCAATTGATGGTGAGAAGAAGGAACCAAAGTTGAAACCAATCAGGCAGAGTGAAGTGACGAGCGGTTGCCGGTTGGCGGGTGCTAAGTCGGGCAACAGGTTGAAAATCAACGGTGACACTAGCTGGAGCGGGAAACCGATCAAGAGCAGCCCGATAACCATCAGGGCGAAGTTGTGACCGGCAAAGCCAAACAGGAAGTTGGACAGGGCCATCAGCCCCAGGCCGAGGTAGACGGTCCCGAAGCCGAGGCGCTTTTGAATCGCTCCGTAGCAGATACCACCAAGCGTGGCACCAATCAGCATCAGTGATAGGAACATCGAAGAACCGGTGTAGTGGTTCCCATTGATGGCAACGGCAAGGCCGGGGAAGCGGTTTTCCATGCCGACGTAGTCAACGACCAGCAGGAAGGCAAACAGAACCAGCAAGTAGACAACCGGGCTGATCTTGGTGATCTCCTTACTGTCGCTTTCGGTCAGTTCTGCGGCCAGGTTATCCTCTTCGACGTGGTCATCCTGGGCCTTGCTGTCGTCAGGAACCCGAATTGCAAAGAAGAGTAATACGAGGAAGGCGAAGAAGTAAACGGCGAAGGAACCGTGCCAGCCGGCGAAACTCAGGAAGAGGCCGGCGATGGTCAGCGTGCAGGCCTGCCCAATTTGTTCCGCTGCGGCCCGCCAGCCCAGCATCTGGGCCCGTTCTGAGCCGTCGTACCAGACGGAAATCATCGAGATGGCCTGCGAGTTGTACAAGCCGTAACCGGCCCCCAGGATCAACCGGGAAATCAAGATCGTCAGGTAGTTGTCGACAAACATCGGTACGATCCCGGCTAAGCCGACGATGGTGACCCCGGTCATGATGATCTTCTTGTCAGAAATGTGGAACCATTCCTGGATGAGTGGCGAGAGGACCACGAAAATCATTACGGCAAAGGATGGTGTCGTCACCAGGTATTCGGACTGGGTCTGACTAATGTGCAGGGCGGCCTTTAGTTGCGGCAGCGACCCCTGAATGGCGTAAGCACTGGTAACCATCAGTGAAACCGATAGAAACGCGAGCTTAGTAATAATGGAATGCTTATTATTCATAGTTCTGATATCGCTTTCTTGAGATTTTTGCTAAACGCTTATCATTTGCTTGTGACTATAATATACAACCGTGATTTCTAATTGTCAAACGTTTATCAAAAATAATTTGCAATCACTTTCATCTTTGCTCTTAAAGCGTTTGTTGAAAACAAGAATGAAAACTGCTGATAGTAAGATTGGGGCTTGGTTTGGCAAGCTTGTTCATGGCTAAACAATTTAACCGGGAGCCAGCGGCAAAAAAAGCGCCCCAAATCGACTGATTCGGAACGCTGGTGCGCACGTATTTGCTTAGTATTGGCGGTTATATTCGTAGACTAACTCCGGCTCCCGCCCAGTGCGCTGGTAGTTGTTAAGGGCATCAATCCGGGTCATTTCCCCTGCTGAAAGGGTAAAGTCATAGATGTCGGCGTTTTGGGCAATTCGTGCTTCATGGACCGACTTGGGGATGAAGGAAACCCCGTTTTGCAGGTGCCAACGCAGGATGACCTGGGCTGGCGACTTGTGGTGCTGGTCAGCAATTTGCTTTAGCACGTCCTGGCTGAGCACGGCGCCCCGGCCGAGCGGGCTCCAGGCCTGGGTAACAATCTGGTGGTCCCGGTTAAACTTGAGCAGGGGCTTCTGGGTGAGCAGCGGGTGCAGCTCGACTTGGTCGACAACCGGTAGTTCATGGGCTTGGGTGGCCAGGTACTGCAGGTGAATCATTTCAAAGTTGCTGACCCCGATTGACCTGGTGAGGCCCGCCTTTTTCAGGTCCTCAAAGGCCCGCCAGGTTTCAAAGAAGGCGCGTTCAATCGGCCAGTGGACCAGCAGCAGGTTTACGTAATCCAGCTGCAGCTTTTGCAAGGAATCCTTGACGGACGCGATGGTCCGGTCATAGCCCTGGTTTTCTTCGGCCACCTTAGTTGTCACGAAGAGCTCGTCGCGGGGAAGGGACAGCTGCTTGAGCGCTGTCCCGACCGCCGCCTCATTGCCGTAAAGCTGGGCGGTATCAAAGAGACGGTAGCCGTCCGCATAGGCGTGCTGGATGGCTGCGGTCATCGTTTCCTGACCATCAACCTTATAGAGGCCGAAACCCTCCTGGGGCATTTGCTGGCCGTCCGCCAGGGTTAAGTAGTTTTCACGAATGTTCATCAGATTACCCTCTTTCACTAGCTAGTGTACCACCAGCGGAATACCGAATAAAAGACTATTTTGCAGTTGCCACGCCAACGATTACTTCAGCAGGCTCTTAGTGACCCGGGCCAACTGCTCGACCGCCTGCTGGCCGACCTGCATATTGGCGTTCTTGTCGGTGTAGATGGCGATGGTATAATCCGTACCGTTGCGGTTTTTGACGTAGCCGATACTGTTAACCATCCACTTGGACTTGCCATAGCTCAGCCAGCCGTTTTTAACGGCAAAGTCGCTGCTATCGGCCGAAATTCCCCAATTCTGATCCGCTTCGACATTGCGCATCAGCTTGGCAATCAGCTCCTGGTCCTGCTTCGTCAGCAGGTTGGACTTGTAAAAAATATTGTTAAGCAGTTTGATCTGGTCCCGGGGCGTGGTCGTGGATAGGCCCCAATTGCTCCGGGCCGTGGAGTTGTGCATCCCAAAGCGGTTGAACGTTGACTGGAGGCCCTGCCTGCCACCCAGATCATCGAGCAGTTCCGTCGTGGCGGCATTGTCACTTTGCTCAATCATTTCCTTCGCGAGTTGATACTGGTGGTCGCTTAGCCCGTTTGGCTGTTTAACCAACACCCCGGCGAGGATGGCCACCTTAACGGTGCTCGCCATGTGAAAACGGTGGCCGGGAACGTTTGAGCCCGTATAAACCTGGCGGGTCTTTGGCGAATAGACCGCGATCCCCACGTTGTCGTTTGAAGTGTAAATGACCTTGTTCCAGGCATTCTGCAGGCGGCCGTTCAGTGAACCGTAACGGTGAATTCCCCAGATTGCCAGTAGGATAATAATGATGATTGCCCAAATTGTGCGCTTGCGCCGGTTAGTCCGTGGCTGCATTTGTTGATGCTCCTTTTAATAAAATCCACATAATTACCATGATACATGGAATGGGCGAAAAAGAAAGCGCGCCGGGAGAAACTTAACTAAGATTTTGCGATTTGTTAGAAAAACGTCATATTCAAACGATTAATTTTCGGCTATCATGGTTGGGTATGGACAATAAGGAGTAACGTTAGCAAAATGAGAAAATTAATTAGCAAGTGTCTGCTGGTATTACTTAGCTTAAACCTGAGTCTGCTCAGCCTTGGTGGACTGGCAAAGGCCGATACTGGCAGCTTTTACCAGATGAAGGCCCGTTCTGCGTACGCAATTGATGCGGAATCGGGTCAGGTTTTGTACCAAAAAAACGCGCAGAAAACTTATCCGGTGGCGTCGGTTACGAAAATCCTCACCCTGGCCGTGATTGAACAGGACATTCGCGCCCACAAGCTGAGCTGGGACCAGAAGATCACCGCTAGTCCGGCCGTGGCCCAGATGGCCAATGACCCCCGCTGTTCGAACGTGCAGCTGAATGCTGGCGAGAAGTACACCGTTAAGCAGCTGGTGGAGTCAATGATGCTGGTTTCAGCGGATGGCAGTACCGAGGCGCTGGCCCTCGCGGATGCCGGCAGCACGGCCGCCTTTAACCAAAAAATGCAGGCAGTGGCGCACAAGGCGGGGGTACACGACGCTAAGATTTACAACATGGTCGGCCTGCCGAACAGCTACATGGGTGCTCACGCCCTCAAAGGAGTGGACAAGGACGCCGAAAACCTCTTTTCCGCCAAGGACATTGCTTTGATTGCCAAATACCTGGTTGAGGAGTATCCAGAAACGCTGCAGATTACCTCAACTAAGTTTGCGGATTTTAAGGTCAGTGCGGACCACAAGGAGCACATGACCAACATTAATTCCCTGCTGCCGCAAAACGGGGCGGCACCGAAGGACTGGCAGATTGACGGGCTCAAGACGGGGAATACCGATGAGGCTGGCAAGTGTATCGTGACTACTGGGACCTACGCGGGCCGCCGGGTGATTGTGGTCGCCCTGCACACCGATGGCGACTGGAACGACCAGTCGAAGATGCAAAAGGAATTCTACGAGGCCTTGGCGAACGGCTACCAGCCGGTGGCCCTCAATAGCATTAAGGCCTTCCCGAAGAAGCTGCAGCAGCGGCACGTTGTTCACGCGAAGAAACAGCACTCGACCGGCCTGGCCCTGACTAAGAAGACCGCGATCTGGCTGCCAAAGAACACCTCCTGGGCGCAGACCAGTCCGCAATTGCAGCTGGACAAGGCGCACCAGTCGCTGACGGGCCAGCTCAAGGCTCCCCTGAAGACGGGCGAGCAGGTGGGCTGGATTAAACTGCAGCCAGCGGGGATGCCAGCGGTCCAGGTGCCAGTTCAGGTGACTAGGACGATTCAAAACACGTTATTCTAGGCGAGCTGGCTAAAGCTGGTGGATCCGCAGCGAGTCTTTAGCAAAGTACAAAACACCCCTAAGTTCGGGATTCCCGAGCTTAGGGGTGTTATACTATATTACTTCAATCACAGTTCCGCTACTAGTCTGCTTAATATTCAACGTGCCACTTAATGGTGCAGGTCTTTTCTTCGCCTGGATGGAGGTTAACGTTGCCAAATTCTGGATGGTGCGGCGTATCCGACAGGGTCTGTGCTTCCATCGCCAGCCCGTTGTGGGGGTGCACTTCACCGTGGTTGTAAACCGTTGGGTCGTCGGAATTCATGGTGTACATGACCAGCCCGTTGCGGTCGGAGTAGAGGCTCATCTTGCGGCCGCTTTCGGGGTCTTCCAGGGTAGCTACCGGCTCGTCCAGGCTGGGCTCAACTTCCCAGATGTCGTCAAAACCGTTTTCCTTCGTGTTCGCCATTGGCTTGAGGGCGTCTGCCAGCTTGGTTGGCTTGGAGAAGTCAAACGGGGTGCCCGCGTTAGCAACCTTTTCGCCAGTTGGGATCTTGCCATCGTCAACTGCCAAGTGGTCCTTGGAGTTAACGTAGAGCTTGAGGTCGTCAATCGTTGGCGCCGCGGCCTTTGAGAGGTTCCAGTAGGTGTGGTTGGTCGGGTTAAAGAGGGTGTCCGCGTCGCTAGTAGCGCTGAATTGCAGGCTCAGGTTGTCGTTATTATCAAGGGTGTAGGTAGCAACGACGTGCATCTTGCCCGGGAACGTGTCCATTTCTTCCGTCAGGGTCAAGCTTAGCGTTACTGAAACGGCATCGTCGGTCAGCTTGGTCCCGTCGACGTGCCAGATGTGGTTGTAAAAGCCATTCTTGCCACCGTGCAGGGTGTTCTGGCCTTCGTTTTGTTCGACGTGGTATTCCTGGCCGTCAATCTTGAATTCACCATTGGCGATCCGGCCAGCAACCCGGCCGATTAGCCGGTTAGTGCAGAAGCCATTGCCGGTAAATTCGTCTAGGTTTTCCGAGGTCAAAACCATGTCGGCCAAACCGCCGTCCTTGGTTGGCACCTTAAACGATTGCAACAGGCCGGCAAAGTCGAGGATGCCGACCTGGACACCATTATCATTAACCAAAATAAACTTGGTAACGGGCTGGCCGTTGAACTTGCCGAAAGGTACTTTTACGATCTCCATAAGAAATAGTCCTCCTTGAACGTAAGCGCTTTAACATTTACTTAACATTTTACCACATTTTTCCTAGTGTGATGATCGGTGCGGTAAAATGAAATCGAGGTGATCAGAAAATGAAATCTAATTGGTGGCCGCGCTTTAAGGCCAGCTTCCACCGCAACTTTATGGACTTTTTGAAAATTTTTGCGGCGGAGGACGAATTTATCAATAAGCATAAGCGCAAGAGCAGTATGATTAGCGAGCAGGACCGCTATGGTAAGGATAAAGACTAACCGCCAGCCATTGAAGTCGCAATGGCTGGCGGCTAGTTTAACCTACTTTTGCTGGTGAGGATGGAGCGCCTGCTTAAAGGCCTGGTAGTCTTTACGAACCTGGTTGACGTACTGCAACGACCAGTCGGCCAGGCCCTCATCAAGGACTTTCTGGTGCTTGAGGTAGCCGCGGATGAGCGGTGAAGTGGGGCTTTGGGAATGGGCCATGGCAAGGAGGAGGGCGCAGACCTGGCAGTAGAGCTGGAAGCTGTCCAGGTCGAGCTTGCTGACGTTGATCGATTCCTTCATGTCGCGGAACTGGCGAACGTAGTAGCTGCGGCCGCCAAACCGGGTGCTAGCCAGGAAGGGGTCGGAACTCGACTGGAGGACCCGCTGGGCCGTGACGATCCGCCGCCCGGCTCGGATCCCGTTGTGGATTGCTTCCTGCACCTGCAGGCTGAGCAGGTTGTAGCGGAGGGGAAGGGCCTCCTTGACTTGGAGGACAATGTGGCTCCCGTCCAGCCCGGTCAGCATGATTAGGTAGCAGCGGGTCCCAAAGCTGCCCACCCCGACACTGTACCGGATAATATCGGAGATGTGGAAGTTGGCCAAAAAGACCCGGACATCTTCACGGGCGTTTTGCCGGTAAAAGTTATAGCCAGCGACCACCTGCTGGTAGAGCAGGGGGCCGAGGTGTTTGGCCCGCGGCGGGTTGTCCTTAAAGACGAGCTGGCCATGCTCGTTGGTCGTCCCCATCTTTTGAACGATTTCCTCGGAATTGCTGTGCTGGCTCTTCTTCATAATTTTTTCAAGCCGGTAGTTCATTTCGGAATTGCCGTCCCCGAGAGCGTTAATGGTATTGACCATGTCGTTAATTTCAAAGGAAGAGTAAAAGGTTTCGGACAAAGTCATCCGGTTGGCCCGTTTGATGGCATGGCGGTAAGTCTTGGTCGTTAGTTCAAGCAGCTCCTTGAGGGCGGTGCGGTCAAAGCCATTTTCCTCGCCTACTAGTTCGGCGCTGACCAAGAGCCGCTTGAGGTCACTTTCCCAGTTGCCAATCCGCGATTCATCAAAGTCGTTGAGGCCAAAGAGCAGCTGCCGTTCTGGCGAGGCGTAGAAGCCAAAGTTATTGACGTGGGCATCCCCGCTGATGACGATCGGGATATTGCTTTGGTGCTGCTATTTTAGATCGCGCTCCATTAGTTCCGCGGTACCCCGGAAAAAGGAAAAGGGGCTGGCAATCATTCGTTCGTGGCGCAGGGGCAGCAGCTCGGGAATCATTTTAGACTCGGTCATCATAATCGCGGCAACTGGGTCCCGTTTAACGGGGACAAAGGTACTCAGGTCATGGCTGCTGGTTTCCTGCTGGAGCTTGCGGCCGGTCTGCTCCAGCTCCTGCTTGCTCTGGTGGAGTTGGAGCTGCTTTAAGTCAAAGATGTCTAAACTAGGCGTGGTCATAAGCGGACTTCCTTTCTGAAATAACGGGGGTTAGTAATTCTCATTTTAGCTTTTCCATTAATTTTGTAAACAATATTTGTCTTGATAATGTTTATCTGCCACAATAAGGGTAACTATGGAAAAGGAGCTGGTAATGGTGATTATTGCAGTCGACAATTTGCTTGCCCAACACCTGCACGTCAACACACGGGCACGGTTCAAGGGCCAGCTGGGCAGTGCACAGAACTGGTCAGTCCGGGTGACGGGTGATTTCATGATTATTATGAATAATCAACTGGCCCTTCCCGTAATCGTGCGCCACCCCCAGCGCTTTAATGATTCCCGCTCGTTCATGGCGGCGTTTAAACGCCAGTTTTTGGCATTGCTGGAACTGGCCCCGATTCCCCACGCCAAAATCAGCCTGATTAGGAACGCCCAGTTTGCCACCGTGAGCTTTGAAAACGGCATTAACCGGGAGGCGGACCGCTACCTCCAGAACTATGCCAACTTATTAAATGACCATAACGGGGTAATTGACTGGAGCAAGCAGCCCAGCAACGCTGAACTGGCCCTGCAGCTTGCCGAGGAAACCTGGAAGAAGGATCCAGTATCGGGGGAACGGCTGCCGATTATGGACTTCTTTGAAGACTACGCGATGATGAACTTCCACCTGCCGGCGCACCCCAACTTTAATGAACACAACCGGGCCTACCTTTACCGCTCTTCATCTTTAAACGACATTATGAACGCGGTGGCCGTTAACCAGCAGTTCTTGACGGACTACCGCCGCTTGCTCGACCGCCACGGCAAAAGTGACCAAATCATTGACCGGGACGTTGACGTGGCCGCGGACTACTGCTCACTTTGCGAGGCTAACGGGATCTCACCCCTAGATGACCTGGCCCTGCCTTACTACTACCTCCTCCACTATAACGAACGGCAGGACGAAAATATTTCCGACACGGCTTTGAAGGGGATTGCCACGGGGCTTCGCGAGTTTGCGCGCTTCATGCGGTCCCAGCACCTGTTTAACGACGACGATTTCAGCCAGTTTAACCAGGCGGTGGCCCAGGGCTGGGACGCCCTCCACTCGCAACGGCGGACCTACCGCCTTCGCCAGCTGTTCCGCCGGCTTCAATTGCAGTTTGACCGGCAGCAGCAAAACGTCCGGCGGCCCCTGGACATGGCCCGGCAGACCTTCCACGTGCGGGTCGAGCTAGCTGACTACCGGCCGCAAATGTGGCGGGAGTTTGAAGTCAGCGGCGATACCCGCCTGGATAAGTTCTGCTTTCAGGTCCTTACCCTCTTTAACGCCCGGGGCAACCACCTCTTTGACCTCTGGGCCGGGAAGACGGGGTACCAGCTGCCGTTTTTAGACAGCGGCTACGAGGAAACAGCTAGCTTGACGAAGCACTGGCTGGGTGAATTTCAGCCCGGTGACCAGCTGATCCTTAACTATGACTTTGGCGATTCCTGGAAGTTTACAATCCAGCTCCAGGCAGCGGCGGGGCGGCCCCGCCGTTCGAATGGTGACCGTGCTACGCTGCTGGCGGGCTTTGGCCGTGGGATCATTGAGGACATCGGTGGGCCCAGCGGCCTGACCCAAGCCGCTAAGGATGACTTGACGGTCAATCAGCCGCTTGATGTTGCCACGGTTCAGGAAGACTGGGGTCCGGCGATTGCCGCCCTCCAGCGGCACTACGAATAGGGGCTTAACACAGCCGGCCAGTGGGGTACAATGAGGTTAACTTGGTTATGAAAGAGAGCGTTAACGATGACAGAACAAAACGAAACGATTCCGGAAACGATGCGGGCGTGGGCCGTGACAACACCCGGTCCGCTCAATGGTGATCCCGCCCCGCTTAAACTGGTGGAAAAACCGGTCCCAACGCCTGGCCGCGGGGAAGTGCTGGTTAAGGTCTTAACCTGCGGGGTTTGCCATACTGACTTGCACGTCACGGAGGGGGACCTGCCGGTTCACCGGGAGCACGTTACCCCGGGGCACGAAATTGTCGGCCGGGTGGTTGCCCAGGGGCCGGAAACGCAGCGGTTTGCCCTGGGTGATCGAATCGGGATTCCCTGGTTCCGACACGCCTGCGGGGTCTGCAAGTTTTGCCGGTCCGGCCATGAGAACTTGTGCCCGCACTCCGTTTACACGGGCTGGGACCACGATGGCGGTTATGCCGAGTACGTTACCGTTCCGGAGGGTTTTGCCTACCGGATTCCCGAACGGTTTGATTCCTTAACCGCAGCACCGTTACTGTGTGCGGGGATCATCGGTTACCGGGCCTTTGAACGGGCGAACGTTCCTGCCGGCGGCCGGCTAGGCCTGTATGGCTTTGGCGGGTCGGCCCACATTACCGCCCAGATTGCCCTGGCCCAGGGAATCGAAGTTCATGTTTTCACCCGGGGTCGGGATGCCCAGCAGTTTGCCCTGGAGCTGGGCTGTGCATCGGCGCAGGGGGCCTATGATCCGTCACCAGTCCCGCTGGATTCGTCAATCATGTTTGCCCCGGTCGGTGACATGGTTCTGCCGGCGCTGGCGAGTCTCGTTCCCGGCGGTACCTTGGCGTTGGCGGGAATTCATATGTCGGACGTCCCGACGATGAATTACCAGGACTACCTCTTCCACGAAAAGACCCTGACCAGTGTGGAAAGCAACACGCGGCGTGACGGGGAAGAATTTCTGACCCTGGCGGACCGCTTGGATATTGAACCGGCCTTGACGGAATACCCGTTTGAACGGGCGGACCAGGCGCTCAGACACGTTAAAGGAGGCAACATCAAGGGGGCCTGTGTATTGCGGGTTAGCCGCGACTAAGGATCCGTTAAGGCAATGACTATTAAACAGAGAAATGAGGAATGAAAATGGATTATCCACAACTTGATTTAGCGAAGGCGGAAGGCCCCAAGGCAACGATTAAGACTAGCTTAGGGGACGTTAAGGTCCAGCTCTTTGCCAAATTAGCACCGAAGACGGTCAAAAATTTCGTTGAACTAGCGAAAAAGGGCTACTACAACGGGGTGCTCTTCCACCGGGTGATCCCCGACTTTATGATCCAGGGTGGTGACCCTACCGGGACCGGCCGCGGCGGCGAGAGTATTTACGGTAAGGCCTTTGAGGATGAATTTAGCGACCAGCTCTTTAACTTCAACGGGGCCCTGTCGATGGCCAATGCCGGTCCGAATACGAACGGCAGCCAGTTCTTTATCGTGTCCGCAAGCCGGGTTCCAGCGAATATGCTGGAGCAGATGAAGCTGGTCGGCTACCCGCAAGAGATCATTGACCACTACAAGGAAACCGGCGGGACACCGTGGCTGGACCACCGGCACACCGTCTTTGGCCAGGTGATTTCCGGGATGGAGATTGTTGAAAAGATCAGCAAGGTCGACCGGGACGGCATGGATAAGCCAAAGGAAGACGTTGTGATGAACAAAGTTACAATTGAAGAATGATTAGAACACCCCCAAATGCTTCTTGTCGGCATTTGGGGGTGTTTTCAGATTAGTTTGCCTGCCTAGTTAACAATTGCCAGAGTTTCTGCTGGTCAGCGGAGAGGACCGCCGTTTCCCGGGTGGCGAGCGAAAGGCGGAAGGTGGGCTGCTCATCATCGGTGATGCTGAGGGCCGCAAGGTCGTCAGTCGGGGTGATCGCCAGCTGGGTCAGAAACGAGATTCCCAGGTTTTCCGCCACCATTGCCTTGATGACGTGGATGTCGGGCGTCCGGAAGAGAACCCGTGGCCGGAAGTGGGCATTATGGCACATCTGCTTGAAGGCTTGCTCGTGGAAAAACTCGCTTCCCGGGACGATGAAGTTTTCATCCTTAAGGTCGGCGAAACGCACTTGCCGCTGCTTAGCTAAGGGGTGGTTTTTGCCGACGATAACCTTAAAGGGGTAGCGGGCAAATTCCTGGGTATGCAGGCGGTCCTGACGGAGGGCCGTCAGCGAACCGAGCAGGGCGATGTCGAGCTGGCCCTGCTTCAGCATCCGGAGCAGCTCCTTGGAGCCGTGTTCGTAGGTGTCGAGGCGGGACATTAATTTGGCCCGCATCAGGGTCGGGGTCAGTGGCGGAAAGTAGTAGTTACCGATGATCGGCGGCAGGCCGAAGCGGATCCGGGTCGACTGGGTGCGGGCAATTTCTTCGCGGGCTACCCGTAATTCATTTAAGATGACCGTGACGTGGTTGGCGAATTGCTGGCCCGCAGGCGTGATGTGCAGCTGCTTATGAACGTGGTCACGGATAAAGAAGGCACTGCCAAAGGACTTTTCTAACCGCTGGATGGCCATTGTGATGGTCGGCTTGCTAACTTGGAAGTGGCTGGCCACCTGAGAAAAATTTTGGTATTCGACCAATTTTTGGTAGTATTCAAGATCCTTGATTTTCATTTATAAATCCCCCTAGATCAGTAATCGAAGCCTGGTATATCAACTTTATTGATAGTATAGCACAAGTTTGACTATCCATTATCCGTCCGCTTAAGATGGGGACAATTGATTGCAAGGACGAAGGATGAAAGAGGGAAAGTGACGTAACTATGCGCAAGGGAATGCAAATCTTAAATGACCCGTTTAAAAATAAGGGGACGGCGTTTACGATGGCGGAACGCCGGGAACTGGGCCTTCTGGGGCTCCTACCGACCCACGTGCGGACGATTGAAGAGCAGGCGGCGGAAACCTACGCCCTGTACCAGTCCAAAACGGCGGGAATTGAAAAGCGCCACCTGCTGATGGAAATTTTCAATACTAACCGAACCCTGTTCTTCTACCTGATGAAGCAGCACATTACTGAATTCATGCCCGTGGTTTACGACCCGGTAATTGCTGAATCTATCGAACAGTATGATGAACGCTACCTGCGGCCCCAGGATGCCGCCTACCTGGACGTCAACCATCCCGAGGACATCGAAGAGGAGCTGCGTGCCGCTGCGGACGGCCGCGACATTCGGCTGATCGTGGTTACCGACGCGGAGGGGATCCTGGGCATCGGCGACTGGGGAGTCAACGGGGTCGACATCTCGGTCGGCAAGCTGATGGTCTACACCGCTGCCGCTGGAATTGACCCGGCCCAGGTCCTGCCGGTATCGATTGATGCCGGGACTGACAACCAGCAGCTGCTAGATGACCCGAACTACCTGGGCAACCGTCAGCACCGGATTCACGGCGAGCGGTACTTTGCCTTTATCGACCGCTTCGTTGACCGGGTAGAAGCCCTCTTTCCAAAGAGCCTGCTCCACTTTGAGGACTTTGGCCGGGGGACCGCCGCCAAAATCTTGGATAAGTACCAGGAGCGGATTTTGACCTTTAATGATGATATTCAGGGAACCGGCATCATCGCCCTCGCAGGGGTCCTGGGCGCCATGAACATCTCTAAGGAAAAACTGACCGACCAGACCTTCTTGACCTTTGGCGCTGGTACTGCCGGCATGGGAATTGCCAAGATGCTGTATGAGGAGCTGGTCCGGCAGGGGATGGACCCTGCTGAAGCCAAGCGGCGCTTTTACCTGGTTGATAAACAGGGACTGCTCTTTGAAGACACCCCGGGCCTGACCCCGAAGCAGCAGCCCTTTACTCGGCGCCGGGCCGAATTTGCGAATGCGGGCCAGCTGACCGACCTGCTTTCGGTGGTCAAGGCGGTCCACCCGACGGTCATGATCGGAACTTCAACCCAGCCAGGGGCCTTTACTGAGGAGGTCGTCCGCGAGCTGGCGGCCCACGCCAAGCGTCCGGTGATTTTCCCGCTGTCGAACCCGACTAAGCTGGCCGAGGCCAAGGCCGCCGACCTCCTAAAGTGGACTGACGGCCGGGCCCTGGTTGCGACCGGGATCCCCGCGGGAACTGTTAACTACGGGGACGTTGACTACCAAATCGGTCAGGCCAATAACGCCCTGATTTACCCGGGCGTCGGTTTCGGGGCCCTGGCCGCCCAGGCTAAGGTGCTGAATGACGAGATGATTGCCGCGGCGGCCCATGCCTTAAGCGGCATTGTTGACCCTGACCAGCCGGGCGCCGCGGTGCTGCCACCGGTGGAGAAGCTGGCGGACTTCTCCAAGCGGGTCGCGATAACGGTTGCCCAGTCCGCAATCGACCAGGGGTTAGCTGGCAAAGGAATTACTGATGCCCAGCAGGCCGTGGAGCAAATGACCTGGGAAGCTAAGTATTAAAATGGCCGTCATGGTAATGAGCACTTACCGGTTAATTTGTTGATTTAGCTTGTGAAAGTGAACTTAAACAATTAAAATGCCGTAACAACTTTTTGGAGTTTAGCGGCATTTTTTTGTTTTAAATGGCTTGTGAAAAAATCACGGTGCCTAAATGAAAAGGCTATCATAACGGTAATTACGCTTAATTCTATAAGTGAATTTTATTAAATGTTAGAGGTTTGACTATTGCAACGGCGATGAGTTAGGATAGTTGCGTAATGATGTGTAAATTTTCACAAGTTGTTATTGTGTGATAATCCATTGGAGGTTTTTATTATGTCTGATTACCGAACAGAAGAAGATACTTTAGGCCCAGTTAAAATCCCCGCAAGTGCGTTATGGGGACCGCAAACGGAACGGAGCCGGAACAACTTCCCAACTGGTCAGTATATGCCACTGGCAATCATTCGTGCTTTACTGAACATTAAGAAGGCCGCGGCCCAGGCGAACATGGAAACCAACGCAATCTCTGCCGACAAGGGGAACCTGATTGTGCAGGCAATTGATGAACTGCTCGCGTTGAGCGACGAAGATTTGCGCAAGGACTTCCCATTAAAGGTTTACCAAACCGGTTCCGGGACGCAAACCAACATGAACACCAACGAAGTCGTAGCCCACAAGGCGCACGAAATCAACTCGGACATCGAAATCCTGCCAAACGACGATGTCAACAAGGGCCAGAGTTCCAACGATACCTTCCCAACCGCAATGAACGTGGTGGCCTTGGAAGCCCTGGACAACTTAAAGCCCGCCGTTCAACACCTGATCGACGAGTTAAAGCTGAAGCAGGACAAGTACTGGAAGACGGTTAAGGTTGGCCGGACCCACCTGCAGGATGCCGTCCCGTTGACGTTCGGTCAGGAAGTGTCCGGTTACGTAGCCGCTCTGGAACACGACTTGGACTACATCAAGACCTTGGAACCAACCCTGAACGAACTGGCCATCGGGGGAACCGCCGTTGGTACCGGCCTGAACGCCGCCGAAGGGATGCCGGAAAAGATCGCCGAAAAGCTGTCCGAAGTTTACGGCTTGAAGCTGACCGCCAAGAGCAACAAGTTCTACGGCCTGGCTAACCACTCCGGCTTGGACGTGGTTCACGGCGCCTTGAAGACCTTGGCCGCGGATATGTTCAAGATTGCCCAGGATATCCGCTTCCTGGCTTCTGGCCCGCGGGCCGGCTACGGTGAATTAAACATTCCGGCTAACGAACCGGGTTCATCGATCATGCCGGGGAAGGTTAACCCAACCCAGGCGGAAGCCGTTACGATGGCCGCTATCCGGGTCTTCGGTAACGACACCGTGGTTACGATGGCCTCATCCCAGGGTAACTTTGAAATGAACGTCTACAAGCCGGTCTTGATCGATGCCTTCCTGGAATCTGCTGACCTGCTGGCCGGAACCATCACCGGCTTCGCCGACCGTTGCGTTGCTGGTCTGACCGTCAACGAACAACGGATGGCCGAACTGGTTGACAACTCCCTAATGACAGTTACCGCACTGTCACCACACATTGGCTACCACGACAGCGCCAAGATTGCCCAAGCCGCTGACAAGGCGGGCAGCACACTGAAGGAAGCAGCCCTGAAGTCCGGCAAGGTGACTGAAGAACAGTACGATGAGTGGATGGATATGCTGAAGATGACTAACGTTGATCGTGAAGACTAATTAAAAAGGAGATCAATTAATAATGGCAGAAAAATTTCAACCATTATCAGTTAGCAAGCTGGATGACAGCTATGATGCCGTGATTATCGGCTCTGGCGGAACCGGCCTGGCCGCCGCCATTCAGGCCCACGAGCTGGGCCTGAAGGTGGCCGTGCTGGAAAAGGAAGAAGAACTGGGTGGGAACACCAACCGGGCCTCTTCCGGGATGAACGCCGCCGAAACCAACGTCCAGCTGCACCACGGGGTGATCGACAATGTCGGTGATTTCTACCGTGAAACCTACAAGGATGGTGGCCGGCTCAACGATAAGGACATGCTGGGCTACTTCGTCTACCATACCGCGCCAGCAATTGACTGGCTGGCCGACCACGACATCAAGCTCGACGACATCACCGTTACCGGGGGGATGTCCAAGAAGCGGACCCACCGGCCGGCAAGCATGGCCCCAATTGGCGGCTTCCTGGTCAACAGCCTGCTTGAAGTGGTGGCGAAGGAAAACATTCCGGTCTTTAACCGGACCAAGGTTATCAAGCTTTTGCAGACTGATGATGGCCGGGTTAACGGGGTTGAGGTTAAATCCGGCGACCTTACTAAGCGGGTTAATGCTAAGGCGGTAATCCTAGCAACTGGTGGTTTCGGTGCTTCTAAGGAGTACATTGAGCGCTTCCGTCCTGACCTCAAGGATTACAAGACGACTAACCAGCCGGGAGCAACCGGGGATGGTCTGAAGTTAGCTGAAAACGTCGGTGCCGAGCTGATGCAGATGAACCTGGTTCAGGTCCACCCAACTGTCCAGCAGGACAACCCCCATGTTTACCTGATTGGGGAAGCCGTTCGGGGTGAAGGAGCCATCCTGGTTAACGCTGACGGGCAGCGGTTCGTGAATGAGCTGAACACCCGGAAGATCGTTTCCAACGCTATCACTGCTTTACCAGAACACAGTGCTTATCTGATTTTTGATCAGGGCATTCGTGACCGTGCTAAGGCCATTGAGTTCTACGACAAGGTGGGCTTAGTTGTTCATGGTGATACGATTGAAGACTTGGTAGGCAAACTGAAGATGGATCCAGCAACCTTGAAACAGACAGTTACGACTTGGAACCAAGCCGTAGAAAATCACGATGATACCGAGTTCCACCGGACAACCGGGATGGACCGGGGAATCACTAAGCCAGGCTTCTTCGCTATCCACATTGCTCCGGCTATCCACTACACGATGGGCGGAATCCACATCACACCGAAGACTCAGGTGCTGGACGGCAACGGTGACATCATTAAGGGTCTCTTTGCTGCAGGTGAAGTTGCTGGTGGCCTGCACGGGAACAACCGGGTCGGTGGCAATTCGATCGCCGAAACGATTGTCTTTGGCCGGCAGGCCGGCCAGCAGGTGACCTTGTACGCCCGCGGCCTCAAGTAGGCGTTTAAATTAACATTTGACTGGCATCGGTAACGGTGCCGGTGGCAAGCAATTATTTTAACCTTATTCAGGGAGGAATTTGATATGATTAAACATCGCCACAAGGTTCTCCTGGTCGGTGATGGTGCGGTCGGTTCGTCGTTTGCGTACTCACTGCTGCAAACGACGCAGGAAGTTGATGAACTGGTAATTGTCGACCTTAACAAGGAAAAGGCA
Source organism: Limosilactobacillus antri DSM 16041 (assembly GCF_000160835.1). Classification (GTDB taxonomy): domain Bacteria; phylum Bacillota; class Bacilli; order Lactobacillales; family Lactobacillaceae; genus Limosilactobacillus; species Limosilactobacillus antri. The sequence goes on from NZ_GG700733.1 coordinate 508,082, forward strand.
ACCGGGGACGCGATGGACCTGCAAGACATTACACCGTTAGAGTCACCAACGATTATCCGTGCCGGTGAATACGCGGACGCCAGTGACGCGGACGTGGCCGTGATTACCGCCGGGGTTCCCCGTAAGCCGGGCGAAACCCGTTTGGACCTGGTCAACAAGAACGCCAAGATTTTATCAACGATCGTTAAGCCAATCGTCGACAGTGGTTTCCACGGGATCTTCGTGGTTTCCAGCAACCCGGTTGATATTTTGACGACGCTGACCCAGCGGATTTCCGGTTTCCCGAAGGAGCGGGTCATCGGGACGGGGACGTCACTGGATAGTGCCCGCCTGAACGTGATCCTGGCAGAAAAGCTGGATGTTCCGGTCAGCGAGATTGATGCTCACATCATGGGCGAACATGGGGATACGTCCTTTGCGGCCTTTGATGAAGCAACGGTTAACGGGCAGCCGCTGAAGGAAGTTGCCGACTTCTCAGCAACTAACTATGCCGGGATTGAGGAAATGGTTAAGGAACGGGGCGGTAAGATTATTGCCCGCAAGGGAGCAACCTTCTACGGGGTTGCCAAGTGCCTGGCTTACATCGTCAAGGCGATCTTGGAAAATCGTAACGTCACCCTGCCAATTTCCGCACCCTTAAATGGTGAATACGGTGTTTCTGACTTGTACCTGGGGGTCCCAGCGGTGATTAACACCAGTGGGATCGTCAAGGTTATCGAACATGACCTGTCTGCAGAAGAGAGTAAGAAGATGGCGCACTCAGCTGCCAAGATGAAGGAAGTTCTTGACGGCGTGGAGCTGTAAATTAGAGGAAATATTTAATAGTTAAAGAGGAATTGAAAGATGGAATTATCAAAGTTTAAAACTAAGGCCTGGGCCTGGACACTCGCCATTGGTTTAATCCTGTGGTTCTGTGGTCCAATTCGGCCAGATGGCGTTTCGTTAGCTGCTTGGCATATGTTTGCCATTTTTGTTGCCACAATCGTCGGCTGTATCACTCAGCCGCTACCAATCGCCGGAACGACCCTGGTTGGGTTTACGGTGATGGTGTTGGTCGGTCTTGCACCGATGAAGGGGGCCTTGACCGCCTTCAGCAATTCGTCTGCTTGGCTGATTGCAATGGCCTTCATGCTTTCCCGGGGCTTTATCAAGACTGGCCTGGGTCGGCGGATTGCCCTGGTGTTCGTACGGAGTTTCGGTCACCGGAGCCTCGGCTTGGCCTACTCAATCATGGGAATTGACCTGGTAACTTCACCAGCCATCCCATCCAACACTGCCCGTGCCGGTGGGGTTGTTTACCCAATCGTAAAGTCACTGGCGGAAACTTACGGGTCTGACCCAAAGAAGGGAACCCGGAAGAAGATCGGTTCATTCCTGGTTTTCTCTGAATTCCACAGTAACCTGATTACTTCCGCAACCTTCATGACGGCCATGGCACCAAACCTGGTTATCGTGGCCTTAGCGAAGACCTTGCACATTAACATTACCTGGTTGGGCTGGTTTGTGGCCGGGGTTGTTCCAAGTATTATTTGTTTGATCGCTACGCCATACATCATCTACAAGATGTACCCGCCGGAGGTAAAGGAAACGCCGAACGCCAAGCAATGGGCCAACGACGAGCTGGGCAAGATGGGGAAGATGAAGATTTCTGAAAAGCTGATGGGCTTAATCTTCATCCTGACCCTGGTTCTCTGGATGCTGACCAGCTTTATTCCGGCAATTGACGCGACCTTTGTGGCCTTCTTGGCAATTTCCCTGTTACTGGTAACCGGGGTTCTTGATACCAAAGATGTTCTGCACGAAACTGGTGCTTGGAACGTATTGATTTGGCTGTCCGTCCTGGTTTACATGGCCGGTCAGCTGGCCAAGCTCGGCTTTATCAAGTGGTTCTCTAGTTCCATCGGTTCAGCCCTTCACGGCATTAGCTGGGTTTGGGTCCTGGCAGTCTTAATGATCGTCTACTTCTACGCGCACTACTTCTTTGCTAGTGCCACTGCCCACGTTACTGCGATGTACGCAGCCTTCGTATCCGTTGCGGTTGCCGCCGGTGCTCCTGCAATGTTAACGGCAATGCTGTTGGCCTTCACTTCCGCATTCATGAGTTCTACTACTCACTATGCTAACGGGCCAGCCTCCGTGCTGTCATCTTCAGGCTACGTTACCCAGTCCGAATGGTGGAAGATGAACTTCGTCATGGGGATTTTCTACCTCTTGGTATACGGAATTATCGGCACCCTGTGGATGAAGGTTATTGGCCTCTGGTAATAAGTTAATTGAATAGTTTGCTACTGAAAGAGTTGGATTGGTAAGTTGCCTTTTTGAATCATTCACTAGTAATCAAAAAAAGAGGCTGGGAGAGAACTTTGTTTTCTCACCAGCCTCATGTTAGTTCTTAACTATTACAAAGATAACGTGGAAAATAACCACAAGGCTAGTGTCTAACTACGAACGCTAGCCGGCCCGTGCCGTGCCAACTATCGTTCTAGGTTAGCCATACGCCTTGTCGAGGAGGTTATTTCCCACTCCTTTTTAAATCCTAAATTCCTAAGGCATCGGTAATTCGCAGGGCGACCGACTCGGTCAGAATCATGTCGGTGAAGAGCTTCCCCTCCAAAGCACCACGCGCCGCTTGAAACTTTGACTTCCGCTGGACGATGGCGAGCCGCCGGGGAACCTGTATGATCTGGTCGAGGGGGATGGAGAGGGTCTTGTCGTTTTCCGGGGACACTAGGAACCGGCCGTGCAGGTCGTAGGGCCGGCCAAACGCCATCCCGGCAATCTTTCCCAGGTCAACCCCGGGGAAGATCCGGGCGGTATTTTCCTGCCAGGCCGGGATGCTGTTGATCGACTGACGGGTGCCAAGCCCGCAGATAATGATGTCCATCCGGCTGGCGGCCGCAAACGCTGCGGTAAAGGCTGGCTCGTGGTAGAGGGCGGTCCGGGCCTGGTCATTGATAACGTAGAGGGGTCCCGGAATTGTCTGGTAGGGAACGTCGTACTTCGCCGCGGCCTTTTGAACCATCCGCATCGAAGCGGCCGAGGAGTGGTAGCGCATATTTTCGCCCATAAACTGGGTAAAGGTCAGCTGACTGGCGGTCTGCTTGTTGAAGTGGTCAAGCATCGTGTAGATGGTTTCACCCCAGGTCAGCCCGACTGTATGGCAGTTCCTAATCAATGACTGAACCTGGTTGGCCGCAAAGGTCGCGATGATTTGGTCGCGGTCCTGGGGGTTGGTTGGGTCCTTGATCACAATGAGGTTTTTGATTTTGAAATGCTGCTGGAGGATGCGCTCCAGTTTGGCGTTCCGATCAAAGTTCGTGTGGATATTAATGCTGACGATTCCCGAAGCCAGTGCTTCGTCAAGGTATTTCATGATGAGGTAGCGGCTGAGCTGGTACTTTTTCGAGATGTCACTGATGGCCATCTTGCTCAGGTAGTAGTCCTGTGCGAGGCTGGCCAGGAGCTGACGATGTGCTGCATCCATGGATTATTCACCTGCTTTGTTAAAAGTTTGCTACTGTTGATTATAGCATTTAATTTCACCCAGACTTTTTTGAAATGTTTTAAAATTTCCGCTTATATTTACAACATTTAAAAAAGATAGTACACTAGGCCTAGTGATTGGAGGATGCTAATAATGAAAGACGAAGAAGTATTATCACTTCACGCGAAACACCGCGGGGTGCTTGCCATCTCACCAGAATTCGCGGTACACAATAAGCAGGAACTCGGGGAAGCATACACGCCGGGCGTGGCGATTATTTCAAAGCTGATTGAACGCTACCCGGAATTAAAGGATAAGTACACGCTGAGCGGTAAGCTGGTGGCGTTAGTTACCGACGGTTCCGCGGTGCTGGGCTTGGGCAATATCGGGCCGGCCGGGGGCTTGCCAATCGTCGAGGGCAAGGCACTTCTGTATAAAGACCTCTCTGGGGTCAACGCCCTGCCGCTGACAATTGCGCAGGTTTCACCGGACGAAGTCGTTAATACTTTGAAGAATATGCAGGCGTCCTTCGCCGGCTTCCACCTTGAGGACATTGCCGCCCCGCGCTGCTTTGAAATCGAGGAAAAACTATCCCAACTGGTCGACATCCCCGTTTATCACGATGACCAGGAGGGGACGGCCATTGTCGTTCTGGCGGGCCTGATCAACGCCGCTAAAGTGGTGGGCAAGGGGCTGGCCAGCTTGAAGGTCGTCATCAACGGGGTCGGTGCTTCGGGTGTTGCGACCGCCCGCCTGCTCTTCGCGGCTGGGATTAAAAACATCAGCTTTGTTGACATTCACGGTCCGGTCCACGCGGACAGCACGGAATATAACCACTACCAGACGGACCTGGTCAAGCAGAGCAGCGACCAGACCCGCTACGCGAACCTGGACGAGGCTGTCCGGGGTCGCGACGTCTTCATCGGCCTATCCGACGCCGACGTTCTGAGTGCCGACCAGGTTCAGCAGATGGCAGATAACCCGATTATCTTTGCCTTGGCCAACCCAAAGCCGGAAATTGACCCGGCCGTGGCCCATGAGGCGGGGGTTCAGGTGATGGCAACCGGTTCGAGCCAGTACCCGAACCAGGTTAACAACATCCTAGTCTTCCCGGGCCTCTACAAGGGCCTGCTGGCAACCGACCTGAACAAGGTGGACTTTGGCCTGGAGAAGGCGGTTGCCCAGGGAATTGCCAAGCTAGTGCCTGAACCGACGGCTGATCGCTTCGTCCCGGGGGTCTTTGATGACGGGGTAGTTGACGCGGTTGCGCAGGCAGTTAAAGATTATGCCGCCAATAAGCAGTAATTAAAAAGGAGGAAGGGTATGCAGGTCCGTGAAAGCAACATTCACATCAAGCGCAACTTTGCCAAGTGGCAGGCCTTTCTCAAAAAGACGGGAATTACCGAGTTTTCGCCAAAGGAAACCCAGCAGGTTGAGCGGACCTTCGTCTGGGAAGCGGACGGCGAGATCATGGCGACCGGTTCGATTGCCGGCAGGGTCTTGAAATACATCGCGGTTTGTTCCAAAGTGAAGGGTCATGGCGAAACCTTTAATCAGCTGGTCAGCAAGCTGGTGAGCGAGGCGGCAACGATGGGTCGCTTCCACCTCTTCGTCTTTACCAAACCCCAGTACGTTCAGAGCTTCGGCTTTGTTGGCTTTCACGCCCTGGCGGTGGTTGACGACGGGGCCATCATGGAAAGCGGGACTCCGGACGTTCACGACTACATCCAGGACCTGCCCCACTTTGCCGACCAGGACGATAGTCAAATTGCTGGTATCGTGATGAATGCCAACCCCTTTACCAACGGCCACCGCTACTTGGTGGAGCAAGCCAGCAAGGAAAACGACCACGTCTACGTCTTCGTGGTCAGCCAGGAAGCCTCCCTCTTCACCGCTTCGGAACGTTACCAGCTGGTTCAAGCGGGATGTGCCGACTTGGACAACGTGACGGTGGTTCCTGGCGGGGATTACATGGTTTCCTACGCCACCTTTCCGGCCTATTTCCTTAAAGACGACCAAAACGTGGCCCACTTTCAGGCCGCTTTGGACGCCACCCTCTTTAAGGAGCAGATTGCCGCGCCGTTAAACATCACGCGGCGCTACGTCGGCAGCGAGCCGTTCTCGCCGACAACTGATATTTATAATCAAGAGTTAACTAGGGTTCTACCACCTGAGGTTGAGGTCAAAGTCCTGGACCGGGCCGCTAATGCCGACCAGGACGTGATTTCAGCCACGAAGGTACGAGCAGCGATTGCTAACGATGAATTAGCGGTGGTGCAAAAGTATGTCCCACAAACGACGCGCTCATTTATTCAAAATCACTGGTCTGATCTCAGAGCACGCATTAAGGAAGGAAGTTTAGAATAATGGAGATTAAGAAGACTGCACTGGCAGGAACTTTGGAATCATCCGATATCCAAATCACCCTGAGCAAGGGCGACAACGGAATTAATATCGACCTGGATTCCTCAGTGGAGGAGCTGTACGGCGACCAAATTCGCACGGTCATCACCGAGACGCTGCACGCCTATGGAATTGACAATGCCAACGTCAAGGCCGTTGACAAGGGGGCCTTGGACTGTGTTGTGAAGGCCCGGACGATGGCGGCCGCACAACGGGCTCTGGAAACTACAGATCAACCAGACTGGGAGGTATTTTAATAATGGAAGAACGTTTACGTCGGACCATGATGTTTGTTCCGGGGAACAACGCCGGAATGGTTAAGGATGCTGGGATTTACGGTGCGGACTCCATTATGTTCGACCTGGAAGACTCTGTTTCCATGTCAGAAAAGGATGCTGCCCGGATGCTGGTTTACGAAGCATTGCAAACCCAGGACTACGGCGACTCCGAATTGGTTGTCCGGGTCAACGGGCTTGACACGCCATACTTTAAGAACGATGTTTACGCCATGGTTAAGGCCGGAATCGAAGTTGTCCGCCTGCCAAAGGTTGAATCCGCTCAAATGATGCTCGACCTGGTTAAGGTGGTCGAAGAAGCGGAAAAGAAGTTTGGCCGCGAACCCGGCTCGACCCACGTCATGGCCGCCATCGAAAGCGCGAAGGGTGTTTTAAACGCCCCAGAAATCGCCGCAAGTACCGACCGGATGATTGGCCTGGCCCTGTCTGCCGAAGACTACACGACGGACATGAAGACCCACCGGTACCCAGACGGCGCGGAACTGGAATTTGCCCGGAACATGATCCTGCACGCGGCCCGGGCTGCGGGGATTGCGGCCTTCGATACCGTCTTCACCAACATGAATGACGTGGAAGGCTTCCAGCGGGAAACTGAGCACATCCACGAACTCGGCTTCGACGGCAAGTCCCTCGTTAACCCACGGCAAATCGACTGGGTCAACAAGGTTTACGAGCCAACCAAGAAGGAAATCGAAAACGCGCTGGACGTGGAAGCGGCGATTGAAGAAGCCCACCAGAAGGGTTCCGGTGTTATTTCCATGAACGGTCAAATGGTTGACCGTCCAGTTGTTCTGCGGGCCCAACGGGTAATCCGCTTAGCCAAGGCTTCCAACCTGATTAACGAGGAGGGTGAATACATTGAAAAATAGTGTCGGTCGTGAAATCTCAGACGAAATCTTAAATTCAACTAACTACAAACCATTTGAAAGCACTGAAATCGGCCACCCAACGGTTCACTACACGGGCCACGACGTCCGCGTCACCAAGGGGGATGACAAGCTGGTCGACTCCTTAGACCAGGTCATCAAGGACAACCTGAAGGACGGGATGACGATTTCATTCCACCACCACTTCCGGAACGGGGACTACGTCTTTAACATGGTGATGGACAAGATCATCAAGATGGGCTACAAGGACCTGACCCTGGCTCCATCTTCTTTGACCGGGGTAATGAACGACAAGGTGGTTGAAGCCATTAAGGCCGGCACCATCACTAATATTACCAGCTCCGGGATGCGGGGCAGCCTTGGTGAAGCCGTTTCCCACGGTCTCTTGAAGAACCCGGTCATCTTCCGTTCCCACGGTAACCGTGCGCGGTCCATCGAAAACGGCAACATCAAAATTGACGTGGCCTTCCTGGGTGTTCCGAACTCTGACCGGATGGGGAACGCCAACGGGATGAACGGCGAATCCGCCCTTGGTTCCCTGGGTTACGCCCTCGTGGACGCCCAGTACGCCAACAAGGTGGTTCTCCTGACCGATACCATCGCCGACTACCCGAACACGCCTGCTTCAATTAAACAGACCCAGGTCGACTACGTCGTGAAGGTTGACAAGGTCGGAGATCCAGACCGGATCGGCAGCGGGGCGACCCGTTTTACTAAGGACCCGAAGGAATTGAAGATTGCCAAGATGGTTAACGACGTGATCGTTAACTCACCTTACTTCAAGAACGGCTTCTCCTTCCAGACTGGTACTGGTGGTGCTTCACTGGCCGTTACCCGTTACCTGCGTCAATCTATGCTGGACAACGACGTTACGGCTGCCTTCACTTGCGGGGGGACGACTTCACCAATCGTCAAGCTGCTTGAAGAAGGTCTGGTTAAGCGGGTTATGGACGTGCAAGACTTTGACAAAGGGGCTGCTTCCAGCATGAAGTCTAACCCTGGCCAAATCGAAATTGACGGTTCCTGGTACGCCGACCCTGACAACAAGGGTGCCATGGTTGACCAACTGGACGTTGCCATCCTGTCTGCCCTGGAAATCGACACCAAGTTCAACGTTAACGTGCTGACTGGTTCCAACGGGGTTATCCGGGGTGCCGTTGGTGGCCACCAGGACGCTGGGACTGCCAAGATGACGATCATCTCCGCTCCGCTGACTCGGGGCCGGATTGCTACCGTTGTTCCTGCCGTTAACTCCATCACTACGCCGGGTTCATCCATTGACGTCCTGGTTACTGAAGTCGGAGTGGCCGTTAACCCGGCACGGAAGGACCTAATTGAAGCCTTCAAGAAGGCACCAAGCATTCCGCTGGTTTCAATCGACGAACTGCAAAAGCGGGCCGAAGGGATCGTTGGCAAGCCAAAGCCAATCGAATACACCGACCGGACCGTCGCCCTGGTTGAATACCGAGATGGGACTTTGATTGACGAAGTAAAGCAGATTAAAGACTAATTTTAAGAATTGATAAAACGGGTGCGGTTACATGGAATCCCACCCGTTTTATAATACATATGAGCAAACGCGGACAAACGTGAAAGGAGCCTACAATGACAAACATCTTTACAACGGGCCAGCCCCAGGATATTCCCGCGGTGCTGGCAAATAAGGACCGGCGGGCGGCCCTTCAACAACGCCTGGTGGCGGCTCATCCGGACATGACGGTGGTGGCCGCGAAGCTCAATGTTCCGGGGCCGATTAAGAATAACCGGGCCATTCAGGAGTTCTTTACGGTTGGCCTCAAGCAACTGGAAGAAGCCTGGCTAGCGGCGGGGACCCTTTTTTACCAGGATACGGAGTGGCTGGACGCCGGCACCGGGCCGGAGCGCTTTTACCTGGTTCAGGCGGCCGCCCCAATTATCAAGGAGCAGACGACCCGGTTTGAGGAGGGCCAGCCCAGTCACCGCCTTTTTGACCTGGACGTCCTGGTCAAGCGGGCTGGTCAGGTGGTTCCTCTTTCCCGGGCGGATAGTGGTCAGCCGGCGCGGCGGTGTTTTGTCTGCGGCCGGCCTGCGAAGGAATGTGGCCGGTCCCGCCGGCATTCGGTGGGTGAACTGCAGGCGGCGGTCAGCGCGCTGATTGGGACGGCACTAGCGACCGAACAGCGCCAGCGGGTGCGTGACCGTCTGGTAACGTTTGCCCAGCGGGCCCTCCTGTATGAGGTACTGGCGTGGCCGAAACCGGGCCTAGTGGACCCGGTTGAACACGGTGCCCACCCCGATATGGACGCCTTTACCTTTGTCAATAGTTCCCTGAGCCTGCGTCGCTATTTAAGCCAGGCGGCTACCCTGGGCCTGCACGGCCGTTCAGCGGATTATCCGCTGATGTTTAAAGAGCTGCGGGAGTTTGGCAAGCGGGCTGAGCAGGCAATGTTTACGGCAACCGGCGGGATCAATACCCACAAGGGGGCCGTGTTCTCTCTGGGAATCATGACACTGGCGGTGGCGGATAGCTGGCGTCGGGGTGGGAAGGTTGACCTGGCTGCTGTCCAGGCAACGGTGAAGAAGCTCCTGGCTGGACTGGTGCAAACCGATCTGCAAGCGCCGCCGGCGGCCAAGCAGCGGACGGCCGGGGAACGGCAATACCAACGGTACGGGCTGACGGGGATCCGTGGCGAGGCGCAGGCGGGCTACCCGACGGTCTTTGACCACGGCTTGCCTGCCATGCTGGCAGCTACTGGTGACTGGAACCAGCGGATTATCCAGACGATGTTAGTGCTGGCCCGCTACACCGAAGACTCTACCCTGGTGAAGCGGGCTGGTGACCCAGCGATCCTGGACTGGAAGAACGCTCGGGTCGACGAATGTCTGGCAGCGGGGGGAATTACGACGGCGGCCGGCCGAGCTAAACTATCCCAGCTGGAACGGGAGTTTACCAGCCGGCACCTGAGCCTGGGCGGGACGGCCGACCTGGTGATTGTGACGATTTTCTTGACCTTAGTAAAGGAGGGGCTGGCCGATGGACTTTCGGACTAGTGATGGCGTGCGGATTAACTACCAGGTCAGGGGCAGTGGACAGCCGGTCGTTTTAGTTCATGGCTTTGGTGGCTACCAGCAGGTGTGGTGCCTCCAGGTCCCGGAACTGCTGGACCGTGGCTACCAGGTGATTACTTATGACCAGCGCAACCACGGTGCGTCGGGCCACACGGCGGACCTGGCTTCGGTGGACCGGTTGATTGCGGACCTCCACGAACTGTTAGTGGGTTTGCAAGTCGCGCGGCCGGTTTTGATCGGCCATTCGATGGGGGCCGCCGAAATTTACGGCTTCCTCCAGCGCTACCCGGATTTTTCGGTGCGGGGGGCAATTGCCATTGACCAGTCGCCGAAGATGCTCAATACCGCCCAGTGGCCTTACGGTTACATGGACATCACCCGGGCATCCTACCGGCTGAAGCTCAAGGAGCACGGCAACGTCCGGGAAACGCTGAACGGGGTGCCTAAGCAGGTGTTGAACCAATTGGCACCGGAGAAGGAGATGTTCCCCTTTGTCCGGGCTGAGAACCTCCCCTTACTATATGACCACGCTAAGAAAGATTGGCGACCGGCAGTCGAGAAAGCTACGGTACCGCTATTGCTGGTGACGGCCAACCAGAGTCCCTACTTTGACGGCCGCTTTGCCGACGTGCTGGCGGCGGCTAATCCCGCTTATGTTACTCATGCGGCCGTTGACCAGTCCGGCCACGTGGTGATGGCCGAGCAGGCGGGGGCCTTTAACGAGCTGATGGATGAGTTCTTGGACCAGCACCGGAGATAATGTTTAAGTTAAGTTGCTTTAGAGATCGGAGGACTGACTAATGAGTTTAACCGTTAATTTATACTACACTGGGAAAGGTGGCAGCGCTCAGGCATTTGCTAGGGAAATGGAACAGAGTGGGTTAGCCGATCGTATTCGGCAGGAAAAGGGGAACGAACGCTATGAATACTTTCAACCACTAAATGATTCTGAGACAATCATGTTAATCGATAGTTGGCACGACCAGCAGTCATTGGATCTTCATCACCATTCTCCAATGATGAAAGAATTAGCACAATTACGGGAAAAGTATGACTTACATATGAAAGTTGAACGCTTCAAATCCATTGACGTTAATGCTAATGATGATCGATACTTACGAAAATAATACGAAAATGAGGCTGGGAGAAAACGGCACTATGTTTTCTCACCAGCCTCTTGCTAGTTCTTAACTATTACAAAGATAACGTGGAAAACCTACAGGCTAACTTCGTGTCGTAACCACAAGGCTAGTGTCTAACGCCGCGCAGCAAGGCTATTTGCCTACGAACGCTAGCCGGCCCGTTCCGTGCCAACTATCGTTCTAGGTTATCCATACGCCTTGTCGAGAAGGTTATTTCCCATTCTCATTAATGTATACGTATTACTTAATAAATTGAACCTGCTCGCTAATCTTCTTAATCTGTTCTTCCTTGCGCCGGTTAAATTCCGCCTTCTTAGCGTCAAAGAAGTTGTCACCGTTGGTATCAATTGTAACGATCAGGGGGCCAAAGTCCTTGACCTTGCATACCCAGAGCGTTTCCGGCATCCCCAGGTCGGTCCACTTAGCGTCAACGATTTTTTCCACGTGCTTGGCGGCATAGACGGCGTTCCCAGCCGGGTAGACCAGCTGGAGGGCCTTGTCATTCTTGCAGGCCCGTGCAGTTCCCGGCCCCATGCTGCCCTTGCCGATAATCAGGCGGACGCCGGTCTTGTGGACGAACTCTTCTTCAAACATTTCCATCCGCATCGAGGTGGTGGGCCCCACGGCGACCATTTCGTATTGGTTGTTTGGCAGGTACTTGATGATCGGGCCGGCGTGGAGGATGGCCTTGTCCCGGACGTCAACGGGCATCTCCAGGCCCTCCTTGACGACCCGGCGGTGGCCATCATCCCGGCAGGTCACCATCGTCCCGGAAAGGTAGACGATGTCGCCAATCCGGATGTCCTTGATGTCGTCGGCGGAAATTGGTGTGGTTAAATGATAGGTCTTCATTTTATAATTCAACTCCCTTATTCATTGGTAGTTCGTAGTTCAGATCTTGGTCGAGCTTGATTAGGCCCCGCCGGTGGGACCAGCAGCCGGTAGAAACACCGACCCCGATTACTGAGGGGTGCCGGGCGGTGTTGATGATGTTAACCCCCATGACGGACTTCTTGCCGCCAAAGCCCTGCGGCCCCAGGCCAATCGCGTTAATCCCGTCTTCTAGGAGGTGTTCCATCTTGGCGGCCCGCTGGTTGGAACTGTAAGAGTCAACCCGCCGCAGCAGAGCCAGCTTGGAGTTCATCGCCGCGGTTTCGACGGAAGTCCCGATCCCGACCCCGACGAGCAGCGGTGGGCAGGCGTTAACGCCGTACGTGGTCATCCGGTCCATAACGAAGCGGGTCACCCCTTCGTAGCCTTCACCAGGCATCAAGACTTTAGCGACGCCGGGCAGGGTACAGCCGCCACCGGCCATGTACGGGTAGATTTCGATGTCGGAGCTGTGGGGAACCAGCTGGGTGAAGATTCCCGGGATTCCGTCCCCAATGTTGATGTTGGTGTTGTATTCGTCAAAGGTTTGGACGGCGTTGGTCCGCAGCGGAGCAATCTTGGTGGCCTGGTAGGTCGCGTCAACCAGGATTTCGTTCAGCTCGTCGATCAGTGGAAACTTGGTGCCGACCTTAACGAAGAACTGCAGGGTCCCAGTGTCCTGGCAGCTCGGCACGTCGGCTTCGGCAGCCAGCCGCTGGTTTTCCATCATCGTGTCGTAGACGATCTTTTGGAGCGGGTCGACTTCGATTTTGGAATACTCGACTAATTTTTTGGTGACGTCATCGGGGAGCCGGTGGCTGAAGATGTCGAGGTATTTCACCAGCAGGTCGCGCAGTTGGGCGCCCTTCTTGCTCAAGGTTGGTTCGGTATAGGTGTACTGCATAAGAATTCCCTCCTTAATTTCAGTTTCCATTATGTGGTAATTATCACAAACTAGCTATGCAGTCGTTAAGGGATTTTGGGGTGGTAAAACCGTGAGCAGACGGGAATCCGCCCCCCCGCTTCCCGCCCCGGGAGGACAAAAAATGCCCAGTAGGAGCCGTGACATAAGTTCTTTTACTCAGTTAAAACGCGAACAGCGCGGTACACAAATGAGGTCTAAAGCTCGGCAAAGCCGAACTCTAGACCTCTATTTGTGCTCGCGGGGGTTCGAAAACGAAGTCGTAACCGACTTCTGTCTCACTCCCGCTGGGCCGGGGTTATTCAACTGTTACTTGTACGGGTCAATAATTTGGCAGGTCATTTTTTGTCATCAAGCAGCTTTTGCAATTCGGCCCTGAGCTGGTGATAGCGCAGGCCGTCCTGCCGAAAGGTGCAGTTATCGCAGACCGGGACGGCTGCTTCAGCGGGCGCGGGGGCCAGCAGCCGTTGAAGTTCCCGCTTGGCACCTGCGGCCTGCTGGGGGGAGAGGGGCTGTTGGAAGGCGACGTCGACGGTTTTAAGCTGGGGTGAAAACTTAGCCTGGTAGGCGGACGGGGTGATGCCGAAGTGCTTTTTAAAGGCCAGGTTGAAGGACTTGATTTCGGTGAAGCCGTTATTGAGGGCCACCGTGCTGATCTTGGCCGGAGAACCATTCAATTCGCTGAGGGCGTGCTGGAGCCGCTCCCGGGTCAGGTATTCGTAAAAACCAATCCCGAAGTGCTGCTTGAAACTTTTGGAAAAGTAGGACTTGGAGTAGCCAAACTCGTCTGCCAGCTGGCCCAGGCTGAGTGCTTCCCGGTAGTGGAGCTGGATTTCCCGTGCGACCCGGGTAAACTGCTCGCTTTGCTGCTGGCGGGGCAGGCGGTCAGTGGCGGTAGGAACGAAGAAGTGTTCATATAGGAGACTGGCGATCGCGAAGGCGGCGCTGTTCTTTTCAAAGGGGCTGCTTGCCAGGTAGAGCTGGGCGATGGCCTGGCGCAACTGCGGATAGCGAGGGTGGCGGGGTACTAGCGCACAGTTCAGCCGAAACTCCCCCCGGCTGAGCTGGACGCCTTGTTCCTGGTAGAAGCGGGGATCAATCTGGGTGCGGATAGCGAGGGTGGCCGGTGCCGTCGCCAGGGTGGCGTGCCCCTGGTTGGCGTTGACCGGGATCAGGTCATGGGGCGCTAGTTGAAACTGGTAGCCGTCGATGTTGATGGTCAACCGTCCCCGAATGACCATCAACAGTTCAATGCTGGGGTGCCAGTTGTAGTGGTAGTTGCCGATCGCGTAGACCAGTTGGTCGAAGTAGTCGGAAATTGCTTTGAATTGGGCCATGATTGCCCCGCCTCCTTTCTCCTTAATTATAAGCTATTTTAGCCGGGGACGGTGAATTCTGATTTTTCCTTTTCATTTCCCGCGCTTTTAGCGTAAGATTATTAGCGTAAAGGGGATGAGAACAATGAACACCCGTGATCTCCAGTACTTTGTGGCACTGGTCAAATATAAAAATTATACTCAGGTGGCGAAGCTATTTAAGGTTTCCCAACCGACGATCACCCAGTCGATTCAGCGGCTGGAACGGGAATTCAATACCCAGCTGATTCGCAAGGACCGGGTCCACCGGGACGAGATGGTGACCCGCAGCGGGATGATGCTCTTTGAAAACGCCAAGCTGATCAATAAGAAAATCGACCTGGCCCACCAGGAAATCAACCGGGCCAACAAGCGGCAGATTCGTTTTGGCCTACCGCCAATCATCGGGAAGATGGCGATTTCCCAACTGGTGGAGAACCTGCCCGATGACTTATTGCAACGCTTGAAGATTATTTCGGTCGGGTCCCATGATCTCCTCAAGCAGCTGCAGGACGGCAAGATCGACATTGCGGTTCTCGGTTCTAATAACCTGATTGATGAGCCCGGCATCTATGCCCACCTGGTAACGAGCCTGCCGTTTAACATTATCGTCAGTGACCACCATCCCCTGGCTAAACGCAAGACGGTTTCTTTTAAGGAACTGGCGAACGAACGCTTCGTCAACTTTGACCACCAGTACGTCCACTATGCGGCCCTGCAGGCCTACTGTACCTATGCTGGGATTAAGCCCCAGATGGTGGCCTGCCGGATGCCGGATATTTCCTGGATTAAGGAGCTGGTTCGCCAGGACTTTGGCATCAGCTTAATGGTGAAAAGCGCGATTCAAAATGAACCGGGGATTGCCGCCCTCGACATTCAAGACCCGATCCCGGTCAACTTTACGATTTCCGTAGCGGTCCGGGAAGGCTACGTCCTCAGCCCAGAGGAGGAACTGCTGGTTGACCGGCTCAAGGAACTCAAGTGATTTTCTAAGCAAAGTTGACAAGGGACGTATAATGATAATTGTAAATTAGCGCGAACAATTACATTAGCGGAGGGAAAGCTTTTTATGAGCAAGGAAGACGAGTTGCAATCAGACAAATTTCAGCCAACACCCCATTTATCTACTAAGCACCACATGGCCATTCCCTGGCATGACTTCTTTACCAATGATAACTTCACTCCGGCCAAGGAGGCCAACCTGGTTGAGCGGGCCGCCATCGTGGGGCGGATTGGGCTGATGATGCTGTCGTACGGGACGGGGGCCTGGCGGGTTCGTGATTCGATGAACATTATCGCCCGGAAGTTAAAAATGACCTGTTCGGTTGACATTGGGCTGGTGTCGCTGGAGTATACCTGCATGGACGCCCACCATAGCTATACGCAGGCCCTGTCGTTGCCGACCACGGGGGTCAACACGACCAAGCTGTCCTACATGGAACAGTTTGTTCAGGATTTTGACGAACATGGTGATACGATGACCATCGGGGACATCCATGCCCGCTTGGAAAACATTACCCATTCCCGGGGAAAGTACGCGCCCTACCAGGTAGGCTTGGCCGCGGCCCTGGCCTGCAGCGCCTTCGTGTTCCTTCTCGGTGGCGGCCCGGTGGAAATGGTCTGCAGCTTTATTGGCGCCGGCCTGGGCAACTACGTCCGGCGCAAGATGCGGGATCGCCACATTACTATGTTTGCCGGGATTAGTGTGGCGGTGGCGGTGGCCTGCCTGAGTTACCTGCTGGCCCTAACGATTTTACAGTTTGGCTTCAACGTTAGCTCCCGCCACGAGGCCGGTTACATTGGGGCAATGCTCTTCGTTATTCCTGGTTTTCCCTTCATCACGAGCGGCCTGGACCTTTCCAAGCTGGATATGCGGTCGGGGCTTGAGCGGCTGGCTTACGCCGCGTTAATCGTTGTCGTGGCGACGCTGGTCGGCTGGGTGGTGGCGATGGCGGTTAACCTCCGGCCGGAAAACTTTCCCCACCTGGCGCTGACCCCGCTGGTTTACATGCTATTGCGGCTGCCAGCCAGCTTTTGCGGGGTTTTCGGCTTCTCAATTATGTTTAACAGTACCCCGAAGATGGCGGCCCTGGCCGGAATTATCGGCGCGGTTGCCAACACGACCCGGCTGGAGCTAGTTGACCTGGCGCACATTCCCGCGGGTCCCGCGGCCTTCGTGGGGGCGATGATTGCGGGCCTATTGGCCTGGATCGTCAAAAGGAAGGTTCGTTACCCGCAGATTTCGATTACCGTACCGTCAATTGTCATCATGGTGCCGGGCCTGTATATGTACCGGGCGATGTATAATATTGGGCTGACTTCGATTAGCGTGGGGGCCCTCTGGCTGACGAAGGCGCTGCTGATCGTTATTTTCCTGCCCCTGGGCTTGATTGCCGCCCGGATTATCACGGACACCAAGTGGCGGCATAATGGCTAGAACAGTTAGACGAGGTGGTAGAGCGTGATAATTAAATACCCCCAAGCTTTGTTAGACCAGGTCCGTGCCCGGACTGCGGACCGCCCGCTGGCAGGTTTTACCCCCGGCCAGGGACCTTTGCATCCCGATTTGATGCTTGTTGGCGAGGCGCCCGGCCGCCACGAGGAGCAGGTCAATATCCCGTTTTCCGGGGCCTCGGGCCAGGAACTGATGAAGCTCCTCAATTCAATCGGCTATTCACGGAACAACACCTACATCACCAGTGTCGTCCGTCAGCGTCCCTACTCAATCAAGCGGGTACGGGACAAGAAAACCGGTGTGCTGGTTGAGAAGCGGCCGAACCGGACCCCCACCAAAAAGGAGGTCCTGGCCTTTGCCCCACTGTTCGACTGGGAGCTGGCAACGGTTGGGCCGCGAATAATCGTCCCGCTGGGCAATACCGCCCTGCAACGGCTGCTGGGGCCAAGTGCCAATATTGGCGACCTGCACGGGCAGAAGCTGGTCCAGCCGATTCAGCAGGCGGCTTCTGACGGCCGGGGCTACCAGTGGTCGCCTAATGAGTACACGCTAGTGCCGATGTACCACCCGGCGGCCATTTTATACGCGCGGCGGCTCCTACCGACCGTGCAGGAAGACTGGCAAAAGCTGGGCCGCCTGGTGGCTGCCTTACCAAAGAAAGAATAGCAAAATGAGACGGAGGCTGGGAGTTAACTCAACCTTCTAGACTAAATTTATAGATAATAATGCAACAGCGCGGTAGCTGGCTAGCAGTTCAAACGCTGGTAAATCAGCATTTGACCAACCCCAAATAGGCTTGCTGCGCGGCGAAAGACAAGAGGTTGGGAGAAAAATATGTTTTCTCACCAGCCTCTTGTTAGTTCTTAACTATTACAAAGATAACGTGGAAAATTATGAATTAAGGAGGAAATAGTTTGGAAAAGAACCGCCGGAGATCATTAGTCACGGGCGCCCTGCTCCTATCGAACATTATGGCGGGGATGGACGCGACAATTGTCAATACGGCCTTGCCAGCCATCACCAGTGACCTGCACGGTTTGCAATACATGGGCTGGATTGTCGCAACCTTTTTGCTGGGGATGGCAGTGGCAACCCCGTTGTGGAGCAAGATGGGTGAGCACCAGGGCAACAAGCGGGCCTATATCACCGCCACCGTCCTGTTTGTGGCCGGGGCCATCTTTCAGGGGCTGGCGCTGAACATCAGCTGGTTTATCATTGCCCGCACGGTGATGGGAATCGGGGCCGGGGGAATGAACACGATTCCCTTTATTGTCTACGCGGAAATATACCAGAACCTGCGGAAGCGGGCGGCGGTATTGGGGATTTCCAGCGCCTGTTTCGGGACGGCCTCAATTATTGGGCCGTTGCTGGGCGGCTGGATTGTCGATACCCTTAGCTGGCACTGGGTTTTCTACGTTAACGTACCGATTGCCCTGCTGGCGATTACCCTGGTGGCAATTTTTTACCAGAGTCCGAGACGGCAGGCGGTGGGCAAGCCGGTCGACTACCTGGGCGCGGGTCTGCTCGTGACGAGCCTGGTGATGATCCTCGTGGCGGTCCAGCTGGTGGGGAGTGCCGCCGACTGGTTAGTCGCCCTGCTCTTTGTTGGCGGCCTCCTATTGCTAGCCTGGATGGTGCAGGTTGACCGCCGGGCCGTGGACCCGATTATCCCCAGCCGGCTGTTTAAAAACCGCGAACTAGTCCTTGACTTCCTACTCTTCGTGATTATTTGGGGATCCTTCATCGCCTTTGTCACCTACATCCCAATGTGGGCGCAGGGCCTGCTGGGCCTGAGTGCCCTCCTTGGGGGAATGACCCAGATCCCCGGGGCCGTGACCAATTTCATCGGCTCCGAACTGGTGCCGCTGCTCCAGGACCGCTGGGGTAAATACTGGCTGGTGACTTGCGGGGCGGTGACGATTTTTATCGCCTTTGGCGGAATCTTATTGGGTGGGCGGACGGCCCCGTTTTGGCTCCTCCTTTTAATGGGGGCCTTTGAAGGTTTCGGCGTTGGCCTGGTCTTTAATATTTTGCAAATCAGCGTCCAGACCGATGCGGAACTCCGCGACGTGCCGATTGCGACCTCGTTGGGCTACCTGTTGCGGATCCTCAGTCAAACGCTGATGGCAGCGGTGTATGGGGTAATCCTAAACCAGGAGCTCTTCCGGGGTGTTCGGCAGAGTCACGGCGACATTACGCTGCGGATGCTGAATAAGCTTTCCAATGCCGAAACGGCCAACCAGCTGCCCGCGGCACTGGTGCCGTCAATGCGGCAGATCCTGTATGGCGGCTACCGCAACATTGTCATTGCGGCGCTGGCCCTGATCGTGGCGGCATTGCTGATCGTCTTTCCTCTGGCCCTGCGCAGTCATCCGGAAAAAACACACTAAAATTAAATAACGGTCTTCGTGCTGGCGGTGCCAGTTACGAAGACCGTTGTTTAAATTTCTGGATGCTGGTCATGCCACTGCTTGATTTGGGCCAGCCGGGCCTTAAATCGACTTTCCCGCCCGGAGTCGGTTGGCTGGTAGAAGTGCTCGTCCTTAATTTCTGGGGGCACTGTCGTCATGGTGGTTAGCTTCTCCTTACTGTCGTGGGCGTACTGGTAACCCTTGCCATAGCCAAGGCCCGCCATCAGCTTAGTAGGGGCATTGCGGATTTGCAGGGGAACGGGCAGGTTGCCGGTTTTCTTAATGACCCGTTTGGCCCGCTGGCGGGCGGTGTATACGGCGTTGGACTTGGGCGCACAGGCGAGGTAAATTACACATTCCGTCAGGTGGACGTCACACTCGGGCATTCCCAGAAATTGACAAGCTTGAAAAGTGTTGATGGCAACGTTGAGGGCGTTTGTGTCCGCCAGGCCGATGTCCTCGCTGGCAAAGCGGACCAGGCGCCGGGCAATGTAGAGCGGGTCTTCGCCACCATCCAGCATCCGGGAGCACCAGTAAACCGCCGCGTCGACGTCGCTGTTGCGCATTGATTTGTGGAGGGCCGAAATGATGTTATAGTGCTCCTCGTCGTGTTTATCGTAGCGCAGCGACTTGGTGTTGATCAGCTGGCTGAGGTCCTGCTCGGTGATGGTGACCTTCTTGCCGTCACGCTGGCCGTTGAGGACCGCCATCTCCAAGGTGTTTAAGGCTACCCGGGCGTCGCCGTTGGCAAACTGGGCAATTAGGTGGATGGCGTCCGGCTGACAATCAACTTCCAGCTCGGGAAAGGCCGCCGGGTGGTTTAGGGCCCGCTTGATGACCTCCTCCAGGTCGGCCGTCGTCAGGGCTTTGAGGACGAAGACCTTGCACCGGCTCAGCAGGGCGGAGTTAATCTCAAAGGAGGGGTTCTCGGTCGTGGCCCCGATCAGGATAATACTGCCCCGCTCGACGAAGGGGAGGAAGGCATCCTGCTGGGCCTTGTTAAAGCGGTGGATTTCGTCAATGAAGCAGATGGTGCGCTCGCCGTACTCGCGATTCTGCTCGGCCTCCTGCATGATTTTGCGGATGTCTTTGATGCTGCTGGTAACCGCGGAGAAGGTAACGAAGTGGGCCTTAGTCTGCTGGGCGATAATCTCCGCCAGGGTGGTCTTGCCGACGCCCGGCGGTCCCCAGAAAATCAGTGACGAGAGCTGGTCGTTTTCAATCAGTTCCCGGAGGACCCGGTGGGGACCGATCAGGTGCTGCTGACCGACAAATTCTCCTAGGCTGGCCGGCCGGACCCGGTTTGCGAGCGGGGTGGCGGCCGAATTGGTTTGGGCAAATAACGATTCTTGATGCATTGCTGGCACTTCCTTTGCTCCCTATTCTAAATTAAATCTTAACAAAATTGAACTGGTAAGCGTGTTACGATGGTAGAAAAAGGACAGGAAGGGAGCGACACGGTGATGGAGCGATTAAAATTATGGCGATCGGGGATTGCTGGCCGGGTGGCCGACAATTTGGAGTCAAGCATGAAGGAGCTGCGCCGCTGTGGTCACAACCGTTCTAACAAGTCGACTTTTGTGGAGATGGGGATCCAATTGAGCGGCTTTAAGCACTCCCTAGCGGACCCCCAGGCGTTTGAACAATTAGTCGCTACGGCCCGGCAGGCTAACCGTCAAACCTACGTGCTGCCAGAGGTGCAGTTCACGGTCCGGCTCCACCAGGCGGTCCAGGATGGGATGCCGATTTATACCCTAAATGAACAGGGGGCTGGCCAGCACACGATTGTTTACCTGGCGGGCGGTGCCTACCTCCAGCAGCCCGACAAGACCCACTGGGAATACTTAAACCGCCTAGCCCAATGTACGGGAGCCCGGGTCATCGTCCCCCTGTACCCATTGGCGCCCGATTATAACTTCCGGGCGGCCTACCAGCAGCTTGCTGAGCTGTATATCAGCCTGTACGGCAGCCTGCCCGCGAGCGATATTACCTTAATGGGGGATTCAGCCGGAGCCGGGTTAGCACTGGGCTTCAGCGAGTACCTCGGCCAGCGGGGGCTGCCGCAGCCGGGCCACCTGATCCTCTTTTCTCCGTGGCTGGACCTGGATTTGCGCAACCCGTTAGTGACAAAGTATGAAGAAGCTGACGTCACTTTAGCCAGTTGGGGGCTCCGGCAAATCGGCCAACTCTGGGCTGGGGACGTCAGCCACCGCGACTTTCGCGTGAGCCCGCTTTATGGCAACCTGGACCAGGTTCGCGACATCCATTTAGTTGCGGGAACCCGGGAAATAATGTACCCTGATGTTAACGCGCTCGTGCAAAAGCTCCGGGATGCGCAGATACCGGTAGACTACCATGTCGGTCGGCGCCTGTTTCACATTTACCCGCTCTATCAGATTCCAGAAGCGGACGCGGTAATGGAAATGGTTGTTAAAGTAGTTAATAAGTAGCTTGATGAGGTGATTATGTTGACGAAAGTAGCAGTTGTATTTGCACCCGGTTGTGAAGAAGTTGAGGGACTGACGATTGTCGATGTCCTGCGCCGGATGGGGGTTGAAGTTACGATGGTGGGCTTGGAGGGCCAGGTGGTTCCTGGTGCCCACCAGATTGAACTGACTTGTGACACGGTTCTGGATGACCACTTGCTTGACTATGACCTGGTGGCCTTCCCTGGCGGCCGTGGCGGTGCTCAAAAGCTGAGCGCCAATAAGCAGCTGGCAGACTTGATGCGGCGGCGGAATGCAGCGGGCAAGTGGAATGCGGCAATGTGTGCGGCGCCAACCGCCCTGGCGGCGTACGGCCTGCTGGATCACCGCGACTACACCTGCTTCCCCGGTTTTGAAAAGGAAATTGCTCAGCTGGCAACCGACGCCCACTTCAAGGAAGACATTACAGTCGTCGATGAGGGCGGTAAGGTTGTGACCAGCCGGGGACCGGCAACGGCCCTGGCGTTTGCCTTTCGGATTGCTGAGGTGCTCGGCCTGGATACCAAGCAGATCAAGCACGAAATGCTGTATGATTATTTGATGGCGCAAAAGTAAAAAATAATGGGCCCTGCAAAAGCTGAGCTGGCGATTTGCCTTCAGATTCACACAGGGCCCTTAATATTTCCCGGGACATATTAATTGGCACTCCCTGGAAACTCCTTATAATAATTAAGTGAAAGGGGGAAGTGCGATGTGTACGAGTATTTACCAGGTCACCCTGGACCAAACCCACCTGCTGGCCCGGACGATGGACTGGCCGGTGTTAGCCGTGTCGCCGCTGTTTTTGCCCCGGCACTTTAAGTGGGCGTCAGTCTACCAGCACCGGGTTTACGAAAATCAGTATGCCCTGGTCGGTGGCGGGAGCCTGTCTGCCCAGCGCGCGGATGTTTCCGACGGTGTCAACGAGTACGGCTTGATGGCCCAGAAACTGACTTTCGACAATGGTGCCCGCTTGGTTGATGAGCCGAATCCAGCGAAGGTTCAGCTGGCGGCCTATGAATTTGTCCTCTACCTGCTGGGCAATTTTAAGTCGGTGGCGGACCTGGTCGACCACCTGGAAGAAATTGAACTGATGAGTGATGTCCATAACGACGTTAAGTTTGGCAAAGCTGAGATGCACTTTGCCCTTGCTGACCCTAGCGGCCGGGTAGTAGTGGTGGAACCGACCCGGCAGCCAATGCGGGTGATTGAGAATCCGCTCGGGGTGGTTACTAATAGTCCTGACTTCGATCGTCAGCTCCGGCAGATGGAGCGGTATGTCGACTTTACGCCGGCTTTTCGGGCGGGACGGGTACCATTAAATACGCCGCGGGTGACGACGGGCCGCCTTTCTGGCAAAGCGAACCCGCCCGGTTACTATTCACCGAGTGCCCGCTTTATCCGGGCCGCGTACCTCCGTGAACGGTCAGACGTCCCAGCCGATAAGCTGACCGGGGTGACCAGTGAGCTCCACCTCTTGGACAGCGTCACCGTTCCCCAGAACCGCCGTCACCAGCCAACCTATTCGGTGTACCGGTCCGTGACGGTGGCGGAGGGGCGGGAGTATTACTTCCAGTCCTACCACCGCGGTGATACCACCAAATTGCAGCTGACGGACGAGATGCTGGCTTGGACCCGTCCCAAGGTCTACCACCTGCCTGACCGGTTGACGGTCCGGGAAATTAAATAAGTATAATAAAGGGGCTGTAACATAAGCCCTCTTACTTAGATAAAATACGAACGGCGCAGTACGCAAATGGGTTCCAGTGCTCGGTAAAGCCGAACTCTGGAACCCTATTTGCGCTTTCTAAAGACTAGCTACACTTTCATTTACGTTACTTATTCAACCACCACATCCAGAGGTGGCGCTTCTGCTGGTCGATTCGCTGGTTGACCACGCTGACGACAATCAGCATATTTGCCACTAGCGAATTCTTCTTCCGGTAGGCAATGTAGCGGGGCGACCAGATGGACGCGTACTTGTCTTTGTAGCGGCGCAGGCCCTGGAAACCATAGAGGTGGTAACCGTACTCGTAGATGAAGTGGGCCACCTTTTCTTCCAGGAAGCTAAACTGGTACTCGCCGACATTGGAGAGCGGCGCCATCCCTAAGTCAAAGTAGGTGTAGCCATTTTCCTGGCCGTATTGGTACATACTGATGAAAATCTTGTCCATAATTCCCGAGGGGGCGTCCTTACTATGCCGCATCAGGTCGATGGTCAGGATTTTCTTGCTGCCGGTGGGCATAAAGGTGGCAAAGGCCACTAGCTTGCCGTCTTTATCCCGGACCAGGCCGACGGGAGCCTGGTTGATGTAGTAGGGGTCAAAGAAGCCGAGGGAGAAGCCCTTTTCGACCTGCTCCCCCAGCCAGCTGTCAGAAACCCGCTTGAGTTCCTGCATGAGCTGGTCACTAAACGGCGGCTTGACGACACTAAACTGGTAGCCTTCCCGGTCGAACTTGTGCATCAAGGCCCGCTGCGACCGCTGCTTTTTCCCGGCGAGGGTAAAGTCGGCCAGGGTCACCAGCCCGCTTTCGCCAATCTTGATAAAGTCAAAGCCAAATTCATGCAGCAGCAGGGTCAGCTTGCTGGAAACCTCATAAAAGACGATTTCGTAGTCGTACGCGTCGGCGGCCCGGACAAATTCACGAATGGCGTCGCGGAGGACAGCCTGGTTGCCGACGGGGTCACCCATGACTACTAAGCGGTCATACTTCCGGCGGTACATAATAAAGAGCTGGTCCTGGCCGTCTTGCTGGTAGTAGTAGATACTTTTATCACGCAGGAAGGCCAGGTGGCTGGTTTCGCTGCCGCCGAATTGGTCGATGACGGCTTGGACTCGGCCAGCGTCAAAGCTCCGCACGTGGTTGAAGGGGTCGAAGCCGGCCATGAAGTAGCGGATGATAATCAGCATTAGCAGCAAGCCCAGGCCGAGCCCCAGCAGGCCGGATAGCCAGACCTTTTCACCGGGGAAGAAGAGGAAGCTCGGGATATGGTGCTTGTTCATGTATTGGGGGGCGTTGATCACCCCGACGATGACGTACAGGATACAGCTGCTGGCAAAAATCAGGCCGTCAATGGCGAATTTGCCGATGGAGTATTGGAGCTTTTTCCGGTACAGGACGTGGCGGGACATCAAGACCAGCATGAAGACAATCACCAGGTAGATGGTCAGCCGTAGCGTACCCAGGTTCCAAATGGTATTTGCAATTCCAATCAGCAAGAGCAGGAGGGTCGGCAGGTAGGCCCGCTGAACCTTGGATTGCAGTCCCCGTGCACAGGCCAGCATGGCGATGGCAAAGAGGATGGTCGTTAGCTGGTGGATGAAGAAGAAGGTGTAGGGATACAGCTTTTGGATAATTTTATTTTCCGCGGTGAGGTCGGGGATTGAAGCGGTCAAAAGCATCAGGATCCCGGATAGGTACATGAAGGCGGTAATCAGGTAGTAGGCGGCCTTGCGCATCAGCATCAGCGGCAGACCGTCGAAGAAGGCGTTGACCTGGTGAGCCAGGTTGTGGACAAACATCAGTCCGGCCAGGAGCAGGGGGACAATGTAATAGAAGATCCGGAAGAGCAGGAGCCAGATGACGATGGTGGTACGCGGAACTCCCAGCAAGGAGAGCTCAAAAATCATCATGACGTCAAAGGACCCCAGCGCACCGGGAATCATTGAGAGAACCCCCAGAACCTGGGCAACCGCATAGAGTGGCAGGACGTTGATAAGGTTTTCCCGCACCCCTAGGCACCAGCCGACCAGAAGGAAGAAGAGGGCGACGAAAAGCCATTCCAGGGTGGAACTGCCGACAATAAAGGCCTCCAGTTTGGGCGTAACTTCCTTGAAGAGTTTGTTGTTATTGATAATCGTAAAGTAAAAGACGACGGGGAAGTAGAGGCCGCCACCGATGAGCCAGATTGAATACTGGTTAAAATGGCCGCCGTCATGGAAGCCGAACATGATGACCAGGGCAATCCAACAGAGAATTGAAAGACCGGAGAGAAGGAAGACCGCAATTTTAGAAATTGCTAGCAGGATTTCCTTCTTGCTGGCGTTCTGGCGGTAGAAGTAGGCCCGCAGCGTAGCCCCCAGGATGCCCCCGAAGCCGGCAATGTTCGTCAGCGTGTTGGTAATCCAGCCGCAGCGGATGACGTAGGACTTCTTGAACTTACCGGGTAGAAAGTGGAGAATGGCAAAGTCGTAGCCCAGCATTGGAATCACGGCAACGCAACCGGCAACGAATAGCAGGACAATGCTCTCCCAGGATAAGCTGGCCAGCCCGGCCCCAACTTGGTGCCATTTGACGGTCTTGAAGAAATTCCCGAGAGCGTGAATGACGAAGACGAGGACTGACGTGATAAACAGGAGCTTGATTATTCGCGAATATTTTTCCCACCAGGCAACCAGGTGCTTACCAAGTGTTTGCATAGTTAATAACTCCTCCTTCAGATTTAGTACAGTAATTTCATTATAAGCTATTCTGAAATTAATTATGGGGGATTTGCCGATTTTTAGTTGACGGGTACGAGAAAATTTCGTATACTTTTATTTGTTGCCGAATGGTCCGTTGGTCTAGTTGGTTTAGGACGCATCCCTGTCACGGATGAGATCACGAGTTCGAGTCTCGTACGGACCGTATACGATACGCAAGAGGTTGGGAGTTCCCCAGCCTCTTTTTTGCTGCTAAGGAGGTCAATCAAATGGAAGCGACGTGGCGCTACACTGGTCAGAAGCCGGTGAAGATCAAGAAATTCTTGCAGTCCCTGGGAATGGGGCACCGGCTCTTTAACGAGATTAAGAAGGGGCAGGGCCAGTTCCTGGTCGATCACCGGGTAGTCCGGCCGACCACCCAGATCCTGCCGAACCAGCCCCTGACCATTAAGGTGGCACCCGAGCCGGCCGATCCCACGGTGGCGGTGAGCCATGAACCGTTGAAGGTGGTTTATGAGGATGATAGCTGGCTGGTGATCGATAAGCCGGCGGGAGTGACTTCGGTTCCGGGGCCATCCATCACTAACGGCACCGTCCTCAACCGGGTGAAGGGGCATTTGGAAAAGCAGGGGAGCGAAGACTTGCGGCCCCACCTGATTACCCGGCTGGACCGTTTCACTAGCGGCCTGCTCCTGGTCGCCAAGCACCACGTAGCGTCGAGCATGATCAGCCAGCAGGTCCAGCAGCACCGGATGCTCAAAGAATACACAGCAGTGGTCAGTGGGCGGTTTGCGGACGGCCATGGCATTATCGACCAGCCGATTGTCCGCCGGGAGGGGCAGGCTGCCCGGATAATCGCCCCGGATGGCCAGCAGGCAGTCACCGAATACTGGGTTGAGGACCAGGAGCCGGACTGGGCCCGTCTCCGTTTGCAGCTGCACACCGGCAGGACCCACCAGATTCGGGTCCACCTGGCTTCAAAAGGACACCCGCTGATTGGCGACCACTTATACGGTGGTGACCTAACCAGGGCGGACCACCAGCTCCTGCACGCTAGCAGGCTGGCCTTCTTGGACCCCTTTAGTCGGGAGCAACTGACCTTTACGTCACCGCTGCCAGAAGAATTTAATGAGTTTTAAAAGCAAACAACCTAAGATCGTCCAGCATGGATCAGTTCCGCGCTGAATAAATCTTAGGTTGTTTGTTATTTATTGCTGATTTTTTAACATTTGTCTGACCAGCTGCCCCTGGAACCGTTGCTCGGCCCGTTGGGAAACTTGCTGGATTTGCTGGGCACTTAGGTGGGAATTCTTGGCTAAGGCTGCTTGGACAGCACTCGCTACGGCAGTTTTCCCTTGCTGACGAGCTACTGCCTGGGCCTGCTTGGCGGCGGGCGTTTGGGCCTGTTTCTTTAACTGGTCGGCCTGCTTGACCGTCAGCTTCACATAGGTGCGCGGATATTCTAAGGTGTTCGTTCGCTTAACTAGGGTGCCGTCCATTCCGGACCACCGGTAGAGGGCCGCAAAAAAGCGGTTGTTATAGCGCCAGCGGGTTTCCGTAGTGACTAGTTCGGGAGTTGCCCGGTTCGTCCACTTGATTTTACTCGTCGTAAACTCGTTGGCCTGGGTGTGGTTTGGCGTCTTTTGTCGTGTCTGGACGTTG
Organism: Limosilactobacillus antri DSM 16041; assembly: GCF_000160835.1. Lineage (GTDB taxonomy): Bacteria > Bacillota > Bacilli > Lactobacillales > Lactobacillaceae > Limosilactobacillus > Limosilactobacillus antri. The sequence continues at coordinate 535,906 of NZ_GG700733.1, forward strand.
TAAATGTAGACGTCATCGCGGCCGCTGGTGCCGACTGGCTGGTAAAGGGCCAGGGGCATGGCAGAGTTTGAGGCGGAGTAAATGGTCTTCCGGGTGGTGGTTGTCACCTGGTGCATTCCGAAGTGCTGACTGTAATTGAGGGTCATCACAAGGGTCGCACCGGCAAAAAGCAGCCCGCAGACCGTGGTGAGAATAATTCGGCTGGTGCGATGTTCAATAAACATAATACTGGCAAACATCGCGATGGCCGCACCAAACATGATGATAATGATCATTACTTATTCGCCCCTTCCTTGATGTCCTTAGAGTCCAATTTGAGGTGCACACCGTTGCCGTTCGTTACCAGGAAGGTTAGCGCCAGGCCGACCAGGGAAAACCCAATTGCAAACCAGAAGGCCGCGTGGTAGCCCTGCAGGGTGGCGTCGATCATTTGAGACTTGTACTGCAATGGTGATTGTTTAAGCAGCGCGTGTCCGGGCTTGGCATTGTTAGTGACGTTGGTCAGCACGGAAATCATAACCGCCGTTCCGACGGAGGTGGCTACTTGCCGGATTGTGTTGTTGACGGCCGTACCGTGAGAAATCAGGTTAAAGGGCAGGGAATTCATTCCGGCCGTAGTAACGGGCATCATGACCATCGAAATCCCAAACATCCGGATGGCGTACAGGAAGACGATGTAGATGGTTGGCGTTTCCCGGGTAATAAAGGCGAACGGCAGGGTGCCGATAGTGAGGAGCAGCATCCCGGTGACAGCGAGCCGCTTGGCACCGTGACGGTCAAAGAGGTTCCCGGTAACCGGGCTCATAATCCCCATTAAAAGGGCCCCGAACAATAGGGTTAACCCGGAGTGGAAGGCCGACATTCCATGGATGATCTGCAGGTAGAGGGGAATTACTAGTTCAACCCCTACCATCGCCATCATCACGATCGAACTCAGGATGGTTGCTAAAGTAAATTCACCACTGGCAAAGACCTTGAATTCCAAGAATGGTTCGTCCAACTTGTTTTGCCGCAGAATCAGGAGGGTGACCAGGACGGCCCCGACGACGATTGAGCCTAGCACAATCGGGTCTGTCCAGCCCTTGTCACCAACGCTGGAGAAACCATAGAGCATACTACCGAAACCGGCGGTAGATAGAACTACCGACAGCCAGTCCAGGTGCGGCTTGTTGTTCGGAATAACGTTTTTCACCAGGAAGAAACTGGCGATGATAACGATCCCAGCAATCGGGACAATCATCCCGAAGAGCCAGCGCCAGCTGAAGTTATCGATGACCCATCCGGACAGGGTCGGGCCGATTGCGGGGGCCAGGCTGATCACCAGCCCGTTGATCCCCATCGCGGCACCCCGCTTTTCCGGCGGGTAGATGGTCAGCATGATGTTTTGCATCAGCGGCATGTTGATGCCGACCCCGACGGCCTGGACCAACCGGGCCGTTAGCAGGATCGGAAATGACGGGGCCAGCCAGGCCATGACCGTTCCTAATTCAAAGATGACCATGGCGATGGCGAAGAGGTCCTTGGTGTTGAACCGGCTGCTTAGAAAGGCAGAGACTGGGATCATGATCCCGTTAACCATCAAAAAGCCAGTTGTTAACCATTGAACAGTAGAAGTGTTAATGGAAAAAGCATCCATCAACGCCGGAAAGGCGGTTGAAAGGATGGTTTGATTTAAAATTGTGCAAAAGGCCCCGACCAGGAGGATGAGAACCATCAGCTGCCGGTTGTAGGGATGGCCGCTGATGTCCACGGGAACTTGTTCAGCGTTGTTCACGGCAAAAACCTCTTTTCTCGAAAAGTTAACGAGTATGAATGATAAAACTATTTAAGATCTTTGTCAAATTATTTGACAAAGATGGCGAAAAATCGTTAAAATAAACCGATAAATTATTAGCAATTGGAGGTAGCAAGGTGCTGGGAAAACAATTTCGACAGCTGATTACCAATGAACATTTACGGATTAGCGTGACTGAATTAGCCAACGTGACGGGGGTTTCGACAAGTCAAATTCGCTACTGGGAACGGAAAGGCTACATTAGCTCTAAGCAGAGTGATAAGAATAAAAATCACTACTTTAGTTTTTTGACCCTGTTCCGGGTCGCAACAATTAAACATTACCTTGACCAGGGCTTTACCTTAGCGACGGCGGTGGACAAAGAACGGCAACGTCAGGAACTGGGGAAGGTTTTTCGGACCTTCATTACTGACCAGGTTAAGGCAATCACACAACTGGGCCCAAAGAAGGGAGAAGTGATTCTGGGCACTCTGACCGACGACCCGGAAAAGGAAATCTATGCGGTAGTTGACCAGAAGGGAACCAGGCTGTACAGCCGACCGGTAAAGCCGGACCGCCACTAACCATGTTCGACCGTTTGTGGTATGGTGGAAGTAATTAAGAAAAGAGAAGCGGTATTTGTGAGTACAGAAGGAAAAAGCTATCAAGATTTAAGTACAGACGCCCAAGTTACGGCCCTAAAGTCATTCATTGCCTTTTACGTGGGCCAGTACAAACGGGAGAGTTTGGAGATCCTTGGGGCGAAAGTTGATAATGGTCTGATTAGTTCCATTAACGAAATTCTTGACCAGAACAGCTTCATGGGCCGTGCTGAACTGGCCGCTGAGAGTTTTCGCCTTTCTAAGCCCTACTACGAAGAGATTTTGACGAAGTTACCGGCAATTAAGTTTACTGATGATGGGGAACCGGTAAAAGACTGGCAAGCAGCTTGGGAAAGTCAGGAAGAGGAGCTGCCAACGGAAGACTAAGTGTTAATTGCTGACGGGACCGGGGAAGATGGTGCTTTCCGGTCCCGTTTCTTTTACTACCGCTAACCCCAAAGATGTGTTAAAATAACCTTAGTTTTACGTACGGATTTTAAATGATAGTAATTAGCTAAATGAATAATTGATGCCGACCTTGTTCAGACAAAGCGGCTCTTTTAGCTTACTGTTTTTCCGTTATGACAGTAACGTTAATCAAAATCGAAAAAAGGAAAGAAAGGTATTATGGCAAAACTAAAAATTAAGAATAATGAAGTGGCCTTTTACGCAATGGGCGGTTTAGGCGAAATTGGGAAGAATATGTACTGTGTTCAGTTCCAAGATGAGATTATCATCATTGACTGCGGGGTCCTGTTCCCCGAAGACGAATTGCTCGGGGTCGACTACGTTATCCAAAACTACGACTACTTAATCGAAAATAAGGATAAGATTAAGGGAATCTTTATCACCCACGGTCACGAAGACCACATTGGCGGTCTGCCGTTCTTCTTGCAAAAGGTCAACGTTCCCATCTACGCGGGCCCCTTTGCAATGTCCTTAATCAAGGGGAAACTGGAGGAAAAGCACCTCTTGCGGAATGCAGAACTGCATGAGATCAACGAATTCGACGAAGTCCACTTTAAGAAACTCTGGGTTAGTTTCTTCCGGACGACCCACTCAATTCCTGACACACTTGGTGTGGCGGTGCATACACCGCAGGGGACAATTATCCAGACCGGGGACTTCAAGTTTGACTTAACTCCGGTTGGGGGCTTGCCAGGGCCAAACCTGCAACAGATGGCCAAGCTGGGTGACGAGGGAGTCCTGCTCCTCACGTCCGACAGTACGAACGCGGAACGGCCACAGTTTACCAAGTCGGAACGGTGGGTTGATATTCACATCCGGCGGATCTTTGAGCGAATTAAGGGACGGATCATCTTCGCTTCATTCGCCTCCAACGTTTACCGGCTGCGGGAAGCTTCCGACGCCGCGATTGCTCAGGGACGAAAGATCGCGGTCTTTGGCCGGAGCATGGAAAATGCGATTGCTGCGGGGCAGGAACTCGGTTACCTCAATATTCCTGAGGACGCCTTGATTGACCAAAACGAAATTAACAACTACCCGCCGGAAAAGGTCCTGATTATGTGTACTGGTTCCCAGGGTGAACCGATGGCGGCGCTGAGCCGGATTGCTAACGGTACCCACCGGCAAATTACCATTCAGCCGGAAGATACGGTGGTCTTTTCCAGTAACCCGATTCCGGGGAATACGACCAGCGTGAACGCCCTGATTAACAAGCTGGAGGAGAGTGGTGCCAACGTCATTCACGGCTATGTCAATAATATCCACACCTCTGGTCACGGTGGGCAGATTGATGAAGAGTTTATGCTGCGCCTGATGAAGCCGAAATTCTTTGCTCCCGTCCACGGTGAATACCGGATGCAAAAGATTCACACGAAGCTGGCTGAGCTGACCGGGGTACCGCGGGAAAATAGTTTTATCCTCGCCAACGGGGATGTCTTGGCACTGACTAAGGATAGTTGCCGGATTGCTGACCATATCGACAGCGTTAGTGACGTATACATCGATGGTCGGGATGCCGGTGACACGGTCGGTAACCCAGAAATTCGCGAACGGCGGCTGCTGTCAGAAGAAGGGGTTGTGACGGCGATTGCGGTGGTTGACCTGAAAGACTACCAGATCGTAGCGGGACCGGATATCGTTTCCCGGGGCTTTGTTTATATGCATGAGTCGCAGGAATTGATTAAGGCGGCTAACCATGAAGTATTCTGGGCAATCTTGAATACCTTCAAGAACCACAAGCACGTCGATCAGCGGGCGTTGAACCGGACAATCGTGAGTCGTTTGCAAAAACTGCTCTTTGAACGGACTGGTCGGCGGCCAGTGATTATTCCGATGGTCACGATCCTCAACGGGAATAACCGGTCTGAAAACCACCATTACCGGCACCCGAACCATAACCGGCGGGGAAAGGAAAACGACAAGCGACCGGTTAACCACCAGAAACGTGAAGGCAAGGACGAACAGCACCAGAAAGAAGAAGCGGTGAAGGCATAAAATGTGTGAATGGGGCAGAACTAGCTTGCCTAGTTCGTAGTCCCATCTCCATCGACGCGCAGCAAGCCTATTCGGGGGTGGTCAAATGCTGATTGACCAGCGTTTGAACACTGCGCTGTTGCATTACTAGCTTAAAATAGCAAAGAGAGGCTGAGTTAATTCCCAGCCTCTTTTTTATGGTTAGGGAATTGCTTTTCTGGATTTCTGCTTAAAACCGGTTAAAAACTCTGTTATCATCAATACTAGCAATTATTTTCGAGATTTAAGCTGAAAGGAAGAAACCTATATGACCGGAAGAGATTATTTACGGATCTGGTATCGGGTTCAAATTGGGACAACCCTATTAGTGTTGGCAATGATGATGGTACGTAATTTTGAATTGGGCCGGCAGCGGGTTGCCAGCGGGCTGCTCTTGCTAGTCATTATCCTGCTGATTGGTTTGGCAGTAGAATTGATTCCGCGGTTGCCAGTCGTGGTCCAGCGGGGCAATGCCTGGTTGCAGGGAATCCTGCAGCCGTTTATTCTAGTGATTGCCTGGGATGTTATTACCCGGGAAATAATTACCCTGCTACGGCTGCCATCCCGGGGCGTCGTATCACTGATGATTATCTATTACTTGCTAATGTTTGCCCCCTTTGCCAGTGTAATTGGTGGTCAATTGAAACTGAGCCTGGAGCGGTTTGTTTTTGCACTTTTGACCTTTCAAGTTGTCTTAATTCCGCTGATTGCGTTGCCAACCGACCTGATTAATAATCAGTTTTTACTGCAGACATTATCGACCGGTGCGGTGGGCGCGGGGGCCTACTTTATTTTAATTATGACGGCGATGCGGGCTTGGCACCTATCCTGGCCAGGCTTGAAGCCTCATTGGAGCGGAGACTTTAACTGGTGGATTTTCCTCGGCTTGGTAGTGATTGACTTAATGATGACGCTAGTAAACGCCGGGGGACTCCCGACGCTGGGCCGTCTTAGTTGGGCCGCACTGCTAATGGCATTTCGGGCGGCGGTTGCTGAGGAAACCCTTTTCCGCTTTGCGATTCTCGGCATTTTGTTTTACGCTTGGCGTAGTTACCAGTGCCGGCTTCCCTTGGCGTTGGCAACTAGTAGCATACTGTTCGGCTTAGCGCACTTGATGAACATTGCTGAACAGAGTTGGATTGTGACGGTTTACCAAGCGCTTGCCGCGGGGGGCCTAGGACTGTTTTTCGCGGTTGTCTATGTTTATACGGGACAGTTGTGGCTAACGATGGTAATGCACGGCTTGTTTGACCTGCTGAGTTTCATGGCAACAGGCGCGACGACCATGAAGGGGAACCAAGTTAGCCCAGCCGATTGGACGGTTATTGCCGGTGAACTCGTAGTTTTTATTCTCTTGACTGTCTGGATGATGTTTGGCCAGCGCCGTCGCGTCATGGAGCGCCATGTTGCCCGGCTGACCGGGGATAAGCAACGGTTTGGTTTTCAGATTCGGTATTAGAGAAGCTTTTTGACGATAAGAGTTACAAGGGAAACTGACTAACAGCCAAGTATGATGAATAGTAGTGCTAGCCACCCTTGTATAGGCAACATTGCGGTATAGACTAATCCGTTGGATGTAAAGGTGCCCTTAGAAAGTCCGGCGCTCAATCCCATCAGTATTCCTCCTAAGATAGCGCCAATAAGTTCTGAAAATTTTAACTTGGCATCAAAGCTTTTACGTGTAAGTGCACAAGTGAATGAACCGATAATAATGCCTAAAACAAAATACTTTCCCCAGCTAGGCTGAATTCCTGCACCGCTACCTTTTAGAAATTCATACCAGGACAGTAAGGGACTGATAATAGAAAAGCTGCCAAATGAATGATTAACAGAGTTAACCTCAAATACAAGACCAGCAAGTATGCCAATCAGTATTGCAGTGATAAAAATGTTAGCAATATTCCTGGAAGAATCGTTTCCTTGACCATTATGTAAGAATTGGAAGGAAAAGGAAATCACGCCAGATCAGGAGGTTGTCTTCTATTTGTGGTACTGGATGGCGTGCTTGTGTTCCATTCTTCATTGCATAAGAGGAGGGCTTCAAGAACGTAAAAGTCTATGATGGGCTGGTACGATTAGAATATGAGTCGTAAGAAAGGCCCTAGTAAGTATCAAGTACAAAAAGGTGCACCTGGATCAAAAAAATTAAGATTAAAAAACTGTGTCAGCAGATAGATAGGAACAAAAAAGAGACATCCAAATTTTCTTCATGGATGTCTCTTTTATATTAATCGAAAGTAGAAGTGGATTTAATAAAATAAAGGCCCAAAGTAGGCCTTTATTGATTATTCTTAGTATGAAACCTAATTATAAATTATCTCCTCGTTCAAACTGGAATTTGGAATTAAGCAATGTTTGATGAACAAGACTATTGATTAATTTTTGTGCCGCTTCACTGACGTGTTGAGCAGTAATATTATTTTCAGCGGTTAGATAGTCTGTTAATTCTTTTCCTTCTTTTCCTTTTGCGTTTTCTAGAACATTATCAACTCTACCAATTCCATAGCTTTGTGCATTATCGCGGAAGGCATTTACCTCGTTGATAAATTCGTGATAACGTGGTTCAACAATAACTTGTAAGAGCTTGTACATCCAGTAAGCACTCTTTTCAGGGTGGAAAGTCTCCGAAGCAGTAGCGTAGTTAGCCGGAGTGTCATTAATGTTTGTAAAGAATGGAACGTAAGGACTGTAGCAGTAAAAGCCAAAGTTAATCCATTGAATTGCAGCGTATTCTGCAGGAACATCATTACGGATTTGGAGGATACATGAGCTTTGGTTCCGATCAAGGGCAATTGAACGGAACCGTTTCATTTCATCTGAATTACCAGAGGAATAGGTTCCCATTGGGTCGTAAGGGGTTTGGTTATAGTGCGAGGATAGGAAAAATTCCACATCTTCGACCGCAATCTTCTTTTCTGGTTGACGAATGAATGGCATATCCTGACTGGTTGGTTCTTGCTCAATGGATGGGTTAAAGAGCTTTTGACCATACCAAGTCCGCGGCGTGTTGTAGTAAGCGTCGGCTTCATCTTCAGTAGCAAAAATCTTCCGGAAGTTGAATTTATCTGGATATGGGTTGAGGTGGTATTTTTCGACAAAATCACGAATCCCCGCAGCGTACATGAAATTATCTGGATCGTCGAAATCAATTTCCTGAATGCACATATTGTTAGGAGCAATGGCATATGCATCATCTGGGATCCGTTGTGCTACCCATTGGTGTCCACCAGCGGTTTCCAGGTACCAAACTTCATCCTTGTCACTGAAGGCAATCCCATTAGTTTCACCAGTTCCATATTTTTCAATTAGACTGCCAAGGCGTTGTACCCCTTCACGGGCGGACTTGATAAATGGAAGAACGAGGTAAACCATTGAGTCCTCATCTACACCATTTTCAACTAGTGGATCATGCCCTAAAACCCGAGGATTGGTTGACTCAGTTTCCGTTGCACTCATAGCAACATTGTATTCGTTGATCCCCTGTTCGTCCCAACGACCAACACCGTGACCGTCATTGAGTTGATGTGCTCCATTTGGAGTAGCGGTATAACGGCATCCTTTGCCATCCATATCTACCTCTAAACCATTATAATCTGAAACATAGTGTTCGCCTGTGTAATCCTTAGCAGGGAAGACTTTAAATGTCTTAGGATTGATTCCGTTATACCCATCTTCGTCACGGGCGATCATTGTCGAACCATCGATAGAGGCATTTTTACCAACGAGCATAGCAGTACAACTAGTGACCTTTTTATCCATAATTATACACTCCTCTCAAAACACACAACTATTACCATTTCTAACTATAACACTTATGTAAACGCTTTAATAGACAAATAATTAATTTATTATATTAGTATTTTAAAATGGAGGATTAGCTTTTTCAAAATAATATATCTGAGCTCTTATAATTTTCTTTTAGGACCCCCAAAAATTTTATTTACAAATTACAGATTAGTAGTAACATAGTTAGTGGAACGTTAACGGTAATATTGCCGTTAGTCTAACCTAGAGAGGGGAATACTAATGTTTGAAATTAAGCCAAAGAAGTTCAAAAAGATCCTCGTTGGTGTTGATGATGCACCGGACGCCCGGGCGGCTTTTTCCTATGCTGTGGATAAGGCAAAGCGTGACGGCTCCGAGTTAGGGATTGTTTCGATCTTGGAAACTGGTAATATTAATGTTTACCAAATTCTTGATAAGGATTACGTTCACAGTACTGAGGACGAATTGAGGAAACGGGTTAACGAATACGTTCAAGCTGCTATTGACTACGGCGTGGACCCGAAGAAGATTACCGGGATTGTTGACCGTGGTGAACGTCCAGCTGAGCGAATCTGCAACCACGTAATCCCAGCTTTCCAGCCTGACCTGCTGATTATCGGTTCCATTGGCAAATGGGGCAATCGGAAGGCCGTTGGGTCCCAGGCTTCCTACATGACCCGGCATGCGGGGACGTCTGTTTTTGTGATTCGGACAACCGCGGTTCAGACATACGAATAGGATTAATAATAGCGTTTTATAGCCATTAAAAAGCGATAGCCGAGTAACGGTTATCGCTTTTTAACTGCTAACATTATTTTTAATCATTCTAAGTAAATACAACGTTAGCAGATAATTACTTGAATGTATTTACTGCCAATGTTAAAATGATTCTAAATAAAACGAAGGGAGGAACCATCATGGCGAAAAAGAAGATGTCACTGGCACAAAAGGTCAATGTACTTCGTGCCAGTGTCATGGGCGCAAATGATGGGATAATTTCGGTTGCCGGAATCGTCATTGGGGTTGCCGCGGCGACCAGCAATGCGTACTCAATTTTAATTTCCGGGCTTTCCGGTAGCTTAGCGGGGATGATTTCAATGTGTATGGGGGAATATGTTTCGGTGTCCACCCAAAAAGATTCCCAGAAAATGGCCATTATTAATGAGAAACAACGGTTAAGCGAGCAGTATCAGCACGAATTTAACTATGTTCAGCGGAAATACGAGGAACAAGACATTGACCCTCAACTAGCACACCAGGCGACGGCTGAATTGATGAAAAAGGATCCACTGGGAGCGGTCGTCCAAGAACGGTACGGTTTCAACCCTCAGGACTTTACCAGCCCCTATGCCGCGGCGATCGTGTCATTTATCTCTTTTCCTACCGGTTCAATTCTCCCGATGGTAGCGGTGACGATGGCGCCAGCGGCCGATCGAATCTGGGCGACGATGGTGGCGGTCCTGATTGCTCTCCTGATTACCGGTTACCTAGCGGCAGTTCTTGGCAAGTCAAACCGGGTCAAATCGATGCTGCGAAACGCGGCAGCTGGTTTACTGACGATGGGAGTTACTTTCCTGATTGGTCAGCTATTTGCACGGTAAGGGGTGACAATTAGTGGTAAAGATTAAACAGCAAAAGAAGACAATGGAAGAAAAACTAAACACGCTGCGGGCAGGAGTGCTTGGTTCCAATGACGGTATCTTAACTGTTGTCGGGGTCTTGGTATCCGTGGCGGCAGCGACTACCGACCGGTTTACAATTTTTATTGCCGGTCTGTCGGACTTATTAGCCTGTGCCTTTTCCATGGCATCCGGGGAATACGCCTCGGTCTCGACCCAAAAGGATACCGAAAAGTCAGCGGTAGCCCAGGAGGAGAGACTGCTCAAGACTGATTTTGCGGGTGAACTGCAGGCAGTTACTGACTACTACGTCAACAAGGGTGTTTCCAGGGAAACCTCCGCTGCGATTGCGGCCGACTTGCTGAAAAAGAAACCCTTGGCAACGGTGGTCCGGGTCAAGTACGACATTGAACTTGGCCACTACCTTAACCCGTGGGATGCGGCCTTCTCCTCCCTCTTTTCTGCGGCTGCCGGGGGCCTCTTCCCGTTAATGGCAATGACATTGGCGCCAGAAGCCTATAAATGGTACGCGGTGATCCTCGCCGTGGCCTTTACTTCCGCCTTAACCGGGTACATTAGTTCTAAGCTGGGGAACGGCCTCGTTAAAGTTGCCGTTATCCGCAACATTATTATCGGACTGATTACCATCACGATTCACTACGGTGTCGGGAAACTCTTTTAAGATTAAGTAATGATGCACAAAAGCGGGCCTGTGACAAAACTATGTTTTGCCGCAGGCTTTCGCTTTAGTTCCGAATACTTTAAAGATATCACGTGACCCCAGATAGGCTAGCCTTACAGTCCCTAACCGTGGGTTGGGTCACAGCTCCGTTTCTTCTATTATTTATCGTTATCCTTGTCGTTAATCATGTGCTGTTTGTCAACCGGGGTGTTGAAGAGGTTTTCGTCCCGTCCCCGGCCATATTCGGCTTGGATGGTAATATGACAAATATGGTACTTCTCCCGGAGGATTTGCTCAACCTGTGAATAAATTCCCTCCACTTCGCTCAGCCGTAAGTCGTCGCAATTGAGGTGCGCGGAAAAGATAATATGATTTTCATCGATCATCCAGGCGTGAACGTGGTGGACATCGTTGACTCCGGCGACGCCTTTGAGATCAGCGGTGATGTTATCATAATCCAAATCGGGCGAAGACTGCATCAGGATCTTAATCGTTTGGCTGATAATTGGCAGGGCCTCAAGGCCAATGTAGATGGCGACCCCAATTGTTAGGAGCGGGTCCAGCCAGGGAATATTAACGAAGCTGAGGATAATCCCCCCGATAATCACCGCAACCGACGACAACGCGTCGCTTAACACGTGCAGGTAGGTGGCCTTGACGTTTAGACTGTCGTGACTGCCGGAGTGCAGGAGGGCGGCCGAAGCGAAGTTGGCCAGCAGCCCCACGACGGCGACAACTAGCATCAGGCGGCCGTTAATGTGTTCGGGATGGCCGAGCCGCTGGATGGCCTCGCCAATTAGGAAGATGGCGATCACCAGGAGCAGGAGACTGTTGGTTAGGGCCGATAAGATTTCTGCCCGCCGGTAGCCATAGGTCTGCTTTCGATTTTCCGACTTGCCGCCGAGCTGCTGCGCGACGTAGCCAAGGATGATGGAAAAGGAATCGCCCATGTTGTGGAAGGCATCGGAGAGCAGGGCCAGACTACCGGAGAGCAGGCCCCCGATGATTTCAACGACGGTAATCAAAACGTTTAGCAGGGTGACGGCGAGGAACCGTTGCCCAGTAATTTTACTTTTCATTGCAGTTTACTCCTCAAAATAAAATTGCTCGTTGCTAGTATATTAAAATTAGTACTTAGAACTAACGAAAAAGTTAGGCACTCCGAACTAGACAGTTTAATATTATGCTATAATCGTAATATATTCAATACAGAGAATTACATTGATGACCGCACGTAGGCCAAATTTAATACGAGGTGAATTAGATTGACTCCCATGAAAGAAGACTACTTGAAGATTATTTTTGAGCTCGGCGGCAGTCATAAAAAAGTTTCTAATAAGGAGATTTCGCTCGGACTGGGCATCGCGGCCGGTTCGGTGACGGAAATGATTTCCAAACTTGCCGACGAGGGGCTGGTGGTTCACGAACCCTATGCAGGGATTTCACTTACTGCCAAGGGACAACGGTACGCGGCAGAATTGGTTCGTAAACACCGCCTCTGGGAAACTTTCCTGGTGGATAAACTGCATTACAACTTTGCGGATGTCCATTCGGAGGCGGAGGTGTTGGAGCACCAAACTAGTGACCGGCTTGCCGAAGCGCTGGATGACTTTCTCCAGCACCCGGATCACTGCCCCCACGGCGGGGTGATTCCGTCTGCCAACGGTAAGTTTCCGGATGTCAGCCACCGCTTGCTCGCCGAAGCAGCAGATGGGGAAACGGTGGTTTTGGAACGGTTCTTGGATAACCACGAACTGTTAACCTACCTGGAAGAGTTACACCTGCGGCCTCAGGATGAAGTGCGGGTAATTCGCCATGAGCCATTTGAAGGCCCAATTGTAATCACAAAAGACGGGAATGAACACAAAATCAACGTCTCTTATAAGGCTGCTCATAACATCTTTATTAAGTAGTTAGGTTAATGATTGCTTTTGTGGTATACTGACCATTGTAGTTTTTGAAGTGCGGTTGGTTTGTTTCAGTTATGAGAACCGGATCCAATTTTCACTAAATTAATTACAAATTTAGGCGTGTAAGCGCAGAGGAGAGTTCTAATAATGGAACAAGGAACTGTTAAATGGTTTAACAATGATAAGGGCTACGGCTTTATTTCCCGGGAAAGCGGCGATGACGTGTTCGTGCACTTCTCCGCAATTCAAGGGGAAGGGTTCAAGAGCCTGGACGAAGGTCAGAAGGTTACTTTTGACGTTGAAGAAGGCGACCGTGGTTTACAGGCAGTCAACGTTGTAAAAGATTAATAAGTGCTCGGGCCCAGGGAGTTTGCCAATCGCTGCTCTCCGGGCCTTATTCTATCTCAGACCTGCAAACGGGCCAGGCCTTGTGGTATACTCAAACCATTGTCAGATTATTTTGAAATAGGAGTAAGGATATGTTTATTGAACGTGATAGCCATCGGTGGCGGCGCTTCCTGCTTAGCGGTGGCTTCTTCTTGGCATTATTATTGCTGATTAAGTATAATTCATCAGTCGTTACGATGATGGATGCCGTTTTGCAGTCGCTGTTTACCAGCCAGCGCATAGAGGGACTGGGCTGGTTCCACGCCCTGATGACCCTGCTATCATTTTTAGCGAGTCCTAAGCTGGACCTGCTATGGGTACTGATTAGCGCCATCTTTTTGTGGCTGCATCGCTGCCAGATTCCGGCGCTATGGGCAATCGGAACCATTCTCGGCGGTGACGTGCTCGGGACGGTTGTTAAGCACATCGTTAAGCGGGCCCGGCCAGCACAGCACCTGCCGGCAGATGATGGGTACAGTTTTCCGAGTGGCCATACGCTGGGCATCTTCTTAGTAGCAGCAATTATCCTGCTCGTGGTCCTGCCGTTGGTTCAGCGACGCGCGGTACGGACGATTTGCCAAATTCTGATTGTATTTGTTATTTTCTTTGTGGCAATTTCCCGAGTATACCTGTACGCTCACTGGCCGTTCGATACCATCAGTGCGATGCTGTTGGCCTACGCCTGGCTGCAGGTCGCCGAATGGCTATACGTGGCCTGGGCACCGCGGCTGAAACAGGTGCCGTTCCTGTCGAGTTCTAATATCTAGTAATGGAAAAGGTTAGGGAAGCAATCGCCCGGCCTTTTTAATTTCCCGGGAAATAATCATGATTACAACTGACCGCTTAATAATTAAAAAAATTACCCAAGACCGTGACGGGCAGCTGGCTAAATTGCTCGCCGAGCCGACAATCCAACAAGGCGCCCGGCTCACCTTTACGAACTTGCACCCGACCAGTTTTGAAGTTGACTTTCTCTTGCAAACTGGGGATTTTTACGCCATTTATGGGCAAGAGCAACCCCAGCTAATCCTCGGCTTGCTCTTCACCCAACCGGCTGAATTAGCTAAGAAACCAGCAGTTGAGCTCGGCTACCTCCTGGCACCGACCAGTCGGGGCCGGGGAATTATGACGGAAGCCGCTCGCGCCTTCGTTGACTGGTCGGGACAAGCCACACTTGCAATTACCGACCAGGATAACTTGCCATCGCAAGGGGTCCTGCGGCGAGCGGGCTTTCAACTGGTGAAGCAAACGGCTAACCAAATGCTGTGGGAAAAAGTTCCTTGCAGTCACCGGTAAAGAGTGTATAATATTGATGAAATGAAGAGGTTGCACTTTTCATCAGTAGCGGTTGCGAGGCGAATAAGCGCTGGACCAGCCGTGAAAGGGGAAGGTGCCGAAACGGCGGTGGCCTTATTGCTGTCAGCCGTTGGGCTATGACTTAAGAGATCATAGACTGTCGCACAGCTGCGGAGCGCTTCCTAAAGATTGATTCGTTAATTTAAGAAGTTAATGGAGTCTTCTGACGGGGTCACCGTTGGGAGGCTTTTTATTTTCCTCTTCAAAGAAATTATTTGGAGGATTGTTATATGGCAGAAAGTACACAGGGGCACCAGGAGGGGCATATCAAGCGAACCCTTGAAACCCGCCACCTGGCAATGATTGCGCTCGGTGGAACCATCGGAACGGGGCTCTTTATCACGTCAGGGTCCGCAATTTCCACCGCCGGGCCGGGGGGCGCCCTAACCGCCTACGTTATCATGGGAATCATGGTCTTCTTCCTGATGACTAGTCTAGGCGAAATGGCGACCTACATGCCGCTGACCGGTTCGTTTTCGGCTTATTCAACCAAGTTTGTTGACCCGGCCCTCGGCTTTGCGATGGGGTGGAACTACTGGTTTAACTGGGCAATTACGATTCCCGTTGACGTTACCAGTGCCGGAATTGTGATGAACTTCTGGCTGCCCCACGTACCTAGCTGGGTCTTCAGCACGGTGGTCTTGGTCCTGATCTTTTTGATTAACTACCTTTCCGTGCGTTCCTATGGGGAAACCGAGTATTGGCTGGCCCTAGTAAAAGTCGTTACCGTAATCGTCTTCCTGGTGGTCGGGGTGGCAATCATCCTCGGAATCATGGGCGGCAAGCCGGTGGGCTTTAGCAACTTTCACTACAAGCAGGCCCCCTTCGTTGGCGGGGCACCAGCTGTAATCAGCGTCTTCCTGGTGGCTGGTTTCTCCTTCCAAGGGACGGAACTGGTCGGGATTACGGCCGGGGAAGCCGCGACCCCGGAAAAGTCGATTTCAAAGGCAATTCACTCGACTTTCTGGCGGATCTTACTCTTCTATATTTTTGCGATCTTCGTGATTGCCTGCATCTTGCCGTACACCAACAAGAACCTGATGAATGCAGATGTGCAAAACATTACGATGAGTCCCTTCACGATTATCTTCAAGCGGGCCGGCTTGGCGGTTGCTGCTAGCATTATGAATGCCGTAATCCTGACGGCAGTAATTTCGGCCGCCAACTCTGGTCTGTACGCCTCCACCCGGATGTTGTATTCCCAGGCGCGGGAGGGTTACGCTTGGCGCTTCTTGGGCTACGTTAACCGACGGGGGATTCCGATCTACGCGCTGATCTTTACGATGATTGTTTCGACGCTGGCATTTGCCACCCAGTTTGTGGTGCCGCAGGCTTATATGTACCTGACCGACGCTTCTGGACTGTGCGGTTTCATCGCATGGCTGGGAATTGCTATCTCGCACTTCCGCTTCCGCAAGGCGTTCATCGCCCAGGGCCACTCCGTGCATGAGTTGAAGTACCACGCGACCCTGTTCCCGTTTGGCCCGATCTTTGCCTTCATCCTCTGTATCGTGGTTATCTGTGGGCAAAACGTTGAGGCCTTTGCTAAGATGGACTGGTCGAACATCTTAATCACCTACATGAGTGTGCCACTGTTCCTAGTCCTGTTCTTCTACTACAAGATTCGGTACCGGACACACATGATTCCGCTCCGGCAGGTCGACTTGAGCAAGAGCACCAAGGGTGAAAAGTACGAAGGCTAAATAATTTTGATGAGGGGCTGTGACACAATCCCCTTACTTAGATAAAATATGAACGGCGCAGTACGCAAATGGGTTCCAGTGCTCGGCAAAACCGAACTCTGAAACCCTTTTTGCGCTTGCGGGGACTCCGAAGTCGATTCCGACTTCCGCGTTAGAACCATTCAAAAACGAAATCATCCTGATTTCTGTTTCACGGTTTGTCTCGCTC
>NZ_GG700733.1:553963-581778 GCF_000160835.1 Limosilactobacillus antri DSM 16041
TTAAATGTTAAAATAATAATCGTGACTTTTTAGTTCAAAAAGGAAAGGGTAAAAATTATGATTGCTTTAGCGGGAACAATTGGCGCAGGAAAAACCAGCCTGACACAGTTGCTGGCTGACCACCTCAACAGTACGGCCTTTTACGAGTCGGTTGACGACAATAAAATCCTCCCATTATTTTATAAAAATCCAAAGAAGTACGGCTTCTTGCTGCAAATTTACTTTCTGAATAAGCGGATTGACGAAATTAAGGATTCTTATGACAACGACCTGAACGTTTTGGACCGGTCGATCTTTGAAGACGCCCTCTTATTCAAACTCAACGCGGACATGGGTCGGGCAACGCAGACGGAATCAGATATTTATAGTTCGCTGCTGGCAAACATGATGGAAGAGTTGCCAGAGCAGCCTCACCAAAAGGCCCCTGACCTCTTAATCACGATCCAGGTATCCTTTGAAACGATGCTCAAGCGGATTGAAAAGCGGGGCCGAGCCTACGAGCAGATTGCTAATGACCCGTCGCTTTACAGCTACTATCAGAACCTCAATAACCGTTACCGGGACTGGTACGTCCAGTACGATGAGAGTCCGAAAATGCTGATCGACGGGGATAAGTATGATTTTGTGGAGGACCCGGCAGCGGCACAGACGGTGTTGAAGATGGTTGACCGGAAGTTAGTAGAGTTAAATTTAAAATAGGGATTTGACAATTTCACGATGAGATGATATATTATTTGAGCTGGCTTATTTAAGTTCAGTTCATTCGGAGGATTAGCTCAGTTGGGAGAGCATCTGCCTTACAAGCAGAGGGTCACAGGTTCGAGCCCTGTATCCTCCATATGCGGATGTGGCGGAATTGGCAGACGCGCAAGATTTAGGATCTTGTATCTTTTGATGTAAGGGTTCAAGTCCCTTCATCCGCATTAATATTATTTGAAATAAGTATTGACATTTTACTGGGGTTCAGGTAATATTAATAATCGTTGATAGCAATTAAATAGCTAAAGATATGCGGAAGTAGTTCAGTGGTAGAACATCACCTTGCCATGGTGGGGGTCGCGGGTTCGAATCCCGTCTTCCGCTTTTCTTGCACCCATAGCGCAATTGGATAGAGTGTCTGACTACGAATCAGAAGGTTGAAGGTTCGACTCCTTCTGGGTGCATCTACACATTGAGCGTGACAGTTACTCATCAGTAGGTGTGGCGCTTCTTTTTTCGGGAATTAGCTCAGTTTGGTAGAGCGCTGCGTTCGGGACGCAGAGGTCGCAAGTTCAAATCTTGTATTCCCGACTAGTTTAGAAACCCACTGCAGTAATTTTTGTTGCAGTGGGCTTTTTTATTCGGCTGCAGTGAGAATTAGCAAAAGAGAGTGTCAGCTATCTCATTGGCATAGTATACAAACGGCTTGAGCGCATTTCTAAAGGCTCCCTAAACCGGCTTTTTAGCAGGTTTGGGGAGCCTTTTTTCTATCCTTGTCCGTCAGCTTGAGCCCGGACTAGCTAATTGTGCTTCATTAAAATCTTGACCGATCCATGTGGACGCCATTCAGTGAGCTTGCCGTACCAGCCCGTTTTTAATCCTGCCAATGGTTGACAAAGCACAATATTGTGAGTATAGTTTAACCAAATTTTAATGAACGATTAATAAAATTGGTTACTCAGTCCAAGCATTGCTTAGGTAAAGGACATTTAAGGAGGTGATGGCCATGACAGACAGTGATAATGGTAATATTGGGATTTTGAGCAATTCTGCAGGCTTCACTCCAAAATCGAGGGAGGATCAGTAGTTAAGTACAGAGAGTAATTGATGGCAGCACTTTTGAGTGGGAGGGTGCTTTAGATGTTTAAAAAAATTTTAGTAGCTAACCGTGGTGAAATTGCCACCCGGGTCGTCCGGGCTTGTCATGAGCTGGGCGTCAAGGCCGTGGCAGTTTACCCCAAGGAAGATGAATACTCTGCTCACCGCTTTGCTGCGGATGAGGCGTATTTGATCGGTCAAGGCGAAAAACCGATTGATGCCTACCTAGACATTGACGAAATTATTAGGGTAGCCAAGGAATCAGGTGCGGAAGCCGTTCACCCCGGATATGGTTTCTTGGCAGAAAATGCCGACCTGGCCCAGGCCTGTGCCGACAACGGTTTGAAATTTATCGGGCCGAAATCGGAGCACCTGCGGATGTTTGGTAACAAGCTGGAGGCGAAGAGGGTTGCGGTTGAAGCGGGACTTAAGCCAATTCCGGGCCTTTCTGGTGACATTAAGGACGTTGAGCAGGTGCGGGACTTTGCCCACCAGTACGGCTACCCGATCATGGTCAAGGCTGCCAATGGTGGTGGCGGCCGTGGAATGAGAATCATCAATGATGATCAGGAGCTGACTGACGAATTTGACCAGGCCCGTGACGAGGCCCTCAAGTCATTTGGCTCCAGTGAAATGTACGTCGAAAAGGATGTCCAGGAGCCTAAACACATTGAGGTGCAGGTGATTGCCGATGAACACGGGCACGTCATGCACCTCTTTGAACGGGACTGCTCCGTTCAGCGCCGTCATCAAAAGGTAATTGAATTTGCCCCCAGCGTCGTTCTGAGCCCGGAACGACGGGCGGAAGTCTGCAACATGGCGGTTAAACTGATGAAGAGCGTCCACTACCAAAACGCCGCCACGATTGAATTTTTGGAAACTCCGGACCAGTTCTACTTCATTGAGGTCAATCCCCGGATCCAGGTTGAACACACGGTCACCGAGTTGATTACGGGAATTGACATTGTTAAGACCCAGATTCGGGTTGCGGCCGGCGAGGATCTACATGCGGATATCCACCTTCCGAAGCAGGCGGACCTGCAGTTTCACGGTGCCGCCATTCAGTGCCGGGTTACGACGGAAGACCCTAAGAATCACTTCATGCCGGATACCGGGCGGGTAATGACCTATAACGCGCCTGGTGGTACCGGGGTTCGGCTCGATGGCAACGTCTATCCCGGCTACCAGGTCACCCCTTACTTTGACTCCCTGCTTGTCAAGTGCTGTACGAAGGGGGAGGACTTTAACGAAGCACGGGTCAAGATGCTGCGGGCCCTGGATGAGTTTCATATCCGGGGCGTTAAAACTAACATTCCCTTTATGGAGAACGTCCTGGAGCACCCGACCTTTATCAAGGGCGACTGCTCAACGACTTTCATCGATGAGACACCAGCCCTGTTTGACTTTGCCAATCACCCAGACACGCCCAAGCAGCTGGTCGACTACATCAGCAACGTTACCGTCAACGGCTTTGCGGGAGTCAGCAGGCAAGCTGAGCTGACTACGCCGGCAATGCAAGCACCCCGGCCTGACCAGATTGAAGTGAAATCGCCGGCTGGCAAAACGGTCAAGGACATCCTCGATGAACAGGGGGCTGCGGCGGCGATGGACTTTGTCAAGAACCAGCCGCGGGTTATGCTGACGGATACGACGATGCGGGATGCTCACCAGAGCCTGTTTGCTACTCGATTGCGGACGCATGATATGCTGCCGGCGATGAAGGTTTATGACCGCGCCATGCCGAACCTCTTCTCAGTTGAAAGCTGGGGTGGGGCAACCTTCGATGTCTGCTACCGGTTCCTGGGGGAAGACCCGTGGACCCGGCTGCGGCTGTTGAAGAAGTATATGCCCCACACCCTCCAGCAGATGCTGCTGCGGGCGTCTAATTCGGTCGGCTACCAGAACTACCCCGACAACGTTTTGAAACGTTTTATCGACCATAGTGCTAAGACCGGGGTCGATGTCTTCCGGATCTTTGACTCCCTTAACTGGCTTGAACAAATGCAACGCAGCATTGAATATGTTCGTGAAACCGGTAAGATCGCCGAGGGGGCAATGTGCTTCACGGGTGACTTCCTGAGTGCCAGTGAGCATAAATACACCCTTGATTACTACATGAAGATGGCTCAGGGCTTGGTCGATGCTGGCGCACAGATCATTGGCATTAAGGATATGGCGGGCTTGCTCAAACCCCAAGCGGCCTATGAGCTGGTCGGCAGCCTGAAGGCCAAGTTTGATGTTCCGGTTCACCTGCACACCCACGATACGACCGGTAACGGGGTGGCAACCTACGTCGCCGCCACCAAGGCCGGGGTTGATATCGTCGACGTTGCCATGGCGGCAATGGCTGGCACCACTAGCCAGCCAAGCCTCGGCACCTTCTATTACGCCCTGGAAGGCAATGACCGCCAGCCGGCTTTGAACATGGATAACGTCAGCGTGCTCAACAACTACTGGGCCCATGTTCGGCCCCTCTATCAGGACTTTAGCAACGGGGTCAACGCCCCGCAGCCGGACCTTTACCAGACTGAAATGCCTGGTGGCCAGTACTCTAACCTGAAGCAACAGGCTAAGTCGTTGGGAATCGATGACTTCAGCCTAGTTGAAAAGAAGTACCGGGAAGTCAACCAGCTGCTTGGCGATATTATCAAGGTGACGCCCAGCTCGAAAGTGGTTGGCGACATGGCAATCTTCATGATTCAGAACCACCTTGATAAGGACAACATCTTTACCAAGGGCCAGCACGTCGACTTCCCCGATTCGGTCGTAAACTTTTTTGCGGGTGACCTGGGACAGCCATATGGCGGCTTCCCGAAGGAGCTGCAAAAGATTGTCTTGAAGGATCACCCGGCGATCACCGTTCGGCCGGGCAGCCTGGCTAAACCGGTTGACTTTGTAGCAGTGAAGGCCGAGCTTGCCAAGAAAATTCACCGCCAGCCAACGGAGGATGACCTGCTCGGCTACATCATGTATCCAAAGGTCTTCGTTGACTACTTCAACAACCACCAGAAATACGGGGCAGTGATGGACCTCGATACAACAACCTATTACCAAGGAATGTGGCCGGGTGAGACTTTGCGGATCAAGATCGGCACCGGCAAGGAGATGATCCTGAAGCTGGACTTCGTTTCACCAACGGATCAGGATGGCCAGCGGACACTTTTTTACGAGCTGGATGGCCGGGCCTTTCAGATGAAGGTCGAGGACCGCAGCGTGAAAACACAAACCGCGAGCGTTCCAAAGGCCGATCCGGATGATCCCGGGCAGGTCGGGATGCCGCTGAACGGGAATGTTGTGAAGGTCAACGTCAAGGCTGGCGATCAGGTCAAGGTTGGCGAAGTGCTCCTCACTACCGAAGCCATGAAGATGGAATCAGCGGTCAAGGCGCCGTTTAGCGGAACGGTCAAGCAGGTTAATGTTAAGGTTGGCGATGCTTTGAAGAGTCAGGACCTGTTGCTGACGCTGGAAAAGTAGGTGAGGGTGATGAATGACTTTCCGCGTTTATCCGCTGCCGGGGTCACGGTCCAAAACCTTGACCAGGTCACGTCAACCAACGACCTTGCCAAGCAGCGGCTGGCAACCAGCGCCTCACAACCTTTCCTAATTGCCGCCGCTTCGCAACGAGCTGGTCGTGGGAAACCCGGCCGGACCTTTTTCTCACCGGCCGACAGCGGAGCCTATTTTACTCTGGGCCTGCCGTTTGCCGGTGTGAAGCTGACGGCGGCTCGGTTAACGGTTACTGCCGCGGTCGCCGCCGCAACGGTCCTGCACGAACATTTTCACCAGCCCATTACTATCAAGTGGGTCAACGACTTGTGTGTTGGCAACCGTAAGGCGGTAGGGATCCTAGCCGAAATGGTGCTCGATAATCACAATCGGCCGGCTGGCGTGGCAATCGGCTGGGGGATCAACCTTTTCCAGCCCGCTGACCAGTGGCCAGCCGAGATTGCAAAACAGGTTACCACGTTAAGCAATCAGCCAGTAAGCCGACAAGAGCGTTTGACGGTGATTGATGAGGTCGCGGCTCGTTTCCTCGACCTCTTAGCGCAACCGTGGCCAGCCGTTTTAGCCGTCTACCGGGACCACCAATATCTGAGTGGGAAACGGCTGGTTGTTGATACGGGAGCAGAGCGGATTAGCGGCCAATTTGAACGAATTACGGATGAAGGCTTTCTCTGCATTCGAACAGCGTGTGGGCGCCGGGTTTTCTCGGCGGGGACTGTCCGGGTACGGGAATGAGCCGGTATCTTGAATCCCGGTCCTAAGCAAAACTGGTTGATTTTGTTTAGGACCGGGGTTCCTGTTTAAAAGCACTGATTAAATTATTTTAACTTTGGATGAAATGTGAAAGTGCTGGATTTCTAATTTTTATAATGCTGTTAGTTGCTTTTTCTTAACATTATTAAGCGGAGATTACTCTTAACACTGGCCATAATTGCCACAAAATTGACATTGATTAGTTGGAACGCTAAGATGAAAGATAATTTAATTAGATTTTAATCAAAAAAACGAAAGGGCGAGACACATGGAAAAATACCAAATCACGGCGGTTGGCGATCAGGCGGTCGCAATCAGCTTTGCAAACCGCATTGATCCGCAGATTAACCAGCGCTTGCACCAAATTGGCCGCCTGATCTTGCAAGCTGATTTTCCGGCTGTGCAGACTGTTGTTCCCGCCTACCGGACGCTGACGGTGCTCTTCGATGGGAGCCGAACGACCGCTGATCAAGTCAGTGCGGAAATCGAGCCGATAATTAAGCAAGCCCTGCAGGTGGCGTTGCCGCCTTCCAGGACCTGGCTGATTCCCGTACTATACGGCGGTGATATGGGGCCAGACCTGTCGACCGTTGCCGATTTCGCCCACCTAAGCGATCAGGAAGCAGTCAATGCGTACACGAGTCATGACTACCTGATTTATTTTCTCGGTTTTTTACCAGGCTTTGCATACATGGCCAGTGTTCCGGACCGCCTGGCAATGCCCCGGTTGGAGAAACCGCGCCTCAAGATTCCGGCGGGCAGCGTCGGGATTGCGGGACACCAAACCGGCTTTTACCCGGTTGAATCCCCAGGCGGTTGGCGAATTATTGGCCGGACGCCATTAAAACTTTATGACCCGCACAATCCGCAGAGTTTCTATTCGGCTGGTGACAGTGTCCGTTTCTTTGCAATTGATCGGGATCAGTTTGCTGTAATTCAGCAGGCTGACCGGCAGGGCACGTATCAGGTAAGGACGGTGGAGAAATGATGGCAACAATTGATGTACTCAAGCCGGGCTTTCAGACGACCGTCCAGGATGCTGGTCGTCCTGATCACCTGATTGATGGTTTCCCCGAGGCGGGCAGCATGGATGCCCAGGCAATGAAGGTTGCCAATATTTTGGTCGACAACCAGCCTGACCAGCCAGTTCTGGAGTTTACCCTTCACGGCCCTAGCCTTCGTTTCAATGGTCCCGGCTTTATTGCAATTACTGGCGCCGACTTTGCGGTGCAGCTGAATCAACGACCGGTTGACCAGTACCGCTGCCTGCAGGTGCGGGCGGGAGACCTGCTAACGATCGGTGCTACTAGTACGGGCCGCTTTGGCTATTTGGCAGTCAGCGGGGGATTCCGGCTCCCTAAGGTGATGGGCAGCTGTGCGACGATCCTGCGTCTCCACCTGGGCGGCTACCGGGGTCGTCAACTGCGGGCTGGTGACCAATTACCCTTCAGCAGTCGGGCAACCATGTCCAGCTACTACCACCGCCATACTGCCGCACCAGCTCCTTCCCAACCGAAGGCGCCAGTTAGTATCCGTCTTCTGCCCGGTCCCCAGTGGGCTGAATTCAGCCATGCGGACCAGGAACGGTTGACCGCAAGTATCTTTGAGGTTACGAGTAACTCGGACCGGATGGGCTACCGCCTGCAGGGACCGCGACTGGAGAGCAGCCAACAGAGCATGCTTTCGGCGGCAACGGTGCGGGGCGGTATCCAGGTGCCTAACAACGGGCAGCCGATCGTCCTGATGGCGGACCGGCAGACCACGGGTGGCTACCCGCTGATCGCCGTTGTGGTTACGGCCGACCTCAGCAAACTGGTCCAGTGTCGCCCGGGTCAGAAAGTTAAGTTCAGCCTGGTAAACTTAGCGCAAGCCACGAAGCTGCTGCGAACACAGCGAGCCCAGTTAGACCACTTAGCGGCCCAAATCCGCGCGGCAAAGTATCAGCAGCCGATTGGCCGAAACCGGGTTGCCAGTCGCCGCATTCAGCAACTATTTGACTAAGGAGTGAGCAATGGTGGATACAAAGGCAATTAAAGACCTGATTAAACTCTTGAAGGATAACGGCCTGACGGAAATCGAATATTCTGATAAAAGTACACACATTAAACTGAAGCGGGAAAAGGCGCCGGTCGTTGCCAGCCCGCAGGCAGCACCTGCCGGGGCAGGAGATGACCACGCGCAGCAGCTGAAAATGGCTGCAAAGAACGCTGCTACCAGTAATAATACAATCAATGCCCCGAGCGTGGGGGTCTTCTATACGGCTAAGTCACCCCAGGAACCACCATTCGTCAAGGTTGGTGACCGGGTTAAGAAGGGGGACGTTGTCGGTGTGATTGAGGTCATGAAGACCTTTGTCAACGTGGTAGCGGATCGTGACGGCGTGGTTGAAAAGGTCCTGGTTAATAATGAAGAAGGGGTAGAGTATGGACAACCACTTATTCAAATCAAGTAGGTCGGTCAGTAAGTGGCCTTTTCATAAGGTCCTGGTTGCTAACCGGGGAGAGATTGCCGTCCGGATCATCCGGACCTGCCGCCTGCTCGGCATTAAAACGGTGGCGGTCTATTCGGCTGCTGATAAAACCGCCCTTCACGTTAAGCTGGCCGATGAAGCCGTTTGTATCGGTCCCGCCAGTGCTAGCAAGAGTTACCTGAATATTTCTGCAATCATCGTGGCGGCAAAGATCACGGGTGCCGGGGCGATTCATCCGGGTTATGGCTTTCTATCCGAAAGTCCGGAGTTTGCGGCGGCGTGTGAAAAAAACGGCCTGAAGCTGATCGGCCCCAGCTCCCAGGTGATCGCCCTGCTTGGCGATAAGGAACAGGCCCGTCTGACAATGGCGGCGGCCGGTCTGCCGGTGGTCAAGGGGAGTACCCAGGTGATTACGAAGGTCGCCGATGCGCTTGACCAGGCTAGCCAGCTGGGCTACCCGGTGATGCTGAAGGCGAGTGCTGGTGGTGGCGGCAAGGGGATGCGAATCGTTCACTCGCCAGCGGAGATGAAGGCAAACTTCCCGGTTGCGCAGGAGGAGGCCATGGCATCCTTTAGCAGCAAGGAGATGTACTTAGAGCAATATCTGCCGAATCCTCGTCACATTGAGGTTCAGATCGTTGCCGACCGGTACGGTAACGTCACGGCGCTTGGCGAACGGGACTGCACGATTCAGGCCCGTCACCAGAAGGTCATCGAGGAAGCACCCGCCGCGGTCTTGAGTGATGATGTGCGGGCAGAGATGCTGAAACGGACGGAGACGGCGGTTTCCCGTCTGCACTACGAAGGGGCGGGAACAATCGAATTCCTCTACAACCGTGACGGCAGCTTCTACTTTATGGAGATGAATACCCGGATTCAGGTGGAGCACCCGATTACGGAACTGATCACCGGGACCGACCTGGTCGAGCTGCAGTTGCGGATTGCGGCAGGTGATGAACTAAGCAAGCACCACATCAAGACGCGGGGCTTTGCACTAGAATGCCGGGTCACGGCACTGACACCGGGCAAAATCACCGGCCTCCACCTGCCGAGTGGCCAGGGCGTCCGGGTTGATACCGCCCTCTACCAGGGATACGTGGTGCCCGGCAACTATGATGGGATGATTGCTAAGATTATCGTTTACGGTGACCGGCGCCAGCAGGTTCTTCAACAGATGCAGGCGCTGGTTGGTGAAACCGTGATTAAGGGAATTAAAACGAACCTGGAAATGCTGGCCCAGATCTTGCAGGAGCCTGATTTCCAGCGTCTAACAACCAACGTAAACTGGCTTGATAAGCTAGAAAAGAGGGGTCCAAATGCAAACAGTTGATTTAAACAGTGATTTAGGTGAAAGTTATGGCCGCTACAAGTTGGGACGGGACGCTGAGGTAATCCCACTGATTTCTTCGGCAAACGTTGCCTGCGGCTACCATGCTGGAGATCCTGACGTCATCAGGCAGACGGTCGACATGGCCCAGGAAAATCAGGTGGCGGTGGGGGCTCACCCTAGCTACCCCGATCGATTAGGCTTTGGCCGCCGGCGGATGGACATGGCCCTGGATGACGTTACCAACATGATTACCTACCAGATTGCGGCTGTAGCGGGCTTTACAAAGGATCACCGCTTGCACCATGTTAAGCCCCACGGGGCCATCTACAACGCGGCTGCCAAGGACCGGGAACTTGCACTGGCAATTTGCCGGGGCATTCAGCGCTTTGATCCCCAGCTGCCGATTTACGGCTTATCAGGCAGCCAGCTAATTGTGGCGGCCAAGCAGGTTGATTTGCCCTACTGTTCGGAAGCATTTGCCGACCGGGCCTACCAGGCGGACGGAACCCTGGTTCCCCGCTCACAGGACGGGGCGGTTCTGACCGACCCCGCGCAGGTCGCACAGCGGGCGGTGAAGATGATCCAAGACCAGGCAGTCACGGCGATTACTGGCGAACGGGTTCCACTGCGGGTGGACTCCCTTTGCGTACACGGGGATAACGCGGCGGCCCTTAGGATTGTCAAGGCGCTGCGGAAGGCGCTAGCCGACGCTAATATCAAGGTTCAAGCGTTTTAGGCATGAGATTGAGAGAGGGGGAAGACAATGAAAAAAGAGCAGCAGAATGCAGGACTTCCAAAGTCGCGCCGCAATAAGCTGCACGCGGCGGCCATCGGGGGTGCCTTCCTGATGGCGATGTCGGCGGTCGGCCCGGGCTTTTTAACCCAGACGGCCACTTTTACCAGTCAGATGGGTGCTAACTTTGGCTTTGCCATTTTAGTCTGTATCCTGGTTGATATTATTGTGCAGCTAAACATTTGGCGGATTATCGTGGTGGCCGGTAAGCGGGCCCAGGTAATCGCCAATGAGGTTTTCCCGGGTCTAGGCTACCTCCTATCGGCGTTGGTGGCGATTGGTGGCTTATTCTTTAACATCGGCAATATCGGTGGTGCTGGCTTGGGCTTGAACGTACTTTTTGGAATTTCGCCACAGAACGGGGCGATTATTGTGGCAGCTTTTGCCATTATTGTCCTAATCATCAAGAATGCGTTGACGGCGGTGGACCGAACCGTGCAGGTGCTGGCGGTCATTAAGATTGCAATTCTGCTTTATATCCTGTGGGTCATGAAGGTTCCCTACGCTACCGCCGTTCAGCATTCCTTTGTTCCGACCAAGGTTGACTTCTATTCGATTGTGACGATTGTTGGTGGTACGGTTGGTGGCTATATTTCCTTTGCGGGTGGTCACCGGCTGCTCGAGGGCGGTGCCCGTGGTCAGCAGGACATCAAGTATGTCAATGAAGGGGCCTTAACCGGGATCGGCCTGGCTTCCGTTATTCGGATCATGCTGTTTTTGGCGGGCCTGGCGGTCATTGTTGCCGGCTATAAGCTGGACCCCGCTAACCCGGCAGCTTCTATTTTTAAGGTGGCGGCTGGCGATTTCGGTTACAAGTTCTTTGGCCTCCTTCTCTTGGCGTCAGGTCTTTCGTCGATTCTCGGCTCGACCTTTACTTCCGTTTCGTTTTTGGACTACGCCATCAGTGCTAAGGAAGATACCCATTTTGAGAAGTACCGGCGGATGCTGATTATGGCCTTCATTGTTTTCTCGACTGCGATCTTTTACTTCATCGGTCAGCCAGCAAAGGTTCTGGTGGTTGTCGGGACGCTGAATGGCTTTATCCTGCCGATTGCCTTGGCAATGCTGCTCTTGGCGGCCCGGCGCAAGGACATTATCGGGACGACTTACCGGCACCCCCGCTGGCTAAGCATTACCGGCTGGCTGGTAGTCCTCTTTATGGCCTTTGCCAGTGTCGAAGCCGCAATCAAGCTCTTCTAGGAGATCTGCGCCTAATTAATTTAGCCAGCCCTTTAGAAGATTATCTAAACTGGTTTTGGTAGATAATAGCAAGGGGCCTGTGACAAAATTCTGTTTTGCCGCAGGCTCTCGTTTTAGTTCCGAATAATTTAAAGATATCACGTGACCCAACCCAGGGACTTAGAGTCTAGCTACGGACAATCACCGACCCGTGCCGTGTCAATGATTGTCCTAGGCTAGCCTTACAGTCCCTAACCGTGGGTTGTGTCACAGCTCCTTTATTCCTTTTAATACTACTTTTTCGGCAGGACAATCTTTTGCTCCAGCCAGTGCTGGTTGCTGCTCCGGTCGTTGACGGCGTTCGGGTAGTGACCGAGGATAATTTTGAGGTTTCGCAGGCCCAGGTGGTGATTGTTGCCGATGCTGATCGAATGCTCCAGCTCGGCTAACTTGTTGAGGTCGACCTGGGCCTCCTTAGTCGAGTTGCCGACAATAATAAACTGGGCGTTCTCATTTTCAAAGAGGCTCAGGCTCACCTTCTTTTGCTTTGATACTTGTGCAGCATTGATGGCGTTATCAAGGAGGATTGCGGTGATCCGGATGGCATCGAGCGGCTGGAGGGTCGTCGTCAGTTCAAGCGGACGGACGACTTCTAAGCGGGGATGCAGGCCATCTTTAATGGCATCGCTCAGCTTTTGATAAACAATTGATTTAACTCCCAGGTCAGTGATGTTTTGCAGGGCCTCGAAGACGCTAGTCGGCATATCGACAATTCTGCTAGAGGACTGGGTCAGCTCTTGAATTGCTTGCTTAGCATAAGCAATGTGGTTGTCACTCAGCGCACTGGAAAGGCTGATAAGAATGTTTTGATAGTCGTGGCGAAAACGGCGCAGGTCATCATACATTACTTCCAGTTTATCGGTGTAGTTAGTAAGGCTGTCCAAATTGTGGCTGGCGAAAGTCGCCTGATCACGGTAATGGAGGTCGCTGCCAACATGGTTCATCACTAGGAGGGCGAGGATGAAGTAGGCGAGTGTAATCAACAGGGCAGCGGTGTTTCCGCCTAAATTATTGGCCGTCAGGAAATGTTGGACGAAGAAGAAAAAGAGACTCAGGGGGATAAAGAGGACGCTCAGACACCACTCGGCAACGGGGTGGCGGTTGTTAACCCGGCTAAAAAAGCGGTCGGCGAGTGGGCGAACGATTTTAATCACCAGGAGGGCGAAACCATAGATAAGTGGGATGAGGAAGGTGTGGGGGAGTGAACTAAACTGGGGGTATTTGACGAGGATGATTCGTGACAGTAGCAAACATACTACCGAGCTGAAGTAGTAAACTAACATACTGTAACCGAAATGGCTAACAATGGTTGCGAGGTGGTCACCAAACGGGTTCGCTAGGTAGTAAACTGCGACGATTGCCAGGCTGGCGGTGACCAAGTCATTAATGAAAAGACTCGGTGGCCAGAAGATGAAAGCTGCTCCCAAAACAACGTAGAAACCGATGGGGATAGTCCGGCGACTGATGTGCCGATAGCACCCCCAGAAAAGCCAGGGGTAGAAAAGGCATACTTTGACCAGAAATAAAATTAGGGAGGTCGGCGAGGCTACCCGTATAAATGGATTGTCAACAGCAAACAAGGTCATAAAATGAACACCTCAAGTAAAAGGATGGAGTAAACAGGTGAGCGTCATGGGTCCACATTGTGACAAGTTGAATCGACGAAATGCTATTAACTGGACTAGCTGTGGTCAGCAGGTCATGCAGCAGCTAGAACGACACCAGCGCCGGATCCTGCTGGGAGCCGATTCTTTGTCGTCATTTTTCGAGCACTGGTCGTGAAATAGAGCCAGCTTATTACGAACTTCAACACTGACGATAACGCCGTTTCGCGTTAAATTTTACGATCAGCAGCGCAAACTGATGATTAAGTATTCCCGTGGTGGGGATTTCAAACGGCATTATGAATATGTGAGTGGCACCATGCAGAGCTCTAACTAACTAAAGGGACGTACCGACATCGTTAGGTGTGCTAAGAAAAAGATGGCAGTGAATAACAAGCCCCAGCTGACGTTCGATTACGAAGGCCGCCGGGGCAGTTTTAATGATTATGATCGCTGTTGAGGTGCCGGGCATCCTGAACTCAGGACTTTTTAAATAATTAAACTGATTGGTGAAAAGGGCATGACTTAATTAGTGCCGCTTTATGAATTGATAGAATAAAACTGATCGTTGAGCTCTCCTAGCTTGCTCAGGAGGGCTTTATTTTTTAACTGCGATAGCGGCTGAGGATGCTGGGCACCGTTGAGGGTCACCAAGTGGTTGTGCGTGTCAATTTTGCTGACCTTGCTCAGGTTGACCAGGCAGTGCTTGTGTGTCCGAAAGAAAAGGGGTGAGCGGTCTAATAATTGGTTGAGGTTGGCATTGATGGTTGTGACCTGGTTATTAACGGTGTGCATCAGTGATTGGTGCGTGTTGGTCGGACTGGGTTCGAAGTAGACGATGTCGTCCAGGCTAACGCGAAGGAAACCGCTGGTGACTTTAAGGGTGATTGTTGGGGTTGAAAAGTGGGCTAGCTTGTTGGCGACATGGAGCAGGTCCTTAGTGAGCTTTTCTTTAATATTATCCTGATCCTTAGCAATGAAGTCGAGGGCCTCCGACTCGTAGTTATAGGTTGTTGGCAGGAGTTCATTGTGGATCGTGATAAAAATAATCGACGCGAACAGGTCGTTTTGGCGGATGTGCTGACTAACTTTCAGCCCGGCTAGGGTATCGCCGTTGATTTCCAGGTCAAGCAGGAAGAGGTTTTCAACACTCGGCGATGGCAGGCTGTTTAAGAAATCGGTGGTATTAGAAAAGAGGTTGATTTTGAAAGGCGCGAGTTTATGCGCAGCCTCAATCTCATGGAGTATTTTTTCCAAATGAACTTGTTGGGCCCATTGGTCTTCGAGAATGTAAACATTCATGGCTTATTTCCCCCAATTAGTATTCATATACTAAATAATAGGGAAAGCCGGGGCTAAAAAATAGGGACGTTTCGGCCCCAGAATAAACTTCTGGCAGTTAACTGAAATTTTCAGCACATTCTTCCTGACGGCGATTGCACAGAATGAAATAATCTGCATATTCGTGAAATTTGCCCAATTATCGCCAGTCGTTTCTTATAATTTTGAGTGTGTAAAAAACGGATTGGGGGAGGAAAATAGGATGGCAATTCGCAAATCAGAACCAACCTGGCGGCGGACATCTTTGTTTACCGCTACCCTGGGAATTAGTATTTTACTGAGTGGTCAGGTTGGACACGCTGACCGGACAACTGCTGTAACACCAGCACAACAGCCCGTGGCCCAACCAGCGGCAACGCAAGATAACGGAACTGCACAGCAGACAGCAACTGTTGCAGCGGGACAAGAGAACCTGGCGTCAGTGACGACGCAGCATCAATATGGAACCGCAGACCAACCAATTATTGTTATTAGTGATGATCTTAATGCAGAGCCGCGCCAAAAATACCAAGAGCAACTAGAGAAGTGTATTGCTGAAGAAAAGCAGGACGAAGAGGCTATTCAAAATGACCAGAAGGAAAGTGTAGATATATCAGGTCAGATAGGTACTTTGACGGCCAAATCATATTACGATTATACTAAACACCCGGAAAACTATGATAATACAGATGCTCCTGCTGAGTTACAAGAGATACTCAAAAATTACGAACAACTAAAGCAAAAAGTAGCAACTCAGCAAAATGCAGTTGATGAAGAAGAGCAATTAGT
Organism: Limosilactobacillus antri DSM 16041; assembly: GCF_000160835.1. GTDB lineage: Bacteria > Bacillota > Bacilli > Lactobacillales > Lactobacillaceae > Limosilactobacillus > Limosilactobacillus antri. The sequence goes on from NZ_GG700733.1 coordinate 569,563, forward strand.
GGCAAAAAAGAAAAAGGTAAGTGATGACTGGGAAAAGTTTGTTGATGAACAAGAAAAAAGGGGAACCCATCCAATGGCTGAATATTGGAACAAATCAGCAGCTTATTTATCTGATCTACGTGTCCATATAGATAAACTGAGGAAAATGGAAAAAGCTCTTTGGGACGATGAAAATACACTGTCTACTCTTTCTTCTTCCTTAAGTGATGAAATAGAAAAAAACAAATCGTGGATTTACTCAAAGATTGAGCAACGTTCTGACATCATTGCTTTACGGACAAAAGAAAAGCAATTAGACGAAGATGCTCATAAGCGTTTCGGTCAGACTATCCTTCTTGGGAACCAAATTAAGACCTTGCCCGATGTCATAGCAACCGTAAAACCTGAGGATTATGCGGTAAATAAGTTGATTACCCGAACAATTCACATTGTGATTCCCGGACAGGCGCCTACGGATATTAAGCAAGTCGCCAGCTGTTACGCCCACCAAATTCGTGATGGTCAAAAGATTACTTATGAGGAGTGGCAAAAAGATAGTTGGAGCTGGAAAGCCTATACTCCAAAGGCCTACTTCGGCTATAACTGCGATGTTACCGAAGTTCCAGCCGTCACGGTTTATCACGACACGCCGAATCAGACAATCACTGTTACTTACACAGCTCAGGCAGGATTAGACAACAACTACGACCATAACGACCACGGCAACTATGCCTGGCTTGACCACTACCAGCTGAGTGGCGACCAGCTCCAGGTCAGTGGCTGGCACGCGACGAGCGACGTTAAGAATAAGCCGTACCACTACCTGATTGTCTTTGATAACACGACGCACAGTGAAGTGACACGGTTGATGGTCCGCCAGACCGCCCGTCCTGATATTGCTGTTGTGCACAATGTTTACGGTGCCGGGTTGGCCGGTTTCCAGACGAATCTTGATTTGCCAGCGGCCGTCTTGCAAGCTGGCGACCACCTTTCCCTCATCAGCCGCTACACGGATGACCAAGCCGGCAACGGCGACGCCACAGACTACTGGTTTGACTTGCAAATGGACCAGGGCAACCACGGCTACCTTGACGTGGCTCAAGTACAAAACGGCAAACTTCACGTGGCCGGTTGGCACGCGACTAACCAGGCATTTGGCCGTGACCACCATGTCCTGATTCTCTTTGACGCTAGTCGGGGGCACGAAATCGCCCGGGTCAACGCTACGAATGCCGAACGTCCTGATATTGCCAAAATTTATCCCACGGTAGGAAATGCGACGATGGCCGGCTTTGTGGGCGACTTTGATCTTACACCGGAGCTAGTGACTGATAACCTGCAAATCATTAGCCGGTACAGCAGCGACGCGGACGCCAATAGCGACTACGTTGACTTCTGGTCGGCTCCCCGGCGGCTAACGACTGATACCAGCAACCAGGGCTGGCTAGATGACGTTAGCGTCCGGGATGGTCAGCTCCACATTGTCGGCTGGCACGCAACTGACCGCTCGCTGGGGCGTAAGTACCACTACATCATTATCTTTGATGCCACACCAGGGATTGGCCATGAGCTAAGGCGGTTCAACATTACCGACCAGGAAGTGAGCCGTCCGGATGTCGCTAAGGCTTTTCCAACCATAATGACTGCTGGCAACTCCGGCTTTAATATTAGTTTTGCCAACGATCCGGACTTCACTGAGGAGCACGATTTGCAAATTATTAGCCGTTGGACCGATGACCCAGCCGGCAATGGCAATGCGGTCGATTACTGGTTTAAGCCGGTTTGATCCATCAGGCTTTCAGTAAGGAACACCTTATTTAATGGCATGAAACGCTAAGCAAATAAGAGGAAGGACTGCCATAGTTGACAGACCTTTTTATTGGGAGAAGGAGTGATAGAACGAATGAAAAAATTATGGATACTAATAGTAACAATGATGATGGCTATTGTCTGTTTGCCCATAACTGTTATGGCAGAAAAATACAGCAAGATGGTTGCCTTGCCGCAAGGATCAGAGCAGATGTATGTATATGATAATGGCAAAAAAACCAATACTCATTTGCGGCCAGATCGAATGACGCCAATTAAGCAGAACCGAACTAATTTAAATCCGTTAGTGTTAAAGGGAAAGTTTCCGTTAGTTGGTTGGGCGGGGATTACCTTAAAGCAGTCTGATTATAGCCTCATGAAGCCAACAGAAGATCAAGCTGATGCACTAGGTATTTCACGCATTTTAGTTCCCAGAAATAACGATTATGAAAATCGGGATGGCAAGGGATTGGACTACACTTTACAGAACCGGTGGGTTATAAAAAGTAAGGTTGCGCCGATGGCAATCAATGATTTGAAGCAATTTACGCAAGCTCATAACAGCAGCGATAAGAGTCAGCTGCAAAACCAGAGCAAGACCTTGGTGGAAAGCTGGCGCAAAATCGCTAACTATAACTTTAATTTGGATAAGCTGCAGGTAAACTCATTTTCAATGGGATATGCTCAAGAAGACGGAAATCACGATGATGCAAGCCCAAGTATAAAAAATACTACGTACATGGACGTAGTAATTAAGGCAAAAACTTCCCGAAAGATAGGAGAGCACAACTTTAAGAATGAGGAAGATGGTGAAGATCCAGAGATGGCTGAATTGGATCGGGGAAATCACGAAATAATCGAGAAAAACGATCCAGAGGCCAAAAGCAGTTCGATTGAAGGGACGGGTAAAACTACTGACACGGAACATGAATACGATAACTTTCATGTGCACTACAACTTGATCGATGGTAAATGGCAGTTGAGTTGGGTTCAAATGAAGGCAATTCCATGGGGGGATTAGGAAAATGAAATTTTGTCCAAACTGTGGCAATAAGCTAAATGGAAATGAAAGTAAATGTCCAAAATGTGGGCTTGTATTAAAGAAAAAACAGCCCAAGGAAAATAAACAGGATCATGATATTAAGGAAATCCTTAATAAGGTCGACTCTACTAGGTTCAAAGATTTAGGTAGACAGCATAAAAAGCTAATTATTGGGATTGTCTGTGCAATTGTTGCCGTGATTGTTGTGTATTCACAAATTTACGTGCCCCATGTTGTTGATTCAGCACTGGAGAACAATGGTTTTACGAGCGCTAAGGGCTATAAAGTTAATATCGACCGGGGAAATAAAACGATTACTGTAATGCCTAATTTTGGTTCACAACAACAAATTAATAGCCAGCTTGAGTCCAACGGCTTTGATACACGGGTGGTGACGGCCGAAAGTCAAATGTCCAATGTAGCTCATGAGATTGCTGGGAAAACGTTTGGTAAGTGGACCGTGCGAATGACAGCAGAAAATGTTCATACTCGTGATTATAAATTAGCTTATTATTGGGTATTTAAAGGAACCAAGGAGACTACACGTTTTCAGACCAGCCCGGTTGGTCAGGAATTTAGACGTCATTATCTTCAGCAAAAAGAAGATGAAGCTAATGAAGAGGATAAAGCACATACTGATGATGTGATCACTGCGGGTGCGCTTGGTGGAGCACTTGGCTTTATGGCGGGGGCTTGGTAAAAATGCCTGATAGCAAAATCGTCTTTTGTACGAATTGCGGTGCTAAAAATAGTACTGACAGTAAGTTCTGTATTAACTGTGGAAAGCCATTAGTTAAAAGCAATGGTCAAGTAATCGATTCGACTAGTAATGATAATGAAGAGTCGATAAACAGCTCAAACAAGCAAGGGGTAATGGATAACGTTACGTCTCACATTAATGCTTGGACGGGTGGCAAGGGAGCGGTCAAAGTTAGTCTGAGCGAATTCTTCAGCCAAGTCTTTAGACGCCACACAACAGAAGAAGCTGAGGAGTTATTTATTGTGGGAACCGACAAAACGACACCATCGTTAAGTGAAATTGTTAATGATAAGGTTCAGCCTTGGCTATTTTCGCGGGTGTTGGGATTCGTTTTAGCTATCGGAATTTTAATGTACTTTCTGCTTGGACTTTTGCCAGCATATGGTATTTGGATATCTATGGATGCCTTTTTAGCGGTTGCAGTTCCCCTATCAGCACTAGTTCTTTTCTTTGAATGTAACGTTTTTCAGAATATTAGTTTTTACCAGGTAACTAAGATGGCTCTGCTTGGTGGAGTGTTGTCGTTGATTGTTACAATTTTGTTTGTCAATTTCTTTGGCAATCGGGAGCTCGACCTGCTTGGTGCCCTGCAAACAGGATTCGTGGAAGAACTTAGCAAGGTGTTGGTAGCAGCTTACTTTGTTTATAAAATCAAAGCTAAACGAATCTTTAATGGGCTATTAATCGGTGCTGCTGTTGGTACTGGATTTGCTGCCTTTGAAAATGTTGAGTATATGTTTAATGATAAAACTGGCCAAATTGCTTCCATGCAAGAAGCAATTGGTCGGACGATGTTTTCAATTTCAGATCATACGGAATGGTGTGCGATAGCTACGGCGGCGCTTGTAATGGTGATTGCGGGGAAACAGCTATCGTCAAGTGACTTTTTCAACTTTAAATTCTTGCGCTTCTTGTTGCTGGTGATGATTATTCATGCCCTTTGGGACTGGAATGCCCTAAATCAGTTTGGCATTTTACGATACATGGCGTTAGCGGTGGCTACTTGGATAGTTGTTTTTGTCTTCATTCATGCAGGACTACGGGAAGTGAAGTTGTTGCAAAGTGAAACTAAAGATAGTCAAATTAATATCTAATTGTGAAATCTTGGGAGGAAAATTAATTATGAAAAAATTAGCACTAATCGCCACCACTTGTTTAGCGGGATTGACGTTAACAGCGTGTGGCAACCAACATCATGGCAGTAAGGGTGCAGACAGTTCTTCGACCACCAGCAAGACGGTCCGCTCGTCGTCACAAAAGAGCGGTTCTAGCTCGGTCAGCCAGTCGAGCAGCTCAGCGGCTGCTTCTTCGTCATCGGCGGCGGTTCACCTCACCGGCGGGCAGAGCTCAATCGACTACATTACCCAGAAAATGGGTGACCAGGGCTGGACAATTGATGGCGGAACCTATGGCGGGGCCCATGGTGCACCAACCGATGGCAGCTACGTTCCGTATAATTCAGTTCGCAACGACAACGGGGATGTCTACTACGTTTATCAGGATGGCCGGATTGAAAAGCAGGCCGAATAATATCTAATTGTGAGATTTTGCGAGATGAATGCCGATCCGAACATTGATCCGGAATTCAAACGGCGAATCAACCTGCCGCCAGATGATTCAGACTACATTCAGCCAACCCATGATCCGGATAGTTGGCGTTAATAAGCTAGGGAGCGAGACAAACCGTGAAACAGAAATCAGGATGATTTCGTTTTTGAACGGTTCTAACGTGGAAGTCGGAATCGACTTCGTTTTTCGACGCGTAGCTAGCCTGTGGGGAGCCCCCGCAAGCGCAAATAGGGTTTCAGAGTTTGGCTTTACCGAACACTGGAACCCATTTGCGTACTGCGCCGTTCGTATTTTATCTAAGTAAGAGGGCTTATGTCACAGCCTCTTTTTAGCGCAGCCTGAAAGAATATCCCGATTCCTGAAATGTGCCCACATCCGGTTAGAAAGCACTTATAATCACGGTTGTATAAAATTTGATTCTGGGGGAGATTATACGATGCGGAAAAAGTTATACAAAGCAAAGAAAAACTGGGTTATCGGCTTAGCCGCCGGTGCGTTGCTATTAGTGGGCGGGGCAACCACTGCCAGCGCTGATGCCAATTGGAACCCGCCTGCGGCCCAATTCAGCCAATTTGGCTACAATTCACGGCCCACGGTTACCTGGAGCGGTATTGACACGTCTCAGTATCCGGGTGTGACGTCTAATGACCCCGCAAACATCAACTCAGCTGTCCTGGATGCTAACGTTAATGTGCAGACAGCGGGAGAAGACGCGGGGCTCAACCAAACAACGCCAGGCTTTTCTTATAACGTGACGACTAATGGTCATTCGCTGAGAAACGATGAGAGCGTTAATGTCGATTACTACTTCAGCAATGGCGTGAATTATGGAACGAACGGAGCCGAGTTTGACTCGACCAACAGTAGCACGATTAGCTATGCTGGCACCTTCCGGAACAGCGTCGAAGCAAATTACCTAGGGGTCAGTGGTTCGATTAACGACCACCAGATCACGATGCGCCGTGAAAATGACGCGCAAATGACCCATACATCTGATCCGCATAATGTTTCATATCTAACTAAAGAAGCGACCGTCAACGGCAACACCGTTACCAATACTATCCGGGTTAATACCGACAATGGTGCGGTGCAGCCTGGCGTGTGGGGACTGACGATTAAGCCATACTGGGCGGTTAATGGCGACGTTAGTGTCTATGATACGGCGGCGCCATATAAAAACGGGAACGCCTTCTACTACATTATTCGGGATGCCCAGGGTCGGCCACAATGGTTGGAAGTAATCCGGCCGCAAAATGGTATGAGGCTCTTTTCCGGGCATGACATTAACTACACCACCGGCCCGCTTGGCGGCTACCAGATGAGTGGCAATAGCTCGACTGCGCCAGGATCGGCACGGAACCTTTACATGATGGCACCGGCAGGGCTCAATGCTGAGTTTACCTACACCGAATCTTACTACTGGGTCGGCGACGGGTATAATAATCCGCAAGCCAACGTGAATGCCGGCTACCTTGATGGCTACCAGCTGGAGCAGGATAACTATGGCAATCCACTTCTCCACGTGGCCGGCTGGCACGCTGCTTCGACCAGTGCCGACTTGCAGAACGGCTGGCTGATTGTGTTCGATAACACGACTGGGACCGAAATTAAGCGGCAGCGGATTAACCCGGTCGCCCGTCCTGACGTGGCAGCCCAGTACCGTAACGTGGCTAATAGCAGCCAAGCTGGTTTTGATGAGCGGATTAGCCTGCCGAGCAGTGTCCTTGGTCACCAGCTGACCATTATTGCCCGTTATTCTGATGACGCTAATGGTGGTGAAGGTCATCGCACCGACCTCTGGCTGGGGCAACGGATTAACATTAATATGGACAATAATGCCCACATTGATGGGACTAAGCTGACCGGTGGCAAGGTGGTTGTTAACGGCTGGCACGCCACGAATACTGCCCTGGGGCGGCGGTACCACTACGTCATTGCCTGGGATGCGACCCGCGGTCAAGAAATTACCCGTCAGCAGGTTGCTAACGTTAGCCGGGCTGATGTTGGTCGGGCCTTTCCAACCGTCATCAATGCGGACCGGTCTGGCTTTAGTGCTAGCTTTGACCTTAACGACCCCCGCTATGCCAACGACCAAATCCAATTTATCAGCCGCTACACCGATGACTGGGCTGGGAACGGAAATTGTGTCGACTACTGGTTCGCTCCCCAGCGCCTGCTGGCTGATACCGGCAACCATGCCAGCTTGGACGGCTACCGGTTGACTAATGCCGGATTGCAAGTGGCCGGCTGGCACGCTACGAATGCCGCGCTAGGGCGGAACTATCACACGATTATCGTGTTGGACGCGCGCAACGGTCGTGAACTCGGTCGGCAGACAATTTACTCCGGGAGCCGGCCAGATGTCGCCCGGGCCTTTCCTGGAGTAATGAATGCGGACCAGTCTGGTTTTAACACGACAATTGCCTTTAATTCCGCGATGGCGACCGACCCGGTTCGAGTGATCAGCCGGTGGAGCGCTAGCCGTGACGCTAACAGCAACTACGTAGATTACTGGTTTGCGCCGGTTCAGCTGCTGGCTGACCAGGGCAACTACGCCAACTTGGATGGCATAAGCTGGACTGGTCGCCAGGTACAAATGGGTGGTTGGCACGCCAGCAACCAGGCCTTTGGCAAGCAGTATCACTACATTATTCTCTTTGACCAGACCCGGGGCTATGAGGTCGGTCGCCAGCTAGTCGAAAGCGGCAGCTACCGGCCAGACGTTGCGAACGCCTTTCGGGGAGTAAGCAACGCTGATAATTCTGGCTTCAATGTTACAATTACCCCTAGTGTGGATATTCGTGGCGACCGCCTGCAAGTGGTCAGTCGGTGGACAGACGACCCAGCCGGTAATGGCAATGGGACCGACTACTGGTTCGCCCCACGGGTGGTTGCTAGCCGGCCGAGCGACGCCGACTATTCCCTGGCCCAGCTGAATCAACGGAGCGTTACGGATCCTGCTGCTTGGGGGATTTATGCAACGGCTACGGCAGATGCGCGGGCGGCGGCTCAGGAATGGCAAAATGGCAATCATGATTATCAGATAGCAGATCGAATGAAAGACGGTTTGCAAGTTCGGTACAATCCAACTCCTAAGGATAGTAGTACAATTTTGAATAATCAGGTGTATGTTGACGATAGTATGCCAGCGGTTATTAATGAAATGTATAGTGACCCACAAATGAAATTGCATGTAAATAAGTTTACAGCTGCTATCCTTAATGGCATTCGTCAAGCTTTAGGAATTAATAATAGTACAGTATTGACTAATTCTGCTTTAATCGAAGATGCTCAAAAATATATTTTCAATCCAAAAATTAGTAACACCCAACTTTTTGGAGAGGTTGCTGATTATTCTGATTTAACAGGTAATGTTGGAGAAAATCTAACATGGCAGAATTCATTCGGCTATGGTGGTGGTAACTACCTTACTGGTGATAAACCATACGAAACAACCTGGAGAACGGGAAGAAATGACAAGCCCGCACATTCATTACGGTTGGCTGACTTTAAAGGCTTCATTTTCTCAATGCTCTTAACTGGAAACGGGGGAAATACGCACGGCTTTGTTAACGGCCAAATTGATAATAAGCATTATTGGGGACCGAACGATGTAGATCTCGGATCTGCTTTTAACATTGCCAATCCAGAAATAATTTTTGGAAAAGTTGACAACCCCAAAGAATATGTTGGCTTGACGCTTGCTAATCCTACTGTTGCTACTCATGGTAATATTATGTTACTTCTGACTAGTAGTAATGTTGGCGCAGGAATTGATTATAATTAAAGCAAATGGCATACTCCGTTACGGAAAACCATTAATTAGCAAAGGAAGAAATTAAAATGAAAATTGCAAAAATGATAATTTCTACCATGGCTGTATCAGCCTTGCTATCCTTAGCTGGCTGTGGCGCCAATAATAGTCAGAACAACGCTAGTGGTAAGCAGAGCTCTTCTGCCACCTCAACAAAGCAAGCGGCCGCTTCGGTTGTCGGTACTTACCAAAACAGCAGTAAAGGGTCCGCGGTCCAGCTAAACTCCAACGGTACTGGCCGCTACGTTTATGCCGACCCAGTCAACAGCGACACTAATGACCAGCTGACATGGAAGAAGACCGGCAACAATGAATACACGCTGAACTTCGCTGATAGCGACGTCACCAGCCCGATTACGGCACGACTATCTGGCAACCAGCTGACTCTGACCGGTGATAGCAACTGGGCGACCGACACGTTGACTAAAACCACGCATCAGCTGAACCTTGACCAGTTTCTGGCTAAGAAGCACGGCAGCAGCAACGAAAGCAGCTCTAACCAGGGGAATTCCTCTGCTGACCCGCGTCGGGTGGGGGCAATGCTTTTCCAGTACACCTACCAGGGAATGCCGGGGCGTGAAACCTTTACCTGCACCCAAAACGGTGACAGTTATACTTTTAGCGAAGGCAGCGATTCCGCTAGTGGTATCACCTTCAAGATCAAAGGCGACACCGTCAGGTACAGTGTCGGCGGCTCTGCTGGCCAAAAGACGATTAGTATTGGTACGTTGCAATCACAGACCGATGCCGCACAGATTGATGGTATGATGAAAAATGTTCATTAGGACTTAGGGAGAAGCAACCGGTATTCAGGCGGATAAGCAAGGATTCAGCGTTCGGCTTCAAACCTACTAGGCCTACAAGAAGCGGCTTAGCAGGCGGCGAAATTCACTGGGCGGTAATCATTCTGAAAGTCCTGCTCATCGAACATATCCTTGGTTAAAGCAAAAGGTTGGGAAAATGTCCCAGCCTTTTTGCTGTTTTAAAGTTAATAACGTTACAGCTTAGCAGGCTGGCAAGCATGAAGTTCATACAATAAAGGTTAGACCGATTAATGCGGCACCAGTCCCGAAGGAGATTACCGTGTAAAGTACCGTTTTGTTCATCGTGTCGCACTCCTCCCCTTAACAATTCTGCCAATAATTTTGGGTGGTGACATGGCTTGTCTTTTCTACTATTAAATGAGAACATTATCAGAAAAGAGCGTGTAACTAGGAAGGGAATGATGGTAATGATTAAATCGCTGATTGTCAACGCAACGCTGGTGCTGGCTCTGGCTCTACCAGTGACGGCATGGGCGGCTGACCAGCCGATAGTCTACCCGGTCCCGGCGTTCAGCGTGAATGCAAATTCCGCGACTGACCAGTCTGCCGATAATGATTCTCCCCAGGCCATCCGCGCCGCTAAGCACCAGCTTTACCTCCCGTCGAAGACGCCGCTTCCACTGGAGGGGTATCGCTGGCCCACTACCCGCTTGAAAATTTACCTGGCGACCCGTAATCATCCGCTCGTGACCGCCTTCCGCGATGCGGTCAAAGCGTGGAATAGTACCGGTGTCATCCACCTAACTTGGACCCGGCACCGCAGCCAGGCGGACATCATTGCGGAAGCCGGTGACCTTTCTGCTAACCAAGCTGCTCCGGGGGTCGGGGTGGTTACCACCCAGCTGGGCTCGACCCGCTCTGAATATAATCCCGACACCCACGCCTTAATTCAGGCCCGGTCGACGCTGGATGTTTCGCACCTGGAATACGCAAACCGGACCTTTCGCAGCGAGGTGGCCCAGCACGAACTAGGGCACGCCCTCGGCCTGGCCCACGCACCGCAGGGCAGTCACAGTGTAATGATCCCGAATAATGTTCGGACCGGGATCACCAAGGAGGACCGGCAGACGATTCGGCTATTATATGGCAGCGGCGATTAGTGGTTGGAAGCACCACCTTGCTCGAGAAAATGATTGTGAGCACCTTTGCAATCTTGTTATTTTTAGTTAGCAGACACCAGCCGGTAATTTTGACGAATGGCGAAATTGGTTTGATCGTTGGCAAGTGCGTGATGGTGACGAAAAGCGTGCTAAATTAGTCCCGGTGGTTTGACAATTAATTATAAAATGTCCGAAAGGGGGCTTTAAAAAAACGGGGGCCTCTGGTATCATAAGAATTGTGAAAAAAATAACATGTCTTTTGAGAAGGAGATCTTAGCATATGAAAGCTGCTGTTATCAATGATCCAGTCGATGGATACGTTACTGTTAAGGATGTTCAACTTCGTGATTTGAAGCCGGGCGAAGCACTGGTTGACATGGAATACTGTGGCCTTTGTCACACTGACCTTCACTGTGCCGCTGGTGACTTTGGTAAGAAGCCGGGCCGGATTATCGGTCACGAAGGTGTCGGCCGGGTATCAAAGGTTGCCCCTGGCGTTACCAGCTTAAAGGTTGGCGACCGGGTATCAATCGCTTGGTTCTTCAAGGGCTGTGGCCACTGTGAATACTGCCTGACTGGTCGGGAAACTCTTTGCCGCAACGTTCTGAACGCCGGTTACACTGCTGATGGTGCGATGGCTGAACAATGTATCGTTCCTGCCGACTACGCCGTTAAGGTTCCAGAAGGTCTGGACCCAGTTGAAGCTACTTCCTTGACCTGCGCCGGGGTTACGATGTACAAGGCCCTGAAGGTTGCTGACATCAAGCCTGGCCAATGGGTATCAATCGTTGGTGCCGGTGGTTTGGGTAACCTCGGGATCCAATTTGCCCACAACGTCTTTGGCGCTCACGTTATCGCCGTTGATGGTAACGAAGACAAGCTGAAGGCTGCTAAGGAAAACGGTGCGGAAATCTGCATCAATCGTCACGATAACAACGTTGATGAACAAATCCAAGAAAAGGTTGGCGGGGTTCACGCCGCAGTCGTTACTGCCGTTACTACCGCAGCCTTTGACCAAGCTGTTAACTCTCTGCGCCCAGATGGCAAGTTAGTTGCCGTTGCCCTTCCACAAGGGGACATGAAGCTGAACATTGCTAAGACTGTTCTGGACGGGATTATCGTTGCCGGTTCCCTGGTTGGTACTCGTCAGGACCTGGCTGAATGTTTCCAATTCGGTGCTGAAGGCAAGGTTCACCCAATCGTTAAGACCCGGAAGCTTTCTGAAATCAACGACATGATCCAAGAATTGAAGGACAACAAGGTTGTTGGTCGGAACGTGGTTGACTTCTCCCTCGAAAAGTAATTAATAAGTAAATAAT
>NZ_GG700733.1:582953-624785 GCF_000160835.1 Limosilactobacillus antri DSM 16041
ATAATAAATAAACACCCGGAATCGATCAAAGTCGGTGCCGGGTGTTTATTTATTTAGGCGGCTTGCTGTTCCAATAGCAGTTTCCGAAATCGCAAGCGCCGCTTTTCAGGCCTTGTTTAGCCGGCTAACCACGGGCTGATTGTCCACCGTCGATGACAAGCTCGGCACCATTAATGAACCGTGCCTCGTCCGACGCCAGGAAAAGGACCGCGTAGCCAACATCTTCAGGGTTCCCAAGGTAGCCTAATGGAATTGCGCCAATCAGGTTATCGAGCTTTTCTTTGCTTAGCGTAAATTGCTGCATCATTGGGGTGACAATCCAGCCGGGGAGAACAGTGTTAACCCGGATGTTGAATTTGCCCAGTTCCCGTGCTGCCCCCTTGGTAAAGGAACGACTGGCGCCCTTAGGTGCTGTGTACGGGGAAGCACCGGCAATTCCCTGCACGCTTGCCAGGGACGAGGTGTTGACAATTGAACCCTGCCCATTCTTCTTCATGTAGGGGACGACGGCTTTGACACCGATAAAGTGTGCGAGCGCGTTGATGTCCATAAAATGGTGCCAATCATCAACGGTGGAATCCATCAAACTGCTGGTCGTGTCTGTAACCCCGATTCCAGCATTGTTGACTAAAATATCCAACTTGCCGAATTTCTCAATAGCGACACTCACTACTTTTTGCCAGTCGCTTTCCTTAGTAACATCATGGATAACGGGGTGGATCCGGTCGCCAAACTGTTCGGCCAACTTTCGTGCTTGTTTTTTCAACAAGTCAAATTGAATGTCAGTGGCAATCACCTGGGCGCCTTCCTGAAGAAAGAGCCGCGCTTCTGCTGCTCCCTGTCCGCTTGCGGCCCCCGGTGATAATTGCTACTTTATCTTTTAATCGATTAGTCATGTGATAACCCCTCTTTGGTTAGTAAACTATAAAGTCAATCTAATCAGACTTGCTGGAGCAATTCAAATAATTTTGCGGAAGGTAAGCGGCAGTTCACTATTCTCGCGATATACCAATATTTGATGGGGGAGGCCCCTCCTAATAAGCTTGATCCGGTCTGCAAGGGGCTTGCCGACATTTATCACCTGAATGATGTAATGAAGAAATTGCTAATCCGAATTTTGGCTGGGCACGGAACACGGTTATTAAAGCTTATATGACGTTTTTATCATATTGAGCTGGCCTTGCCATAGCCTGAATTTAAACCGGGATTCTTTTGCTGGGCACTTACCAGCAAATTATGCTAAAATAATGGTCAGTATTAGTCAGAACAAGGGGGGGTAAATGATGGAGAATAAGAGTATTTCGGATCTGATTGAAGCTTACTTGAAAGAAATTCTGGGTGACTCTGCCCAGATTGAAATTCGCCGTTCTGAGATTGCAAACCATTTTGACGTGGTTCCGTCCCAGATTAACTACGTCATCAAGACCCGGTTTACCATCCAGAATGGCTACCTGGTTAAGAGCAAGCGCGGTGGCGGCGGGTATATCCGCATTGAGCGTGTTAATTTACTTGATAACATTGACGTGTTAAACTCGTTAATCCAAACAATTGGCGATTCAATTCGGGAACGTGATGCTTTTGCCATCGTACAGACGCTCTACGATGAAAAAGTCATCACACAACGGGAAGGAGATTTGATGCTGGTTGCCCTTGCCAAGCAGACACTTGACGTTGGCAATACCGACGTTGAAGCTCGGCTAAGGGCCCGCGTGCTGATTTCGCTGCTGAATCGATTACGGTATGAAAGTTAGAAGGGATGATTGCTAATGGATAACATGTTTACTCCTAGTGCTAAGCATGTCTTGATGATTGCCCATGAACAAGCTAAATACTTTAAACACCAAGCGGTCGGGACCGAACACCTCCTGCTCGCGCTGGCAATGGACAAGGATGGGATCGCCAATAAGATCTTTGAGCAGTTTTCAATCACCAGTGACGATATTCGGGAAGAAATTGAGCGCTTGATTGGCTACGGGACGCTTGACCAACTTGGCCCCGCCGACTACCTGCCATACTCGCCGAAAGCTAAGCAGGTCTTAGCGCTGGCCGGCCAGGAAGCCCAGCAGATGCACTCCCTGAAAGTCGGGACGGAGCACCTGCTGCTGGCCCTGATTGCTGACGAAAGCGTTCTGTCTTCACGGATTTTGTTTAGCTTGGACGTTTTGCCACGCCAGGTCCGCAAAGTGACCCTGCGGCGGCTTGGGGTGGCGGAGAGTCAGCTCCGGCGGCAGGCTAATCGGCAGGAGAGCAGCCGCAAGAGCGGAACACCGACCCTTGATAAACTTGCCCGGGACCTGACCAAGCTTGCCCGTGACAAGCAGCTGGATCCGGTGGTCGGCCGGGACGCCGAAATTCGGCGGACCATCCAGATTCTCAGCCGGCGGACCAAGAATAACCCGGTGCTGATTGGTGAACCGGGGGTTGGTAAGACCGCCATCGCCGAGGGCCTGGCTCAAAAGATGGTGGCCGGGACGGTTCCCGGCGAGCTGGCTAATAAACGGCTGATGGTCCTTGATATGGGTTCGCTAGTCGCGGGCACCAAGTACCGGGGCGAGTTTGAAAACCGCCTCAAGAAAGTAATTGAAGAAATTCAAGCAGACGGGCACGTTATTCTCTTTATTGACGAGCTGCATACGCTGATTGGGGCTGGTGGAGCCGAGGGCGCGATTGACGCTTCCAACATTTTGAAGCCCGCCTTGGCCCGCGGGGAATTACAGACGATTGGGGCGACGACCCTCGACGAGTACCAAAAGTACATTGAATCGGACGCGGCCCTGGAACGGCGGTTTGCGACGGTCCAGGTGGCTGAGCCGACACCTGAGGAGAGCCTGGCAATCTTGAAGGGCCTGCGGCCACGGTACGAAGCCCACCACCACGCCAAGATCACTGATGAGGCGTTGGAACAGGCAGTAAAACTCTCTGACCGCTACATCTCTGACCGCTTCTTGCCAGACAAGGCCATTGACCTGATGGACGAGGCCGCGGCGATGGTACGGATCAATGCCGAAGAAAAGAAGACCCGGAAGCCGTCACTGGATGAGCAGATTGACGAGCTGCAGTCCGCCAAGGAAGCAGCGATTGAGGAACAGGACTTTGACAAGGCTGCTGACCTGCGGGAACAAGAGTTGTCCTTGCGGGCCAAGCAGGAACGGCAGGCTGACCGGGTTAGCGAACGGGCTGCCGAGCAGCACTACCGCCTCCGGGTGACCGGCGAGGACGTTGCCAAGATTGTTGCCGAGTGGACGGGTGTTCCGCTGACCCAGCTGAAGCGGAGCGAAAGCGACCGGCTGATCAACCTGGAGAAGGTTCTCCACCGGCGGGTCATCGGTCAAAACGAAGCGGTCGACGCGGTTGCCAAGGCAATTCGGCGGGCCCGGAGCGGTCTAAAGAACCCGAACCGGCCGATCGGTTCCTTCATGTTCCTGGGGCCAACTGGGGTCGGGAAAACCGAGCTGGCTAAGGCCCTGGCCGAAGCAATGTTTGGTTCGGAAGACAACATGATCCGGATTGACATGTCCGAGTACATGGAGAAGTTCAGCACTAGCCGGCTGATCGGGGCAGCACCTGGTTACGTCGGTTACGATGAAGGTGGCCAGCTGACGGAGAAGGTCCGGCAGCACCCGTACTCCGTAGTTCTGCTGGATGAAGCGGAGAAGGCCCACCCCGACGTCTTCAACCTCCTGCTCCAGGTTCTCGACGACGGCTACCTCACCGATTCCAAGGGCCGCCGGGTGGACTTCCGGAATACGATTATTATTATGACTTCTAACCTGGGGGCGACCCAGCTGCAGGATGAAAAGGAAGTCGGCTTTGGGGCCCGTGACGTGAGCCAGGACTACAACGCAATGGCGGGAGCAATTCGGCAGCAGCTGAAGCTGCATTTCCGGCCCGAATTTTTGAACCGGATTGATGAAACAATCATCTTCCACTCATTGAATAAGCAGGAACTGCACCAGATTGTGAAACTGATGACCAACGAGCTTCGTGAGCGGGTTGCAGAGCAGGGGATCAGCTTGAAGGTTACGCCAGCAGCGATTGATCTCATTGCGGCGGCCGGTTACGACCCGGAATACGGGGCACGGCCATTGCGGCGGGCAATTCAGGACAAGGTTGAAGACCGCTTGAGCACCGCCCTGATTGACCACGAAATTAATCCGGGCGATACCGTGACCGTCGGTGCCCACCACGGTGAAATTACGGTCAAGGTCAAAACACCAGCCGCCAAGGAGCTGGCTAAAGTTAACCATTAAGGCCAAAAACAATAGCGCTAAATTCGCGAATGAAAACGAATTTAGCGCTATTGTTACGGGCGCAATAGTTGTTTTGCGCTAAATAATAGTCCTATAATAGAGATTAGCCAATTTGAGGAGGAAGTTAGTTAATGAAACGAGCAGAACAATTAGAAAAAACTCGTCAGGCGATTGTTAAGACGGCGACGAAACTATTCTTGCAAAACGGGTTTGGTGAAACTTCAACCCGGGACATCGCCAAGCAGATTGGAATTACCCAGCCAGCCTTATACCACCACTTTAGTGATAAGGAAGTCCTATACCTGGACGTGATGAACAAATTATCTGGGAAAATCCGGCAAGAGATCAATAAGGTGATGCGCAAACACGACTTGGCGCCAGAAGAACAGCTGCTGGAGATCGTCAAGGTCCTCAAGAAGCACCACCCGCTGAGTATTTATGATCAATACCGTCAGGCGATGCTCCTCCTTTCAAAGAGTTCGCAGCAGAAGCTAAACATTATTTTTACCATGGATTACTTGGAACCAATCAGCGACTTCTTTAAGCAGCCATCCGTTAACCTGCGTCCGGACCTGTTGCCGAAGGAAGCGGCAGAACTATTTTTGGCCAGCCTGTCACCGCTCTTTGGGACCTACCAGCTGATTGGCGGGCACTCGATTTCTGATGACGACCGGGACCGGCTGATTCTTAACTGCATCATTAACGGCCTGGCTAAGCGAGAAAATTAAAACTTAATTATTGACATTCATGATTGACATTACTATACTAATATAGTATGTAATTGTGAGTTCATTTGAGCCTGGTGATCTATTGTCCATCAGGTTCTGCAATAAAACCAAAGACAGTCCCAATACTGTTTTTGGATTTTTTTTGCCCAAAATGTCGCTTTTGGTTCAATTGTAATCAAAATGTAACATTTAAATGAACCCACCCAACAAATTAGAGAGGTGAACAGTTTGGCCGGACATTTAGTAAAATACGGTAAGCACCGTACCCGTCGTAGCTACTCCCGAATTAAAGAAGTTCTCGAGTTGCCAAACCTGATTGAAATCCAGACCGATTCTTACAATTGGTTTATGGACAAAGGTTTGCGGGAAATGTTTGATGATATTATGCCGATTGACGATTTCCAAGGAAAGCTCTCTTTGGAATTTGTGGACTATCAACTTTTAGAACCGAAGTACACTGTTGATGAAGCACGTGAACATGATGCGAACTACTCAGCACCACTCCATGTAACCTTGCGGCTGACCAACCACGAAACTGGTGAGATCAAGTCCCAAGACGTGTTCTTCGGTGACTTCCCACTGATGACTGACCAGGGGACCTTCATTATTAACGGTGCCGAGCGGGTAATTGTTTCCCAATTAGTCCGTTCACCAGGCGTCTACTACAATGAAGAAGCCGATAAGAATGGTCGGCCAAGCTATGGTGCTACCTTTATTCCTAACCGTGGTGCCTGGCTGGAATACGAAACTGACGCTAAGAACATCTCCTACGTCCGAATTGACCGGACCCGGAAGCTGCCAATGACCGAATTGGTTCGGGCACTGGGCTTTGGTTCCGATGACGAGATCATTGATATGTTCGGTGGCGACAGTGAAACCCTGTCGCTGACCCTGGATAAGGATGTTCACAAGAACGCCGAAGACTCCCGGGTTGAAGAAGCCTTAAAGGATATTTACGAACGGCTGCGTCCAGGCGAACCGAAGACTGCGGACTCTGCACGAAACCTGCTGACGGCGCGGTTCTTTGATCCAAAGCGTTACGACATGGCGCCGGTGGGTCGTTACAAGACCAACAAGAAGCTGATGCTCAAGTACCGGCTGCTTGGCCAGACCCTGGCGGAAACGTTGGCCGACCCCGACACCGGTGAAGTTCTGGCACAAAAGGGCGACACGGTGACTAAGGAAGTCCTTAAGCAGCTGGAACCATACCTGGACCGGGACGACTTCAAGATGGTTACCTACACGCCGTCTGACGAAGCGGTAGTCACGGAACCAGTGAAGCTGCAAAAGATCCTGGTTTACTCCAAGAATGACCCAGACCGGGTTGTGCCGATCATTGGCAATGGCCACATTCCGTTGGAATACAAGCACATCGAACCGGCTGATATTCTTGCTTCCCTGAACTACTTCTTCAACTTGCAAGAAGGCATCGGCAACACCGACGACATCGACCACTTGGGGAACCGGCGGATTCGTTCCGTGGGTGAACTGCTGCAAAACCAATTCCGGATTGGGCTTGCCCGGATGGAACGGGTCGTTCGTGAACGGATGTCCATCCAGGACCCCGACACGGTAACGCCGCAACAGCTGATTAACATTCGGCCGGTGGTTGCGTCGATCAAGGAATTCTTTGGTTCTTCCCAGCTGTCCCAGTTCATGGACCAGACCAACCCGCTGGGTGAATTGACCCACAAGCGGCGGCTCTCTGCCCTTGGTCCTGGTGGTTTGACCCGTGACCGGGCTGGTTACGAAGTTCGTGACGTGCACTATACCCACTATGGCCGGATGTGCCCGATCGAAACGCCTGAAGGTCCAAACATCGGTCTGATCAACAGTCTTTCCTCCTACGCTCGTGTTAACAAGTATGGCTTTATCGAAACGCCATACCGTCGTGTATCCTGGAAGGACCACAAGGTTACCGACAAGATCGATTACCTGACGGCCGACGAAGAAGATAACTTCATCATTGCCCAGGCCAACTCACCGTTGAATGACGATGGCTCCTTTGTTGATGATGAGGTTATGGCTCGTGACAAGGATGACTACATTGAAACCAGTGTTGAAAACGTCGACTACATGGACGTTTCGCCAAAACAAGTTGTTTCCGTTGCTTCCGCATGTATTCCATTCCTTGAAAACGATGACTCTAACCGTGCGCTGATGGGTGCCAATATGCAGCGGCAAGCTGTTCCGTTGATCAACCCACACGCACCACTGGTAAGTACCGGTATTGACTACAAAGCAGCTCACGACTCTGGGGTGGCCCTGATTGCTAAGAAGCCTGGTACCGTTGAATACGTTGACGCACGTGAAGTTCGGGTTCGCGAAGAAGACGGTTCATTAGACACCTACAAGCTGATGAAGTTCCGTCGTTCCAACGGTGGTAAGAACTACAACCAGCGGCCAATCGTCAAGGTCGGCGAACACGTAGATGCCGATGACGTTCTTGCTGATGGTCCATCGATGGAAGAAGGGGAATTGGCATTAGGGCAAAACCCGCTGATTGCCTTCATGACTTGGCAGGGTTACAACTTCGAAGATGCCATCGCCATCAACGAACGGCTGGTTAAGGACGACGTTTACACGTCCATCCACATCGAATCTTACGAGTCAGAAGCTCGTGAGACGAAGCTGGGACCAGAAGAAATGACCCGCGAAATTCCAAACGTCGGCGATGACGCATTAAAGGACCTCGACGAAGACGGGATTGTCCGTGTCGGTGCCGAGGTTCACGATGGCGACATCCTGGTTGGTAAGGTTACGCCAAAGGGGATGACCGAACTGTCCGCCGAGGAACGGCTCTTGCACGCCATCTTTGGTGAAAAGTCCCGTGAAGTCCGTGACACCTCGCTCCGTGTTCCTCACGGTGGCGGCGGGATCGTCCAGGACGTTAAGATCTTCACCCGGGAAAACGGTGATGAATTATCACCAGGTGTGAACACCATGGTCCGGGTCTACATCGCCCAAAAGCGGAAGATCCAGGTCGGTGACAAGATGTCTGGTCGTCACGGTAACAAGGGGACGGTTTCAATCGTAATCCCTGAAGAAGATATGCCGTACATGCCAGACGGGACGCCGATCGACATCATGCTGAGCCCGATGGGTGTGCCAAGTCGTATGAACATTGGTCAGCTGCTGGAATTGCACCTGGGGATGGCTGCCAAGCGCCTCGGGATCCATATGGCAACGCCAGTCTTTGATGGGGCAACCGATAAGGACGTTTGGGATGCTGTCCGCGAAGCTGGTTTCCCAGAAGATGGGAAGACGATCCTCTACGATGGTCGAACTGGTGAACCATTTGAAAACCGGATTGCCGTTGGTTCGATGCACTACCTGAAGCTGGCCCACATGGTCGATGATAAGATTCACGCTCGGTCCACTGGTCCTTACTCACTGGTTACTCAGCAACCACTTGGTGGGAAGGCCCAGTTCGGTGGTCAGCGGTTCGGTGAAATGGAAGTTTGGGCACTTGAAGCGTACGGTGCCGCCTACACCCTTCAAGAAATCCTGACTTACAAGTCAGACGATACCGTTGGTCGGGTCCGGACTTACGATGCCATCATCAATGGTGAATCAATTCCGAAGCCGGGGGTTCCAGAATCATTCCGGGTGCTGGTTAAGGAATTACAAGCACTGGGCTTGGACATGAAGGTCCTCGATGGCAACCACAAGGAAGTTCAATTGAAGAACATGGATGAAGATGACGCCGAAGTAGTTAGTGTTGACGCGCTCGCCAAGTACGCTGAGCAGCACAGTGCGGACGGTAAGGATAAGGCCGCTTCGTCATCTTCCACCGAAGATAATGCTAAGTAGGATTTAAGATATAGTTCTTCACTCATGTACTTAAGAAATAAGGAGGAACAATCCTTTGATTGATGTCAATAAATTTGAAAGCATGCAGATCGGTCTGGCTTCTCCAGATAAGATCCGTAGCTGGTCGTACGGTGAAGTAAAAAAGCCGGAAACCATCAACTACCGGACGCTGAAGCCGGAAAAGCAGGGTCTGTTTGATGAGCGGATCTTTGGCCCAACTAAGGACTACGAGTGTGCTTGTGGTAAGTACAAGCGGGTTCGCTACAAGGGACGGGTTTGTGACCGTTGTGGTGTCGAAGTCACCAGTGCCAAAGTTCGTCGTGAACGGATGGGCCACATCGAATTGGCCGCTCCGGTATCCCACATCTGGTACTTCAAGGGGATCCCAAGTCGGATGGGCTTGGTTCTCGACATGAGTCCCCGTTCCCTGGAAGAAGTCATCTACTTTGCTTCCTACGTTGTGCTGGATCCGGGCGACACGCCGCTGGAAAAGAAGCAGCTCCTGTCCGAAGCAGAATACCGGGACAAGAAGGCTGAATTCGGTGACCGCTTCACTGCAGAAATGGGTGCGGCAGCCATCAAGAAGCTTTTAGCAGACGTTGACCTGCAAAAGGAAGCCGCAGAATTAAAGGAAGAATTGAAGGAAGCAACTGGACAAAAGCGGACGCGGGCAATCCGTCGTCTGGACATTTTGGAAGCCTTCCTCAAGTCTGGCAACAAGCCGGAATGGATGGTCATGGACGTTATCCCAGTAATGCCGCCTGACCTGCGGCCAATGGTTCAGCTTGAAGGTGGCCGGTTCGCTACCTCCGACCTGAACGACTTGTACCGGCGGGTAATTAACCGGAACAACCGGTTGAAGCGGCTGCTGAAGCTGCAAGCGCCAGGAATCATCGTGCAAAACGAAAAGCGGATGCTGCAGGAAGCCGTCGACGCGCTGATTGATAACGGTCGGCGGGGTCGTCCGGTGGCTGGTCCTGGTAACCGGCCGCTGAAGTCCCTTTCCCACCTGCTCAAGGGTAAGCAGGGGCGGTTCCGGCAAAACCTGCTGGGGAAGCGGGTTGACTACTCCGGCCGTTCCGTTATTGATGTTGGTCCATCTTTGAAGATGAACCAAATGGGACTGCCAGTGCCAATGGCCTTAGAACTGTTCAAGCCATTCATCATGCATGAACTGGTTAAGCGGGGGCTTTCAGCCAACGTGAAGGCTGCGAAGCGCAAGATTGACCGTCGGGACGACGATGTCTTTGATGTCTTAGAAGATGTCATCAAGGAGCACCCGGTATTGCTAAACCGGGCCCCGACCCTGCACCGGTTAGGGATTCAAGCCTTTGAGCCAATCCTGGTTTCCGGGAAGTCAATGCGGCTGCACCCGCTGGTATGTACCGCCTACAACGCCGACTTCGATGGTGACCAGATGGCCATCCACGTGCCGCTCTCTGATGAGGCCCAAGCTGAAGCCCGGCTGTTAATGCTGGCTGCCCACCATATTTTGAGTCCGCGTGACGGTGAACCAATCGTTTCGCCATCCCAGGATATGGTTATCGGGAACTACTACATGACGACCGAAGATAAGGGCCGTGAAGGCGAAGGGATGATCTTCAACGACACCGACGAAGCCGAAATGGCCTACCGGAACGGGTATGTTTCCCTGCAAACCCGGGTTGGGGTCTTAACGTCATCATTCCCGGACAAGCCATTCACCGATGAGCAGCGTAAGAAGGTTATGGTAACCTCCGTTGGTAAGCTCCTCTTCAACCGGATTATGCCAAAGGACTTCGCCTACATCAACGAACCGACGGACGCTAATATTCATGAAGGGGTTGACGACCGGTTCTTCCTTGAACCAGGCCAAGACATCCATGAGTACTTAGAAAACGCCCCACTGGTTCCGCCGTTCAAGAAGGGCTTCTTGTCAGACTTGATTGCGGAAGTCTACAAGCAGTACAAGGTTACTAAGACCTCCCAGTTCCTGGACCGGATTAAGGACTTGGGTTACTACGAATCCACGATTTCTGGTTTGACGACCGCGATGTCTGATATTCACGACTTGCCAGAAAAGCCGGAAATTATCCAGAAGGCCCGGAAGCAGGTTGCCCTGATCAGCAAGCAGTTCCGCCGCGGTTTGATTACCGATGACGAACGGTACGAACGGGTAATCGGTGCTTGGAATGACGCTAAGGATGAGGTTCAAGACAAGCTGATTGAGCACATGGACATCCATAACCCAATTAACATGATGTCCGACTCCGGTGCCCGGGGGAACATTTCCAACTTTACCCAGCTGGCCGGAATGCGTGGCTTGATGGCTTCACCAAACGGTAAGATCATGGAATTGCCGGTCCTGTCTAACTTCTACGAAGGACTGTCCGTGCTGGAAATGTTCCTGTCCTCCCACGGTGCTCGTAAGGGGATGACCGATACCGCCCTGAAGACTGCCAACTCTGGTTACCTGACCCGGCGGCTGGTTGACGTTGCCCAGGACGTGGTTGTTCGTGAAAAGGACTGCGGCACCGACCGTGGCCTGGAAGTAACGGCGATCACCAACGGGAACGAAATGATTGAACCGCTGTACGACCGGATTATGGGCCGTTACACGATGAAGTCCGTCTTTGACCCGCAAACTGGTGAAAAGATTGTCGGCAAGAACGTCTTGATTGACGAAGCCATGGCTCAAAAGATCGTTGATGCCGGGGTAAAGAAGGTGACGATCCGCTCCGCCTTCACTTGCAACACTGAACACGGTGTTTGCGAACGCTGCTACGGCCGGAACGCCGCTACTGGTGACCGGGTAGAAGCCGGTGAAGCTGTTGGGACCGTCGCTGCCCAATCCATCGGGGAACCAGGGACCCAGCTGACCCTGCGGAACTTCCACACTGGTGGGGTTGCCGGTAACGAAGATATCACCCAGGGGCTTCCGCGTGTGCAGGAAATTGTTGAAGCACGGAACCCGAAGGGACGTGCTACCATCACTGAAGTAACCGGTGAAGTGGTTTCGATCGAAGAAAACCCGGCGGAACGGACCAAGGACGTTACCGTCAAGGGTGAAACCGATACGCGGACTTACACCCTGCCGATCACGGCCCGGATGCGGGTTGCGGAAGGCGACTTCATCCACCGTGGAACGGCCTTGAATGAAGGGTCAATCGATCCAAAGGAATTGATCCAGGTTCGCGACGTTCTGTCTACCGAGACCTACCTGCTGGCCCAGGTTCAGGGTGTTTACCGGATGCAGGGGATTGACCTGCTGGATAAGCACGTTGAAATCATGATTCGGCAGATGATGCGGAAAGTCCGGGTCA
This sequence comes from Limosilactobacillus antri DSM 16041, assembly GCF_000160835.1. Taxonomy (GTDB): domain Bacteria; phylum Bacillota; class Bacilli; order Lactobacillales; family Lactobacillaceae; genus Limosilactobacillus; species Limosilactobacillus antri. The sequence goes on from NZ_GG700733.1 coordinate 595,047, forward strand.
TGGACCCAGGTGATACTGACCTTCTGCCAGGTGAATTGATGGACATCAGCCAGTTCCGTGACGCTAACAAGCCGACCCTGTATGCTGGTGGTATTCCAGCCACGGCCCGGCCGGTTATCCTCGGGATCACCAAGGCTGCCCTTGAAACTAACAGTTTCTTGTCTGCCGCCTCCTTCCAGGAAACGACCCGGGTACTGACCGATGCCGCCATCCGGGGCAAGAACGACCCATTAGTTGGGTTAAAGGAAAATGTTATTATCGGTAAGATCATTCCAGCTGGTACTGGGATGGGGACTTACCGGAACATTAAGCCAAAGGAAGTTAGTGTTGCTGCTTACTCCATCAAGGATCTCGAAGCCAAGATGAAGGAAGAAGACAAGCAGAACTAAATTGAGTAAAAAAGGCTGGGCTAGTTCCCGGCTTTTTTTGTAGAAAGAAGGGAAACCGTGGCTACTAAATATAAAATCGAGATTCCGACCGACGCATTACGGGAAACGGCAATTCGTCCGGGAGAAAAGCTAGCCCTCAGTGTTGAACATAAGCAGCTTAGCATCCGGCCAACCAGCGTTAACGAACAACTGCCGCAAATTAGCATCTGGCTGTATACAGTTCCGGCGTTCTTGATGATGATTATCTTTTTCGTCTATACCAAGAGCCAGGGCGTCCACCAGATTGCCTTGAACGGGCAGGGCTATTCGATCGGTGACGCCGCGACCCTGCTGGGAACGATTAGCGGGATTGTGACCTTCGTCATCACGGCGATTTGGACTAAGCTGCATAAAAGCGGCCCGACGAAGGAGCTGTATTGGCGAAACCTGCCAACGATTGTGGTGGCCGCCGGACTGATTCTGGTCTTTTCGTTTTCAGCAGCGTTCTGGCTGTTGGAGCGAATGTTCATGGATGCCAGTTTTGACATCTATACCTCATCGGTGATGGTGTTCATGATACTGGCGGTGGTCAACTACGTGATGATCAACCTGGCGATGACGTTAACCCCGGCGGTGATTACCAACCTGCTGACGATCATGATTATTGGTGGGATGGCCTTTGCTATGCTGACCAATTCCAGCCGGGATTGGTGGCGGCATAACTTTAGTTTCTTGGGAACGGCGCAGAATTCCGCGAATTTCCAGTTTAACATCACCTTGATCTTCTCGGGCTTGTTGATGCTGACCCTGGTGGACTACCTGTTTGTTAACCTGCAGCGGCGTTTTCATGGCAAGCAGCTGCTAATCTTGCGCTGGCTGCTGTACGGCCTGTCCGCCTGCATCGCCTCGATTGGCCTTTTCCCCAATAATCCCCAGTACCACATCCTCCATGACCGGATTTCAATGTGGCTGGTGTACATCATCCTGATTTTAATTGCGGCGATCAAGTGGCTGCTGCCGGGGATCACGCGGCAGTTCCTGGTGCTGTCGTACACGGTCGGCGCCCTGATGGGAATCGAGTATATTGTTTTCAAGCTGACCAACTATCTGTCGCTGACGGCCTTTGAGCTGCTGGAGTTTGGCTTAGCCTTTTCCTGGCTGCTCCTACTTTTGCAAAATGTCGAAAACTTATCGCGCTTCGGGCATAACCTCTTTATCGTCAAAGTAACGAAAGAGGATGCGGCCCCGGCGGAGAAATAATTGATGTGGCTCTACCATTTGGTGTTTCAGATGGCAGGGCCTTTTTATATTGGCGGCATAAATACAAGAAGCACGCCAGTGGCGAGGGCGAGTTCCGGGATGAAGGGCGCGGGACCGTGGCGTGGCCGGCCGCTGGCAAAATTAACCACGAGGGCAAGCAGGCAGGCGGCAAGCAGGACCAAGGCGGTTGGGTACCAGCCGAGGGTCAAGAGGAGGACGGTGAGGAATTCCAGGTCGCCCCAACCGAGCGAATGAAGGACCGTAAAAGACAACAGGAGACTGAACAGCAGGGCTGCTGGCCAGGATACCTTGGGCCCTGGCGGTGTGAACAGCAGCCCTAGGGGGAAGAGCCCCGCGAGGGCAACCGGATAGATAAACTGGTAGAAGTGGTCGGTGCTGGCGAGGAAAACCAGCGTGGTCAGGACCAGCAAAATTCCGGCAGAATCAAGCGACAGGGACTGGCAGAGCGCTAATGCGGCGCCGCCCGTCAGGAGTTCGCTGAGGGGATAAAAGATTGACAAGCGGGCATGACAATAGTGGCAGCGGCCGCCCTGGATTAGGTAGCCGCAGACTGGAATCAGCTGCCAGGGGGCAAGCTGGCGACGGCAGTGATCACAGTAGGAGCGTCCCGGTGACCAGGGCCGTTGCCCGTTCCCCAGGCGCACGGCCGCCAGCCCGGCAAACGAGGCTAGGATCGTGCCGAGAAGGAAGAAGTAGAGTTTCAGCATGGATAAAACCTCCTAATAGATATAAACGGAAAAAGGCAAAATAACGCTTAGTGTTCGTTGACATTCTTTTAGGGGCGTGATACTCTATTTAAGGTGCTTTTTTAGCAACGAGTGTCTGTCGTTGGGCAGACGAATGCGTCAACGAAGGCACAACAATCTAATATCGTCCAGCAATTTTTTTATTCTGTAAAAAGAACCGCCTGGATGTGTGGACTTAAATTAAGGAAGGGGAAAAATTATGCCAACCATTAACCAATTGGTACGTAAGGGCCGCAAGAGCCACAAGGGCAAGTCAAAGTCACCAGCTCTTGGTTATGTTTACAACACTTTCAAGAAAGAAGAAGTTAAGACGCCATCTCCACAAAAGCGTGGGGTTGCTACCCGTGTCGGTACGATGACGCCGAAGAAGCCTAACTCAGCTTTGCGGAAGTACGCTCGTGTACGTCTGTCCAACCTGATCGAAGTTACTGCTTACATCCCAGGGATCGGTCACAACCTCCAAGAACACTCAGTTGTCTTAATTCGTGGTGGTCGTGTTAAGGACTTGCCAGGGGTTCGTTACCACGTTATCCGTGGTACGCTCGATACTGCTGGTGTTGAAGGCCGGATGCAATCACGGTCTAAGTACGGTACTAAGAAGCCTAAGAAGAAGTAATTAAAGGAGGAGTTCAGTAATGCCACGTAAAGGACATGTACAAAAGCGTGAAATCTTACCAGATCCAATGTACAACTCAAAGCTGGTTACGAGCTTGATTGACCACTTGATGATCGACGGTAAGCGCGGAACTGCTACGAAGATTTTGTACGCAGCTTTTGATCAGATTAAGGAAGAAACTGGTAACGACCCAGTTGAAGTATTCCAAGAAGCAATGGACAACGTTATGCCTGTGCTGGAAGTTAAGGCCCGGCGGGTTGGTGGTTCCAACTACCAAGTGCCGATCGAAGTTCGTCCAGACCGGCGGACCACGTTAGGCCTTCGCTGGATTGTTCAATACGCACGTTTGCGTGGGGAACACACGATGGTAGAACGGCTGGCTCGTGAAATCATCGATGCTTCTAACAACACAGGTGCTTCAGTTAAGAAGCGTGAAGATACGCACCGGATGGCAGAAGCCAACCGTGCCTTCGCACACTACCGCTGGTAATCACTGTCAATTGAAGCCAGTTGCTTAACTGGTTTCGATAAAGGGGTGACGTAGCTTTGCATAAAGACCGTCATCCCTTTTTCTGAAAATGACGATTAACTTTATAACCATATTTTGGAAGGAGATACACTCTTAAAATGGCTAATAAACGTGAATACCCACTCGCTAAGACTCGTAACATTGGTATCATGGCCCACATCGATGCCGGTAAGACGACTGCTACTGAGCGGATTCTTTACTACACTGGTAAGATTCACAAGATTGGTGAAACCCACGATGGTGCTTCCCAAATGGACTGGATGGACGAAGAAAAGGAACGTGGTATCACGATCACTTCCGCCGCTACGACCGCCGTTTGGAAGGACTACCGGATCAACATCATCGATACCCCAGGCCACGTGGACTTCACTGTCGAAGTTGAACGTGCGCTCCGGGTGCTTGATGGTGCCGTAACTGTTCTGGATGCCCAGGCCGGGGTTGAACCGCAGACTGAAACTGTTTGGCGTCAGGCTGACCAGTTCAACGTTCCGCGGATCGTCTTTGCCAACAAGATGGACAAGGTTGGGGCGAACTTTGACTACTCCGTTCAAACGATCAAGGACCGCCTGAACGTTACTCCACTGCCAATCCAACTGCCAATCGGTGCCGAAGATTCCTTCGCCGGGGTCGTTGACCTGGTAAAGATGGTTGCTTACGTTTACGACGAAGATAAGCTGGGGACTGACTGGGATACTGTTGATATTCCAGACGACCTTAAGGATGAAGCACAGAAGCGTCACGATGCCATGATCGAAACACTGGCCGACATTGATGACAACATCATGGAAAAGTACCTTGAAGGTGACGAGATTTCCGTTGATGAAATCAAGGCTGCTATCCGTAAGGGTACTTTGGAACAACAACTCTTCCCTGTATTAGCTGGTTCAGCTTACAAGGATAAGGGTATCCAGATGATGCTGGACGCCGTTATCGACTACCTGCCATCACCACTGGACGTTAAGCCATTCGTTGCCCACGATGCTGATGGGAACGAAGTTGAACTGACTGCCGGTGACGACAAGCCATTCGCTGCTTTGGCCTTCAAGATTGCTACCGACCCATTTGTTGGTCGTCTGACTTTCCTGCGGGTTTACACTGGTTCATTGCAATCCGGTTCTTACGTGCTGAACGCTACCAAGGACAAGCGTGAACGGATTGGTCGGTTGCTGCAAATGCACTCTAACCAACAACACGAAATTCCAGAAGTATTCTCTGGTGATATCGCCGCTGCTATCGGTCTGAAGAACACCACTACTGGTGACTCCCTGACTGATCCAGACCACCCACTGCAACTTGAATCCATGGACTTCCCAGAACCAGTTATCCAGGTATCTGTTGAACCAAAGTCCAAGGCTGACCAAGACAAGATGGACAAGGGTCTGCAAAAGCTGGCTGAAGAAGATCCAACCTTCAAGGCTGAAACTAACCCTGAAACTGGTGAAACTCTGATTGCCGGGATGGGTGAATTGCACCTGGACATCATTGTTGAACGTCTCCGTCGTGAATTCCACGCCGAAGTTACTGTTGGTAAGCCACAAGTTTCCTACCGTGAAGCATTTACTAAGCCAGCAAGTGCCCAAGGTAAGTTCGTTCGTCAGTCTGGTGGTAAGGGTCAATACGGTGATGTATGGATCGAATTTACGCCGCTGGAAGAAGGTAAGGGCTTCGAATTTGAAGACGCAATCGTCGGTGGGGTTGTTCCGCGTGAATTTATCCCAGCTGTTGAACAAGGTTTGAAGGAAGCTATGCAAAACGGTGTTCTTGCCGGCTACCCACTGGTTGACATGCACGCTAAGCTCTACGATGGTAGTTACCACGAAGTCGACTCGAGTGAAGCGGCCTTCAAGGTTGCTGCATCCCTTGCTCTGAAGAATGCTGCGAAGAAGGCGGATCCAGTTATCCTTGAACCGATCATGAAGGTTGACATCGTTGTTCCTGAAGACAACATGGGTGACGTGATGGGTCAGGTTACTGCTCGTCGTGGTACCATTGACGGGATGGAAGAACGGGGGAACGCCCAACTGGTTCACTCCTTCGTTCCGCTGTCAGAAATGTTTGGTTACGCTACCGCCTTACGTTCTGCAACGCAGGGTCGTGGTACCTTCACGATGACTTTCGATCACTACTCAGCTGTGCCGAAGGCCATTCAAGAAGACATCATCAAGAAGAACGGTAACAACTAATTATTATTAGTACCAGAAAGCTGGTTGCTGATTTTCAGCAGCTGGCTTTTTTATGTTAAACAGTTTAACGAACAATTTTGACATTGAAAACTATTAAAGTTCGTGATAAATTATAAAGTATCGAGAATTGATGAGAGGTAATTAGGAAATGGAAGAAAAAGCACAGCTGTTAGTCGGTCCAGATGAAAAAATTTCGGCCACCGAAGCAACCTTGCTGGGGTTGCAGCACGTTTTAGCGATGGACGTCTACGTTCCGCCAATTATCCTGGCCGGGATGCTGGCAATGGGGGCCGCAGATTCGACCGGCCTCTTGCAGGCGACCTTCTTAGCTGCTGGAATCGGGACGATCTTGCAAACGGCCCTCTTTATGAAGATGCCGGTATCACAGGGACCGTCCTTCGTGCCGCTGAGTGCTGCGGCCGGAGTCGTAATGGCCAGCGGCGGCCTTAAAGGTGCCGGGATGGCGACGCTCCTGGGGGCCCTGGTGGTTGGGGCAGTGCTCCTGATTCTGCTGGGTCTTAGTGGGGTCTTCCAAAAGGTTATCAATTACCTGGTCCCGGCGGTGGTCGGGGGAACCATTATCACCTGCGTGGGGTTGTCACTGATCCCCTCCGCGCTGAATGACAATATCTTTGAGGCCAGCGGCAGCATTTATCAGAACATGGAATTGGCGGCGGTAACCGCGTTAGCCCTGCTAGTCTGTGTGGGCATCAGTATTCGCTTTCCCCGGGTCCAAAAATTATTTAAGGCGGGGTCGATCGTGATTGCCCTGCTGGTTGGAACCGCATTGAGTGCCAGCATGGGCCGCTTTGACTGGCACTCTGTTGCGACCGCACCCTGGTTTAGCCTGCCCCAACGTACGATTCTCCACTGGGGAATCCACTTCGACGCCACGGCGATCTTTACCTTTATCGTGATTTACGCGATTTTAACGACTGAAACGACGGGGACCTGGTTTGCCATGGGCGCCGTCACCAACCACACGATTACTAAGAAACAGTGGAACCGCGGGATTGTTGGCGAGGGGCTCAGCTGCCTGATCGCCGCCTTTACCGGGACCACTCCAGTGACCGGGTATTCTACGAACGCCGGGATCATTTCGATTACCGGGGTTGCTAGTAAGCGGGCCTTTATCTCCGCTGGCTGCTGGTTCATCGTCCTCGGCTTCTTCACTAAGCTATCAGCATTCTTGGCTGCAATTCCGGCACCAGTCATCGGGGGCGTCTTTGCGATTATCACCGTCACCATCATGCTGAACGGGTTAAACGTTATCCGAAAGCTGCAAACGGGTGAGAGTGATATTTACGTCATTGGCTTGCCAATCATTCTGACGATTGCCCTGGTGCTTTTGCCCAAGCACGTTTTGAATGCTGCACCGACCATGCTACAATACTTGCTCGGGTCGCCGGTCGCAATTGCCGCCATTACTGCGATCATTCTAAATATTTTGATGCCCCGGCGGCAACATTTTTAAAATTAAAATTTGTGGGAGGAGAAATTGCTCCCACTTTTTTATGGCCTCGAAAAAACTTTACAAAAAGATTGCAAAGAAAATTAATTGATTTAAACACTTGATATGACGCGGATTCTTTAGTATTATGGATAGGTGCTTGAGCATTGGCGGGCAGTTTTGCCCTGCCCCCCATACCGGCTTGAGTTGCGAAGCGATGATGCGGAAGGTTGCGACACACCCGGCCGCTTTGCCACAGGATGTGGCGGTAATTTCCGCGGAGCTAGTCAAATTTTAAATCTGACGAAGGAGGGAACATAATGGCAAATCAAAAGATTCGGATTCGGTTAAAGGCTTATGAACACCGTATCCTCGACCAATCAGCAGACAAGATCGTGGATACCGCTAAGCGGACAGGTGCTCAAATTTCAGGTCCAATCCCGTTACCAACTGAACGGACACTCTACACGGTTATCCGTTCACCACACAAGTTTAAGAAGTCACGGGAACAATTTGAAATGCGGACGCACAAGCGTTTGATCGACATCATCGACCCAACACCAAAGACTGTTGATGCTTTGATGAAGCTCGACCTGCCAAGTGGTGTTGACATCGAAATCAAATTGTAATTATTTCTACTTATAATATTAAAACAATTAAATTGGAGGTGTACTCATGGCCAAAGGAATCTTAGGTAAAAAGGTTGGAATGACTCAAGTCTTCACCGACAACGGTGAATTAGTTCCAGTTACTGTTATCGACGTAACGCCGAACGTTGTTATGCAGGTTAAGACCGTTGAAAACGACGGTTACAACGCTGTTCAACTGGGCTTCGATGACAAGCGCGAAATCTTGAGCAACAAGCCTGAACAAGGTCATGCAGCAAAAGCAAATACGACCCCTAAGCGCTTCATCGGTGAAATCCGTGACGCTGAATTAGGGGACGACATCAAGGTGGGAGACGAAGTTAAGGCTGACGTCTTCGCTGAAGGTGAAACCGTCGACGTTACGGGTGTTACCAAGGGTCATGGTTACCAAGGTAACATTCACAAGGATAACCAATCACGTGGACCAATGGCTCACGGTTCTCGTTATCACCGTCGTCCAGGTTCTCTGGGTGCCATCATTAACCGTGTCTTCAAGGGCATGAAGCTCCCAGGCCGGATGGGTAACAAGACTGTTACGATGCAACACTTACAAGTTGTTAAGGTTGACTTGGATAACAACGTCTTGCTCATCAAGGGTAACGTTCCTGGCGCCAACAAGTCTTACGTTACGATTAAGAACTCTGTGAAGGCTAACACTAAGAAGAGCCTGAGCAAGCAACACAACAAATAATCAGAAAGGAGGAAGTTAATAATGACTAGCGTTAATTTGTACAAGCAAGATGGTAGCCAAAACGGCACGATCGAATTAAACGCCGCTGTGTTTGGTATCGAACCAAACCAAAACGCTGAATTTGATGCTATCCTGCGTCAACGTGCTTCTTTGCGCCAAGGTACTCACGCCGTTAAGAACCGTTCTGCGGTTAGCGGTGGTGGTAAGAAGCCATGGCGGCAAAAGGGTACTGGTCGTGCTCGTCAAGGTTCAATCCGGGCACCACAATTCCGTGGCGGTGGAATCGTCTTCGGACCTTCTCCGCGTTCATACAAGTACAACCTGCCACGCAAGGTTCGTCAACTTGCAATCAAGTCAGCACTTTCCCAAAAGGTTCTCGACAACGCATTAGTTGTGGTTGATGCATTGAACTTCGATGCACCAAAGACCAAGGAATTTGCTGGAGTAATGAACAACCTGAACGTTGCTGAAAAGGCCTTGGTCGTTGTTACTGAAGACGACAAGAACGCTGCATTATCAGCACGCAACCTGGCAAACGCAACCGTTGTTACTCCTGCCGGGGTTAACATCTTAAACGTTGCTGACGCCCAAAAGGTAATCATTACTAAGTCAGCTCTTTCTCAAGTAGAGGAGGTGCTCGCATAATGGAAGCACGCGATATTATTTTACGTCCAGTTGTTACCGAAGCCTCAATGGCCGGAATGGACGACAAGCGTTACACTTTTGATGTTGATTTACGGGCAACCAAGACTCAGGTCAAGAACGCTGTTGAAGAAATCTTCGGTGTCAAGGTTGTTAAGGTTAACATCATGAATGTTAAGGGCAAGAAGAAGCGTCAAGGTCGTTACGTCGGCTACACTAAGCGTCGTCGTAAGGCAATCGTTACTCTTTCTGCTGATTCAGATGAAATTAAGCTGTTCAACGATAACAGTGAAAACTAATCATTAAAAAAAGGAGGAAAACATAGTGGGAATTCGTAAGTACAAACCTACTACTAACGGTCGCCGGAACATGAACGGTTACGACTTCGCTGAAATCACGAAGACGACGCCTGAAAAGTCATTGTTGGCTCCATTAAAGCACACTGCCGGCCGGAACAGCTATGGTCACATCACTGTTCGTCACCGTGGTGGTGGTGTTAAGCGTCAATACCGGATCATTGACTTTAAGCGGATCAAGGATGATGTTCCTGCAACCGTTAAGGCGATCGAATACGATCCAAACCGGACTGCAAACATCGCCCTCCTAGGTTACGCTGATGGTACCAAGGCGTACATCATCGCTCCTAAGGGCTTGAAGGTTGGCATGACTGTTCAATCTGGTCCAGATGCAGATATCAAGGTTGGTAACGCTCTTCCATTGAAGAACATTCCAGTTGGTACTGTTATTCACAACATTGAATTAAAGCCAGGCAAGGGTGGCCAGCTTGCTCGTTCAGCGGGTGCTTCTGCTCAATTGCTTGGTAAGGATGAAAAGTACGTCCTGGTACGGCTTTCGTCTGGTGAAGTACGGATGGTGCTGGCGACCTGCCGGGCAACGATCGGTACTGTTGGTAACGACGAACACGCCCTCTTAATCAAGGGTAAGGCTGGTCGGACCCGTTACGCTGGTCAACGTCCACACGTTCGTGGTTCCGTTATGAACCCTAATGATCACCCGCATGGTGGTGGTGAAGGTAAGCAACCAGTTGGTTTACCATCTCCTCTGTCTCCATGGGGTAAGAAGACCGTTGGTAAGAAGACCCGTTCACACAAGGCTCGTTCAAACAAGTTCATTGTTCGTGGTCGGAAGCGCGGTCCGCACACTCGTTAATATATTACGTTTATTACCCGAGAGGAGGTACACTAAATGGGTCGTAGTTTGAAGAAGGGACCGTTCGCTGATGCTTCATTACTGAAGAAGGTTAAGGAGCAGGAAGGTTCTGAAAAGAAGACGGTCATCAAGACCTGGTCACGTCGTTCTACCATTTTCCCAAGCTTCATTGGTTACACATTTGCTGTTTATGATGGTCGGAAGCACGTACCAGTTTACGTACAAGAAGACATGGTAGGTCACAAGTTGGGCGAATTCGTACCAACTCGTACTTTCCACGGTCACGCAACTGATGACAAGAAGACAGGTAAGTAAAGGAGGGTGAATTAAGAGATGGCTGAAAACATCACTTCCGCTAAGGCAACTGCCAAGATGGTCCGGGTTCCTGCCCGCAAGGTTCGCCTTGTTCTAGACGCAATTCGCGGCAAGAGCGTTGCTGAAGCATTCGCTATTCTGAAGTTCACCAGCCGTGGTGCCGCTTCAGATGTTCAAAAAGTCTTAAATTCTGCTGTTGCAAACGCTGAAAACAACTTTGATTTAGATCGTGCTTCATTGGTTGTTAGCGAAGCCTACGCCAACGAAGGACCAACCTTAAAGCGGTTCCGTCCTCGTGCCAAAGGTTCTGCTTCACCAATCAACAAGCGGACTAGTCACATCACAGTGGTTGTTACAGAACGATAGGAGGAATAAATAGTGGGTCAAAAGATCAATCCTAATGGTTTTCGTGTCGGAGTCATTCGCGATTGGACTGCAAAGTGGTACGCCGATAAAGACTTTGCTAACTACCTGAACGAAGACCTTCGGATCCGTAAGTACATTGAAAAGCGACTTGCTGATGCCTCTGTATCAACCGTTGAAATTGAACGTGCCGCTAACCGCGTCAACGTTTCAATTCACACTGCCAAGCCAGGGATGGTCATTGGTAAGGGTGGTTCAGAAGTTGAAGCACTTCGTAAGGAATTAAACAAGTTAACTGGCAAGCGTGTCCACATCAACATTGTGGAAATCAAGAAGCCAGACTTGGATGCACACCTGGTTGGTGAAAGCATCGCCCGGCAGCTGGAAGCACGGATTGCTTTCCGTCGTGCAATGCGTGGTGCCATGCAACGGGCTATGCGTGCCGGTGCCAAGGGGATTAAGACGCAGGTCGCAGGTCGGCTGAACGGTGCTGATATGTCACGGGTTGAATCATACTCTGACGGGACCGTTCCATTGCACACTCTCCGTGCCGACATTGACTACTCTTGGGATGAAGCAAACACTACTTACGGTGTTCTGGGTGTTAAGACCTGGATCTACCGGGGTGAAGTTCTTCCTGCCAAGAAGAATGAAAATGATGATGAACAAGGAGGGAAGTAAAACATGCTAGTACCAAAGCGAGTAAAGCACCGTAAGGTTCAACGTGGTCACATGCGTGGCGAAGCTAAGGGTGGCAAGACCGTCAACTTTGGTGAATTTGGTTTGCAAGCACTTGATTCCCACTGGATCAGCAACCGGCAAATCGAAGCCGCTCGTATTGCGATGACTCGTTACATGAAGCGTGGTGGGAAGGTTTGGATTAAGATCTTCCCTCAACTTTCCTACACCAGTAAGGGTGTTGGTGTCCGGATGGGTAACGGTAAAGGTGCTCCTGAAGGATGGGTTGCTCCAGTTAAGCGCGGCAAGGTAATGTTTGAAGTAGGGGGCGTTTCTGAAGAAGTCGCTCGTGAAGCTTTACGTCTTGCCGGTCACAAGTTGCCAGTTCGCACTAAGATCGTACAACGTGAGGAAGTAGGTGGACAATCTAATGAAAAGTAAAGATTACGTACAAGAACTGAATGGATTAACCACTGACAAGCTACTTGACCGTGAAAAGGAATTGAAGGAACAATTGTTTAACTTGCGTTTCCAACTAGCTACTGGTCAATTGGAAAACACTGCAAGCCTTAAGAAAGTACGTAAGGATATTGCACGGGTTAAGACAGTTCTTCGTCAACAAGAATTAAACAAATAAGAATACGAAAAGGAGGATTAGCGCATGAGTGAAGAACGTAATGCACGCAAGGTTTACCAAGGCCGCGTTGTTTCTGACAAGATGGACAAGACCATCACTGTCGTAATCGACACTTACAAGAGTGCCCCAATTTACGGCAAGCGTGTTAAGTACTCAAAGAAGTTCTACGCACACGATGAAAACAACGAAGCAAAGACCGGCGACACTGTACAAATCATGGAAACTCGGCCACTGTCAGCGAAGAAGCGTTTCCGTCTTGTAAAAGTTGTCGAAAAGGCTGCTACCCTTTAATTAGCAGATAACTCTTAAATTCGTATTCTAATTCTTATTTGTAAATGGAAGGAGGACATTAACCGTGATTCAACAGGAAAGTCGGTTGAAGGTCGCTGATAACTCCGGTGCTCGTGAAATCCTGGTCATCAAGATCTTGGGTGGTTCCCGAGTGAAGACTGGTAACATCGGTGACATTATTGTTGCTACTGTAAAGCAGGCAACACCAGGTGGCGTTGTCAAGAAAGGTGACGTTGTTAAGGCTGTCGTTGTACGGACTAAGCATGGTCTGCACCGTAAGGATGGTTCCTACATCAAGTTTGATGAAAACGCCGCTGTTTTGATCAACAACGATAAGAGCCCTAAGGGTACCCGTATTTTTGGGCCAATCGCTCGTGAACTTCGTGGCGATGACTTCATGAAGATCGTTTCTCTGGCTCCAGAAGTTCTGTAAGATTAACCAAAAATAAGGAGGTGCACAATCAACATGCTCATTAAAACAGGTGACAAAGTTCGCGTTATCGCCGGTAAAGACAAGGGTAAAGAAGGTAACGTTAAGCAAATCTTCGCTGCCCAAAACCGTGTAATCGTTGAAGGCATTAACATGGTTAAGAAACACCAAAAGCCAAGCAACGCAAACCCTAACGGTGGCGTTATTGAAACTGAAGCTGCGATCAATGCTTCAAACGTAATGCTGATTGATCCTTCTACCAACGAACCAACCCGTGTTGGCTACAAGTTCGTTGATGGCAAGAAGGTTCGGGTTGCCAAGAAGTCTGGCAAGACCATCGATTAATCGAGGAAAGGAGGAATAATTACCAATGGAAAACCGTTTAAAAGCTAAGTACGAAAGCGAAATCCGTCCTGCATTGATTGAAAAGTTCAACTACACTTCAACGATGCAAGCGCCAAAAGTCGACAAGATCGTTCTGAACATGGGTGTTGGTGACGCCACTACTAACTCCAAGAACTTGGACGAAGCCGTTGAGGAATTGGGCTTGATTGCTGGTCAAAAGCCATTGATCACCAAGGCCAAGAAGTCCATCGCCGGCTTCCGTCTTCGTGAAGGAATGCCAATTGGTGCCAAGGTAACCTTACGTGGTGAACGGATGTATGATTTCTTGGACAAGTTAATCAACGTAGCATTGCCACGGGTTCGTGACTTCCACGGTGTAAGCAACAAGGCCTTTGATGGTCGTGGTAACTACACTCTTGGTATCCATGAACAATTAGTTTTCCCTGAAATTGATTACGATAAGGTTAACCGGGTTCGGGGCTTAGACGTAGTCATTGTTACTACTGCTGAAAGTGATGAAGAATCACACGAATTACTTGCCCAACTCGGCATGCCATTTGCTAAATAAGGAGGTTCCACAAATTGGCTAAAAAATCAATGATTGCTAAGTGCAACCGTCCAGCGAAGTTCTCAAGTCGTGAATACACGCGTTGTGCACGTTGTGGACGTCCGCACTCAGTTTACCGTAAATTCCACCTATGCCGGATTTGCTTACGTGAACTTGCCCACAAGGGACAAATTCCTGGTTTAAAGAAGGCTAGCTGGTAAACAAATCACCGACAAAAGGAGGAAAACATCGATGTCTATGAGCGATCCAATTGCAGATTTCTTAACGCGGATTCGTAACGCCAACATGGCGCAGCACGAATCAGTTGAGGTTCCTGCATCTAAGATGAAGAAGGACATCGCCGAAATCTTGAAGAATGAAGGTTTCGTTCGCGATGTTGAATATGTTGACGATAACAAGCAAGGCATCATCCGTGTGTTCTTGAAATACGGCAACGACGGTCAGCGCGTTATTTCTGGCTTAAAGCGGATTTCAAAGCCGGGTCTGCGGACTTACGTTAAGGCCGATGCTGTGCCAAAGGTTCTTAACGGATTAGGTATTGCAATTATTTCAACATCTGAGGGTGTTGTAACCGACAAGGTAGCTCGCGCCAAGAAAATCGGTGGCGAAGTTATCGCTTACGTTTGGTAATATATTATATAAAGTAAGGAGGTGCACGCATGAGTCGTATTGGTTACAAGGAAATTGACCTGCCACAGGGTGTAGAAGTATCCCAAGAAGGCAACGTCGTAACTGTTAAGGGTCCCAAGGGAACTTTGTCCCGCGAAATCTCACCATTGATTAAGATGACGGTCGCTGACAACGTAATTAAGTTTGACCGCGATGACGATTCTAACAAGATGAAGATGGTTCACGGTACTACCCGGGCTAACGTTAACAACATGGTTGAAGGGGTTGTTGATGGTTACAAGAAGGTCCTGAAGTTAGTCGGTGTTGGTTACCGTGCTCAATTCAAGGGCAACAAGCTGATCTTGACTGTTGGTTACTCCAACCCAGTTGAAATGGACAAGCCGGAAGATATTGACATTAAGGTTCCTGACAACACTACTATCGAATTAAGCTCAATCAACAAGGAACACCTTGGTGATTTTGCTGCCCAAGTTCGTGCCGTTCGTTCACCTGAACCATACAAGGGTAAGGGGATTCGTTACGAAAACGAACACATCATCCGTAAGGAAGGTAAGACTGGTAAGTAATCTTAAACGATTAATTTACTGCTTACAAATTAAACTAAACTATTTAATAAGAGGTGACTGTTGTGATTACTAAACCAGATAAGAACAAGATCCGTCAACGCCGTCACATGCGCGTTCGCGGTAAGATTTCTGGTACTGCGGAGCGCCCACGCTTAAGTGTTTACCGTTCAAACAAAAACATTTACGCTCAATTAATTGATGACGTAAAGGGTGTGACGCTCGCAAGTGCCTCCACCAACGACAGCGAAGTTAGCGGTAAGACGAAGACTGAACAAGCTAGCGGCGTTGGTGCATTAATTGCTAAGCGTGCTGCTGAACAAAACATCGACAACGTTGTGTTTGACCGTGGTGGTTACCTGTACCATGGTCGTGTTCAGGCCTTGGCCGAAGCTGCTCGTGAAAACGGACTTAAATTCTAAGGAAAAGGAGGAATAACCTGCAATGTCAGAATACATTGATCCAGCAAAGTTGGACTTAGACGATCAAGTTGTTGCTATCAACCGGATTACCAAGGTTGTTAAGGGTGGTCGTCGGATGCGGTTTGCTGCCCTTGTTATCGTCGGCGACCGTAAGGGTCACGTTGGTTTTGGTACTGGTAAGGCTCAAGAAGTTCCAGAAGCCATCCGTAAGGCGCAAGCTGCTGCTGAAAAGAACCTGATTACTGTTCCGATCGTTGGTACTACTATTCCGCACGAAGTAATCGGTACTTACGGCGGTGGTAAGATCATGCTGAAGCCAGCCGTTGAAGGTTCCGGGGTTGCTGCCGGTGGTGCGGTTCGTAACGTTATGGACCTGGCCGGGGTTGCCGATGTTACTTCCAAGCGTCTGGGCTCCAACACGCCAATCAGCGTGGTTCGGGCTACTTTCGAAGGCTTGAAGCAATTGAAGAGCGCTGATGAAGTTGCTAAGCTTCGTGGTGTATCAGTAGATCACCTGGCTGAATAAGGAGGGCATGAATTTGGCTAAAGTTAAAGTTACCTTAATCCACAGTGTTGCCCACCGTGAACCAACCCAACGGAAGACCGTTCAGGCGTTGGGCTTAGGCAAGATTGGTAGTTCCAACATTCTGCCAGACAATGCCGCAACACGTGGTCAAATTTTCAAAGTTGCACACTTAGTTTCAATTGAAGAAGTTAAGTAATAAAAACTAAATAATAAGGAGGTGCCTACCAAATGAAGTTAAATGAATTGAAGCCTGCTGAAGGTTCCCGTTCAAAGCGTCTTCGTAAGGGTCGTGGTCTGTCATCAGGTCACGGTTTCACTTCAGGACGTGGTACTAAGGGGCAAAAGGCTCACGGCAAGACTCGTCTTGGTTTTGAAGGGGGTCAGATGCCACTCTACCGGCAAATTCCTAAGCGTGGTTTCACCAACATTAACCGCAAGGAATACGCGATCGTTAACTTAACTGCCCTGAACAAGTTCGATGACGGCGCTGAAGTTACTCCAGAAGTTCTGGTTGAAAACGGAATCGTTAAGAACTTGAAGAGCGGTGTGAAGGTTCTCGGCAACGGTAAGCTGGAAAAGAAGTTAACTGTTAAGGCTAACAAGTTTTCTGCTTCAGCGGTTTCAGCAATTGAAGCTGCTGGCGGTAAAACTGAGGTGATGTAATTTGTTCAAAGCCGTCATAAACACGTTAAAGGTGAAGGAGATTCGGAAGAAGATTCTCTTTACCTTATTCGTGTTGATTGTTTACCGAATTGGGGCGGCTATCACTGTTCCTGGAGTTAACGCTGCAGCTTTGCAGGAAATTTCCTCGACCGGGTTAGCATCGATCCTCAATACCTTTAGCGGTGGTGGCTTGGAAAACTACTCATTATTTGCAATGGGAGTTTCCCCGTACATCACTGCCCAGATTGTTGTTCAACTGCTGCAGATGGACATTGTCCCGCGGTTTGTTGAATGGAGTAAGCAAGGGGAAGTTGGTCGGCGAAAGCTTAATCAAGCAACCAGGTGGTTAACGATTGTTCTTGGATTTATCCAGTCCATCGGGATTACCGCCGGTTTTAATGCGCTGAGCACGATTAAATTGGTTAACCACCCCAATCCGCAGACTTACCTGACAATTGGTTTGATTCTGACGGCGGGGACGATGTTTGCAACCTGGATGGGGGATATGATTACCGAACGTGGTATTGGTAATGGTGTTTCAATGCTGATCTTTGCCGGGATTGTTGCCCAAATGCCCGGCGCGATGCGGCAGCTCTGGGACGATCAAATTGCAGGAGAATCCGGTGCGGCCTTATGGTCAGGAATCGGCTTCATTGCGTTAGTTGTTGTAGCATTATTAATCATTGTGGCGTTCGTAACTTGGGTCCAACAAGCGGAACGTCGGTTACCGATTCAGTATACTCGTCGGACAACCACTTCACCATCAAGCAGCTACCTGCCATTAAAGATTAACGTGTCCGGGGTTATTCCAGTGATCTTCGCTGGTTCCTTTATCTCAACCCCGCAAACGATTTTAATGGCTTTCCAGCAAAACCATGGTGGTGACAATTGGTACCAAGTCCTGACAACGATTTTTAATATGCAATCCGGTCCGGGGATCGCTTTGTATACGTTGTTAATTGTTGTCTTTACCTTTTTCTACGCCTTTGTTCAGGTTAATCCGGAAAAACTCGCAGAAAACTTGCAAAAGCAGGGGTCCTACATTTCTGGTGTTCGGCCGGGAAAGGGAACGCAAACTTTTGTTTCAGGTTTGTTAATGCGTTTAAGTACGGTTGGTTCGCTCTTCTTGGGGTTGATTTCCTTAATCCCGTTGATTGCCAGCAACGTCTGGAACCTTAGCCAATCGATTGGTTTGGGTGGGACCAGCTTGTTAATCATCGTTCAGATTGCCCTGGATGTGATCCGTCAGTTAAACGGGTTAACGATGAAGCGTGAATATATTGGATTTATTCGTGAACCAGAAGGAGGAAATGGCAAATGAGTATGAACCTTGTTTTAATGGGGTTGCCTGGTGCCGGTAAGGGTACCCAAGCACAAAAGATTGTGGAAGATTTCGATATTCCTCACATTTCGACGGGGGACATCTTCCGTGCGGCAATTAAAAACGAAACGCCAATGGGAATTGAAGCAAAGAAGTACATCGATAAGGGCGAACTGGTTCCGGACGAAGTCACTAACGGCATCGTCAAGGAACGGCTGGCCCAGGATGATACTGCCAAGGGCTTCATGCTTGATGGCTTTCCTCGCAATCTTAACCAGGCCGCGGCTTTGGATAAGATGTTAGCTGAGAGTAACCGGCAATTAGATGCTGTCATCAATATTCACGTCGAACCGGATGTGTTGGTAGAACGGTTAAGCGGCCGGTTTATTTGTCGCAACTGCGGTGCAACGTATCATAAGATTTACAACGCGCCAAAGGTAGAAGGGACGTGTGACGTCTGTGGCGGTCACGACTTCTACCAACGGGATGACGACAAGCCAGAAACGGTGAAGAACCGTTTGGATGTCAACATTAAGTTGAACACCCCACTGGTGGATTACTACCAAAAGCAAGGGATTTTGCACACGATCGATGGCCAGCAGGACATCGATAAGGTTTACGCAGACGTCAAGAAAGTGCTCAATAGTCTCTAATGATGCTTGATAACTTGCGCTAGGCAGCGACTTATGCTAAACTAGGCAAGGTTTATCTAGCTGACAGTGGGGAGTAGTGCGCTTTCCACCGTTTTTACGTAATTTCTTGATTAAGCAAGGAGGAACCGTTTCGTGGCAAAAGCCGATGTGATTGAAGTTGAGGGTAAGGTTACTGAAACCCTGCCTAACGCGATGTTTAAAGTTGAACTGGAAAATGGGGCGGAGATTCTTGCTCATGTCTCAGGAAAGATTCGGATGCACTACATCAAGATTCTGCCTGGGGACCGAGTAAAGGTTGAGATGTCTCCATATGACCTTACCAAGGGTCGGATCACGTTCCGGTTTAAGTAATAATTGTTGATCTAGGAACTCTTAGGAGGATTTTTAAGAATGAAAGTAAGACCATCAGTCAAGCGGATGTGCGAGCACTGCAAGATCGTTAAGCGTCATGGACGTGTTATGGTGATTTGCTCTGCTAACCCAAAGCACAAGCAACGTCAAGGCAAGTAATTTGATTAAATAGGAATGGAGGTGCACTAAATGGCTCGTATTGCAGGTGTCGATTTACCTCGTGACAAGCGAATCGTAGTCGGCTTAACTTATATTTACGGTATCGGTGATTCTACGGCAAAGAAGATCCTGGAAGCTGCCGGTGTTTCTGAAGATGTTCGGGTTCGTGACTTAACTCCGGACCAGGAAGAAAAGATCCGTGGTCAAGTTGAAAACATCCAAGTGGAAGGTGACTTACGCCGGGAAGTTTCAATGAACATCAAGCGTCTGCAAGAAATTGGTTCATACCGTGGAATGCGTCACCGTCGTGGGTTGCCAGTTCGTGGTCAACACACGAAGAACAACGCTCGTACTCGTAAGGGTAAGGCGGTAACCATCGCTAACAAGAAGAAGTAATTTAATTTTATAAAAAAGGAGGTTAGTACTAGATATGGCAACCAAAAAAGGTACGCGTAAGCGTCGTGCAAAGAAGAATGTTGAAACTGGTGTTGCGCACATTCACTCAACATTTAACAACACTTTGATCATGATTACTGACGTTCAAGGTAACGCCGTTGCTTGGTCATCAGCTGGTGTCTTGGGCTTCAAGGGCTCCCGGAAGTCAACTCCGTTTGCTGCCCAAATGGCTTCAGAAGCTGCTGCTAAGCAAGCGATGGAACACGGGATGAAGACTGTTGAAGTTGAAGTTAAGGGTCCAGGTTCTGGACGTGAAGCTGCAATCCGTGCTCTGCAAGCAACTGGTTTGGAAGTTACCGCAATTCGCGATGTAACTCCAGTCCCACACAATGGTTCTCGTCCTCCAAAGCGTCGTCGTGTTTAATGGACATTTGGTGGGGAACCTGTTTTCCACAATTTGTCTTTGCCAAAAATGCGCACCACGTTTGAAAGGGGTACAGGGATAGAATGATCGAATTTGAAAAGCCAAACATTCATAAAGTTGAAGAAACGGATAACTACGGCAAGTTTGTTGTAGAACCACTTGAGCGCGGCTACGGGACGACGCTTGGTAATTCACTGCGACGGGTCCTCATTGCTTCACTACCAGGTGCGGCAATTACCACCATGCAAATTGATGGTGTTTTGCACGAATTCAGCACTGTTAAGGGTGTTACCGAAGACGTCACTCAGATTATCTTAAATCTGAAGAAGGTTTCACTGAAGATTAATTCCGAAGACCAGAAGGACTTGGAATTAGACGTGAAGGGACCTGCTGAAGTAACCGCCGGTGATATTCAAGGGGACAGTGAAGTGTCTGTCTTAAACCCTGATTTGCATATTGCGACTGTCGCTGATGGTGCAGAATTACACATTAAGATGACAGCTGATAAAGGTCGCGGTTACCTTTCAGCCAATGATAATAAGGCCCGGATGGAAGATTTGGCCATCGGTGTACTGCCGATTGACTCCATTTATACTCCAATCGAACGTGTAAACTACACCGTGGAAAATGCGCGGGTTGGTCAACGCAGCGACTACGACAAATTGACTCTGGATGTTTGGACTGATGGTTCAATTACACCAACCGAAGCGGTTAGTTTGGGTGCGAAGATTTTAACTGAACACTTGGCAATGTTTGTTAACCTGACTGAAACGGCACAAAATGCCCAAGTGATGGTTGAAAAGGAAGAGACCCACAAGGAAAAGACGCTGGAAATGACGATTGAAGAATTGGACCTGTCGGTTCGTTCATACAACTGTCTCAAGCGTGCGGGAATCAACACCGTTAAGGAACTGACCGATCGGACCGTTTCTGACATGATGAAGGTTCGGAACTTGGGACAAAAGTCATTAGAAGAAATTAAGCTCAAATTAAATGACCTTGGCGTTTCGTTCCGCCAGGATGATTAATTGATACCAATTGCAAAGGAGGGAACCAGTTCATGAGTTACCGTAAATTAGGACGTACAAGTTCACAACGTAAAGCTTTATTACGTGATTTAACTACTGATTTGATCGTTAATGGTCAGATCACCACTACTGAAGCACGTGCAAAGGAAGTTCGCAAAACCGCTGACAAGATGGTTACACTTGCTAAGCACGGTGACCTTGCTTCTCGCCGGAAGGCAGCTGCCTTCATTCGCAATGTTGTTGCCGACGTTAAGGAAGATGGCGATGACATTCGGATCCAATCTGCACTTCAACACCTGTTTGAAGAACTTGCACCAAAGTACGCAGACCGGAAGGGTGGTTACACGCGGATTTTGAAGACCATGCCTCGTCGTGGTGACGGCGCGCCAATGGTTATCTTGGAATTCGTCGACTAATTGCCGACCAACTAAATACGTAATAAAGAATCACTATCATTGATGGCATAGAGCGTTACGATGGTGGGGTAACCCTAGTCTAGCTTGAATGCGGAAACCCCGTGCGCCGCAATGGTAAGTGATTTTTTATTTTAAATGAGTTTACCTAGGCAGCGAGGACAATGGAGAGTGGGACAGGACTAACTTGATAGTTTGTCGTCCCGCCTCCGTCGCCGCTCAGTAAGCCTAGTTGAAGTTAGCCAAATATTGATTTATCAGCGTTTGAACTGTCAGCCAGCTACTGAGCTGTTGCATTTTTATCTTTAGAATAGCAAAATTGACCCTATTCAGCACACTCCCTGGACAACAAGAAAACGCCCCACAAACGGCTTCTTCAGTCGCTTGTGGGGCGTCAGACTACTTATCTTCACAGCTCAGCTAAGCTGTTAGTGGGTAAAGCCGTACTTCTTCAGCTCAACCCGTTGGTGACTAACAATGTGCGAATTGTTCAGCTCGTCAATGGCCCGCTTCATGTCTTCGATGAAGTCGTGAGCCATGTTCATGCCAAAGTCGGCCCGGCAGACAATCCGCTGAACTTCAACGTTGTCCAGGTTCTTTGGCAGTGGGTAGGCTGGTACTTGCCAACCCTTCATCCGGAGACGGTCAGCCAAGTCATAGAGGGTCCAGGCAACACCATCGTCAGCCTTGTGCTTGTAGCAGACAATTGGCAGTTCAGAACCATCATTGACGATTTCAAAGTGGCCCAGCTTGGCAATCTCGTTGGACAAGAAGACGGCAACGTCGTGGGTCCGCTTTTGAATTTCCTTGTAACCATCAAAGCCAAAGCGAACAAAGTTGTAGTATTGACCGATGATTTGGGAAGCACTCCGGGAGAAGTTGATCGCCATGGTTGGCAGTTCGCCACCAAGGTAGCTAACCTTAAAGATCAGCTTGTCTGGCAAGAACTGCTTGTCACGCCACAGTACCCAGCCAATCCCTGGGTAAACCAGGCCGTACTTGTGACCTGATGAGTTGATCGAAACGACGTTCTTCAGCTGGAAGTCCCACTTGATGTCTGGTTCCATAAATGGTGCGTAGAAACCACCAGAGGCAGCATCGACGTGGATGTAAACCTTGTAAGGGGTGGTCTTGTTGTAAGCTTCGACCAGGTCGTTCAGCTTGGCGATGTTGTCGTAACGTCCGGTATAGGTAATCCCCATAATCCCGACAATTCCGATCGTGTATTCGTCAACATAGTCCATTACCTTTTCCATGTTGAGGGACTGGTGTTGTTCATCCATTGGAACGGTCCGCAGTTCGATGTCGAAGTAGGTCGCAAACTTTTCCCAGCAGACTTGGTAGCCGGAGGAAATAACCAGGTTTGGCTTGTGGGCATGGATGTCCAGGCCAAGCTTCTTGGCCCGTTCCCGCCAGGCAAACTTCATTGCCAGGCCCCCGAGCATACATGCTTCAGAGGAACCAACGGTGGAAGTCCCCATGTAGTTTTCGGCTGGTTGGGCGTGCCAGAGGTTCGCAATGATGTTAACACACCGGTTTTCCAGTTCAGCTGTCCGTGGGTATTCCGACTTATCAATGGCGTTTTTATCCATTGTTTCCGCCATTAACTTCGTTGCGTTTGGTTCCATGTAGGTTTGACAGAAGGTTGCCAGGTTTTCCCGAGCATTCCCTTCATCCAGGAGCTGGTCCTTGACGATCCGGTAGGCAATCCGTGGTTCAACCGGCTTTTCGTTCAGTTGATACTTAGGAAGTGCGTGATCGGAAGAATAAGAGCCAAAAATGGGATCAAGAAAGTTCCGAGTTTCTTTACTATTTTTACCATATAATCCAGCCATAGATAAATAACCTCCTAATTTTTGTGTGCAGGTTCAGCCGCTGCGTTAGTTTTATCTGAAGCGGCTTCTGGGATAATGTGGTGCTCACCACGAGCAATTGGTGGTACTGCTGGAATGATGTCCTGGGCACTAAGGTGTTGCGGGTCATCATTGTGATGGTGTCCGCCCCACTTGTGGTGGAAGGCGTAGATGATAAACGGCAGTATCAGCGCAATAATAAAGCTGACGATTAAGACGCCCAGATAAGCGGTATCAGATGATCTTGGCAAAGTGCTCGGTGGAACGAACGAAATACCGAAAGCAAAGAGGGAAACTAATAATCCACAGATTGAAACGACTGCCTTGCCAAATGTTCCACCGGGGATTTCATAGGTCCGCTTCAGCTGCCTCTTCTTGAAAATCAATACCAGATAACCAATGAAGAACAGCAGGTAACCGACTAAGTAAATAACTACGGTCAACGACATTGCGGCGAAGAACGAAACGTTATCGCTGCCACCACCAAAGGTCAGGACCGCGTCCCAAATTGAAACAATAATTCCTTGGATAACAATCAGCGGGATCGGAACGCCAGACTTATTGGTCTTGCGGAACCAGCGGGGAAGAATTCCCTGTTGAGCGGTTGCAAACATCCCACGAGACGGGCCGATAACCCAAGAACTAATTTCAGCCATTACCCCGGCGGCAATCATCAGCGCAATCAGCTTGACGAGCCAGCCCAGGTGCGGGTTGATGTAGAGCAGCAGGTAGTTGAAGGCCTGGACAACCCCGGCACTCAGTGAAATTTCCTTGGCCGGAACGACCGCAGCAACGGTAAAGCCACCAAAGGTATCTAAGCAGATTGCCAGGATAACTAAGATGAACATTGCCAGCGGATAATTTCGCTTCGGGTTCTTCAGTTCGTTAATGTGTGAAGCTGAGGCTTCAACACCCATGTAGGCTAAGACAAACGAAACGAAGACAACCAGGGTATTGAGCTTAGCAAAGTCAGGGACAAAGGCCCGGGCAGAAAAGCTAAGCTGTAAGGGCCCTCCTTTAACGATGTACCAAACGGCCAAGATAAAGAGGATAACCGACGGGATCAAAATCCCAATCGAAAAGCCCCACTTGGCAATTCGCGCGGTATACTTGGTCCCGGCGAATTGTGAGAAGGTCAGGAGCCAGAAGATAATCAGGACCCCGAAGAACTTAATGAGGGGCACCTGGTTAAGGGCTGGCCAATCAAAGACGAACGATAATGCTCCCAAAATGAAGTAGATCATCGTGATGAAACCAACTGTGATTTGAAACCATTGAAAGAAGATGGCCGCAAATCCCCACCGTTCGCCGAGGGTGTGCTTGACCCAGCTGAAGATTCCGCCGCCGTTCTTGTTCCAGCCGTTAACCGTGGCCATTTCGGCAGCACAGAGTGCAACCGGCAGGAACCAGAAGATTCCACCAAGGATTAGGAAGAATACCAAGTGCAGCTTGGCGGTAGCGAAAGTTGGGTATTCATACACCGTCAATACCATTGAAGCGGTGAGTGAAAAGAAACCAAATAAGGTTAGCTTTCGGGCGACTTGTTTGCCATTACTATCCATAAGCTTCTCCTTTCTGTTTATGATTTGATAAACACCCGACCCCGGACTTTATAGTTATAAAGCCAGCTAAAATGATAATTATAATTTTAGCTTAATTAACAAAGTCATTAATTAGAGATTGCCATTACGAGAAATGTTTACCTTGCCTATGGTATATCCGTTCTTGGACCAAATGTCAAATAATAACCTAATGTACGCTGAAGGGGGGATCCGTTTGACAGAAAATTACAATCACTGCCAACGGCTGGCTTTCGACCGATAACGGCTGGTAAATAGATAAGAAATCGCTGCCAAATCACTGCAAAAATTTAACGGTTGGCGGAAATTTACAACTGACTTTTGGGAAACATTTCCTAATTTGCTAACTTTTCCAGCAAAATTCCTGTAAGTTTACCCGGTCTTTGTTAGAATAAAGAGGATTAACTTTGGAAAGGAACCTACCGGCGTGGACGGGATTAATTTAGAAAACATTACTTATACATACCCTGGGGCCAGCCAACCGGTGCTCAAGGGGCTTAACCTCCAGCTTCCCCGTGGTCAGTGGACGACACTGATCGGCAAAAACGGCAGCGGCAAGAGTACCATTGCCCGCCTAATCGATGGTTTGCTGGTGGCGGACGAGGGGCGGATTACGGTAAATGGCCTTCCCGTGACCGAAGACCACTTAACGGCGCTCCACCGGCAAGTTGGGATCGTCTTTCAGAACCCTGATAATCAGTTTGTCGGGGCGACGGTTGCTGATGATATTGCCTTCGGTCTTGAAAACCAGCAGCTGCCGCGCGCAGAGATGGCAGCGCGGATTGACAAGGCGCTTGCCCGGGTGGGGATGAGTAAATTAGCGGAAACCGAACCCAGCCTCCTCTCCGGGGGGCAAAAGCAGCGGGTGGCGATTGCCGGCATTCTCGCGCTAGAACCCGAGGTGATCATCCTAGACGAGGCCACCTCGATGCTCGACCCGGCTGGCCGCCAGACCGTCCTGGACTTGCTGGTCCAGCTGCGCCAAGAAGAGGCACTGACGATCGTTACGATTACCCACGATCCGGTGGAAATGACGATGGCGGATAAGGTCGTGGTGGTGGATCAGCAGGGGATTGCCGACGAAGGTCCGGCTAGTCAGATTCTCTGTCAAACCGCCTTGCTGCACCGCCTGGGGGTGGGAATCCCCGTGGCCCAAGACTTGAGTGACCGGCTGGCCGCCCTGGGGGTAACGGTCCCGGCAGAATATTTAACAACGAATGAAATGGTGGAATGGTTATGCCGGAAATTAAGCTAAGTGACGTTGCGTTTGCGTATTCTAACAGCAAGCGGTCCGCTTTGACGGGAGTTAATTTAACAATTGCGGCGGGAAGCTTTACCGCCCTGGTGGGCCATACCGGCAGCGGCAAATCAACGCTGGTTTCCCTGATTGATGGCCTTATCAGACCAACCGCGGGCCAGCTGACGGTGGGGACGGTTACCGTGGGTCCGGCTGCCCGCCGCCAGGATCTCGCGCGGCTGCGCCAGCACGTCGGGTTTGTATTTCAGTTTCCGGAGCAGCAGCTGTTCGCGGAAACCGTGGCGAAGGACATCGCCTTTGGCCCGGAAAACCTGGGCTGGGACCCAGATCGGGTTGCTGCCGCCGTTCAGCAAGCGATGGCCGCAGTCGGTCTGCCGAAAGAACTGGCCTCGCGATCGCCCTTTATGCTCTCGGGCGGTCAGATGCGCCGGGTGGCGATTGCTGGCGTGCTGGCAATGCAGCCGGACGTTTTGATCCTCGATGAACCGACGGCGGGCCTGGATGCCCGGTCGACGGCTCAGTTACTAGACCTAATTGCTAAATTTCACCGGGAGGGCCGTACGATCATCCTGATTACCCACCAGATGGAACAGGTGGCGCGCTATGCTGACCAGGTGGTGGTGATGAACCACGGCCGGTTGGTGACCGCGACGACGCCGGCCCGGCTCTTTGCCGATGACCAGCTGCTGGCGGCCAACCAGCTGACCCGGCCTGCCGCAGTCCAGATTGCCCACCAGCTGCGGGGGCGGGGAGTTGACTTGCCAGCAGTGCTAACCCTTGACCAGTTGGCGACGGTGCTGGCCCCGCGGCTGAAAGGGGGCCCGGCCAGTGACTAACGCAATTGTTTTTGGGTCTTACGTTCCCGGCAACTCCCGCCTGCACCGTTTAGACCCCCGGGCCAAGCTGCTGCTGTGTATTAGTTACGTGGTCCTCGTCTTCTTTGCCAATAGCTGGGCGACCTGCCTGTTGCTGGCGGCGGCGCTGCTGGCGGCAATGGTGATGAGTAAGGTCGGCTTTCGGCTATATTGGCGGGGCATTCGGCCGCTGGCGTGGATTATTTTGCTGACGGTGGCTTTTCAGGTTCTGTTTAGTACCGGAGGTCCGGTGTACTGGCGCTGGTGGCTCTTTACCGTGACCCGGGACGGCCTGGTTAATTCGCTGATTATCTTCTTCCGCTTTATGGTAATCGTCACGGCTTCGACGGTCTTGACCGCGACGACCCCGACCTTGCGGATTGCAGACGCCCTAGCCTGGCTGATGCAGCCGCTAACGGCCATTAAGGTACCGGTCAACCAGATTACTCTGATGATTTCGATTGCCTTGCGCTTCATTCCAACCATCATGGATGAGGCGGTTAAAATTGCCAATGCCCAGCGGTCACGGGGGATGAACCTTGACGAGGGCGGACTGATTAAACGGCTGACCCGGATGATCCCCATTCTGATCCCACTATTTGTGGACTCCTTTAAGCGGGCGGAGGAGCTGGCGACGGCAATGGAAGCGCGGGGGTACGACCCCGCAGCGCCGCGGACGCATTACCGGCAGCTGCACTGGCACCGCCGGGATACGGTCAGCCTGCTGCTATTATTGGTGCTGGCCGGTGCGGTGTTAGTGCTCCGCTACACACTTTAACTGCTAGAAAGGAAAGCTAAATGTATCGTTACAAAATAACCTTTGCTTACGATGGGGCCAACTTCTCGGGCTTTCAGATCCAGCCCCACAAGCGGACGGTGGAGCAGGTGCTAAAGAACGCGGTGAATAAGATCGCGAAGCATCCTGACCCGCCGGTCAGCGTGATTGGCTCCGGCAGAACCGATGCCGGGGTTCACGCCCTCAACCAGGTCGCCCATTTTGACATTCCCTACCAGCTGAGTGACGAAGCGATGCGGAAGGCCCTCAACAGTCTGCTGCCGTTAGACATCCTGGTGAAGAAGGCCGAACGGGTCGATGAAAACTTTCACGCCCGATATAGTGCCCACCGCAAGACTTACCGCTACCGGGTTGACCAGGGGGACTTTGTAGATCCCTTCAAGCGCAACTACACGGCGCACTATAAGGTGCCGGTTGATATTGAAAAAATGCGGCTGGCGGCCAAGGACTTTATCGGCGAACACGACTTCACGAGCTTCGTGGCCTCGGGCAGCCAGGCGAAGAGCAACGTCCGGACGGTGGAAAAGATTACCGTCAACCGCGACCCGGCGCAAAACGAAGTCGTCTTTGAATTTACCGGCAACGGCTTCTTGTATAACCAGATCCGGATCATGGTGGCCTTCCTCCTGGAGGTTGGCAGCGGCCAGCGGCCAGTTAGCGACGTCAAACGGGTGCTGGCGGCGAAAGACCGGACCCAAGCCCGGATGACGGCGCCTGCCAGCGGCCTCTACCTGGTCAGCGTCGATTACGGTGATGAGGCTAAAAACGATTGACGAACAATCGGGAAAAAGGTATACTAACACTTGGTATTTCTTTTCCATCTAATAACTCGGTACACTATTATATGTAAAAGAAAACAAAATTGGAGGAACTAATCGTGAGAACGACATACATCGCTAAACCTGGTGAAGTTGATCGCAAGTGGTACGTTGTCGATGCTAAGGATGTCCCAATGGGTCGTCTGGCCACCGTCGTCGCATCAATCCTGCGTGGTAAGAACAAGCCAACATTTACTCCCCACGTTGATACTGGTGACAACGTTATCGTTATCAACGCTGCTCAAGTTAAGTTAACTGGTAAGAAGGCATCCCAAAAGATGTACTACCGTCACTCCAACTACCCTGGTGGTTTGAAGCAACGGACTGCCGGTGACTTCCTTGCGAAGGAACCAGAGAAGTTATTGGAAACTGCTATTAAGGGTATGCTTCCACACAACTCCCTTGGTCACAAGATGGGCTTAAAGTTGCACGTTTACGCTGGTGAAGACCACAAGCACGCTGCACAAAAGCCTGAAGCATTGGACATTACAAACTTAATCTAAGGAGGGAATGGAATTGGCTCAAACTGTACAATACAGAGGTACTGGTCGTCGTAAGGACGCTACCGCACGTGTTCGCTTAGTACCAGGTTCTGGTCAGATTACTATGAACGGCAAGGCAATCGAAGACTACATTCCATTTGCCAACTTACGTGCTATCGTTAACCAACCATTTGATGTTACCAAGACGAACGGTCAATACGACGTTATCGCTAACATCAACGGTGGTGGCTTCTCCGGTCAAGCCGGTGCAGTTCGTCACGGGATCGCTCGTGCCCTGCTCACCGTTGACCCTGACTTCCGTGACGCTTTGAAGAAGGCTGGTCTGTTAACTCGTGACCCGCGGATGAAGGAACGTCGTAAGCCAGGTCTGAAGAAGGCTCGTAAGGCTGCTCAATTCAGTAAGCGTTAATATTCGATTGGCGTTTCAAACAAAAAGCTGGGATTTTGTTCCCGGCTTTTTTGTTATCTGTGATAACAAAAAAAGCAGCACAGTAGCTGGCTGGCAGTTCAGACGCTGATAAATCAGCGCTTGAACTACCCCACATAGGCTTGCTGCGCGGCGTAGCCATCCTTGCAGG
>NZ_GG700733.1:626399-643049 GCF_000160835.1 Limosilactobacillus antri DSM 16041
TTGTTTTTAAATCGTAAACCAGTTCCCCGGGGAAAAATGCTATAATCAACATTGGTTATTTTTAAATTGAATTTACAACTATGAGTACTCAGGGAGGATTTCCATTGGCAAAGCGGAAGAGAAGAAAATCACGGAAAACTACTTCGGGGCGCAAGGTCCTCATCTGGATCCTGGTCGTCATCGCGCTCTTCTTGGGCGTCTATGCAGCTCACCACTACTACCGGATCTGGAACCAGCAGCGGATTGAGCGCCAGCTTCAACGGCAGGACCAGCAGGCTAAGCAGGCCTTTATCAAGCAGGTAGCTCCTGAATCCCAGGCAATGCAAAACGCCTACCACGTGTACGCGTCGGTCACGATTGCCCAGGCGATCCTTGAATCGCAGTGGGGAACCAGCCAGCTAGCCTCCCAGTATCACAACCTCTTTGGCATTAAGGGAACCGACCCGAACAATTCCCGGGTGCTGACGACCAAGGAGTACATCAACGGTCACTGGATCGTCACCAAGGGCCGGTTTAAGGTCTACGACAGCTGGAGCGACTCCATCAAAGATCACACCAAACTGATGCTAAACGGGACCGATACGAATAAAGAAAACTACCAGGCCGTGGTCCAGGCCACCAGCTATCAGCAGGCAGCCCGGGAACTGCAAAAGGCGGGCTACGCGACCGACCCGGACTATGCGCAAAAGTTAATTTCGGTCATCCAGACCTATAAGTTATATAATTATGATAAGTAAATGGTAAAGGAGCGCGCTTCATGCAGGAATTAAACGATAAAATCAAGCAGTTTGGGACGGTGCTACCCGGCAACGTTCTGAAAGTGGATGCCTTCTTGAACCACCAGGTCGATCCGGAGTTAATGCTGCACGTTGGTCAGGAATTTGCCCGGCGGTTTGCTGATGAGGGCATTACCAAGATTTGGACGGTCGAATCATCGGGGATTGCCCCGGCCGTGATGACCGGCTTGGCGATGAAGGTACCGGTGATCTTTGCCCGCAAGCATAAGAGTTTAACGCTGAACAGCAACCTGTACGTGGCGGACGTCTATTCCTATACTAAAAAGACGACCAACCGGATCTCAATTTCTAAGAAGTACGTTGCTCCCGATGATAAGATTTTGATGATTGATGACTTCTTGGCGAACGGCCAGGCCGTGGAAGGAATGCTGGAAATCGCTGACCAGGCCGGGGTGCACGTCGCCGGGGCCGGAATTGTGATTGAAAAGAGTTTCCAACCCGGGGGTCGGGAGCTGCGCGATCGGGGAATTCGGGTGGAATCGCTGGCCCGGATCAAGTCGCTGGCCGCGAACCAGATTGAGTTTGAAGAAGACTAAGGGGGTTATGACATGAGTGGGGATGCACTGTACCCGGGAAGTACGCTCGGGATTATTGGAATCAACCGTAACGGCGGGGCACTGATTGCTGCCGCCAAGAAGGCGGGCTTTAACGTAGGGGTGTACGTTGATCACGCCCAGCCCGCTATTACCAAGATGGCTGACTTTACCATCGTCGGTGCCTATAACGACAAGGACAAGCTGACCGAATTTGGGCAAAATAGTGACGCGGTCATTTACCAGACGCCGAACATCGACTCCCGGGTAATCCGTTTCCTGAGCCAGTTTGCGGCGGTACCGCAGGGGATCAACGGCCTGGAAATTGTTCAGGACCGGCTGATGGAACGGGCCTTCCTTGACCAGATCAACATTAACATCGCCCCTTACGTGACGGTGGTGAGCCTTGATGACGTCTACCAGTCCATCGATTCAATCGGCTACCCCGCCCTGCTTAAGCCGATCCAGCGGGGAATTGGCGAGCAGTCGATGATGATTGCCCGCCAGTCCGACATCGCCCGGGCGGCGGACTTCATCAGCACTGGGACCTACCTCTTGGAATCGTGGATCGACCACACCGCGGAGTACACGATGACGGCGGCCACGGATGGGGACCAGGTGGAAATCTACCCATTAGCGAAGCTGCAATTTTCTGCGGACCGGCAGCTGATTGCCGTTGCCACCCCCGCCGTGGTTGATGACGCCCTGCTGACTGAGATGCAGCGGATTGTGAAGAGCGTTGCCAGTTCGCTGGAATACCACGGGGTGTTCTCTCTGAACTTCTACGTTACGGCCAACGGTTCCCTGTACGTGAAGAACATCGAGTTAGGTATGACCTCCATTGCCAACGTCTATGACAGCTCGGCCAACGTGACCCAGTATGACGAACAGCTGCGGGCCGCGGTGGGAATGCCGCTGCACATCGTCCGTTCCCTGCAGCCGGCCCTGCTGATGGTGATTCGCAAGAAGCAGGAGGCTGCCATCCAGCGGCAATGGCTGCTCAAGGATAACTGGCAGTTCCGCCTGTTTGACCTGCCGGCGGTCGATGATGATAGTCTGATCGGCTTCGTTTGGGTGACCGGCAGCAGCAGTTTGGACGAGCTGGAGGACCAGGTCGATGATACGGAGGTCTGGGACGAACCCATCGCCCCGAATGACGCCCCGCAGAACAACGACGATGAAATCTGATAAGAGCAAAATAACCTGTTAAAAGGGCCAGACGGCTAACCAGTCGCGAGGCCCTTGGTTATTTTTCTCGCCGCTTTTTTGTTATAATATTAGCCGATTGAATTTGAAGAGAGGATGGAACGGCGTGAGCAATAGTCAAGCATTGTTAGAGGGAATGAATGATAAGCAGGCTGAGGCGGTCCTGACGACGGAAGGACCACTCCTGGTCATGGCTGGAGCGGGTTCCGGAAAGACCCGGGTCTTGACGCACCGGGTGGCCTACCTGATCGAAGAAAAGGGGGTCTTGCCGTGGAATATCCTGGCGATTACCTTTACTAATAAAGCCGCTAAGGAAATGCAGGAACGGGTTGGCAAGCTCCTGGGCGAGGGGGCCCAGGATATCTGGGTTTCCACCTTCCACTCCCTGTGTGTCCGGATTTTACGGCGGGATATTGAAAAGCTCGGCTATAACCGGGCCTTTACGATTGCTGACACGAGCGAGCAGCGGACCCTGATGAAGCAGGTCTGTGCGGAGCTCAACATTGACCCGAAAAAATTTGACCCGCGGAGTATCCTCAGCACGATTTCAAACGCCAAAAACGCCCTGCTGACGCCGCAAGAATACGCGGCCAAGGCGGGCAGCGACAATAATCCCCACAGTATGTACAGCCAGGTCGTCGCTCGGGCCTACAAACTCTACCAGGAACAGCTGGAGGCTAACCAGGCCCTCGACTTTGACGACCTAATTATGAAAACGATTGAGCTGTTTGAACAGGACCAAGAAACCCTGGAATTCTACCAGGACCGCTTCCACTACATCCACGTCGATGAATACCAGGACACCAACGATGCCCAGTACAAGCTGGTCCACATGCTGGCGGACAAGTACGAAAATATCTGCGTGGTCGGGGATGCTGACCAGAGCATCTACGGCTGGCGGGGGGCCAACATTGAGAACATCCTGAATTTTGAGCGGGACTACCCCGGCGCCCACACGGTGATGCTGGAGCAGAACTACCGGTCAACGCAAAACATCCTGGACGCCGCTAACGAGGTCATCAAGAATAATAACGGGCGGAAGGACAAGAACCTCTGGACCGAAAATGGCCGGGGGGATAAGATTAGTTACTACCAGGCCCAAAACGAGCACGACGAGGCCCAGTACATCGTTTCTAAGATCCAGGAAGAACACGCTCAGCATGGCTACCACTACAACGACTTTGCCATCCTCTACCGGACCAACGCCCAGTCGCGGGTGATCGAAGAAACCTTCATGAAGTCCAGCGTACCGTACACGATGGTCGGGGGGCACAAGTTCTACGACCGGAAGGAAATCCGCGACATCCTGGCCTACCTGACTTTGATCGTCAACCACCAGGATTCGATGAGCTTTAGCCGGGTTGTCAACACACCGAAGCGGGGGATCGGCTTGACCAGTGTTGAGCACCTGCGCGAATTTGCCAATGACAACCACTGGTCCCTACTGGAGGCCAGCCAAAACGTCGATATTGCCAACACGATTACCGCCCGGACCCGGAACAAGCTGGCCGACTTTGGGCAATTAATCAAGGACCTGGACCAGCAGGCTGACTTCCTCAGCATTACCGACCTGACGGACCAGATCCTGGAGCGGTCGGGCTACAACCAGATGCTCCGCAAGGATAACAGCCTGGAAGCCCAGGCCCGGCAGGAAAACCTGGACGAATTCAAGTCCGTGACCCAGGAGTATGACAAGCAGCACGCCGACGATGACGTTGATAACCGGCAGAAGCTCGTCAACTTCCTAGCTGATCTGGCCCTGGTGTCCGACCAGGACGACGTTGACGAACAGGCCCCGGCAGTGACCCTGATGACCCTGCACGCGGCTAAAGGACTGGAGTTCCCGGTCGTCTTCCTAGTGGGGATGGAAGAGGGGATCTTCCCCCTGTCCCGGGCCCTGCTGGAGGATGACGAGCTGGAAGAAGAACGCCGCTTAGCCTACGTCGGCATTACCCGGGCGAAGAAGAAGCTCTACCTGACGAACGCAGTCTCCCGGCTCCTGTACGGCCGGGTCCAACGCAACCAGCCGTCCCGCTTTGTCGAGGAAATCAGTCCCGAATTGTTGGAAGAGGAGGGCGGTATGAACAGCTTCGGCGGCGGTCGTCTGCCGTTCGACAAGCGGGCCGCCATGAAGCCGACTTACCGCAGCCAGCAGGCCAAGCACCACTACCGCGATGCCGGCAAGCGGGTTGCCCCGGTTACCAATTCTGGAACCGGCGCGGATAAGCTCAGCTGGAAGGCTGGCGATAAGGTGACCCACAAGAAGTGGGGCCAGGGGACGGTTGTCAAAATTAGCGGGACCGGTAATGACATGGAATTGGACATTGCCTTCCCCAACCAGGGCGTTAAGCGGCTCCTGGCCAGCTTTGCCCCGATCAAAAAGGTGACGGATTAACAAAAAAGTGAGGCCTAAAGAATGGATAAACAAACACCAGTCGACCAGTTAACGCTGGCGGCGGCCAAACAGGAAATTGCCCCCCTCCGGCAACAGCTGACCAAGTGGGGCCGGGAATATTACGAACAAGATAACCCCTCAGTCGAGGACTACGTCTACGACCGGGCCTACCAACGTCTGGTCGAATTGGAGCAGCGCTTTCCAGAACTCAAGACCAGTGATTCGCCGACCCAGCACGTTGGTGGCGGACCGACGGGCGAGTTAACCAAGGTGACGCACGAAATTCCGATGCTGTCGATGGGCGATGTGTTCTCAATCGATGAGCTAATGGACTTCAACCAGCGCCAGCAGGATAACGACGATGTTAACGTAACCCCCGAATATAACCTGGAGCTGAAAATTGATGGGCTCTCCCTTTCGCTGGTTTACGAAAACGGCCGGCTAGTCCAGGGGTCGACCCGGGGGAATGGGAACATCGGCGAGGACGTCACGGCTAACGTGATGACGATCAAGTCGGTGCCCCACCAGCTCCCGGAACCGTTGAGCTTAGAATTTCGGGGCGAGTGCTATATGCCGAAAGAGTCGTTCGTCAAGCTTAACCAGGAGCGGGAAGCCGCCGGCCTGCCGATCTTTGCCAACCCACGGAATGCGGCGGCGGGCAGCCTCCGCCAGCTCGATCCCCAGGTAACCGCCCGGCGCGATTTAGCAACCTTTATGTACTACGTGCCCGAGTACCAAAAACTCGGCGTGCGGACCCAGGCGGCGGCCCTTAACCGAATGCGGGAACTCGGCTTTTCCGTCAACCCCCACAACCGGGTGGTGCGGAGCCGGCAGGAGATTACCGACTACATTGAAGAGTACACGGCCCAGCGGGACCAGCTGTCTTACGGGATCGATGGAATCGTGGAAAAGGTCAATGACCTCGATACCGAGAACGCCCTGGGCAATACCGTTAAGGTGCCCCGCTGGGAAATCGCCTATAAGTTCCCACCGGAGGAGCAGGCAACGGTGGTGCGGGAAATTGTCTGGACGGTGGGCCGGACCGGCAACGTGACCCCAACCGCGGTCATGGACCCGATTCAGCTAGCAGGAACGACGGTTAGCCGGGCTTCCCTGCACAATCCCGACTACCTCCGCGAAAAGGATATCCGGCTCGGCGACACGGTTTACCTGCATAAGGCCGGGGATATCATTCCCGAAATTTCCCGGGTCGACTTGAAGAAGCGGCCAGCAGACAGCCAGCCGTACCAAGTGCCAACGACCTGCCCGGTCTGCGGCTCGGACCTTGTCCACTTGGACGGCGAGGTGGCCCTGCGGTGCGTTAACCCGATGTGCCCGGCCCAAATCAAGGAGGGCCTGGCCCACTTTGCCTCCCGGAACGCGATGAACATCGACGGCCTCGGCCCGAAGATTATCCAGCAACTCTGGGATAAGCAGCTGGTCCATGACGTAGCCGACCTGTACAGCCTGACTCACGACCAATTATTAACTTTAGATAAATTTGGCGACAAATCAGCGACGAACCTATTGACATCGATTGCGAATAGTCGTAATAATTCTGTCGAGCGCTTATTATTCGGCCTGGGGATCCGTCACGTGGGTGCCAAGGCGGCGCGGCTGATCATGGAACACTTCCAAACGCTGGAACGTCTGATGGCAGCGAATGCCGAGGAAGTTGCGGCCGTGGACGGAATCGGCCCGACAATCGGCGAGAGTGTCCAGACCTACTTCGCCAACGAGCAGGTAGTCACTTTGGTTGACGAGCTGCGGGCGGCCGGGGTCAACTTTGACTACCATGGGGCAAGTGCCCCGGTTGCCGCGAGTGAGTGGAACGGCCGCCGGGTCGTGCTAACGGGTAAACTAGAAGAACTGACCCGGACGGACGCCAAAAACTGGCTGGAAGCTCACGGGGCGAAGGTCACCGGAAGCGTTTCAAAGAAAACTGACATTGTCATTGCGGGGACGGCGGCCGGCAGCAAACTGACCAAGGCGCAGGACCTGGGAATCACGGTCTGGGACGAAGCCCGATTTGCCCAAGCGATGAAGGAGGAACAATAAATCGTGAAGCGAACTATCAAGAAAATTGCAACCGCCACGGCGCTGCTGGCGAGCGTGGTCGTGCTGGCCTCGTGTGGGAAGAATTCAGCGAAGAATTACAGCACCACCGGGTCAGGCAACGGCAACTACCAAGGGGTCATTCAAAACGGGCGGTACAAGACCAGCAAGGCCCGTGGGATCAACGTGGCCCAAAACGATAACCAGTTTAACCAGAAGAGCTTTGAAAGCGGCCTGACCCAGGTTTCCAAGCGGGTCTTTTCGCCGAAGAACTACATTTTCCAGGAGGGGCAGTACTTAGATACCAGCACTTTGCAAAGCTGGCTGGCGCGGAAGTCGGCCAAGAATCCGGAGGGGCTGAATCCCGCCCAGGGAAAGAAGAGCGACCCGAACCCTGAATACGTCCAGCAAATCGAAGAACAGGACTACATGACCGATAATGGCCGGTCAATGAAGCTCAAGGGCGTGGTGATCGGGGTCGGGATTAACTCCGAATACAACTACCAAAAGAAGACTGACGGCCCGTCCTACACGAAGAAAATCAGCCAAGACGAGGTTCGGCGCCAGGGGGAAATTGCCGCGCAGAAGATTTTGACCCGGCTGCGCCAGAAGAAGGCCTTGCAAAACGTCCCAATCGTGATTGCCCTCTACAAGCAGGCACCAGACGACAGCCTGGTCGGCGGCAGTTTCTTTGCGTACAGTAAGAACAACGGTAATAAGATTAGCGGCTGGACGAAGCTGGATTACAAGACGATGGTCCTGCCGAAGGCGTCGGCCACGAACGCCCAGAACAGCGCTGATTCAACCGATAACGATAATTTTGCCAACTTCAAGAGCCAGATTCAAAACTTCTTCCCGAACCTGAGCGGGGTGACCGCCCAGGCCCAATACCACAATGGCAACCTCGCGGGGATGCACATTACGGTGACGACCCAGTTTTATAGCCAAACGGAGATTACCAGCTTTACCCAGTACATCGCCCGGGCGGCGAAGCGCTACCTGCCGAGTGGAATCCCGATTGATATTCGGATCCAATCGGATTCTGAGATGCAGGCAATCGTTTACCGGGATGCCGGTTCCGACACCTTCCGGACCCACATCTTAGATTCATACTAATGTTTAACTAAGGATCGCAGCGATGGCTGACGGTCCTTTTGCTTTCTTACGGCATAATTCAATAAAAAAATCAGTCATTCTGTGCTAGAATTGTTAATTGTATATGTACTTAATTTTGAGAAAAGAGGTAGAAATGATGGCCAGTAAGATCACTGAGCAGGAAGTAAAGCACGTTGCAGAACTTGCTAAACTGGAATTCCCCCAGGCAGAGCTTGAACAATTCACGACTCAGCTGGGAAGCATTATCGATATGTTTGAGGAAATCGCCAATGAGGATACGGACGGCGTTGAACCAATGACCAACGCGACCGACCGGGTCAATGCCATGCGTGAGGACAAGGCGGTCAAGGCGAGCCCAGAAGAAACCGCGGCATTATTGAAGAACGCTCCAGATGCGGCTGACGGCTACATCCGGGTTCCGGTAATCATTGATGAAAGTGAGGATGGCGAATAATGGATTTTTACCAAACAGACCTCAGCCAGCTCCATGATGACCTGGTAAACAAGAAGATCAGCGCCACAGAACTGACCAGGGAAACCCTCGACCACATCAAGGGCAATGACGACCAGGTCAAGGCGTTCTTAACGCTGGACGAAGAAGGGGCCATGAAGCAGGCCCAGGCAGTCGACGAAGCCGGGATTAGTGCCGACCAGCTGCTTGCCGGGATCCCGCTGGCGGTCAAGGATAACATCTTGACGAAGGGGCTGCGGACGACCGCGGCTTCCAAGATGCTGGAAAACTTCACGCCTGTGTACGACGCAACGGTGGTTGAAAAGCTGAAGCAGGCGGGTTACGTCAACGTTGGGAAGACCAACCTGGACGAATTTGCCATGGGTTCCTCGACGGAAAACTCCGCCTTCTTTACCACCCATAACCCGTGGGACCTGACCCGGGTACCGGGCGGTTCTTCAGGTGGTTCCGCAGCCGCGGTGGCCGCGGGTGACGTCCTGGGGGCACTCGGGACCGACACTGGTGGTTCCATCCGGATGCCCGCTTCCTTCAACGGAATTGTCGGCATGAAGCCAACCTATGGCCGGGTTTCACGGTGGGGAATCATCGCCTTTGGTTCCAGCTTTGACCAGGTTGGCTGGCTGACCCGGTCCGTTAAGGATAACGCCTACCTGACCGCTTTGATTGCCGGCAACGACGAACACGACACGACCTCTTCGCTCAAGGAAGTTCCGGACTGGGCGGCCCAGCTGAATGATTCCACAAGCATTAAGGGCCTCAAGATTGCCGTACCAAAGGAATACTACGATGGCCTGCGCGCTGATGTAAAGGCCGTTATCAAGGCCGCCCTGGACCACCTGGAATCCCTGGGGGCAACCGTGGACGAAGTGAGCCTGCCGCACACCCACGATGGGGTTCCGGCTTACTACATCCTGGCCTCATCCGAAGCCTCATCGAACTTACAGCGGTATGATGGGATTCGTTACGGCTACCGGGCACCGGAAGCGAAGAACCTGGAAGAAGTGTATGTCAAGTCCCGTTCCCAAGGATTTGGGGATGAAGTTAAGCGCCGGATTATGCTGGGGACCTTCTCCCTGTCAGCCGGCTTCTATGACGCTTACTTCAACAAGGCCGCCAAGGTTCGCCGCCTGATTAGTGATGACTTCACCAAGGTCTTCAAGGATTACGACCTGATCGTTGGTGCTACCGGGGCTTCCACGGCCTTCAAGATTGGTGCCGAAATCGACGATCCGAAGACGATGTACATGAACGATGTGCTGACCGTGCCGGTAAACATGGCCGGTCTGCCAGCAATGTCACTGCCGGCCGGCTTCTCCGCTGAAGACGGGATGCCAGTGGGCCTGCAGCTGATTGGGAAGCCGTTTGACGAGCAGACCATCTACAACACTGGTTACGTCTTTGAACAGACGACTGACTTCCACCAGAAGACCCCACAGTTAGGAGGACAGAACTAAGATGAACTTTCAAACAACCATTGGGCTTGAAGTCCACGTTGAATTAAAGACGAACTCTAAGATTTACAGTCCTTCACCGGTTGAATATGGTGACCAGCCGAACGCTAATACCAACGTGATTGACTGGGGGTACCCCGGGGTGCTGCCGACCTTGAACAAGGGCGTTGTCCGTGACGGGATCATGGCCGGCCTGGCCCTCCACGCCCAGATTGCCCGGCGGATGCACTTTGACCGGAAGAACTACTTCTACCCGGATAACCCGAAGGCCTACCAGATTACCCAGTCCGCGACGCCAATCGCCCACGACGGCTGGATTGAAATCGAGGTTGACGGTAAGAAGAAAAAGATCGGGATCGCGGAGATGCACATCGAAGAGGATGCCGGGAAGAACACCCACACCAGCAAGTATTCCTACGTCGACTTGAACCGGCAGGGCACCCCGCTGATCGAAATCGTTTCTAAGCCGGACATTGCTTCGCCAGAAGAAGCGGTGGCCTACCTGGAAGCACTCCGGCAGCGGATCCAGTTCACCGGGATTTCCGATGTGAAGATGGAAGAAGGGTCGATGCGGGTTGACACCAACATTTCGATTCGGCCAATCGGCGCTGACAAGTTTGGGACCAAGACGGAAATGAAGAACATCAACTCCTTCAACTACGTCCGCAAGGCCCTGGCCTTTGAAGAAAAGCGGCACCAAAACGTACTGCTCTCCGGTGGTCACATTGCCCAGGAAACGCGGCGTTACGATGAGCCAACCGGGACAACGATTTCGATGCGGTCCAAGGAAGGGGCCGACGACTACCGGTACTTCCCTGAACCAGACCTGCCACCGGTAGAGGTCAGCGAAGACTGGATCAAGGAAATCGAGGGCGAAATGCCGGTAATGCCGGGTGAACGGCGGAAACACTACGTTGACGACCTCGGTCTGTCCGACTACGACGCGATGGTCCTGACCCAAACCAAGGAAATGTCCGACTTCTTTGAAGAAGCGATCAAGGATGGCGGCGACCCGAAGCGGGTAGCCAACTACCTGATGAACGACGTCAATTCCTACCTGAACGACCAGCACGTTGACCTCCAGGACACCAAGCTGACGCCAGCCAACCTGGCCGGGATGGTCAAGCTGATCGACGACGGGACGATTTCTTCTAAGATGGCCAAGAAGGTCTTCAAGGGAATTTTAAATGGTGAAGAACCACAGGCTTACGCTAAGGAACACGGCCTGGTCCAATTGTCCGACCCAGCCCAGCTGCAGCCAATTGTCGATGACGTTCTGGCAAACAACCAGCAATCCGTTGACGACTAC
Organism: Limosilactobacillus antri DSM 16041; assembly: GCF_000160835.1. GTDB lineage: Bacteria > Bacillota > Bacilli > Lactobacillales > Lactobacillaceae > Limosilactobacillus > Limosilactobacillus antri. The sequence goes on from NZ_GG700733.1 coordinate 637,734, forward strand.
AAGAACGGGAAGGACCGGGCAGTCGGCTACCTGATGGGCCAAATCATGAAGCAGACCCATGGGAAGGCCAACCCGAAGATCGTGACCCAGCTGCTGATGAAGTCGCTACAGGCGATGTAGGAGGCTGACGATGCGTAAACGAGCACGGATTATTTACAACCCGACTGCTGGTCGTGAAGCGCTCCGCCGGGACCTGGTCGATATTCTGGACATCTACGAAAAGGCGGGCTACGAGACGAGCGCGTTTGCCACTACGCCAGCACCGGATTCGGCAAAAAATGAAGCAACCCGGGCGGCGCAGGAAGGCTTTGACCTGATCGTGGCTGCCGGCGGGGACGGAACCCTCAATGAGGTGGTGAACGGGATCGCCGGGCTGGAAAAGCGGCCAACGATGGCGATTATTCCGGCCGGGACGACTAATGATTACGCCCGGGCGCTACGGATTCCCCGTGATGATCCGATTGCTGCCGCTAAACTGATCCTAAAGAAGAACAAGAAGTTCAAGATTGACATCGGCAAGGCGGGCGACAACTACTTTATGAACATCGCGGCCGGGGGGACCCTGACGGAGCTGACCTATGATGTGCCGTCGTCGATGAAGTCGCTTTTCGGCTATGCCGCATACTTTGCCAAGGGTGCGGAGCTTTTGCCGCAGGTTAAGCCGGTTGACGTTTCCATTAAGTACGATGGCAATGAATATCGGGGAATGGCTTCGACGATTTTCCTGGCACTGACCAATTCGGTGGGCGGCTTTGAGCAAATTGTGCCGGATGCCGCGCTGGACGATGGTAAGTTTACGATGATCATCGTAAAGAAGAGCAGCCTAGCCGATATGCTGAGCTTGATGGCGAAGGCCCTGCAAGGCAAGCACCTTGGCGATCCGCGAATTATTTATGCCAAGGCAACCGATGTGACCGTAACCCCGTTAAATAAGGAAGACCGCCTGATGATCAACCTCGATGGCGAATACGGCGGGGACGCACCGATGAAGTTCCATGACCTAAAACAGCACATTGAGGTGGTGGCAAACCTGGATGAGATTCCGGATGATGCCATCACCGATTCGGCCGACTTTCGACGGGTCGAAAAGGACTTCGTGGAGGGTGTCGGCAAGATTAGTGAAGAAGATAAGTAAAAGAGCAAACCAGCAACTATGAGCAGTTGCTTGGTTTGCTCTTTAATCTTTATGAAAGAGACGGGAGAATAATCCCGGCTTCTTCTGGTTAGCTGCCAGTTTGGCGAGGACCTCCTGCATTTGCTGGTCGCGTTGCTCTTCCCGCTTGCTCCGTTCCTCATCCCGTTTGGCTTGGGCCTTGAGGTAGGCACTCATGCTGTTTTGGTCGTGTTCCTGCTGGTGCAGCTGGTTGTAGTAGTTACGGATCAGGGGTTCGCCAATAAAATGATCGAACTTATCAATGCTGAGCATCATCCCGTTGTCGTATTGGTAAATCGCGATCCCGGCTTCCCGGGGGAACATATTGAAGTAGTTATCTAGGGTTTGGTTGATGTTTTCGTAGGTGGTGCTCCCCTTGAGGTTGTTGAAGATGGCTTTGGAGACGGTGAACCGCTGGTCGTCACCGTTGGTAAAGGCGACGTGCTTGAAGTCGTCGTCCCGGATCAGCATCTTCCAGGTAATCCGGTTGCGGTCGACCTTGTAATTGTAGTTGTCATCGATAATATCGGCGAGCTCGTTAGCGAGGTTAAAGTTCTTAAACAGCTCTTTGACGATTTGCTTGGTGAGGTACAAGTAATCGCTAATCAAGTGGTCTTCGTCAAAGCCGGAGAGCTGGTTGAGGCGCCGATTCAGTTCCCCGGTCACGTATTTATAGATGTGGTCATTGAGGCTGTTAATCAGGATATTGTAGTCGTAGCGCTGCTGGTCCAGCGGTAGCCAGCCGGCTTCAAAGGAGAGGTAGTAAACCCGCTTGGTAATTTCCTCCAAGTTGTTGATGGCGTGTCCGCCAGCGTTGTGGTTCATCGCAAAGATGTTGACGTTGTGGATGTCATCGATGGTGTTTGACCACTGCTTGATTGCGTTGGTCGCCACCTTGCTGTGCAAGAAGTTATCGTTGAGTTCATCGATAATCATTGGCGAGATGAACCGTTTTGACTGAAGGTAATTATTCAAGAAGCCGACTGCCCGGTTGGTGTGCGAACCGTTCCCGCCATTGATTTCTGAATACTGGACACTTGAGGAATGGTCACCGATAAAGGGTTTAAAGTAGTCGCGGACGAGGAGCGTCTTCCCAGTGGTTCCCCGGCCAATCAGGACCATCGAAAGGGGAATCTGGTCGGCACTACGGGCGTAGTTGGATTGCCGGTAAATTTGGCGGATTTTCCAGATCAAGGGTGCAGTCATCAGGTACATAAAGGCGGAAAGCGCCTGGTGGCTTTCGTCCTTGACCTTGTTGTACTTAAAGCTCTTGATAATGTTAATGAAGTTAACGACGTCTTCTCGGCTGACCTGGTAGAGCGGAAAACTAAGCGGGTGGTAAAGCTGGTCGTGGGAATCCTTGATGATGATTTGGTTTCCCTGGTAGGACCACATTGGTGTCGGACACAGGGAGTCGGCGCTGACCGTTTCGGTCTCGTCCTGGTCGCTAAAGGATTGGTAGGTGATCTGCTGAACCTGTTGGCGAACCTGGTCGTGGTTCCGCCGTTTGTTACCCTTCGCGGTGTAAATCGCCTTGATGACCCGGGCGGTCGTGTCTGGGACCAGTGCAAAGCGTTGGCTAGACTGCTGGTCAGCGTTAGTTATTTTAGTAATATCGTCAGGATTGATGTGCAATTCAGAATTCTGGAGCTGGTCGAGTGTCTGGTCAGTGACGATGGCGGTAATCGCCTGCTTATCCTTACCACGGATCTGGCCAATTAGTTTCCGGTTAACGTAATCAATACTGTCTTCCGTGAAGTTTTGCTGAAAGAGTTGTTGGTGAGCCGCATAGATCGGCTGGTCGGCCGGATTGTCCTTTTGACCAGCGTACATCCAGAGCATTTCGTGGTTGTTGGTAAGGGCCTTTTTAGTCAAATTCATGGAGCCGTTGAAGATGATAAAAGAGTCGTTATTTTCCACGATGAAATACTTGGTATGGAAAAGCTGATCCTTAGTAAAGCGGAGTTGAAGGGTTCCATCCTCCAGCCGGTTAAGAAAGTCTTCACTGGCTGAAGTGAGTTCCTTGACCCTGCGAGAAACGTTAAAAAATTGGTTGAGATTTTGTCCAGTTCGCTGGTCTTCAAGCCCTAGGACCAAGTTTACTTGTTTAAAGCGGGGGAGTAGTTGACGTTCAATAATCTTAAAACTGCTAACAAAGGAAACACCGTTGAACCGGTCAAAGTCGTTAATTAGGTCGAAAAAATCGGGCTGGTACAACATCGTATTATGTTTCAGGTCGTAGATTGTAAGCATGAGCTAACGGCTCCTTTCTAAATTTAATTTTAAATGGCTTTGAATGGCATGTAAATACAATGATTAACTTCAGTGACATTGCTTGATGAGCCTGGGCGATTTTGTCATAATAGGGCTATTGAGCAATGGTGAAAATGGAGGAAGAATCGTGAAAGTAAACGTTCCGGTACATAAAAATGAAGAATACCAGGCCAAGGTAATTGATTTGACCTACGAGGGCAACGGGGTCGTCAAGATTGCTGACTTCCCGGTCTTTGTACCCAACGCCCTACCGGGGGAAGAAGTGACGGTGCGGGTGACTAAGGTGACAAGGAACTTTGCCTTGGGCCGGGTGATGGACTGGCAAACGAAGAGTGCCGACCGGGTCGACGTGAAGGACAAGAAGTACATTCAGACCGGGATTGCACCGCTGGGTCACTTAAAGTACTTGGCACAGCTGCGTTTTAAGCAGCACCAGATTGAGGAGCTGTTGGCGAAGGCTCACCTGGATGGAATTAAGGTAGCGCCGACGATGGGGATGGAGCGGCCTTACCACTACCGGAACAAGGCTCAGGTGCCTGTCAAGCTGGTCCACGGCAAGCTGGAAACCGGCTTTTACAAGCGGGGAAGCCATACCCTGGTGCCGATTGAGGACTTCTACATTCAGGATCCGAAGATTGACGAGGCGATTGTCGTCGTTCGGGACTTGTTGCGGAAGTACCACGTGACGCCGTATGATGAACGGACTGGTAAGGGCGTTATCCGGACGGTGATGGTGCGCCGGGGCTATTACAGCCATGAAGTGATGGTTGTTTTGGTCACGAACACGAAGCGGTTGCCGATGAAAGAACAGATTGTCGACGGCATCGTGGCCGGGGTGCCGGAAGTGAAGAGTATCGTGCAGAACATCAACGATAAGCGGACCAATAAGCTGCTCGGTGATACTGATAAGACGCTGTGGGGCAAGGATGAAATCCACGACCAGCTGCTGGGCATTGACTTTGCGATTTCGCCGCTGTCCTTCTACCAGGTCAACCCCCAGCAGACGGAGCGGCTGTACCAGACGGCGATTGATAGTGCGGGACTGGATGGTAGCCAGACGGTGATTGACGCCTACTGCGGGATCGGGACGATTTCACTGGCGGTGGCGCGGCACGCCAAGCAGGTCTACGGGGTTGAGATTGTCCCGGCGGCGATTGAGGATGCTAAGCATAACGCCAAGCGCAACGGGATTAAGAACGCCAAATTTGTCGTTGGCAAGGCCGAAGACCAGTTTGCCAAGTGGCAGGCGGCGGGCCTGAAGCCGGACGTGGTGATCGTCGACCCGCCGCGCAAGGGCCTGGCGGAGTCGCTGATTGAAGCGACCGGCGAGATGGCGCCACAGAAAGTGATTTATGTTTCCTGCAACCCGGCCACCCTGGTGCGGGACATCCAACGCTTTGCGGACGTCGGCTACCATGTGGTGAAGCCGATCCAGCCCGTCGACCAGTTCCCGCAGACGACGCATGTTGAGAGTGTTACGGTCCTGGAACGTACAGAAAAATAGTCGATAAACCGCGTCATAACGTCATTCGTAGACAATTGAAAGTGTACTAATTCCTGTTTTATTGATTGGAATTAGTACACTTTTTGCTTTTTATGCCTTGAGTGTTATTATTAATGTAGTTTCTTGAAACCGTTTGATTTAATGATGGGATTTTGGTATGATTTTATCTAAAAAAGTGAAAAAGGTAGGTTCTTTTATGTTAAGGAATAATTATTTTGGAGAGACTAAAACGCATTATAAATTATATAAATGCGGTAAGAATTGGGCTGTCATGGGGATTTCATTATTTTCGCTGGGATTAGGGATGGATGCTAGTTACCAGCCAGTGTCAGCTGATGTGACAGCCACCAGCACCTCAAGCAGTGCAGTGAGGACCGATGCAATC
>NZ_GG700733.1:643458-710582 GCF_000160835.1 Limosilactobacillus antri DSM 16041
TAAAACACGCCAAACTGTAACTAAGATATCTTACAACACATTATTGCAACAATTACGTACAAGTAAGGCTTTGGCGACTGATAAAGAAGTTCTAACACATGTTACTAAGGATAATTTTCTTGCTTACTTTTCATTAAACGGATCAGCCACTTATGATCAAAATACTGGTATTGTGACTATTACACCAGATGAATATAATAAAGTTGGAAATTTCTCTCTCAAGAGTAAAATTGATATGAATACTAGTTTTACTTTAACTGGTAAGGTTAATTTAGGATCCAATCCTAATGGAGCTGACGGTATTGGCTTTGCTTTTCATAACGGTAATACCACAGATATTGGTAATGCTGGTGGCAACTTGGGTATTGGTGGCTTGCAAAATGCTCTGGGATTCAAGCTTGATACATGGTCAAATGGTTATCAAGCTCCACAGTCTGATAAAGATGGTAGCCAAATCGATTCAACTAACTCTAATGATTTTGGTTGGAATGGGGATTCTATGAATGCTCCATATGGCACATTGGTTGATACTGAAAATGAAGAAGTTGCTACTAAGGATGGAATAAAAGTTCAAAGATGGTGGGCTAAAGATGTTGATGGAACTTCCCAAGCGTTAAGTAAGTCTGACGTAAACGGCCAATTTCATGATTTTACAGTTGATTATGATGGAGATACAAAAACATTAACAATCAAGTATACCCAAACAAGCGGTAAGATATTAACTTGGACTACGACTGTCTCGAATTCTAATCAAGCAATGGCAATGATTGTCAGTGCATCAACTGGTGGTGCTAAGAATTTACAGCAATTTGAAATAATGAGTTTTGATTTTAAGCAAGCAGCGACAGTTAATGTTAAGTATGTTGATACAAAAGGTAATCAAATTGCTCAAGGTGAGGTTACTTATCCAAATGGCGCTAATGTTAATGGTACTTATACTACAGGACAATTAGAAATTCCCAATTATAAGTTTGTAAGAATGGATGATGGTACTGCCACTGGAGCAAAAAGTTTGCCAGCGACGGGTACTCTAACAAAAGCTGGAGATAATGGGACGGTTATTTATGTCTATGCACCAGCGTACACACAAACAAGCAAAACAGTTAGTGAAACCATTAAGTATATTGACCAAGATGGTAAAGAAGTAGCAATAGGATATACGGCAGATCCAATTACATTTGTGTCAGTAACTAATCCAGTTGATAACACAACAACAACGTATTACTCAACTAAAGCAAAGACTGCAACGTTGGATGATAATGGTGTGCCAACAGAAGCTGGATGGACAAAAGGAGACAGTACCGATTTCGCAGATGTAGTTAATCCAGAAGTTGATGGCTATAAGGTAATCAGTAATGATGCCCCAAACTCTGATTTGACAAGCGTTGCAGTTCAAACTGTCTACACTAATTCTAGCGATCTTGACTTCACGGTGGTTTATGCCAAGAATGCGCCAACTATTACAACTGAAAGCAAGACGATTAATGAAACTATCCATTACGTCTACAAAGATGGTACGACAGCTCATGATGATTATGTGGCCAAGCCGGTTGAATTTACGCGTCAAGTTTCAACTGATGCGGTGACAGGTGAAAAGACCTATGGGTCTTGGTCAGCTGATCAAAGCTTTGCGGCAGTGACTAGCCCAGTTATTAAGGGTTATACGCCAGATCAAGCTGAAATTGGGGCACAAACTGTGAGTGGTGACTCCAGTGATCTTGATTTCACGGTGGTTTATACCAAGGATGCGCCAACAAAACCAGTTAATCCAATTCAACCAACGACGCCAGCAAAACCAGTTAACCCAAGTCAACCAGCGACGCCAGCAAAACCAGTTAACCCAAGTCAACCAGCGACGCCAACAAAGCCGGTTCAGGCTGGTCAAGCAGCGGCTACTAATTTTGTGGATCAACGGTTGCCTCAAACTGGTGAAACTGATCAACAACACATGACGCTGAGTGGCTTATTACTATTAGCCATGAGTAGTTTGTTAGGGCTCTTTGGAATGACTAAGCGGCAGCGCAAAGAATAGGATGATATTATATGCTAAATCATCGGCAAACTAAGATCCTGTTTGAGAGCTTAGCAACCCTACAGGCTATTCAGAAACAAGCATACCAGATGTTAATGCAAGGGCTGACCACAACTGGTTTCTCAATGCGTGAGTGGGAAAATTAATCTATCTGGAACAACACGGACAAGCCACTGCTAGTGAATTAGCTGATGCGTTCATGGTTACGCGCACACTAATTTCCAGAAACACTTGGCGACTGATTCAAGATAATTTAATTCAATCTGCCAAAATTAATAAACTAAAAAACAGCACCCAGCCAAAATAGCTGAGTGCCGTACACCATAAATTTCACATATTAACTCTAATTACTTCACCATCTTTGAACGTGAATTCCATGTAGCGTTGGAAGATGGTGATTTTTTCTACTAAACGACGAACCAATTGTTCATCAAAGTCAACTAAGCCATACTTGTGCAATTCGACTAATTTGTTGATTTCATCAAGGTTGTGTAGTTTGGCTTGTTGATCAGTTTCACGACTTTGGACTTTTTCTTTTTGCTTCCGCAGGTCCATGATTTGCTGGGTTAGTGCGTCGCAGTCTTGATGCTGGTTAGCAGCTTGAATTAATTTCATCTGCACTTCTTCTAGTTGCTTATCGAGCTGGTCAAGTGTTGGTCCTTTGGAGCTTTTGATGACTTTCATGATGTTTGCTTTTATCTGTTTACTGGCTAACTCGTGGCCTTCGATTAACTGATTGAAAGCTTCAACAGTGGCTTCTTTTAGAAGGGGTTCTTTAACATTACGAATCATGCAGCGGCGACCAATTTTACTTCTCCTTATCCGACTGGCGCAGCGCCAGACTGCTACTTTTTCTGGTCGATACCACATGTTCCGTTGGAGAATATCACCGCATTTACCACAGAATAATTTTTGAGAGAAGCAATATTTGCCGTTCAGACGTCTATGCTTACCGTTTTTAGTGGTGATTCCGTTACGTCGTTGTTTAATGATCTGCTGTACTTGCATGAAAACAGACTTGGGAATAATCGCCGGGTGATCATTCTCCACGTAGTATTGTGGCATGATGCCTTCATTCTTCACCCGTTTTTTATTAAGAAAATCAACGGTGTAAGTCTTCTGTAAAAGGGCATCACCCATGTATTTTTCATTCTTTAGGATTTTGGCCACGCTGCTAGAGCGCCAATTTTTTGTTTTGCCACCGGTCAAGATACCATCAGCTTTGAGCGAATCGGCGATTTGTTTCATAGTCATTCCGTTTAGGTAGCTATAGAAGATCCGTTTAATGACCTTGGCTTCCTCTGGTTCAATTACTAGATTTCCCTGAGCATCTTTGGTGTAACCGAGGAAGTGATTATGATTGACAAACACTTTACCTTGTTGGTAACGGTATTGAATCCCCATTTTGACGTTTTGCGATAAGGATTCACTTTCTTGTTGAGCAAGGGAAGCCATGATGGTAATCAGAACTTCACCTTTGGCATCCATGGTATTGATATTTTCTTTTTCAAAGAAGATTGCAACATTGATGGCTTTTAAGTCTCTGATATACTTCAGGCAATCAATAGTATTTCGAGCAAATCGGCTAATTGACTTGGTGACAATTAAGTCTATTTTACCGGCTTTACAGGCTGCAATCATTTTATTGAATTGTTCCCGTTTCTTGGTGTTGGTTCCGGAGATTCCATCATCAGCATAGATACCTGCAAATTCCCAGGTGGGTTCCTTTTGAATTAGCTCTTTGTAGTGAGCTACCTGAGTTTCGTAGGAGCTAGCCTGCTCATCATAGTCGGTTGAAACACGGCAATAAGCAGCTACCCGGAGCTTTTCAAAAGGTTGCGGACTACGTTGATGATGGACACTGTTTCCTTTTTGCTGATGGGCAGGAATAATGCGTACTTTACCCAATTAAATCACCTTCACTTTCGATAATGCTGTATAAATATTCGGCTTGCTTGATGGGCTCGTTGAAACGCTGCCTGATGATATTGCGATAGAAGTGGTTGTTAATAGTGACAGCCTTGGTTAACTTCTCTGTTAACTTCAGCCCGCATTTTAGCTTAAAAACTACGATTGAACTATGTACTACAATCTGTTGAACAAAATCCTGAAACGGAGTTTTATCAAATCCTGATAGTTCTTGATCTTGTTGGCACCAATGTAGTAAGGATCGTACATCTTCAAAACTGTTAGCCGAATCAGTATTTCTACTGTGGAGCTCCTTGGCCTTTTCACGGCACTGGTAGGTATCCTGTTCGAGCTGAGCCGTTTGGTTTACGTAGATAGACTTATCTATCAGTCCTGATTGCATCAGTTCGGTTAACGTTTCAGCTTTATGGTTATTTGCTTTGATCCGTTCGGTTAAAGAATTTAGTCGACCGTGGGTGTCACTGTTAACCTGCACTTGCAAGTTTTCTAACAGTGGTTGTAATAAGAACTTCCTGCTGTAAACGAGTTTATTCATCATATTACAGAAAGCCACTTCTAGACTTGCTTCGGGAACTGCCTTAATTGGGCATTGTTTAGCCGATTTTAGATGCCTTTGACAAGCCCAGCAGATTTTATTTGGGCGTGTTTGCCGTTTAAAAGTAGTTCCACAATTACCACAGATGATTTTTCCAGAAAATAGGTAGTGATGTTGATACTTATGGCTATCAGTTTCGATATGGCGTTTTTGAGCCGCATCTTTAAGCAAAGCTTGAATCCGGTTAAAAGTTTCGTGGTTAACCAAACTAGGATGATGGTCCTCAATTAAGTACTGGGTGAGTTCACCTTGGTTAAAATGACGGTGATATTGATCATCACGATAAGTCTTTTGACAGAGCATATCACCGGTGTAATTAATGTTTCGTAAGATGTTAATCACGGTGTTACTTCGCCATTGTCCACCACGCTTTGTTGGTATGTGTTTATGACTCAATCCTTTAGCAATTTGACTAGCTGACATTCCCTTTGAAAATTGTTGAAAGATTTCTCGCACAATCCTGGCTTCAGCCCGATTGATGACTAAGTTGCCATCTTCAATTGAATATCCGTAGGGGGCTGAAGATACTCGAAATTTGCCACTAGCGAAACGTTGCCTAATTGCCCAGCGTAAATTTCCTGCAGTGGAATGAGATTCATCCTGAGCGATACTGCTGAGAATCGATAGAAATAATTCGCTAGCCATTGCTCCAGTATTAATGTGTTCCTTTTCAAAGATAATTGGAATGTTCAACTGCTGCAGTTCTCGAACTATTTGTAAACAGTCGGTAGTATTCCGTGATAAGCGGCTGACTGACTTTGTAACCACGAGGTCAATTCGGTGATTATGACAGTCTGCCAGTAGTTCTTTTAAAGCATCACGCTTCGTTAGTTGGGTGCCTGAGATTCCTTCATCGTAATAGACCTTAGCTAATTGCCAGTCTGAATGATTACTGATGTATTCTTGGTAATGAATACGTTGATTTTCAAGACTTTCCAACTGTTCAATGTTGTCCGTTGAAACCCGACAGTAGGCTGCCACCCGGAGTTGTTTAACATCACGTTGGTAGCTTTGAATTTTAGTAATGGTCGACATGGTAACCCTCCTTTCGTCAGTGTGGTATGTTAGCTCTAGAACTTTGATGTATCAACGCTTCCGGGCCCCAATAATGACGGAAATGTTTGTTTATTTAAGGTATCAATGTCTTCAAATTCAGTGGTCGAGATTAACCCCTTGTTGAGCAGACTTTGAATAATCTGTTTGGATTGTTGATAGTGTAAATCGTTCAATAATTGCTCGGAACTAATATTCTTATTTGTTGTTATTAGTGGTTGATGGGTTACTGGTTGTACTTTCTTTACCATATTTAATTACCTCCACTGATAAGCCAGAACAAGCAGAAAAGTAAACCATGGTAAAAGAAAAAAGCCTGCAGACCGGAGTCCACAGGCAAAAGTTACAATAATTGATTAACTCGTTTTTGAATTTGGGTGGGGTCATAGCCGGCTTGCTTCAAGCGGTTGATTCGTTCATTACCATTTCCCCAGGATCCTCGGATAACTTCGCGTGCAATTTGGTCAACTGACTTACGGTTCAAGAGACGGTTAACCTTTTCTTGGACCACCGCATAGTCATAACCAGCAGCGGTTAAGAGCTGTTGACGATCGGTACCATTACCCCATTGACCATTTAAGACTTCAATAGCTAGCTCATCAGGGTTCTTCCTGGTAACTGGCTGCTTTTTGTTAATGACAGCTGCGTAGTCAATGTAGGCATAATCTAGATCACAGTTGCCATTGACACCTGGAACAGAACCAGTAGAGGAATGTTGCCAGATTCCGTAATTACCATTGTAGTTACAACACGGACCATATTCAGCCACCCAGACGGCATAGCGTTGAGCGACGGAAGGTGAAATGTAATTTTGCAGTGGTGATCGCGAAATATACAGTCCGGCATAGCAACCGTTTTGTTCCAAAACACTACAAAAGCTTTTCACTAAGCTATCACAGAAGTTACGACCATTGGCAAACTGCCACTTTTCTTCTAAGTCAAAGTAGATTGGAAAATCAAAATGACGATTACCAAGGACGGTTAAACAGGCCCGGGCTTCATTGGCTGCATCAGCGGGAGAAACGGCATAGGAATACCAGTAGGCACCCACTTGTAAACCAGCTGCTTTGGCTTGGGTATAATGTTCTGCAAAGTAACGGTCTTCTTGGCTTGCTGACCGACCATAACCAGCTCGGATTAGAACGAATTTAACACCACTTGCTTTGACTGCATTGAAATCCACATGGCCTTGCCATTCAGAAACATCAATTCCAGAAATCATTGATGATCACCATCCTTATCATGTAATTGTTGGAGGACACTCTTTAACTTATCGGGCACAGGTAGACCTAAGCGACTGGTATTTTCTAGTAATGAAATGCCCTCATTAGAGATATAGAAGAAAATTGTAGCAGTACGGATCGCTGAACCATTCTTTAATAGGTAAATATCAAGGCAATGTGCAATACCGACCAATAATAGAATTAGCACTTTGCGCGTAAGCCCACGAAAGCCAATTTCACTGGAGAGTTTATGTTCGTTAATGGCACAAAGTACTCCGGTGATATAGTCCACTACCATGAAAATGAGTAGAACATATAGAAAACCATCCAGTCCGCCTAAGAACCAGCCGAGGAAAGCCCCAATTGCACCAAAGCATGAATTAATTACTGTTAAACTAGTTGTCTTCATTCGGATCATCAACTCCTCTCGAATATTCAGCCTTAATTTCCAGATACTCATGGTTGTACTTAACGTCATCAATAAAGCCAATATTGTAGCCACGACCTTCAAACCAAATGTTGGTTTCTTCGTCAACATCATCACGGTATCGGATGATGAATGACAGTTGTTTTTCCAATTTCACCGTGACCGCTGTGTAGTATTCCTGACCGTGTAGGGCAGAAACTTTTGCCCACACATCGCCTAAGCGAACATCCTTGTACATCGACATTCCGGTATTAGGATTTTCGCCGACATATTTCTTTTTCATCAGCGTAATGCGGCGATCTAGTTCACCAATATCAGCAATCTTACTGACCCGTTTATTTTGCTGTTGCATTAAAATTCCTCCTTCCGGTAAGGGGACAAGATAGCCCGAAGAAACTTGATCATGGCATCAAAATCAGCCGTTTCCCGATATTCGTAAAGGTAAGCTACGGTATAGAGAATCGCGGTATGAATATCATCAGGGAGAGAATCAAATGCTGATAGAGGCTGACGAAGGACATTTTCGACGGTAGCAGTCGCCGATCCAATCAACTTTGTGATGAGGTCATCTTCAACAGTGTTATCAACTCTTAGGTAGGCTTTTGCTTCGGCCAAAGTAATAGCAGCCACATTTCATCAGTCCTTTCTACTTAGCAGCCATGGCAAGAGTTTTAATGGCTTCTGGGAGGATGACTTTGCCATCTACTCGTTGCGAGCCCAAGAAACCGACTTGACCAGTTACAGCATAAAGTTCATTAAGTCGTTTAAAGGTTCGACCTTGACGATCAGCAATCCAATAGTAATTGAAATCACCAAAGAGCACTGGTTTATTAGATGCGGCCATGGATGGCATGAACGGACTAGTATAAACTGGGCAATTGAGGATTCGATCTGGTTGGCCAGCTTGAACAGAAGGCTGCCAGATATATTGACCATTGTTATCCTTCATTTTGCGAATGGTTTTCACGGTATCATCATTCATTAAGAAAACAGCATTTTGACGGTATGGTGCTCTTAAGGAATAGAAAAGTTCGATCAAATCATCAAAAGTCAATGTATCGGCCTTAGCAGCTGTGGATCCCGCAGACGCACCATTAGTGTCGGTTAAGATACCAGTTGGTTGGCCAGTGCCGGTACCCGTTAGGAAGGCTTGTTCTTCAGCATTACCAAGTCGACGACCAAATTCATCAGATAAATAGGACATCAAGTCGAAGGCGGAGTCATTCAGTAGTTCTTCCGATACCTTGATCAGAGTCCCCAATTTGTGAGCACTGAGGGATACTTGACTAAATTGAGTATTAGATTCTGTGTAGGCTGCTTCTTCCTCGAGCCAAGCAGCTGTTCCTTCGCTCGCAACAACCGGAATCTTATGTTCACCGCTATTGGTTTGAATGACATGGCTGATGGTTCGCAGGACGTTGGCTTCTTGAAGCTTTTGAATCAGTTGATTTTCAAACTCATTTGGCACTAGGAAGCCACCATCTGGATCCGTACCTTCTTTTAGTGCATCAACGACCGCATGACCACGCATCATTTGCCAAAAGTTCTGCGCATAAGCATCCTGACCCTTTGGTAATTCTCCAGCAGTCGGGGTATTAGTAAGGGCTTTAGTTGTGGGCTGATTGAGTTCTGCTTCAATTTGGGCTTGCTTATGGAGCCGATCGATTTCCTTACCCAAGTTGACGACGTCTTGTTCCATCTTTTCGTAGGTAGCGTTGTCCTCAGCAGAAAGTACATCAACTTCTTTTTGTTTAGTGTCCAGGAAATACTTTGCTTGCTTCCAAATACGGGCACGCTTTTCTTGTAATTCAGTAATCTTGTTCATTGGTAAGTTCCTCCTAAATTAGTGTGATAACAAAGAAAGCCGCTTTTGCAGCGACTTTACAGAAATAGTAGATTTTGCTTTAGGCTTGAGTTTATTCAATAACACCAGGTCAGATTGCTTATCGGAATACGAGTAACAATCTGTGACATTCTTATTGTCACCCAGCATGGCATCAGCAAAGCCTAATTCGATAGCTTTATTGACGTTCATCCAAGTTTCGTTATCCATCATTGTTGAAATCTTTTCACGGGGCAGGTTGGTTTTCAGCTCATAGGCATTGATGATCGACTCCTTGGTTTCAGCTAGCATTTGCGCAGCGTGGTCGAGATCTCTTTCTTGACCGCCGACAATAGTCAGTGGATTGTGGATCATTAGCATAGCCGCAGGAGCCATTGAAACAGTAGTTCCAGCCATCGCAATTACCGAAGCAGCAGATGCCGCAATACCTGAGATTTTGACATTGACTTCATTCGGGTAATTCATCAGCATGGTATAAATTTGACTGGCAGCGGTACAATCACCACCAGGGGAGTTCAGCCAGAGATCGATTGGATCCTGACTTTCATTAAGTTCGTCTTGGAATACCTGTGGTGAAACATCGTCATGCACCCAGCTATCAGGAGCAATTACCCCAGAGATAGCTAGTTGCCGCTGATCACCATTTTGTTTCCAGTTCCAGAAACGTTTCATTCTTTTGGTTCCTCACTTTCTTTGGTTGTTTGCGTGTTATAGAAATTACCGGCTTGGTTAAGTGGCAGCATATTGCCATTTACCAAGTATTCGTCACCGCCTTCATTAGTAGGGATGCGGTTTAGATCTTCAAGTTCCCGAATATCGTTTGCGGACAACCAGCCATTTTGGCGCCCAATGGCATAGCCGTTCATGCGACTTTCGTAGTCACCGCGCAGAAGGCCATCAACGTTGAACTTAACGAAATATTTTCGTTGATCATCAGCGGACAGTAGCTGTTGATTCATAGCTTGTTCCCAGCGAATACACCAAGGGTTCAGGGTGTACTTTACAAATTCTAGTGATTGTTGCTCGATATTTGAGAAAGTCGAACGATCTAGGTCACCAACCATATGCGGTGGTACACGAAAAATTCTGGCAATTTCGTCGAGTTGGAATTTTCGAGTATCAAGAAATTGCGCTTGGTCGGGTGGAATGGAAAGCTGGTGAAAAGTCATTCCTTCTTCCAAGACAGCAATGCTGTGATTATTAGATCCCGAAAATTGTGACTGCCAACTTTTCCGAAGCCGTTCAGGGTCTTTAACTACATTAGGGTGCTCGAGAACACCACCAGGCGTGGCATCATTTTTGAAGAAAGTGGCTCCATATTGTTCGGCAGCCATGGATAATCCAATCGCATTCTTAGCCATAGCAATAGGGCTGTAGCCGATCAAGCCATCAAATCCTAACCCTGCGATATGAAGGACTTCATCGGACAAGAGAATTACTTGCTTCGATTTATTTTTTGCCTGGTAATCATCGTAGTTGCGAGTATAGGTGTAGTAGATTTCACCGTTGGCAGCACGGTTAACGTCCATTCGATCAGGCATCAAAGGATAGAGCCCAGTGATCTCGCCTTGACCGTTTCGAATGATTTGTGCATAGGCGTTACCCCACAGCAATAAATGGTTCATCATGGTTTCACGAAAGATAAAACTGGTCATTTCTGGATTTGGCGCATCATGAAGCAAAAAATAAAGCGGGTGGTTAATTGCTCGCTGTTTACCACCATCGTTGGTGTATTGATAAATGCGGAGTGGCAGTTCAGCTAATCCTTCAGCCAAGACTCGCACACAAGCATAAACTACTGTATTCTGCATTGCGGTGCGTTCGGTCACATTTTGGCCAGCCATCGAACTGCCGAAGAAAAATGACATGGTGCTGGATAGGGTATTTTGGGGTGAAGCTTTATTAGTATGGAACAATTTATTAAATAGACTCATGGCATCAACTCCTTTCAGTTTTTCGTAATTACAACATTAATAGACCTCGACCATCATAAACAGAGTCACCATTATCCTCATTTCGGATAGCACGATCCAGTCCCATAATGGTGGCCACTACACCATCAATTTTTTCAGTTGACTTAGCTTTGTCAGGTTTAATATTCCCAGCTGGGTCAGTGCGGATATAGATATTATCCATCATCCAACGCAAGACCGGATGACCGCCATGAGCGATCTTCTTTTCCAGAGTTAATCGCATTAGTTCTTTAGTTGGAGGCGTCATGTCCTTAAATCCCTGGCCAAATGGGACCACGGTGAATCCCATACCTTCAAGATTTTGAACCATTTCGACAGCTCCCCACCGATCGAAGGCAATTTCACGAATGTGATATTTCTTTCCCAGATCATCAATAAAGTGTTCAATGAAGCCATAGTGGACGACATTACCTTCCGTGGTTTGTAGATATCCCTGCTGCTTCCAAATATCGTAGGGGACATGATCACGGCGAACCCGCAAATCAACGTTATCCTCGGGAATCCAGAAGTAAGGTAGCAGGGTGTAACCTTCTGAATCATCTCTAGGAGGAAACACCAGTACAAAAGCCGTAATATCAGTAGTTGATGACAGGTCAAGACCACCATAGCAATCGCGGCCACGTAATTCATCGGGATCAACAGGAAAGGCACAAGCATCCCATTTGTCCATCGGCATCCATCGAACATCTTGCTTCACCCACTGATTTAACCGTAGTTGTCGGAAGGTGTTCTCTTCAGCCGGATTCTCCTTAGCTGAATTATAAGCATCCTTAACCTTCTCCATCTTGACGGTAATACCCAGGGAGGGATTAGCTTTCTTCCAAACTTCAGGACTCGACCAATCTTCATCACGCCCGGCACCGTAAATAACCGGATAAAAACGGGGGTCATGTTTACGGCCCTTCATGATGTCGATTGCTTTTTGATGAACCTGGTAACAGATAGAGTGTTCATCATTACCGGCAGTCGTGATTAAAAAGTAGAGCGGCTGCGTTCGAGCATCGCCGGAACCCTTAGTCATGACGTCGTAGAGTTTACGATTGGGTTGAGTGTGTAATTCATCAAAAATTACTCCTGACACGTTGAAACCGTGCTTGGAATAAGCATCAGCAGATAGGACTTGATAAAAACTATTAGTTGGCTCGTAGATCAGCCGTTTTTGGGAAGCGAGGATCTTACAACGCTTTTTTAAGGCTGGGTTCATCCGCACCATATCAGCGGCGACGTCAAAAACAATGGCGGCCTGCTGGCGATCAGCAGCACAACCATAAACTTCTGCACGTTCTTCACCATCAGCGCAGCAAAGCAGTAGAGCAACAGCCGCCGCCAGTTCTGATTTGCCTTGCTTTTTTGGAATTTCGACGTAAGCAGTATTGAATTGACGATACCCATCAGGTTTTAAGATGCCAAAAATGTCGCGAATAATTTTTTCCTGCCAGTCAATGAGGTCAAAAGGCTTACCCGCCCAGGTTCCCTTGGTATGGCATAGGCATTCGATAAATGAAACTGCAAAATCAGCTGCGTCTTTGTTATAAGTAGAGTCCTTGGCCATGAACCTAGTTGGCTTGTAATCTTTTAGTTTTCGCAAGAGGGCATCACATCCTTTCAATTGTACTAAAAAAGCACTGAGTGTTAACTCAATGCTTGATTGATGATTAATTAAACTTGCCAGTTAATATCAAATTTACGTATCCGGCGCGGTCAGTATTCAAGTAATCGATTAAGTCATGGCAGTTATAGTAGTATGCCAGTCTTTTGACATTTTCCACATCAAACATATTGGCTTCACCAGTGTTGCGGATTTTTAAGACCTGCTGGCGGATTCGGTTACGTTTAGCTAATTCGTCCTTAATTCGATTCATGATTAGTCCCCCTGGTTCTTAAAAGCAGCTGATCCAGTTAAGTTGCGTAACAATACTTTCCGTTGGTCTTTAAACTTGGGACCGATAAATCCTAGGCGTAGCAGGAAACAGCGGAAAGCATATTTTTCATTACTCTCTTCGTGTGGTTCTGACATGATTCGCTGGTGGCTGATGGCATATTGGACCAGCTTGTCGACAAATTGTTGATAAGCCAAAGCATCGTCAAGTTTCACTTCTTTAAACCAATCGAAGGATACCTGTTTTTCATCGACGTTTAAGGGGAGGGCTTCCAGCTGGCAAGCATCCTTAATTAACTGCCCCTTAGCCCAGGTTAGGTGGCGCAGGTTATCAAGAGCCTGATCTGTAAACTTATCTCGCTGGTAGGCTAGGTTCAACTTGATTATTTCAGTAGGGTGGAAGCCTTGCTGTTCAAGATAATCGAGTAAATTGGCCGGGATCTCATCCGGGGATGTTAGGACTCCATCTTTGTTAACAGTGTACTTGCCAATCTGATAAGCGTAGGTAGGTGTGTATTGATATTCGGCCTTTCGATGAGTATAGTCAGCCAGCTTCGTCACCAATTCTTTTCGTTGCTGGCCGTGTACATTAAATTTAATTTCCATCTTCTGTACCTCCTTGTTTGATCACTGTATACATCACTCTAAAGGGTACAGATAGCAAGGAACTTCGACGATTTAAGCCGGCTTCTTTACTTTGCTGTAAAGAATAGTTTTACCATTTCTTTCCACACTAACGTTTTTGCTTGAACCAACCTGTTCAATATAACGTTGCACAATCACATCGCAATATTTAGGATCGAGTTCCATCATGTAACAAATCCGATTAGTTTGCTCGCATGCAATCAGAGTTGAACCGGAACCACCGAATGGATCGAGAACGGTACAGTTGGACATGGTGGAATTCATGATTGGATAGGCTAGTAGTGGGATTGGTTTCATCGTTGGGTGTTCCTTACTCTGCTTTGGGCGATCAAATTCCCAGATGGTGGATTCCTTTCGCCCGGTGTACCATTCGTGTTTGCCATCTTTCTTCCATCCATAGAGTACGGGTTCATGTTGCCACTGATAGGGAGAGCGACCAAGTACTAATGATTGCTTCTTCCAGATACAGCAACCGGATAAATAAAAACCAGCATCTTGGAAAGCACGGCGGAAGTTAAGGCCTTCCGTATCGGCGTGAAATACATAGATGCTGGCATCGTTAGCTATTGCTTGATTCATATTTTGAAAAGCAGCAAGCAGAAACTGGTAGAACTTGTCATCGGCTTGATGATCATTCTTGATCTTGCCAGCTTTGCTAGAGTAATCGACATTGTATGGAGGATCGGTTAATACTAGGTTGACCTTATGATCACCCAGTAATTTCTGGTAGCTTTCTGTTTTAGTAGCGTCACCACATAATAAAGTGTGTTTACCTAAGTGCCATAAGTCACCAGGCTTTGAAAAGGTCGGTTTATCCAATTCGCTATCAACGTCAAAATCATCATCATGCGTATCGTCAGCGGTGCTAAGAAGGTCTGAGATCTCATTCTCGTCAAAGCCAGTTAAGGAAACATCCAAGTCGCTGGCTTGTAAGTCAGTCATTAGCAAGGCCAACTTGTCTTTATCCCAATCACCGCTGATTTTATTGAGGGCAACGTTGAGAGCTTTTTCTTTGTCTTCATTTAAATTAACGACAACACACTCGGCTTCTTTGATCCCTTCATCCTGGAGAATCTTTAACCGCTGGTGTCCGCCAACCACGCGACCAGTTTGCTGGTTCCAGATGATTGGATCAACGTAGCCGAATTCTTTCATTGAGTGTTTTAGCTTTTCGTAGTCAGGATCACCTGGCTTTAAGTCTTTTCGTGGATTGTAATCCGCGGGGATGAGGTCCGTTATTTTCTTCTTAACAAATTTCATTAGTTCATTCCTTTCCGACTTCTTAAGAGTCGTTCCATGACATCATCTTGTGGTGTTGATCCTTGATAAGTCGTGGCATTGTTTTCTTTAACCACTTGAAAAATCTGAAACCATAATTGGCTCGATTGCTTCATGTAGTCACGACTCATGGAAACATATGGTGAAGCAATTGCATTACCAGTGGTAGGGTGGCGAGCGAGAAAACCAAACTTAGAGATACATTCTTCGCACTGGATCCACCGGCTAACGCTAACGGCATATTGTTCAATCAGCTGAGTGTTAACTAGCTTTTCACAACCACGTTCGACCAACCATTCCCAGGTTTCTTTAAAAATATCAGCGGCGTCAAATTCTAAACCATTCTTCTGTTTGGCCTTGAGGTATTTCTTGACTGGCGGCATCACGTGTCCTTCCAGATTAGCTGGTTCAGGCAAATCGATAACAGTTGCTTTTTGACCAGCTTCGAGCTTATCGTGCAGTGATTTAGATTTTCGCCCAGCGCCGACCCGGAATCCGCCACGATTCGTACCATCTTTAGCCAAATCTCTCCCTCCTTCCGGCAGGGGTTAATACCCCGTTTGATTTCGATTTTTTGTACACGAAGGCCCAGGCCCGCTCCCGCGCGAAAAATTTTTTAGGATTTGATGGCCCCCTCCGTGGTTTAGTAATGATATCGACGTGGCTTTTTATGCCAGCGATCATCCATCTGGGCGGTGATGCGGGAGTGGCATGGCTTACATAATGCCATCAGGTTCTTGAACTCGTTGGTGCCGCCGTGTTCCAGAGGCAGAACGTGATGGACCTCGGTGGCTTGGGTATACCTTCCTTGGCTCAGGCACATCTCACAGAAGGGATGGTGGAGCAAGTAGCGTTGACGGATCTTTGGCCAGCCACGATGATAGCGCGGACGACTACGTTTTGGTCGTTGGTAACGATTGTAGTGAGAACTGACTTGCTTAGCATGGACGTCACAATAAGTATTGTGAGTTAGCCGTGGGCAGCCAGGGTAACGACACGGCTTCTTGGGTGAATAAGGCATGACGTTCCTCCTTTCTAATAGCATAAGAAAAGCCCAGCAGTGTAATCTGCCAGGCCCCAATGTTATAAAGCAAATGCCTTTGTCCTAATTTTCTACACTACCATCGTAACATGGATAAGCACTGTGTTTGTTCCCGATTTTACCTTCTTAATGATGGGCACCGTAAAGCAGGAGGGTAAGGTGATCAAGGGCTTGGTTCTTCCGATTGTAGGCGGTGGTCTTTGCGATGAAATACTTGTCCATCAGAATGGCCAGACCTTGATTCATCGACTGGTCAGGAGCACGGTAACAAGCATCGAGGACGAAGCGTTCATCCTTAGACAGCTCTTGCCAGGCTGGTTCAAACCACTTGAAGTATTGTTGGGCTTGTTGGTAACGTTCGTTTAGCTTAGCAGTCTGATTGATGCAATGAATCAATCGGTGCTCAGTTGGGTTGTCCTTGCTGGTGGTCCCCGGAGCAAAGTCATAGTGGGGAGAACTGACACCAATCATCTGTTGCTTAGCTAACTTCAAGTCGTCCTGGTAAGAATCAATGATGAATTGCATTCCATTGTAGTCTTTCAAGGCTGCGACGGTCGCTCGTCGTTTGTCTAAGTAGTTCCACATGATACTCATGCCACAACACTTCCTTTCAGGTTGGCTTTTACTGCGTTGATTAGAGCTAGCTGGGTTTTGTCTTTACGTTTTAAAGCCGCCAGAATGTTTTCGTCAATAGTGCCTTCGGTGATAATGTGGTGAATGACTACTGTCTGACGCTGTCCTTGCCGCCAGAGCCGAGCGTTAGTTTGCTGGTAGAGTTCCAGACTCCAAGTTAATCCATACCAAATCAAGGTGGCACCACCAGCCTGCAGGTTGAGACCATGTCCGGCAGAAGCAGGATGAATCAATGCCAATGGAATATTACCAGCGTTCCAGTCCTGAATGTCTTTAACAGTTTTAATCTCGCGAGCAGTGAATCGTTGCTTGATCTGGGAGAGATCGTGTTTGAACCAGTAAGCAACGAGTACTGGTTTGCCATTCGCAGCTTCAATCAAATCCTCGAGTGCATCGAGTTTTCGCTGGTGAATTTGAACAATCTGCTGCTGGTCGTCGTAGACACAACCATTTGCCATCTGGCAAAGTTTATTCGATAGACTGGCTGCGTTGAGGGCATCGATTTGTTTGCCCTGGGTTGAAACTACTAGCTGGGCGTTAAGCTCATCATAGATAGCCTGCTCACTATCACTCATTTTTACCGGAACGGTGTTCATAGTTAATGGTGGCAGCTTCAAGTAGTCCTTAGACTTCATAGAAATGGTGATGTCATCAATGGCACGGTAGATACTTTGCTCAGCGCCAGGCTTGGGTTTGTAGGTAAACACTTGATACATGTTTCGCTTGTCGGGGTCAAAGTAGTTCATCCGGTAAGATGAGATAAAGCGGCCAAGTCGTTGGCCCATGTCCAGCACGCGGAATTCGGCCCACAGATCCATCAATCCATTGGAGGATGGCGTACCAGTCAAACCAACCACGCGCTTGATTAATGGCCGTACTCGTTTGAGGGCTTTGAAGCGTTGGGAGCGATAAGATTTAAAACTTGATAGCTCATCAATTACCAGCATATCGTAATTAAAGGGTGCGCCGGAGGACTCGATTAGCCACTTTAAGTTTTCCCGATTAATAATGTAAATGTCAACGTTTTGTTGCAGAGCTTTAATGCGTTGTATTTTGGGACCTGTAACGACCGAATAGGTGAGGTCCTTTAAGTGATCCCACTTATTTATTTCTTCAGGCCAGGTTTGTTTAGCAACTCTTAGTGGGGCTACAACTAAGACCCGGTGAACCTTTTCTTCCTGGATGAGCTGCTTGATAGCCGTCAGAGTAATAACGCTTTTACCTAGGCCCATGTCGAGCAGAATGGCAGCAACTGGGTGATCCAGGATAAACTGAGTGGCGTATTGTTGATATTCATGCGGTTTGTATTGCATCAAGCATTCCTCCAATCTGATCAAGCTGATCGCAAACAAAGACTTGGAAACCAAGTTGTTTTAACTGGTTGAGTCTTTGCACTTGCAACGGGCGGGGATGTTTACCAGGAGCCTTCATCTCCACAAAGCCCATGTGACCATCAGGCAGGAGGACCAATCGATCAGGTACTCCGGCCATAGATGGCGAGATGAACTTTAGGCAAAGACCTCCGCGTTGGTGAGTAGCTTTGACAAAAGCAGTTTCGATTTGTTTTTCTAACATTTGTAAAATCCTTTCTAAACGTTGATTTATCAGTGATTCGTCAGGATTAATGACGGTCGTGTCAGTTGATTTACTACTCTTCTCTATACCTCTTTTTTTCTATTTTTATCCCTATATACAAGTAAGGTAAAAGAGTGTCATGACTGTCATTAGGATTGGTAAATACTGATGTATCAAGCTTTTAGAGTTTTAAAGTGTGACAGTCGATGACAGTCAACTGAGAAATTCATCATCATCAACTTTTAATCGCAATCCCTTGATGAAACGACCGTTTTGTTTGTGTTGACGTTGAAAGCCAGCATTTTTGAGGGCCGTGTAAAAGTCAGTTGTGCTGCGGATATATTCACCGATGCCTTGGCAATATTCGCGATACTTTTGATAAAGATCGCCTGACTTTTGTTCATAACTGGGGTTAAGTTCACAATTCTCATTAAGAAAATGTCCTAGCCAATCGTTATCAGCGTGGTAGGCTCGTACCGCTTTGGTTACGGCAGCTGGAGTGGTTAACTGGTAATTTTGCTGAATGGTTCGCTGTGCGCCTTCAATGATCCACTGCAAGACTGCCGGCCCAGCTTTTTCGGTTAGGTACTGGGCGTAATTCTTAATATCATTGCGTTTAGCGATCGTAGCTTTAAAGGGGATCACAATTAACCGTCGCCAGATTCCTTCATCATTACCACCTACGTGGGGCAGGTAATTGGTGTATAGCACGATGGTGTGGCTGGGCGTAAAGGAGAAAGGTTTCATGTATTTCTTTTCGGCATAGATTTCATCGGTTGAACAGAGTTGCTTGACGATGGAAGTGTTCAGTCGCTTACCTTCTTCTAGTTCAGCGGAGATGATTAGCCGCTTGCCCTTTACTTCGGCCATCTCTGGTTTGACGTTTCGCCGGACACCAGTGGTCAAGGCATCAGCTGAGAGGTGACCGGTATAAGTGCCGAGTACATTAGCGATGGTGTTCCAGAAGGTTGACTTACCATTCCTCCCGCTGCCGTAAGCAATAATCAGAGCTTCCAGGTACACCTGACCAATCGCCACCAGACCCACAATTTCTTGGACGTAATTAATCAACGCTTGGTCACCACAGAAGAAAGTAGTGAGTGCTTCTTGCCAGAGTGAAGCTCCTTGACTGCCAGGAACACAGGATGTGGATTTAGTGATTAATTCATCAGCTTGAATTTCTTGCTGACCATGCATCCCTTTCCTTAAATTGAAAGGACCGGTCGGGGTATTCAGCAGAAATGGATTAGCATCAAACTCATTAATCTCTTTGACGAGCTTTGGTCGGGAGTTGGTTAAGATCCCGTTAATACCTCGAGTGCTGCGTTCCTTGAGAATAAAGGCTTCGTAAGCTTTAGCATTTTCGTAATCCTTGAATGCGGCTAGTTGTTCATCATTAAAAGTACGACTAGCTTTTGTTTTACCCATTGCTTGCAGAGCGGATGTCACACCATTTTGCTGAATCTTCTTATAACTATTAGTGACACGAAGCTGAGCATCAGTTAATTGTTTATCGGTAAAGCGCTGGACTTCACCGAGAGCTAAAGGTTCCGATTCCTGCCAAACCTTCCCATCGAACCACATAAAACCTGATTGGTTGGTATAGCAAACCCGCTCTTTGCAGTTGTTGACAAAGACATAAGATTCACCAGTATCCGAGTAATCATCCGGTTGTAGATCGTCATTGGGCTGATTGTATTCTTCAGGTGGAATATAACCTTTTTGACTAGCCATGCGCTGACCAAATTTGGTGGCACTGTGCCAGATGTTTTTTAATTCCTGCTTGCTTAGTGGCGGATCGCACTTGGCAGCTTCCTCTTGAAATGCTTGCTGGGCTTCAGCAGTATTGCCAAGGCGCATAATGATGCGACCAGCAAAGTGAGAGAGGGTTGCATTACGTTGGCCTTCATGAATTTCCCCCACTCCTTGTTGTTCAAAGTAACGTTGGGCCACCATGAACTGGTCCACATTTTGGCTACCATCATGCCAGATGGCTTTAGTACTAGGCACACCAAAGACAAAACGGGCCGCATCAAGCGCATTGTCATCAAAGTAGGGAAAGTATTCTTGAATTTCGTGCTTTAGTTCAGTATAGGTTTTAGCATCCGTAATCTCAGTAATCGGAAAGTAGACATGAAACTTAGGTCGGGGTGCTTTATGGTGCTTGGCTTTCATGTTGTTGCGTGACAAGGTAATGGCGTAGGAAACATCATCGAAATAGTTAGCAATGTTTGCGGGTTTGATCCAAGTAGTCGGATCGTCAGAATGATCATTATCGCAGTCCATGATTAGGCAGTCAGCTTTGATGAAGTTGGCAATGGTGCGTTGGTTATTTTTAAATTGACCACAGACATGGTCATAGTGGACTGCCTGTTCTAATTCCTGTGCATTAGTGATAGCTTGTTGATGAGGATAGATCGTATTGCTAGCCTGACCGAAATTAGCTGCCGTCGATAAAGTAAAATGCATCTTTAGTTAGCCTCCATTTTGTTATTAAAGTAGCGGATATTTTTATTTTTACGTTTGGCTAAGCGGATGAAGTAGCGCATATCATGTGTTGGCTTACCAAATGACCAGGCTTCGGCGCATTTAGTTAGTAGCACAATGTTAATAAAGGCGGCTACTTGAAATTCGCGTGAATGGTGCATGTTAATAAATTGAGGTAGGTAAAGCTGTGGACAAACGGGGATGCCACCATGTTGATAGATAAAACGGCAGTAAGAGCGCACTGTCATGGTACTTTTAGCATCGCTCTTTACTACTTCTGTAAACGGCGCAATGACAAAGATCATTGGTCGGTAGTGTGGATTCAGTTTATCTTGGCGCAGCTTGGTAATTGCTATGGTTGCTTCTGACATAGATTCAGATCCTTTCATTAAATTAGAGAACTAAAAAAGCCCTCACCAATAAGCCAGATGAGGGCAGAAAGTAAACCATTAAAATTAATCTTTTTTATAAAAGTCGCTAACAAAACCAGCAGCGTTGAGGATTAAGCCATTGGCCCAGTCTGGAACTTCGGTCATGAGCTGAACCATGGTGTCAAGTGACCGATTGGAAGGGGCATCAATTACGGCTTCATCGTGAATATGCATTACCACCGTATTCTCAGTAGCTTCTAACCGCCGCATTGCTTCAGCTAGCAGGTCACGACTAGTTGCTTGGACAATGTTTTCTACCAGCTTGGCCCCATAGGTTTCAATTCGATCCCATTTTTTCACGGTGTTGATTCCCATGAAGGTAATCGATTCAGAACCAAAGCGATTGGTGCCGATCTTTGGTTTGGGGTAGCAAAGATAACGTCCCGATCGTAAACGAAGAAACATGCAACCACTGCGATAAATAAATTTCATTCCGTGGGTAGTTTGCGGGAGGTGCGTTTTAATACATTCTTTAGCTGCTTTATCAACGTCCCACCAAAACTGCACAATGTGAGGACTAGCATTACGCCACATTTGAACCAGTGGCGGTAATTCATCATCAGTTAAGACAAGCTTAGTGGCACCCATGGCTTTGAGGGCACCAATGGAACCGCCATAGCCCAGGGCGAGTTCGGCAATTTTACCCTTTTGACGGAGTTCACCATTGATGCCATGTTTGACTACCGGGACACCAAACATCTGACTGGCGGATGCACAGTAGATATCTTCATTTTTGGCAAAGGCTTCTTGTCGCCATTCTTCATTAGATAGCCAGGCAATCACCCGTGCTTCAACCGCTGAGAAGTCAGCTACATAGAAATGATGATTTTTGCTAGGGATGAAAGCAGTACGAATCAATTGTGATAAGACGTCTGGTACGGAATCGTAAAGCATTGCGAGTGCTGTTACGTTGCCTTGTTTAACTAGTTTACGAGCTTCTTCGAGGTCTGGCATCGAATTACGGGGAAGGTTTTGTACTTGTACAAGGCGACCAGCCCATCGACCCGTCCGGTTAGCACCGTAAAATTGCAAAAGGCCATGAACACGACCATCTTGGCACATAGCTTTTTGCATGGCCTGGTACTTTTTGACACTGGATTTAGATAACAGCTGGCGGAGTGCTAATATCTGATGAACTTTACCAGTAGTGGTTTGTAGTAGCTGTGCCACCGATGCTTTGGATAGTGAATCAGTTTTAGCGCCTTGCTGCTGGAGCCAGTCTTTTAGCTGTAATGGAGAGTTAGGATTTGCTAGACCTGTTAATTCTTTAGCAGTTTGTAAGTACTGGTCATGGAAGACGTTTTGACATTTGATCGCATTGTTAACCAGTTGTTGGTCAATCCGGATACCGCGATCATTAATGTCTTGATCCATCCAATAGTTTTCCCATTCATTCTGTGGGACGGGGAAGCATTCGAGCTTCTGGGTGATTTCCATTTCAACCTCGACGTCACGCTTGATTGTATTGCTTAAACTGTTGCCATTTATCAGGAGCATGGTAGGGGAAGTTACGAGTGCGATTTTGATTGGCCTTCGTAGGTTTGCAAGGTGTACAGAAGTAGCGCACAAGCTCTTTACCAGCAGTGATCTTTTGCCGTGGTAACCCTAACACGCTTCCAACATCTCGTAGTGATAATGGCAAGCCGAGAGTGGCAGACCAAACGCGAGAACAATGCCAACCAGTTGGCTTTAAGCGGTGACCAACAAAGCGTGACAGACAGACCCGTTCAAATTGAGCATTAAAAGCACTCTTAATAATGTTGGGATTATCTAGGGCTTCAATAATCTGTGGTGGAATCTTTTCACCCTGGGTTAAGTCCACCACCTTGACGGGGCCAAAGTCGGTAGAATAACCAAAGAGCAAAAGCTCAAAATCATCGCTATCAGCGTATCGATAGACGCCAGTCTGATTTAGGTTGGTGCTGGAATAAGTTTCAATATCAATTGAAATTTGCTTCATCAGGAATCCTTTCTACAAAAAATGGGTAGTCAAAGTCGACTGCCCATCTTTTGGTTTAAGCTAAGAAATCATCGTCATTGCTATCATCAATCGCTGTGAAGTCATCGCTAGCACTAGCATGGCCACCTAGTGGTTCTCCATCACGGATCTTTTGGATGTTACCCAGGCCACAGGCAATTCCACGGTTACCGTTGGTGTTAAAAGCATAGAAGTTAATCGATACTCGGGCATAGCAGCCACTGTAAACTTCATCACGATCAAGGATTGGTTGGACATGCTTGTCCACAATCTGTGGTGCCGTGATCGAATTAGCATTGATAAAGTAACTATCTTGGTAGGCAACATCATCACGTTCCAAATCCCCATCTCGAAGAGGTAGCTTGAGAGTGGCCTTATTAGGCTTCTTACCACCAAACTTTCCAATTCCTTTCTGGATGGCAGCATCGATAGCTTTTTCGATGGCAGTGACCGTCTTTTGATCGGACTTGGGGATGATTAGACTAACTGAATACTTTTCCTTACCACCATTGATAGACTTAGGTTCCCAGATGTTGGCATAAGAGAGACGAGTGTTGATACCGGTAACGACCTTAGTTTGTTGTGACATATTATTTTTCCTCCTTAAATTCATCTTGTGGGTTAGATTTGCTAATACTCTGACGTTGATCGGAATTTGGCACCAGAGTTGGCTTACCCGCAGGTTTAACAATTTCTTGACTAAACAGTTCGGTGAATTTCTTCTTACCGACCTGTTTTTCTAGTTTTGTAATCGGTAATAGCTTCTTTTGGTAAATATCATGGTAGCCATGTTCTTCAGCAATTTTTGCTACGGCAGCTTCATCCTTGTAATGGCGGACAGACCTACCTTCGACTATTTTGTAACCAGGCCACTGCTTACCATTGTTAATGGCTAGGTCAGCGGCATAGTCTTTAATTTCGTGAGCCCAACGATTCAAATCATCGATGTGCTCGAGAACCTCGGTTACCTCACTATCTGTTAGCAAGTTCGGTGACCGTAGTTGAAAGCGGGTGAGCTTGTGATGATAGTCAAAACGTGCTCGCAGTACCGCATTACAAGTGGAAAATTGACACCAAGGACCATAATGGACAGTACCTTTGCCAGTAAAGGCGAGTTCGGCCTTTGTTTTTAATTCGGTATTGGCCCAATGCATTAGTTCTTTAGCATTAATAGTCCAGGTACTGATGTTGGCCATCCGAGGTTGAAAGATTGTCGTTTCAACTTCATCAACGTTGTACAAGTTACCGAACATTTCCAGGGCACCAATGGCATAGAGTTTCATTTGTGGGTTGTTCTTGGCTTCCACTCGGACACCTTTGCCATATTTGAAGTCGATAATGTGGAGCAGGTGATCGGAAACAATCACACAGTCGCCAGTGCCGAAGCCTTCTGGGACATATTTGGAGAAGTCCAGTTTCTGTTCCACACGGATGGTGGCGTCGGGTGCGTATTCTTTAGCTTTGTGATATTGTTCCAGAACATAGCTAGCGTAATCATCGGTTAGGTCTTCCATCTCATCTGATTGGTAATCGGAAGTAGGGCGTTTAAACTCATCACCGAGTAATCGATGGATCTTATATTCTCCCAGTGCGTGGGCAGCCGTTCCTTCAGCAGCTACATTAGAAGTAGTGTGGGGGAAGTATTGCTCTAGTCGTGGGAGTGGTGGAGCACTTAGCCAACGATTAGCACTGGAAGCTGATAATAATGCGTGGTGGGTTGGTGAACTCATTGTCCTAATCCCTCCGCACTGTAGTAAAGATCTTCGTAATCTTTGGGATCCACGTCAGAAAGCTTCTCGGCACCAAACTTATGGAGCAATTCTTTAACTTGGTCGGTATAACCTTCGGCACTCTTCCTTGCCAGCATCTTGCGAACCGTTACTTTGTCTTCAATTGAGTCACACTTTAGTTGCTCATCATCACTTGAAACTTCATTTTCGTTGCTTGATAACAATTGACGGATGGACTGAACGGTTTCTTTGGTTTGGTCGATTTGTTTTTCAAGCTCCTTGAGTTTCAAATCAAGGTCATTCATTACGCTCATAGGAATCATCCTTTACTTCGTTAATTTCTAGTTGCTGAACATCTTTGCCAGGTGTAATCACCATCAGATGGTGTGGTTGACCGAGTAGTAAACGCAGCAGCCGTTCACGGATTGTGATTTGACGCATACTGACAACACCATCTTGTTGGGGATGCTTGGCTACTGAAATAGAAATTTTGTTAGCCATGTCGTCTATCCTTTCTTAGTTAAATTGGTAAGGAATAATTGCCTTACACTTACAGGCCATGGGAAGTGCAAAAGTAAACGATTATTTTTGAAGAATTTTTTTAAGGCGTCGCTTGATGGTTTGCCAACGCTTAGTGATCGCCATCTTGGTCACTCCGTCGTCCTTAGCAATATCTACTTGTTTCATATCATTCCAGAATTTTTTTATGACTAATTTCTGCTGCGCAGGTTTAAGTTGATTGATGCTGTGGTGGAGTTGTTCCATTTCTTCCTTATTAATTACGGATTGATATGGATCAGCATCGTCTTGTACTAAAGCACCGTATGGATCGTAGGCTTCGAGTGAAACGTGACGACGAGTTTCACGGTGATTATCGTTGTACTCGATGCGATTAAGTTCGATGATTTCTTTACCTTCGGCTTCTGTGACCGTGATTTCTTTAATCCCAGTCGGTTGATGTAGCCTGATGCGCATACTGCCATCTTTAGCATCTGAGATTTCCATATTGAGCTGGTGACGGTCGTCGTAGTATTTCTTCATAAAAATTCCTCCTATTGGATCTCCCAAGCGAAGGAATCGAAGGCATATCAAAAGCCACTAACAAGGCAATAAGAAACAGACCTAAACGATAAAATCGCTTGGGTGCTGCAACTTGCCTTACTAGTGGCTTGTTACAGGAAGTTATTCAGTTAGGTACATGCTAGTAAAAGTTGTTGATCGAGCAACACATGCTGTTCAGCCACATAGGTAAACAAGTAATATGCAGATATATAATTAGAAAATTGATATAATTAAAATGTAAAAATATATATCAAATTAAAAATTTTATGAATATTACTCTGTGTAACTGGAGTAAGGAAGTTTAAGTTCTTTACATCTTTTAACCTGTCGTTTCTTTAGTCGATGTCAACAGGAATATCGCTTTACTTTCTTTACTTTTGTTACCTTTTTGAAATTGAAGGTATAGATAATTGAAAAACGAAAATCATGGCAATATGTATTTATGCGGGTGTGTATTATTCTTTTTGCTTTTACAAGCTTTAAAGCCAAATGGAACTGCTAGATCTCATAGGTCTGGTGGTCACGATAAACATTCGGACTCAATCGTGATGAAGGATCTGATTTACACATTTACAGGTAGTTATGACTTTGGGTCTGTGAAAGATACTTCACAATACAAAGAAGGAAAAATTGAAGGAACAATAAATCTTCCCTTCAACAATGGAGCGGTAATAAATGCATTTGAAGCTCTTATACATAAAGACCACTCACTGGTTTTGTCTAGAATGAAGGAATTCACGAACAAACATATTAATCGCGATGTCGGTGGGTGGCTTGTGAGTGCAATCCTGGAGATCATTAGGTGCGACAATACTATTGGAGATAAGTGCTTATTTTATGTAAAAAGTGACAAACAAGCATTAACTAAGGATCAATTGCTAAAGACTGATAAATTTGAGTTAGAACCATTTTTAGTTGGAATACTTTTTTTCATTTTGGTCGAAAGGCAAGGGAAAAATCAGAATGGAATGGCAACTTTAGACCAGTTAGGTCAAAAAAAAAGCTAGAAAACCAAGGAGATTTGATTCTAGGATTGGTCAATCTATGGCTGAAAATATTACTGTGACTGAATGGCATGAAGATAATTATTCAATTAATGAAGAAACTAGACAAAACAAAAAAGCTTCTACGGAAGACTCCGCAGAAGCTGATGTAATAGAAAAGACAAATCAAAGACAGAAAAGCAATGATTCAAAAGAAAAAGATGGACAAACGATGATCAATCATCAAACGAACATAATCCAAAATGGTGACCATAATGTTAATGTAACAAATAACGGAACAATGAATCTTAAATTATAAGGGATGAAAATAATTGAGTAATGATTTAATTCAGAATAATGATATAACCTCTACTAAAATAAGTGGTATGCCGCTTAATCAATTAGAACAAAATGGTCAAAAAAACATCAACATTACAAACAATCAAGGCGGGACTATTAATCTTAATATTCATGATTCGTCATCTCAGAATTATGAAACTGAGGATTTAATGGCTGTTCAGGCATTTAGCAAAGTTTACTATCAATTATTAGTTACGGATGTATTAGTTGGTGGTTCTGCAATAATTCCTGCGAATCGGTCACTGCTTTCCAATATGGTTCCTATCGAAATATTTAATTCATGTTCAGAACTTTCTGATCAAGGAAAGGAAAAATTGGAAACCTTCCCTGCTATTGTTTGTCGAAGGAATACTGAATATTATGGTAAAACTAGTCTTTCACAGTCGGCATGGTATTGCCGTATAACTGGCGTTTTGGTAGAAGAAAATGTAATAAGAGTGCTTTTTCATTCGTTAGGGTCATTTGAACAGAACAAGTTGGGTGACCAGCAAAATGCTTCTTGTTTTGGTATTAATACAGATTGTATGCTGACAGATTTGAATTTAACAGGATGGTATGTGCATAAGATCAATATTTTTAACGCTTTTGACAAGGCTGGCATAACTGTGATGCCGCGTCCTGATTAACTTATTTTGGAGATATAACATGGAAAAACTGAGATCAGAAATCACAAGTGTAGCTATAAGTGATGCTACCTTTAAGAAGAATTCACCGGCAATCCATCCAACGTTTATTAATTATTTCTTTGGCAACAATGGTACAGGAAAATCTACTATTGCCAAAACGATAAAGTCAGGCAATGGGGTGACTTTTAAGTATAGCAACAACCAAAATGATTATGAGATTTTACTATACGACCAAAATTATATTGACGAAAATATCAAAGAATATAATGGACTACCGGGCGTCTTTACCGTGAATAAAAAGAATGCTGACATTGAAAAAGAAATTGCTTCGTTATTAGAAAGGGAAGAACATTGCAAGAAAGAAATTAATGATGCAAATTTAAGCATAGAAGAATTAGAAGGTAAACATAATAAATTAGAAGAACGACTAAAGTCAAAATGCTGGAAAAAGTCAAAATCAATTCGTGAACAATTTGTTAAAACACAAAGCGGATATCGTAGTTCAAAGCAAATTTTCCTTGATGAAGTAAGAAAACATAATGCCAAAGAACATGATTTAAAGCGATTGAGTAAGTTGTATTCGATCGCTTATTCTAAATCTGCACGACCTTATCCAATGTTTAATGAAATTCAAGACATTACTAGTTTAGACAATGTTTCTGGCAATGAAGTATTATCTAAAGTAATTGTAAATTCTTCTAACACGAATTTGGCTGATTTTTTGAAGAAAATAGGTGCAACAGAATGGGCACGACGGGGACATGAGCAATTTCACACAAAAGCGGATGGTAGGTGTCCATATTGTTCCCAACCACTGGATTCGGATTTTGAATCAGAATTTATTAAAAGCTTTGATGAGCAATATGAAAATAGCATACAAGAGTTAAGTGATTTCTTGAAAAGGTATCGTGGAATCGCAAATAATTTATTTATACCATTAGAGAAAAAGCCTGATCCATTATACCCTGCTGTTAAAATAGAAGAATATAATGATAAGCTTCAACTAATTAAGTCAACAATTGCATCGAATATCGAAAAAATTAAATTGAAAATAAAAAAGCCATCAGAAATCGTAGCTTTAGAAGAAGTGACTCCCTTGTTGGAGGGTCTTTCTAAAATAATTGAAAAATTCAATAATTCAATAACTGAGAATAATGAAATTGTAACTTCTCGTAATCAAAAGCGTGAAGAATGTCAGAATGAGGTTTTCGAATACCTAGCTAACATATTAAATGATGATATAGAAGAATTTGATTTAGTCAATAAAGAAATTAATAAAAGCATCCAAAATAAAAAGCATGTGGTGCAAACAGCTCTTGATAGTATAAGTAGCTTTAAGAAGAAAATAGAACGGCTTAATAAGCAAACAGTTGAAACTGAAACGGCAATGAATCATATAAACTTGATGCTTAAAGATTCTGGATTTCAAGGATTTAGACTTGTTCCCAAACAGAAAGTGTCAGGTACACTAACTCGTAATTATGAAATTGTAAGAACTGAATCTGGTCAAGTTGCTAAAAATCTTAGCGAGGGTGAACGTAATTTCATCGCTTTCATGTACTTTTTGCAGCAAGTATATGGAAAAAATAGTACATCCGAAGAAATTAAAAAGAAAATAGTAATCATTGATGATCCAGTAACCAGCATGGACAGTGGGACTATGTTTATTATCGGTTCTGAGATACGTAAATTAATCGAGATTTGTCGAAATAATGTTGATAATCGGGAAGGTTTAGCTTCAGGTGACTTAATTAAACAAATTTTTATTTTTACACATAATGCATTTTTTCAAAGAGATATAACTTATCTTCGTGCGAAAGAATATAAGTATGTTTCGTTTTATTTGATCACAAAGCATGATAATTGTTCAGAAATTAAGCTGTGTGAAAAAATTGATCCAAATTGTCCTACTCAAAAAGTGAATGTTAATCCTATCAAAAATGCCTACACTGCTTTATGGCAGGAATATAAAGAAACAAAAAGTTGTCTTTCATTAATGAATGTTATTCAACGTATTTTAGAGTATTATTTTCTACAAATTTGCGGCTATACAGGTGATGATATACGAAAGAGGGTTTTGATAGACCATAGAGATGAATTTTCAGGCAAAGATGACGGCACAGAACGATATCAACTGGTATCGTCAATGTTAGCTCATGTATCAGCTACTACTTCTGGAATTCATGATGACTTACTTTTTGTTGATAGTGATTCAGATGAGAATATAGATCAGTATAGAAAAATATTTAAATTGATCTTCAGTTGCATGGGACAAGAGCAGCACTTTAATATGATGCTTGAGGAAGCATAATAAAATTATTGTCTAGTTGTAGAGTAATAGTAAAGGATGGAAAGCAATAAATGTTAAAGATTGATACTTCTTGGGATGAACAACCAGTAGATATTACTAGTGAGGCGAACTTTATTTGGTCTATTGCCAATAAGTTACGTGGTACCTACATGCCTGATAAGTATGGAGATGTCATTATTCCGATGACTATTATCAGGAGATTTGAGTGTGCGTTAGAGCCGACAAAAGATAAAGTGTTGGCACAATATGAAGCAATGCCAACATACCCAGCTAGGGCGATGTACAAGATTAGTGGATTTCAATTCTATAACACTAGTAAATTCGATCTGCAAGAATTATGTAATGATCCTGATAATATTAATTCTAATTTCAAATCATATTTAGCTGGCTTTTCGGCAGATGTTCAAGAAATTCTCCGAAATTTAGATATTGAAAGTAACATTGACAAAATGGATAAAGGTGGATGCCTATATAACGTAGTTAAAGCATTCTCTGAGCTTGATTTAAGTGTTGCTAAATTTGATAGCATCAAAATGGGATACATCTTTGAAAATTTAATTGCCCGTTTTTATCAGAACGTTGACGCTGGGCAATTTTACACTGGCCGTGACATCATCCGACTTTGTGTTTCTTTATTACTTGCCGAAGGTAGTGAAGATATTTTAGAAGATAACAAGGTTGTCACTGTTTTGGATCAAGCTTGTGGGACCGGTGGTATGTTATCGACAGCATATACCTATTTAAAGCATTTGAATCCTACTGTTGATGTGCATCTCTTTGGTCAAGAATTAATGGGTCAATCATATGCCGTTGGACTAGCTGAAATGTTAATCAAAGATCAAAATATCGATAATTTTAAACATGCAGATACCCTGAAGGAAGACTGCTTTCCGGATCAAAAAATGCGCTTTGTATTAGAAAACCCACCATTTGGTACTCCTTGGGGTGGGAAAGATGCAAAGCAAGGTCAGGAAGAGTCAGTTAAAGAAGAATATTTAAAAGGGGAGAGTAGCCGTTGGCCGGCAGGCTTGCCTAAGACTAATGATGCCCAATTACTATTTATTCAATCCGCTTTAAGCAAATTAGATGATAACGGGAGAGCGGCTATCATTGAAAATGGTTCATCGCTTTTTACCGGTAATACTGCTTCTGGTGAATCGCAGGTACGTCGTTGGCTGTTGGAAAATGATTATCTAGATACTATTGTGGCGATGCCGACTGACCTTTTCTACAACACAGAGTTAGCAACCTATATTTGGATTCTAAGCAAAAACAAGAGTCAGAAGCGAAAAGGTAAAGTTCAATTTATTGATGCAACGAACATCTATGAAAAACTCAGGAAACCTTTGGGAAAGAAAAAGAACGAGTTTTCAAAAGAAAATCGTGAGCAAATTACTAAGTTATATACGGACTTCGTGGAGAATGATATCTCACAAATTCATGACAATACTGAATTCATTTATCGTGAATACACTGTCATGCAGCCACTGCAACGTAGCTATGCTATTACAGAACAACGTATTGAAAAAATGCTCCCTAATTTGAACAGCTTTTTTGATCCTGTTAAATTCAATGAACTACAGGAGAGCAACAAAAAGCTATCCGCCCGTGATGTAAAGAAGTTAACTAAATTTAAGAAAAACAAGCCAATCTATGATCAATTGATTTCTATTCTCAGGGATAACATTTCAGATAAGATTTATAAATCACCTGAATCTTTTGCACCAGTTGCAGAAAATTTACTTTCAAACATTATTGATAAGAAGTTGCTTAAAAAGGTAGTTGATGGACTATCACAGATGGATAAATCTGCTGAAATTCAAAACGATAAAAAGGGCAATATTATTTATGATAAGGATACTGCTGATACAGAAATCGTTAATATTAAAACTCCAATTGAACAATATATGGCTAAAGAGGTATTACCTTTTATTTCAGATGCAAAAGCCTTTTTTGAAGAAGATTTGGGTAAAAAGAAACCCGTTATTAAAACAGGTGCGGAGATCCCATTTACTAGATACTTCTATAGATATCAGATGCCACAGTCTGTAGAGAAGCTACAAAATATGATTGATAATTTGGAACAATCAATTTCTGTGGAGATGAATAATTTGTTTGATAAAACAGGTGATGCAAATGCAAGTAAATAAAGATAGTGGGATAAAATGGGTTGGTGAAATCCCAGATAATTGGGATTCTGTCCCGATTTATTATGTATCCCAGGAAGTAAGAAAGAAAAATAATAATATTTCCCAAAAAGTAGCACTGAAGTTTACGTATGGGACTATCGTTAGGAAAAAGAACTTTAGTATTGAAGAAGATTCATCTTTAAGAAAAACTATTGAAAATTATAAGGTTGTAAAACCTAAAGATATAGTTATCAATGGATTAAATTTGAATTTTGATTTTGTTACTCAACGAGTAGGTTTTGTAACTTTCCCAGGTGCCATTACTTCAGCATATATAGTTATTAGAGCGAAGAATAATATTAATGAGAAGTATTTATTATATTTGCTAAAAAGTTATGATTCAGTAAAAGCATTCCACAATATGGGGGGAGGGGTAAGAAAGATACTAAATTTTAGTATACTATCAAAGATAAAAATTCCTTTCCCACCAATGAAGGAGCAAAAGAGAATTACCGATTTTCTCGATAAAAAATGTGGCAAAATTGATAAACTTTTGTCTCAGATTAATGATGAGATTGATACATTGAAGAAATATCAGCACAGTCTCATTATCCGTGTGGTAACAAAAGGATTAGATTCAAATGTACCAACGAAAGATAGTGGTATTGAGTGGATAGGTACAATGCCCGAAAAATGGAATGTTGTTAAGGGTAAATTTATTTTAACCCTGCTGGATAGACCAACTAAAAAAGATGATGAGGTAATTACTTGTTTTCGTGATGGACAAGTAACTCTTAGAAAAAAACGGCGTACTGATGGTTTCACTATATCAACAAAAGAAATTGGCTACCAAGGAGTAGACGTTGGAGATCTAGTAGTGCACGCTATGGATGGATTTGCTGGAGCAATTGGAATTTCTGATTCGCGTGGAAAGGCTTCACCTGTGTTGAACGTTATGGACTCATCTGAAAACAAAAACTATTTGAAATATTATTTAAGGTGTTGTGCATATCTAGGAGTTTTCAATGCATTAGCAAAGGGAATTAGAGTACGAACTGCTGACACTAGGTGGTCAACTCTTGCTAATTTAAAATTTCCACTGCCTACTAAGAATGAGCAAAAAGATATTTCTGACTATCTAGACCAAAAATGTGCTGAAATTAGAGCATTAATTAACGAAAAGAATAGACAATTAGACTTGCTTACAAAGTACAAAAATTCACTTATTTTCGAATATGTAACTGGTAAGAAACAAGTACCACAAATATGAGGATGATTAATGATGCGGGGACAAATAAATGAACGATATGAATATCAACAAGAAATAATTAATCACTTGGTTGAAGAAGATGGATATGTCGAAAGGGATCATAGTAACTTTGATAAAAAGTTTGCTATGGATCCAGAATTACTTTTTCAATTTCTAAAGGATACTCAGCCAGAAAAATTAGAAGAATTAACTAAGCAATTCAAAGAGGATACTGAAGAGACAATTATAAATACTATCAATAAATGTATTCTTAGTAAGAAAGGAAGTCTGCTTTCTGCATTAAAACATGGTGTTGATGTTAACAATCAACATTTGACTTTGCTCTATAGTAAACCAGCTACTAACTTTAATCCTCAGCTTTCAAAACTATATTCCGAAAATATCTTTTCGGTAATGCAAGAAGTATATGCTGATAAAGAAAACAAAGAACGAATTGATCTCGTGATCTTCATAAATGGTTTTGCCACAATTAGTTTTGAACTAAAAAGCAATAGTCAAGGGCAAAATTATGAAGATGCAATCAGGCAATACCGTACAACTCGAGATCCAAAGGATCGTTTGTTTCTCTTCAAAGCAGGTTGCCTAGTAAATTTTGCTATGGACACTGAAGAGGTTTACATGACTACCCAGCTGGCAAATGAAAAAACATTCTTTATGCCTTTCAATATGGGCAAGGGAGAAGGTGTAAATTCTGGTGCTGGGAATCCACAGTTTCCTGACAAATATAGTGTTTCTTATATGTGGGAAGATATCCTTAAAAAAGAAACTTTAGTTGAATTGATTACTAAATTTATCTTTATTGAGACCAAGGAAAATAGAGATCCACTAACTGGAAAGAGAAAGGTACGCCAGCAATTAATTTTTCCAAGATACCATCAGTTGGATGTGATCCGCAAAACTTTAGCTGATTTGAAGATCAATAAGACATCCCAGAATTATTTAATTCAGCACTCAGCAGGGTCAGGAAAAACGAATTCTATCGCTTGGCTTGCACATAGATTAGCTAGTCTTCATGACAATGATAATCAGATTATTTTTGACAATGTCATCATTATGACGGATAGGGTGGTCGTTGATCGGCAGTTGCAAAAAGCAATAATGGGTATTGAACACAAAGCGGGCCTTATTCGTGTCATGGATGATAGATGCACGTCTGAGGACCTTAAGCTAGCATTGGAAAGCAACACTAAAATTGTGGTTACTACAATCCAAAAATTCCCATATGTAGTCGACTTGATTAAAGATGATAGTAATTCATCTGATGTTGCACTGAAAGATAAGAAGTTCGCTGTTATTATTGATGAAGCGCACTCATCAACTGCTGGCAAAGATATGATGGCCGTAACCGAAGCCTTATCCTCATCCGACAAATTTTATGAGCAAGATGTTCAAGATCAATTAGTACAAGAAATAGAAAGTTCGGGAAAACAAAAGAATGTAAGTATGTTTGCCTTTACAGCAACACCTAAACCGACTACTCTTCGTCTTTTTGGGCGTTTAGATAAACATGGAAATTATCGAGCATTCCATTTATATAGTATGAAGCAGGCTATTGAAGAAGGATTTATTCTGGATGTTTTAGCTAATTACACAACATACCAAACGTACTATGAACTTAATAAAGAGATTGCTGATGACCCAGAATTAAAGACAGCTGATGCCAAACGACAAATAGCTCAGCAAATAGATTTAGATGATCAAAATATTGCTCAACGAACAAAAATTATTATTGACCATTTTAGAGAACATGTGATGTCAGAATTAGGTAATCAAGCTAAAGCAATGGTTATTATGTCGTCTCGTAAAGCAGCAGTTAAGTATCGACAAGCATTTGAAAATTATATTAACGACCATCATTATGATGATATGGGGATGCTTGTTGCATTTTCGGGTAAGGTTAACTCAGATGACAATAAAGAAGAATTTACAGAAGCTTCGATGAATGGCTTACCAGAAGATCGTACGGCTAAAGAGTTTAATAAATCCGGATATCGTTTCTTGTTAGTGGCTAATAAATATCAAGTAGGATTTGACCAGCCTAAGTTATCTGCTATGTACGTCATAAAAAAATTGCGCGGAGTTAATGCAGTACAAACCCTTTCTCGCTTAAATCGTATCTGCCCGCCATATGAAAAGACTCCATTTGTGTTGGATTTTGTTAATGACTATAAGGATATTGAGGCCGCTTTTGCTCCTTATTACACTACTACTTTATTAGCGGATACGGTTAATCCGCAATTAGTTTATAACTTAGTAGAGAAAATTGACGGATTTTATATAATTGATCCGCAAAATGTTGAGGGTGCAAATATTATTCTTCATAAAGCAAAAATTCAAAGTCGAGATAAGAAAAACCTTAATTTCTACTTTGGCGCTACGGAAAAGAAGATAGAAGAATTAGACGAAAATTCTCAACGTGAAGTTTTGACTACATTAAAGCATTTTGTGCGCTGTTATGAATTCCTTTTGCAAGTATCTAGCCTTAAAGATGAAGAATTACAGAAATTATATAATTATGTATCTTATTTAATGAAGTACGTAAATATTAGTCGACCAGGACAGGGATATGACCTGACTGGGAAAATAAAAGCCAGCAAGTTTACTCAGAAAAAGACAGGTCAACATGTAGTAGGCACGAAACGATCAAATCCAGTGGTAAAGCTGCCGATGGCGGATGATGTTGTGCTTAGTGAGGATAAAAAGAAAAAACTATCCGCAATTATTGAAGAAATTAATCAGACCACTGGATCTAATTTTGATAAGGACGTTGCTGTTAAATCCATGCTTCAAATTAGGGATCTAATGATGAAGTCAGATAACTTAAGGAGCAGTGCCGAAAATAATAATGAGCATGACTTTGAACTATCTTACTTTGATCATATTGACGATATGTTGATTGAGGGGCTTGAACACAATAAAGACTTTTTCACTTTGCTGCTTAATAATAATGATATTAAGAAGGAAGTTTTGGGGACTTTTGCTGAGGAAATATACAAGTCACTACGTGAAAGCAAGGTTAAACAATAATGAATGAAATTATGCATCCAATTGAAAATAGAGATGATTTAGTCCAGATAGTTGAGCCAGATATAGAGGCCATTGCAGAAGCCATTAAGTCGGATGATGAAGAGAAAATGAAGAGCATTCATATAAAGATCGATGGCAAGTACTCAACATATATACCAGGATTTGGGAAAAGTATGTATGGGTACAGTCATGCTGACGGCTTTTCTTATAATTATCTGGGGAAAGAATCGTATCTTAGCAACTTATGTATCATGAAGGGAAGACTAGAAGGGTACCTTTGCAGTTTTCCAACTCCTCAAAATTCAAAGATATCACAGGATATTAGTGTGAATGTACCTGTTTCAAATTCCAATGACATTAATATAAATCTTTCATTTAAGGATGCTAGGAAGCAAATAGAGGAAATGCCAGGGTTAAATGAGGCCGAGACCGAAGAACTGAAGGCAAAAATTGATGAGCTAGAACAAATAAATAATGAGAAAATATCAAAAAAGAAAAAATGGGAAAAGGTAAAACCTATCATTTCTTTTGTATTGGATAAAGGGGCAGATGTTGCAATTACAATTATGGGGTTAATACTTCAAATGAAACTTGGCATTTAGGTTTCCGCAAACATCTTAAATCATTTTTTAGAATTTATGCGTTCCCGCAAATCACTAATAATTTGGAAATTGCTACTCATCTCAAAAGCAAGGCAATACTTGGCATTAT
The DNA here is from genome assembly GCF_000160835.1 of Limosilactobacillus antri DSM 16041. Classification (GTDB taxonomy): domain Bacteria; phylum Bacillota; class Bacilli; order Lactobacillales; family Lactobacillaceae; genus Limosilactobacillus; species Limosilactobacillus antri. Next base: position 680,691 of record NZ_GG700733.1, read on the forward strand.
GCAATTGAGTTAACAAATACAATGTTTTGGATTAAGCAAAGATAATTGGTGAGCGAAGCGGTTATTCGGTAATGTGTAATTGACCACAACAGCTCGTGGCATGTTGAATCCGTAACCGTGCTTGAACGCGACTAACAGGAGCGTGAAAGCTTAGAAACGCTCCCTGCGATAGGTGTCCAGGAACGAGGAGTGAGAGCGACAAGTGATTGGCTAAAACCGAACCGCTGAGAGAGTGACGGTAGTAGAGAGGAATTAAAACTTATTAGACAGAAAAGTGGGCCAATTCCCTGGAGTGATGGAATTGACCCACTTTTACTATCTTCTTTTATAAACGTCATTTCTTTTTCCAGCCTTTACGACAACGACGGTAAAAATCTCATCTTGGATGTCAGCAATTATCCGATAGCTTCCCACACGGTATCGCCAAAGTGTGCCGAAGTCTCCTTCCAGTGCTTTACCCCAGACACGCGGGTTATTGCTCCCCTCGATATGTGAGTCGAGCCATTTAATGATTCGGAGTTGCACAGGTTTATCAAGATTCTTTTTGAAATCTTTAAAGGCTTTTTGATTGAAATTCCACGTATATTTCATTGCTAAAGCCCTAGCTGTTTCATCACGTCGTCTCGACTTACAGTTTGACCCTGTGATGCGCGGATGTTATTAACGGCATCTTGATAATCCAGACTATCTTCCAGCTTTTCTAGGACAGCCTTTCGCATGTAGTCAGTAGGGGTTTCACCATCTAGCTCTGCCTGCTTATGGATTAAATTAAGTACATTAGTATCAAAACGGATGGTAGTTGACTTGGTAGAAGTTGCCATTGGTGGATCCTCCTTAAAATAGTTTATTTAGATTATAGCACATCAGAATGCAAATGCGTTCTAATGTGCTTGAGTAATATTAATAGAGGTCGAAACATTGATTACAATCTGTATTTGCAAAGCTCATGGTTATTTCTTAATATTAAAATGAATAAGTATAGATGAATGGGGAAGGCACAATGGCTAATCGACAAATTAATATTGAAAATCTGACAATGAAGGAAATCTTGAAGGCGATGCACCGCTTGGGTGGTCAGGTGACCCGCAAAGATATTCGGCAGGAAATTCGTGATAATTCAGATGCAATTTCGGAAAAGACTGTTGATGAGGTTAAAATTTTAAAGAAGAGTGGGGAACAGTATCAGCCGTTTGCCTATACCTCAAACTTTGCAGTTAAGTACCTGATTGCTACAGGTTATATTCATACGGATGACAATCACGTTTTAGAGTTGTCCGAAAAAGGACGGAATGTAGACCTAGCGAATTTTAATGCAGCTAGGGATGTTCGTCCGTTTATAAATAAGGTTTCAGGAAACACTAAGGTTCAAAAGGATGTTGTCACTGAAGTAGAAGATGAAACGGCGGAGGATAGTGTAGAAGATTCATGGCGCAAGCAACTTCTTGACGCTTTGCAGAATATGAACCCCAAGAAGTTTGAGCTATTTTGTCGTGGCTTGTTGAAGAGGATGGGAATCGATGTTGATGATAACATTGGTACTCCGTATGTTGCTGATGGAGGTCTCGACGGGTTTGGCTACGTCCGTTCAGACGACTATCGAACAACCCGGGTAGCATTACAGGCAAAGCGTTGGCAGGGCAAAGTTTCAGCGCCAGAAATTGATAAGTTCCGTGGCGCGATGGATAAGTATAATGCTGAGTTTGGAATTTTCATCACGAATTCGGAATTTACGCGGGACGCCGTGAAGACGGCGCGACAAGGTACCCGGATTATTACGCTGATTAACGGTGATGAGATTTGTAACTTGGTTGCTAAGTATAATTACTATGTCGAACCGGTGACGACTTACCGGTTAAAGAGTTTTTATTTGGAGAAGGATTAGAATCATTTTGGAGGAGTAGTCAATGGGCAAGGAACGGCGGATTTTAATTTGGACAATCACGGCAGTTATGTTGCTGCTGTTTAGTGAAATTTGGATCAAAAACGAGGCAACTAGTCATGTTGTTAACATAATTGGGTCACTGGTTATGATGAGAGTGTTTATGAAAGCTTTTAAGAATGAGGGCAAAAAAGTGACCTTTTGGCTGACTATCGCTGTGGTTGCATTTATGGTAGATATTTTACTCAATTTGATTCTGTTATCGATTTAGGGGGATATTCATGAATAAGGAAATTGAAATTCAGAAGAAAGCCGAAGAACTGCTAAATATTGGTGCTCAGGCTTATCGGGAAAGCGATTATGATAAGGCAGAAAAATGCTATCGGCAATCTGCAGACCTAGGTCACCCACAAGCGGCTTGTAATCTCGGCTATATTTACGCTTATGGTCGGACTGGGAACCGTGACCCTGAAAATGCTTTTTATTGCTTTAACCTGGCTTCTATCAATGGCAATGCAAATGCTTCCTACAAGGTTGGGGGATGCCTATTACTGGGGAAATTTTGTTCAAAAGCAGCCGCTGCTGGCATACCGGTATTACCAGCAGGCGGAATCCCAGCTAGCATATGATGATAGCGATAATGATAATGATATTAAAGCGGATATCTATTATCGCTTGGCTTTATGTCTATTTAATGGAATTGGAACGTCAAGAGATATTTTTGCAGCCCTATCATACATTAACGAAGCACTTACTTACTCATATTACGATCGTACCCATGATAAATTTAACTGGCAATCACTGGCCAAAAAGATTGAGGATTTGCGCTCCGCAATTGTTAACGAATTTGATAATGAAATTGCCGATGGAATTCAATTAGATTGAATGAGTATGGAAAAAGTTTATCATGCTTCAAGCAATTTATATGCTGTTTGCAAATGGCGTACATTAGATTTTCAGAAACTTGTGAGGCCGAAGGAGTATTCGGTATAATTAATAGCGGCAAAATATTTTAAAATCAAAATGCATTGGGGGAACTTTGTGATTATGCACAACACAACACAACACAACACAACACAACACAACACAACACAACACAACACAACACAACACAACACAACACAACACAACACAACACACGTTAATTATTTAAGACAACGTCTTTTTGTCAAGCAATTTGCACAGAGTTTACTGAGTTTTAAGGAGTTAGTAGACTCTTTTTGTGTGTCTGCATCACTGAAAGGTGGTGTTGAGTTTGCTTAGGGATAGCGAAAAGTTTAACCAGAATGTTCAGCCTAATTCAGCATTCCTAAGTGAACTTAAGGAAAAGCTGCCAGAATTTTTTACTAAAGATGGGTCTTTTGATTTAGATAAATTCAAGTCTCAACTGAAGGATAAGAATATTAATGAACTTAGCGAAGGTTACCAGCTGAATTTCATTGGTAAAGATTATGCCCGGCGGCAAGCGGGTGAAATGCCGACGAGTGTGATTGTACCGGATGAGGAACAGAATAACGGTGAGGGGAAGAACAGTAAGAACCTATTCTTTACTGGTGACAACCTTGAAGTATTGCGGCACCTGCAAACATCGTACGCCAACAAGATTGATGTAATTTATATTGATCCCCCATATAACACGGGGAGCGATGGATTCGTTTATCCTGATTCTTTTGAATATAGTGATGACCAATTAAAGGATATGTTTGGAATAACTGATGAGCAAGTTGAACGTATGAAAAGTATTCAGGGTAAAGCCAGTCACTCGGCTTGGCTTACATTTATGTATCCTAGACTTGTCCTGGCTAAGAGAATATTATCTGATCAAGGAACAATATTCATTTCAATCGATGATAATGAATTGTCTAACTTAAAAGAAATATGCGATGAAATATTTGGGGAAGACAATTTTGTTAGTAACATAATTTGGAATTCAAGGAAATCCGTTTCTAATGACGCTATTATTTCGTTAAATCATAATAGTACTCTCGTATACTCAAAAAACTTTAAGATCTTTAATGATAATAAAGGTAACTTCAAGCTTCCTTTGTCCAAGAATGGTTTTAGTAATCCGGACAATGATTTAAGAGGAGTATGGAAGGCAGATCCATTTGATTCTCCCGGAATTCGTCCTAACTTGACTTACGAAATTGAAAACCCAAATACACACAAAAAGTTTCTGCCTCCGAAAGGAAGATGCTGGCGGACTGGTCCTAATGAGTATGAAGATCTGCTAAGGGATAATAGAATAATTTTTGGAAAAAATGGCACATCGAAGCCACAATTAAAGCGATTTTATTTTGAAGTGATGGATAAAGGTCAAACTGCAAAATCTATATGGGAAGATGTTGGAACATCAACTGACGGGACTAAAGAGATTCAAAGTCTTTTTAATGAAAAAATATTTAGTACCCCTAAACCAACTTCTTTTATCAAGAAAATAGTTGCACTTAGTACTAGTAGTGGCTACGAAACAATCTTAGACTTCTTTGCCGGCTCATCCACTACTGCTGATGCTGTGATGCAACTTAATGCAGAAGATGGTGGTCATCGCAAGTTCATCATGGTTCAACTACCAGAAAAGACCTACCACACAAATAGCGATGGCAAAGAAATCCCAACTAAGGGTGGTAAGGCAGCATACGATGCAGGCTTTCGTTCCATTGACGAAATTTCTCGTGAACGAATCCGTCGTGCTGCCAAGAAGATTAAAGCGGACAACGATTTAACCCTTCCTGAGGACTTTAACGGGAGTTTCAAGCATTATCGTGTAGTGAAGCCGACTAAGCAAACTCTTGAGGATATTGATGACTTTGATCCAAATAATACTAATCTTTTTACCAACATGGTGGAAGGCTTTTCCAGTGCCAGCCTGAATGTCTCAGGCTGTGCTAGGGGTGAGCAAACCATCTTAACAACCTGGCTTGCTCAAGATGGCTATTCCTTCGATACCGATATTCAAACACTACATTTTGGCAATTATCAGGCACACCTAGTCGATAGTCGCCTTTACCTAATTAATGAAGGTTGGAGAGCCAATCAGACCAAGGAATTACTCAATCAACTAGGTACCCACCAGCTGGAAGTACAGAGTGTCGTTATCTTTGGCTATTCCTTTAATGTTGCAGAAATGCGTGAATTAGAAAATGGCTTAAAGCAGTTAGACAGTAAAGTTAATTTAATCAAGAGGTACTAATGCTATGAAGATTAAACTAGAGACTTTACAACACCAAACTGACGCATTAGCTGCGATTGATAAAGCTTTTCCCGGCATGGATACCATGTCCAATGATCCGAATGCTAACTATATTTATGCCAATCCTTTAATCAGGTACCGTCACAACGATAAAGCCAATATTGATATCAAGATGGAGACTGGTACCGGTAAGACTTATGTTTATACCCGGATGATGTATGAGCTCCATCAAAAGTATAAACTATTTAAGTTTGTTATTGCTGTTCCCAGTCCAAGTATTAAGGAAGGTACCCGTAACTTCATTACCAGTGACTACGCTAAGCAGTACTTTAGTGAATTCTATGAAAATACCCGAGTTCAACTGAACGTTATTAACGCGGGTGATTTTAGTGCGCGCTCAGGGCGACGAAACTTCCCAGCTCAATTATCCGAATTTGTGGAAGCCACACGGCAGAATGCTAATCAAATTGAAGTGTTACTGGTTAACCAGGGGATGCTGCACTCTAAGTCGATGTACCGCGATGATTATGATCAAACCTTACTAGGTGGGGAAACTTCACCAATTAAAGCCATTGCTGCAACCCGGCCAGTGGTAATCATGGATGAACCCCAACGTTTCCCACGCGGGAAGAAGTTCTATGAAGATATCAAGGAGATGAAGCCACAGCTGATTGTGCGCTTTGGTGCAACTTTCCCAGAAACAACAACTGGGCGTGGCAAAAATAAAGTTACAAAAGTCGATTATTACCGTGGTGAACCACAGTTCAATCTCGATGCTGTTGATAGTTTTAACCAAGGCCTAGTCAAGGGAATTGATATTGACTACCCAGATATGCCGGAAGAGCAGGCAAACAACTTGTATAAGGTTAAGCAGGCTAAGGCAAAAGAGCTGATTCTTGCTAAGGGTAAGAAGGAATACTCTTTAAGCGTTGGCGAAAATCTCGCTGATGTTGATGCAGGTTTTGAAGGTAATATTACTTACGCAGGTGGAACTGATCGAGAGTTATCTAATGGACTAGCTTTATCAAAAGACATGAAGCTCATTCCTGATACTTTTGCCCAAAATTACCAGGATGAAATCATCTCACAGGCGTTGGATTGCCATTTTGATGCAGAAGAGAAAAACTTCTTACGGCCAAACTCAGGAGTCAATCCACCAAAAATCAAAACTCTATCGTTATTTTTTATCGATAGTATTTCTAGCTTCCGTGGAGAAAACAACAGCAAAGGTTGGTTGGCTCAGCACTTTGAAAGAATCTTAATTGAGAAGCTCAAGAAACGAATTGATCATTATGAATTAACCGTAGATGATCGTGAACAAGAATATCGCTCATTCTTACAAGCAACCTTAAAGAGCCTTCAGTCCGAACATCAGGACGTCTATGCGGGCTACTTCAGTGAGGATCGTGGCAGCTCAGACGCTGATATTCAGGCTGAAGTGGAAGACATTTTAAGCAACAAGGAAAAACTACTGAGCTTTAAAGATAAAGATGGTAATTGGCTGACTCGGCGCTTCCTCTTTTCCAAGTGGACGCTGCGGGAAGGCTGGGACAACCCAAACGTCTTCACGATCGCCAAACTGCGGACTTCAGGTTCAGAAATCAGTAAGATTCAAGAAGTCGGTCGTGGTTTGCGGCTGCCCGTTGATGAAACTGGTCATCGCCTAAATCAGGATGAATGGCCGAGCCGTCTTTCTTTCTTAATTGGTTATGATGAGCGTGATTTTGCTCAAAAATTAGTCGGTGAAATTAATGCTGACTCTCCAATTCAATTAAACCAAGAAGAACTAACTGGCGACATGATTAAGTTAATTGTTAAGGCTAAGCAACAAACTGATCCTAAATTTGATGCGGATCAGTTACTTGACGATCTTGATGAGCATAACGTTATTACCCGGTCCAACAAGTTCAAAAACAATGTCGAATTGGATGGACAAACTATGTCAGGTTATGACGCTTTGTGTCAACTTTATCCAGAACTTGAACAGCAAAGCAAGGTTGCCAAAGATAAGGTTCGAGATAAAAATTCGAAAGATAGTACAACCGTTAAGTTACGCAAGCAAAATTGGCAACAATTGAAGAACTTATGGTTGCAGTTATCTAAACGCCAAATGATCAAGTTTGATCCGTCGGTCAACCAGGATGCTGAAACAGTTGCTCGCAATGTTTTCAATGACAGTGACAATAAAGTATTTGTTTTGCAGCGTCCACAAATGGTTCATCAAGAAGTTGATACTACTAGTGGCAATGCTGCTGTCAAAGAGACGCAAGCGGATTATAGTGCTGAATATTTGACCATGAACTATGGCAAATTTCTCAAAACCTTGGCCAAGCAAACTGACTTGCCAGTTAATTTGCTGAATAACCTGATGATTAAGGCAATTAAGAGGCTGAGAAATAATACCAATTATATTAATGAGAAGACCCTCGGCAACCTGATTCGAACTTTTAACAATCAAATCAATGAGCGAATTAAGACTTCATATAGTTACGAACCACTAGCTTTTTCGGCATCAACTTCGATTTACAATGCTAAAAAGCATGAATTTGTGGATTCAGTACCAGCTAGTGTGTTGGGTGTTTATCAGTCTAACTCTACTTCTGATGAGAAGTATTTATATGATCGACCACCGCTGCGTTACGACAGTGCTGATCCAGAATTAAAGATATTAAATCGATCGTATGGTCCTAAGATTAGTGTTTTTGGGAAGCTGCCCAAAAGAGCTATTAAAATTCCACGTTTTGATAATGGAACAACGACACCGGACTTCATCTTTAAGATTGAGCATGGTAACAAGCCGATTTACTTAGTGATTGAAACTAAAGCGGGAAACATGCGTCTAGGTGACGAAGAGATTCATATTATTCAACAAAAGTATTTTGATCATCTTAAGGAGTCAGGGGTTTATTACCGGATGGCAACTAGCGAACAAGAAGTGCATGACTTAATTAATAAATTGGAAAATGGGGAGCTAAGTTGAGATGTTGTCGCTAATTGAATTAGCTAAAAAGGAAAAGTTAGAGAAAACTGGTGCCAAGCCCAAGTTGCCAATTAAGATTGACGGGGTTAGCTCAGAAACGTTGGATGTTTATCGGATTCCACTAGAGTATGTTTATTACAATGATAAGAATGGCCGGATTGCAACTGGAATCTCGCAGTATCGTGAGAAACTACATCCAGCAAATGATCGGGAAAACCCGCAATATAATAATTTTGTTGCTAAGTTGATAGAGCAAGTAAGCTTCCTTACATTGAAGAATATTAGAAATAATGAGGCAATGCATGAAGGCATAATTGTAGTTGGCGGTATGAAACGAGCTAAAGTTGATTCTAGGTTAGGGGATATCCCTTATTTCTATTTGAATGAATTAAGTAAAGAGAATATTGATAATGGGACATATGTTAAAAATACTAAATGGAATCAAGATATTTAATTTTCATATGGTGATGACTGTGATTTTGTTTTATTTTACTCAATTCAAGAAGAATTAAGAGATTCTCAGAGTAGAAGGGTATTTATTGAGAAATTTAAACAGTCAAAAGCAAAGAAAAATATACTAGTAACTACTAACGACTGGACATCTGCTCCTGAGAACTTAAAATATATGGATGACGTAATTTCATTAGATCTTGAGGACTTTAGTGAAAAGTACAAAAAGAGCTGGAATATATTAAGACAAATATTAATAATAAGCCTTTACCATATTGAAAAGCTTTGTACTTAAATAGTTTATTTTCGCAGACAAGTTGGACTAATATACCTAATTATACATTTTCACAGACCATTTAGCACTCTTACCACTGAATAATGCGGAAAATTTTTAAATCCATGGTGCACAATGGTTGTGCAGACATAAAAGTTACCATTACACAGACATAGTCAGCTGCGACGCATAGCCGATTATCCTCAATGTGCAATTGGCAGAAACCAGTCACTGTATGTGGAGAGTGTAACCGACCTTGAAAGCACATATAAATATCTAATAAATGCTGAGGTGACGACATCCTTGATAGATTAGAAGTGTACTTTTCCCTTTCTGAATGATGGGGATTAGTACACTTTTTGCTTTTTTTGGTAGGAGGTCGAGTGTTTAATGTAAGTAGTCAATAACAGTATGTCTAGGCACGGTCGAATGATCCTCCTATACTTAAAATATAAAATTCAGTACAGGGGGAGTTCCTTTATGGAAGAAAAACACGATATTGTAGCGCTAGCCTTCAAAACTAAAAGTAAGTTGCCTTGCAAGCCTAACTTTTCGCCACGATCGGCTGTTAAAATGTAAAGTGCAAACATTAAATTAACAATTTTTAGAGATAGGATTACGTCACCACAGGGCCTGCTAGGTAACGCCATTAAAAATACTTTAAAACTTCGGAAAAGAGTATATCGAACGTACAAATCCCACTAAGTAATAGCTTATTAGAAGGAGACTCAGTTGACGGAAAGTGTGAGATAAGGCTCACTGATGAATTGAGATAGGTGTACTATATATTAATATTAAGTTGGAATTACAGATGAGCTAAAGTGAGGGGTTAGACTAGGAATATTTCAGTTTTAAGGACAGGACACTATCAATAAAGTTAATCTAAAGACTTGATACAGAAATTTGAGAAGAAGCGATGGCCTTATTTTATAACATGGGGAGGAAAACACATTGGTTCAACAAGAGCAATTTTATAAAAAAATATTCAGCTGGAAGTATTTAATAATTAATGGCTATTTTGATTTTCAAAATAAAAGTGTTTATGGGATAGAAAAAGCATCTAATTTTTATGGTAAGGACGATGTAATTGACCCCGAGTCATTTAATTTAAATATATTAAATGATGAAACAATATATGACTTAGTAAAATCTGAGGAATATATTACCTATAAAAGCCCCTATGAAGACGGAAAGGTGATAACTGAGATAAAAGGTGATAATTATAGAAGTGACAAAAAAGCTGTTCGTACTAACGCTTCTTCAACGACACCTATAGTATTTACAATTCCTAAAAGTGATAATGTGAGAAGAAAACTGAAATTTCCGAATCTTTATTCTTATCTGACGGTTGTTTCAGTATTAATTAATAATAGAGAAAGCATTATTTCAAAATTAATTGGGGATATTAATAGTACGTCGCGCTTTTTTAATGTTAATCCTTATACATACAGGAAGACAAAGCTAATAAAAGAAAATCTATTAAATGGGTATACAAAATTTTATAAGGCAGATTTTTCGAGTTTTTATCATACTATTTATACACATTCAATAGCCTGGATCATTAATTCAAAAAATATTACTAAAAGATACCATCATCAAACACTATTAGGTAACCTTTTAGACAAAGTTATTGAACTAGAGCAGAATGATGAAACCCATGGTGTCCCTACTGGTAGCCTTGTCACAAGAATAATAATGGAATATTGTATGGCCTATATTGATGAGGAACTACGAAGAGAGTTAGGGAAAATGGAGAATCATAAAATTAGCTTTCATAGATATGTTGATGATTTTACCTTTGGTTATAACTATGATGAAGATCTTGTTACAATTAGAAAAGCGTTACAAATTATAGCAGATAAGTATGAGCTAAATATTAACGTCGATAAGACTAGTAATATATCCTATGTTGATACTAACCAAGACTCTTTACTTTTAAACTATTTTGATAGATTTGAGAAAGAAGAAGCACTATCTATAAATCAACTTCAAACAATTCTTATAGACTATTTAAAGTTAGCTAATCGTGAAGAAAAGCAAAACATTAAAGGAACGGGTAAACTAGTATTTACAGGAATCAATTTTTTTATTAATGATTTATTTAGAAGTAAGAAAGAGAAGATGCTGAAAAATACACTTCATGCATTAACATTAAGGGGTGAAGAAAACGAAGCATCTATTCTAGATATACTGTTCGAGTGGGTCTTACTTGATTCGAGAAGAGGTATCTATTTGATAAGGCTAATTGATAGGCTAGTATCTATCGAAAAAAAAGTTAATACTTCGGTTGTTAAGAGATATTTATTCATCAAACTTAATCAAAAAGATTTTTTTAATAAAGTGCTTCAGTCTATAAAGTTCGATATTCAAAATAATTATAATCAAGAGGCATATATTAAGTTATTATTACTTAAAAGGGTTGGAATACATTTACCAAATAAGTATATCTGCTTATTATTAAGTGAAGAAAAGAATAGCGATTACATAAGCATTGATGATTTTACCGCATTACTATTGCTGTCTAATTATTTAGACCATCTAACCAGCAATTCCCAAAATATAGAAATGACGTTACAAGCTTTGCAAAATTTTTTAGATGTAGAACTTGGCCCAGGCTTATTTACTAATAATCACTGGTTAGTCAGATATTATGTTTTATCTCTATATAAATACAATATGGACTTTCAGCAGTCTGTAGATTCATTTTATGAGAAGCATACAAATTATAATAAGGTTATGAACTATTCTATTTGTAATGAAATGTCTAACCCTGAAGACATTAGCAGTGGAGATAAAAAAGGCCAAATAGTAGATAATTTCTTTTATAAACTTATTAAACAAGAAGTGAAATTTAATTACTCATATATGTATAGAAGTAATGATATTTAATGTCGGTAGTTAAAGCGTACCAATACCCCCAGAGTCGATTTCCAACTATTGGGGGTACATATCGCGCTCTTCACCTTTTGAAAGGCGAGCCAACTGAAAATCGAATGCCAGAAGACCGTACTGTTTTTCATAACAAGGTCGCTAACCTGTAATCCGTCCTCTTATTCGCGTGGAACCATTACTTTTGAACTGGTGGAACTCTGTCTTTAACCAGAGTAAAAGTGCTAAACTAATAATAAAAATTTGGGAGGCCCAATTATGCCCAAAGCATTATTAATTATTGACTACACTAATGACTTCGTTGCCGATAATGGTGCGCTGACCGTTGGCAAACCTGCCCAGCAGCTTGATTCCTATCTTGCGGACCTGGCGGAGCACTTCTATAACAATGGTGACTATGTTATCTTTCCTATCGATGCTCATCACCTGCACGACCCCTTTCACCCGGAATCTAAGCTCTTTCCGCCACATAATATTGTTGAAACGCCGGGACGTACGCTCTACGGCAAAGTTGGTGAATGGTTCCAGGACCATCAGGACAGCGAACGGGTCTACCAGTTTGCTAAAAATCGCTACTCATCTTTTCAAAACACCAACCTGGATAATTACCTGCGTGAGCGCCGGATTACCAACCTGTGGATTAGCGGCGTCTGCACCGACATCTGCGTCCTCCATACGGCCATTGGTGCCTACAATCTTGACTATCAGCTGACGATTCCGAAGCGCGGCGTTGCTACTTTCACGCCACACGGTGATGAGTGGGCCTTTGACCACTTCAAGGGCAGCCTCGGCGCCACCATTGTTGAATAGAAGGGAAAATAGTAAAAGTTAAGATGCGAAAATACGGACATTGATTTTGAAATTTTAGAAATCAATGTCCGTGTTTTTCCTATGCTAATTAAAATAACACCCAGCCAAAAGTAGCAGGATTTCTGGACCGCAATAGTATAAAGATAATGGATAGTAATCAAAAAGTTAAACTTCAAGGATATCAACATAACATCAGCAGGCTTCAATTGTTTTACCACAGTGATTTTTACCAAGATTTGAAAAAGCAATTTCCTAATTACGTGAATAAGGTAGAGGAAGCGCTATATCAAGATAGTGATTTAGGTGATCGGACTTTGTATTCTGCATTGAGTATCAAGTATGGATTACCCATCGCTAAGAAGGGTAGTGGATATTGCTTGGTTGATACTATCGGGAAAAACAAAATTCGTTTAGGTGCAGACATTATTTGTGGTAGGAAATGCTTGAAAAAATATTATCCTGCCTTTGAGGATTGGATAAGGGCATATGAACTGGTTCGGAGCAAAGTATCTTTACATTTCCTATGGCCCAGACATAAACTACCCACGATTAACACTCTCCGGCATTCGGTGTATGGGGATAGAATTGATTTAACGTTATTCGACTTAAAAGAGTACTTTGCTGGCGAAAAAACATTGCTATCTCCAGCGTATGAAAAAGAGCTGACTGGCCTATGGTTATCGCAATTTCAGCATAGTTTTCCGGCATTTATCGATCGCTTTCAGCTTAATTGTTTTGTCGATGAAGAATATAACGTTTTAGACATTACCAGCAAGCAAACGAAAATCATTGAAAGAATTCCTGATAGGAAAACGCTAGCGGCTTCGGTACCAGTCTATATGGATTCATTGATGTCTCTAATTCGACGGGGATATTTTAATTAAGAGGAAATCCCAAAGGGCACTTGAGTGATAACTTAGTTCGAATTAGTGTGCAGTGGTTTAAATATCTTTCACATTTAATTACAAAAATGGGCGAAATAAAACTTCATAGAAATTAATCAAGAAGCGGTATGCTAGATCAGCAAACTAAATAAAGATTGAGGTATACTTAGATCAAAAGCTTGATTTGTTAGGGATCTTTTAGTGTATTCCCCATGTGTATGGGGGTGATCCTTTATCGGCCCCCGGGCCACCATCGCCACCAGTGTATTCCCCATGTGTATGGGGGTGATCCTGGCTTCTAGTTCATTTTGTGAGAACTTCATCGGTATTCCCCATGTGTATAGGGGTGATCCTATGTAACTAGTCTTGCCCTTGCTTTAATTCTTCGTATTCCCCATGTATGTGGGGGTGATCCTTTACCAACTGCTGGTTGGTCACCCCGCTTGATGTATTCCCCATGTATGTGGGGGTGATCCCGAACCTTCACCACAAGGGAAAGGCCATCCCCAGTATTCCCCATGTGTATGGGGGTGATCCCTTCAAAGAGCTTCTTTTAGACGGCAAAGTCGTGTATTCCCCATGCACATGGGGGTATCAAATAATAAAACTTCTAGTGCCTGCCTTCACATTGCATTTAGGTTTGGTCCTTGCTAAAATTACTGTGAAACGTTTTCATGGGGGAGTTATAAAATGGGCAAGCTGTCAAAACAGGCACTTTCATTATGGGCAAAGAAGGAAAATCGGGAGGGCCAGGAACTCTGGCTGCCACTAGTTGCGCACTTGGTTGATACTAAAAATGTTATCAACTGGTTATACACCCATTGGTTAAATGACAGCCAACGACAGGTTTTACAGCAAGATCTGACGACGTCTGAAATTGAACAACTGGTTAACTTTGTCGGTTATTTTCATGATATTGGCAAGGCCACGCCGGCTTTTCAAACTAAGCCTTCCTATAATCGTGATTATGAACTGGACGATCAGCTGATAGAGCAGCTCCTGCGAAGCGGTTTTGAAAAACTTGCGGAATATGAACCGGCCTTCAGAAGTAAATCCCCTCACGCATTAGCTGGCGAGACCATCTTAGAAACATCAGGACTGAACACATCTGTCGGTGCAATTATTGGCGCCCATCACGGTAAACCTGTTGGTGAGTACTTTGATTCGATGAGTGACCAGCTTGCCCCGTACACCGCTAACTATCTTCAATCCGATAGAAATGAAGACTTGCAGTCTGAATGGCTACAAACGCAGCATGAATTGATAGACTATGGCCTGTCACTAACCGGCTTTGCCAGCTTAGAAGAAGTTCCGGAAATTACTCAGTCCCAGGCAGTTTTGTTAACGGGACTCCTGATTATGGCCGACTGGATGGCCTCTAGTGAATTTTTGGGTACTGATCAGAGCCAAGTAATGTTCCCACTGATTCGCCTTGACCAAGACTTCATCGATTTAGAGATGGAGCAGCGCTTTGAACAAGCAATTACAACTTGGGATATTAGCGGCCATTGGACACCGCAAATGATTCCTGATGTTGATCAGCAATACAATAAGCGTTGGCACTTCAGCCCGCGGCCAGTTCAACACCTGATGTCAGAAGTAATTGGTCAAATTGCCGACCCGGGGATCATTATTGTCGAGGCGCCGATGGGAATTGGCAAAACGGAAATTGCCCTAACGGCTGCCGAACAGCTTGCTTTTATAACCGGATCTGCCGGCCTGTTTATGGGCTTGCCAACCCAGGCAACGAGTAACGCGATGTTCAGTCGGGTTGACAAATGGGTTGACGAACTAGCTAAGGAAGAGAACGTTAGCCTGCCCATCCGCTTAATGCACGGGAAGGCCCAGTTTAATCATGAAATGCAGAGTCTCCCTAACGCCCAAAATATCGACAGCCAAAGCTCAGTGGTGGTTAACGGTTGGTTTTCTGGCAAGAAATCAATGTTAGCTGATTTTTCAATTGGAACGATTGACCACCTGCTATTGATGAGTTTAAAGCAAAAGCACCTCTTTCTCCGGCACCTGGGCCTCAGCGGTAAAATTATCATTATTGATGAAATTCACGCCTACGATACATATATGTCTTCCTACTTAATGCGGGCCTTACAGTGGCTAGGGGTTTATCACATTCCGGTAATTGCCTTATCCGCAACCCTACCGAAGGAAAAACGAATTGAGTTAGTAGAAGCCTATTACCGAGGTAAATATGGCCATCAACTTGGACAATCCGATAATGCCTGGCAGGATAGTCAAGCTTATCCTCTACTGACTTACCTCGACGGACCGGAAGTAAAGCAATTCGATCAGTTCCCGAAGTCTACTAAATCCCAGGAGGTTAAGGTAGTCCGCCTAGATTGTGATGATCAGCAGCTAGTAGATCAGGTTGTTAACAGCATTAAGAATGGTGGCGTTGCGGGGGTAATCGTCAACACCGTGAAACGAGCTCAGGAGCTTTCCCGCCTGTTGCCAGCTGACTTACCACAAATTGTCTTGCATTCTGCTTTCCTGGCACCGGACCGGACCAAGCTCGAAGAACGGCTTCAAGCTGAGATCGGCAAGGGCGTTGAGAGGCCAGAAAAGTTGGTTGTAATTGGGACCCAAGTACTAGAGCAATCGTTAGATATTGATTTTGACGTGCTGTTTACCGATATTGCGCCGGTTGATTTGATTCTCCAACGGATGGGGCGATTGCACCGCCATGACATTCAGCGGCCGGCCAGCCTTGCAACGCCAACTACCTATGTATTGGGAATTAATGCCTTTGGTGACTACGGCGATGCTAACGAAGCGATTTACGAAAAATACTGGCTGATGAAGACCGATTACTTTCTTCCGGAAGTTGTTAAATTACCAGCTGATATTTCCCCGTTAGTTCAGGCGGTTTATGACCCCGCAACGGACGAAGAAGTTTCTGGGATTGAAGAAGCGCGGGCACAAGCGGAACAGAATAAAAAAATTGCCCAAAGGAAAGCGAAAGTTTACCAAATCGCTCCTCCTAAAGCCCATGAGAATCTCTATGGATGGCTCGACCGTGAGCAGCAAGGGATAGCAAACGATGATGCAGCAGCAGAAGCAGCCGTTCGTGATATTAAAGAAACACTTGAAGTAGTGATGATTAAGCATACGTCGGTCGGTGATTTTCTGGTCGATGGGAGAAGTATGGACGATGTTGATGAAAGTGAGATTGCACAGCAAGTAATCCGTTTGCCTAACCGGATAACACCGGATATTACGAAGGCGATTAACGAATTGGAACGGCGGACGGAGAAGTATTATCACAGCTGGCAAGACAGCCGGTGGTTAAAGGGGATGCTTGCTTTGCCGTTAGATGAACACTTATCTACTGAATTGCTGGGATGGCAGCTTAACTATTCGTCCAAATTGGGCCTGCAGTATGAAAAGGAAGAAGAAAATGAATAAAAGTTTCAATTTAGTGACCGAGCCCTGGATCAAGGTAGTTGACGAAGATAACCGGGAACGGACCGTATCACTAGAACAACTATTTACAAACGCTGTCCACTATCGGCAACTTGCTGGTGAGATGAAATCACAGGACCTGGCGCTTTTGCGTTTCTTGCTTGCAATCCTGACTACGGTGTACTCGCGCTACACTGCAGATGGTGAGCCATATGAGTGGCTGAAAATTGATGGGCAAACGATGCAACCGGTGCCTTTTGAAGGGAAAACTTTTGAGGATGACGATGAAGATGGTTTGCGGCAAACTTGGAAAGACCTGTACCATGCACAGCATTTTACAGAGATTGTGACCCGCTACCTGCAAAAGTACGCTGACCGCTTTGACCTTTTGGACGCAGATCATCCTTTTTACCAGGCTACGCGGGCCCAGTACGATTCACTAGTGCCGAAAAATAAAGTCGTTGCCAAGGGGAAGGGAACCGTGGCGGTTAAGCAGATCAACCGGACGATTTCAGAAAGTAATAACAAGCCGGATATTTTCTCGCCTAATACATCACCGCATAAAAATGACCTTTCGCTCGCATCGTTAGCCCGCTGGCTGATTACCTACCAAAACTTTACGGCGGTCACTGATAAGACCAAGGTCGTTGCTAAGGAAAAATTTCCTGTTTCACCTGGCTGGCTGTACGGCCTTAATCCAGTTTTTGCGACTGGGAGCAACCTTTTTGAAACGCTGATGCTGAACTTAGTATTGATTCCTCAGGGTGTTAACTCAGAGACTGAAAGCATGGATCAGCACCCAGCCTGGGAAGTCCCAATCGAAGAGTACATTCAAGCTCGACTAACAGGAATCGTACCGGGAAACCTGGCTGAACTTTACACACTTTGGTCACGGGTGATCCATATTGAGTGGGATAATGGACGACCGTTGATTTTTAGTGCAGGGTTGCCAAAGCTCAATAATCACGAAGCCTTTTTGGAACCGATGACTACGTGGAAATTTAATAAGAAGGACAATGAGTGGCAACCAAATTTACGCTGGCTGAATTCACTGGGCAAGGCGATGTGGCGTAATTTTGGTCAGTATATTAGTGTTCAGCAGGACGATACTCAAAAGGATAGTCAGCGCGAACCGGGAATAGTCACCTGGCTCCACATGCTACGAAGTACAAAAATGCTTCCTGCTGATTTGGCCCTGCACCTCACCACAGTGGGCCTGATTAACGATGGTAACGCAACGTCGCAATCACCCGCCGCGGAATTTGCTGACGAAATGCAAATTAATGCTGATGTCTTATTTGATCCCAACCCGCTTAAGCGCCTTCAGTGGCCAAAGCTTATTGAGAACACTGTTGAGATGACTGAAAAAGTTGGTGCGCTTGTCTGGTATTTTGCAAATCACATTATGGAGCTTCGTGGTGTAAAAGATGACGGTGCGTTTGCCAATCGAGTATCCGCGCGTTTTTACGAACGTCTAAACCAGCCCTTCCGAGAATGGCTGGCTGGTTTGACCAATAATGACGAACGTGATGAGAAAGTTAACCTTTGGAAACAGACAGCTAAGCAGATCGCCGTGCAAACGGCTGACGAATTATTGAACTCAGCAACTCCGCAGGATATTCGGGGAAGGGTCAAAAATGCTGATGGTGACCAGCACAATATCTTTACCTATTACCGGATCTTTAGAGCTTCTGTCAACAAGGTGCTGGGAATTAAAGGAGGAAAGAGCTAATGGCGCGGATTGAAACTGCTACAAGCCGGATTATTCATCAAATTTGGGGGAATGGTAATCCCAACAAGGCGGTGTTAGCAGCACTGCGAAATACTAATGATATTTTGAACAAAAAAGCAACGGTTGTGTGGCCATTACTATTAGATGCTTTGGAAGAGAATGACTTAAGTACAACCGGGCGACCAACAGCTGCTGAACAGGCAGTTTTTGCGGCCTTACATTGTTACGCTGTTTACCAGCAGGGAAATCAAGACTGCTGTGAATATGCGGACAAGGATCACGATGGGAAGCCCCTTTTTAAAGCCCTAGCTAAGCTGCATAATGACCCGACGACCCGCGCGGCAATTGATCGCCGGGTCCAAAACGTCCTCGGGAATACTAACCCCGGCAGTGTCATTAACGCGGTTGGTCACCTTACCTCAATTTTGAAGAGTCACACATCGCAAGAGTTGATTAACTTTGCTCAACTTGGTCAAGATTTCTACTACCTTCAATTTAGTAATGAGAGCGCCCGCGAGGTTAGCTTAAAGTGGGGGCAGCAATACTACTGGCATTCGGAAAAACAAATCGCTGAAAAAGGAGAATAACTATGAGCAAGCCTAATTTATATGTTGATATTAATGTTTTACAATCGGTTCCTTCATCGAACATCAACCGGGACGATACCGGTGCACCAAAAACAGCATATTACGGGGGCGTAGTCCGGTCACGGGTTTCTTCGCAAAGCTGGAAACGTGCCGTTAGAATGATGTTTAAGGAACAGAGTACGGATGCGGAATGGTTAGCCGGTATTCGGACAATGCGTGGCCCGCTGTTATTAGCAAATGAATTGCAGAAGCAGGATTCAAACTTATCGTCGGATGAAGCAATGGCGCAGGCTGTGGACGTCTTTAATAAGGCTAAGATTAAACTCGATAAGAAAACTAACCAGACGAAAGCACTGTTAATGCTGAGCCACGGGCAGATTGCAAAGCTGGCTGAGTATGTTCGCCAAAATGACGAGTTGGATAGTAAGGCGGTAAAGGAAGCCCTCCAGGGTGATCATTCGCTAGACATGGCACTTTTTGGCCGCATGGTTGCGGATGATCCATCGTTAAACGTTGACGCTGCTTGCCAGGTTGCCCATGCCATTTCGACTCATGAAATTGTCCCTGAGTATGACTACTACACGGCAGTTGATGATGAAAAGGCCGATGACGAATCCGGCTCGGCAATGATTGGGACGATTGAATACGACTCAGCTACACTGTACCGGTATGCTAACGTTAACGTCAATGAGTTAGTTCAAAGCCTTGGAGATGTTGATACAGCTGTTAAGGGGCTCCAACTCTTTGTGAAGGATTTTGTCCTATCTATGCCTACGGGGAAGCAAAACAGCTTTGCCAACAAGACGGTTCCGCAATACGTCCTGGTGACGGTGCGGGAAGATACGCCAGTTAACCTTGTCTCAGCATTTGAAGAAGCGGTTAAGTCCCGTCATGGCTACCTGCAGCCATCAGTGGCGAAGTTGGAAAAAGAATATCAAGATACCCAGCAGTTTGTCCAAACGCCGCTTGCTAGTGTTGTAGTGACGAATAAAGAATCAAAGATTAGTACAAAAGCGGCTGATGTTGATGACTTAGTAAGTAAGATTACCGAAGTCATTGAATCGAGGGTTAGCGATGAAAACCTTAACGATTAAGCTGGCGGGACCATTACAATCGTACGGTAACGAAGCAACTTTTAGTCGGCGAACAAGTTATCACTGTCCCTCTAAAAGCGCGGTTATCGGTTTGATCGCAGCCGCGCTGGGTTACCGACGGAATGACTCCCGAATCAAACAGTTAAATGAGTTGAAAATGGCGGTTCGGATTGACCAGCCGGGCCGGACCTTAACTGATTTTCAAACGATCGAGTATAACCAGAAAAATGGAAAGCGGAGTCTATCCTACCGTGATTACTTACAAGACGCGGTTTTTGTTGTCGCAATTGCAGGTGAAGACCAGCAAATTGAACTGGTGGAAACAGCCCTCCACCATCCTAAATTTCAACTATTTTTAGGACGGCGGGCGAATGTGCCGGCAGGATTATTGCTAACGCGAGTTTTTGATGAGGAGAACCCGGTAACGGTACTTAGACAATATGAATGGCAGGCAGCTGAATGGTACCAACGACAGCAACGGCAACCTAAGTACATGGCGGAAGTAATTGCGGATGCCGATTTAGCGCAGGCAAATTTAACAACGTTCGCAAAAGACAACGTTGGCAGCTTCAGTCAGGATCACCGCTGGCACTCGTATCGGGCAATTATTAGTATGAATGTCGAACTGGAAAACAAGCAGTGTCATGGTCAGGATACCAGTCATGATGTAATGGCAAATCTAGAGGAATGATCTATGTATATATCACGGGTAGAAATTGATGATCAAAATCGTCGCAAGATCAAGGACTTGAGCCACTTAGGTGCTTATCACAACTGGGTTGAAAACTGTTTTCCAAGCGAGATCGCCCAGCATGAACGACGTCGCCATTTATGGCGGATTGATCAGCTGCATGGAAAACGCTATCTGCTCATTGTAAGTGCAGATAAGCCAGCGGCAACGGGAATGCTAAAGTATGGAGTTACTGGGACCGCGATGATTAAGGATTACCAGCACTTCTTAGAACAGATTAAAGTGGGCGAGCTAATGCGGTTTAGACTAGTTGCTAACCCAACTTACCGGACGGATGGTAAGGTCTATCCCCATATTACAGTTGAACAACAGGAAAACTGGCTACGTCAAAAGGCAGCGGCAAACGGCTTTGAGTTTATGACTAATGCAGACGGGAGCGACACCTTCGACCTGGTAAGCCGCGACTGGCCTAATTTATACCACCAAAGACGAGTGCGGATAAGTCGGGTTGCTTTTGAAGGGACTTTACGGGTGACGGATTTGGATAAGTTTAGGCATGCGTTGACCCATGGAATTGGCCGTGAGAAGGCGTATGGAATGGGGATGCTTACGGTAATTCCCGTGAGGAAGTAACAATGGCTAATAATTATGGGGCCCCTAAGACGGAATTAGGTGAACTAGGCCGTGTTCAGGATCGGATAACCTTTTTATATTTGGAACACGCCCGGTTGAACCGGCAGGATAGTGCGGTGACAGTTACGGACCAACGGGGAACGGTCTATATTCCGGCAGCAATGGTTAGTGTTTTACTGCTAGGGCCGGGAGTTGATATTACCCACCGGGCAATGGAATTGATTGGTGATTCTGGAGTATCAGTGGTGTGGGTCGGTGAACATGGGGTTCGGCAATATGCTCATGGCCGGGCTTTAGGCCACTCTGCACGGTTCTTAGAGCAACAGGCAAAGTTGGTTTCTAATCGGCGTTCGCGTGTAATGGTTGCACGGAAGATGTACCAGATGCGTTTTCCCGGTGAAGATGTTTCTGAGTTAACGATGCAACAGTTGCGAGGAAAAGAGGGGGCGCGAGTTCGCCGGGTATATACAGAACAGTCAAAGAGAACCGGTGTTACTTGGGAGAAGCGGGAGTACAAAGTTGATGACTTTGACTCGTCGACGCCCATTAACAAGGCATTGACGGCTGCGCACCAGGCGCTTTATGGCTTGAGTTGTAGTGTAATTGTTGCTTTAGGTGCGTCGCCGGGATTAGGTTTTGTCCATACGGGACATGATTTATCGTTCGTTTATGATTTCGCCGACTTGTATAAGGCGCAATACTCGATCCCGGTAGCTTTTCAGATGACGGCTAAGCACGGTGATAATGATATTGCGGACTGGACTCGTCGGGGGATGCGGGATGCGTTTGCTGACGGGAAATTGCTGGTCCAAATGGTGAAAGATTTAAAATTTTTGTTAGACATCGATGATGGGGTAACGGCAGATACAATGCACCTGTGGGACGACCGTCAGGGGCTGCAAAAATTTGGTGTTCAGTACCATGAATTTGACAGTGAGGATGAGCAAAACTGATTGTTATAGCATTAACGAAGGTACCGGCTGCTTTACGCGGCGATTTAACCAAGTGGTGCCAACAAATTCAGTCCGGTGTTTACGTCGGTAATGTCAGTGCCCGGATTCGTGAGCGATTATGGGAACGAATCGTTAAGAATATCGGTCAAGGTGAAGCAACGCTGGTTTACAATACTAATAATGAGCTTGGCTATATGTTCCGCACAACGCGCAAGGATAAGGAAATTATTGATGCGGATGGGATTCCGCTCGTCAAATCCTTGTTTCAAACCCAAACAACCAGGCACGGGTTTAGTAATGCCTATAAGTATCAGCAGGCTAAAAAATTTAGTCACTCGCGGAGTAAGGGCAGCGACTTTGTTAGTTTAGATTTGGAAACGAGTGGGTTGAACCCAACCACTGCGCAAATTATTTCAATTGGCGCGGTGAAACGAATTGCTGGGCATACAACAACATTTTATCGTCTCGTGAAACTGCAATCGGGTAAAAAGTTGGCAGGTGACATTGCGCGGCTGACCGGATTAAATAGCCAGCAACTAGCTACGGAAGGTGTAGCAGTGAAGGAAGCGCTGATTGATTTACAAAGTTTTGCGAAAAAACTGCCAATCGTTGGTTACAATTTATTGTTTGATGAACGTTTTTTACAAACTGCGGTGATTAGGGCAGGGATTGTTCAATTTAATAATAAGATGGTGGATGTATTACCGTATGTTAAAACGGTCGATAAGTTTTGCGATAATTATCATTTAGCGACTATCTTAACTAGGTATGGTATTAAAAATGAGCAGGCACATAATTCGTTGGCGGATGCAACCGCGACGATGAAACTAGTTGATAAACTCATTAAAATTCACGGCTTTCGGATATAAGAACCGCGGCAGATCAGGGATCTTTTAGTGTATTCCCCATGTATGTGGGGGTGATCCCTGACTTGAATTTTTCATGCTCCTTCTCCAATTGTATTCCCCATGTATGTGGGGGTGATCCTCGCCAGTAGTGCCCACACTCCTGCTCAACCCAGTATTCCCCATGTATGTGGGGGTGATCCTTCATCAATCTTCATCTTCGTTACCTCCTAAAGGTATTCCCCATGTATGTGGGGGTGATCCTGACTTGCTCAGTACCTGACGTTCGAACATAAGGTATTCCCCATGTATGTGGGGGTG
This sequence comes from Limosilactobacillus antri DSM 16041, assembly GCF_000160835.1. GTDB lineage: Bacteria > Bacillota > Bacilli > Lactobacillales > Lactobacillaceae > Limosilactobacillus > Limosilactobacillus antri. Next base: position 704,323 of record NZ_GG700733.1, read on the forward strand.
ATCCCCGAAAAAGCGCCGTGAGATCATTCCTCATCAATATGGAGACTCCCGCTATTAGATCGCATTCTGCGTCTACTATGGTATATAATATAACCATTAATTTCTGGTATTCCCCAAAGCCATGGGGGTGATCCTGAAACGATATTCGGCAAAGCGAATATCTAACTGTATTCCCCATCTATATGGGGGTAGTTTATAATTTGAAGTGTATCGATCCGCTTGGAAAAAGATTGTGGAACCTGTCATCAGGCTTCGGAATTTGCTGAGGCTCCGTCTAGTATTGAGGGGCTCCCCAACATTTTTTAGAATTACCGTAAAGAGGATTGGAGAGTTATGGGAAAAAGAAAACGACAAACGATAAAGCTTTCTGAAAACACCCATTTTTCTGATGAGTTTGAGCAAATGCTAGTGGAGTCGGGTATTATCCATTCTAAGGGAGCAAATGCGACTGACCGGATCGGGCAGGATTCTGATAAGTTAATTATTTCTAAATCCGGACGGGAACCGCAGACACTTGATGAGCTTCGCCAGCTGTTGAATTCTGGTAAAAGGTTGTTATCCTTGGATTTTGAATTTTACAATGATCCTAAAGGAACCCCGTGGATTCGTGAGATTGCTGGCAAGCAGTTCGGCTCCCCAACCTATTTTCAGTACCGGCTGTTCAACAAAGAAATGACCCCAGAGCGCCAGCTTGAGTTTCTTCAAGAGTGGGATATACCTTATAGCGAAACGGTAAACCATAGTTACTTTCAAATTCGTAACCACCTGTCAGCGATTCTCAATACGATTCATCCTGATTACGTAGTGTGCTGGGGTGATGCGATTGACTTTAATGCGCTCGACCGTGAGGAGCAACGGGCGCACATAAAACAGAAGCATCGTTTAACCATTTCTATTCCGCGCATTGATTTGGCGCGGTTAGTGGGCCAAGCAGTTTTTCAAAATCGCACAACGCTCAGCTTAGAGAAGATGGGAAAACTACTAGGCATTAAGGGCACCGACCCCCGCCACGTTGCCCTAAACGACGTTCGGTTACTTGACCGCATCTTACAATTCTATGCCCGTGACCTGAACGAAGACCTATTTGATAACTAGACTCCTCATCAACCATCCCAAAGCAAAACAAGCAGCCCGCGCCTTAAACTTCGGCACGGACTGCTTGTTTGTCTTCTAAAAGCTATTTAATCTTTCTTCCGAACACCAAGAAGGGCAAGTACGGAACTCATGAAAAGAACCGCGCCGGCTGCTAATCCTAGCCAACTCTTCCTTTGCTGTCCGGTATGAGGCAGTTTATTTGCTGGCTCCGGTTGGGTTCCGTCAACTGTCGATTTATCAACCGAATTCTTTTTCATACCCGCAGTGTCCGTGGCCGTCTCTTCCTGAGCAGTTGTCGCATCCCCAGCAGCTTCCCCCGTGTTACCAGAATTAGCTACCTTCCCTGGAATAGTGGGCTCCCCGGTATCGCCAGGTCCGCCCGCTTCATCCGGGTTTCCTGCTTCCGTGGCCGCTTTCACCAGTGGAATCTGCAGCAAATTATTATCCGGCGTAAATTTCCACTCCGTCGGCACTGGATTGGTGCTCTTCCAGCCATCGGGAAGGGCAAGGCTAAGGGCAATTGTCTGGTCCGTTTTGCCGCTGAGTGTTTGCTGGGTGATCACCTTCCCGGCCGGATCCACAAACCGTACTTCCAGCTTTTGTGGATCTGCGGCGTAAGTAACGGTCGTGGTATTATTTTCCCCAGCAGCTGCACTTGCGGCCGGAATTACCGTGACGCTTGGCGTGTAGCCGGCCACGGTTGGGACCGTTACTGCGGCAAAGCTAGCGTCACCGCGGGCGGCCCACTGGTCGTAATCACCGACCCTGCCGGTTACCTGGTCGATGCTGGCGGCACGGTGAAACGCAACAGTTTGGTTGACCAGCTGGGGCTCGGCCTGGTTTGGCAGCTTGATTTCGACCGTGCGGCGGGCACTCTGCTTCAAATCACTTTCTTGCAGTCCCGCGGGAAGGCTGGCCCCGTCCCCAAGGGTTACTTTCTGCAGCCGGTGGTTAAGTTGGACCACAAAAGTTTGCCCATCATTTTGGGTGTTGAACTGGCTGCCAACTCCTTCAAGCGGATTATCTGTCACCGTGTAGCCCGCCTTGGTCAGCTCATCGATTGCCTGACTGACCGCCGAAAGGTTCAGCACGCTGCCTACTTGCCCATTCAACTGCAGGTTCAGCCGGCTTAAATCTTGTGGTGCGGCCGCGTTGCTATCAACAAAGTTAACCGTGATGGTGACGACCGGTTCGCTAAAAATCGAACTCTTAAAATCATCGGTCATTAGCGTATATGACTGCATGATTGCGGCCTTTAGCTTGTCAACCTGCCCAGCTCGCTTGCCCGCCTTTAGCTGAGCTAAATCCTGGTTAGCTGCTTGTTGCATCAGCTGGCTTAGCTGCTGGTAGTTTTTCAGCGTAATATCGCTTCCGTTGTAGTGAATCGTGACTGGCTTTAGAAGGTCGCGTTTGTTAATGCGCTCCTGGAACATCGCCTTTTTAAATTCGGCGAAGCTAGTGTACTGACCGTTGAAGACCTTGTTGAAGATGTACTGGTCGTTAAAGGTCGCGTTGTCCTTCTTTGCATCATTCAGGTACTGGTTGGACACATACGGAAGGAAGCCCTTTTCCCAACCGTATTCCGCGAGCAGCTCAAAGGCAGTCTTGCGAAAAATCATGGTCCCGGTACTGCCGTCCTCACTCTGGGCCCCTGAGTAAATTGGGGAATACAAGGAGATGGTACCGTAAGAGTTCTTATTGTAGTCGCGCGCCTGGTAGTAACGCTTGGCAATGATATTATTATCAATCAGACTATCCAGACTGGTGAGCTTGGCAGCCGTGGCGTTATCGATACCGGAAGTGATAACGTCACTCTTTTTCGCCGGATCGTAGTAGAGCTGCGCGTAGGCAAGCTGCTTGTCCGCGGTTGACTTAGCCAGCAGCGCCTCGGCTTCGGCATAGTCTAGCAGGTAGGTAACGTCGAAGACCCCGTGCATGTACGTTTGGAGGTCTGCCGGAGTTTGGAACTCGTTTGGCGAAAGGTTCTTAGAGCGACCTTGGTTAGGGGCAAATTCAAATACCAAATTAAAACCATAGTCACCATCTTGAGAATTTTCAGCGGATTGTAATAAACCCATGGCAAAGGCTTCGGCACCCATCGATTGGCGCCGGCCATTGCCATTAAAGTAAATTTGCCCGTCAAAATTGTGGGTCATCTCATGGGTTAAAGTTGAGGTACCGTGTGTACCGCCAGCCGCATCGACAACGAAGTGCACGTAGCTTCCGGAGGCGTAAGCGCCGGAACCGTTTGCCTGATACATATCGCCCACCGGTGCAAAAAATTCTTCAATGGCGGGAACTGCTTGGTCATACTTGCCAACCCAACGGAAGCCCTGCTTCAGTGCCTTATCAGGAATCCAGTAGCTGTCCCAGACCGGAATGTCTTCACTGACCAGTAGCTGTTTGCCCTGATCGTTAGTCATCCGATACCAAAAGTCGTAGTATTCGCCCCAGTGATCGGCGAAAGATTTCAGGGCCGTGTCGACGGCGGCAACTTTTTGCTGGTATTGTTCAGGATCCTGCTTAATTCCCTGGTCAATGTATCGTTCGTTTAGCCCGAAGGTAATCGTCGACATATTGACGATGATGAACATATCGTTGTTTTTGATGTTCAGCAAGGGCAGGATAAAGCTGCGGTAGCGGGTCCGTTTGCTAGTGGCGAGGCGCCGGAAGATTCCCACGGGTGCGTTCGGGTTTTCCTTGGAGGGGACCTCATAAATAAAGACGCCGGTATTGTCCTTAAACCACTGTTCGTTGTTGAGCTCCGGAGAAAACATTTGCCGGTTGCGGTTCAGAAAGCCAATCAGGGCTGGGACCCTTAGGGACTTGGCCAGTACGGTGTTAAAGGTGGACAAGTTATTGCTGACCTTGAGTTGCTCCTGGCTGAGATTCCCAAGCTGGATTAGCCAGTCTAAGGCATTGAGGTTGGCACCGTAGAAGTCGGGCCGGAAAAGCATCAGGGGCAGGATGTTGTATTCGCCAAAGCTGATGTTGTAGAGGCGGTTAATATAGGTCATCCCCAGCATGATGCTTAACCGGTGTTGCTTGATTTTTTCAAGGGTGGCAGCTGAGTCAGAGCTTGTCCCGGGCGCCGTTGAATTGGCGAGTAACGCCGGGATTAAAGCTGGCAGTTCTGCCTTGGTGTTGTTAAAGGCCGTGGTCATAAAGAGGTCCCGGACCTGGTTGTCGGTGCGGACGTTCAAGTGTTCCTTCATTTCCGCACTAAAGAGGTCGATTCCTTGGAACAGTTTAATCAGGTCCTCGACTTGCGCAGCGGAGAATTGGCTGACCTGGGTGGGGGTGTACGCTAGGCCATTATCAAGCTGGTACTTGTAAATTTGGTTAGTAGGGCTCAGCAGGTGGGCACCAAGTTTTTCCATCGTCCCGTCCTGAAAGGCCAGCAGGACACCGTTGACGCTCGCGCTGGGATCCGCCGGATTGACCACAAACTGGTTATCGTGGAGCGGGACGGCAGCGAGTAGGTTAACCTGGCTTAATTTATCGCTAGTTGAAACTAGGCCGGCGTAGTGGGATTGCTCCTCTTGGGCGGCGTAAGGAAGAAGCTTGCTGACGTTATTGGCAGCAATTGCGCTAGTTGGCTGACTGGTGGTTGCCGCCGTACTAAGCTGGTTCGTGTCGGGGGTAGACACGGCGCTGTTGTTGCCATTTGCTACTGGTTGTTCACGGGTTGCACTTACGGGCTGACTTTCCCCGGTTTGTGCTTGGGGTGCCGAAGCTAGTTTGCTGTCGGCAGCTGCTGTATTCGGATGGGCAAGGATTCCGATGGAGAGACCGATAATCACTGAAACGGTCCCAACGTTAAGCTTGCGCAGGGCGTAATGTGGCTGGCGGCTAGTGGGGTAGTTCTTTGGTTGCATTACATATTCTCCCTCAATCAATTGTTGAAGCAATTATATCATCAAGTGAATGGGAACAATAACCATTTGATTGTTGGTCGGGGGGACTAGTGCCACGCCTCGTCATCTTTATAACGAATTGGTTGATTATTCTTCATCAATTTTCCTAATTACCCGTTTTACTTTATCTAAGGGATAGGGGACCTCGCCACGTTTGTAGTAGTGTTTGCTTATGACCGTCAGCTCTTGCTCGCTGTCATCACCGCCGACGGGCACCAAGACATGATCTCCTGGTTGGATTGAATCATCATCCGTCAGATAGTTATATTCACGACCATCCTCGAAAAATTTGACCCCAATGTAGATAACTTCATCCAGGCAGCGGCGTTTGCGTGTATAGTAACTACTGCTCAACAGGGCCCCGGTAGTTGGAATATCCAGTAGCTCTTCAATGGAGTGCATTAAATTGGCCCAAGGGGCGGGGAGGCAATATCGCTCGTAATCGCCGCCAAAGCTAGCTGAGGGTAAGATTCGACGCGTAATCGTGCAGGTAAAATGGCCCAGTTGCCCATTATCATCCGTCGCGTTGGCGGGGACACCCGGAATGGTAGTCGTAAAATCAACTGGATTAAGGCTGTCCAGCAAGGGCATCTCACTTTCGGGCCACTGAAAGGTCGTGGTAATCGCCGGCCCATCAATCAGCCGTCGGCAGTAGGTTACAGTATTGGGTACCCGGGTTAGCACCAGCTGCTCATGGTAATTATCTTGCTCTTCATAGTCGACAACGAATTTTTCAATGAAATCCTCGCGACCATTGCCATCAAGAACCATTAGGTCAGCACGGTTTAAGCTATCACGGATTTCCATTGCCAGCTGGCTGATTGCCGGCTCATCGGTTGGGTAACCAGTGAAGGTCCAGAAGTTGCCGTTAACGTTCTGGATGGTAGTAGAAATAGTGGCGTTGGTATCGTCCGTGCAGTTGCCGAAGTAATTAAGCAGTACCAAGATTTGCCTTAGAAAGGACTCGGCCTGTGCGGGTGCAATTTGAAAATGTTCGGTGGGCTGTCCAGCAATTGACAGTCGCTGGTAGTCATTAAAGACCATTGGTTGGACAGTACAAGTACCATCAGCGTTGATAGTTAATTCTTGGCCCCACTTTCCGCCAGGGACCTGGCTATCGTGCCACGGCATATAGGGATTGCCAAACCAAATCACTGCTTTTTGTGCTTGCCCAAAGTTTTGTAATACGTTATTCCGTGGAGTTTCCATAGCGTTCGCCTCACTTAATAAATTGGGTAAATAAAGGAA
>NZ_GG700733.1:710889-820332 GCF_000160835.1 Limosilactobacillus antri DSM 16041
ATTTAGTGTCCACGATGTTTATTCCGTCGTTTTTGAACGCGCTGTTGGTAGCGCCGCTTTTTCAATAACCGTTTTTGGGCAGTATAGGCATCTTTTCGTAGCGTCCGTTTTTCTTCCAGTTGGCTTTGCAAAGCGACCTGCGCCTTCGTACTGATGCCCTGCGTCTTCAGCGCCTGGTTAGCTAACCGTTGGGCCCGCTTGGGATTCTGCCGCCGAACTGCTTTTTGCTGGTCAGCGTTGACCTGGTGAAAGTGGAATTGCCGCCAGCCTATGTTTACTAACCGCAATATTACCGGCATCTTTGGCATCGAGCTGCCAAGGGTAACCGAAGCGACCGAATAAGTAGCGCCGTCGTGGCGTTCCCAAACCGCCCTGTAAAAACTGCCGTCAAAAACTATCGTTAGACAAGACTGGATAACCATCATGTCCCCTCCTTGATTATTTTTCTGAAGGCGGGACATCCCGGAGGGGAAGGATACTGCTCAGCATTAACCGAGGTTTGGACTACCAACCAAACTGTGTTTTTACCTTCGCTCAAATTATAGCACATTCTAATTACCCCCTTTACGTCCTTGGATAACAGTGTTATCTTTAAAACGCAAATAACATCGTTATCTGGAGGGCTGAATATGGATCAAACAGAAGAAAAGATAATTCAGGCCACGATTGAGTGGATAATGACCGCAGACTACCGCCAGCTATCCATGCGGAAATTGGCAGCGCAAATTGGGATGACAACTGGGGCCTTGTACAAGCACTACCGCAATAAGGAGAAACTGTTTTATCAAGTTTCCGTGCGCTTATCACAACGGGTTGCAGAACGGTTGCTCCCGGACCGGTCATTACCGGCGAAGGAACAATTGCTGACACTAGCAAACAGCCTGTGCCAACTGTGCGTTAGCCGGCCCCAACTGGTTGACTTCCTGTTTTTTAATCCCGGCCTGAAAGAATTTTATCAGCACACGAATAGTGACTTTCAGTTTTATAACCAGGTCATGGTCCTTATCCGCCAGTTGAATCCGGGTACGGTTAGCGATCAGGACTTGTTTACCCAAGTCTGGGCGTTTATCCAGGGCTATACCTTCCTGATAATGAACGGTGCCGCTGACTATGATGCTGACCTGGTTGCAACAACGTTAAACCAGCTGGTCGGGAAAGGAGCAGGCAAGTGATTTTAATTGTGTACTGCCACCCCTTTAGCGGCAGTTTTAACCATGCGGAACTGGAAGCGGTAGTGGAAAACTTAACGAGTAGTCATCAGCCTTTTCAAGTAATCGACCTCTACGCTGACCATTTTTCACCGGTTTATTCTACTCAGGAATTACGTTTGTACCATGCGGGTGAAACGGTTGATCCCTTGGTAAAGCGATATTTAGCCTGGCTCAAACAAGCGGAGACCGTTATTTTTATTACGCCCATTTGGTGGAACAGCATCCCGGGAATGCTAAAGGGCTTTATCGATAAGGTGATGAAGGAGGGACCGGGGCTAACTCATACCGTACACAAGACCGGCGTGAAGGGAGAGCTGACCAATATTAAGCACTGCTATGTGCTGACGAGTTCCAGCTCACCGACTGCGTATATTAAGTATTTGAATGGTAACGCGATTAAACGGATTTTTATTAAGCAGACGCTCCGGCAGTTAGGCTTCAAGCATTGCGTTTGGCAAAACTTTGGGCTGATTACGGGCTCGTCAGCTAGCCGCCGGAGTTGCTACCTAGCTAAACTACACCGGCAGTGCTTTAATTAGGCTAAAGAGCAGAATCATAATTTAAGGTAATTCATCAGCTCGAAAATAGATAGTTATAAGAGTAATTATTTGGCAATTTTTATAATTTATTTAATAATAGAAGTGTAGAGATGGAAAGGGGACTTTGAGATGAGAATTGCAAAATTAATTACTGGAATTTTTCTATTATTGCTGTCTATCTGGCTCCTAATCGATGGGATCATGGATGGAATCCTTGGGACTTGGTTTGGCAGCAATTTAGTTGTTGGCGTTTTAGAAATTATTTTAGCCGGGATACTAATTGCTGCCGGCATCATCTATATTATCTTTGAAAATAGCGACTCACTGGGCGGTTCCGTCACTGGCCTCATTTTACTAATTGTTGCGGGGGTTATCGGCATCGTTGGTGGTTTCTTTAACCATTGGCTGTTCTTATACGCCGCAATCAGTTTGCTTATTGGGATTGGCTTCTTTATTTGGGAACGGATTGATGACTAGTTTAATTAAACACTTTCACAAACCGGCGGACACCTTACTTGGGTGTTCGCCGGTTTCAAGTTTCAAATATGTCCGGGAATGGAAGAATCTTGCGATGCAAAGATATAGAGCATGATTAAACAGCTCTTAGTGGGTATGCGAGGTGATTCCTAATAGAGTATTTCCCGGGAAATGATTGGTTAGTAACTGAGCTTAGCACGGTTAAGTCATTAAATGCTGTAAAATTGTTGTTCAATAGAAAGGCAAATGGAAAGCAGCCTTCTTGATGAAAAAAGAGTGAGAAAAAGCATCCCCAATCAGCTGAAAAACTGATTGGGGATGCTTGCCTTTCGCAGTGCAGCAAGCCCATTTGACCTACCAGGCAGCTACTGCGCTATTTACTTTTTAATACTTTATGTCAGCCTACCGTTCATCGCTTGAACTAAAAATATCAAGCAGGCTGATGAAGAGGTTGATAAAGTCAAGGTATAACTGCAACGCCCCCAGGACTGCCAGGCCATTAACGGAAAGCTGGTCGCCATAGCCGGTGTAAATGCTCTTCATCCGCTGGGCATCCCAGGCGGTCAGAATCGTGAAGATGATTACCGCGATGACCGAAAGCACGTAGTCGACGGCGGGACTGTGGAGAAAGAGGTTCACCAGCATGGCAATGATTAAGCCAATCAACGCGGCCGAAGCATACGAGCCGATCCGTGAAAAGTCGCGGTGCGAAAAAGTACCGATCAGGGCCATCGTCAGGAAAATCCCCGCGGAAGAAAGAAAAGCGGTGGAGATGTCGGCACCGGTGTAGGCACCAGCGATAAAGGCAAAGGTAATCCCATAAATAATTGCGGTAAGGATTAAGAGAAATAGGCTCATACCGGGGCTCCGGGTGGCGTTAAAACTAATTCCAAAGGTGAGAAAGATGGGGAGTAGGATGATTAGCCAAATTCCCCAACGGTTATTGGCCAAAAAGGCAGCAAACTGGTTAGCAAAAACGTTGGCAACTAGCCACGCGGTCAGAGCGGAAATCAATACTGCGAATGTCATCAAGCCATACATCTTAGTTAAAAATCTGTTTAATCCGGTCAGATCGGCGACAGGCCGCCGGTTGCTAGGAAATCTATCCATAATTACACTCCTTTCACAGCTTAAATCCGCTATTTATTATATAATATAAAGAAAATAATTAAATTGCAATGAATTAGCAAGTGGGAGTGAACGGTTTGAGATAACTTACTGGTGCCCTGAATAATAATTATCTATAATATCATTAACTTAGTATTTACTGAGTCTGGAAACATTAATTGATTTATCGGAGGTTGAAATTATGGACCTTGGTTTACAAAATAAGACCGCGCTGATTACCGGTTCGACGAAGGGAATTGGGAAGGCGATTGCAATTGAAATGGCGAAGGAGGGTGCCAACGTAATTATTAACGGGCGTAAGCAGGCGGATGTCGCCCGGGTCGTAAAGGAAATTAAGACGGCCTACCCGCACACTAGTCCGCGCGCGGCCGCTTTTGACCTTTCCTTGGACGACCAGCGGCAGCAACTGTTTGACCAGCTCCCGCAGGTTGACATTTTGGTGAACAATATGGGGATCTTCAAGCCGATGGACTACTTTGAAATTTCCGAAGCGACGTGGCAGCACTTTATCGACGTTAATTTCTATTCCGGGAACGCCCTGGCCAAGTTCTACCTGCCGAAAATGCTGGACCAGGACTTTGGCCGCATTATTTTTATTGCTAGCGAAGAGGCGGTCATGCCGTCCGGCGAAATGCCCCAGTATAGTTTGACCAAAACGATGAACCTTTCCCTAGCAAAGAGCCTGTCCAAGCTAACCAAGGGGACGCACGTAACGGTGAACACGATTATGCCCGGCTCAACCCTGACGGAAGGGGTCCAGCAGATGCTGGTCGAGATGTATAAGGACAGTGGCCTGCCAGAAAGCAAGTGGGAGGGTGACTTTATGAAGCACCACCGCCCGTTATCGCAGATTCAGCGGCTGATTCGGCCGGAAGAGGTGGGCCGCTTTACGGCCTTTGTCGCGAGCCCGTATTCGTCCTCCTTTTCCGGTGAGGCGTTACGGCTTGATGGCGGCTTAGTACCTACCCTGTATTAGCTCGTTTTCGTGATTAGTATTCGGACTTGTGGAGGATTGAGTTGAAAGAAATTGTTGCTAAGCGGGTTTCAACGCTTGAATTATTTTATGATTTGATTTTTGTCTATGCGATCTCTAAGATTACCGGGATGATTCACCACCCGGTCGCCGGTGGGCTGCCGCCCTTGGCGTACGTCGAGTTTATGTTCGTGGTCGTGATGGTAATGCAGCTCTGGCTTTACCAAGTGCTCTATATCAACCGCTTTGGCCGTAGCCGAGTGATTGATACGGCTGGCCTGCTGATCAATATGTACGCGATGGCCTACCTGGCAAACAATATTAACACTGAGTGGTCGCTAACCTTTCACTCCTTTAATTCGGCCGTCCTGTTACTGGTGGCCGTGTTGTTGGGACAGTACCTTTGCGGGTCAGAAAAGGCACCCCTGCGCGATCGTGACGTGCGGGCCTTTACCATTACCCTCAGCCTCGAATTGCTTGCGGTGTTGGTGGGTCTTTTGAGCGGCTACCGCTACGGGATCTATTGGTGTGTCTTTGGCGGTCTGCTCGGCTTCTTAATGCCGTTGGCGATTTACCACCAGTTTATTCCGGCCAACGTTAACTTCCCGCACTTGCTGGAGCGGCTTGGCCTAATTATCATCATTAGCTTTGGCGAAGCCCTGGTGAACGTCACCCGGTATTTTACCGGCGCGCTTTTTCGGCCGCTCCCACTGCTCATTTTTGTCCTGCTTGCGGCGATGTTTGGTTCCTATGTTATCCAGACCGAGAAGCTGATTAATCATCACCAGCGGTCCCGGGGATTTGTCCTGATGTACTCGCACGTTTTTATGGTCCTGGCAATATTGTCCATGACCGTGGGGCTGGACTACCTTGCAGATCACGCGGTCAGCCGGTTATTTGTCTGGGTGTTAATCACCGCCAGTAGCGCTGGCTACTACTTATGTCTCCTGGTCAATGACGTTTACCGCCGTCAGCGTTCCCGGGACGGCTTCTGGGACTACTGCCTGTTGGGGGCTTTGGTAATAGTTGGCAGCGCCATTTCGTTTGCTCTGAAGTCAGCAAACGTTGGCTTAGTGCTGGGCTTTAGTTTGACGAGTATCGCCATCTTTGCCGACCTGTTTGTCAAGGCGGCTGTCGTGAAGAAGAAACGCTAGTGCGTTGAGGAGGTCGGATATTAATGGATAATCCCGTGATTGATGAACTGCAGCGAGCGGGGGTTAGCTACCAGCTGATTAACCATCCCCCGGTGTATACCGCTCAGGAAGCGGATCAGTACGTCAAGGGCTACCAGTTTGCCCGCACCAAGAACCTGTTCTTGCGGGCCGGGCAGGCATTCTACCTGGTGGTTATAGACGAGCAGAAACGCTTAGACCTGCGGGCCCTTCGGAAGCAGCTGCATAGTTCACGGCTGCAGTTTGCAAGGGCTGACCAGCTCCAGGAGCAGTTGGGGATCGCCGCCGGGGCGGTCTCACCGCTAAACCTGGTCAATAATTCAAAGCATGACGTGCGGGTGGTTATGGACCGCACGATTATTGAACAGGAACACCGGATCGGCTGTCACCCGAATACCAACCGGCAGACGGTCATGCTGGCAATTCCCGACCTCCTGGCGTTAATTAAACGCTGGGGGAACGAACTGATTGTCTTAGACTTGTAGAAAGGGGCGTTTTCAATGGCCTATGATTTTAAGCAGGCGCAAAAAGAACTTTACCGGCCCGGTGAACAGCCGACCCTGGTGGACGTCCCGGCGATGACCTTTTTAACCGTTCGGGGGCAGGGGGATCCGAACCAGCCGGAAAGCGAGTACCAGCAGTCAATTCAGCTATTATACAGCCTAGCTTATACCATTAAGATGAGTAAGAAGGGGACTTACCAGCCAGCTGGCTACTTTGACTTTGTCGTACCGCCGCTTGAGGGCTTTTGGTGGCAAACGGGGATCAACGGGATGGACTACAAGCACAAGGAAAAGTTCGCTTTTATTTCCTGCCTGCGGGTGCCCGACTATGTGACCCCGGCGGTCTTTGACTGGGCGGTAAGGGAAGCTGGCGCCAAGAAAGAACTCGATTTTTCGCGGGTCAGCTTGCGAACCTTTACGGAAGGAAAGTGCGTGCAGGTCCTTCACCGGGGTCCCTTTGATGACGAACCCGCAACAGTCAGCAAACTCCGGCGCTTTATTGCGCAGGCTAAACTCAAGCCGGACTACTCTGCGCAGCGGCACCACCACGAGATCTACCTCTCCGACCCGCGGCGCACTAAGCCCGCCAACCTCAAAACGGTGATTCGGCTCCCGGTTGGCTGACCAAGGAGGGCCTAACCGTTAGGCGGTGGCTTCAACTGATAATCGACATTGGCTAACAAGAAAGGAAGGCGCAGGAAGTTTGAAAAAACTAATTCATAATCATTTCTTCGCCCTGCTTGCCTGGGTAGTTATCCTAGTGCTCTCTTTGCTGGCGTTTCCAAACGTGAACCAGCTGACCCGTGAACACTCCCAGATCACACTGCCCCAAAGCACCCAGAGCCAGATAGCACAGACGATCGAACAAAAGCACTGGGGACACCACGTCAATAACACCTACCAGGTCGTGGCGGTCTTCAATAATGGCGACCAGAAGATGTCGGCTGCTGACCGGCAGCGGGTCCAGGAGACGGTGGACTATTTACGGAAACACCAGGCTGAGTACGGAATTAAGGCCGTGATGGGGCCGAACGATAATGCCGCTACCCGCAAGCAGCTGATTTCAAAGGACCAGACAACCCAGCTTGTTCAGCTGAACATCAGTAAGGACCACGGGACCCTGCAGAAAATCAACCGGCAGCTGTCTTCAGCGGTGAAAACGAATGGCCTCAAGACGTACGTTACCGGTGCCGACATCCTGAATGACGACTTTTCCGGTGCCGTACAGCAGGGGATCAAGAAGACAGAAGTCATTTCAGTAATCTTTATCTTCATTGTGCTCTTGATCGTCTTCCGTTCCCCAATTACCCCGTTGATTTCGCTCTTAATGGTCGGAATTTCCTTTTTGACCTCGTTTAGTATCGTTACCAACCTGGTTGATAAGTTTAACTTCCCGTTTTCCAACTTTACCCAGGTCTTTATGATTATCGTTTTGTTTGGAATCGGGACCGACTACGACATCCTTTTGTATAATCAGTTCAAGGAAAACCTCGGCAAGGGGATGGAGAAGTGGGCCGCAACCAAGGATGCCCAGAAGCGGGCCGGCCGGACGATCCTGTATTCCGGCTCGTCCCTGCTGATTGGCTTTACCTCCCTTGGCCTGGCCCGGTTCTCAGTTTACCAATCGGCCGTGGGGGTGGCCATCGGGGTGGCGGTTCTTCTGATCGTCCTGTTGACGCTGAACCCGTTCTTTATGGCGGTCCTCGGCAAGAAGATGTTCTGGCCGGACAAGCGCTTTACCGGTGAGTCCAGCAGCAAGCTTTGGCGGCGGATGGCCAACGGCTCCGTCCACCACCCGGTAATTACCCTGCTGCTGGTCTTCGCCATCCTCCTCCCGGTGGGGTTTGTCAACCATGGGCAGCTAAACTATAACGACGCCGATGAAATCAGTAATTCTACGCCCTCCAAGAAAGGGTTTAACGTGGTTGAAGACCACTTTTCCAAGGGAACGGCAGAACCTGTGACGATTTACATTAAATCCAGTCACAAACTTGATAATGAACGAAACCTGCTGTTAATTGACCGTTTGACAAACCAGCTCAAGGATAGCGCTGACGTGAAGACGGTAACTTCGGTAACCCAGCCGGCGGGCACGAAGGTCAGCCAGCTATACGTCAATAACCAGCTCCGGCAGCTGACCGGTCAGCTTGGCACCGCCCAGAGCAGCCTTTCCCAGTTGTCTTCCGGGATGGCGATGCAGGCAGCCGCCACTGGTGGCGCAGCTTCTGACCAGGCGATGGTAGCCGGGATGGGGCAAATGTCTTCCGGCCTGCAAGCGGGCGGCGATTACCTCAGCGGCCTGCAAAAGTCGGCCGCGGCGGATAGCTTCTATCTTCCGAATAACCAGCGCCGCAATCCGGAATTTCAGCAGTCGGTTAATAACTACTTGTCGGCCGACAAGAAAACCGCTAAGCTGCTGGTGATCTTAAATTCTAACCCGAGTGCTAGCCGGGCCACCAGCGCGGTTGACGGGTTAACCAAGATCAGCAAGTATTCGCTGAAGGGCACGGCCCTGAGCCACGCAACGGTGGTTGTCGGTGGGCAGAGTTCCAAGATTAACGACACCAAGACAATTGCCGGCGGCGACTTCTTACGGACCGCGATTATCATGATCGTCGGAATTGGCTTAGCCTTGGTTTACGTTACCCGGTCACTCCTTCAGCCGGTTTACGTGCTCGGGACCCTGGTGACGGCCTACATGGCTTCGCTGTCGATTACGCACTTGCTGACCCGGCTTCTTCTTGGCCGGACCATGCTGACCTGGAACACCCCCTTCTTCAGCTTTATTATGCTGATTGCCCTGGGGGTTGATTACAGTATTTTCCTCATCATGCGTTACCGGAATACAGACAACCACCACTACCTGCCGACGGAGCGGATTGTGATGGCTGCCTCGGCCATCGGGACGGTAGTAATCTCGGCCGCAGTTATTCTTAGCGGGACCTTTGCTTCACTGATTCCGTCCGGCATTCCGACCCTGATTGAAGTGGCAATGACGGTGGTAATCGGACTGATCATCCTGGTAATTATCATTCCCCTGGTGGTACCAAGTACGATTCACCTGACCTACCCAATGCGGTCGGCGGTCCGCGATAATCAGGCAAAGCAGGCTGCCCGGAAGTAGAACTAGTGTTGTGCTCCTGTTTATAAGAGGAGTTACTTTAGAAGCTTCAATAAAAGGGCCTGTGGCAAAACATTGTTTTGCCACAGGTCCTTTGCTGACTATTGATTAATAATTTCTCGATACTTTTGTGGCACCCAGCGCACCAGTCGGTAGAGGCCGTAAGCGCATAGCACGGTCAAACCGGTTAGCGAAACCACCAGGAGGAAGGTGAACCAGCCCGCCTGCTGAAAACTTAGTACCGCCGTGTTGTTTCCCTTGCGCTGGTAAACGGTTGGGGCCCCAACCCGGGAGCGGGGATAGTGGTGCAGCTGGTGGCCGTTGACGGATAGCCGGGA
Organism: Limosilactobacillus antri DSM 16041; assembly: GCF_000160835.1. GTDB lineage: Bacteria > Bacillota > Bacilli > Lactobacillales > Lactobacillaceae > Limosilactobacillus > Limosilactobacillus antri. The sequence continues at coordinate 720,352 of NZ_GG700733.1, forward strand.
TTCCTGGTAGGTAATGATTGGCAGCCGAACCGGGCCGGCCTGCTTAGCCCGCCAGCTCAGCTGGAGCCGGCCGCCTGGAAGAACAGTATGTTTGAACTCCTTGGAGTGGCGGATCACCTGATCCTGGTACGCGTAAGATCGCACGTATTTTTTGTGCAGGTACTTCTCCGGGATCGGCAGGTAATCCGGGGCCCGTTTTTCCACCCGGAGCAGGAGCTGACCGGGGTAGTCATTATGAACGGCCTGGCGGATGCTCTTAGCATTAGGGGTCACCCAGGCGAGGGCGGTGGAGGTGTTTAGCACTTCGTCCGATTCATAAATTGCCGTGCGCTGAAAGACACTGGTGGTTGTCGGAATTGCCACCTGAAAGAGGGCGAAGAGGAGCAGTCCGGTGATGATGCGGAGCCGGAGTTTATCGGCCCCCGGTGCTGTGATGAGCTGCTGGCAGGTACATGCGACCCCCGTTAAGAGCAGGGGGTAGGCCATTATCGTCAGCCGATTAGGAAATTGCAGGGTCGTTTGCAAGCCCGGCAGCGCGTGCTGGACAAGTGACCAAGGGAACCAGACCGAACTGATGAAGAGCAATACGGCCCCCAGGATGGTGACCGTCGAGTTGACGAGCGACCGCCGGAAGGTGAAGAGGACGTATAGCAGCTGGAGGATAAACAGGAGCCAGCAAAAGTAAATCAGGTAGTCCCGGGTGCTCGAAAAGCGGGTGGGCTTTAATGCGTTGTCCACCATGTCAAAGGGCGCGGGTTTGGCAATGTGGTTGTGGAGGTTGAGCATCAAAAGCGCTCCCCAGACGTTGGCAGTCAGGATCACCGTCCCCACGATGGCCTTTAAAGTCGCCAGCAGCATCCGTTCCCGGTGGTTCGTGCGGATCAGGCCAATTACGAAGAAGGGGATGAGGGTCAGGGTGAAGAACACCGAGCTGAGCAGGTGAATTTGGACGATAATGGTCATCAAAGTCATCAGCGAAAGCCAGTGTACGGGCTGAGCGCGATCTTGGAGCATGGTAATCCCAAGCATAATCAGGAATGGGGCGAGGGTGGCGCCCCAGGCGTTCATATTTTGCGCTAATTCCCAGCGGGGCAGCCAGCCGAGGCAGAGAAAAATCATGCTGACGAGGAGGGCAATCCGCCGACTAGCGTTGACCTTGACCGCCAGCCGGTACATCCCCACGCCACCGATGAAGTAGACGAGGAAACTGGAGACGACCTGGTAATGGAACCAGGTCCCCAGCAGGCCAAGCAGGATGCCGTTGAGGTAGGCAAAGAGGGGGCCGTAGACGGCGTTGATAACCCGACCGCTCTGCTGAAAGGAAAAATTGCTTTGAAAATAGCTCCAGCTGCCCTGCTGAATCTGCTTGGCGGTATCATAAAACCGGTTGAAGTGGAAAATCGAGTCGGTCCCGAGAATCACTCCGTGGGAAATCACCTGGGGGTACATAATAATGTAGGTCATCGTGGCGATTGCCAGGTAGGGTAAGGCCCAATTGAGCACTTTTTTACATTTTGCTTTCATTATCCATCTCACAACTTATTTTAGTAACTAAAACTATTATAAGCTAATTAGGATTAGGGGGTGGGGCAAACTTGAATCGTTTTACCAAATTTGTCGTAAAATTCGCCACAATGGTATCGCTTTCGGGGTGTACAATAACGATATCTTATCAGCGAAAGTAGATGAAAAAATGATCTCAATCTTCCTGTCCGCCGTCTCCGGCGTCCTGATTATCCTAATAATGGTCATTGTCGGCTTCGTGCTGAACGAGCGCGGCTGGTTTAACGAACAATCGCCGCGGATCATTTCCCGGCTGGTCACCCAGATTTCGCTCCCGTGCTACATGGTGACGACGATTATGCACGACTTTTCGGCTGGTCAACTGCGGACCCTGCTCCCCGACCTCCGTTATCCGGTGATTTCTATGCTGATCCTCTTTGCCCTTTCCTTTGCGGTCGCCCGAGTGATTGGGATCAAACGGTCCCACATCGGGCTCTTCTCGTCGATGTTTTTTAATTCCAACACCGTCTTTATCGGCCTCCCCATCAACCTGGCCCTGTTTGGCAACTCGTCGATTCCGTACGTCTTGGTCTACTACATGGCAAACACGACCTTCTTCTGGACGCTCGGCGTTTGGCTGATCCAAAAAGACGGCTTGCACGAAGCCAAGATCGACCCGCTTACGGCCCTCAAGAAGATCTTCTCCCCGCCGCTGCTGGGCTTTATTCTTGGGGTAATCTTGGTCATGCTCCACGTCAGCCTGCCGAAGTTTGTGATGAGCGACCTTTCCTACATTGGTGCCCTGACGATTCCAATGTCGATGATCTTTATCGGGATCGCGATTTCCAACGCCGGGCTCAGCCGGATGCGACTTTCCCGGGACGCCTGGGGAATTTTGCTCGGCCGCTTCCTCTTTGCGCCGGCCCTGATGGCCCTGCTGGTGCTGCCCAGTTCAATGTCGCCGCTGATGAAGCAGGTTTTCATTCTCCAAGCCGCGATGCCGGTGATGACCAACGCGCCGGTCGTTTCCAAGCTCTACCATGCCGATGATAGCTATGCCGCCATCATGGTGACCGAAACGCCGGTCCTCAGCGTGGTGGTGATTCCGATTTTGATGGTCATCATCAAGACCTTCTTGTAGGATTTTTTGGTAAAGCCGCCGAAAGTACGCTATTATTAAAGGGGTAAAGGGAGTGCGAGAATGAAAATGGCAGACTTAGTAATTGTTCGTCACGGCCAGAGCCAGGCCAACCGTGACAATATTTTTACCGGCTGGACCGACGTTCCGTTGACACCCAAGGGTGTTGCGCAGGGGGTGGCGGTTGGCCGGGCCCTCAGGCAGACCGGCATCCAGTTTGCCGATGCCAACACGTCTTATATGGCCCGGGCGATTGTCACGACTAATATTATTTTGGGTGAAATTGATCAGTTATATATTCCGGTCCACAAGACCTGGCGCTTGAATGAACGCCACTATGGCGCCTTGTCCGGCCGCAATAAAGCAGTTGTGAAGGCGGAAGTCGGTGCTGACCAGCTCCACCGCTGGCGGCGCGGTTATACTGAAGTGCCACCAAAACTTACCCACCACCAGCATGACCGCCGTTATGACCGGCTTGGAGTGCAGATACCGCTGAGTGAAAGCCTCGCGATGACCCAGCGGCGCTTGCTGCCATTTTGGCAAGACCAGGTGGCGCCCCGGCTCTTGGATGGCAAAAACCAGCTGATCGTAGCCCACGGGAGTTCGTTACGGGCCCTGATCAAATACCTGGATAAAATTCCAGACGATGAGATTGACCAGGTGGAGGTTCCCAACGGCAAGCCCATTTGGTACCAATTCGACCAGCACTTGCGCGTAATTAAGAAGACCTTTATCACGACGGAGGATGAATAAGATGGCAATTCATGAGATTGAAAATAACCCAGGACTGAAGGGACAGGTCCGCCTGATTGACAACGTTACCTACGCGGCGGTAGACGGCCGGCCGCTGAAGATGGCGCTCCTGGAGCCTTGGACCCAGCGCTTCCCCCTCAAGTACCACCCCGCACCACGGCCAGTGATCGTCTTTGTCCAGGGGAGTTCCTGGCGGGTCGGCAAGCTGGGGGAGCAGATTCCCCAGCTAGTTCAATTTGTCCGGGCCGGCTACGTTGTCGCTACGGTCCAGCACCGCAGCACCCTCGACGGCTACCCATTCCCGGCCTTCCTGGAGGACGTGAAGACCGCGATTCGGTACCTGCGCCTGCGGGCCATTAAGTTTGCAATTGACCCCGATCGGGTAGCGATTTGGGGAACGTCTTCCGGGGCCAACGCGGCGATGCTGGTCGGCTTGACGGGCGATGACCCCCGTTACGCCGGGCACCTCTACCGGACCGAGTCCGACCGGGTGAACGCGGTGGTCAGCTGCTTTGCGCCAATGGATGTCCTGGATACCTTTGATTACACCGCCGCGGTGCCGGGAAGCGAGCTGCTGAAGTTCTGCCTGCTGGGGATGGACCGCAAGAAGTGGCCGGAAATTGCTAAGGCGATGAGCCCGCTTGACCAGGTTCAGCCGGGCCAGGACTACCCGCCGTTTCTGCTCTTCCATGGCGATGCCGACAAGGTCGTCCCGTACCAGCAGATGGTCAGGATGTATGATAAGCTGGAAGCGGATGGCTATGATGTCGCCGCTTACCGGGTTAAGGGAGCGAACCACGAAAAGGACTTCTGGAGCGAGCGAATTTACCAAACCGTTCTGGAGTTTTTGGATCAAAAGGTCATGTAGTAACAAAAGACCGCAGCCGAACAAATGGTGTTTGGCTGCGGTCTTTTATTTTTTACTAAAAAGCTGGCGGTTAGGCCAAGGTTCCCATTGGATCCCACGGCTTGAGAACGATTGGTTCCTGGGCCTGCTCCTTTAAGAGCTTGTCGGACAGGTACTTCTTGTTGATGACGATTTGGAAGCAGTATTGGTCCATCCAGGCGTCACTCATGACAAAGTAGCCCTTATGGCCGACCTTGTTGCCCCAGGAGTTTTCGACCTTCCACTTGCTTGGCTTGCCGTCCACGATGTCGACCCCGGTCAGGACCATTGCGTGGTCCATCATGCTTTGCCCGTAGTCGAGCATTTCGGCCTTGCTCATGTCAAGATCAACATCGAAGAGCTCATCATACTTATAAGTGTTGAGGGCCATGATTCCCAGCTTGGTTTCGGAGTATTTTACCACGTCGGAACCGAACCAGACGCTTTCACCCGCCTTCAACTGGTCGATTGCCAGCTGCTTGAACTCGTCCATTGGCAGGTTGAGGTGCTTAATTTGACGACCACCGACCACGTTGCCCAGCATCTCAATGGTGTAGGTCTGGTGGTACTGCTTGTCCGCGGTTGGGGCCTGGATGATGGAAACGTAGTCATCGAGGTTCCAGCCGACGTATTTTTGGAAGAATTCCTGTGGGGTGATGTTGGCGTCGCGGTGGTACTGGTTATCCTTCTTGGTCCGGTACTCAAAGTCGAAGTGCTGGACCGGTTCGCCAAAGGTGTAGGCCAGCATCCGGTAAACCTCATTCAGCATCTTTTGCCGGGTCGCGGTCAGCTCCGCTTCGCTAGCGCGGTCATTGTTGATCATTCCCCGCAGGATGACGGCGTCGTGGCGCAGCTTGTTGTTCAAGACGTCGTTGATTCCCCGGGAGTTGCTGGAGTTAAAGGACTCCGGCATGGCTGACTTGGGCATGACCCCGTACTTGCTGATTAAAGCGCAGAGCATATCCCACTGCCCGCCATCACTTTGCGGCGCGGCCATCAGCCAGGACACCTTCCGGCTATCGGTTGGCTTGCTAGCCGTCTTAATGACGTTTTCGTAGAAGTAGTTGGCCTTTTCAAACTTGTCCCAGAAGAATTGGTAAGCCTGGGAGAGTTCAAAATTGTCCGGCAGGTTAAACTTCTGCTGCATTTCGTGCCGCATCGTGTTGAGGGCCGCAAAGAGCCAGCAGCGTCCGGACTGCTTTTGGTCGGCAACGTCCCCGGTCTTGAGGTCAATCGAAAAGTGCGGGCTGTCGTCAGCGATCGAGTGCCAGTCAAAGCTGGCGTTGCGGACCCCGTTCTTCGTGACCGTCCGTTCTAAGACTCGGCTATCCCGCCGGCTGTTGTAGTCGGCCCGGAAGTTGGCAATGTCTTCGTTAGAAATGGAAAAACTCATTGGAAATCCTCCTTAGAATTACTTAGTTTCTATTATAAAACAAAACGGACAGGGCGGGGAAGCAACTCCCCGTCTGTCCGCACCATCAATAATTACCGTGCGTGCAGCACCTTGGGACCGTCTTGGGTACCGACGATGACGTCGTTAACCCGGTTTAAGAAGAGGCCGGTTTCAACGAGCCCAACCATGTGGATCAGCTCGTCGGCCAGTTCCACTGGGTGGTCGATTTCTCCTAAGTGGAGGTCGATAATGTAGTTCTTCTCGTCAGTCAGGAACTTGTGGTCGCCGTCCATCCGCCAGCTTGGCTTGTAGCCCTTCTTTTCCAGCCGGTTAAAGACCAGCTGGGCACCAAAGGGGATTACTTCGACCGGCAACGGAAACTTGCCAAGCTTGTGAACCAGCTTGCTTTCGTCCACGATCCAAATAATCTTGTTGGAGGCGTTGGCAACGATCTTTTCCCAGAGGAGGGCGCCACCGCCACCCTTGATGCCCTGGAAATCGTCGCTGACCTCGTCGGCCCCGTCGATACACAGGTCGATGTGGTCAACGTCATCAATATCCTTGATGGTAATCCCCAGGTCGCGGGCCTGCTTAGCGGTCCGGGTGGAAGTCGTCACCCCGATAATGTCGGTGAGCTTGCCTTCCTGAACCTGCTTGCCGAGCTCGTCGACCATGTAGCGGACCGTGGATCCGGTACCGAGGCCGACAATCATGCCGGACTGGATGTACTTGACAGATTCCCGTCCCGTTTGTGCTTTTAATTCGTCTTGATTCATTTTTATCCTCCTAATTCGTGTTGAACCGATCTGCGGGTAACAGCAGCTCTTGGTATTCTGGATGCAGCCGGAATTGGGCTTTGGCGTATGGACACATCAGCTTGACGGTCCAGTGCTGCTCCTTGGCGTAGTCCACGAAGCGCTGAACCAGCTGGGCCGCAATTCCCTGTCCCCGGAAGTCCGGGTGGACAAAAACGCGTTCCACCACGACCCGGTCATTGCTGACGGCGGGGAAACTGATTTCGCCGATTAATGGCTGACCAGGGGCACTGGCAACAATCCGGTGATCCTCAACTTGAAATTGCATCTTAATCACATCCATTCAACTTTAATTTTCAATAAAGTCAGCTGAAAAGTCAAGCTAAGCAATACCATTAACTTTTAATCTATCCTATAATATTAAAAGCACTGATTACGTTAACGAGGTGAATGAATGTGAAACGTGGATTTAAGGTTGTGACGGCGAAAGAGGGGCAAGGATTGAACCTTCCCCAGCGGCAGACTGCTCAGGCAGCGGGCTATGACTTCGCCGCGTCCGAGGACTTTACCCTGCCCTCAATCTGGAAGGGCAACTTTCTCAGAGCACTGTGGGCGCTCCACCAGCAAAAACGGCTCGGGGATAACGACTACCAGGCGGCGGACAAGTGTCTGAAACCGTACCTGGTACCGACCGGGATCAAGGCTTACATGGGTAAGGACGAGTTCCTCCTGCTGGCGAACCGGTCAAGCGGGCCCCTTAAGCGGCGGCTGATCCTGCCCAACGGGATTGGGATTGTTGACGCGGACTACTACGATAACGAGAGCAACGAGGGGGAAATCTTCTTCCAGCTAATTAACTTCGGCTTGAAGGATTACCGGATCAAAAAGGGGGAGCGGATTGGCCAGGGCATCTTCCTGCCCTACCTGCTTGCCGATGATGAAGCGGCGCCCCAGGCCCAGCGGACGGGCGGCTTTGGCTCAACGAAAAAGTAAGGAGAAATAGCAAATGGCAAAGGTGCGGACACAGTACGTGTGTCAAAATTGCGGTTATAGCTCCCGCCGTTACCTTGGTCGGTGTCCCAACTGCGGGGAATGGAACTCGCTGGTAGAAGAGCAGGTTCAGTCTGAAAGCAAGGCCGCGCCGACCCGGGCAACAACGACCTTAACGGGGCTGGTTGCCAAGCCGCAGAAGATTGGTGAAATCAACAGCAAGGAAACGCCCCGGGTCAAGACCAAGCTCAACGAGTTGAACCGGGTCCTCGGTGGCGGGATCGTGCCCGGCTCCCTAATCCTGATTGGTGGGGATCCCGGTATCGGGAAATCAACCCTCCTTCTTCAGGTTTCCGGCCAGCTCAGTGACGAGCACCACAAGGTCCTGTACGTTTCCGGTGAGGAGAGCGGCACCCAGATTAAGATGCGGGCGGAACGCCTTGGCGTGGCCGGGGACGAATTTTACGTCTACCCAGAAACCAACATGGACAGCATTAAGGAAACCATCCGGGACCTCCAGCCCGAATACGTGGTGATCGACTCCGTTCAGACCATGCAGGCGACGGACGTCAGCTCGGCCATCGGCAGTGTTTCTCAGATTCGGGAGGTTACTGCCCAACTGATGCAGATTGCCAAGAGCAACAACATCACGGTCTTTGTCGTGGGCCACGTGACAAAGGGCGGGGCCTTAGCGGGGCCGAAGATCTTGGAACACATGGTAGATACGGTGCTCTACTTTGAAGGGGACCTCCACCATACCTACCGGATCCTGCGCTCGGTTAAGAACCGGTTTGGGTCGACCAATGAGCTGGGGATCTTTGAAATGCACGCTAACGGCCTAAGCGAGGTTAAGAACCCCTCGGAGATCTTCCTCGAGGAACGGCTGCGGGATGCCACCGGCTCCTCCGTCGTGGTTTCATTAGAGGGGACCCGACCGATCTTGGTCGAAATTCAGGCCCTGGTGACGCCGACGGTTTACGGCAACGCTCAGCGAACTGCTACCGGTTTGAGCCGAAACAGAGTATCATTGATTATGGCGGTACTAGAAAAACGGGCGAACCTGATGCTGCAAAACCAGGATGCCTACCTCAAGGCCGCGGGGGGCGTCAAGCTGGACGAACCAGCCATCGACCTGGCAATCGCGGTCAGTATTGCCTCCAGCTATCGGGACAAGGGAACCCGCCCTGCTGACGCCTTTGTCGGTGAAGTCGGCTTGACTGGCGAAATCCGCCGGGTCAACCGGATCGAACAGCGAGTCGCCGAAGCACAAAAACTGGGCTTTGAGCGGATCTTTGTCCCCAAGAATAACCTGAAGGGCTGGACGCCGCCGGCCGGGATTGAAGTCGTGGGAGTGACAACCCTGCGGGAAGCACTCCGCTTGGCCCTCGGCTAGGTTAATTTTTAAAGGAGGGATGCAATTAATGCTGAAACGAATAATTCGTTTAATTTATATTTTACTGGGCGCCACGGTTGGCTTTTACTACCTGCCGTTGCTCTGGGACATTTTTAATTGGCAGCTTGACCGTTCACTGCTGTTCTTCATGGATGTTGCCATCGGTGCTATTATTTTTTGGTTATTATCCTTAGCACTCATGAAGCCGACTTTGAACGTGATTCACCAGGTGGAACACGACCTGACCAGCAAGAGCCCGATTTATATCTTCTTTGGGGCCCTGCTCACGATCCTGGGCCTGGTACTGGCCGTTTTGATTTCAATTCCCCTCTGGCGGACCCGGATTCCGGTAATCAATAACGTTTTGCCAATCCTGCTGATGGTTGTCTTCAGCTACTATGGCTTTAAGATTGGTACCTCGCGCTTGGATGACTGGAAGAACCTGGTGACCCAGCGGCGCAACAAAGAGGCCGGTGGCCCGCACGCGGTGATTAAGCAGCAGGATGCCAACTACCACCATTACAAGATTTTGGACACCAACATTCTGATTGACGGCCGGATCTACGACTTGGTCAAGACTGGTTTCCTCGAAGGAACCCTGCTGGTGCCGAACTTTGTCCTCTATGAGCTCCAATACATCGCCGATTCCGGCGAGAGCATCAAGCGGGTGCGTGGCCGGCGGGGGCTGGACATTTTGAACAAACTCCGGAAGGAAAAGATCGTCCCGATTGAGATGTACGACGGCGACTTTGAAGACATTCCCGAAGTTGACAGCAAGCTGATTGCCCTGGCGAAAAAGGTCGATGGGGTGATCGTCACTAACGACTATAACCTCAACAAGGTGATCCAGTTCCAAAATGTTGACGTTCTCAACATCAATAACCTGGCGAAGTCGTTGCGGCCCCGGGTCATTCCGGGTGAAACCCTGAAGGTGGTTGTGGTCAAGAATGGGACCGAACGCCAGCAGGGGGTTGCCTACCTTGACGACGGGACGATGGTCGTGGTCGAAGATGGCCGCTACTTCATGAACAAACCGATTGAAGTCGAAGTCACCAGTGCCTTGCAGACTGATGCGGGCCGGATGATCTTTGCCCGGCCGCTGCACTCGCAACGGGGGATTAATAGTCAGAGTCCTGCCAAGGATAAGAAAGACAAGAAGTAATCTAAGAATGGTAACGGCTGGGTGTGTGAGGACACGCATTCAGTCTTGAGAACGCAAAATGGGGCTGTGACATAAGTTCTATTACTTTAACAAAAAGCGAACAGCGCAGTACACAAAGGGGCTTCAGTGCTCGGCAAAGCCGAACTCTGAAGCCCCTTTGTGTACTGCGCCGTTGCTTGGCTAGATAGTACAAAAAAAGAGATAGCTTGGGAGCTATCTCATTAGGGAGTATTACGATAATCTTGGGGGAGATTTCGCAATTTTATTATTTTTTCGGTTACTATTGGGAGGAGTAATTGAAAAATAATAGGTTTCATTGAATGTAGTAAGGATTCCTCCTTGCTACGGTTATTATAGTAACAATTAAATGTGAAGAAAGTGTGACCAAAGTTTCAAAAATTGTTTATGGCGAGAAAACTCCGAAGTGGGGCAGTGAATGTGTTAAAATTATTGGGAAGATTTCAATCAGCGATGGGAGTCGATTAGAATGCTGACGATATACAATACTTTAACCCGGCGAAAAGAAGAATTTAAGCCCCTGCACCCGGGGGTCGTTAATATGTACGTCTGCGGTCCCACTGTTTATAACTATATCCACATTGGCAACGCGCGCAGTGCCATCGCGTTTGACACCGTCCGCCGCTACCTTGAGTTTAAAGGCTACCAGGTCAACTACGTATCAAACTTTACCGACGTGGATGATAAGATGATTAAGGCGGCCCACGAACAAGGAATTACGGTTCCCCAACTCGCGGACAAGTTTATCCGGGCCTTCATGGAGGATACGACGGCGGTCAACATTGAACCGGCCACCAAGCACCCCCGGGCCACCGAGAACATTCCAGAAATCATTGCCTTCGTGCAGCGGCTGATTAAGAATGGCTACGCCTACGAGAGCGACGGGGACGTCTACTACCGGGCGCGAAAGTTTGCCAACTACGGCCAACTGTCCGGCCAGTCGATTGATGACCTGGAAGTCGGGGCGAGTGAACACGTCAGTGCTGATGAAATTGGCAAAAAAGAGGACCCGATGGACTTTGCCCTTTGGAAGGCGGCCAAGCCCGGTGAAATCAGCTGGGATTCGCCGTGGGGCAAGGGACGGCCGGGCTGGCACATCGAGTGCTCAGTGATGTCCACAAAGTACCTTGGCCAGACCCTCGACATTCACGCCGGCGGCCAGGACCTCGAGTTCCCCCACCACGAAAACGAAATCGCCCAGAGTGAGGCGGCGACCGGGCAGCCCTTCGTCCGCTACTGGATGCACAACGGCTTCGTGACGATTGGCAAGGACAACGAAAAGATGAGCAAGTCCCTGCATAACTTTATTACGGTCCACGACATCATCAAGACGGTTGATCCGCAGGTGTTGCGCTTCTTCATGGCGACGACCCAGTATCGGCGGCCAATCCAGTACAGTGAGGACAACCTGACGGACGCGCAAAATAACCTTGAGCATATCCGGACTGCCTACGACAACCTGACTTACCGGGAGCAGGATGCAGAGGTGGGGGTCGATGAAGTAGTCAGCCAGCAGCTGGCTGACTTTACCGCGCGCTTTACCGCGGTCATGGACGATGACATCAACGTCCAAAACGGGATTGCCGTGGTTTACGAGCTGGTCAAGGCGGCCAACACCTATGCCCAGCAGCCAGTCGTTAAACAGGGGGCTCTCCAGGCATACAAGGACAAGCTGGCGCAATTAGTCAGCATCTTTGGCATCAAACTGGTCGCTCGAGATAACCAGATTGACGACGAACAGATCAAGGCCCTGATTGAGGAACGGAATCAGGCCCGCAAGAATAAGGATTTTGCCCGCAGTGACCAAATCCGGGACGAATTAAAGCAGCGGGGGATTATCTTGGAGGATACCCCCCAAGGAACGCGCTACAAGAAGGAGCAGTAATAACGAACAGCATGGAAGAAGCAAACTACCAGCAGTTAAACGGGATCGCGCTCGCCTACCTGGGCGACGCGGTCTATGAAGTGTTTATCCGCCAGCACCTCCTGAGCAAGGGGCTCAGTAAGCCGACCAAGCTGCAGCATATCGCGACCCACTATGTTTCGGCGAAGGCCCAGGCGGCACTGATCGACCTGATGAAGGCCGACCAGCTGTTAACGGCAGAGGAGTGGGCCTATTTTAAGCGGGGCCGCAATGCTAATAGCCACACTCACGCCAAGCACACATCGGTCTTGACCTACCGTATCTCTACGGGCTTTGAGGCCCTGATGGGTTACCTCCAGCTTTCCGGTCAGCAGGAACGGCTGGCGGAGTTAGCAGCGTGGTGCATTCAACAAGTTGAAGAGGGGCGGACAAAGTATGAAAACTGAAAATACTGACTTTATTATTGGCCGCCACCCGGCGGTGATGGCCCTCAAGGCCGACCAGGAGATCAATAAGGTCTTCGTCCAGGCGGGGTTAAAGGCGGACGCCATCGCAGAGATTATCAAGCTGGCCAAGCAGAAGCGGCTGGTAATTTCCACGGTTCCGAAGACCAAGCTGGACCAGTTGACCGACCACCAGAACCACCAGGGGGTGGCGCTGGCGGTAGCGGCTTACCATTATGCCGACGTGGACGACCTCTTTGCCAATGCCGCCCGGAAGAACGAGGACCCGTTTTTCTTGATTTTAGATGAGCTAGAGGACCCGCATAACCTGGGCTCGATTATCCGGACTGCCGACGCGGCGGGGGTTCATGGCATTATTATTCCCCGGCGCCGGGCAGTGGGGCTGACCTCGGTGGTGGCGAAGACGTCGACCGGAGCCTTGGAACACGTACCGGTGGCCCGGGTCACCAACCTCGTGCAAACGGTCAAGGAACTCAAGAACCGCGGGGTGTGGCTCTTTGGGACCGACATGAAGGGACGGGACTACCGGACCTGGGATGCCCATGGCGCCGTGGCCCTGGTAATCGGCAATGAAGGCAAGGGAATTTCATCCCTGCTTAAGAAGAACTGCGACGAGATGCTGACGATTCCAATGGTTGGTCACGTGCAGAGCTTGAACGCCAGTGTGGCCGCTGGCCTGCTGATCTACCAGGGTTTTAATTCCCGCCACCCCTTATAGGGCTGTTCTCCGACCAAGCAGCTTGCTTTTTGTTGCAGGTTCGTGATAGTCTATACTGGATGTGGAGGTGTTAGTATGTCCCAAAAGAAAGTGGCCTTGGAGTGTACCAAGTGCGGCGCACGGAATTACACGGTTGCCGTTAACCCGCACCGCCAAGACCGGTTAGCGTTGCGCAAGTTCTGCAAACGCTGCGGGGAATATACGTTGCACCGTGAGAGTAAATAGTGGAGGGTACTATGCACTTGATTCGATTTATTAAGAGTGTTAACCATGAAATGAAGCTGGTCGTTTGGCCAACGGCACGGGAGAACCGCCGGGATACGACGATTGTCATTTCCCTGACCCTGTTTTTCGTCCTGTTCTTCGCCTTATTCGACTGGTTAATTCAATCATTTATGAAGCTATTTGTTTAACAATAGTGGCAAAACAAATGGCGGTTTGTTATACTAACTGTGATGAGCTTCGTGGAGATACGAAGTTTTTTTATTTTGGCAAAAGTTAACTTAACGAGGAGGATTCATCGTGGAATCGCATGAAAAACGCTGGTATGTGCTGCATACCTACTCTGGTTACGAAAACCGGGTGAAGAGCAACTTGGAGTCACGGGCCCAGTCAATGGGGATGCAGGACTACATCTTTCGGGTAGTGGTTGCTGAAGAGACGGTTCGGGAAGTCAAGGATGGCCAAGCAAAAGAGGTCACGGAAAATACCTTTCCAGGGTATGTCCTGGTCGAAATGGTTATGACCGATCAAGCGTGGTACATTGCCCGGAACACGCCAGGGGTAACCGGATTCTTGGGTTCCCACGGTGGTGGTTCCAAGCCGACGCCGCTACTTCCCGATGAAGTGGAACGGATTATGAAGCGGATGGGTGCCGACATTACCGTCAGTGACATCGACGTCAAGGAGGGCGACACCGTCAAGGTTATCGCCGGACCGTTTGCTGACCTGACTGGCAAGGTAACCGAGGTTGACCACGAAAAGCAGAAGCTGAAGGTCAACGTTGAGATGTTCGGCCGGGAAACGTCTGCTGAACTGGGCTTCGACCAGGTCGACACGGTGGAATAAAAAGGCCGTGGGGCTTTCAAGCTGATTTGCGGAGCCGAGTATCCAGGCTTGAAATGCCCGCCTAATTATGGTATTTTTTTAAGGTATGCTATTAACATACTGTGGGAGAGGTAAATTTTCTGCCTCATCATGACCACAACACGGACTAAGGAGGTTTTGTCTCGTGGCAAAGAAAGTAGCGAACGTTGTCAAGTTGCAAATTCCTGCCGGTGCAGCAACACCAGCTCCACCAGTAGGTCCTGCACTTGGACAAGCAGGTATTAACATCATGGGCTTCACGAAGGAATTCAACGCCCGGACCGCTGACCAAAAGGGTATGCTGATCCCGGTTGTAATTACCGTTTATGAGGACCGTTCATTTGACTTCATTACTAAGACGCCGCCTGCTGCTGTCTTACTGAAGAAGGCCGCTGGTGTTGAACACGGTTCCGGTGAACCTAACACGAAGAAGGTTGCTTCTGTAACCAAGGCTCAAGTTAAGGAAATCGCCGAAACGAAGATGCAAGATCTAAACGCCGCTGACGTTGAAGCAGCGATGCGCATGATCGAAGGTACTGCCCGGAGCATGGGCTTCACTGTTGAAGACTAACTGCTCGGCAGTCCGGACGTTCCATTAAAGTGGTGCGTCTCCGTGGGAGGTATTAACTCCGCTCGACCACATTTGCAAGGAGGAAAAACACAAGATGGCTAAGAATCGTGGTAAGAAGTACCAAGATGCGCTTAAAAAGGTTGACACTAAGAAAGCTTACGCTGTTAACGACGCAGTTCAATTGGTAAAAGACATTGACTTTGCTAACTTTGACTCTTCAATCGAAGTTGCATTCAACTTAAACGTAGATACTAAGCAAGCAGACCAACAATTACGTGGTGCCGTTGTTTTGCCAAACGGTACTGGTAAGGACCAAACCGTGATCGTCTTCGCTGAAGGTGACAACGCCAAGGCTGCTGAAGACGCTGGTGCTGACTTTGTTGGCTCCGATGACTTGGTAGAAAAGATCCAAGACGGCTGGTTAGACTTTGATGTTGCAATCGCAACGCCAAACATGATGCCAAAGGTTGGTCGCCTGGGTCGGGTCCTTGGTCCAAAGGGCTTAATGCCAAACCCGAAGACTGGTACGGTTACGATGGACGTTGCCAAGGCTGTTTCTGACGCCAAGGCTGGTCAAGTAACTTACCGGACTG
Organism: Limosilactobacillus antri DSM 16041; assembly: GCF_000160835.1. Lineage (GTDB taxonomy): Bacteria > Bacillota > Bacilli > Lactobacillales > Lactobacillaceae > Limosilactobacillus > Limosilactobacillus antri. The sequence goes on from NZ_GG700733.1 coordinate 735,639, forward strand.
ACCGGGATGGTAACGTTGCCGTGCCATTTGGTAAGGTATCATTCGACACTGACAAGCTGGTTGAAAACCTGAAGACTTTGGAAGACATCGTTGTTAAGGCGCGTCCAGCATCAGTACGTGGTACTTACATCAAGCACGCATCGATTGCGTCTACTTTCGGCCCAAGCGTTACGCTTGATCTCGAATCATTCTAATTATTAAAAATTAGAAGGGGAAACAGCGACGGAGAACTCCGCCGTTGTTTTTTTGTTTTAAAGGTCATCGGCGGGGGTCAGTTTTCACGGGCTTAGTTCAGGATGATTTAAGTCTTGCTTTGACGGCAGGGTTAACGGTTGCGGCATTTGGCAATTGGGCATGGGGGAACCTCCTCATTTGGGACACGGGGTGGAAAGTTAGGGTGACGTAGGCGTGGGGTGTTTTTCATGATGTTACCGCACCGTTATCTGAAAAAGAAAAAGCCCTTTAAACACCAGGATTGATGTTTAAAGGGCGAACGGGTCGCGGTACCACCTTTTTTCGTGGGCAAGCCCACCTTTACCAGACAAATAATCTGTGGTCAGGATAATGGTCGACGGCCAAACCGGCTTACTCATTTCAGCGGCTAACTTGCAGGTGATCTTGCGTGGTGGGCCGCGGCTAACTTTCACCAACCGTTAGCTCTCTGCTGCCAGCTACCACCCGCAAATTCCTGTGCATGGTTTTTCTAGAATTAAACTTAGCTAAACTATACTCACTGTTTTTTAATTTGTCAACCAAGATTTTAGCATTTTCCTGAGAAAAAGATTTTTTAAATGGTCGCCATTTTATGAAGAAAGTGTTTCTGGGGGAGCCTGAAGTTCAGGAAAATCAACTTTGGTGCTTAACAAGAGTTGGCAATTAGTGTATACTACGTGCCAACGGCAGTTTATTAAAAACAAATTAAAACTAGCCGATCTTTATCTAAGAGGAGTGACGACAATGACAGAGTTTAAATTTTCTAAACGAGTTCCAGCAGACGGCACGGATGCGGTTGGAGCCATCTTAAAGGCAGCGGCGGATCCGCGAATTATTTCCTTTGCTGGAGGGTTGCCGGCACCCGAATTATTCCCAGTTAAGGAAATGCAGGCTGCGGTTGACCTGGCTTTTGAAGAGCACGGCCAAGAAGCGATGCAATACGGGGCCGCTAAAGGGGTAACCGCCCTGCGTGAACAAATCTTAAAACACGTAAAAGAAAAAGAAAATGTGACCGGGGAGTTAGAAAACGTCCTGGTAACCACGGGGTCTGAGCAGGTCCTGGACCTGGTTGGGAAGGCCTTTGTTAATCCCGGAGACACGGTGCTGGTTGAACAGCCGACCTACCTGTGTGCCCTTGACGTCTTCAAGTCCTACGGGGCCGATTTCGTCAGCGTTGCTACTGACGATGATGGGATGAAGATGGATGCGCTGGAAGCGGCGCTGAAGGCCAACCCGACGGCTAAGCTAGTCTACACGGTGCCGAACTTCCAAAACCCGACTGGCCGGACGATGCCTGCCGACCGTCGTCAACAGTTAGCGGAATTAGCCGCTAAGTATGACGTCCTGGTCTTAGAGGACAACCCCTATGGTGAAATCCGCTTTGCTGGGCAGCACGTTCCGGCGGTCAAGTCTTTTGATAAGGATGGTCACGTTCTGTACATGAGCACCTTCTCAAAGACGCTGGCGCCGGGCTTCCGGCTGGGCTGGCTCGTGGCCGACGCTAAGGTAGTCGATAAGCTGACGGTGCTCAAACAGTCTGCTGATCTCCATACCGACAACCTGGCCCAGTACGCCGTGGTTGAATTCTTAGCCCATAACGATTTAGATGCGCACGTAAAGGAAATCAGCGCCCTTTATGGCAAGCGCAAGGCACTGATGGTTGAGGGAATCAAAGAGTACTTCCCCGCCGGCGTTAAGTACACTGATCCGGAGGGCGGGATGTTCCTCTGGGTTGAGGTACCGGGAGTTAAGGACACCGTTGAACTGTTCAAGCAGTGCCTGGAACACAACGTTGCCTTTGTGCCGGGGGACCCATTCTTTGCCGGGCAGCCGCAACCAGGAGCTTTCCGCTTGAACTACTCCAACGCTGAAGAGGACAAGATTAAAGCCGGGATGAAGCAGTTGGGTGAAGCCCTGCAGGAAGCCGTTAAGTAACGGGGAAATTGTAGTTTAGTTGAGTCACGCGAATTAAATAGGGGACTGCGGCAAGTTTTGTCACAGTCCCTTATTTTTTTACTTCAATTTCATTTGGCCTAACGGTACCAGGTGCGTGTGGTGGCGGAGCTTATAGTAAAAATAGAAAAAGATAAACAGCGGCACACTCATGTAGGTAATTAAAATATTCGACCAATCCAGCTTGACGAAGGCGTTGACATTCTGTCCCGCAATTACAACGATGCAGAGGATAAAAGCAAAGATGGGACCAAACGGGAAGAGGCCGGCGTGGTAGTCGAGTTCGTCTAGGGTGTGGCCCTGGCGCAGGAAGCCGCGGCGGAAACGGTAGTGAGCAATTGCGATGCCCAGCCACTCCATAAAGCCGCCGAGACTATTGGCGGAAATCAGGTAGTTATAGACGTTGGGGCCGATAAATTGCAGGGCCCACATTGCCAAGCTCAGGAACGACATTGCCAAAAAGCTCAGGATCGGAATTCCCCGCCGGTTGACGGCCCGGAAGCCCTTCCAGAGGAAACCGTCCATTGACTGGGAGAACAGGATTCGTGAGATGGCGTACAGCCAGGAGTTTGCCGACGAAAGCACCGCGATCAGGATGACGAAATTCATGATTCCGGCCGCCGATCGTAGTCCGGCATACTGGAAAATCAGGGTGAAGGGACTGGTGACAATGTCCGTGACGTCGGCGGACAGGAGGCTCTTATTCGTGTACGGCAAGACGCAGGCAATCACGAAAATCGTCAGGACATAGAAGAGCAGGATCCGCCAAAAGGTGGCGTGGATTGCCTGGGGAACGCTATGCCGCGGGTCCGCGGACTCACCGGCAGCGATCCCAACCATTTCGGTTCCTTGAAAGGAGAAGCCGGAAACGACGAAGGCACTGATGATGCCGGGAATCCCATTGACGAAGGGGGCCTGCTTATAGGTGAAGTTCTTAAAACCCAGTGCGTGGTGACCGCCAATCAGGCCCAGAATAACCGCGATCCCGACAACCACGAAGATGACGACGGCCGCGACCTTGAGCAGGGCCAGCCAGAACTCGGTTTCCCCGTAGGCCCGCACCGAGAAGTAGTTAATGATGAAAATAATGCCAAAGGCGAGCAGGCTAAAAATCCAGCCGGGGATGTGCGGGAACCAAAAATTCATTACGATACCGACGGTTGACAGTTCGACTGCGACGGTAATTGCACCGCAGAACCAGTAGTTCCAGCCCATTGCAAAGCCGAGTGCCGGGTCGACGTAGCGGTTGGCATATTCCGCAAACGAACCGCTCCGGGGGTTGTAGGTTGCCATCTCCGCAAGACTGGTCATCAAGAAAAACACCATCAGGCCCATCACGGAATAGGCGACGAGGCTGCCGCCGGGTCCCGCCGTCGTGATGGCGGAGCCACTAGCGATAAATAAGCCGGTCCCGATCGTGCCGCCGAGTGCGATCATCGACAGGTGACGGGACTGGAGCGTGTGCCGAATCTGACCTTGATTATGCAAATTAAATCACTCCTTCTTTATGGTACCCAGTTTAATGATTTCCTTACTTAATGTAAAATGCTTCCTTGAAAAATCAGGAGGGGGGAAGAAATTCCTTTACAACAAGCTGAGGATCGTGCTATACTATCTGAGTTGATTAAATATGACTCTGCCTAAGACTCAGGTGGCACCCGCCTTAATTATGCCTGCCGAGGAAGAAATGTAAATTCCTTCTCTATGTCTGCGGTCATAGGGATTTTTTTATAAATCCGGTCAAAATAAATTGCGGGAGGTGAAAATTCATGAGTGAAGCAGCTATTGCTAAGAAAGCAGAAATCGTTAAGCAAACCGCTGATTTGATTAACGCTGCTGAAACAGCTATCGTTGTTGACTACCGTGGCTTGACTGTTGCCGAAGTTACTGAACTGCGTCAACAGCTCCGTGACGCTGGCGTTAAGATGTCAGTTATCAAGAACAAGATTCTTGACCGGGCCGTTGAAGGTACCGACTACGAAGATCTGCGGTCGACTTTTGTTGGCCCAACTGCTGTGGCATTCTCCGATGAGGACCCGATTGCCCCAGCCAAGATCTTAAAGAAGTTCGCTGACGACCACGACGCTCTTGAAATCAAGGGTGGCTTCATCGAAAAGAGTGTTAAGACTCTTGATGAAATCAACGAATACGCTACGATGCCTAGTCGTGAAGACCTGCTGTCCATGCTTGCATCCGCATTGCAAGACCCAATGCGCAAGATTGCCCGGGCAGTCAAGGCCGTTGCCGACAAGGAAGACGAAGCCGCATAATTACCGTTTATCGGTTCAATATCAAATTAAAATCAATTACCTAAATATTGGAGGAAATAAACATGGCTTTTGATAAGGATGCTATCATTGCTTCATTAAAGGAAGCATCAATCTCTGACCTTAACGATCTTGTTAAGGCAATCGAAGAAGAATTCGACGTTTCAGCTGCTGCTCCAGTTGCTGTTGCTGGTGCTGCCGGTGGCGACGCTGCTGCTAAGGACAGCTTCACTGTTGAATTGACTGAACCAGGTGCTGCTAAGGTTAAGGTTATTAAGGCCGTTAAGGACATCACTGGTGTTGGCCTGAAGGATGCCAAGGACCTTGTTGACGGTGCTCCTTCAGCAATCAAGGAAGACGTTAAGGAAGACGAAGCTAACGACATCAAGGAAAAGCTTGAAGCCGCTGGTGCTACTGTTACCCTTAAGTAGTTCTTCAAAAGGCTGCCATCCGGCGGCCTTTTTTATTTTAAATTTTTTTGTAGCTTAGTAGTTTAAATTCTATTTATTAGGGATTTTTGTTATCTACTGATTAGCGATTTGAAAGCCCGCGAGCACTGGCTTTCGGAAGGGCAATTTATGCTTATAGGGGCGTAATAAAGCCTATTTAGCATTATCAATTAGTACTTTTTGAAAATCGTGATATAAAAAATTTAATCGTCCTTGCAAGTAAGCGCTTTGCGTTGTAAACTTAACATGTAATAAGCAATTATTGTTAAACTGTGATAAGTTATTTCGTTTACTGGAGGGGATTAACAATGGATATTGTTAGTTTAGCGCGTTTCCAGTTTGCGATGACGACGGTTTTCCACTTTTTCTTCGTCCCATTTACTATTGGGACGGGCCTCGTCGTTGCAATTATGGAAAGCATGTATGTCCATACGAACAACCCGTCATATAAAAAGATGACGAAGTTCTGGGGCAATATTTTTATGCTGAGTTTTGCAGTCGGTGTTGTTACCGGGCTGATTCAGGAATTCCAATTTGGGATGAACTGGTCAGACTACTCCCGGTTCATGGGGGACATCTTCGGTGCGCCACTGGCCTTTGAAGCTCTGCTATCGTTCTTTATTGAATCGACCTTTATCGGTCTGTGGGTCTTTACCTGGGACCGGGTCAAGAAGGGCCTGCACTTGTTCTTTATGTGGATGATTGTCTTTGGGACCATGACGTCCGCCCTGTGGATTTTATCAGCGAACTCGTTCATGCAGCACCCGGTTGGCTTTACCGTTCGCAACGGCCGGGCCGAAATGGTCGACTTTGGCGCCTTACTGTCTAACCCGCAATTAATGTTTGAATATTCTCATGTTCTATTGACTGCGGTCCTGACTGGGGCCACCATTATCACCGGGCTGGCCGCTTTCCAGCTACTGAAGAAGCGGGCCCTGTCCGATGAAAACAAGCTGATTTACCACAAGACGATGCGGCTCGGCTTAACCTTGATGCTGATCTTCTCACTTGGTGCCATCGTCGCCGGTGATATGCAGATGCAGTACTTGATTAAGGAACAGCCAATGAAGTTTGCGGCAACCGAGGCGGTCTACAAGACGACTAAGAGCCCGGCACCGTGGACGGTTGTCGGAATCGCCGACACCAAGACCCACCAGGTCAAGGGCAAGGTTGAGATTCCCGCAATGCTGAGTGTCCTTTCCTACCACAAACTTTCTGGTTCTGTCGAAGGGATGGAAGAAATCAACGCCCAGCTCGAAAAGAAGTACGGTACCCACATTGATGGGCAGAAGATGAACTACTACGTTCCGGTTAACACCTTGTTCTGGAGCTTCCGGGTAATGTGTGGCTTTGGGGCGCTGCTCGCCCTGGTTTCCATCGTCGGTTTGGTTATGACCAGGAAGAGCAAGCCAACCCTGTACAACCACCGCTGGATGCTGTGGGTCTTAGCCATTTTGACCTTCTCACCATTCCTGGCTAACACCGCCGGTTGGTTCATTACCGAGTTTGGTCGGGCACCGTGGACCGTTTACGGACTGTTCACCATTGCGCAGAGTGTTTCGCCAAACGTTTCGGTTGCGTCCTTGCTGACGTCAAACATCGTTTACTTTATCCTCTTTACCGTCCTGGCAATTATCCTGATTGTACTGATCGTGCGCTTCTTGCGCAACGACCCAGTGGAATGGGATGAAGCCCAGGCAGATAAAAAGGCCACGGATCCATTCGCAAAGGGGGCCTTCTAAATGTCATTTCTGCAAATTTTATGGTTTATCCTGATTGGCGTCCTGTTTGCGGGCTTCTTCTTCCTGGATGGCTTTGATTACGGTGTCGGCATGGCAGTCGGGACGCTTGCCCACGATGAGGGTGAGCGGACGCAGCTGATCCGCTCGATCGGTCCGGTTTGGGACGGCAACGAAGTATGGTTAATTACCGCCGGTGGTGCGATGTTCGCATCGTTCCCGTACTGGTACGCCACCCTCTTCTCTGGCTACTACCTGATCCTCTTGCTGATTTTGGTCAGCCTGATTTTACGGGGTGTTTCCTTTGAATTCCGGGCGAAGAGTTCAGACAGCAAGAAGCCGGTTTGGGACCGTATCCTGGCTTGGTCCAGCTTCTTTGCCCCATTCCTTTTCGGGGTAATGTTTATCTCGATGATCAAGGGGATGCCGATTGACGCTGCGGGGAATATCCACGCCCACTTCTTTGACTACTTTAACTGGTTCTCAATCGTCGGCGGGATTGCCCTGGCACTGCTGACCTACCTGCATGGTCTGAACTACATCACCTTAAAGACTAAGGGACCAATTTCTGAACGGTCCCAGAACTACGCCCAGGCCCTCTATTGGGTACTGTACGTCGGTGAAGTAGTCTTTGCGCTGCTTCTACTGTTCCAGACCGACTTCCTGGCGGTTCACCCAGTGCTCACCTTGCTGTGCTTAGTCCTGATCGTCGGCTTCTCTGTTTGGGCCCACGTTGCTACCTTTAAGGACAAGCAGGGGCAGGCCTTTACGGCGAGTGGCTTAACCCTGATTGCGCTGGTTGCGCTGATCTTCTGTGGTCTCTTCCCACGGGTAATGATTTCTTCAATCAGCAGCAAGTTTGATTTGATGATTCAAAGCGCATCCTCATCCAATTACACCCTAATTGTGATGACGATTGCCACAGTAATTTTAGTACCATGCGTCCTGGCATACACGGTCTGGGCTTACTGGATCTTCCGGAAACGGATTGCCATGCCACGCGTGGGGGAGGCAAATTATTAATGATTGATCGAGAGCTATTTCAACTCGCGGGAGCTAAATCAATCAGTCAAAAGCTTGCGGGACTGGACGTTCTGCAAGCTTTTTTGATTGTCGGCCAGGCTTTAGCACTGAGCGCCGTCATTACGCAGCTCTGGCAGGGCCATTCCCTAAACTGGCCGTTGCTGGCGGGCTTTGCGGCCTGTTTTACCGGCCGGCAGCTGTTAACCTGGCTTAGCGACCGCTGGCTTGACCACTACGCGGGTCAGACCGCGCAGACATTACGCCGCCGGCTGTTGGCAAAGCTCTTCCAGCAGGGGCCGGCCCTGGTGCAAGCCCAGGGGACGGGGAGCATGATTACGATGACCCTCGACGGGATTGCCGAGGTCCGTCAGTACATCAAACTGTTGTTTTCCAAGACCCTGGCGATGATGATCGTGCCGGTGGTGGTCCTGATTGCGGCCGGCTGCTTGGACCTGCGTTCGGCGGCCATCCTCCTGCTGATGTACCCGTTAATCGTAATGTTCATGATTATCCTGGGAAAAGCGGCCCAGGCAAAGGCGGAGAAGCAGTTTGGCAACTTCCAGAAATTATCAAATAATTTTATCGACTCCCTACGGGGGATTGCGACACTCAAATACTTAGGGCTGAGCAAGCGCTACTCGCGGAGTATTTTCAACTCAAGTGAGCACTTCCGGGAACGGACTATGCGGGTATTAAAGATTGCCATGCTTTCGACCTTCGCCCTAGACTTTTTCACGACCCTGTCAATTGCCGTCATTGCGGTTTACCTGGGGTTTGACCTGATTAAGGGAAAGATCGATCTCTATCCCGCCCTGGCCGTGTTAATCTTGGCACCAGAATACTTCTTGCCAATCCGCAACTTCGCCAGTGACTTCCACGCGACGCTCAACGGCAAGAACTCATTTAAGCGAATTCACCAGCTGATTAACCAGCCGACCCCGCCCACGGTCGACCTGGCCCTGCACGAATGGGGGGCAGGGGATGAATTAAAGCTGGACCGGGTGCAGTTCAAGTACCAAAACGGGGCGGCCATTGCCCCCTTGACGCTGACCATCCGTGGCTACCAGAAGGTGGGGATTATCGGTATGAGTGGGGCCGGCAAGACGACCCTGATCAACCTCCTCAGTGGCTTTTTAACGCCAACCGCGGGCCAGATTGCTATTCAGGGGCACCCGGACCTTGCCAGCTTGGACATCCCAGACTGGCGCCGGCAGCTCCTCTACATCCCGCAGAACCCGTACGTGTTTACCGCGACCCTGCGGGAAAACATCGCTTTCTACACCCCAGACGTTAGTGACAAGCAGGTGCTGGAAGCAATCAAGGTTGTTGGCCTGGAGGATCTCTTGGCTGACCTGCCGGAAGGGCTGGACACGGTCATCGGGAGCGGCCGCCGGGTCCTTTCTGGCGGCCAGGTCCAGCGAATTGCCCTGGCCCGGGCCTTCCTGGATAAGCAGCGGCGGGTCATGATTTTTGACGAACCGACCGCCCACCTGGATATTGAAACCGAGCTGGATTTAAAGGCGCGGATGCTGCCGCTGATGGACCAGCGGTTGGTATTCTTTGCCACCCACCGGCTGCACTGGATGAAAGAGATGGACTACATTTTGGTAATGAACCACGGCAAACTCGTTGGGCAGGGGACCTTTGCCGATCTCCAGCAGGACAATGAATACTTCCAGCAGCTGATGAAAGAAATGCGGGGTGAAGACTAGATGTTTAAACGGATTTCCTTATTGCGGGCCCTAAAGCGCGACCGCTGGGTCCGGCCCTTTTTGCGGCGCTACCGGAAAACGCTGATTTTCGCAATTACTATCGGGGTCGTTACCTTCGTCTGCGGCGCCGGGTTAATGTTTAGTGCTGGTTTCCTGATTAGCAAATCGGCGACCCGGCCGGAGAACATCCTGCTGGTGTATGTGCCCATCGTCCTGACCCGGGCCTTCGGGATTGCCCGGCCGGCGTTCCGCTACCTGGAACGCCTGGTGAGCCACAACTGGGTTCTTAAGATGACCTCCCGCCTGCGCCAACGGCTCTATGATACCTTGGAGCGTGACGCGACCTCGTTTTCCAGCAAGTACCAGCTGGGCGATATTCTCGGCCTCTTGTCCGATGACATCCACCACATCCAAAACCTTTACTTGCGGACCCTCTTTCCGATGTTCGTGGCGTGGGGGCTCTATGCCCTGATCGTGGTGGCTTTTGGAATCTTGTCGCCGCTGATGGGGCTGTGGATGCTAATCCTATTTGGCCTGATGATTTTTGCGATTCCGCTCTGGTCCGTCCTGGTGAACGGGGCCCGTCAGGAATACGAAAAGGACGTCAAGGATCAGCTGTACGTTAACCTGACCGATAACGTCCTTGGAATTGCCGACTGGGTGCTGGCTGGACGAAGCAATGCCTACCTCCAGCTTCATGACCAAAACGAACGGCAGTACCTGGCAACCGCCCGGGCGATGCACCGTTTTGAACGGCTCCGGGACTTCTTGATGCAGCTGCTGGTCCTGCTGCTGGTAATCAGTCTGCTAATCTGGGGCGCGGCCCGGTTCGGCGGCCAGGCCGGCGGGCCGGCCAACTGGATTGCGGCCTTTGTCCTAGCGGCCTTTCCGCTGATTGACGCCATCGCACCGCTGCCGGCTGCAGCGCAGGAAACCAACGTTTACACCAATTCGCTGGTGCGGTTGAATAACCTGCCAGCCCCGACCGGTCAGTCGACCACCGCTCCAACGATTACGCTGCCGGCTGCGCTGCAAGTCCGGGACCTCCACTATACCTACCCAGAAACGAGTAAGGAGGTTTTGCGGGGGATCAGCCTCGCTATCAAGCCGGGCGAAAAACTGGCAATCCTGGGCCGGAGCGGTGCCGGGAAGAGTACCTTAGCGGCCCTGCTCCGCGGTGACCGGACCCCGACGGCCGGGAGCGTTACCCTGAATGGGGTGCCAACCGCCCAGTTTGGCGACCAGATCGCCGACTACATCAGTGTCATTAACCAGCAGCCTTACCTGTTTAACACGACGATTGCCAATAATGTTCGCTTGGGAAATGAAGCGGCTAGTGATGATGACATTTGGGCGGTCCTCCGCCGGGTGGGTTTAGCCAAGATGGTGGCCGACCTGCCGCACGGCCTCGATACCAAGGTTGATGAAGCGGGTCTGCGTTTTTCTGGTGGTGAACGCCACCGGCTCGCGCTCGCCCGGATCCTGCTCAAGGACACGCCAATCATCCTGCTGGATGAACCCACGGTGGGGCTGGACCCGATTACTGAGCAAGCCGTTATCAATACGATCTTTAAGCAGCTTGCCGGTAAGACACTGATCTGGATCACCCACCACCTGCAGGGGATTGACCACTTTGACCAGGTTATTTTTATTGAGGACGGCCAGTTGGCCATGCACGGAACACCAACGGGATTGTGGCGGACAAACCAGCGCTATCGGGAACTAAAAAAAGCCGACCAGGGACTTTAATCCTGGCGGCCTAGTTGGTCCGTTTTAAGAGTTGGGATGTCATATGCTGTAAGAGCCGCCGGGCCTTTGTCGCCGGAAGCTTTGTCAGGTCAGTGAGCGCCCCCTGGGTGAACTGGCTGGCGAGCTGCCGGCTCTTTTTGACTGCCCCGCCGGCGATCACGTACTGCTGTACCCGCTGGATGTCCGTTGCCGTTAATTGCCTTCCCTTAGCCAGCAACGGTTTGACCTGGGCGGCGCTGGCTGGGTCTTGCAGGGCCAGCAGCACCGGAAGGGAGTAGACCCCGGTAGCGAGGTCTTCGAGCACCGGTTTGTTGAGTTCCTTGCCGCCGGTATAATCGAGGATGTCATCGAGCATCTGGAAGGCAATGCCCAGCTGCTGACCAAAGGCGGCGGCACTGGCAACCTGGTCGGCAGTGCCGCCGGCAAAGTGGGCCCCCTCCTGGGCGGCTAGCTTAAACAGGGCGGCGGTTTTGCCCTTTACGTTAGCGAGGTAGTCGGCCAGCGTTTGCTGGAGGTTGAACCGCTGGCCCATCTGGCCTAACTCGCCGTCTAAGATCTGCCGCATTGCCTGGGCGTTGACCCGCAGGTAGGCTGAAGAAGGGATGGCCTCCAAGAGCAGGTCGAAGAAAATTGTGAAGAGCAGGTCGCCGGCGTAGACCGCGGTATCCTTGCCAAAACGGGCTTGGATGCTGACTGCTCCACGGCGTTCGGGCGAATCGTCGATAATGTCGTCGTGGATGAGGGTTGCCATGTGGAGGACCTCGATCGACGCCGCTAGTTTAACCAGCCGCTCATCGTCCTGGCTGTCCGTCGTGAACATCCGGCTGACCAGGAGCAGAAGGGCTGGGCGGAGGTACTTGCCGCCATTATTTGCCATGGTCACCAGGGCGGTATGCAGGTCCGCATTTTGGCAGTCAATGCGTTCCTGGATGCACTGGTTGACGGCTTTGAGTTGGGTGCTGATAAGTGGATAAGTTTGCCAATTGTTATTCATAGTAATAGTTTTCCTTATATGCTGTCTTTAGTTATAATTATACCGAAAGGATGTGGTTTAGTGTCGTTAAATGTTTTCTTGGAGCTGGTTGAAATCAAGGCGAAAACGGCGAGCGTGGTTCCCTTTTTCCTGGGGATGGCCTTTAGCCTGTACTACTTCCACTCGCTGAATTGGCCCTTAGCAATTATCTTTTTTGTGGCGATGTTCTTATTCAATATGGCGGTGGATATGCTTGATAACTACAACGATTATAACCATGCAGTTGATCAGCAAAACTACAAACAGAAGACCAACATCATCGGGCGAGAACGGCTGTCCCCCCGGCTAGTGCTTACCTTGCTGGTGACCTTTTCCGTGGTGGCCGCCCTGCTTGGCTGCTGGCTGGTCTACCGCGCGGGCTGGCCGGTCCTGTGGATGGGGATGTTCTGCTTTGCGGTCGGCATCCTCTATTCGTCCGGTCCGCACCCACTCTCCAGCCTGCCCTGTGGCGAACTGGCGTCGGGCTTTACGATGGGCTTTATGATCGTGCTGCTTAGCGTCTACCTGAATGCTTACCAGCAGTTTGAGTGGAACTGGGCGACGCTGTGGCGGGTCTTTATCGTCGCCCTGCCCGATGAGCTGTGGATTTCCAACCTGATGCTGGCTAATAACATCTGTGATGCTCAGGAGGATGATGACAACCAGCGGACGACCATTGTACACTTCATTGGTAAGCGGAACGCCCTGATTGCCTTTTCGGCCAAAAACGTGCTTGCGTTTGCCATGATTATTGTTTCACCATTTTTGAAAATTGCGCCAATGACGGTATGGCTGACACTTGTTATTTTACCGTTTACTTATCACCAGAACAAGTTGCTGATGCAAAAGCAGGTGAAGAGTGAAACATTTATCTGCGGGGTCAAAATTCTGCTGGTCGGTTCGCTGGCCCAGTTGCTTACTTACTGGCTCGGAATCGTAATTTAATAAGGATAATTGGAGGAATTAAAAATGAAAAAAGTTGTTGTATTAGGAGCCGGTTATGCCGGCCTCAAGACCGTTGTTGAACTGCAAAAGAAGTGCCGGGGGCAGGTTGAAATCACCCTGGTGGACGAAAATGATTATCACTACGAAGCAACCGACCTGCATGAAGTTGCTTCGGGAAACCTGCCGGCCAGCAAGATTACCTTCCCGATTAGCGACGTTTTGGACCCGAAGATGACAACGCTGGTCCTGGCCCACGTCTCCCGGGTTGACGAGGAGAAGCGGCTGGTGATCCTTGATGGGCACGCGCCATTGGAATATGACTACTGCGTCTTCGCCCTGGGCTTCGTTTCCGAAACCTTCGGCATTAAAGGGGCGGCGGAAAACAGCCTGCCGATGACCAACGTCAAGGAAGCCGAGGCTATCCATGAGCACATCCTCGAGCAAATGAAGGACTACCAGCAGACGAAGGATGAAAACGACCTCCGGATTATCATCTGTGGGGCCGGCTTTACCGGAATCGAACTGGCGGGGGCCTTAGCCGATGCCCGGGTTCGCTATGCCAAGCTCGCCGGGGTAACGCCGGACCAGATTAAAATCGACATTATCGATGCCTCCAAGCGCCTCTTGCCAATGTTTAATGATAAGCTTGCCGATTACGGGATCAAGCTGCTGGAAAAGCTGGACGTGAACATTATTACTGAGGCCCTGATCCAGGAAATCCAACCGGACCTGGTTCTCTACAAGGGTGCTAATGATGCAGACGGGACCCCATTGCACAAGGTCGCGGGCAACACCATCATTTGGACGACCGGGGTCAGCGGCAGTCCGGTCGTTGCCGAATCGAACCTGCAGGAACGGCGGGGCCGGGTAATGGATACGGCCCATCTGACGGCGCCCGACCACGATGATCTCTATATGGTTGGTGACGTGGCCGCCGTAATGCCGCCGGACGGCAAGCGGCCGTACCCAACGACTGCCCAGATTGCCCTGTCGATGGCTAATTACGTTGCCAAAGACATCGCGGCCCGGGTAAAGGGCACGAGCCGTCCTGGTGCTTACACTTACAAGTCCCTAGGGACGGTAGCCTCCGTCGGCAACACCCGGGCCTTCGGGGAAGCGGGCGGCCACTCCTTCAAGGGCTACCCGGCTTCGGTAATGAAGAAGATGATTATGAACAAGTCGCTAATGGAATTAGGCGGTCTCAAAGAGCTGATTTCCAAGGGACGGTTCGACCTTTACCACTAGAATCAAAAAGACAGCTCGGCCGGAGTTCCTTCCGGTAGAGCTGCCTTTTTTATGGACATATTAACGGTAAAATGTTGAGAACAGTATCATTTAACTGCACTATTTCGCGACAATTGATTGAAAGCGGTTACCGAATACCAGCCGAAGCATTACAAAATAAAGGTGTCAGCTAAGACAAATTTTGACGAAAGGAAGGTACAATTCAATGCTATTTCAAGTTTATGGTAGTCAATCGGGCTGGCAATTATTCGGTTGGATTCTCGTATTTATTTGCCTGGTGGTTACTAACGAAATTGCACGGCGGACGAAGGTCGGCGGCCTGTTCTTCTTTGTCGTCCTGCCGATTGCACTGACGATTTACTTTATTGCAATCTACGTCTGTGCTGGGCAGGGGCAGTCCTGGGCGCTGCATAATCCGACCTATTTTCATATGAACAGCTAGTTTCATTACGCAAAGCTCTACGCGGCCACCTTTGGCTGTATCGGTTTCATGATTCTTAAGTACCACTGGGGCCACTTGGGGAAGGCTTACTGGTTTAAGATTTTCCCGTTCGTGATCGTGGCGATCAACATCTTTATCGCCGTAGGGAGCGACTTTGAGTCGGCAATTCGAGGAATACACGCCCTGCAAACGACGGGGAGCCAATGGTGGCTCTCCTCGGAAGGGGTTTGGCTCTATGGTGGCTGGTGGAACGTCCTTAATGGCCTGGCCGGGATTATCAATGTCTTTTGTATGACCGGCTGGTTTGGGATTTACTCTTCCAAGAATGAGCAGGATATGCTGTGGCCAGACATGACCTGGGAATTTATCCTGGCTTACGATGTTTGGAACTTTGAGTATACTTACAGCAACCTGCCGACCCACTCCTGGTACTGTGGGTTAGCGCTGCTGCTCGCCCCAACCTTTGCTGCAGAATTTTGGAACAAGGGTGGCTGGATTCAAAACCGGGCCAACACCCTGGCAATCTGGTGTATGTTTGCCCAGGTCTTCCCGCTCTTCCAGGATCATAGCAAGTTCTCTGTCCTGCCGGTTCTCTACCGGGACGGGGTAATGAACCCGGCAGTCCACCCGACTGCTGCTGACCCGCACATGATGGGAATCATTGCTATCTTTTCAATTGTGATTAACGTGGTTGTGTTCACTGACATTTGGAAGCGGGCACTCAAGCAACACATCAACCCATACCTGCAACCAGTATTCGTGGGTACCAGGGATTACGACGAAGCAATGGCCCGTCGTTAGTGTTGCCAGTCGAGAAACGTGGGGGATGTACCATCCAGAGCAGTTATGCTCCCCGTGAGTTTTGTTAGAAAGCAGGGGCGGTCCCGGTCCCCAGAGTTTGGTTTTATCAAGCTCTGGGGACCGCTTTAGTTTAAATTAGCTTAGGGAGTTGCCGCTTCACCGTACGACCCGGCGCCGTGCCGGTTTTACGGGCTTCGACACGAAAACGAGGGCCTGCGGCAAAACATAGTTTTGTCACAGGCCCCCGCGTGGTTAACGAAGTGCGAACTTCGTTTTAGTGACTGCCGGCATGGTGAATATTACCAGCAGACAGGCTCCGGTATCCAAAGTAGAATTGAAGAATAGCAACTACGATGTTAATCCAATTCATCGCAATGAACCAGCCATCAATTCCGCTGCCAACTGGCCCCGCCATGTAGTAGACACAGAAACCGATAATAATGGCACAAACATTAATCCAGGCGAAGGTCTTTTGTAACGTCTGATCGTCGAGCTTGAACCACATCCAAATGACGTTGATAACAAACCAGATGGCTAAAATCCAAAATACAGTGTTAAACATAAGACATCCCTCCTTAGATAAATATTGTTTACCAAAGAATAACAAATAATATTATTTATTATTCACCTTAATTATAACTTTGATTGGCGGAAAAGCAAACCATAACGGTTGCAATTTGATTACTCACGGATTAAAGAAACTAAATTGCCCCGGCAGTGGACACCAGCCCGCTTTTATCCTAGTTGTCGGTCTTGTTTTCTTTTAAGAGTTCAGTGATTTCCTTGAGGTACTGAGCCTCTGGACTGGGCTTAGCCGGGGCCGCTTGCTCCTTTTTCCGGAACTTATTGATTCCCTTTACCAGCATGAAGACCACGAAAGAGATAATCAGGAAGTTAATGACCGCGTTTAGGAAGGCCCCGTATTTGAATTGGGCGTCGCCAATGGTAACGGCTAGGTTGGAGAGGTCGATTTTACCAATAAACAGGCCGACTAGGGGGTTAATCAGGTTGTTGACCAGTGAGTTGACAATCGACGTAAACGCGGCCCCGACGATGATCCCAACGGCCATATCGATGACGTTGCCCCGGGCGATGAAGTCCTTAAATTCTTTGAGCATAGTATCCTCCTTGATGATGATTTGTAAGGACATTGTAGCAAATTAGCAGAAGGCCCGGCTATTTTAGGGGGATGAACTTAACGAAAAATCAAGGGATGCAAAGGGGGCTTAAATCATGGCTAGGGCTGCAAGGCGGACCTTGCATCGTGCACTGGGGGGCACGGGATACCGTTAAAAGGTTTGAAACTAAAAGGGCCGGCGGCAAAACATGGTTTTGTCACCGGCCCTCGTCACGATAGGGTGCTAGATTGATTGGTTTGGGTAATTAGTTATTAGTCTTCTTCAACACCGGTACCGTTATAGCAACGTTCCAGCAGTTCCTTCAACTGGCTGACCAGCGGTTCTACCGGGTTAGTTGTCGTACATTGGTCTTCGTAGGCCAGGACAGCCAACTTGTCCACGACCTTGTCAAACTCTTCGCGGGAAACTCCGTTGGCCTTCAGGCTCAGGGTAACCCCACATTCGTGAGCGACGTCGACGTACTTTTGGGCGTAAGCATCGGCAAGCTCTTCATCCGTGTTGCCCTTGAGGCCGATGAAGCGAGCCAGGTCGGCGTAGTCCTTAGTAGCGTGGTAAGTTTCGTAGTGTGGCCAGAGGGCCAGCTTTTGTGGCCGTTGGGCGTTAAAGCGAATTACCTGTGGCATCGCGATGGCAATCAGCAGACCGTGAGGAAGGCCGAATGCCCCACCCATCTTGTGGGCCAGGGAGTGGGTAATTCCCAGGAAGGCTTGACCGAACGCCATTCCCGCCATTGTCGAGAAGTCATGCATCTTCCGCCGGGCGAGCTTGTCACCCTTAACCGACTTCGGCAGGTATTCCATGGCCCCCTTAACGGTTTGCAGGGACCAGCCACGGGTGTAGTCAGTAGCCATTACGGAAACATATGACTCAGTAGCGTGGCAGAGGACGTCTAAACCCGTGTAGGCAGTTGTCTTGGCCGGTACAGTTTCGACGAACTGGGAGTCCACGATCGCAATGTTTGGTGTCAAAGCGTAGTCAGCTAATGGGTACTTCACGTGAGTTTCGGAGTCCGTAATCACCGCGAACGGCGTTACTTCTGAACCAGTCCCCGAAGTCGTTGGGATCCCGATCAATTGGGACTTCTTTGGCTTCTTGATCTGGTAAGCCCGCTTCCGGATATCGAGGTACTTTTGCATTACCCCGTACCAAGAAGTTTCTGGGTGCTCGTAGAACATCCACATTGCCTTTGCGGCATCCATCGGTGAACCACCACCGAGGGCAATAATGGTGTCCGGCTTGAAGTCGTTCATCATTGCAACCCCTTTTTCAACGGTGTTGGTTGATGGATCTTCTTCAACGTCGTCAAAGACAAGGAAGGAAGTTTCGTTTTGCCGTAACCGTAATTGGTCAATGACCCGTTGAACGTAGCCCCGCTTGCTCATTCCGGGACCAGTAACGATGAAGGCCCGGTCAATGTTTGGAATATCGCGCAATTCTTTCAGTGAATTCCGTTGAAAGTATACTTTTGGGGGAATCTTGACCCACTGACGATTTTCCCGCCGTTTCGCGATTACCTTGATGTTTAAGAGATCCCAGTCGGTAACGTTGTGGGAAACGGAGTTACCACCGTATGAACCAGTCCCCAGGGTCAGGGATGGGGTCATGTTGTTGTAGATGTTACCAATTCCACCGATTCCGGATGGGGAGTTAACGATGATCCGGGAAGCCCGCATTTCAAGCCCGTACTTAGTAGCCAGGTCGTCATCCAGGGTGTGGATTGCGGCCGTGTGCCCTTCACCACCGTAGTGGAGGAGCTGGCGACAGATGTCAAAGGCGTTCTCACGGGAGCTGGCCCGGTACATGGTCAGCACTGGCGACAGCTTTTCGGCGGACAGCGGGTAGTCGTCACCGACCCCGTCGATTTCAGCAATCAAAACCTTGGTGTTGTCAGGGACGTTCTTCAAACCACACATTTCCGCGATGGCGTTGGCAGACCGACCAGCGATTGGACCCCGAACCTGGTGGCGTTGCGGGTCGATGAAACCATCAGAGAAGGTCTGCATTTCGTTCGGCTTAACGAAGTAACAGTTCCACTTTTGGAATTCTTCCTTGACTTGGTCGTAAATTTCGTCATCAACCACGACCGAATTTTCGGAGGCACAGATCATCCCGTTATCAAAGGTCTTGGACAGGACGATGTCGTAAACGGACCGTTCGATGTTTGCGGACTTTTCGATGTAGGCTGGACCGTTACCAGGACCAACCCCTAAGGCTGGGTTACCAGAACTGTAAGCGGCCTTAACTAAACCAGGACCACCGGTTGCCAGGATGGTGGCGATGTTCGGGTGCTGGAGCAATGCGTTCGTGTTTTCACGGCTGCATTGTGGAATCCATTGGATCATGTTCTTTGGCGCGCCAGCCTTTTCCGCAGCGGCTTGAAGAATCTTGGCGGTCTTAACGGAAGATTCAAAGGCTTGCGGGTGGAACGAGAAGATAATCGTGTTCCGGGTCTTGGCGGAGATGATTGACTTGAAAATCGTGGTGGAAGTAGGGTTGGTAACAGGAACTACTCCGGCAATGATTCCCAGTGGGTCCGCAATGGTGATGGTTTGATCTTCATCGTTGTCTTCGATGATGCCAACCGTCTTGTCGTGACGGATGTTGTTCCAGATGTATTCACTGGCGTAGATGTTCTTGATGGCCTTATCTTCGGCAACACCACGGCCAGTTTCGTTAGCGGCGCTGACCGCCAAGTCCATGTGATGTTCTTCCGCAGCCAGAGCCATGGCCTGACAGATGTTATCTACTTGTTCTTGTGTAAAGTTACGCAATTGTTCAAAAGCAACCTGGCTCTTTTTGACTAAGCCGTCAACCAGTTCGTGAGCAGCTTGTTGCTTGTCCTGCTCAGTTTGCTTTTGTTCAACTTGGTGCTTCTTTGAAGTTGCCATAATCAAGTTTCTCCTTCGTTTCTTGTGTTTTTGTTACCTTTTGAACATGGTTAATAGTACACTATGCAGGAGTGCTTTTCAAGCGCCTTGTGACTACTTGCACAATGGTCGGTGACCATGAATTCGCTTCCAATATTATAGTGATAGGCCCGTGGTTATTGCGAAAAAGATTGGTCCAAATTTTAAGTAAGGAGCTTTTGCGCAATCAGTTGCACAGAGGCTGATGATCAGAGATTCACAATCGTGGATTAGAAAGGGGGAATGACCGGCTTCGGCAATCAAAAACGCCAGCCGAACTGACTTGCAGTTCAACTGGCGTGCTGGATTAGATTAGTCGCGGGAATTCTTGTCCTTGCCCGCGTTCGGGTCGAGAATGTGGTAGTCATCATCCTTCATGGCTTCCACTTCACCGAGCCGATAGCCGTTACCAACCTGACTGAAGAAGTCGTGGTTAGAGGTCGAGGTGGAAATCCCGTTCATGACGACGGGGTTAACGTCGGTAGCCGTGTCTGGGAAGAGCGGGTCCTGACCGAGGTTCATCAACGCCTTGTTAGCGTTGTAGCGGATGAAGGTCAGGACGTCATCGGTCCAGCCGATCTTGTCATACAGCAGGTGGGTGTACTTCTCTTCGTTGTCGTAGAGTTCGTACAAGAAGTTGTACATCCAGTCCTTCATGTCCTGCTGTTGTTTTTCGGTCCGTTCGTGCAGGCCAACCTGGAACTTATAACCGACGTAGGTACCGTGGACAGATTCGTCACGCAAAATCAATTTGATGATTTCCGCCACGTTGTTTAATTCGTTGTGCCCGAGGTAGTAGAGTGGGGTATAAAAACCGGAATAGAAGAGGAAGGTTTCCAAAAAGACGTTGGCAACCTTTTTCTTGAGCGGGTCTTCTGCCGGGTTCAGGTACATATTCGCAATCTTCGTGGCCTTATTTTGCAGGTACTCTTCGGTGTCAGACCAGTTAAAGATTTCGTCAATCTCATCGGGACTGTTTAATGTAGAAAAGATGGTGGAATAGCTCTTGGCGTGGACGGATTCCATGAACTGGATGTTGTTCAACACCGCCGTTTCGTGTTGGGTTTTAACGTCTTCCTTGAGGGCCGTCATTCCCGCTTCGGATTGGACGGTGTCCAGCAGGGTTAATCCCCCAAAGACGTGGCCCACGGTCCACTGGTGATCCTCATCGAGGTTTCGCCAATCATCGAGGTCGTTGGAAACCGGGATCCGGGTATCCAGCCAAAACTGCTCCGTCAGCTTTTCCCACGTTGCCTTGTCAATCATGTCGGAAACTTCATTCCAATTGATTGCCTTATACTGGTTTAATGGTTTGAATTCTTCAAGTTTCATTTACCTAGCCTGCTCCTTAACTTAATCAACCTGTTTTTAATTGCATTCAAATTTTAGCAATGATTTTTATGAAAATCAAATGACACAGCTTTCACACTGGTTAGCACCAATCTCGTCGTTATCGTCAGTAAAGGTCCGAATGTAGTAGATCGATTTAATCCCCTTTTGGTAGGCGTAGTGCCGGAGGATATTCAGGTCCCGGGTCGTCATCTTGTTAGTCCGCCCGTCCTTCCATTCGTAAAGACCTGCTGGGATCGTTGACCGCATAAAGAGGGTCAATGACATTGACTGGTCAACGTGCTGCTGTGCGGCGGCGTAGGTGTCGATGACCTTCCGCATATCGATGTCGTAGGCGGACTGGTAGTACGGCATCGTGTCGTTAGACAAGTACGGTGCCGGGTAGTAGATCTTCCCAATCATCTTTTCCTGGCGTTCCTCAACCCGGTTGGTAATTGGGGTGAGGCTAGCGGTGGAATCATTGATGTAGGAAGTGGAACCGTTTGGCGCCACGGCCAGCCGGTACTCGTTGTACAGGCCGTCCTGCATCACCTTTTCCTTCAGCGCTTGCCAGTCGGCTGGCCCGGGGATGAAGATTCCCTGGAAGAGTGCTTTGACCACGTCAGATTGTGGCCCCCAGTCCTTAGTGGTGTACTTGTCAAAGTAGGAGCCATCGGCGTAGGCACTCTTGGCAAAGTTATGGAAAGTTTCCTGCCGCTCCTTGGCGATTTCGTTGGAAGCAACTAACGACCAGTAGTTAAGCAGCATGAAGTAGACGCCGGTAAACTCGATGGCAACCGGGCTGCCGTATTGGATGTGGTTCTTTGCCAAGTAGCTGTGCAGGCCCATTGCCCCGAGTCCCACGGAATGGGCGAGGGCGTTTCCCCGCTTGATGCTTGGTACGACGGTGAGGTTTTCAACGTCGCTGATGTGGGTCAAGCCCCGCATCATTGCCCGGACGGACCGGCCGAAGTCGGGGCTGTCCATCATGTTGGCAATGTTGGTGGAACCGAGGTTGCAGCTGATGTCGGTCCCGAGGGTTTCGTAGGATTGGTCGTCGGCAACCTTCGATGGGACCTGCACCTGAGCAATTTCGGAGCAGAGGTTACTCATGACGATCTTCCCGTCGATCGGGTTGGCCCGGTTAACCGTGTCGATGTTGATGATGTACGGGTAGCCGGATTCCTGCTGGAGCTTGCTGATTTCGTCCTCTAAGTCGCGCGCGTTGACCTTCTTCTTGCGAATCTCGTCGTTGGCGACCAGGTTATCGTATTCCTTGGTAATGTCAACGTAGGAGAAGGGCTTGCCGTAGATTCGTTCTACGTCGTAGGGACTAAAGAGGTACATATCCGCGCCAGCTTCGACCAGTTCGTAAAACTTGTCGGGAACCGTGATGCCCAGTGAGAGGGTCTTGAGCCGGATTTTTTCGTCGGCATTTTCCTTCTTGGCACCCAAAAATTCGATGATGTCGGGGTGGAAGACGCTCAGGTAAACAACCCCGGCACCTTGCCGCTGGCCAAGCTGGTTGGAGTAGGAAAAACTATCTTCCAGTAATTTCATTACTGGGACAACCCCGCTTGCGGCCCCCTTAATCTTTTTGATTGGGGCGCCGGCTTCCCGGAGGTTGCTGAGGTTGATCCCAACCCCGCCACCGATTTTGGAGAGCTGGAGGGCGGAGTTGATCGTCCGGCCGATAGTGTTCATATCATCGGTAGCCTGGATCGCAAAGCAGGAAACAAATTCTCCCCGTCGCTTCCGGCCGACGTTAAGGAAGGTCGGGGTGGCAGGCTGGTAGCGCTGGTGGATAATCTCGTCCGCCAGGTCCATGGCGAGTTCTTCGTCACCGTCAGCGAGGTAGAGGGCGTTCATCGCGACCCGGTCAACGTAGTTTTCCAGATAGTATTCCTTATCATCGGTCCGCAGGGCGTACTGGGCATAGAACTTATATGCGGCCATGAAGGAGTGGAAGTGGAAATTCTGGGCCGTTAAGTAGTCATAAAGCTTGGCTAAAAAGGCGGGGCTATACTGTTCTACAAAGCCCTTTTCAATGTAGTCGTGATCTTCTAGCCACTGGAAACGGTCAGTTAATGAAGCAAACTGCTTGGTATTGGGCCGGACGTTTTGTGCGATGAAGTCGGCCAGGGCTTCCTGGTCCTTGTCCAGTTGGATCTTGCCGTCGCGGGGGATGTTGACTTCGTTATTGAGGTCGTAGTATTTAACTTTGGTAATATCAATGTCAGATAAGGCCATGATTAATGAGTGCTCCTTTTAAAAATGCTAAACAATAAGCAAACCAGGCGCGCTCTCGGGTGCACCTGGTTTGAAACGGGTAAAATCGCAAATTAGTTAGGCCAGCGCCTGCAGCCGGTCCGGACGAAAACCGGAAAAAGCACTGCCGTTTGGTAATTTGACTACCGGAGTTGCGAGGAAACCAGCGGCTTTTAACTGGTCGACGTACTCTGGCTGTTCGTCAATATTATGTTCAACAAAGTTGATCTGGTGCTGTTGCAAAAACTTCTTGGTCATCTTGCATTGGATGCAATTATTCTTGGAAAACACAGTGACCATGATGAAAACCTCCCAGGAAATTAATTCGTTGTTGATGTTATTTAGTATAGCTGGAATCTTAAAAAAATCAATTAAAAAAGCACCATATGTTGTGAGCGGCAATCAGTGAAACACAACATATGGTACAAAACGCGTGGGCTATTCAGCGTGAAACTTTTTTATTTAATCACTAGATAAGTTTTCGGAACTAATTTAATATTATACACTGAATTGACGTAATATGGCGAGAAAATTGGGGAAAGTTTTAATGAAACAAGAGCAAGAACAATTTATGGCGGCGGCGGTGGCGGAAGCCCGGCAGGCGGCGCTGTTAAACGAAGTCCCGATTGGGGCAGTGGTGGTTAAGGATCAGCAAATCATTGGCCGGGGCCATAATATGCGGGAGCACTTTCAGGACGTTACCTACCACGCGGAGATGCTGGCCATTATGGAGGCCTGTGAACGTCTGCATAGCTGGCGGCTGGAGGGCTGCGACCTTTACGTGACCTTGGAGCCCTGCATAATGTGCAGTGGCGCCATTATCAACGCGCGGATCGCCAACCTCTATTACGGGGCGGCTGACCCCAAAGCCGGGGCGGTGGAGAGCCTATATCATTTAATGAATGACCCGCGCTTAAACCACCAGGTTCAGGTGGCAAGTGGGGTCATGCAGGAGGAATGCAGCCAGATGCTCAAGGATTTCTTCCGGGCAATCCGGCGGCGAAAGAAAGCTGCCCGCAAAAAAGGTCGGGCCGGGGACTAGCATTTCCGGCTGAAGTAGTGTATGATACTAATTGCCGTAAGGCCTTAGGGCAAGGGTGCGCTTACGAACCGTGTCAGGTCCGGAAGGAAGCAGCACTAAGTATGATGTGCCTTGTGCTCTAAGTTAGAGTGATATTAGACGGAGACTGGGAATTATCCCGGTCTTTTTAATTTTTTAAAGCAAGCACCTGGCAATCCAACGGCGGCTGGCGCCCAATTAACGGGGCGGCTGGCGGCGGACGAGTTGCGCAGCCGGCAGCTTGAAATTGTTTGACGAGGAAGCACTTTTATTATCGAAAATTGGCAGAAAGCTAGTATAATATTTAAATAACGTACTAAGAATGCAAGAAAGGAAGCCACGCGATGAGTTACCAAGCATTATACCGGGTTTGGCGTCCCCAACGCTTTGATGAGCTTGTTGGCCAGCAGGTTGTTACCCAAACTCTGAAAAATGCCATTATTACCCACCAGATCAGTCACGCTTATCTCTTTGCGGGGCCCCGGGGGACCGGTAAAACATCCGCCGCAAAAATCTTTGCGAAGGCCGTTAACTGCCACCACTTAAAGGATGGGGAACCATGCAACGAGTGTGAGATCTGCAAGGCCATCACGAACGGACAGCTGAACGACGTAATTGAAATCGATGCCGCCTCGAATAACGGGGTGGAAGAAATTCGTGACATCCGGGATAAGGCTAAGTATGCGCCCACCCAAGCGGACTATAAAGTCTACATTATTGACGAAGTGCATATGCTGTCGACGGGGGCTTTCAACGCCCTGCTTAAGACGCTGGAAGAGCCGCCGGCCAACGTTATTTTTATTTTGGCGACTACCGAACCGCACAAGATTCCGCTAACAATTATTTCCCGGGTCCAACGCTTTGACTTTCGGCGGATTTCTGCCCAGGACGCCTACGAGCGGATGAAGTATATCTTGGACCAGAAGCAGGTTCAATATGAGGAGAAGGCCCTCTGGGTGATTGCTAACGCGGCCGAAGGGGGGATGCGTGACGCCCTGAGTATCCTCGATCAAGTATTATCCTTTAGTGACAACCAGGTCCAGCTCAAGGATGCTCTGACGGTGACGGGCAGTGTGACCAAACAGCTGCTGGAGAAGTACTTCTTTGAGGTGACCGCCCACCAGAGTGCCGACGCCCTAAACACAATGAAGGACATCCTTAACGCGGGTAAGGACGGCCAACGGTTTATTGAGGACCTGATCTCCTTTATCCGGGACGTCCTCCTGTACCAGGAATCGCCGAAGCTGATTATGGTCGAGAGTACGGGGCTGACGGATGAGGACTTTCAAAAGATGAGCGCTGCGGCGCCGGCCACCGTCCTCTACCAGATGATTGACGCCCTTAATGGAATTCAGGAGGAGATGCGGTTTACGACCCACCCTGACGTTTACCTGGAGGTCCTGACGGTCAAGCTGGGTCAGATTGATGACCAGCCGACGCCAGCAGCAACGGCCGCCCCCGCCGCGGCGCCGTCTCGTGACGACCAGCAGACCATCGCCCAGCTTGAGGCAACGGTTAAACAGCTACAGGCGACGGTCAACCAGTTGCAAGCGGCTCCGGCAGCCAAGCCCGCAAAACCAGCCAAGCCGGCCAGTCAGCCACGGGTCCAGCAACGCAACGTGGAAGTTAAGCTCAGCCAGATCAACCCGATCCTGGGGAAGGCGACCCGGCGGGACCTGGTGGAAATTCAGGGCCTCTGGCAGGAACTCTTATCTAAACTGAGCGTTCCCCAACGGTCGCTGCTCCACGTTTCCAAACCGGTGGCGGCTAGCACGGGCGGCGTTATCGTTGCCTTTGACTACGCCTTCCTCTTCCAGCAGGCAATGGATGATTCAGCCCTGCTAACGAGCATGGAACAGGGGCTGCAGGAGCTGACCGGGACCGAGCGCAAGGTTGTGTTTGTACCGAAGGACAAGTGGCCCCAGATCCGGCGCGAGTACATTCGGGACCATGGGCTGGATAAACGCCAACCCGCTAAGAAAAGCGCGGCCCCGTCCACTAGCGGCCAGCAGCCGGCGGAGAGTACGGCCGCTGACGAGCAGCGTCCCCCAGCAGCGAAGGATTCTGTCGGGCCGGCTGATCCGGTCAGCAAGGCGCAGGAGCTATTTGGCAGCGAAATTGTTAAAATAGAAGATAATTAATAGAAAAGGAATGATGAAGAATGATGCGCGGAATGAATATGCAGCAAATGATGAAGCAGGCCAAAGCAATGCAGAAGAAAATGATGGCCGAACACGAAGAACTGGCTAAGCAGGAATTTATTGGCAAGGCCCCCGATGACATGGTGACGGCCACGTTTACGGGCGACAATACCCTGGTTGACCTGAAGATTAAGCCGGAAGCAGTTGATCCTGATGACGTGGATATGCTGCAAGACCTGGTTGTTGCTGCGATTAACGATGGCATGAAGCAGGTTAACGACGCGACCCAGCAGAAACTGGGCAAGTACACGCGCGGTATGGGGATGTAGCCACGATGCAGTACCCAGAACCACTAGCTAAGTTGATCGAGAGTTATACCAAACTCCCCGGCATTGGCCAAAAGACCGCGACCCGGCTAGCCTTTTACACTTTGGGGATGCAAGAAGATGACGTTACCAACTTTGCCAAGTCGTTGCTATCAGCGAAACGGGACCTGCACAGCTGCAGCATTTGCGGCAACATCACCGAAGATGACCCGTGTCCGATCTGTCGGGACAAGACCCGCGACCAGTCCCAGATCCTGGTGGTTGAGCAGTCGCAAGACATTATGGCCCTGGAGCGGATGCACGAATACCATGGCCTGTACCACGTCCTCAACGGGGTGATTTCACCAGTTGCCGGCACCGGACCGGAGGACATTAACATTGCGAGCCTGTTGAAGCGCCTGCAAAAAAACGAAGCGGTTAAGGAAGTTATCATTGCCACCAACGCGTCATCTGACGGGGAGCTGACGGCCGGGTACCTTGCTAAATTAATCAAGCCGGCCCAGATCAAGGTTACCCGGCTGGCCCACGGTTTGTCAGTCGGTGCCGACATCGACTACGCTGATGAAATGACGTTGTTCAAGGCGGTTCAAGGACGAACGGAGATGTAAAAATGCTGTTTAAGCGTCAGCACGACCGGGTGAAACAGGCCCGGAATCAACGCCTGCTAGATACCATTTACGATACCAAGGCGAGCTGGGATCACGCCCGCGAAACCCAGCGGGCTGTATACGAGGCCAACGTCAGCAGTGAGCTGAGCGATCGGGCTAAGATCCAAGAGCAAAAATACCTCTATCTGTATAACCTGGCCCGTCGGTATAAGCTGCACGGCAAGCTGAATAAGGGGGTTATCAGCCAGTGAATGAACAAGTGCGGGGGAAGTTTATTTCGTTTGAGGGCCCGGACGGTGCGGGGAAAACCAGTGTCTTGCGGGCCATCCAAAAGCGGCTCGTCGACCAGCTCGGCGCCGACCGGGTAATGTACACGCGGGAGCCGGGGGGCAACCACATTTCGGAGCAGATCCGCCGGGTCCTGTTTAGTCCGGAAAATACCGACATGGACGGCCGGACCGAGGCCCTGCTCTTTGCGGCCGCCCGGCGTCAGCACATTGTTTCGGAAATTGTGCCCGGGTTGCGGGCCGGCAAGGTCATCCTCTGTGACCGTTACGTTGACAGTTCGATTGCCTACCAGGGGGCCGGCCGTCAGCTTGGCGAGGAAGCGATTTGGCAGATGAACCAGTTTGCCATTGACGGCCTACTGCCGGACCTGACAATCTACCTCGACGTTGAGTCGGCGGTGGGCTTGCGGCGGATTGCCGAACACCGGGCCGACCAGGTGAACCGGCTGGATGAGGAAAAGCTCGCCTTTCATCAGACGGTGCGGGCCGCCTACCTGCGCCTTTACCGTGCTCACCCGGACCGGATTAAGCTGATTGATGCTAGTCAGCCCCTGGATCAGGTGATTGCCGATGTTGCCCAGACAATCGAACAACGTTTTCCAGACCGATTTGAATAACTAAGTTTAGGGGTGAATGCGATGAAGATGATTATTGCAATTGTTCAATCCAAAGACAGCAACCGTCTGCGTAAGGCCTTTAACAAGGCGGAAATTCAGGTTACCCAACTGTCCACGACCGGGGGCTTTCTCCGCGAGGGCAACGCGACCTTCTTGATTGGGGTCAAGGATGAACGGGTCCAGACCGTCCTCGACGTAATTAAGAAGAATGCTGAATCACGGGAACAGTACGTGACCTCGCAGATGCACGTTGACGCCGAGGGCGGTTCGGCCTTTCCGGTGAATGTTCGGATCGGCGGCGCAACCGTCTTTGTGCTGCCGATTGAACAGTTCCTCAAGTTTTAAGCGGGTGATTTAGGTGGCAGGCAAACAAGTAAGGACGGTCCGGCAGCTCCAGCCGGCGTTAATTGACCGGCTCAAGCGGGTGATTGACAGGCAGGAATTAGCACACGCTTACCTCCTCGTCGGCCCCGCGGGTTCAGGGAAAAGTGAAGTGGCGCAGTGGCTGGCCTTGCGCCTTTTTTGCTTGCACCCGCAAGACGATGAACCCGACCTGACCTGTCCGGAATGCCAACGAATTTTGAGCGGCAACCATCCAGACGTGGTTGTCGCGGCGCCCGAGGGCCGGCAGATTAAAGTGGACCGCATTCGCTACCTCAAGAGCGAGTTTACCAAGAGCGCGATGGAAGGGAGCCAGAAACTCTTCATCATTCAAGACGCGGAGAAGATGACGACCAGTGCGGCCAACAGCCTGTTGAAGTTTATTGAAGAACCGGGGCCGGGCACTTATATTTTGATGCTGACCAGCAATAAGAGTGCCGTCCTACCGACGATTCAATCCCGGACCCAGGTGCTGGAAATGGCTCCCCTGAAGCGGGCGGACCTCCTCAGGGTCTTAGCCGATCACGGGGTCAGTCAGCGATTAGCACAGGTGGCGGTCGGCCTGACCGATTCGGTAGCGGCAATTGAACGGTGGTGCGGGGACGACTGGCTATCCAATGCCGTTCAGGGGGTCACCCGCTGGTACCAGCATGCCAGTGCCGGGCAGATGCTGGCCTTTGTTGACGTGACGACGGACCTGGTTAAACTGGCGGGGCATGACCGGGAGCGCCAACAGGTCTTGTTGGACTTGATGACCCTCTTGTGGCGGGATACGCTATTAGTAGCGAGCGGGGTGACCGTAAGCAGCCGCTTGCACTTTGCGGATGACTTGGACCTGGTTAAGCAGGTTAGCCAGCGCTACTCACTTGACCAGCTGCTCGCGGTCAGCCAGTTAACGTTAGATACCCGCCATCAGTTGGAGCAAAACATCAGTTTCCAAAACGTTAGCGAGCAATTGACGATTCAAATTGTCCAGACCTTAAACGGGAATACGGGGGCACGCAAATGAACGAAAATCAACAGCAGAATAATATTTACGATCACCTGGCCAAGCTCGGCAGCCACCTGACGGAAATGGGAAACGAACTGGCGGCACTGAAGTCACAGTTGAACCTAGCCCTGGCCCAGAACGCAGAGCTGACGATCGAAAACCGTCACCTCCAAGAGGCAATCAAGAAGCTTCGGGACCAGCGGGGCGAGCAGCAGCTTTCCACGGGCCGGCGGACGCTGAATGAGCTTTACCACCAGGGTTTCCACGTCTGTCGGAAGCACTTTGGCGAGCGCCTTGCTCCTCACGAGAGCTGTATTTTTTGTGATGAGGCAATTTTCAGCGGCTTGGACAAGCAGAACGGGGGGCAGGACTGAGATGCAACGGATTAGCAGTTTTAACGGTGACCAGCAGGGGCGGCTCTACCTGGTGCCCACCCCGATTGGCAACCTGGATGATATGACCTTTCGGGCGATTAAGACCCTGCAGGCGGTCGACCTGATTGCCGCAGAGGATACGCGCCATACCCAGCAGCTGCTCAACCACTTTGAAATTTCGACCCGTCAGGTTAGTTTTCACGAGCATAACACCGAGCAGCGGATTCCCGAGTTGCTGGCTAAACTCAAGGCGGGACAGCAAGTTGCCCAGTGCAGCGACGCGGGGATGCCCTCAATTTCCGACCCGGGAAAGGAACTGGTTGCCGCGGCGGTGGCGGCCGGAATCCCGGTTGTCCCGTTGCCGGGGGCCAATGCCGGCCTGACCGCCTTGATTGCCTCGGGACTGGCGCCCCAGCCCTTTTACTTTTATGGCTTTTTAGAACGCAAGCACCAGCAGCAGGTTAGTGAACTTCAGCAGTTGGCTGACCGGCCGGAAACAATGATTTTCTATGAAGCCCCCCACCGGCTCAAAAAGACCCTGACGACGATGGCCGAGGTATTGGGAAATGACCGGCGGGCCGTACTGGCACGGGAGCTAACCAAGCGTTACGAGGAGTTCAGCCGGGGTACGCTGGCTGAACTACGGGACTACTTTGCCGACCACCAGTCCCGGGGGGAGTTTGTGATCCTGGTTGCCGGCAATGACCACCCGACTGCCGGGCAGCCCCAAAGTGCTGGGAGCCCGGTCGAACAGGTCGATCAGGAAATTAGCCGGGGGCTGTCGACCAACGCGGCGATTAAACTGGTTGCCAAGCGCAACCGCATTAACCGGCAGGAATTATACCGGGAATACCACCACATAGGAGAATAGTTGTGACCAAGTTAATTCAAAACGCGAATTGCTATGAAATGCAGCACCAGCTGACCTATTACGAATGTACCGATTCTGGTCATCCCAGCATGAGTATGCTGCTGAGCATGATGACGATGGTTTCGGACGCCCATTCAATTTTTGTGGGCCTCGATCGGGCCGCTGTTGATAAGAGCGGAGGGGCCTGGGTAATCGTTGGCTATGATGGTCAGCTGGCGCCCCACCAGCCCTGCTTTGGCGACCAGGTGATCATTGGCACCCGGGCGCTGGCTTACAACCGCTTCTTTGCCCTGCGGGAGTTCTGGCTTTCGGACCTCGACCACCAGCAGCAGTACGTCCACGTTAAGGCCCTTTTTGTCATGATGGACTTGACGGCCCGGCGGCTGATGCGGATTCCGGCCAGGTTAATTACCCCCTTTGCGTCGCCATTAAAGAAACGCTTGCCCCGTTTGGCCAAACCGGGACAGCTGCCCGCGGAGTACGCGGCTCGCGACTACCGGGTGCGCTACTTTGATATTGATATTAACCATCACGTCAACAACGCCCGCTACCTTGACTGGATGTTGGACCCGTTAGGCCCGGATTTCCTGCGGCAGCACCGCCCAGTAGCCTTTAAGATCAACTATGAAGCGGAGGTCCAGGAGGGGGCCACGGTTGAGAGCCGCTACGTTCTTGACCGCCCAACCCTCACCACCGTTCACGAAATCTGGGCCGGGGGACGGCGCTGCACCACGGCTGAACTTAGCTGGCAGACAGCTTAACGGGCCGAATGGTACGCGGAGCACTATTATTAAGCTGAAAATCAAATAATGTGGTACAGAATGAGGTCTAAAGCTCGGCAAGGTCGAACTCTAGACCTCATTTCTGTTTCCTAAAGCCGAGCCCAGGGGACCAAAACGGAAGTCCTAACCGGCTTCCGCGTTAGAACCGTTCAAAAACGAACTCATCCTGATTCCTGTTTCACGGTTGGGCGCCCATCCTCATTCTGGCCCGGTTTAACTGCCCGTTAATTTATAAATATGATTTTAGTAATAAATTCTGTTTTGGCCCGGCGGAATCATAAGCTATAATGGATCTATAAAGAACTGCGAACCATATTGAGGAGGGATAAAATGGCCAAGTCATTAACAGCAGTAATTTACTTGGAGCCGAACCAAGTAAGCTTGCGGATTATTGAGCTGCCGAGCCTGAAGGTGGTTAACAATGTTCAGTCTGGCGCCTTGATGGTTGGTACTGAGGAGATTGCCAACTATGCCCAGAATATGGAAGCGATTGTTAATAACCTGGACGGCTTTAAGCAACTGGTCAAGGATTATCAAGTCAAGGAAATTTCGTTTTACGGGGCCCTAGAGGACCTGGATGAGGTGACGGCCCAGTACGTGGCCGACCAGCTAGAGGTCCGGACCGGTCTTCGGATCAAGTGGCTCAACAACAACCAGTTGATGGCCCAGTCGATGAGTTGTGTCGTCACCCACCTGGCGGAATTTAGCAAGCTAAGCAGGCACTGCCTTTACCTGGTCAGTCTGGGGCTTGATTCGATGACCCTGGCCTTCTTCCACCACGGCAACTTTGAAACTTTGTGGGAGCTTGACCTCGGCGGTGCGCAAATCAGCCGGCTGGTGGAGCACCTGCGCCAAACCACCACCAATCCCGAGGAAATTATCCAGGACTATATCAATAGCAAGCTGGGCTACATCGCTCCGGAACTGATCCAAAAGAAGAAGACGACCCTGCTGATTCAAAATGCGCCCACCCTTGCCAAACGGTATATTGAAGGGCGCCACCACCTGGGCGAGGTTTCCAGTGAAGTCTTTATGAACCCGCTTGACCAGATTGACCTGCTAGCGCCCGAACAGCGCCTCTGGGACGAGGAGCTGGTTGAAAGCCGGCAACGGGAGCTGCTGGTGCCAAATTACCTGGTGATCGCCCGGACGGCCGAGCTGATTCACCCAACCAATATTTACGTGACTGATATTTCGGTAATGGACGGGCTGGCCAGCGGGATCGCCGTCAACAACGACCAGTCGCGCCAGCAAATCCATACCATGATCCGGACCTCGGCCCACGACCTAGCGGAGCGCTACGGGGTCAACAACGCGCACCAGCGGTTTGTGACCAGGTTTGCCCTCCAGTTTTTCGACCAGCTGCGGCCGATCCACCGGCTGGGCAACCATGAGCGGCTCCTGCTGGAAATCGCCAGCATGGTTGATGATATTGGCAACTTCATTAACCAGAGCGGCCACTACCGCCACTCGGCCTATATCCTGCGGGCCAACCCGCTGATCGGGCTGTCGGACGAAGACAACCGGATTATTGCCGAAGTGGCCCGTTACCACAGTGCAGAGTCACCGACCGCGATGCAGCCGCACTATCGCCACCTCGACGATAATATTCAATTGACGATTGCCAAGCTGGCGGCGATCCTGCGGGTAGTGGATTCGCTTGATGATTCCCGCCAGCAGAAGATCACCGCCGTCAGTCTTAAACTCACCAGCGACAACCGCCTCAAGATCAAGGCAACCGCTAACGACGACCTGGTTTTGGAAAAGTGGTCGTTCAGTTCAAAAGCAAGATTATTTAAGGATGTCTACGGAATTCAACCAATCTTAATTGAGAGGGGCAATTAGGAATGTACAAGGATTTTTATAAACCAGAAAATTACGTCAACCGGGAACTCAGCTGGATTGACTTTAATGGCCGGGTCCTCGGTGAGGCCACGGACGTCAGCAACCCGCTGCTGGAGCGGGCAAACTTCCTCGGGATCACCCAGAGCAACGTCGATGAGTTCTTTATGGTCCGGGTGGCCTCGCTCCATAAACTGGCGGCGGCCAACGTGACCACGACTGATGCCTCAGGGCTCACGCCGGAAGAGCAGCTGAACGCGGTCAACCGCAAGGAACACCGGATGGTCCAGGAACGCTATGAGATTTACAATGAACAGATCATTCCCCAGCTGGCAAAGGAGCAGATTAACATTCTCCACATCCAGGACCTGGACCAGAAGCAGTATGAGTTTATCCGCCGCTATTTCAACGACGAATTGATGCCGGTCCTGACACCAATGGCTGACGATAGTTCCCGGCCGTTCCCGTTTATCTCCAATAGTTCACTCAACATTGCGATCCGTCTGCGGCGGGATCCGGCGGCCCGGCAGCCCGGGAAACACGAAACCTTGGAGGGGGACCAGGAAGTTAATAAAAAGCAAACCGAACCCCATGACGACCGGCAGGAAGCCGAAATTAAGTTTGCAACAGTCCGGGTGCCGGAAATTTACAAGCGCCTGGTCCGGCTACCGGGAGAAAATAACTTTATCCTGATTGACGAACTGGTCAAAGAGTTTCTGACCCTGCTCTTTCCGGGCTACCAGATCCTGGCGACGGCTACCTACCGGGTCATGCGGGACATGGACCTGGACGTGGCGGAAGAAGATACCTCGGACCTCCTAAGGGCCGTCAAGCACCAGCTGCGGGAACGGGAGCACGGCCAGGTGATGCGGCTGGAAGTGGAGAATAGCATTGATGGCTGGTTAGAGGATCAGCTGATTGATAACCTCCACGTTTCAGAACGGTCGATCTACCGGGTTGACGGCCCGGTTGACCTGACCTTTTTGAAGAAGCTGTCGGGAATGGTTGACGGGCACGCCGACCTGCGCTTCAAACCGTTCAAGCCCTACCTAAACCCCCAGCTGGACATGGAACACAACATCTTCAAGGCGATTCGCCAGCGGGATTACCTGCTCCAGCACCCCTACGACAACTTTGACGCGGTCGTTAACTTTATCCACCAGGCGGCGACCGATCCCGCAGTGCTGGCCATTAAGATGACCCTCTACCGGGTTTCGGGAAATTCGCCAATTATCAAGTACCTGGGGATGGCCGCCCAGCGGGGCAAGCAGGTAACGGTCCTGGTCGAAGTCAAGGCCCGGTTTGATGAGCAGAATAACGTTCGCTGGGCCCAGCGCTTGGAGCAGATGGGCTGCCACGTAATTTACGGCCTGGTGGGCTTAAAGACCCACTGTAAGGTGGCCCTGGTTATCCGCCGGGATGAGGACGGTCTGCGGCGCTATATGCACCTGGGAACCGGGAACTATAATGACGTTACCGCGCACTTTTACACTGACATGGGGCTCTTTACCTGTGACCATGAATTAGGGGTCGACATGACCAACCTCTTTAACATGCTCTCCGGGTTTGCCCGGCCGCCGTACTTTTACCAGCTCCGGGTTTCGCCAGACGGGATTCGCAATTTCATTAACCAGAAGATTGACGACCAGATTGCGGTGGCCAAGTCCGGCAATCCGGCCCTGATCCGGATGAAGATGAATTCTCTGTCGGATAAGCAGATCATTGCCCACCTTTATGACGCGGCGGCTAATGGGGTCAAGGTCCAGCTGCTGGTTCGGGGAATCACCTGCCTGCGCAATGACCTGCCTGAATTGCACAATAATATTGAGGTCCATTCCATCGTTGGCCGCTTCCTGGAACACTCCCGGATTTACTACTTTGAAAGTAACGGTCACGAGGAAATTTACCTCGCCAGTGCCGATATGATGACCCGCAACCTGAACCGGCGGGTCGAAGAATTGTATCCGGTCACCCAGGCAGATACCAAGGCCCGGGCCATTCAAATCTTTGATATTATGTGGCGGGACAACGTTAAAACCCGGGTCTTAGAGGGGGACCACTACGAGCGGATCGACCGTGACGGTGCAGCACCATTTAACTCCCAGGAATACTTTGTTCAGGAGGCGGTCCGTCTGAATAAACAGGACAATAAGCAGCAGCGGGCCCGGCGCCACTTCCCCAACGTCTTTGAAACCCTCTCAAAGCACGTACCGAGCCTGCACTTAAAAGAAAAGGATGATGCTAATGGCGAAAACGACTAGACTAGCGGTGATTGACCTCGGCTCGAATTCGGTCCGGCTTAAGATCAGCGAGATCCTGCCGGACAACGAGGTGGTGACCCGGCAGTATATCAAGCGCTACGTCCGGCTTTCTTCACAGATGGGGCCGGAAAAGACCCTGAAAAAGGAACCGGTCGAACGGACACTGGACGCCCTGCGGGAATTTCGCGAAATCTGCGACCAGTATTCACGGCTCAAGGTGATTGCGGTGGCGACGGCGGCAGTCCGGCAGGCAAAAAACCAAGCAGAATTTTTGCAACGGGCGAAAAAGGAAACCGGCTTTGCCATTCGGGTAATTTCCGGGGCCCAGGAAGCTTACTTAGATTACGTGGGGGTTACCCATAGTCTGGAAATTGACCGGGGGCTGATTATTGATACCGGGGGTGCCAGTATGGAGCTCGTCGGGGTCGAAAGCGGGGCCGCTGAAGAAACCATCAGTATCCCCCTGGGGTCAGTGATCTTATCCCAGCACTACCACCTCGGCGATCAAATTCAGGCTGCCAACCTCTTCGACGCCATGGTCGAGGTTGATGAGGCATTGTCGCACCAGCGCTGGCTCAGCCGCTTCCGGGACAGCCGGATTATTGCCCTGGGCGGCTGCAACCGGGCCCTCGCCAAAATCTACCGCTGGCGAAACGCGGTCGAAGGCAAGGCCGCGCCGATTCACGGCCTGATGATGACCTCGGCGACGGCTTTTCAAATCATGCACGAACTGCTAGAAGGGGATCGGGCCAGCCGGGCGGCAATCCGCGGGGTAACCCGGGAACGGGCCGATGTCATTGTGGGTGGCCTCCTGCCGCTGCTCGCCTTGATGCGCCAGTTAGCAATTGATGAGGTGGAGTTTAGCAATAGCGGGCTGCGTGAGGGCCTCCTATACAAGTATCAGGAGCACAAGCTCGACTTTGACTAGTTTTACTCCTTTTTACTAAAATTTACTAATTATTTTAGCGGGTCTGTGCTACAATTTGGGTGAACGAAGCGCAACCGTCAGTTGCTGGCGGTAGTTGAAGCAAGGAGGAAGTAAGATGGCAATTCTAGTTGCTGGTGGGGCCGGCTACATTGGCTCCCATATGGTGAAGAACCTGGTGGAACATGGTGAAGACGTGGTTGTTGCCGATAACTTGTCGACCGGACACCGCGCCGCAATTAACCCGCAGGCGAAGTTTTACGAGGGCGACATCCGGGACCGGGAGTTCTTGGATCAGATCTTTGAGAACGAGGACATTACCGCGGTCGTTCACTTTGCGGCCTTTTCAATCGTTCCAGAATCAATGAGCAAGCCATTGAAGTACTTTGACAACAACACTGGTGGGATGATTACCCTGCTAGAAGCAATGCACGATCATGGGATCAAGTACATCGTCTTTAGTTCAACCGCCGCCACCTATGGGGTACCTGAGCATATGCCGATTAAGGAAACTGACCCGCAAAAGCCGATTAATCCTTACGGCCTGAGCAAATTGATGATGGAAGAAATGATGGCCTGGGCGGACAAGGCGTACGGGATTAAGTTTGTGGCCCTGCGCTACTTCAACGTTGCCGGAGCCGCACCAGACGGTACAATCGGGGAGGACCACGGTCCAGAAACGCACCTGGTACCGATTATCCTCCAAGTTGCCCAGGGGAAGCGGGATGAATTGAGTATCTTCGGTGATGACTACAACACCCCGGACGGGACGAACGTGCGGGACTATGTTCACGTCATGGACCTGACCGATGCCCACATTCTCGCCATTAAGTACCTGGAAGCCGGCAACCAGAGCAACGCATTCAACCTGGGCTCATCAACCGGCTTCTCCAATAAGCAGATGCTGGAGGCGGCCCGGGAGGTTACCGGGAAGCCGATCCCAGCTAAGATGGCACCCCGGCGTCCAGGGGACCCTGACTCCCTAGTAGCGGCGAGTGATAAGGCCCGGGAAGTCTTGGGCTGGAAGCCAAAGTACGATGATGTTCACGATATCATTGCCACGGCGTGGAAGTGGCATTCCGCGCACCCTAAGGGCTATGATGACCGGGACTAATTAACGTGAAACGATATAGTGCGGTGCAATGCGGCTGCACGAGATAATTGCAGATGGGGCTTCAGAGTTTGGCTTTGCCGGCGCTGAAGCCCCATCTGTGTCCCGCGTCAGCTAATGAATTCCAGAGCAACTGAGAGTTTTTTGGCGCGCCCCCGGCTTTCGGTCAGCAAAAGCGGGGTGGGTGTGATAAGATGGTCTATGATTGAAAGGATGATCGAAATGAAAGTACTTGCCATTGATACCTCAAACCACCCGATGAGCGTGGCCCTAGTTGAGGATGACCAGCTGCTGGCCACCACAACGTTAAACATGGTCCGCAACCATAGCATTTACTTGATGCCAACGATTGATCAGCTGGTTCAGCTGGTTCAGTGGACCCCCGCAGACATTGACCGGGTCGTTGTCGCCCAAGGTCCTGGCTCGTATACAGGTATCCGGATTGCCGCCACGACGGCCAAGACCCTGGCGGATACGCTGAAGATTGACCTAGTGGGCGTTTCCAGTTTGGAAGTAGTTGCCCGGAACGTTTTACCAGGCAGCGAGCAGGTCATTGTCCCCTTCTTTGACGCGCGGCGGGGCAACGTCTTTGCGGGTGCCTACCAGTGGCAGGAGGGGCAGCTGGTCAGTTTGATTGCCGACCAGCACTTGGCAATGACGACCCTGCTCGACCAGCTGGCACGGGTGGACCGTCCGGTGATCCTGCTCGGCCACATGACCAAGCGGCTTAACGACCAGGTTAACGCCCTACCGGCAAACGTGACCTTAGCTCCCCGGGCTTACGGGATTCCGTCAACTTACCAGCTGGCCCTCGCGGGTGAAAGCCGCCCGGCGGCCCAGGCAATCGATCCCTTTGTACCGCACTACCTCCGGATTACCGAGGCGGAGGCCAACTGGCAGAAACTACATCCAGGAGAAAATAAGCAGAATTATGTTCGAGAAGTTTAAATCGTGGTACCACTGCACCATTAACGCGCGGCGCCAACCGATTTTGGACTTTAGCCGGCGGCTGATTGTGGTTCAGGGCCGGCACTTTACCGTCCGGCAGGCGGCTGAACGGGACGTCCAAAGGATGGTTGAGATTGAAAAACAAATTTACGGGACGGCGCCGTGGAGCTACGCCGCCTTTCAGCTAGAATTGCAACGTCCCCACGACCGTCTCTACCTCGTGATTGCCACTGACGCAGAGACGGTTGGTTTTATCGGGATGGCGGTTGACTGGTACCACTTGGACCTCCACATTACCAAGCTGGGAATCACCCCGGGCTGGCAGCGCCGGGGTCTGGGGACGTACTTAATCAAGACCGCCCTTGCCTATGCCCGTCACTTGCAGCTGCGGTCGCTGAGCCTGGAAGTCCGGGTTCACAACCTGGTGGCGCGGCACCTGTATGAGCAGTTTGGCTTTCGCGAACAGCACATCAAACACCGGTACTACCTGGATAACCATGAGGACGCAATTGATATGCAGGTCGACCTATTGAGTAGAGGAGAATAAGAACACATGGCAGAACGAAAATTAATTCTTGCCTTTGAGACAAGTTGTGACGAAACGAGTGTGGCGGTAGTCGAGGACGGAACGAAGATCCTCTCCAACATTGTGGCCACCCAGATTGACAGCCACCAGCGCTTCGGCGGGGTGGTCCCGGAAGTGGCAAGCCGGCACCACATTGAGTGGATTACCCGCTGCATTGACCAGGCGTTAGCCGAAGCGGGGGTTGATTACTCGGATTTAATGGCGGTGGCGGTTACCTACGGCCCGGGGTTAGTTGGCTCGCTGCTGGTTGGTGTCACCGCAGCTAAGGTGGTCGCCTGGGCCCACCAATTGCCCCTGGTTCCGGTCAACCACATGGCCGGGCACCTGTATGCTGCCCGGTTCGTCGGCGAGTTTAAGTACCCGCAAATGGCCCTGCTGGTTTCTGGCGGACACACTGAATTGGTGTACATGCCACGGGAACACGAATATGAAATCATTGGCGAAACCCGGGACGATGCGGCGGGGGAAGCCTATGACAAAATCGGCCGGGTCCTAGGCGTGAACTACCCGGCAGGAAAGACGATCGATGAATGGGCGGCGCAGGGGCAGGATACCTTCCACTTCCCGCGGGCAATGGAAAAGGAGGATAACCTGGACTTCTCCTTTAGCGGGCTCAAGAGTGCCTTTATCAACACCGTTCATAATGCCGACCAGCGGGGGGAAGAACTCAATAAATTTGACCTGGCGGCAAGCTTCCAACAGAGCGTGGTCGACGTGCTAGCGGAAAAAACGCTGCGGGCCCTCGACCAG
This sequence comes from Limosilactobacillus antri DSM 16041, assembly GCF_000160835.1. Taxonomy (GTDB): domain Bacteria; phylum Bacillota; class Bacilli; order Lactobacillales; family Lactobacillaceae; genus Limosilactobacillus; species Limosilactobacillus antri. Next base: position 775,692 of record NZ_GG700733.1, read on the forward strand.
TACCCAGTTAAGCAGCTGATTCTGGCCGGTGGGGTTGCGGCTAACCATGGCCTGCGGACCCGGCTGGACCGTGAGATGGCAAAGCACTACCCTGATGTGTTGATGTTGCAGGCGCCGCTGAAACTGTGCGGTGATAACGCGGCGATGATTGGTGCCGCAGCGGCAGTTAATTACCAGCATGGTGACCGGGCCGCCCTAGACCTGAACGCGGTTCCGGGATTAATGTTTGACCGCATGAAATCAATGTAAAATAAAGCGGGCACCAGCATTCGATTTTACCGAATGCTAGTGCCCGCCTGTGCTTTTGCAGGGAGAACTAGTAATTACCCGTTGGCCTTGTTTACCGCGTCGATGACTGCATAGCGGAAACCGGCTTTTTCCAGGGCTTCGACGCCGCGGATGGTGGTGCCGCCGGGGGAGGTCACCTGGTCACGGAGCTGTGCCGGGGTCAACCCGGTCCGCAGGGCGAGCTGGCCGCTGCCGGTAACCATACTTGCAGCAAGCTGGTAGGCAGTTGACCGGTCCAAACCGTATTTAACGCCGGCGTCGCTGAGGGCGTCCATAAAGACGTCGACGAATGCTGGTCCGCAGCCGCCAATCACCCCGACGATATCAAGCTGGCTTTCGGGAACCCGGATGACCTCCCCGAGAGGGTTGAGGACCTGGCTGATTTTATCGAATGCCGGCGCCATGACGTTAGGGCCTAAGGAAAGTCCAATGGTCCCCGCGTTGACGGCCACCGGAATGTTGGGAATGATTGCCGCGAGCGGGTTGGCAGGGAAAATGGCGGCAATTTCCGCGAGGTGGACGCCAGCGGCTGCGGAAATAATCACCGTATGAGCGGGTAGACCTGCCAGTTGCTTTAGGACGGTCAGGGTAACCTTGGCGGGCGTGGTCACAATCACGACGGCCGGCTTTTTGCTGACGACTTCTTCGCAGCTGTTAACCAGGTGGAAACCCTCTTCCTGGGCAAATTTGCTGACCCGCGGGTTCACCGGGTTCATCCCGATAACGTGATTTTCCGCCTGGCTTAATAGTCCCTTGATAATTGCTGAGCCCATGTGGCCCACGCCAACGACTGCGATTTTCATTAAGGTATCCTCCTCTGAGTTGATAGTTCTATTTTACAATAGAAGTTGAATTAAAAACTAATTATGAGAAATGATTGACATTTGATGAGATGGAGATTAAAATACGCTTAAGAAAATTATAAAAACGACGGATGAGTACGTTTCTGTTAGGTATGCAGAGAGCCTTTGTTTTGCTGAAAGAAGGTTGCTGACGAAACGAAAGATGGTCTGCCAATCGTTTGCACCGACGAGCCGTTTGGGCAAGTCGGTACCGGGTGAGTTCCGCTAGCGACTCCAAGTTTAAACTTAGCAAGGCTGGTGCTGCGAGGCGCTGGTAAATTAAGGTGGTAACACGGGAGCCCTCGTCCTTTTGGATGAGGGCTTTTTGAATTTAATGGGGTGGTAAGAAATGAAGATTAAAGTAGCGCTGGGACAGTTTAACATTCAATTTGCCCAACCGGCGGCCAATCGGGCCCGGGTCCGGGAACTGGTGGCAACGGCCGCGGCGGGGAATGCCGACGTGGTTGTGCTGCCGGAAATGTGGAATACCGGCTACGCCCTTGACGCGTTGCCGCAGCTGGCGGACGAAGATGGCCGGACAACTTTGGCCCTGCTTCAGGAGTTGGCCCGGCAGTACCATATCGGAATCGTGGGCGGCTCGGTCGCGGTCAAGACTGGTGACCACTTTGTTAACCGCACCCTCGTGGTGGACCCCTTAGGCAACCTGCTGGGGCAATACGATAAGGTCCACCTCTTTGGACTGATGGCTGAGGACCGGTACCTAGTGGCCGGGGACCAGGAAAATTACTTCCGCCTTGCCGGGGTTCCCAGCGCCAGTTTTATTTGTTACGACCTGCGTTTTCCCGAATGGATCCGGACCGTCGCACGTCACGGGGCCGACGTTTTATACTTCCCGGCGGAATGGCCCGCTGTTCGAATCCCGCAGTGGAAGCTGCTGCTGCAGGTCCGGGCGGTCGAAAACCAGTGCTTTGTAGTTGCCGTTAACCGGGTTGGTGACGATCCGGACAACCACTTTAATGGTCACTCGCTGGCAATCGATCCGCTGGGCCGGGTGCTTGTCGATGCCGGAGAACACGATGGGGTCACCTTTGCTGAGCTTGATCTTGCCCAATTAGCAACGGTGCGGGGACCGATCCCCGTTTTTGCTGACCGCCGTCCAGAACTATATCGCTAGGAGAAAAGGGGAATAATCATGGAATTTCAACAGTCACACTTACTGGATACGCTACCGAAGCAGTTTTTTGCCAACCTGGTCGCTAAGGTTGGCAAGCAGGTTGCCGCGGGGGTTGACGTTATTAACTTAGGGCAGGGGAACCCTGACAAGCCAACACCCGACTACATCGTTCAGGCAACCCAAAAGTGGGTCGCTGACCCGCAGACCCATAAGTATTCACCGTTCCAGGGCTTGTCAGAATTTAAGCAGGCGGCGGCCGACTTTTACCAGGAAAAGTACGGGACCAGCTTGGACCCGGCGCAGGAAGTTGCCATCCTTGGCGGTTCCAAGATTGGCCTGGTTGAACTGCCCTGGGCGTTGATGAATCCGGGTGACACCTACCTGTTACCGGATCCCGGCTACCCGGACTACTTTTCCGGAGCAGCGCTGGGCGGCGTGCAATTTGAAACGGTCCCCCTGCTGGCGGAAAATAACTTTCTGCCGGACCTGCAGTCGATTCCGGAAGAGGTTGCTCGGCGGGCCAAGTTCTTCTACCTTAACTACCCGAATAACCCGACTGGTGCGGTTGCCACGAAGGAATTCTACGAAGAACTGGTGGCCTGGGCCAAGAAGTACCATGTTGGGATCATCAGCGACTTTGCCTATGGCGCGCTGGGCTTTGATGGCCAGGCTCCGTTGAGCTTCATGCAGACCCCCGGAGCTAAGGAAGTCGGCGTGGAATTCTATACCTACTCCAAGACCTTTAACATGGCGGGCTGGCGAATTGCCTTTGCGGTGGGTAATCGCGACATTATTAGCGCGCTGAATTTAATCCAGGACCACCTGTTTGTCAGCCTGTTTCCGGCACTGCAAAAGGCGGCGATCGACGCATTGCGGGATCCGCGGCGGGACGCGGCGATTGCCGAGATCGTCCACCGCTATGAGGAACGCCGGAACGCCTTTGTCGACGCGGCAGAAAAGATCGGCTGGCACGCCTTTGTTCCGGCCGGAACCTTCTACGCCTGGATGCCCGTGCCCGCTGGTTATAGCAGCGAAGGCTTTGCTGACCTGCTGTTGGAAAAGGCTGGGGTGGCGGTTGCACCCGGCAACGGCTTTGGCAGCCACGGTGAAGGCTATGTCCGCATCGGGCTCTTGATTTCACCAGACCGGCTGGAAGAGGCCGTGGCGCGGATTGGTAAGCTACACTTGTTTAAATAATATAGAAGCGGCTGGAGAAGGATGTGTTCCCCTAGCCGCTTCATTAATTTTTCTGGTCAAAATTTTCTAACTCTTCGGCGGCCGCCGTCCACGCCAGTTCGACTTCGTCAGACTGGGCTTTGAGCTGGTCGAGCTCTTTCTGCAGGTCGGTCAGCCTGCCGATGTCCGTTGCCACCTCCGGCTTGCTCATTTCCGCTTCAATTGTGCTTTGCTGCTCTTCCAGCTGGGCCAGCTGGTCTTCCAAGTCATCAACCTTGCGTTGCAGTTTGCGCCGGGCCCGCTGCTGGTCCTTGCTTTGCTGGTAGGATTGTTTCCCCTGTGAAGGCGAATGGACGGACTGGCCCGCGCTGGCCTGTGCTGGCGCCGGTGCGGTCTTGGCCACCGCGGTCAGGTAGTCGTCATAGTCACCCTCGTAGTGTTGAATGCCGGTCTTGCGCATATCTAGGATGTCGGTCGCCACCTGGTTGATAAAGTAGCGGTCGTGGGAAACGAACAGTACCGTACCTGGAAACTCGTTGATGGCACTTTCGAGGACTTCACGACTGTCAATGTCCAGGTGGTTGGTCGGTTCGTCCAGGATCAGGAAGTTGATCGGCTGAAACGAAAGCTTGGTTAGCTCTAAACGGGCTTTTTCACCCCCCGACAATTCGTGAACAACCTTGTAGACGTCATCACCGACAAAGAGGAAGCTGCCCAGGAGGGAGCGGATATCCTTTTCCGGCACTTCGGGATGGTCATCCCAGACTTCCTCCAGCACCGTCTTGTCGGGGTGGAGCTGCTGCTGTTCCTGGTCGTAGTAGCCGATGTCCAAATTGGCACCGAACTTAACCGTCCCGCTGACCGCCGGAATTTTGTGGAGGATGGTCTTTAAGAGGGTCGACTTGCCGATCCCGTTCGGACCGATAATGCCAACCCGATGGGGCTTGCGAACCGCAAAGGAGAGGGGACCGGCGAGGACCTGGTCGTCATAGCCGACCTTGAGCTGGTCAACGTCCAACACCTCGTTGCCGCTTGCTTTCTCGCTATGGAATTGAAAGTGGATCGACTGGTCATCGGTTGCCGGCCGGTCCAGCTTATCCATCTTTTCCAATTGCTTGCGCCGGGCCTGGGCACGCTTGGTGGTCGATGCCCGGACGATGTTGCGGTTCACAAAGTCCTCCAGCTTGGCAATCTTTTTTTGCTGCTGGTCATAGTGCTTCCACTCGGCCTTCAGCCATTCCTGCTTGTGCTGGACAAACTGGGTGTAGTTGCCGGTGTAGTGTCGCAGGGTGCGATTGTCCAAATCGTAAACATCCTTGACGACGTGGTCCAGGAAGTAGCGGTCGTGGGAAACGACCAACAGGGCCCCCTGGTAGCTCTTCAGATAGTCCTCCAGCCAGGCGAGGACGTTCATGTCCAGGTGGTTGGTCGGTTCATCCAGGATCAGCAGGTTGGGTGCCTGCAGCAGGATTTTGGCTAAGGCCAGCTTAGTCTTTTGACCACCAGAGAGGGCGTTCACCGGGGTGTCGTAATATTGTTCACCGAAGCCAAATCCGGTCAGAATTCCCCGCATCCGGGATTCGTACTCAAAACCGCCCCGTTTTTTAAAATCACTCTGCAGACGGTCGTACTGTTCCATTACCCGCATGTATTGGTCGCTGCTTGCGTCGAGGGTTGCCAACTGGGCTTCCAAGTCGTGGATGTCCTGCTCTTCTTGATGCAGGTCGGCAAAGACCGTATCGAGTTCTGCCCAGATGGTGTTTTGACTATCTAAACCTTGATCCTGGGCCAGGTAGCCAATCGAAAGCTCCTTCGTCCTGCTGATGCTTCCTTCATCCGGACTAGTAATTCCCGCAATCATTTTCAGCAGGGTGGTCTTGCCAGCTCCGTTGCGGCCAACCAGCGCCGTTCGGCCGTGCTCCTGGATTTGCAGGTTGATATCATGGAAGAGGACGTCGGCCCCAAAGCGGCGCTCGACGTTATTTGTTTGCAAAAGAATCATTTTGAAACCTCGCTCATATCATTATGGTAACAACCATTATTTTAGCAGATTTCCGATTATTTTATTAAAAAAGTGGAATTATTTTGTATACGGCTTCACAAAACGGCGGTTAATTGCTAGAATGATTAGGAGCTAAATTTCACAAGAGCGGCGTGGCCTACCAACTAGCAAGTTCTATCCCAATCACTTTACTGGGACACGTTGCACAAGAATAGGGGGATAAATATGACGACCAAAAAAATACCACGGGCTACGGCGCGCCGGTTACCAATTTATTATCGTTATCTGACAATTTTGTTGAACGCGAAAAAGGAGCGGGTATCTTCAACTGAACTTTCAGAGGCAGTGCAGGTTGATTCAGCAACCATTCGCCGGGACTTTTCCTACTTTGGTGAATTAGGGAAGCGGGGTTACGGTTACGACGTGGCCAGCCTGTTAAAGTTCTTTAAGGGAATCCTGCACCAGGATTCGCTGGTCAGCGTGGCCCTGGTGGGGGTCGGCAGCTTGGGAAGTGCCCTGCTGAACTTCAACTTTCACCAGGATACGAACCTGCGGATTAGCGCGGCCTTTGACACCAAGCCGGAGCTGGCGAATAAGATTAAGAGCGGGATCCCGGTCTACCCCGCGAAGGATATTAAGCAGCAGCTCCAGGAGCAGCAGATCGATATTGTGATTCTGACCGTTCCCGGCGAGCACGCCCAGGAGGTGGCGGACCAGCTGGTGGACGCCGGTGTCCGAGGGATTTTGAACTTCTCACCGGTGCGGCTATCTGTGCCGAAGGAGGTTCAGGTGCAAAATATTGACCTGACCAACGAACTGCAAACCCTTATTTACTTCATTAAAAATTACTCTGACGGCAATAAAAAATAGTTATTATTCCCACACGCTTCTTTCTTGAGGTCGGTGGGATTTTTTTATTGCCGCTAATTAGTCAAAATTAGTCAAACATATCAGTTGCTTTTTGAGTGAAGAGTGGTGTATAGTAAGAATTGCGGTTAGCACTTAACAAGGAAGAGTGCTAAAAGCAAATTTATTTATTAACAAGATGGAGGGATTGACGTGTTAAAACCATTAGGAGATCGCGTTGTTCTACAAGCTGAAACTGAAGAAGAAAAGACGGTTGGTGGGATTGTCCTTGCTTCCAACGTAAAGGAAAAGCCGACTACTGGTAAGGTAATTGCCGTTGGTGAGGGACGGACCCTTGAGAACGGTCAAAAGCTTGCTCCAGCTGTTAAAGAGGGCGACCGGGTACTGTTTGACAAGTACGCCGGCAATGAAGTTGAATACAACGGCGAAAAGTACCTGGTTGTTCACGAAAAGGACTTAGTTGCCGTAATCGACTAGGATTATTAAAAATAGAACATAACACTTTAAAACGAATTTCTTATTTGAGGTGACAATATAATGGCAAAAGACATTAAGTTTGCAGAAGACGCCCGCGGTGCAATGCTCGCAGGTGTAGATAAGCTGGCTGATACTGTTAAGACAACGATGGGGCCAAAGGGCCGGAACGTTGTTTTAGGCCAGAAGTACAGCAACCCAACGATTACTAACGATGGGGTTACGATTGCCAAGAGCATCGACTTGGAAGACCCATTTGAAAACATGGGTGCCAAGCTAGTTGCGGAAGTTGCATCCAAGACCAACGACATCGCTGGTGATGGTACGACGACTGCCACTGTCCTGGCCCAGGCAATTGTTAACGCCGGCATGAAGAACGTTACCTCTGGTGCCAACCCGGTTGGAATCCGGCGCGGGATTGACAAGGCTACCAAGGCAGCTGTTGAAGCTCTGAAGAGTATGTCACACGAAGTAAAGACCAAGAGTGATATTGCCCAAATCGCCTCCATTTCTGCTGCTAACCCTGAGGTTGGTAAGCTGATTGCCGACGCGATGGAAAAGGTTGGTCACGATGGGGTCATCACGATTGAAGACTCCCGTGGTGTTGACACCAGCGTCGACGTAGTTGAAGGGATGAGCTTCGACCGTGGCTACATGTCCCAATACATGGTAACTGACAACGACAAGATGGAAGCTGATCTGGACAACCCATACATCTTGATTACTGACAAGAAGATCAGCAACATCCAAGATATCTTGCCATTACTGCAAAATGTTGTTCAACAAGGTCGGGCACTGCTGATTATCGCTGATGACATTACCGGTGAAGCTCTGCCAACCCTTGTTTTGAACAAGATTCGGGGAACCTTTAACGTTTGTGCTGTAAAGGCCCCTGGCTTTGGTGACCGGCGGAAGGCCCAATTGCAAGACATCGCCGTTCTGACTGGCGGTACGGTAATTTCTGACGACCTGGGCATGAACCTGAAGGACGTTACCGTTGACCAATTAGGTCAAGCTAACAAGGTTACGGTTACTAAGGATGCCACCACGATCGTTGACGGCTCCGGCGCTAAGGAAGCAATTGCCGAACGGGTTGACCAAATCAAGCAGGCAATTGCCAACACGACTTCAGACTTTGACAAGGACAAGCTGCAAGAACGGCTGGCAAAGCTTTCTGGTGGGGTTGCCGTTGTTAAGGTCGGTGCCGCTACCGAAACCGAATTGAAGGAAAAGAAGTACCGGATTGAGGATGCCCTGAACGCTACTCGGGCCGCTGTTCAAGAAGGCTTCGTACCTGGTGGTGGTACTGCCCTGGTAAACGTTATTCCAGCCCTTGAAAAGGTTGAAGCCAGTGGTGACGAATTGACTGGTGTCAACATCGTTAAGGCAGCCTTGGAAGCACCTGTTCGTCAGATTGCTGAAAATGCCGGTGTTGAAGGCTCAGTAATCGTTAATGAATTAAAGGGTCAAAAGGAAGGCATTGGTTACAACGCTGCCGACGACAAGTTTGAAGACATGGTTGCAGCCGGAATCGTTGACCCAACGATGGTTACCCGTTCTGCTCTGCAAAACGCGGCCTCAGTTTCTGCCCTGTTGCTGACGACTGAAGCAGTCGTTGCCGACAAGCCAGAACCAGAAGGCAGCCAACCAGCCGCACCACAAGGCGGTGCCGGTATGGGCGGTATGATGTAATTTGAAGTTAAATTAAAGATAAAGGGCGGTTGCTGCGGCAAGCGCCTTTTTTGTTTAGGGAGAATATTTCCCGGGAAATACGGGGAATTATACTGAAAATCGGAATTTTAATCGCCATGGTGATTGAAAAGTAGGATAATTAGTTGTAACATTGTTCAGTCATATAAGGATGCTAAAATGCTTAACAATTAATTTAGTAGGAGGATAGCAATGTGGCGTTATCTTAAACGTGTATTAATTGGGAAACCATTGAAGACCCTGGATGAGGGGCAGACCCACCTGACAAAGTTCAAGGCCCTGGCCATGCTGTCGTCTGACGCGATTTCGTCAGTGGCGTATGGCCCTGAGCAGATTACGACTGTCCTGGTGACGCTCTCAGCAGCGGCGCTGTGGTACTCGGTGCCGATTGCCGCAATTGTGCTGGTTCTGTTGCTGGCGATTACCCTATCATACCAGCAGATTATCCGGGCCTACCCGAGTGGTGGTGGGGCCTACATTGTTGCCACCCAAAACTGGGGGAGCAATGGGGGCCTGGTCGCTGGTGGATCACTGCTGGTCGATTATATGCTGACCGTAGCGGTTTCCACGACGTCCGGGGTCGAGGCGATTACCTCGGCGGTTCCGGCACTCTACAAATTTTCAATTCCGATTGCAATTATTATCGTATTGCTGATTATGTTTATGAACCTCCGGGGGATGAGCGAGAGCGCAAACTTCTTAACGGTGCCCGTTTACTTTTTTGTGATTATGATTTTCGTCATGATTATCTGGGGATTCTACAATGTGGCGACCGGTCAGATCCATTACCAGGCTCCCGCAGACTACGGCACCCCGGTTGCCGGGATGAGTGTGGTTCTGTTTATCCGGGCCTTCTCAGCCGGTTCTTCCTCGCTGACCGGGGTAGAAGCGGTCAGCAACGCGGTGCCGAACTTCAATAAGCCGAAGGAAAAGAACGCCGCCACGACCCTGGCAATTATGAGTGCCATCTTGGCCTTCTTCTTTATTGCCATCATCTTCTTCAGCTTCTTTATCGGGGTAGTGCCAAACGGGCGGACCACGGTTCTTTCACAGATTGCCCTCGCCATCTTTGGCGGTCACGGGCTGGGTTTTTACCTCTTGCAGCTATCGACGGCCATGATTTTGGCGGTGGCGGCCAACACCGGTTTCTCCGCCTTCCCGATTTTGGCCTTTAACATGGCCAAGGATAAGTATATGCCCCATGCCTTCATGGATCGCGGTGACCGGTTGGGCTACTCGAACGGAATTATTTCCCTGGCCATTGGGGCGATTATCCTGATCCTGATTTTCCACGGTCAGACTAACAGCCTGATCCCCTTGTACGCCGTCGGGGTGTTTGTCCCGTTTACCCTTTCCCAATCCGGAATGATCATTCACTGGTTCCGGAGGCGGGAAGGCTGGTGGGTTGGAAAGGCCTGCATTAACTTTGTCGGTGCGGCAATTTCCCTCTCACTAGTGGCTTTCTTATTCTGGCAGCACTTTGGCAACGTCTGGCCATACCTGATCATCATGCCGCTACTGCTCTATATGTTCCACAAGGTCCACTCCCACTACACAAAGGTGGCGGCGCAGCTCCGGGTAGCTGAAAAGACGAAGGTGCAGCTCCATGATTATGATGGAGCCACGGTGATCGTCCTGGTTGGTAACGTGACCCGTGTGACCCGGGGGGCGATTAACTACGCCCGTTCAATCGGGGACTACGTCATTGCCATGCACGTTTCCTTTGATGAAAACCCGGGTAAGGAGCATAAAACGGCCAATGAATTTAAGGCTGAGTACCCGGATGTCCGGTTCGTGGACATCCATTCTTCTTACCGGTCAATTGCCAAGCCAACCCTCCGCTTCGTCGACGTGATTGCCAAGCGGGCGGAGGCGCGCAACTATTCGACGACTGTCCTGGTGCCGCAGTTTATTCCTAAGCACCCGTGGCAGTTGGCGTTGCATAACCAGACCAGTGTCCGCTTGCGGGCACTGCTGAATTCACGGGAAAACATTATTGTGGCCAGCTATAACTACCACCTCCATGAGTAGTGAGGGTGTTGTGATGCCGAAACGACAGATTTTAATTGGCGTTGCCTTTGCCCTGGGGCTCTTCCTGGTGGCCGGGTATACGATTGACAACCGGGGATTTCACTCGGGGATTTATGGGATCCTCGGCAGCCTCCTGCTTATGGCAGCGTACCTGGGAACATTTTGGCCGCAGATTAAGGCCGGTGACCGTCACGCTCGGCGGCTTGCCTGCTTGTTGGCAGTGCTGCTTGCCCTGATTATTATTTTAAACATTGCCGAAGCAGTATTAGCATAGTAAAAAAGCGTTTCGGACGGTTGAAAAGACCGCGCGGAACGCTTTTTAGTTATTAATTTTATAGGGGACCTCGTGAAAGCGGGTACCCATTTTTTGAATCTTCAGCTGGTGGTTGAAGCGGTTCTGCAGGTGGGCAATTGTTTGGTCCGCCGTGGCTTCGTCGATCAACACGTTGCAGGTAACGTTGACGCCGTATTCTTCGTTGCTGACGGTTAGCTGGTGCTCCTTGATGTAGTACAGGAGCGGGTCATGCTGACGATAGCTGACGGTGACGGCGATTTGCAGCTGCTTGATTCGCTGGACAATCCCGGCTTGGTGCACCGCCGCGGTGGTGACGTTGCTGTACGCCCGAATGAGGCCGCCCGCGCCCAGCTTAATCCCGCCAAAGTAACGGGTGACCACGGCGACAACGTTATGCAGCTTTGCCATTTGCAGGGATTCGAGGATCGGAACTCCCGCCGTGCCACTGGGTTCGCCATTATCGCTTTCTCGTTGAATTTGGTCCTGGTCGCCCACGAGGTATGCGAAGCAGTTATGGTTGGCTTTGCGATTGGCTGCCTGGACTTCTTTAATAAACTGCTGGGCCGCTTGTTCACTGCTGACCCGTTGGAGGGAGCAGATGAAGCGGGACTTTTTAATTGTTAATTCTGCTTGTTTAGCGGTTGCGATGGTTAGAAAAGGGGTTGTCATAGTGTAAACTTCTTTCGTGAAAAATTATGGATTGCCCGTATTTAAACAGTGAAGGGGGGCGAAAAAATGCTGGAAAATTATTATGGCCGCCGGGTCCTGGCCGGGCGGGATGAATTACCGCCGGCAGGCGTTCAGACTTTACCAGCAATTACGGTAGAGACGCGGGAAATCCTGTGCCACCGCTGTGGGCAGCGGACCCCCAAGGCGGTGGCCGCCCTCCCCAGGGGTGAGTACTATTGCCCGCATTGTATTAGCCTGGGCCGGGTTTCGACACTATGCAAATTTTATCATGTTCCAGAGCCAAATCAATTTACAATTAGCCCGCCAATTTTAACCTGGCGTGGCCAGTTATCACTCCTGCAGGAAGCTGCTGCTCGTCAGGTTAGCGCGGGGATGCTGGCCCACCAGCGGCAGCTGCTCTGGGCGGTCACCGGAGCTGGCAAGACGGAGATGATGTTTGTCGGTCTAGCGGCTTGTCTGGCCCGGGGAGAACGGGTGGCGATTGCCTCGCCCCGGATTGACGTCTGCTTAGAGCTATATCCCCGCTTGCGGGCGGCCTTTGCCAGCACCGAGATCGCCCTTTTGCACGGTCGGCAAGAACGTCCCTACCACTATGCCCAATTAACGGTCTGTACGACGCACCAGCTGTTACGGTTTTACCGTGCTTTTGACAACCTGGTTATTGATGAGGTCGACGCGTTTCCGTATGCCGCTAATCCGGTTCTGTTTTACGCAAGCCAGCAGGCGGTTAAAGTCAATGGCGGTCAATTATTTTTAACCGCCACCCCCGGCGAATACCTGATGGGGGAGGCTCGCCGGCGGCACTTGCGGGTAACCTACCTCCCGTTACGCTACCATGGCCACCTTTTACCCGAGGTCCATTGCCACATCGTTCGCCGCTGGCGGCAGCGAGTGCAGGAGGGGGCGTTGCCGGTGGCGGTGCAACGGCGTTTACGGGCAAGCCTCCAGGGCGGTCACCGCTTTCTGCTGTTTGTGCCCCACGTTGCTGACCTGGCGACTGTTGCCCGGGCCTGTACCCGGGGCTTTCCGACGGCTGCCTTTGCAACGGTTCATGCCCAAGATCCGCAACGGCTGGAAAAAGTTCAGGGGATGCGCGACCACCGGTATCATTTTTTAATTACAACGTCGATTCTTGAACGGGGGGTGACCTTTCCAGAGATTGACGTCTTTGTACTGGGCGCGGATGATGACATCTTTTCTAGTGCGGCCCTTGTGCAGATTGCCGGCCGGTCCGGCCGGTCTGCCAGTCGTCCCGAGGGCCGGGTTGACTTTTGGGTAACTGCCCACTGCCGGCGGGTAAACCGGGCCCTTCGCCAGATCCGGTTGATGAACCAAAAGGGCCGACGGTGCCAGCATGAACTGCCAATTATGTAACCGCCGAATTGCCGTTAAGCTGACGTTGCGGGACTTGCTGTGGCCGGGACGCCTGCCACCGGCAACCGTGTGCCCGAACTGCCGGCAGCAATTTGTGGCCCTTGATTACGTAAACTGCTGCCCGGCCTGCTGTCGGCCACAGGAGACGGACCAGCTTTGTCCGGATTGCTGCTCCTGGCGTCAAAAATATCCTTGGCAACTTACCCACCGGGCGCTGTACCGCTACAATGGAGCGATGAAGGAGTTCATGCACCGGTATAAGTTTGCTGGCGATTACCGCCTGCGGACCGTCTTTGCCGCGGAGTTTACGGCCGCAGTTCGCCAGTTAACAGCGGCGGTCGTGGTACCGATTCCCGTTACGCAGGTAACAATGGCGACCCGGGGCTTCAACCAGGTGACGGGGTTGCTGGACGGCGTTGACTGGACCCCCTGCCTGCAAAACCGGGCGGTAAAGAAGACCGCACAGTCCCAGAAGCACCGGCGGGAGCGGCTGCGAACGCCCCAGCCTTTTGTCCTTAGCGACTCGTCAAAGGCCGTAGCCGGGAAGCGGGTCTTGCTGGTTGACGATGTCTATACGACCGGTCGGACCCTCTACCATGCCGCGGACCTGATTTACCAGGCTGGAGCAGCCGGTGTTATAAGTATCTCTTTAGCTCGTTAAATTACTTTAAATGATTTGTGAATAAATTTGTTAATTAATGATAAGTACACTATAATATAGATAGGATATGAGAAGAGTGGTCCTTCTGATATCAGAACAAGCGATTGCTTGGACTGAAAGGAGAGAAGTACAATGTTAAAGTTCAATATTCGTGGTGAAAATGTTGAAGTTACTGACGCAATCCGGGACTACGTGGTGAAGCGGATCAGCAAGCTGCAAAAGTTCTTCGAGGATAGCGTTGAGGCAACTGCCCACGTGAACTTAAAGGTTTATCCAAACCGTACTTACAAGGTTGAAGTTACTATTCCGCTCCCATACCTAACGTTGCGGGCTGAAGAAACCTCCAATGATATGTACGGTAGTGTTGACTTGGTAACCGACAAGCTGGAACGCCAGATCCGGAAGTACAAGACGAAGGTTAACCGCAAGTCTCGTGAAAAGGGCTTGAAGAACCTGGAATTCGTTCCTTCAGACGATGACGCCGCAAGTGACGAATTAAAGATTGTCCGGACTAAGCAAGTGTCACTCAAGCCAATGGACCCTGAAGAAGCGGTTCTGCAAATGGATATGCTGGGTCATGACTTCTTCGTTTTCCAAGACGCTGAGACCAATGGAACGAGTATCGTTTACCGTCGTCGCGATGGTCGTTACGGTTTAATTGAAGCAGAATAGCTAATCGCTGGTGAGGACACTCACTGCTAACTGCCTCTAGGATTCGGGTGCCGAGTTCTAGGGGCTTTTTGTCTGGGTCAATCGGTTTTCAATCGCCTGCCAACGTGGTAAAATATTACAGTTAGAATTAAAAATATAATTGGCTTGAGTAGTACCTTTTATTCAGCAACTCAAGCCTGAATTAGGAAGGACGCTTTTATGGCCAACATTTTAAAAAAATGGATTGAAAGCGATCGCCGTGAGTTACGGCGGATTAATAAGATTGCGGACAAGGTTGAGTCTTATGCCAAGGAAATGGAAGAACTCAGCGACGACCAGCTCAAGGCAAAGACGGACGAGTTCCGCCAGCGTTATCAAAAGGGGGAATCCCTCGACGCTCTCCTGCCCGAAGCCTTTGCGGTTGCCCGAGAAGGGGCTAAGCGGGTCCTCGGACTTTACCCGTTCCACGTTCAAATCATGGGGGGCATTGTCCTACACGAGGGGAACATTGCCGAAATGAAGACCGGTGAAGGGAAGACTCTGACGGCGACGATGCCGGTATACCTGAACGCCATCTCTGGCAAAGGGGTCCACGTTATTACCGTTAACGAATACCTATCAAAACGGGACGCCACGGAAATGGGCCAACTGTATAACTGGCTGGGGTGCAGCGTCGGCATCAATAACTCCGAGATGAGCCCCGACGAAAAGCGGCAGGCCTACCAGGCGGACATTATGTATTCCACCAACAGTGAGATCGGTTTCGACTACCTGCGTGATAACATGGCGGTTTACAAGGAAGACCAGGTTCAGCGGGGCCTGAACTACGCGATCGTCGATGAGGTTGACTCGATTTTGATTGATGAAGCGCGGACACCGTTGATTATTTCTGGCCCGGGAACGGGGACTTCCAAGCTGTACAAGCAGACGGACCGCTTCGTCAAGCAGCTGAAAAACGAGGCGGACTACAAGATTGACCTAGAGTCCAAGACGGTTTCGTTAACCGATGAGGGGATCAAGAAGGCAGAAAAGTACTTTAACCTAAAGAACCTTTACGATCCTGAAAATACGGCCCTGACCCACCACCTCGACCAGGCCTTGCGGGCTAACTATATCATGCTGCTGGATAAGGACTACGTGGTTTCCGACGGTGAAGTGCTGATCGTCGATTCCTTTACCGGACGGGTGATGCAGGGCCGCCGGTTCTCCGATGGCCTTCACCAGGCGATCGAAGCCAAAGAGGGCGTCAAGATCCAGGAAGAAAACAAGACGATGGCTAACATTACCTACCAGAACCTCTTCCGGATGTACAGCAAGCTGGCGGGGATGACCGGGACTGCCAAGACCGAGCAGGAAGAATTCCGGGAAATTTACAACATGGAAACCATCACGATCCCGACTAACCGGCCGGTTGCCCGAAAGGACGAGCCCGACCTTCTCTACCCGACCCTGCAGAGCAAGTTTGCGGCCGTGGTGAAGCGGATCAAGAGCCTGCACGCTAAGGGCCAGCCAATCCTGGTCGGGACCGTCGCGGTCGAAACCTCCGAGTACCTTTCCCACTTGCTGGACCAGGAACACATTCCCCACGTGGTCTTAAACGCGAAGAACCACGCGAAGGAAGCCGACATCATCAAGAATGCCGGTCAGCGGGGCGCCGTAACGATTGCGACCAACATGGCCGGACGGGGAACCGATATTAAGCTCGGCCCCGGCGTCCGGGAACTGGGCGGCCTGGCGGTGATTGGGACCGAACGACACGAATCCCGGCGGATTGACAACCAGCTGCGGGGACGGTCAGGCCGGCAGGGGGATCCGGGCTTATCCCAGTTCTACCTGTCCCTGGAAGATGACCTGATGAAGCGGTTCGGTGGTGAACGGATCAAGGCCTTCCTGGACCGGATGAAGGTGCAGGGCGAGGATGCCGTAATCAAGAGCCGCTTTCTGACCCACCAGGTGGAATCAGCGCAAAAGCGGGTTGAAGGGAACAATTACGATTCCCGG
This sequence comes from Limosilactobacillus antri DSM 16041, assembly GCF_000160835.1. Lineage (GTDB taxonomy): Bacteria > Bacillota > Bacilli > Lactobacillales > Lactobacillaceae > Limosilactobacillus > Limosilactobacillus antri. Next base: position 791,889 of record NZ_GG700733.1, read on the forward strand.
AAGAACGTGCTCCAATACGATGACGTAATGCGCGAGCAGCGTGAAATCATCTATAAGGAACGCCAGCAGATCATTACGGAAGACAAGTCCTTGAAGTGGGTCCTGATGCCGATCTTTAAGCGCACCATCCAGCGGGAAGTGGAACAGCACACCCTGGGTGATGAAAAGGACTGGGACCTGCAGGGAATCGTGGACTTTGCCGAAGAAGTGCTGGTTAAACCGGATATCGTTTCCGTAAAGGACCTGCAGGGCAAGTCGCAGGATGAAATGGTCGACTTTTTGATGACCTTTGCCGAAAAGGTTTACGATGAGAAACAGCAGATTTTGACCGACCCATCCCAGATGCTGGAATTTGAAAAGGTCGTCCTGCTGCGGGTGGTTGATTCACACTGGACCGACCACATCGACATCATGGACCAGTTCCGGCAGTCAGTTGGCCTGCGGGGCTACGGCCAGTTAAACCCGTTGGTGGAATACCAGACGGCAGGTTACCACATGTTTGAGCAGATGGTAGCGGACATTGAATACGAAACCACCCGGCTATTCATGAAGTCTGAAATTCGGCAAAACGTTACCCGCTAAGTGCGGCAACTGAGAAAATTACTAGAAGGTGCGGCAGTTCGGTGACCCATGGCGGTACCACTGCCGTATGTTTGTAATCGGGAGGAATTGTTGATGGAATTAAGTGAAGCCAAGAAAAAAATAGAAGCAATGCAGCAGGAAGCTGCCCGCTTCGGGAGGTCTCTTTGACCTGGATGCCCTTGATGAGCAGATCGCGGAAAATGAGCACCGGATGGCTCAGCCGGGCTTTTGGGATGATAACGAAAAGGCCCAGCAGCTGATTAACGACAATAACGACCTGAAAGAAAAGCGGGACACCTACGTTGCCCTGCGCGACCAGTTGGCAGACCTGGAGACGAACCTGGAATTGCTGGAGTTAGAACCGGATCCGGACCTGGAGCAGGAGTTCGCGGCCAGCTTTGCGAAAACCACTGAGGCTTTGCAACAGTACCGGCTTAGCCAGTTGCTGAGCGAAAAGTACGACGGTAAGAACGCCATCTTGGAAATTCACCCGGGAGCCGGTGGCACGGAGGCCCAGGACTGGGGAGAAATGCTTCTTCGGATGTACGTGCGCTGGGCTGAACAACACGGCCTGACCGTAGAAACCGCCAACTATGAACCGGGGGAAGTTGCGGGCGTTAAGAGTGTGACCCTCCTAATTAAGGGCCGCAACGCCTTTGGCTACCTCCGCAGTGAGAAGGGGGTTCACCGGCTGGTGCGGATTTCACCCTTTGACTCCGCTGGCCGGCGGCACACCTCCTTTGCGTCGGTTGACGTGATGCCGGAACTAGATGACAGCGTTGAGGTTGACATCAACCCGGCCGACCTGCGGGTGGACACTTTCCGTTCCAGCGGGGCGGGAGGTCAGCACATCAATAAGACCGAATCGGCGGTCCGGATTACCCACCTGCCAACCGGCCTGGTGGCCTCTTCGCAGGCGGAACGTTCGCAGCTGCTCAACCGGCAGACGGCGATGAATATGCTGAAGTCGAAACTGTATGAGCTGGAAGAGGAAAAGAAGGCCAAGGAGCGGGCCGAAATCGAAGGCGAGCAGCTGGAGATTGGCTGGGGGTCCCAAATTCGCTCCTACGTTTTCCACCCCTACACCCTGGTAAAGGATAACCGGAGTGGTTACGAAACCCATAATGGGCAGGCGGTGATGGACGGGGAACTGGATCCCTTTATCAACGCCTACCTGCAGTGGAAGCTTAGCCAGCAGAATCCGCAATAATCGCAATTGCAGTTCCCGTTGAAAGCCGTTAAGGTTTAACATAAAGGAGTGGTTAGATGAGGGAAAGTCGTCGGAAACGGTTAACCAGGTCCGGGTCTGACCGGATAATTGCCGGGGTCTTTGGGGGCTTTGGCCAGTACTTTAGCTGTCCAGCAATTTTTTTGCGGGTGGCTTACGTTATCCTGAGCATTCTCAGCGGGATTGTTCCGGGGATCATCATCTATGCCATCATGGTGCTGATTATGCCGCCTGACCCGCAGCACCCTGGAATCTTAGGCTTAATCAAGGGCCTAAGTGAGCTGCAGGAGCGGATGACCACCAGTCATGACCAGCGGCGGCAGCGCCGGACGCTGACTGACGTCGAAGAAAAAGATATTAAAAGAAATGGAAGATTATAATGACATTTTGGAAAAAAGTGCTAATTGATACGGTGCTGTTCATCGCCCTTGCCGGCCTGTTTGTCGGCACGGGGATGTTCTACATCGGCAGTGCCTGGATGGCCTTGCTGGCGGCGTTTATTTTGGCAATCTTAAACGTCGCGGTAAAGCCGATCCTAGTGATTTTGTCACTGCCAATCAATATCTTGACGCTGGGACTGTTCAGTATCGTTATTAACGGCTTAATGCTTGAGCTGACTTCACATTTGATCGGCTCGTACAATTTCGGCTTTTCATCTTTTTGGTCGGCAATGCTCATCGCCATTATTATGTCGGTCTGCAACACGATCATCAGTAGTCATCAGGATAATTATTAAGGAGTGAATGAGCGTGCCAAACCATGTTACTGTGCAGGAATTAATAGACAAGGTTCGCCTGAAGGTGTTACAGGGTGAAGATTACCTGGGCCGGACGATTACGACCAGTGATATTTCCCGGCCGGCCCTCGAATTTGCCGGTTACTTCAAGCACTACCCGGCAATGCGGATTCAGTTGCTCGGGATTACCGAAATTTCCTTTTCCAAGGACCTGACCCATGACCAGATGGTGGAGTACATGACCCGGATGTGTACACCCCAGACGCCGTGCTTCGTCATCTCGACGAACCTGCCGATTCCGCAAGAGCTTAAGAAGGCGGCGGAGGACGCCCAGATTCCCATCCTGGGGACCCACCTGACCTCCTCGCAGATTTTGAGTAATATGACTTCCTACCTGCTCGGCCGGCTGGCCCCCCGGAAATCCCTGCACGGGGTCCTGGTCGACATTAGCGGAGTCGGGGTCCTGATTACCGGTGATTCTGGTGTCGGGAAGAGTGAGACGGCTCTTGAATTAGTTCGGCGTGGGCACCGGCTCGTTGCCGATGATCGGGTTGAAGTGTACGCCCGGGACGAACAAACCCTGATTGGGACCGCTCCGGCCATTCTGCAACACCTGATGGAAATCCGGGGGATCGGGATCATTGACGTTTCCACCCTCTACGGGACCGGGGCCATCATGCCGGTGGACAATATCAACCTGATTGTCCACCTGGAAACCTGGACGCCGGATACCAAGTTTGACCGCCTCGGTGACCGGGGGGACACCCAGACCATCCAAGGGGTAATTATTCCGAAGGTTTCGGTCCCGGTTAAGACTGGGCGGAACCTCGCCATCATTATCGAATCCGCGGCGATGAACTACCGGGCCGAGACGATGGGCTATGACGCCACCAAGACCTTTGACGAAAACCTGAACCGGCTGATTAAGCAGAATTCAGCCCGGGATAGCAAGGAGCAGGGGAAGTAATGGCGGCGGTAACGGCAGCGTTGAACCCGATTGCCTTTCGCCTCGGGCCCATCCAGGTTCACTGGTACGGGATCATTATTGCCAGCGGGGTGGTACTGGCCCTCATCTTGGCAGTTCGTGAAGGCCAGCGCTTAGGGATCCCCGAGGATGACTTTTATGATTACCTGCTCTGGGCAATCCCCGTAGCGATTATCTGTGCGCGGCTTTACTACGTGGCCTTCCAGTGGCCCTACTATTTCCGTCATCCCGGTGAAATTGTGGCAATCTGGGACGGGGGAATTGCCATCTACGGCGCAATTATCGGGGGCTTCATCACCTTGGTAGTATTCTGTCATGCTCGCCGGCTGGCACTGTGGACCATGCTGGACGTTATTTCACCGACGTTGATTATGGCGCAGGGAATTGGCCGCTGGGGCAACTTTATGAACCAGGAGGCCTTTGGCAGGGTTACCAGCCGGGCGGCCCTGGTCGCGCAGCACCTTCCCGCCTGGATTATCAACCAGATGAATATTGGTGGTGCCTACCGGGTACCGACCTTCCTGTATGAGTCGCTTTGGGACTTCAGCGGTTTTGCCCTCCTGATGATTTTGCGGCACCGCCGCCACCTGTTTAAGCGGGGCGAGGTCTTCTTGACTTACGTAATTTGGTATGCCGCGGGCCGCTTCGTAATTGAAGGGATGCGGACCGATAGCTTGATGCTGGGGCCGGTTCGGATCTCCCAACTGCTGTCCCTGGTTTTTCTGGCAGCTGCGCTGGTCGTCATGGTTGTCCGGCGGCGGACAAAGCAGGTGCCCTGGTATTGGAGAAGTAAATAGGATTTTAGTTTAAGGAGAATGGTTATGGCAGAAAAAATTGCAGTTTTAGGTGCTGGTTCGTGGGGAAGTACCCTTGCTAATATGCTGGTGGAAAATGGTCATTCCGTAATGCTGTGGGCGCGAAACCAGGAGCAGGTTGACCGCTTGAACACGGAGCACCGCAATCCAGAATACATGAAGGATTTGGTCTACTCTGACCAGCTGGTCGCCACTACCGATATGCGGGCGGCAGTCAAGGATGCTTCGGTCCTCCTGATTGTCATCCCGACCAAGGGTCTTCGCCAGGTTGCCCACCAGCTGGACCAGCTGCTCGGGGAGCTCCGCCAGCGGCCATTGATCATTCACGCGACTAAGGGCTTGGAACAAAACACCTACAAGCGGCCTTCTGAAATGCTGGAAGAGGAAATCGCACCCGACCACCGGCGGGGGATCGTGGTCCTGTCAGGCCCGAGCCACGCGGAGGACGTTGCAATCAAGGATATGACCGCGGTTACGGCCGCCAGCACGGTCCTTGACAATGCCAAGGAAGTCCAAAAACTCTTTAGCAATTCCTACTTCCGGGTCTACACCAACGATGACGTAATCGGGGCTGAATTTGGCGCGGCCTTGAAAAATATTATTGCCATCGGGGCGGGGGCGCTCCAGGGATTGGGCTACCACGATAACGCCCGGGCGGCCCTGATTACCCGGGGACTTGCCGAGATTCGCCGGCTCGGGGTTGCCTTTGGTGCGAACCCAATGACCTTCATTGGCCTGTCCGGGGTCGGTGACCTGGTAGTAACGGCGACGAGTAAGAATTCACGAAACTGGCGGGCTGGCTACCAGCTAGGCCAGGGGCAAAAACTCGCTGACGTGATTCAAAACATGGGGATGGTCATCGAAGGGGTCTACACGACCAAGGCGGCTTACGAACTAAGCCGGAAGCGCCAGGTCAAGATGCCGATTACCGAGGCGCTGTACGAAGTCCTCTATTCCGGTAAGGACATTAAGGATGCCATTTCTCAACTGATGAGTCGGGACTTAACGTCAGAAATCGAATAAGTATGGTAAAATACTCTTGGAAGACTTTGAGAGAAATTGAAGTTACGAAAGGACTTATATTGTTATGAAACGTGTTCGCAAGGCAATCATCCCAGCAGCGGGATTAGGTACTCGTTTTTTGCCGGCTACTAAGGCGTTAGCAAAGGAAATGCTGCCAATTGTTGACAAGCCAACGATCCAATTCATCGTTGAGGAAGCACGCAAGTCAGGAATTGAAGACATCGTCGTGGTGGACGGCAAAAACAAGCGGTCAATTGAAGACCACTTTGACTCTAACCCAGAATTGGAAGACAACCTGCGTTCTAAGCACAAGGACGAAATGCTGAAGCTGGTCGAGGAGACTACGGACGTCAACATTTACTTTATCCGCCAATCCCATCCCCGGGGATTAGGGGACGCGGTTTTGACCGCCCGGGACTTTATTGGTGACGAACCGTTCGTTGTTATGTTGGGCGATGACCTGAACAACATCAACAACAATGGTCAGCCGTTGACGAAGGAACTGATCGAAAGCTACCAGCAGACTGGTGCTTCGACGCTGGCCGTAATGCGGGTACCGCATGAAGACACCGCCAAGTACGGTGTGATTAACCCGAGCAAGGAAGTTACGCCGGGCCTGTACAACGTAACCAGTTTTGTTGAAAAGCCGGCACCAAAGGACGCCCCAAGCGACCTGGCAATCATCGGCCGCTACGTCTTTACTCCCGAAATTTTTGACGTCCTGGCCAAGACCAAGCCGGGCAAGGGCGGCGAAATTCAACTGACGGACGCCATCGACACGCTGAACCAGACCCAGCGCGTCTTTGCCCGCGAGTACAAAGGCGACCGTTACGATGTCGGTAACAAGTTCGGCTGGATCCAAACCAACATTGAATACGGCCTGAACCACCCGCAGGTGAAGGATGAGCTGCGCGACTACATCAAGGCGTTGGGTGCGAAGCTGACTGCTGAAGATAAAAAGAGCAGCAAGTAAATTAAAAAGGTACCGCGACCGGCAATGGTCATGGCACCTTTTCTTATTTTTAGTAAGCTATTTACTAGACAAAGGGCGCGCCAGCTAATATCATTATGGATAGTAACCAGGATGGAGGAATAAACCATGGCAGAAGAGAAACAATATGATGTCATTATTATTGGTGCCGGCCCTGGCGGGATGACGACCGCCCTGTATGCTTCACGGGCTAATTTAAAGGTGGTCATGCTAGACCGGGGTGCTTATGGCGGCAACCTTAACAACACCGCTTCAATTGTGAACTACTCCGGCTTCAAGGACGTTCAGGGACCGGAACTGGCGGAAAAGATGTACCAGGGGGCGACCCAGTTTGGTGCAGAGTACGCCTACGGTACGGTTACCAAGGTTGAAGTTGATGGAGCAAACAAGAAGGTCACTACCGACATGGGAGAAACCTACGTTGCGCCCGTGCTGGTGATCGGGACCGGTTCAGACCACCGGAAGCTGGGTGTCCCGGGCGAAGAAGAATTCGGCGGCCGGGGGGTCTCCTACTGTGCGGTCTGCGATGGGGCCTTCTTTAAGGGCAAGCACCTGGTGGTTGTCGGCGGCGGTGATTCCGCGGTCGAAGAGGGACTGTACCTGACCCAATTAGCGGCAAAGGTAACCGTCCTGGTCCGCCGGGGCGAACTCCGGGCCCAGCCGATGCTCCAGGACGAAGCGCGAAAGAACCCGAAGATGGAATTCGTTTTTAACACTAGCGTGACCGAGATCATCGGCGATGACGTTAAGGTTACCGGGGTAAAGACCCATAACAACGTAACGGGAGCTGACGGTGAATTGGCCGCTGACGGGGTCTTTATCTACGTCGGCAACATTCCGCTGACCAAGCCCTTCGCTGACCTGGGAATCCTGGACGACCAGGGCTGGGTGAAGACCGATACCGTGATGCGGACCAGCATTCCGGGAATCTTTGCGATCGGTGATGTTCGTGAAACGCCGCTGCGGCAGATTGCTACCGCGGTCGGGGATGGCGCCATCGCTGGTCAGCAGGCCTACCAGTACATTACAAGTCATGAATAATCGGTAGGAAGAGGCTGAGTTAATTCCAGCCTCTTTTTACAGCCCTTCAGTAAAAGTTTAGTAAAACTATTGGTAAAAGCAGCCGCTGCCAGAAAGATGCGGTATACTAAGTACAGATTAAAGAAGTAAAGGAGACTTTATTGTGAGCTGGAAAGACACATACCAAGTATGGAAAGCGCGGACTGATTTAGAGCCAACCCTCAAGCAGAAATTAGCCGCCATGACCGATGAGCAGGAAATCGAAGATGCCTTTTATGGCCCACTATCCTTTGGTACTGCCGGGATGCGGGGCTTGATGGGCCCGGGAATTAACCGGATGAATGTTTACACGGTCCGCCAGGCAACGGAAGGTCTCGCCACCCTGATGGACTCACTGGGGGAAGCGGTTAAGCAGCGCGGGGTCGCGATTGGTTACGACTCCCGGCATAACTCCTACCGTTTTGCCCATGATTCGGCCCGGGTGCTGGGGGCACACGGTATTAAGGTTTACATTTATGACAATGTTCGCCCGACACCGGAGCTTTCGTTTGCCGTTCGGCAGATGGGAACCTACGCCGGAATCATGATTACCGCCAGCCACAACCCGAAGGAATACAATGGCTACAAGATTTACGGTGAAGATGGGGGCCAGATGCCGCCAAAGGAGTCGGACATGATGACCGGCTACATCCGTAAAATCAGTGACCTCTTCGACATCCAACTGGCTGATGAACAGGAAATGCTGAGCAACGGCCTGGAAACCATTATGGGTGAGGACGTCGACCACGCCTACCTCCAGCTTGCTAAGGAAGTCACCGTTAACCCCGAACTAGCTAAGCGGTATGGCAAGGACATGAAGTTCGTCTTCACGCCGCTGTGCGGGACCGGGCGGATGCTGGGTGAACGGGCCCTCCGTCAAGCCGGCTTTACCAACTTCACGATTGAGCCGACCGAAGCCCAGCCAAACGGGGACTTCCCCGGCTTGGAGCACCCGAACCCGGAATTTCCGGAGGCCTTTGTCCGGTCGATTGCTTTAGGGAAGAAGATTGATGCCGACGTGCTGATTGCGACCGACCCGGATGCCGACCGGCTCGGCTGTGCTGTCCGGCAGCCAGACGGCGAGTACCAACTGCTAACGGGGAACCAGATTGCCACGATTATGCTGGCCTACATCCTGGAAGCCCGGAAGCAGGCGGGGACACTGCCGAAGAACGCGGCGGCTGTTAAGTCGATCGTTTCCACCAACTTTGCGGCAAAGGTGGCCGCAAGCTACGGGGTGGCCATGATTAACGTCCTGACCGGCTTCAAGTGGATTGCTGACCAGATCCACCAGTACGAAAGCGGGCAGGCTGACCATACCTTTATGTTTGGCTTTGAGGAAAGCTACGGCTACCTGATTAAGCCGTTCGTTCGGGACAAGGACGCCATCCAGTCACTGACCCTGCTGGCAGAAGTGGCTGCTTACTACCGGAGCCGGGATATGACCCTGTACGATGGCTTGCAGGAACTCTTCCAGAAGTACGGCTACTTCCGTGAAAAGACGATTGCCAACACTTACGCCGGGGTCGACGGTCCGGCCAAGATTCAGAGCCTAATGAAGAAGTTCCGGGAAGAAGCCCCAGCTGACTTTGCTGGTCACCAAGTTGTCGTAACCGAGGACTTCGCCAAGGGGACGAAGACGACTGCCGACGGCCAGGTCAGTGAACTAGGCATTCCAGAATCGAACGTCCTCCGCTACGTCCTGGATGACGAAACATGGATCGCAATTCGCCCATCCGGAACGGAACCAAAGCTGAAGTATTACATCGGTACCAGTGCGGACTCACTGGACAAGGCCAATGCTAAACTGGCTGACTTTGAAAAGGCACTGCAAGCATTTGCCGAAGAATAAATTAACTTGAAATCAAATGGAGCTGTGAGATGGCTAAAACCACGTCGCGGCTCTTTTTATAATGGTCAGATTATTAGACGAATGCATGTTTGCATGATACACTAAAATGTGTCTAAATTAGCGGTATGGCGCCGCAATAAGCAACGGGAGGAACAGCTTGTGATTTATCGTCAAGCAGACCGAAAATTTGACCTAGTTTCTGATTACCAGCCGACCGGGGACCAGCCGGAGGCCATTGACCAGCTGACTAAGGGAATTGAAAATGGCGATAAGGCCCAGATCCTGCTGGGGGCGACCGGGACCGGGAAAACCTTTACCATTTCCAACGTCATCGCGAACGTTAATAAGCCGACCCTGATTTTGTCGCACAACAAGACGCTGGCGGGGCAGCTGTACGGAGAAATGAAGAAGTTCTTCCCCCACAACGCCGTCGAATACTTCGTTTCCTACTATGACTACTACCAGCCGGAGGCCTACGTCCCGTCGAGTGATACCTACATCGAAAAGGACGCTTCAATTAACGACGAGATCGATAAGCTGCGAAACGCCGCTACGACGGCCCTCCTTGAACGGAACGACGTGATCGTAGTGGCCTCGGTTTCCAGCATCTTTGGTTTGGGGAACCCGAATGAGTACCAAAACAGCGTGGTTTCCCTGCACGTTGGTCAGCAGCTCGACCGGGACTTCCTCCTGCGCCAGCTGGTCACGATCCAGTACGACCGGAACGACATTGACTTTCAGCGGGGCCGCTTTCGGGTGCACGGCGACGTGGTGGAAATTTTCCCGGCGTCCCACAGTGAAACGGCCTTGCGGATTGAATTTTTTGGTGACGAAATTGACCGGATCCGGGAAGTTGACGCCTTGACCGGCGAGGTAAAGGGGGACCGGGAAGAAGTCTCAATTTTCCCCGCCACCCACTTTATGACCAACGAGGACATTATGGACGTCGCCCTGCCGGAAATCGAACGGGACATGAAAAAGCAGGTTCAGCAGTTTACCGATGCGGGCAAACTGCTGGAAGCGGAACGAATTCAGCAGCGGACCACCTACGACATCGAAATGATGCGGGAGATGGGCTATACCAACGGAATCGAAAACTATTCCCGTTACATGGACCGGCGCAAACCCGGCGAACCACCGTACACCCTGCTGGACTTCTTCCCCAAGGACTACCTGCTGGTGGTTGACGAGTCCCACCAGACGATGCCCCAGGTGCGGGGGATGTACAATGGCGACCGGGCCCGGAAACAGATGCTGATTGACTACGGCTTCCGTCTGCCCAGCGCCCTCGATAACCGGCCGCTGAAGCTCGGCGAGTTTGAGCAGCACGTCAACCAGGTCGTCTATATGTCGGCAACGCCCGGGCCGTACGAGATGGAGCAGACCGACCACGTGGCCCAGCAGATTATCCGGCCAACCGGCTTATTGGATCCAACGATTGAGGTCCGGCCGGTGATGGGCCAGATTGATAACCTGGTCGGTGAGATCAACAAGCGGATCGAACGCCACGAGCGGGTTTTCGTGACGACCCTGACGAAGAAGATGTCGGAGGACCTGACGGACTACCTGAAGGACCTCGGTCTCAAGGTCAAGTACCTGCATAGTGATATTAAGACCCTGGAGCGGACGCAGATTATTCGCGACCTCCGCTTGGGCAAGTTTGACGTCCTCGTGGGAATCAACCTGCTCCGGGAAGGTCTGGACGTGCCAGAGGTCTCCCTGGTGGCGATCCTGGATGCGGATAAGGAGGGCTTCCTGCGCAACGAGCGCTCCCTGATCCAGACAATCGGGCGGGCGGCCCGGAACGAACACGGGGCCGTGATTATGTACGCCGATGAGGTCACGGAGTCGATGCAGAAGGCGATTGATGAAACGAAGCGGCGGCGGTCAATCCAGATGAAGTACAACGAAGAGCACCACATCACGCCCCACACAATCGTTAAGCCGATCCAGGAGGCCATTTCGGCAACCAAGGAAACGGCCGACACCGGCGAGCAGGCTGACAGTACGGAGTTTACCACGCAGGACTTCGCCAAGCTGTCCCGGGATGCCCAGACGAAGATGGTTGCTGAGCTGACTGAGCAGATGCAGGCGGCGGCCAAGCGGCTGGACTTTGAGCAGGCGGCCACACTCCGGGACACCGTGATGGAACTAAAGGCGCAAATGACCGGCAAGAAGACCAAGCCGGGACGGAAAGCAAAGTAGAGGAGGGGTAATCCGTTGGCAAACGATAAGATTGTTATTCACGGGGCACGGGCCCACAATTTAAAAAATATTGACGTCAAGATTCCCAAGAACAAGCTGGTAGTCATCACCGGTCTGTCCGGGTCTGGGAAGAGTTCACTGGCCTTTGATACCCTGTATGCCGAGGGCCAGCGGCGCTATGTCGAAAGCTTGTCCGCCTATGCCCGGCAATTCCTAGGCCAGATGGATAAGCCAGATGTTGATTCGATTGACGGTCTTTCACCGGCGATTTCAATTGACCAGAAGACGACCTCCCACAACCCGCGGTCGACGGTCGGGACGGTAACGGAAATTAATGACTTCCTCCGCCTCCTCTGGGCGCGGGTCGGGACGCCAATTTGTCCCAACGACCACATTCCAATTAGCAGCCAGTCCCCCGACCAGATGGTCGAGCGGGTGCTGGAATTGCCAGAGCGGACCCGCTTACAGATCCTCTCACCGGTTGTTCGGGCCAAGAAGGGGACCCAAAAGAAGGTCCTGGCAACGATTAAGCGGGAGGGCTTTGTCCGGGTCCAGGTCGACGGGGAAACCTACGACCTCGACGAAGTTCCCGAGTTGAACAAGAACCAGGAGCACACGATCAACGTCGTCATTGACCGGATTATCATCAAGGATGGCGTCCGCTCCCGGCTCTTTGACTCCTTTGAGGCCGCCCTCCGCCTGAGCAACGGCTACGCAATTGCGGACGTGATTGGTGGCGAGCCGATTCCCTTTTCCGAAAAGTATGCCTGCCCAATCTGCGGCTTTACGGTCGGCGAGCTGGAGCCGCGGCTCTTCTCCTTTAACGCACCGATGGGGGCCTGCCCGGTTTGTGAAGGCCTGGGCTCCAAACTGGAGGTCGATGTTGACCTGGTGGTCCCGGATCGTAGCAAGACTCTGCGCGATGGGGCAATGGCGCCCTGGAACCCGATCTCGTCCCAGTACTACCCCCAACTGTTGGAGCAGTTCTGCCATTCAGTCGGCATCGACATGGATACTCCCTTTAACAAGCTGCCAAAGAAGCAGCAAAAACAGGTTCTCTATGGCAACGGCGACCAGACCTTCCACTTCCACTACGAAAATGACTTCGGCGGGGTCCGGGACGTGGACGTACCGTTTGAAGGGGTGGTCAATAATGTTAAGCGGCGTTACCGGGAAACCAATTCGGACTTTACCCGGGAGCAGATGCGCAAGTACATGACCGAGCTGCCCTGTCCGGCCTGCCACGGTTACCGGCTGAACGAGCGGGCGCTGGCCGTTAAAATCAACGGACAGAACATTGGCCAGGTATCCGACCTGTCGATCAGCGACGCGATTGACTTCTTTAAGCAGGTTCATTTATCGGAACAGAATGAACAGATTGCCCGCCCAATCCTCAAGGAAATTCTTGACCGGCTGACCTTCATGCAAAACGTTGGGGTCGAATACCTGACCCTCAGCCGGTCGGCCCGGACCCTCTCCGGGGGTGAGGCCCAGCGGATCCGGCTGGCAACCCAAATCGGTTCCAACCTCTCCGGGGTGATGTACGTTCTGGATGAGCCGTCGATTGGGCTCCACCAGCGGGATAATGACCGGCTGATCTCATCGCTCAAGGCAATGCGGGACCTCGGCAACACCCTGATCGTGGTCGAGCACGATGAGGATACCATGCGGGCCGCCGACTACATCATCGACATCGGTCCCGGTGCCGGCGAGAACGGTGGCCGGGTGATGGCGGCCGGTACCCCCAAGCAGGTAATGCGGTCGCGCAAGTCGCTGACCGGCCAGTACCTTTCTGGCAAGAAGTTTATCCCGGTGCCAGCAGAACGGCGGCCCGGCAACGGCAAGCACATCGTGATTAAGGGGGCCGCGGCCAACAACCTGAAGCAGATTGACGTCGATTTTCCCCTTGGCAAGCTGATCTGCGTGACCGGGGTTTCCGGTTCGGGGAAATCGACCCTGGTCAACCTGATTTTGAAACGCATTTTGGCCCAGAAGCTCAACCATAATTCCGCTAAGCCGGGGAAGTACGCTTCCATCAGCGGGGTGAACAATATTGAAAAGGTCATCGACATTGACCAGTCGCCGATCGGCCGGACGCCGCGGAGCAACCCGGCGACCTACACCGGGGTCTTCGATGACATTCGGGAACTCTTTGCCCAGACCAACCAGGCCAAGGTTCGCGGCTATACCAAGGGCCGCTTCAGCTTTAACGTCAAGGGCGGCCGTTGCGAGGCCTGCCACGGGGATGGGATTCTCAAGATTGAGATGAACTTCCTGCCGGACGTATATGTGCCCTGTGAGGTTTGTCACGGGACCCGCTACAATTCGGAAACTTTGGAAGTGGAATACAAGGGCAAGAACATTGCGGAAGTCCTGAACATGACGGTTTCAGAAGCCCTAGAATTCTTCAGTGCAATTCCGAAGATCCGCCGGAAGCTGCAAACAATCGAGGACGTTGGCCTCGGCTACGTTCACCTGGGCCAGCCAGCGACGACCCTGTCTGGCGGGGAAGCCCAGCGGATGAAGCTGGCGGCCGAACTGCACCGCCAGTCTCACGGCAAGAGCTTCTATATCCTGGATGAGCCGACGACTGGCTTGCACATGGATGACATCAAACGGCTCCTCGGCGTCCTCCAGCGGCTGGTCGATGCTGGCAACACCGTCCTGGTGATTGAGCACGACCTCGACGTGGTCAAGTCGGCCGACTGGCTGATCGACCTGGGGCCCGAAGGCGGGGACGCCGGCGGCCAGGTGGTTGCCACGGGAACGCCGGAAGCGGTTGCCCAGGTTAAGGAAAGCTATACCGGCCGTTACCTGAAAGAGATGCTGGAACGTGACCAGCAGTGGGCAGCGGCCCGGGCTGCCAAAAAGAAAAGCAAATAGTGATAAAACAGTGAACTCAGTTTAAGCTGGGGCACTGTTTTTCTTTTGCATCTTTTAAAATAATATATTTACATTTAATATTATACAATATATAATATTAATGAATTAAGAGAGGTGAATGGAATGAAGATACAAATCACGGCAGAACTTCTCGACGGCCTGGTCTTGGCAATCCTCAAGCAGGACGACTACTATGGTTACGCCTTAACTCAGCGGGTCCAGTCCGTTATTGACATTTCGGAATCGACGATGTATCCGGTCCTACGCCGGCTGAAGAAAAACGGTGATCTGACGACCTACGATCAGCCTTTTCAGGGGCGCAACCGCCGTTATTATCAGTTGACTGCGGCTGGTGAGCAGCGCCTGCAAGAAATTCTTCGCCTATGGGAGCAGTATAAAGATAACTTAGACCAAATTTTCTATCAGCGGGGTGAACAGCAATGAACGCACGAGAAAAATATATTCAAGAATTGGGCAGGTACTTAAATACCCTGCCAGCAGCGGAGCGGGCGGACGCCATTGACTTTTATGATGAGTATATCGCGGATGCCCAGTACGATACCTGGGAGCAGATTACGGCGGAATTAGGAACACCGCGGCAGCTCAGCCACCAGATTCTGGCGGACTATTCGATTAAGGCCAACGAGCAGGACCGCGGTGCGGGAAAGGTTGCTTCAACCAAGTCCAGCTGGCGGGTCTTCTGGCTGGTCCTGATTGCAATCGTGACCTCGCCGATCACCCTGGTCTTAAGTATCGTGGCTTTGGGAATTTTGATTGCGGCCTTAGGGGCTGTCATCGGCATTATCCTTGGCCTGCTCGGCATTATCGTGGGCCTGCTGGTGACAGCGGGAGCCATGCTCTACCTGGGCGTGGGCCTGATTGCGGCGGCACCAATGACCGGGATTTTCTACCTGGGCCTCGGCCTAGTGGTGCTCGGCGGCTTCTTGATCTTTATTCCCGTCGGCTACTGGATTATCCGCCTGTTGGCACAAGGGATTGCCAACCTTTCTAAGTTTCTCTACCAAAAACTCCAGCAGAGGAGGACGAAGTAACCATGAAGAAGTTATTTAAATTTAGCGTAGGCATCCTAATTGTGGGCCTGATCTTGACGGCAGTTGGCTTTTGGGGTCACGGTGCGCGCAACGTTTCCTTTGACGGCTTGAAGCCGGTAATTACTAAGAAGGTCAACGAAAACTTGCTGACTAACCAGCACTTTGACCGCCTGGACCTGAATGTCGATTCAGCTAACGTCACAATTAAGTCCGGCCGGAAGTTTAAGGTAAGCTACCGGGGAGTTAGCATGACGCAGCCCAAGGCACTCATCACTGACCAGCTGCTGACAGTTAAGCAAACGCGCACTGTTGCTGGAGTATTTTGGGACAACAGTGCGACCGTGGACGACATTACGATTACCGTCCCTAAGGGAACCAAGCTCGCTGGAACGATCAAGGCGACCAGCGGTGACGTCACGGTGGACGGGGTTGACTTATCCGGGGTTACGATTGACGCCCGGGATGGGGACGTCGACCTGCGGAACCTGACGGTCGAAGGCGGCAAAGCGCAGCTGGAGTCGGGTGATTTCACCAGCCGGAACGTTACCTTCCGGGGCAACTACTTCGTAAAAAACAGTGACGGTGACAATGAAGCAGTTGACGCGCACGTTGACGGTTACTTCTTGAAGAGCGCGACCGGCGACAATGAAGTTAACGGCGCCGACCACGATAGCGGCGAACAGCAGGCCAATGCCAACGCGGCTAACTGCCTCCACCTGACGAGCGAAGACGGCGATAACACCATTAAGAACTTACAAGCAGTTGAATAATTCAGTCGGCGGTTGCCGGGGAAAGTCCCGGGACCGCCCTTTTAAGATCATGGTAAGATGGGAACAGCAAGGAGGCGGTTAGTGATGATTTTACTGAGTTCATGTTTAGCGGGGTTCAACGTGCGGTACGATGGCGGTAATGCCCGCCAGCCACTAGCGGTGAAGCTCTTAGCGCTGGGGGCGGCCATCACGGTCTGCCCGGAAATTATGGCGGGCTTTGCTACCCCGCGCGAGCCGGCGGAGATCCAGGGCGGAACGGGGGCGGATGTTCTGACGGGAAGGGCCCGGGTGGTGACCAGGTCCGGACGGGACGTCACGGCAGCTTACTTGGCAGCGGCCCAGCGGGTTCTAGCGATTGCCCAGAAGCAGCGGGTGACGGTTGCCTACCTGAAGCAAAAAAGCCCGGCCTGTGGGACCCGGGAGGTGTACGACGGCAGTTTTACCGGCCAGCGGATTGCCGGTTCGGGGGTGACGGCGGCCCTGTTGCGCCAGCATGGCATTCAGGTCTTTGGGGACGAGGCGCTGACGCCCGCTCACGTTGCCCGCTTCCTGCCGGAGACGACGGTCAGGCTATTGGCTAAGCAAAACTTAGCCGCTGGATTGCAATAAAAGACACGCCCGGCATAGTTGTGGTACAATACAAAGGAAGTTGTCTGAGAAGGAGAAGTAGCGATGACGGAAAAAATTAAAGTGGTAATTATCACTGGGATGAGCGGGGCCGGAAAGACCCTGGCAGTCCATAGCTTTGAGGATCTCGGCTATTTTGTAATCGATAATATGCTGCCCAACCTGGCGGAGAAGTTCGTCGATGTAATCGAGGAGTCCGGCGAATTTAAGAAGGTCGCGATGGTCATGGATTTACGGTCACGCGGCTTTTATGACCAGGTCCTGCCGACACTGCACAAGCTGAAGGGGCGCGCCGACCTCGACGTCAAACTGCTCTTCTTGGACGCCAATAACGTCAAACTGGTGTCCCGCTATAAGGAAACCCGTCGGCTCCACCCGTTGGCACGCCAGGGCCGGATCATGGACGGGGTTGAGATGGAGCGGCAGCTGCTGAGTGAGCTGAAGAGTCGGGCGGACGTGATTATTGATACCACCGACCTGACCCCGCGGAACCTCAAGCTGCGGATTGACAAGCTCTTTAGCAATGGGGAAGAGAACAACTTCTTCGTTGAAGTGATGTCGTTTGGCTTTAAGTACGGTCTGCCTCTGGATGCCGACATCGTGATGGACGTTCGTTTTCTGCCGAACCCCTTTTACCTGCCGGAGCTGAAGCACCTGACCGGCAATGACGCGGCGGTTCAGAAATACGTGATGAGCAGTCCGGCGGCCCAGCAGTTTTACGCCCACCTGCGGTCCCTGCTGGAGAACGCCCTGCCTGGCTACATCAAGGAGGGCAAGAGCAGTCTGACGGTGGCGATTGGCTGTACTGGCGGCCAGCACCGGTCGGTAACGATTGCCAATCAGCTAGCCGCGGATCTCAAGGATGACAAGTATAAGGTCAACCTTTACCACCGCGACGTTAGCAAGGCACAGTAGGAAGGAAGTGATAACGGATGATCCATAAACCGAAAATCGTCGTGATCGGTGGCGGCACCGGCCTGCCAGTTGTCCTGCGCGGGTTGCGTGACCAGGATGCCGACGTCACGGCAGTCGTTACGGTTGCTGATGATGGCGGTTCTTCAGGAATCCTGCGCAATTACATCAACGTGGTGCCGCCGGGCGATATTAGAAACGTGCTGGTTGCCCTGTCAGAGATGTCACCATTGGAGTTAGACGTCTTCCAGTACCGGTTCAAGAGCTCGGACCAATTCTTTGCCGGCCACGCCATCGGCAACCTGATTATTTCGGCCCTCTCCGAAATGCGGGGGGGGATTTTCCCAGCGGTCCAGGAACTCTCCCAGATGATGAAGATTCGCGGCCACGTTTACCCGGTCGCCAACGAACCCCTGACCCTTAACGCGGAGTTTACAGATGGGACGAAGCTCAGCGGGGAAGCGGAAATTACGGCGGCCCACCGGCAGATTAAACGGGTCTGGGTAACGACGGCTGATGGTGCGGATGGCGACCAGATCCAGCCGGTCCCGGAAGTACTGGCGGCAATTCGGGCTGCCGACCAGATTGTGATTGGCCCTGGGAGCCTCTTCACCAGCATCCTGCCGAACCTGACGATCAGGGCGGTCCGGGACGCGATCTGCGAAAGCCGGGCGGAGGTCGTGTACATCTGCAATATCATGACCCAGAAGGGCGAGACCGACCACTTTACGGATGCCGACCACGTCCGGGTGCTAAACGACCACCTGGGGCAAAACTTTATCGACACGGTCCTGGTCAATATCCAGCCGGTACCAAAAAACTACCTGGACTTTAAGCAGTGGAATGAGATTTCCCAGCCGGTCGGGCATGATTTTCAGGGCTTGCGGGACCTGGGCTGCCGGGTGATCAGTGCCAACTTCCTGCGGCTCAAAGATAACGGGGCCTTCCATGACCGTGACCGGGTAGTCGCCGAGCTGATGAACCGCCTCCACCAGGTCCATGAATAGAGGAGGAGTGCAATGTCCTACGCAAGTGAAGTCAAAAAGGAATTAACGGCAATTAAGGTTCACCAGCAGAACGCCCAGGCCGAGCTGATGGCCCTGATTCGGATGAACGGCAGCATTGCGATTGCCAACCGGCAGTTAATCCTCAATATCCAAACTGAAAATCCGGCGATTGCCCGCCGGATTTATTCGCTCCTGAAGGAATTTTACGATGTCGAAAGCGAAATCGTGGTGCGGCGGAAGATGAAGCTGAAGAAGAATAACCAGTACATCGTCCGCCTGCGTTATTCCGCCCGGCGGGTGCTCGACGACCTGGGAATCCTGCAGAATTTCCAGATCAAGGAGCAGGTGCCACTGGCCCTGCTCAAGGATGAGTGGATGGTTCGTTCCTACCTGCGGGGGGCCTTTTTAGCGGGGGGCTCAGTTAATAACCCCGAAACCTCCAGCTACCACTTGGAAATTTATTCCCTATATGAGGAACACAATGAAATGATTGCCCGGATGATGAACCAGTTTGGCCTCAATGCGCAAACGACGGCCCGGCGCAGCGGCTACATTGTCTACCTCAAGGAAGCAGAAAAGATTGCTAACTTTATGTCACTGATTGGGGCAACCAACTCGATGCTCCAGTTTGAGAATGTCCGAATTGTCCGCGATATGCGCAACTCGGTCAACCGGCTGGTAAACTGCGAGAACGCCAACATGAACAAGATTGCGAACGCGTCGACCCGACAGATTGAAAACATCAAGCTGATTGAGGACACCGTGGGTCTAGTCAGCCTCCCGGACAAGCTCCGGGACATTGCCCAGACGCGGCTGAACCACCAGGAGGTCAGCCTCAAGGAACTTGGCCAGCTTGTGCCCGGGGGACCGATTTCCAAGTCGGGGGTCAACCACCGCCTGCGGAAACTAAACGCCTACGCCGACGAATTGCGCATGAACCGGTTTGGCGGGCTGGGGCAGGAATAAGGACCCCGCTGTTGCTAACCAGAATCAGAAAAATCACCATTGGTAATTGACGAGTAAAGTCGCTTACCAATGGTGATTTTTTTATTTTAAAAATTAGACCAATCTACCGTAAACCCTTTTAAATCAAAGAAAATTTATATATACCAATTTAAATTTTTGGAAAAAGCTCCAAATTACAAAGTTAACAAGCCCACGGCAAACCGTACATTAATAAAAAATATCAATTATTTAATATAGTGTTGCCGCGGATGCAACCAGTTGCTCAAAATTACATCCCCAAAAAGTGGTTGACAGCTTTGCCCAGACCGATTAGGAAAAAGATACATTCAGAAAAAGGAGATGCCGTGATGGTAAAACGAGAACAAAAGGATGTTTTATGGTTTGATGAATTGCGCCGGCAGGATGTGGACTTAGTCGGGGGTAAATCGGCCTCGCTTGGTGAGCTCACTTCGGCAACCGACATACCAGTACCGTATGGCTTTGCCACAACCGCGCACGCTTACCGCCGTTTTATGGAAGCCACCGGTCTGAACCAGCGGGTTAACCAGTTGCTTGCTGAAATCAAGGACTATGAAAATACGGACGAGCTGCACACGGTGTGCAACCAAATCCGCTCCCTGATTATCAGCGCCACGATGCCAGAAGAATTGGCCATGGCAATTACGACGGCTTACGAACAGCTGGCCGAAAAGATGGACCAGCCGGATCCCTTTGTCGCGGTGCGCTCCAGTGCGACTGCGGAGGATTTGCCAAACGCCTCCTTTGCGGGCCAGCAGGAGACCTACCTGAACGTTAGCGGTGCCGCTCTGGTAGTTAAGAAGGTTCAGGAATGCTACGCGTCGCTTTTTACCGACCGGGCAACCTATTACCGGCACAAGCAGCATTTCCCGCACGAGAAGGTCGCGCTCTGTGCGGCTATCCAGATGATGGTCTTTTCCAAAGCTGCGGGGATCATGTTCTCGCTTAACGTCGCCGACGGCAATGACCAGCAAATTGTGGTGGACGCGATTTGGGGGCTCGGCGAATACATCGTTCTCGGGAAAGTAACTCCAGACCATTACGTTATCAACAAGCCAGACTTGGCAATTATCGACCGGGCGATTACCAACAAGCCGGTTGAGTTGCTGCAGAAGCCGGGCGGGGGAACCTATGAGCAGACCGTTCCCGCAGCCCTGGCCGACCAACCGGCGCTAAGTGACGACCAGGTTAAGGAACTGGCGGGCTACGCCAAACGGATTGAACAGCACTATGGCTGCCATATGGATATGGAATTTGCGCTTGACGGCCCGACCGGTCGCCTGTGGCTGGTCCAAGCCCGTCCCGAAACGGCCTGGTCGAACCAGCAGCCAGCAGCTCCGGCAGAAGAAAATAATTCGCTTGAAGACCACCGGCCGGTTCTCAAGGGTCTTCCCGCCAGTCCGGGTCTGGCCAGTGGCCGGGCGCACGTGATTGCTGATCCAGCTGACATTGATAGTTTTAAGTCCGGGGAGGTGCTGGTAACCCAAATGACCTCGCCCGACTGGGTGCCGGCGATGAAGAAGGCCGCGGCAATCGTTACCGACAATGGCGGGATGACCTGTCACGCGGCGATTGTTTCCCGGGAAATGCAGATTCCGTGCTTAGTCGGCACGGCGAGCTGCGGGCAAGCGGCAATGACAACCCTGCATGATGGCGACCAGGTAACGGTCGATGCCCGGAATGGAGTCGTCTACGCGGGGGACCTGACGAAGCAGTTAGCGCCAAAGGAAGCCGCTCCGGCCGAGCAAGCGGTGGCCGAATACTTTGCGCCGACCGCTACCCAGGTCATGATGAACTTGGGTGATCCGGACCTCGCGCAACGTTACGCGGCCCTGCCGGCAGACGGTATCGGCCTGATGCGGGAAGAATTTATTTGGACCACCGCCATTCATGAACACCCCCTGGCCCTGATTAAGGCCGGCCAGCCGCAAAAAGTTGTGGACTTCTTGGCAGGGGGTATTGCCAAGGTGGCCCGGGCAATGGCTCCCCGGCCGTTAACCCTGCGCTTTTCGGACTTTAAGTCGGGAGAATACCGGCACTTAACGGGCGGTGAGGAGTTTGAGCCGCACGAGCCGGCTGACCTCCTGGGCTGGCGTGGTGCTTCCCGTTACTATGATCCGCACTTTGTCGAAGCCTTCAAGTTGGAGCTGGCCGCGGTTAAGCGGGTGCGGAACGAAATGGGGCTACGGAACGTCAACGTAATGATCCCGTTTGTTCGGACGGTCGCGGAACTGGCCCGGGTAACGCAGTTAATGAACCAGGCCGGCTTGCACCGGAGTGCGGACTTTAAGGTCTACATGATGGCTGAAATCCCCGCCAACATCATTTTGGCGGACCAGTTCAACCAGTACGTGGATGGGTATTCAATCGGCTCCAACGACTTAACGATGCTGGTGCTCGGCTGTGACCGTAATAATGATACCGTTTCGGCCCTCTTTGACGAACGCAACCTAGCCGTTAAACGGGCGATCAGCCACCTGATTACGGTTGCCCACCGGGACGGCCGGACCGTTTCGATCTGTGGGCAGGCACCATCAGAGTACCCTGATTTTACGAATTTCTTGATCCGCAACGGGATCGACTGCGTATCGGTGAACCCCGACATGGTGAAGGAAACCAAACGCAACGTGGCCCACTTTGAGCAGCGCCTGTTGCTGGACCAGGCGACGGGTCGGGGCCGGACGGTTGATAATGACCTTGCATGGTAATACGAGAAAGGATGACTAAGATGCAGTTATACGTTGATGCTTGTGCCAAGCAGCATGGTGATGGAACTAGTCAGGCACCGTTTGCCACAATCCAAGCGGCCGCGGACGTTGCCAAGCCGGGTGACGTTGTCTGGGTAATGCCGGGAGTGTACCGCGAGAGCGTGAACCCCCGTTATTCTGGAAGCAAGGATAAGCCAATCCTATACCGGGCAGTAAAGCAGAATTCGACCGTTATTAGCGGGGCGGAACGCCTGGACGAATGGGAGCAGGTAGCCGGAGATGTTTGGCGAATCGTGATTGCCAACCGCCGCTTTGGTGACTATAACCCGTACACGACGCTGATTAAACAGGGAACTGGCCGCCAGCACGCGGGCGAGGTCTTCTTAAACAACCGGGCGCTGGCGGAAGCTGACCGGTTTGCGGCGGTCAAGCAGTCGCCAGCAACCGGGGCGGCCCACTGGTACACCGAACAGGACCAGGCCGCCGATACGACCGTCATCTATGCAAACTTTTTGGGCGTGGACCCGAACCACGCCAACGTGGAACTGACCTTCCGTGAAACCTGCTTCTATCCCCAGCGCCGGCAAGTCGACTTCTTAGTGCTCTCCGGGTTTGTACTGACCAAGGCGGCGAGCCGCTGG
Source organism: Limosilactobacillus antri DSM 16041 (assembly GCF_000160835.1). Taxonomy (GTDB): domain Bacteria; phylum Bacillota; class Bacilli; order Lactobacillales; family Lactobacillaceae; genus Limosilactobacillus; species Limosilactobacillus antri. The sequence continues at coordinate 814,949 of NZ_GG700733.1, forward strand.
GTCGGACCAGACTACAATAAGGCGGTCGTGGGTACGAACCAGGCGCAGGGCTGGAAGATCCTCAACTGCAACATCACCCACGGCAAGTGCGCGGGGATTTCTCTGGGGCGCTACCCGACCACGCCAGCCAGCACGGACTTTGCTCAGTACCCGAGCCGGCACCTGATTAAGAACAGCCGGATTTTTGACTGCGGCCAGGTCGGTATTATCGGGGTGGACGGTAACCCAGCACCCGTAATTGAACATAACCACCTGTTTAGGATCAACACCCGGCTGAACCTCCGTGGTAAAAGTGCGGGGGCGATTGACCTCTCACCGGTGGTCGGTGCAAAGATTAGCCGGAACTGCATTCATGACTGCCGGCGGGGCGTCCGGCTAGGCGGCCGGGTTGAACGTGCGCAGATCAGCCGGAACCTCATGTATGCTAACGGCCTCTCGGCAAAGCAATCAGCCGCTGAGCACCACCAGGACCTGCTCGCTGGGTTGGGTGAAGACATCCGAATTGAAAATTCCGTCGGGGTGACCACGATTGATAACAACTTCCTGCTGTCTGACTACGCACTCCGGCTGGAAAGTTATCAGATCCTCCTGACCCATAACCTGATTTACGGGCGGACCGCCTGGCTGTCGGCCAAGGCGGGACAGGCAGAAAATAGCCCGCTCTTTCACCGGATTAGCCGGGGCCAGCAGTACGGTCAGCAGCAAAGCTCGTACTTTTACAACAACTTATTTATTAACAAGTCCTTACGGCCAGAACTGACGACCGCCTTGGCACTTGCCCAACGGCAGGTAGCTGACGACTGTCGCAATAGTGGCCAAAAGCGGGGCAACAACAGCTTCTTTGCGACTAAGGATAACCGTTTGGTTCAACTGGCCGCGAATAAGGCGGGCAACCTCGTGATTGACGACAACGAGTCAGCGGTCCAGCTAAAAGTAGAAGATCGACCAACCGGCTTTTACCTGAAGCACAACCTGGACGAGGTGGTCGATGAAGACAGCTGCCGCCTGTTAACCTTTGCTAATGACGCGGGCTCCGGGACGGTCTTAAAACTTGACACTGACTTTAGTGGTCAGCACCGGGAAGGAAATCGCGTGACTCCAGGACCGCTGGATCATAAAGCCGATTATTCCGCCTGCCTATTTCGGGCGCTGGCCTAGGCACAGGAGGGATAGTATGCGCAAACCATTTATTATTGCAAACTGGAAAATGCACAAGAATATTCAGGAATCAGTAGAATTTATTAAGCAGATCCGAGAATGCTTGCCCCAGGCTGGGGTTGAAGAAGTCGGCATTGCCGCCCAGGCGGTTGCCCTAGCGAACATGAAACAGATGGTCCAGGGGGCCAACCTGCAGATCATTGCCCAGAATGCGGCCAGTGAGCTGGTGGGGCCGTACACTGGCGAGATTAGTGTCCGCTGTCTGGCGGACGCTGGCGCCTCGTACGTGATGCTGGGCCACCTCGAACGCCGGCGCTTATTCCATGAAGATAACGAAACGATTAACCAAAAGGTCTTGACGGCCCTGGCTACGGGGCTGACGCCGATTATCTGTACCGATGATAAGATGGTCCAGGCGGAAATTAATGGCGAGATCCACTACATTTTTGACCAGCTCAAGGGCGTTTTCGATGGGGTCGCGCCGGACCAGCTCAAGAAAATCGTCCTTTCCTACGAACCGAGCTGGGCGGTGGGGAGCAGTCAAACTGCTAACCCGCTGGTCGCCCAAAAGGGGTGCAGCCGCATTCGGGAAATGATTGCGGCGGTTTATGGCCAGCGCTTAGCGGACCAGGTCCGGATCCTATACGGCGGGAGCGTTAACCCCCAAAATATCGCCGCGATTATGGCCAATCCTGATGTTGACGGGGTGTTGATCGGTCGTGCCAGCTTACAAGCAGACCATTTCCTGGAAATGGTGAACTGGCAGCAGGCTCCCGTCTCTAATGCGCTTTAATTAATGAGGAAGGAAGTTAACACAATGGCTTATTTTGATAATGGTAACCAGATCTTTGCCGATGCCCGGGCAAACCACTACGCAGTGGGTGCCTACAATATTAACAACCTTGAATGGACCCGGGCAATTTTGCAAGCGGCCAACGAAACCAGAACCCCGGTCCTGGTCCAGGTATCGATGGGGGCGGCCAAGTACATGGGCGGCTTTAAGTTTGTCCGTGATATGGTTGCCGACCAGATTGACGCGATGGGGATTACGGTGCCGGTCGTGCTCAACCTGGACCACGGCGACTTTGCGGCCGCAATGGAGTGCATTGACCTGGGCTATTCTTCCGTGATGTACGACGGTCATAAGCTGCCGCTGGCCACCAACTATGACCAGACTGCCCAAATTGTCCAGGCGGCCCACCAGCGGGGAATTTCGGTGGAAGCGGAGATTGGCAAAGTCGGTGAAAACCAGGACACCAATAGCGGCGAACTGGCTTCGGTTGCTGACGCCAAAAAGTTTGCTGAACTGGGAGTTGATAAGCTGGCGTGCGGAATTGGGAATATTCACGGAATTTACCCGGCAGACTGGCGGGGACTGGACTTCGACCGCCTGGCGGCAATTGCGGATGCCGTGGACATTCCGCTGGTCCTGCACGGTGGGTCCGGAATCCCTAAGGACCAGGTCCAACGTGCGATTGCCCTAGGGATTGCGAAGGTGAATATTAACACTGAATTCCAGCTGGCCTTCCAGGCAGCAACCCGGGACTACATCGAACAAGCGCGTGACCTCGACCAAGCGCAAAAGGGCTATGATCCTCGCAAGCTCCTCTTGCCGGGAACCGAGGCGATTACCGCCAAGATGAAAGAAATTATTGATTGGCTGGGCACGCCAGCGGTAGCGTAAGGAAGAGTGACTAGACAATGGCAATTACGGTGTACTTTCTCCGTCACGGTCAGACCTATTTCAACTGCTTTGCTCGTCTGCAAGGCTGGTCGGATACGCCCCTAACCGCGCAGGGACAGCAGGACGCGCTGCGCGTTGCCAAGGTTCTTGCACCCTTGCGAATTGACTACTTCTTTTCCAGCGACTTGAAACGGGCGGTTGATACGGCGCAGCTGATTATTGATGAGCTGCACCCGGCGAATATTAGCCGGCCGACAACCAAGGAATGTTTTCGCGAGGTCTTTTACGGTTCCTTTGAAGGGCACAGCAACGAAGAGGGGGCCATTTGGGCGAGCCAGCTTGGGGGTCAGCGGTTGCGGCGGATCGGCGAACTAGTTGACGAGTTTGGAATTCGGCGGGCGCACGACCTGTTAAAGGAGGCCGACCCGGCCCACCTGGCCGAGGATAGCCAGCAGCTTGACCACCGGCTCAACCAGGCGCTGAAGCTCTTGGAGGCGCTCCCCGACGGTAGCAACGTCGTTGTGGCGAGCCATGGATCGATTATTCAGTACCTGGCGGGAACACTGGACCCGGGGCAGCAGTACGCAAACCCGGCTAACGGGGCACTAATGAAGCTGGTGCTTGATGGTCAGCGGGCATTTGTTGATGGTTATAATCAGTTTGCCCTGTGACCGGGGTTAGTTTAAAGCTCGTGGCACTTGTGTACTGGTACTAAATTGCACACGAGGTCGGGAGGAAAATAGCTTTTCTTCCCGGCCGCGTTTGCGTGCCTAAATAGCCCAGCTCTCGAATAGCTAGCGGTAACGAAAAAAGCTCCAGAAATCGGTTCATCGATTTCTGGAGCTTTTTTAACCATCACGGTTGGTCACTAGAACACTACTTTAAGCTGGAATTATTTTCCATGATCCCGTCTAGCAGGCCGTAATCAACGGCCTCTTGGGCGGTTAAGTAGTGGTCCCGTTCAGTATCCCGGTTAATCTTTTCGATTGGCTGACCGGAATTCTTGGCCAGGATTTCATTAATCATCTTCCGGGTCTTCAAAATTTCCGTTGCCGCAATTTCAATCTCGGTTTGCTGACCCTGTGCGCCACCAGATGGCTGGTGAATCAGTACTTGGGAGTGTGGCAGACCGAAGCGCTTGCCCTTGGTCCCGGAGGAAACTAGGACACTCGCCATGGAAGCGGCCATCCCGATCACGATCGTTTGCACGTCTGACTTGATAAAGTTCATCGTGTCGTAAATCGCCATCCCTGAGGTAACGACACCACCAGGAGAGTTGATATAAAGGTAGATATCTTTAGTTGAGTCTTGCGCGTCCAAGAAGAGGAGCTGCGCAACAATTGAGTTTGCCATTTCGTCTTCAATTGGACCAGATAGCATGATGATCCGGTCCTTCAGAAGCCGTGAGTAAATATCATAAGCACGTTCACCGCGTGATGACTGCTCAATGACGGTAGGAACTAAGTTCATTATGTGGCCTCCTTGTAAATTAGCACTTGTTAGCAAGTATTGCTAACCGATATTAATACTATACTCGATTGGTCAAAAAAGGTCAAATGATTTGTTGCTTTCCGACTAAGAACATTATGTCATCTGCAACTGATTTGGCAAGGAAAAAGCCGTGAAGAACATGGCGTGCTGTTTCAACGCGCGAGCAGCCGTTTAAAATATAGAAGGGAGTGGGAAACAACCTCCTCGACAAGGCGTATGGGGTTGGTCAAATGCTGATTTATCAGTGCTTGAACTGCCAGCCAGCTACTGCACTGTTGCATTATTACCTTTAAAATAGCAAAGAGACTGAGTTAATTCCCAGCCTCTCCTAAGCTTAAATTAGTGGTTGATGTCTGCACAAAGCAGGTCCAATTCGGTTGCTGCACTTTGCCGGTCCAGGGCCCGCCAGTCAGCAGTGGTAATGAAAACGTTCAGTGATTTAGTGTTAGTCATAATAAATTCCTCCCGGAGCTGAGTAATGTTTTTTATCCGTCGCTCTTATTTACATTTTGTATACTACACTTGATTGGTCTACAATGCAAGTCCTAATATATCAGTATTTAAAAGCTAATAATATCAAATTGGTCTAACCATCTTTGCGGATGCGTTGGTGGAGTAGACTTCTGGTTGCTAGTAAAATGCCTTAGTAAAAGGGAAAATTTAGTAAATTTTTTGGGCGGAAAAAGTTGAAACGGGCCCGCTTGTGAATGCTTTTTGACCAGGGCTTGCTTTTTATTTGCCAGCCCGGTATAATTGGAACGTTAATTAATTTACGTACACAATAAGGAGGCATATTAGCTATGCGTAAAGCACACCCATACGGCGTTCAAGGCCGTCGCCCAATTGCTCCTAAGTACAAGCGAGCATTAAAAGAAAAGAAGATTGAAGCGATTCGCAAGTGGGCTAAGGAAAAGCCAGCTGACGAAAAGTAATTCAATTGTTAAAAAGAGGTTGGACAGGAGTTCCAGCCTCTTTATTACTTTAAAAGTAATTCCGCGGCTGGCTGGTCTACCGGCTCACTATATAGCGGAAGGCAAACACCAAACGTCAG
>NZ_GG700733.1:821794-855886 GCF_000160835.1 Limosilactobacillus antri DSM 16041
ACAGCTTCCCGGCTGATTTTTGGTGCTTTTTTAGCTTGACGGATCATGGATGACAAGGAGGAAAAAGCAGTGGAACAATTAATGAAGCAATTAACCTGGTGGTCGGGTGGTGGCATGCTAGTGGCCATGCTCTGGAACCTTGTTTATCCGCAACAATTCATCCTGGCGGTGGAGGTTACACTGCTGGTCACTTTTTACCAACTAGCGATGCGCTTAGCAGTCGGCAACTGGCTTGAGCCACGGCTAAAACTCAATCCGGCGGGAGCCTGGTTTGCGGTGAGGCCGGGAGAGCGCCGCCTCTACCAGCTGCTCAGGGTGAAAAAATGGAAGAAGCTGCTGCCGACCTACTCGCCGGCAAAGTATACTGTCCAACGGCGTTCCCTACCGGAACTGCTTGTGACGATGGTGTCTGCGGAGGTGGACCACGAGCTGATGTTTACCCTCAGTTACCTGCCACTCCTGCTGATAATCCCGTTTGGCGAGCCGGCAATCTTCATTGTCAGTTCAGTGCTCGCCAGTCTGGTTGAAGTGCCGTTTATTATCCTTCAGCGTTATAACCGGGCGCGGCTGGTCAGGCTGCTTCACCGGCAGAAAGCAAAGGACTGCTGATTTGCAATGATAATTATCTGCTGATTGCCGCTAGTTGCTTGTCCTAACAGCATTTCACCAAGGGCGAGTCTGAATTAATTGCAAATCTAATTGCTTGTTCGTTGATAACGTGATATTTTAATAAATCGAGATTATACTCTTGGAAGGAGAATAAGCAATGAACTTTTGTCAAAATTGTGGTGCTAAGCTCCCAGAAAACGCTGCTAAGTGTCCCAACTGTGGACAACCGGTTGTTTCCAGCGGGCCGCAGCGGGGGACGGAAGACCGGGGCTCTTTCGGCTGGGCCGTGTTGGGGGCGGCCATCCCGCTGGTCGGTCTGATTCTTTTTCTGGTTTGGCGCAAGCAGACGCCGCAAAACGCAAATTCGGCGGGGATTGGTGCGCTGATCGGCGTCGCCTTTACGGCCCTCTTCTGGGTGACCACCGCAATTACAACTATTATTGCAAGGTAAGGGAGGACAAGAGCAATGAAAAAGGTTTGGTATAAGCGGCCCAGTTATTGGATTTGGATTTGCAGCGTGCTGGCAATTTTTCTCGTGATTATCAACGTGGCAACTTTTTACGTGGTTCACCGGGCTTACCACCCCAGCACCAGGACCGCAACAATCGAAAATAGCGATAACACGGGCAGAAGCGACAAGAATACGATAACCGTAAATCACAAGGGCTACCGGTACACCAGCAAGAAGGAATTTACCATTAACCAAAACGATCAGTCCTGGTCGTATGCTGACCTGAAGTTCAATAAGGTCACAATCTATAAGCTGGATAAGGAACACAGTGTCATCGGCTATGACGACCAAAAAGCTAACTGCCTGGTGGTGGTTAACATGACGGTTAAGGCTAACAAAGATATTGAAATCTTCCCAGACCAGGGAACCATCTCCACAAATAACGGGCTGCAGGGTAAGGCAGCCTTTACCGGTGACTTTGGCGATTCCATCGACAGTGGGGTTACCAAGACCGGTGACGTAATCATCCCGCTGGATGGGGTCAAAAACATCTCAGACCTTAAAAAGCTGCGTTATAAGTTTGACGGCAGCGCGAAGGATGATAATGACGAAAGCGACGATGCCTTTAAAACAGTTGATGTTCAAATTCACCTTAATTAAGGAGTAGAGCAGGCGGGGAATCGATTTTTGATTCCCCGCCTGCTTTGTTGATAGCTAAAGAAAAAAGACCTGAAAGTAATAGCTTCCAAGTCTTTTTATTATGCGCCCCCCGAGAGTCGAACTCGGATCTCGAGAACCGGAATCTCACGTGCGATCCATTACACTAAGGGCGCGTCATTAATCGACAAGTAATATAGTATCTTATCCCCAAATAGATTGCAAGCATTATTTGAGATTTTTAATTAAAATAGCGCTTACAGCGTAAAATTCCAAATTTATGAGGTGATTGAATAGACAATTCCTGCGAAGATGAGTATTATAAATGTCGTAAGGTTTTGTACCCTGTTTAACAAGCTGGCTTGGCTGACTTATTGAATGAGGTATTTACTCAATTTTGTTTTTCCTAAAGGAGGAAATTGCAGTATGACTGTAAAGATTGGTATTAACGGTTTCGGTCGGATTGGTCGCTTGGCTTTCCGTCGGATTCACGAATTGAACACTGACGAAATCGAAGTTGTTGCAATCAACGACTTGACTACTCCTTCCATGCTGGCTTACTTGCTGAAGTACGACTCTACTCACGGCAAGTTCCCTGGTGAAGTTTCATCAACTGACAACGCTATCGTTGTTGATGGCAAGGAATACCCTGTATACGCAGAACGCGACGCACGGAACATTCCTTGGGTAAAGAACGACGGTGTTGACTTCGTTCTTGAATGTACTGGTTTCTACACTTCAGCAGAAAAGTCCCAAGCTCACTTGGACGCTGGTGCAAAGCGGGTTCTGATTTCTGCGCCTGCTGGTAACATCCCAACTGTTGTTCCAGGGGTTAACCTTGACACCCTGAAGGCTGACGACAAGATCGTTTCTGCTGGTTCATGCACCACTAACTGTCTTGCACCAATGGCTTACTTCCTGAACAAGAGCTTTGGCATCAAGGCTGGTACCATGACTACTGTGCACGCCTTTACTTCTACCCAGGCAATCCTTGATGGCCCTCGTGGTAAGAAGATGCGTAACAACCGTTCCGCAAGTGTTAACACCATTCCTCACTCATCTGGTGCTGCCAAGGCAATTGGTCTGGTTATCCCAGAATTGAACGGTAAGCTTTCTGGTCACGCTCAACGGGTTGGCGTTGTTGACGGTTCATTGACTGAACTTGTTTCCATCATGGACAAGAAGACCACTGTTGACGAAATCAACGACGTGATGAAGAAGGCTACTGAAGGCAACGAAGCATACGGTTACACTGAAGACCCAATCGTATCAACTGATATCATTGGTTCTACTTACGGTTCCGTATTCGACCCTTCACAAACTGAAATCATGGAAGCCGATGACGGTTCACAATTAGTTAAGACTGTTGCTTGGTACGACAACGAATACGGCTTCACCAGCAACATGATCCGGACGCTGCTTCACTTTGCAACTCTGTAATTCACGACCTGATTAATCAGGGGTTGAATTCACGGCGGGAGGAGGAAACTCCGCCCGCTTTTTTATCAAGGAGGTAAATACTGACATGGCTAAATTAACTGTTGAAGACCTTCCATTAGAAGGCCAAAAGGTATTGATGCGGGTCGACTTCAACGTGCCGATCAAGGACGGTGTGGTTGGCGATGACAACCGGATCGTGGCCGCATTGCCAACAATCAAGTACGTGGTTGACCATGGTGGCCGGGCAATCCTGTTCTCCCACCTGGGCCGGATTAAGAAGGAAGAAGACAAGCCGGGCCTTTCCCTGCGTCCGGTTGCAGAACGGCTGTCCAACCTGCTGAACAAGCCGGTTACCTTTGTTCCGGTAACTGAAGGCAAGCAGCTGGAAGACGCCATTGACAACATGAAGAACGGCGACGTCCTCTTGGTTCAAAACACCCGTTACGAAGACGTTAAGGATGGCGAATACGTCAAGCGTGAATCTGGCAACGACCCAGAATTGGGCAAGTACTGGGCTTCACTGGGTGATGTCTTCGTTAACGACGCTTTCGGTACTGCTCACCGGAAGCACGCTTCCAACGTCGGCATCGCGACGAACAAGCCGGGCAAGGCTGCTGCCGGTTACCTGATGGAAAAGGAAATCAAGTTCTTAGGTGACGCGGTGGACAACCCAGAACGGCCATTTGTTGCCATCTTGGGTGGTGCCAAGGTTTCCGACAAGATCGGTGTAATTGACAACCTGCTTGACAAGGCGGACAAGATTATCATCGGTGGTGGGATGGCCTACACCTTCTACGCTGCCAAGGGCATCAAGGTCGGCAACTCCCTGGTTGAAAAGGACAAGATTGACGTTGCCAAGCAGATCCTGGATAAGGCCGGCGACAAGCTGGTTCTGCCAATTGACAACGTTGTGGCTGACAAGTTCAACAATGATGCCGACACCAAGGTTGTCGAAGGCGACATTGACGATGGCTGGATGGCCCTTGACATTGGTCCAAAGTCCGTGGAAGAATTTGAAAACGTTCTGAAGGACGCTAAGACCGTTGTTTGGAACGGCCCAATGGGTGTCTTTGAAATGCCAAACTTCGCCAAGGGAACCCTGGAAATCGGTAAGTTCCTTGGTACTTTGACTGACGCAACGACCATCGTTGGTGGTGGGGACTCCACCGCTGCGGTTAAGGAATTAGGCGTGGCAGATAAGCTGACCCACATCTCCACTGGTGGTGGGGCTTCGCTGACCTACCTTGAAGGTAAGACCCTGCCGGGAATTGCTGCAATTTCTGAAAAGTAATCTGAAAATGAAAGAGGCTGGGAGAAACGTGCTTTCTCGCCGGTCTCTTGTTGTTTCACGCGCACTCTTAGGAGGAATTGATGATGCGCATTCCGATTATTGCTGGCAACTGGAAGATGCACAAAACGGTGACGGAGGCCGTAGACTTTGTTAACCAGGTTAAGGATCAGTTGCCGCCGGCCGACCAGCTGCAAACCGCACTGGCCGCCCCGACACTGTGCCTGGTGCCAATGGTACAGGCGGCGGCCGGTTCCCCCCTCAAACTGATGGCGGAAAATTGCTACTGCAAGGATGCGGGTGCCTATACCGGCGAAACCAGTCCGTACGCACTTTACCAGGCGGGAATCCACCACGTGCTCTTGGGGCATTCGGAGCGGCGGAAATACTTCCACGAAGATGACGACCTAATCAACCAGAAAGTCGGCGCTGCCCTGCGCAACGGTCTGTGCCCAATCGTCTGCTGTGATGATACGATGGCCCGGCGAATTGCTGCCGATGACCAGATTCACTGGGCGGTTAACCGGATCTTGGCCGACCTCAAAGGATTAAGTACGGAAGACATCTGTAAGGTGACGGTGGCCTACGAGCCGTCCTGGGCGATCGGCAGCGGGCAGAGCGCCGATCCCAACCAGGCGGAGGAGGGTTGCTACCTAATTCGCCAGACCATCAGCGATATGTATGGGGAGGACGTCGCTAATAATGTACGGGTCCTGTATGGCGGCAGCGTAACCCCGGAGAATACAGGTGCGATGATGGCACAAGCCGACATTGATGGCGTTCTGGTGGGGACGGACAGCCTCGACTCCCGGACTTTTTTAGAAATAGTTAACCATTAAATGCTTGTTTTTAGTTGTGCAAAATAATACAATGTTAGTGTAGTAGCGCGATTGCTATCGAATTTAAGACAGAGGAGAGATTCATCAAAATGTCACTTATTACAGATATTTATGCACGTGAAGTTCTTGATTCACGTGGTAACCCAACTGTTGAAGCAGAAGTTTACACTGAAGCTGGCGGTGTTGGCCGTGGAATCGTTCCATCAGGTGCTTCAACTGGTGAACACGAAGCCGTTGAATTGCGTGACGGCGACAAGGACCGTTTTGGCGGCAAGGGTGTTTTAAAGGCCGTTGCTAACGTTAACAACGTTATTGCCAAGGAAATCGTGGGGATGGAAGTCACTGACCAAATCGCCATCGATAAGGCAATGATCAAGTTAGATGGTACTCCTAACAAGGGCAAGCTTGGTGCCAACGCCATTTTGGCCGTTTCCCTGGCTGCTGCTCGGGCTGCTGCTGATGAATTACAAGTACCTCTTTACAACTACCTTGGCGGTTTCAATGCCCACGTATTGCCAACGCCAATGATGAACGTTATCAACGGTGGTGCCCACTCTGATAACAAGGTTGACTTCCAAGAATTCATGATTATGCCAGTTGGTGCACCAACTGTTCGTGAAGCAATTCGTTGGGGTTCAGAAACTTTCCACGCCTTGAAGAAGGAATTGGAAGCTGCCGGCAAGGTAACCTCTGTTGGTGACGAAGGTGGATTTGCTCCTGACTTTGCAAACAACGCAGAACCATTTGAATACCTGATTAAGGCAATCAAGGATGCCGGTTACAAGCCGGGCAAGGACATTGCCATTGCCTTTGACGTGGCTGCTTCCGAACTGTGGGATGACGACGCTAAGAAGTACAAGCTTCGTTGGTCCACTGGTGAAGAATACACCACTGAAGAATGGATCAAGTACCTTTCCGACATTATTGAAAAGTACCCAATCGTTTCTGTCGAAGACCCAATTGACGAAAACAACTGGGATGACTGGGTAACCCTGACCAACGAACTGGGCAAGAAGGTTCAGCTGGTTGGTGACGACTTCTTCGTTACTAACACTGATTACCTGAAGAAGGGGATTAAGATGGGGGCTGCTAACTCCATCCTGATCAAGCTTAACCAAATCGGTACTTTGACGGAAACCGTTGAAGCCATCGAAATGGCTAAGGAAGCTGGCTACACGGCCATTGTTTCCCACCGTTCTGGTGAAACTGAAGATACAACGATTGCTGACCTGGTTGTTGCAACCAACGCCGGACAGATCAAGACTGGTTCCATGAGCCGGACTGACCGTCTTGCTAAGTACAACCAGCTGATGCGGATCGAAGACAACCTTGGCGACGTTGCCCAATACAAGGGGATTCACTCATTCTACAACCTGAGTGAACAAGCTCGTCAAGACATTGAAAACCGTTAATTCTACGCCAGGATTAACCGAGTAAGGCGTTAGGCTGCCGACCGTTGCACGGGGCCTAGCGCCTTTTTTATTTTAAGGACGTGAAAACGCTTTGTTTTCTGCTGGCTGGCGCTATATAATATTAGCGATACCGCCGGTAAAGCGGACGGAACGAGGAGGAAGAGTGATGGCAAAAGAGATTAAAGGAATCGCCGCGAGTGAGGGAATTGGCATTGCCCCGGCATACCGGCTGGTGGCGCCCGACCTGCACTATACCAAGCGACGAATCGAAAATCCAATGGTCGAATATAAACGCTTCATGCAGGCCGTGGACGCTTCCCTTGCTGACCTGCGCCGGCTAAAGGAACGGGCGGCTGGGCGGCTGGCACCTGACGCCTTGGGAATTTTTGATGCCCACGCGGCCATCCTTTCCGACCCAGAGCTGTTAAAACAGGTCAAACAGCAGCTTGACCAACAGGTCTGTGCAGAAGAGGCGGTTGATACCGTTACGGCCCGCTTTGCCCAGACCCTTGCTCAATTGACGGACCCTTACCTCCAGGAACGGGCGGGGGACGTCCGTGACGTTGCCAAGCGTTTGCTTAGCCACCTGCTGGGGCGGCGGCTGCCGGACATTGGGGCCATCAGCCAGCCGGTCGTTTTGGTAGCCCACGAAGTTACCCCCTCCGATACCTCCCAGATGGATACCCGCTTTATCAGGGGGATTGTGACGGACCTGGGTGGCCGGACCAGCCATGCCGCAATTATGGCCCGGACGCTTGGTATTCCTGCGGTGGTGGGAACGGACCACGTTACTAGGGCGACTCGGGACGGCCAGCTAGTGGTGGTTGATGGCCTTCAGGGAACCGTGGTGGTGGAACCCTCCGCTGTGCAGGTTGATCGTTTCACTGCCAGGGCCCAGGAACTGGCGCAAGAACGGACGGAGTGGCGCCAGCGGGTTAATGCGCCGTCGGTATCTAAGGACGGCCAGCAGTTTGAAATTTCGGCCAATATCGGCAATCCCAACGACGTCGCCGCAGCGGTTCAGCAGGGGGCTGATGGCGTGGGACTCTTTCGGTCGGAGTTTCTTTACATGGGCAGTGACCATCTGCCAACTGAAGACGAGCAGTACCAGGCTTACCGGCAGGCGCTGGTCGGGATGCACGGCAGGCCGGTGGTGGTCCGAACGTTGGATATTGGCGGGGATAAGCCCCTGCCGTACCTGCCATTGCCGCGGGAGATGAACCCCTTCCTAGGCTACCGGGCCATTCGGATTTGCCTCAAGCACCCCGAGATTTTCAAGACGCAGCTGCGGGCGCTGATTCGGGCATCGGCTCACGGCCCCTTGGCAATTATGTTTCCGATGATCGGGACCATTGCCGAACTGCGGGCCGCCAAGGAAATCTTTAACGAGTGCCGGGCCGACCTGCAGACGGTCCAGCCTGGCTTGGGGGACGATATTAAGCTGGGGATGATGATTGAAGTCCCGCTGGCGGCGATTAACGCGGACCGCTTTGCGCAGGAAGTGGACTTTTTCAGCATCGGAACCAACGACCTGATCCAGTATAACTTTGCGGCCGACCGGGGCAACGATGAGGTTGCCTACCTGTACCAGCCGTTAAACCCGGCATTCCTCGGCCTAGTCAAGCACGTGATTGATGCTGGCCACCGTCATGATACCAAGGTTGCCATGTGCGGCGAGATGGCGGGTGACAGCACCGCCCTGCCGCTGCTTTTGGGGATGGGCCTGGATGAGTATTCGATGTCTGCATCGTCGATTCTCCGGACCCGGACTTTGATGAGCAAGCTAGACACAAATGAGTGTGCCCAGCTGGCGGATGAGGCCATTAACCGCTGTGTAACCCATGAGGAGGTTCGGGCCCTGGTTGAGGACCGCCTGGGTGCAATCAATTAGAATTAATTAACGAGCATTACCCGGTGGTGAACGAAAGAAAAGATCGTTCGCCGCCGATTTTGCTTTAAAAAATTAAGTTTCTCCCCGGGAATGGGCGAAGAATTAAGAAAAGATTAGAAAAGCGTGGAAATCACAGAAAATTTATAATATACTTTGAAACTGATAACTGAAAAGAGAAGGGAATCTGATTGGATATGAAGAAATCTGCACCAGAATTACGGCGGTCGATGACTGCGGGCCAAATGGAAATGATTTCACTTGGTGGCGCCATCGGGGTCGGCCTGTTCATGGGGGCGACCTCGACGATTAAGTGGACCGGGCCGTCAGTTCTGCTGGCGTACGCCTTTGTCGGCCTGATTTTGTACATTGTAATGCGGGCACTGGGGGAAATGATCTACGTCAACCCCGGGACCGGGTCGTTTGCGGACTACGCGACCGAGTATGTCCACCCGCTGGCCGGCTACCTGGCAAAGTGGGCCAACGTGTTTGAATACATTGTCGTCGGGATGTCTGAAGTGGTGGCGGCAACCGAGTATCTTAAATACTGGTGGCCGCACCTGCATACCTGGCTGGCCGGAATTGTGATTATTATTTTCCTGGTTCTTGCTAACCTGGCCAGTGCGAAGGCCTATGGGTCGCTCGAATTTTGGTTTGCCATGATCAAGGTCATCACGATTATCTTTATGATCTTGCTCGGCTTTATGGTGATCTTCTTTGGCTTCGGCAACGGCGGCCACCCGACCGGTTTTAGCAACCTGTGGTCCCACGGTGGTTTCTTCACCGGTGGGGTGTCCGGCTTCTTCTTCTCGATGTCGATTATCGTCGGCTCGTATGAAGGAATTGAGCTCCTGGGGATTTCCGCTGGGGAGGTTGCCGACCCGCAAAAAGCAATTGTCAAGTCGGTTAAGTCAGTGCTTTTCCGGATTTTGATCTTCTACATTGGGGCAATCTTCGTAATCGTCACGATTTACCCGTGGAACCAGCTGAGCAGTGTCGGGTCACCATTTGTTTCCACCTTTGCCAAGGTCGGAATCACCGCAGCGGCTTCGATCATTAACTTCGTGGTGCTGACGGCGGCCTTGTCCGGTGCCAACTCGGGGATTTACAGTTCTAGCCGGATGCTCTTTAAACTGGCTCACGAGGGGGACGCGCCAAAGATCTTTGGCCGCCTTTCCAAGCGGGTGGTTCCCCACGCCGCGATCCTGGGGATTTCCGGCGGGATTTTGATCGGCTTTGTGATTGACATCATCGCGTCAATTTACAGCAAGTCAACGGCGGATATGTTCGTGGTCGTCTTCAGTTCGTCCGTTTTACCGGGGATGATCCCGTGGTTTGTCATCCTGCTGGCCGAATTGCGGTTCCGCCACAACAACCCGGACCTGTTGGCCAAGCACCCCTTCAAGCTGCCCCTGTACCCATTTTCAAACTACTTCGCGTTCGTGATGCTGATTGTGATTGTGATCTTCATGTTTATCAACCCTGACACCCGGGTTTCCGTAATTGTCGGGGCGGTGGTACTAATCTTTGCGGTGGTGGTATACCTGGTCCGCCATGGCTTTCGCCGCCAGCAGGGATAGGGCTTAACTGAATAATTGTCAGCCGGCTAGGGAACTTCTGCTGTTCCTTAGCCGGTTTCGTAGTACAATGAAGTAGTTTGATTTTAACTGAAAGGAATTATTGATATGCAGAAGGGTGAGTTTATCCATCGCCATAACCAACTGGTCCAAGTAGGCCGGGCAATTATAATTGGCCTGCTGACCGGCCTGGTCGTCAGTCTGTTTCGGCTGGCGATTCAAGAGCTATTGAATCTCGTAACGGCCTGCTTTCAATACTTTCACCAGCACCCGACCGGTCTGATTTGCTGGGCACTTGGTTCAATCGTCCTTGCCCTGCTGCTCGGGCTGCTCACCCAGCGCCACCCCAACATCAAGGGTTCCGGGATCCCCCAGGTCGAGGGTCAGCTCACCAGCCAATTTGAGGAAGAATGGTGGGCAGTGCTCTGGCGGAAGTTCTTTGGCGGGATCCTTGCGATCGGTTCCGGACTGTATCTTGGTCGGGAAGGCCCCTCAATCCAGCTGGGCGCGACGATTGGCCAGGGGGTTGAGGAAAGCCTGCACGCGGGTAAGCTCAACCGGCAGGTCGGAATTGCCAGCGGGGCCGCTGCCGGGCTCTCGGCCGCCTTTAACGCGCCGATTGCCAGCACGATTTTTATCCTGGAGGAGGTCTACCACAACTTTTCACCAGTCATCTGGCTTGCCACCTTTGTTAGCGCCCTGTGTTCCAACATGGTTTCCCTGACCATTTTCGGCCTGCACCCGGTCCTGGACGTGCCCTACCGGCATATGCTGCCGACCCGCTATTACTGGCATTTGGTGTTGCTGGGACTAGTCCTGGGCCTGCTCGGCCGCCTCTACCAAGTGGTGATTCTCCGGCTGGATTTGTGGACGGCAAAGCTCAAGTGGCTGCCGCCGTTTGCCTACCCGGTCGGGCCGTTCCTGCTGGTAATTCCGATCGCCTGGTACCTGCCGGTTACGCTGGGCGGCGGGAACCGGCTGATCGGCGAGCTGACCAGTTTGCCATTTTCGCTGAAACTGTTTGCCGGTCTCTTTCTCCTCCGCTTTGTCTTTTCGATGGTCAGTTACAGCTCCCAGCTGCCCGGGGGGATTTTCCTGCCGATCCTGACCCTCGGGGCCGTTTTAGGGGCGGTCTACTGTGCCCTGATGGCCCGCTTTGCCCTGCTGCCCGCCCAGTACCTGCCCAACTTCATCATTTACGCCATGGCCGGCTACTTTGCCTGCATTAGCAAGGCGCCCTTTACCGCCATTCTGCTGATTACCGAAATGGTCGGTTCGCTTGCCCACCTGATGCCCCTGGCCATCGTTGCGATGGTGGCCTACCTGGTCGTGGATAGCCTCCACGGTGAACCGGTCTACACCGCGATGTTCAACAACTTTATCGGCAAGCACCAGGAGCACCATCCCCAGGAGCTTGAGATGTCAGTCACGATTTACGCCGGCGCCCGTCTGGATGGCGAGCGCATCATGGACTATACGTGGCCGGCAAACAGCATCGTTACGAGCGTTTACCGAGGCGAACAGCGGATCATCCCCAATGGGCAAACCAGACTGGCGGCTGGGGATACCCTGATTGTGCAGGTGTGCCAGACCCGGACGGGCAGGGTGCTCAAGCAGATTTCCCGGGCAGCCCATTACGCAGATGTATAGAAATTGCTGTTTTAATATGATATGATATTCAGGATATAGTGGGTATAAATTAGGAGGACATTTCCTTGTACAATACTTTAATGACCATTTTTTTAATCGTATGTGTGATCCTGATTGCGTGTGTGATGA
This sequence comes from Limosilactobacillus antri DSM 16041, assembly GCF_000160835.1. Classification (GTDB taxonomy): domain Bacteria; phylum Bacillota; class Bacilli; order Lactobacillales; family Lactobacillaceae; genus Limosilactobacillus; species Limosilactobacillus antri. Next base: position 833,735 of record NZ_GG700733.1, read on the forward strand.
TGCAACCAGCGAAAAATGATAACGATGCAATGTCAGCTTTGACTGGTGGCGCTGGCGACCTCTTTTCCCGGCGGAAAGCCCGGGGCTTTGAGGCGGTCATGCAGATTGTCACGACTATCTGTGGGGCGTTATTCTTCATTCTGGCGTTGGCACTGGTGTACGTGTCATCACATTAACTTGATTATGTCCCCTGCTAGCTGAGCTTCAGGGGACTTTTTGTTGGGAGTGGGTCAAGATGAAAACCTATACTGGAGAAACCTGCTTTTTCCCGCACAGTGGCAAGCGGGGGGTCATCCTCCTGCACGCCTATACTGGAAACAGCAACGACGTCCGAATGCTGGCCCGCCACCTGAATTGGGCGGGCTATACCGTTTGTGCGCCCCTCTTTACGGGGCACGGCGGCGACCCCCGGAAGATTTTGCAAACCGGCAGTCCTGATGAATGGTGGGATGACACCCGGATGGCCCTTTTCCGGCTCAAGGATTACGGGCTGACCCAGATTGCCATCTTTGGTCTTTCCCTCGGGGGCCTGTTTGCTACCAAGGCGCTGGAAGAGGACCCCAGCTTAGTCGGCGGGGGTGTATTTGCGTCGCCGGTTACCAGCTGGGGGGCTTCCAACGTGCCCGAATATTTCCCCCGGCTTGCTGCCAAGTATTATCGTCAGCATGGCCTGGCGCCGGACCTGATTCAGGAACGCCTGGAGTGGCTCAGCGCGCGGCTTCCCCGGCAGCTTGGAGCAATTCAGCAAATGACCAGGGCGCTGGATGACCACTTGGGCCAGATTAACCGCCCCTTTTTCATCGCACAGGGCGGGGCGGATGAGATGATCGATCCGCGGTCGGGGGCCGCGCTCCGGGATAAGCTGCAAGCCCAGGGGACCCCGGTTGACTACCATTACTACCCGACCGCGACGCACTTGCTGACGGTCAATTCTGCCCACCGCCAACTCTTTGATGACGTGGAACACTTTTTAAATAACTTATTTGAGGTAAAAAATGACAAGCAATAGACTAAACTTAACAGATCAAATTAGCGCTTTTTTAACGAAAAATGCCGGAATCAGCTATTCGGCGGAACGGATTGCGCACGCGTTGGGGATGGATAATGCGGACCAGTTTACGCCCATCATCCAGACCTTAGCGCAGCTCGAACGGGAAAAGAAGGTACGGGTGACTGACCGGGGCGAGTTTGAGGCGGTCATCAAGCAGGAGCCGATTACCGGGACCTTTCATGGAAATGACAAGGGCTTTGGGTTCGTGGAGTACGATCCGGACCTGCCCGATATGTATATTAACCCTGACCACACCCTCCACGCCCTCAATGGCGACACCGTGGCGGTTAAGGTCCTGCGGCCGGGTGACCCGGCTGCCGGTCAGGGACCAGAAGCCCAGGTTACCAAGATTATTGACCACAACTACGAACGGGTCGTCGGTGAATTTAAGCAGGAGACGGTTGGCAACTACATTGGTGAAATCCTGCTCAAGGATAAGAAGCTGGCCCAGTACCGCTTCTTCGTTACCGATAAGGGCCTAAAGCCGCTGGACGGTGAAGTGGTCACCGCGACCGTAACGACCTACCCGAGTGATGAATCACCCCAGGCCATGACCGGTGCGGTGACCGAGGTGATCGGGAACAAGGACGAACCCGGGATCGACATCCTTTCCGTAATTTACGCCCATGACGTTCCTCATGAATTTCCCAAGGAGGCCATGGACCAGGCCAACCAGATTCCCCTCCACGTCCTTCCCGAAGAAAAGAAGGGCCGCAAGGATATCACCAACCAGCCGCTGGTAACGATTGACGCGATTGAGTCCAAGGACTTGGACGACGCGGTGGTGGCGTGGAAGATGGATAATGGCCACTACCACTTAGGGGTCCACATTGCCGACGTCAGCCACTACGTCCAGCCGGGGACGCCATTGGACAAGGAGGCCTTCAAGCGCGGCACCTCAGTCTACCTGACCGACCGGGTGGTGCCAATGCTGCCGAAGCGGCTGTCAAACGGGATCTGTTCACTGAACCCCGGTGAAGAGCGGCTGGCGATGAGTTGTGAGATGGAAATCGACGAGCAGGGCCGGGTCGTTAAACACCGGATTTTCCCAAGCGTGATGAAGTCCCACGCCCGGATGACCTATAAGGCGGTTAACCGGATCCTGGAGGCCCACGACCAAAAGACGATTGACCAGTACAAGGACCTGGTCCCGATGTTTGAAACGATGGGGGAACTGCACAAGATCCTGCTCAAGAGCCGGAAGCGGCGGGGGGCAATTGACTTTGAGGCGCCCGAAGCCAAAATCATCGTTGACGACAAGGGGCACCCAATCGACATCCAGCTCCGTGACCGGGGCCTGGCGGAACGGATGATTGAATCCTTCATGCTGGCGGCCAACGAAACGGTGGCGGAACACTACTTCAACGAACACGTGCCCTTCCTCTACCGGATTCACGAAACACCGGATAAGGACCGGGTGAAGTCCTTTGTTGACTTTCTGAGTGTCTTTGGCATTGACGTTCACGGCGACATTAACAACGTCAAGCCGAAGATGCTGCAAAAGGTCTTGAAGGACGTGGCTGGCAAGCCGGAAGAGCAAATGGTGCAGGTGATGATGCTGCGGAGTATGCAGCAGGCCAAGTATTCTGACGAAGAACTAGGCCACTTTGGCCTGGGGGCGAAGTACTACACCCACTTTACCTCGCCGATTCGGCGGTACCCCGATGACACGGTGCACCGTCTGATTAAGTGGTACGACCAGCACGGCAAGGGCGAGCGCGCCAAGGCGGCCTGGCGGGACCAGCTGCCGGAAATTGCGGAACACACCTCGGTCACCGAACGGCGGGGGATCGACACTGAACGGGACGTTGACAGCATGAAGAAGGCCGAGTACATGGAGGACCATGTTGGCGAAACCTTTGATGCGGTCGTCAGTTCGGTGATGAAATTCGGCCTGTTCGTCGAATTAGAGAACACGGTCGAAGGGCTGATCCACATCAGCGTGATGAACGATGACTACTACGAATATTCGGAAAAGCACCTGGCACTGATTGGCCGCAAGACCCACCGGATTTTCCAAATCGGCCAGCCGGTCAAGGTCCGCTTGAAGCGGGTTGATAAGGACCTCCGGGAAGTCGATTTTGAACTCGTCAACCCCCAGGACGCCCCGACCACCAAAATCCGGGTACCGCATGAACACGATAACCGGCGGCGGGGCGGTGGCCGTCAGGGTAATCACGGTCACGTTAAGCGCCACGATCGTCGGCAGCATAACGGTAACGTTAATAATCGTCAGATCAACCGTGGGCAGACGCGGCACCACAATAATTCACGCGACCACCACTCCCAAGGGCGGCGGCGCTAATAACAATGGAGGGATACAATGGTCAAAAAGTCCCCACAAAAAAGTAACGATAACTTAATTGCTCAGAATAAAAAGGCCCGTCATGATTATTTCGTGACGGATACCGTTGAGGCCGGACTGGTGCTCACCGGCACTGAGATCAAGTCGGTCCGGGCTCACCGGGTCAACCTCAAGGACGGCTTTGCCCAAATTAAAAACGGCGAGGCTTGGCTGATGAACGTTCACATTAGCGAGTATGATAACGGGAACATTTTTAACCAGGACCCCTTGCGCAACCGGAAATTGCTGCTCCATAAAAAGGAGCTCCACCGGCTGACCGGGGTCCTGCAGGACAAGGGGGTTACCCTGATCCCGCTGAAGATGTACATCAAGCACGGCTACGCCAAGGTCTTGCTGGGGGTTGCCAAGGGGAAACACCAGTATGACAAGCGGGAAGCAATCAAACGCCGTGAGCAGAACCGCGAAATTGAACGGGTAATGAAACATTATTAGCAAGCAGGGGAGCGTGGCAGAAGACCGCTCCCTTTAGTTTAGCCAACAGAAACGACGAAGGGTGGAAGCACGAGATGAAAAAGGGAATTGATGCGCCGCTGGTACCGATTATTTTTGCCGCCTGCGGGCTGGTCGGGTTGATCCCAGCATGGGCTTCACACCATTGGTACAACTTTATTTTTCCGCTCTTAATGCTGGTGCTGGCACTGACCTATGTTCATACCAGCTGTTCGGGAAAGTATACGATTATCCGGGAAACCGTCGACTCATTGCCGCTCCCGCGTACCAGCCGGGTCCTTGACCTGGGAACCGGACACGGGGCGGTTTTGTTAGAAGTAGCAAAAAAGCTCCGGCAGCCCGGCAAAGTGGTGGGCATTGACCTGTGGCAGGCTGCTGACCAGTCAGGCAATTCCCTTGCTGCGACTGAGCAGAACATTGCAGCTGCTGGCGTCGGTGCCGTGGCCACGGTCAAGACCGCTGATATGACCAAGCTGCCCTTTGATAGTGCAAGTTTTGACTATGTTTTTGCGAGTTTGGCAATCCATAACGTCAAGCCACGGGGGCGCCGCGAGTTAGCACTCCGGGAGGCCCTGCGGGTACTAAAACCGGCCGGCTACCTGATTATCATTGATCTGGAACACGTCGGTGAATATGAGCGCTACCTGCGCGGCCGGTGTCAGGAGGTCAGCGTGAAACGGACCGGAATTAACGGCCTGTGGGGCTGGCTGCCGACCCGGGTTTTGATTGCCAAGAAGTAACCAACCAGGGCAGCGGGCACCGTCACTTCGCTGACAAAATATAAATGACCCCCAGTGCTCGGGAAACCGAACTCTGGAGGTCATTTATACTTTATTAAAGATATTGGTCACTGTCGAAGCTTGAACGTCATCCCGAGGCCGCGCTGAAGGGACCGGTTCGTAAAGCCGACTCGTTGCCGGTCAGCCTGACCACCGCGGGCCCAGTGGTCCAGCACGCTGGCGATCAGGATTGCTAAGGGTTCATCCGCTTCCTGCTCGACCTGAAGCTCATGGTAGTAGGTTCCGGTTCGCTGGACCGGTTTGATGGCAAAAACCAGGTGCCCGCCGCCAAATACCCGGTAGCGGTTGCCCAGTGGAGAGCCGACAATAATCCAGTTCAAGCCCCGGATATAGATTACTTGGCGGACAAAGCCCAGTGACTTTCCCACTGTCCCGACCCGGTGTCGGTGCTGGTAAAGGGCAAACTTGGGCAGCAGGCCGAGCGAGAGCTGCTTGACTTCAGCGAGGAGGTCCCCGTTAATTGCGTAAAGGGAGAGGACGTCATGGTGCATCCCCCACTTGCCGACGAGGAGGTAGCAAGACTGCCCCTGCCCGTCCCGAATAATTGTTGTTCCGTGAAGGTCCGTCGAATGGTCCCGAAGATACAACTGTCGCACGAAGTCACCACCATCCTTGATTAATTATTAAACCTATTCTACCAGCTTGGTCAGCAAATGACTAATTTATGTCCTCGCAAAAGCGTTTTCGTTGCCACTGTTACCAGTAAATCAGATATGATAAAATAAAAAACGAGGTGCAAAATAGTCATGAAACAATTAATCCATAATGACTGGTGGGATGTTTTAAAGCCCGAGTTTGAAAGCCAGTCCTATTCACAGCTGCATGATTTCTTGAAAACGGAGTACACGCACCGGACGATTTACCCGGAGATGCACCACATCTTCGAGGCGTTCGAGTGGACGCCCTTTCATGATGTCAAAGTCGTGATTTTAGGGCAGGACCCCTACCATGGTCCTCACCAGGCCCACGGTTGCAGTTTTTCGGTCCTACCGGGAGTGGCGGTTCCGCCGTCGTTGCAAAATATCTATAAGGAGTTGCAAAGCGACGTTGGCTTTCGACCGGTGAACCACGGTTACCTGAAACACTGGGCTGACCAGGGGGTGCTCCTGCTCAATTCTGTGCTGACTGTTCGGGCGGGGCAGGCCTACTCCCACCGGGGACATGGTTGGGAACAGCTGACTGACGCGGCGATCCACGCCCTGTCGGAACGCCCCCAGCCGGTCGTCTTTATTTTGTGGGGACGGGCCGCGCGGGACAAGAAGAAGTTGATTAATCTAAATACCAACATTATTCTGGAGTCGCCCCACCCGAGTCCCTTGTCAGCCAACCGTGGATTCTTTGGTTCACGACCGTTTTCCAAGACCAATGAAGCACTTCAGGCGATGGGAGAACAGCCGATTGATTGGCAACTGCCGGCAAACCCGGAAGTTGATGAAGGCCCAGCAGATAAGCTGCCGAAAAATGCTTAGGATCAATTGAGGAGGTACTTGCATAATGGAATTATTTGAAGAAATTGCTGCTAAGGTAAAGGGACAAAACAAGACGATTGTTTTTCCCGAGGGCGAAGACAAACGGGTGCTTGGTGCAGCGGTTCGTCTGCAACAAGATGGCCTGGTAAAGCCGATCCTGCTCGGCAAGCGCAGTGAGATTGAAGCGACTGCCAAGGAGAACGGCTGGGACCTTTCTGCACTGACGGTGTTGGATCCGGCCGAGTACCCAGCGGAGGACAAGCAAGCCATGTTTGACGCCCTGCTGGAACGGCGCAAGGGCAAGAACACTCCTGAACAGGTCGAGAAGATGCTGCAAGACGTCAGCTACTTCGGCACCATGCTGGTTTACCTGGGCAAGGCTGATGGGATGGTTTCCGGGGCGGTTCACTCTACCGGTTCAACCGTCCGGCCAGCACTCCAAATCGTCAAGACCAAGCCGGGATCCCACCGGATCAGCGGGGCCTTCTTGATGATCAAGGGCGACCAGCGCTACATCTTTGCTGACTGTGCAATCAACATCGAATTGGACGCCCCAACGATGGCGGAAGTAGCGGTGCAAAGTGCCGAAACCGCCAAGCTCTTTGGGATTGACCCGAAGGTTGCCCTCCTGAGCTTCTCCACCAAGGGTTCGGCCAAGGGTGAGATGGTCACCAAGGTTGCTGAAGCCACGGAAAAGGTTCACGAATTAGCACCGGACCTGGCTGCTGATGGTGAACTGCAATTCGACGCGGCCTTCGTACCAGAAGTCGGCGAGTTAAAAGCGCCTGACTCCAAGGTTGCTGGGCACGCCAACGTCTTTATCTTCCCAAGCCTGGAAGCCGGTAACATTGGCTACAAGATTGCCCAGCGTTTCGGCGGCTTTACCGCAGTGGGCCCGATCCTGCAAGGATTAAATGCGCCGATTGCCGACCTGTCACGGGGCTGCAATGAAGACGACGTTTACAAGGTGGCCCTGATTACGGCGGCTCGGGCATAAATTAATTAAATCAAGTAATTATAAAAGGAAGCGTGTCAGCGGCTAGCAAGAGCCCGGTTACGCTTCCTTTGTTTTCCCATTAGCGATGGGCTACAATAGGGACAATTAAGAACATTACTGAGGTGAGCACAATGCAGACAGTTGAAATGGATAGCCGGGAGGCCACAATTGCGCTGGGCAAGGCGGTTGGCACCCAGCTGGCGGCGGGCGACGTCCTCGTCCTCGATGGCGACCTGGGGGCGGGGAAGACAACCTTTACCAAGGGCCTGGCCCGGGGGTTGGCAATTCCTGACATTATCAAGAGCCCGACCTTTACGATTATCCATGAGTACCACGATGGGCGCCTGCCCTTATACCACATGGATGCCTACCGCCTAGAAAATGGTGGCGGTGAAGACCTCGGCCTTGAGGAATACTTTGACAGCGACGGGGTCAGCGTTGTCGAATGGGCGGAGTTCGTGGAAGACGAGCTGCCGGCGGACTTCTTGGCGATCCACTTTAAGCGGACCAGCGACGAAAACAAACGGGTGTTGGAATTTGAACCCCATGGGGCTCATTTTCAGCAACTGGTCGCAACGGTGGTAGCCTAATGGCGGACGAAGTACAAATCAAACTCGCAGCGGCCGACGATGCGGCCAATATCCTGGCCTTCCTACGCAAGGCAGCTACGGAGAGCGACGCCGTGTTAATTCCCCACCTTGCGGACGTCACGGTTGAGCAGGAACGCCGCAACATCGAAATGATTAACAGCTTTGACGACTGCGTAATCATGCTGGCAATGCTTGGTGGTCAGCCGATCGGGATCGTGACGGTAATGGTCTTGGAGGACCAGCCGGGCGTTGGCGAACTGGGCGTGGTGGTTGCTAAACCGTACTGGCGCAATGGTATCGGCCAATTGCTGGTGGACGAAGCCGAATACTGGTTCCAGAATTACAGTAGCCTCCAGCAGCTGGTGCTGACGGTTTTTGCTGAAAACGTTCCGGCAATCCGCCTCTACCAAAAGCTGGGCTTCCGGCAGACCGGTCGGCACCAGGCGGGCCAGCGGGAAGTTCTGGAAATGGAATACCAAAAGCGAGCAGACTAGCAAATAACGCCTGAAATCGGTTCAGAGCCGGTTTCAGGCGTTATTTTAGTGCCGATTAAAGACCTGCTTAATGTTTCGTAGCAGGGACCCCCGTTCTTGCATTTCCCCGACCGGCTGGGTGACTTCAACGCAGCCGATATACTTGCCCTGGTCATCATGCAGGGCATAGAAGGCAATGCTGATGGGCTGCTTGTGGTAGTGGATCAAGATTTTAATGGAATCCCGGTCACCGCTGTGCATCTCGTGCAGTACCTGTTTGACCCGGCCCTGGCTGTGACCGGGATGCACTTCGAGTACGTGCTTGCCGAGGTCATCGTCGGTCCGTTTGAAAAGCCGGTGCCGGTTTGCTGACGACCAGCGGACAATGTCGTTCTCGTCAATGAAGTCGAATTCGACCGGAATCGTGGTAAAAATGGCGTTGAGCTGGGTGGTCGTTAAGGCCCCGCCATGTAATGAAATTTCTGACATCGTAATTGTTCTCCTTTGTTATTCTAGCCGACCATCTTGATGAAGGGCCGCAAGCGCTGGCTGCCGAAGTGCTGGCCCTGGTAAAGCAGGATGTTGGCGCAGGCTTGGGCGTCGTCGAGGGCGTTGTGGTGGTGGTGCAGGTCAATGTTGAGGGCAGCGCAGACCGTGTTAAGCTTGTAATTGCTTAAGCCCGGCAGTAGACGCCGGCTGCTGACGACGGTGTCCAGGGTCTGGTAGGCCGGCGGCTCGATTCCGTAGTGTTCGAGGGTACTCTTGAGGACCCCGTTGTCAAAGCGGTTGTTATGCGCGATCACCAGTTTGTCTGGGGTGTAGAAGCCCTTGATGTGCTCCCAAACCTCAGGAAAGGTTGGCGCGTTGGCGACGTCGCGTTCGTGGATGCCGTGAATTTGGACGTTCCGCCAGAAAAAGGGCGTTTGCGGATTGATGAGGGTGTAGAATTCGTCGGCAATCTGGTTGTTGCGAACAATCGTCAGGGCGAGGGAGCAGGCACTATAACGTTTGCCGCTAGCCGTTTCAAAGTCCATCGCGATAAAGTTCATTTAATTCCGCCTCCTGAGTAGGTTGGTTGTTAATAGCTTAATTGTACAAATGGCCGCCTGCTTTTGCAATTAAATGATACAATATCATGGTAAGCAAAATTATGGATTAGGATGAGGAATAAATATGGCTAATATGATGACAGAGTTCCCGGAAATCGAAATCAAGCAGGATGAACCGTTGATGCGTTATACTTACACCCACACCGGCGGTCCGGCCGACTGGCTGGCCTTTCCGAAGAGTGTGGAAGAGGTTCAAACCCTGGTTGCCTATGCTAATGACCACCAGCTGCCGTTGACCGTACTGGGCAACGCCAGCAACCTGATTGTCCGTGACGGCGGGATCGAGGGCCTGACCTTGATTTTAACGCGGATGAATAGCATCAGCGTGGCTGACGACCGGGTCACTGCCCAGGCGGGGGCCGCCTACATCGACACCACGATCGCTGCCCGGGACCACAGCCTGACCGGCCTAGAATTTGCGGCCGGGATTCCCGGCAGCATTGGCGGGGCGATCTTTATGAATGCTGGGGCCTACGGTGGTGAGACCAAGCAGGTGGTGGAGAGTGCAACCGTGCTCCTGCCGGACGGTACGGTCAGCCGCCTGACCAATGAGGAATTGGACTTTGGCTACCGGCACAGCAGCGTTCAGGACAGCCACGGGGTCGTGCTTGACGCAACCTTCCGGCTTGCGTCCGGCGACCACGAGCAAATTGCCGCTAAGATGAATGAACTTAACGCGCGGCGGGCTGCTAAGCAGCCGTTGGACCTGCCTTCCTGCGGGAGTGTCTTCAAGCGGCCAACCGGTTACTTTGCCGGCAAGCTCATCCACGATGCGGGCCTACAGGGGTACACGTCAGGCGGAGCGCAGGTTTCTACCAAGCACGCCGGCTTTATCGTGAATATTGACCACGGGACCGCTAATGATTACGTTGCGGTAATTCACCACGTCCAGGAAACGGTAAAGGAAAAGTTTGGGGTAAGCTTGCAGACGGAAGTCCGGATTATCGGTCGCAACTAACTAAAAATGAGGGCGGGGAAAGCCATTCCCGGCCCGTTATTTTTTAATTATTATCAAAACGTTTTACGTATTGCTATCATCGTTTTGTAATCGCTTTGCAGATGTGGTAAAATTGCCTGGTGATATAAAACGTTTTACCAAAAGGAGAAGGAACATGAGCAAGAAAGTTGTTGTCTTAGGCAGCATTAATGTTGATACCACCTACCACGTTGAACGCTTCCCCCAGCCGGGCGAGACGATTGCCGCCCGCAGCAAGAGTTCTGCACCGGGCGGCAAGGGGGCGAACCAGGCCGTCGCCGCCGCTCGTTCCGGCGCCCAAACCGCTTTTATCGGCGCAGTTGGTTCTGACAGCGAGGGCGATTACATGCTGGAGGCCCTCAAGGAAAACGCCATTGACGTCCGACACGTCGCAATCGATCAGTACCACGGAACCGGGAGTGCGGCGGTGACCCTGGATGCCAACGGGCAAAACGACATCATGATTTATGGCGGGGCCAACCAGGCGCTGACAACTGACGTCCTGGCTGGCGCTGAGGACGTCCTGGACGGTGCCGACTTCCTGATCAGCCAGTTTGAAACACCCCAGGCGGTGACCCTGGCGGCCTTCAAGTTGGCCAAGAAACACGGGGTCACAACGATTTTGAACCCGGCACCAGCCCATGATATTATTCCCGAATTGCTGCAGTACACGGACGTGATTGCACCGAACGAAAGTGAATGTGCTTTACTGACCGGGATTGAAATTGCTGACGAGGAGTCAATGCTCAAGAGCGCCGAGTATTTCCGGTCCCAGGGAGTTTCCCACCTCCTGGTCACTCTGGGGTCGAAGGGGGTCTTTTACGCGACGCCAGCCGGGCATGGGCTGGTTCCAGCGTTTAAGGTTAAGGCGGTTGATACCACCGCGGCCGGGGATACCTTTATCGGGGCCCTCAGTTCCCAGCTGAACGACGACTTGAGCAACGTTGCTGAAGCCTTGGTTTACGCGCAGCGGGCTTCCAGCCTGACCGTTCAGCAGATGGGTGCGATGCCATCAATTCCCACTGCTGACCAGGTCCAAGCGGCGCTGGTAGAATAATATGTAAGCATTATTATTAGTTTCAAAATCGAATAAGGTAGTACGAAGGGGCTGGGAATTAACTCAGTCTCTTTACTATTTTAAAGATAAAAATGCAATAGCGCAGTAGCTGGCTGGCAGTTCAAACGCTGATAAATCAGCATTTGACCAACCTAGCCATCCTTGCGGGGGTGGGACAACGAACTAGACAAGCTAGTTCTGTCCCACTCCCTTGACGTTAAATCATTTTAGTTGCCTGCTGGGTGAGCTTGAGGAGCCAGTAGACGATCAGCTGCATTCCCGTCATAATCAAAATGAACTCGGTGGTTGGCCAGGACCAGATCCCCCAGAGCTGTTTGAAGAACCAGGAGGGCGTAAAGAGGAGGTAGATGGAGTGCAGGCGCAGGAAGCGGCCAATATAGATTCCCGTACTGGCGGTCAGCATGAATAGGATGACCCAGCAGTATTTGAGACGGGGATGGTGTGGACTTGTCAATTGGGTGAGCTGGCGGGCCGTGTGGTCGAGGCTAATGATGCCCAGAATGAGGCAGGAGAGGGCACAGACCAGCATCATGGCAAAAATCAGCCACATTACCGGGTCGGTTTTAAGGATTCCGGTGACGTTGGTGTGGGGATGGAGCCAGGAGAGGTGGAAGAGGTCGGTCGAAACGTAAGGCGCGTTGGGGTAAAAGAGCAGCCAGACTACTAACAGCACCCAGAAGGCTAGTGCCCGCCGGTCGTTAAAGTGCCGCAAGAAGATCCCAAGTTCGATGGGCAGGTAGCCCAGAAAGGTGTTAAAAGCCATGAAATCGTACGGCGGCTTGACGAAGACCGCCAAGAGGATGATTAAGGACCAGAAATAAAGCCGGATAAGCCAGCAGAAAGTGGACTGTTTCATAAGGATGCTCCCTTTGCTAAGTTGATACTTCCAGGATAACAGATTTTTATCCCTTAAAATGATATAATATGAACGTGAATTTAGAGGATGGTGAATGCTATGCAGTTTATTGTTTCGCTTCTGACGTGGCAAAACTTAATTCGCCTGATTGATATCCTCGTAATCTGGTTTTTGATTTATGAACTGCTGATCTTAATTCGGGGGACCCGGGCAGTCCAGCTCTTTCGCGGGATTTTGATAATTATCCTGGTAAAGGTAGTCAGCTGGTACGTCGGTCTGAGTACCGTTTCCTGGCTGATGGATCAGGTCATTAACTGGGGGGTAATTGCCATCGTGATTATCTTCCAGCCAGAAATCCGGCGGGGACTGGAGCATTTAGGACGCGGCTCGTTCTTTACTGCTCACCAGACGACTAACGAGACGGAAGAAGGGCTAATCAAGCAGCTGGACCAGGCGATTCAGTACATGTCGAAGCGCCGAATCGGGGCCTTGATTAGTATTCAGATGAATACCGGTTTGGAAGAGTACATTGAAACCGGTATTCCGCTGGACGCTGACATTTCCGGGGCCCTGTTGATTAATACCTTTATTCCCAATACGCCGCTACACGACGGGGCGGTGATTATCAAGGATAACCGGATTGCCGTCGCCGCTGCCTACCTGCCATTATCGGACAGCAAGCTGATCCCAAAAGAGCTGGGGACCCGGCACCGGGCCGCGGTGGGAATCAGCGAGGTGACGGACGCCCTCACCATTGTGATTTCGGAAGAAACGGGTGAGGTTTCAATCACCAAGGATAACGAGTTAATCCGCAATATGTCGCAGAGTGACTACCTGAAGTTTTTGCGGGCCCAGCTGTACAAGCACGAGCCGCAGCACCGGGATAACCTGCTGACCCAGCTCTACACCAAGTTTGGACGTCGGGGAGGTGGCCGTCATGAACAGAAATAATGATGGAATCTTCAGCCGGCGGTGGGTTCTGCGCCTGCTTTCGCTTGTTTTAGCTATTTTCCTGTTCATTTACGTTAACGGGAGCAAGAATGGCTTCCTCCGACAGAATACTCGGGACAGCAACGAAAATAGTGCGCTGATGTCCAACCGGACGGCCAGCATCCGGATGCCGCTCAACATCACGGTCGATAACGACCGTTACGTTGTGACCGGCTATCCCCAGTATGTCAAGGTCAAGGTCAGCGGGCCGTCTGCCCTGGTTACAACGACGAGCAATACCCAGAACTTCCGGGTGTATGCCGACTTGAATGACCTCGCGCCGGGTGAACACCGGGTGGCGGTCAAAACCAGCGGTCTTAATTCGGACTTGCACGCGGTGACTGAGCCACGGTATATTAAGGTTAACATCCAGCCCCGCAAGACGATTAATATGCACGTGGATGTCCGCTTGAGCAACCATGACCTGGAAAATGGCTACACGGTCGGACGGCCGCGGATTGATACCGACGTTGTTCAGGTAACCGGTTCCCGGGAGGAAGTCAACCGGGTCAGCCGGGTAATAGCCTTTGTGGCGGTTCCAAATGACGCCAAGGGAACTTTCCAACGACAGGTGACCCTGCAGGCGGTTGATAAGAACGGACAGACGTTAAACGTGGTAATCATGCCGAAGGTAACCGGGGTAACAATCCCGGTCAGCCGGGGCGGTGATTCGTCGTCGAGCAGCACTAGCGCTAGCGCCTCCCGGTCGAGCAACTCATCGGCGGGCGCGCGGGGTAATAATCAGACTGCTAACAGCGACGTCGATAACAGCAGTGCGGATTCAACAAACAACTAAAGGAGAACTATCATGAAACTTAAATATTTTGGTACAGATGGTGTTCGCGGGGTGGCAAATAAAGACTTGAGCCCTGAACTGGCCTTCCGGGTTGGTCGGGCGGGCGGTTATGTCCTGACCCGCCATTCGGACCGGAAACAACCCCAAGTCTTGGTGGCACGGGACACCCGGATTTCTGGGCAGATGCTGGAAAACGCCTTGGTGGCCGGCCTGCTATCCGTCGGCATCGAGGTCCTGCGGCTTGGCGTGGTAACGACGCCGGGAGTGGCCTACTTAGTACGGGCCCAGGAGGCGGATGCCGGGGTAATGATTACCGCAAGCCATAACCCGATTAAGTACAACGGGATTAAGTATTTCGGTGGGGACGGGTTTAAACTGTCCGATGAACTGGAATACGAAATCGAACAACTGCTGGATGCGGCGGAAGATACGCTGCCCCGGCCGTCCGATGAAGGTTTGGGAATGGTGGCCGACTACCACGAAGGGGCGCTGAAGTACACCTCCTTTTTGGAACAGACCGTTTCTACCGACTTGAGCGGTCTGAAGGTAGTCGTTGACGCTGCTAACGGTGCCACCAGCGGCTTTGTACCGAACCTGTTTGCTGACATGAACGTTGACTTTGTACCAATCAATGCCCAGCCCAACGGCCTGAACACGAACCTCAACTGCGGGTCGACCCACCCGGCGGGCTTGCAAAAGACGGTCGTTGAAAACCAGGCGGACCTGGGACTGGCCTTTGATGGTGACGGGGACCGTTGCATTGCCGTTGACGCCGCTGGCCAGATTGTTGACGGCGATAAGATCATGTACATTTGTGGAAAGTACATGGACAGCAAGGGACTGCTGAAAAAGGATACGGTAGTGACGACCGTGATGAGCAACCTGGGGATGTACAAGGCCCTGGAAGCACACGGGATGAAGAGCGTTAAGACCAAGGTCGGGGACCGGTACGTCGTCGAAGAAATGCTCAAGAGCGGCTACAACCTTGGTGGCGAGCAGTCGGGCCATATCATTTTCCTGGACCACAACACGACCGGGGACGGGATGCTCACCGCCCTGCAGCTCCTGTCAGTGGTAAAGGAGAGTGGTAAGACCCTCGCTGAATTGGCCAGTGACGTTACTACCTACCCGCAAGAATTACTTAACATTAAGGTGGCTGATAAGGAGGCCGCTATGCAGAACGCTAAGCTGCGGGAGGTTATTGCCGCGGTCGAAGCGGAAATGGCGGGGAACGGCCGGGTCCTGGTGCGGCCAAGCGGGACGGAGCCGCTGCTGCGAATCATGGCGGAGGCCCCAACCGAGGAATTGGTTCACCAGTATGTCGAACGGATTGGTGACGTTGCTCGCGCAGAGCTTGAAGTTGAATAGTTACGAAATCGGGTCTTGGTGCAGGATAATTGTGCCGGGCCTTTTTTGTTATACCGCGGTGCAAGCTTTATTTAACGAAGCTAGACCAATTAAGTGCAACCGATTGACAAATATTTTGAAAGCTTGTACTATACAATACAGTTACGCGAAAGGTAGCGATTTTCAAGATATCTATACCAATTTCGACGAATTAAATGTTAACTAAAAAGGATGGAATTAATTATGTGTGGAATTGTTGGAGTTACAGGGACTGACAACAGCTTATCAATCTTAATTGAAGGCTTGAAGCGGCTGGAATATCGTGGTTACGATTCCGCGGGAGTGTACGTCAACGCTCAGGACGGTCATGACTACCTGGTAAAGCGGCCGGGCCGGATCAGCAACTTAGAAGCAGCCTTAACGGATGATGTGCACGGGTCAGCCGGGATTGGCCACACCCGGTGGGCGACCCACGGCGAGCCGAACGAGGCCAATGCACACCCGCAATACTCCCAGGATAACCGTTTCTACCTGGTGCACAACGGGGTCATTGAGAACTACGCCCAGTTAAAGAAGGAATACCTGGCCGACGTTCACTTTGCCAGCCAGACCGATACCGAAGTGGTGGTTCAGCTGGTTGACAAGTTCGTTGTGGAAGACCAGATGTCGACCGAGGCGGCCCTGCTGAAGGTCCTGCGCCTGATCAGTGACGACTCTTCCTACGCCTTTGTCCTGATGGACCGGGAACAGCCGGACACTCTGTACGTGGCAAAAAACAAGAGTCCGTTGCTGGTGGGCCTGGCCGACGGCTACAACCTGGTCGGGTCTGACGCGATGTCGATGATTAAGCAGACCAACCAGTTTATGGAAATTGATGACCACGAGCTGGTGATTGTTAAGCCGGACCACGTAACCATCAAGGACTTCTCCGGCAATGAAAAGCACCGGGACACCTTCACCGTCGACATGGATGAAAACGCGGCTGATAAGGGAGCCTATCCTTACTACATGCTGAAGGAAATTGATGAGCAGCCTGCCGTCATGCGGAAGCTGGTCCAAGAATACTTTGGTGATAGTGACCAGCCCCAAATTAATGCAGACCTGCTCAAAGCAATGGCTGACGCTGACCACCTCTACATTATTGGGGCCGGGACGAGCTACCACGCCGGTTTAGTCGGAGCGCGGATCTTTGAACGGCTTTGTGGAGTTCCGACCACTGTTCATATCTCATCTGAGTTTGCTTACGAGCAACCGCTGCTGTCGCAAAAACCGTTCTTTATCTTCCTTAGTCAGAGTGGGGAAACCGCGGACAGCCGGCAGGTATTGGTAAACGTCAACCAAAACAACTGGCCAAGTCTGACGATCACCAACGTGGACAAGTCGACTCTCTCACGGGAAGCGACCTTCACGGAACTGCTCTACGCCGGTCCTGAGATTGCCGTGGCTTCCACTAAGGCCTACACAGCCCAAATTGCGGTGGAAGCAATCCTCGCTAAGGCCCTCGGCGAATACCTGGGCAAACCGGCCGCCAAGGACTTTGACGTCAAGCACCAGCTGGGCTTAGTCGCTAACGGAATGCAGTCGATCACCGACAGCAAGAAGACGCTGGAAGAAGTGGCGGCGCGCTACCTGTCGAAGCCGCGGAACGCCTTCTACATCGGGCGGGGACTTGACTGGACGGTTTCACTGGAAGCGGCACTGAAGCTCAAGGAAATTTCGTATGTTCAGGCCGAAGGGTTTGCTTCCGGTGAACTCAAGCACGGAACCATTGCCCTGATTGAGGACCGCACCCCGGTAATCGGGATCATTACCCAGGACCGGACCGCGGGATTGACCCGCAGCAACCTGGATGAAACCAAGGCGCGGGGGGCAAGCACGATTACGATCGTTTCCCGCCACTTGGCTCAGGAAGACGATACGATCGTCCTGCCAGATGTTGACGAGACGCTGACACCGCTGCTGAGTGTTGTTCCGGCACAGCTGCTGGCCTACTACACCAGCCTGGGCAAGGGGCTGGACGTGGATAAGCCCCGGAACCTCGCTAAGTCCGTTACCGTTCAATAATTATTAATGAGCTGGAGTAGAGCTGGTTGACAGCGCTCTCTGGCTCTTATTTGTTTTAAACCCGCGCTTAAAATTGACATTTTTGTGATTTACTGTTGACTTATTACGGTGTAACCGCTATCATAATAGTTGCAAGGTATTAAGTATTTACCTTCTAATCAATTCTCTTTCTCTCTTATGCCAATCACCGTCATTTTGACGGTGATTTTTCGTTTTAAAGTCCCTATAATGGTTAGTGAAGGGAGCAGGATGGTTTTGGAAAAACAACAGCAAGTATTGACACTGATTGAAGAGATTACCCGCAATGACGGCACGAGCTACTACGAGATCGGCAACATGGTCCATAATGGGCGGGCCGAGCTGGCGGCGGAGCGGGGCTTCATCAAGCAGGTGCGCATCCTCCAGCTAAATATTCCTCATTCCCGGAACGTGATTAAGTACGAGGACTACGTTAACAGCCACTATCAGATGCAGGACGAGTCGATGGACCACTGGGAAGAGTGGAAACGGACCCCGGAAATGGACCAGGTCGTGGAAGATATTCTTAAGGAAAATCACGTCGGCTAGGAATTATTAACCGGCCTTGACAAGCTTCTTTGCCAGGGCCGGTTTTAATCGGAAAAAAGGCTATACAGTCGTTGATTAAGCCAGTATAATTTTATGAGGAGTAAGAGAAAAAGTGGAGGTTTGTGAAAGATGAGAGCAGCGATGCGGAGGCACAGTCAATATATTACGGGGATTGATGGCCTGCGTACTTTAGCGGTATTAGGGGTGATTATCTACCACCTGTTACCGAACGTACTTCAGGGGGGCTACTTGGGGGTTCCTCTTTTTCTGTTGATTTCGGGCTATTTTGTTACATATCAGGTCACCAAGCACTTTGACCAGGAGGGGTCCTTTGATGTTCGGGGCTTTTACAAACGACGCTTTAAGCGCTTGTACCCGGTCCTGGTCGCCATGCTGGTGCTGACGACGGCGTACATCACCCTGTTTGCCCGGCCGTTATTGCACCACATTAAGGCGACGGTGATTACCAACCTGCTGTGGGTGTATAACTGGTGGGAGATTAAGCATGGCCAGTCCTACTTTGACCAGTTCGGGGGTGCTTCACCGTTTACCCACCTCTGGACCCTCGGGGTGGAGGCCCAGTTTTACCTCCTGTGGCCGGTAATCCTGGTGTTGATGCTTCACCTCCTGAAACGGCGGACGGTCAAGTGGCTGGTCTTGCTCTTAGCCATTTTGTCAGCCGTCGAAATGGCGGTGCTCTATGACCCGCAAAACATTAACCGGGTGTACTACGGGACAGACACGCGGGCCTTTTCCCTCTTGCTAGGGGCTTGGCTGGGCCTCACCTGGCCGCTGGACAAGCTACCGCGCAACCTGATTCGTTCGGACGTACAAAAGCTCAACGGGATCGGGATTGCGGCGATTATCATTACGATTATCGGCTTTGTTACGCTGAACGGGCAGAATCCGGCCACTTACCGCGGAGGGATGTTCTTTTATAGCATCGTCGGGATGGTTTTAGTGGCGATGATTCTGCACCCGGGCGCGTCACTAAATGCCTGGCTCACCAACCCCTTCTTTTCCTGGGTCGGCAAGCGGTCTTACGGAATTTACGTGTACCAGTACCCGGTGATGATTTTCTACGAGCGGTGGGTTCACGTGGGGGTGCACCCGCTGGTCAACGCCGTGGTTGAACTATTAATGATTGCAATCATCAGTGAGCTGTCTTACCAGTTGTTGGAACGGCCGTTAGCGCACTATGACTGGACCAATCTTCGTCAGGATTGGCGGAATTTACGCGCGGTAACTTGGCAAGGAGGAATTAAATTGGCAGTTAGTATTTTGACACTAGGGATTGCCCTGTTTGGCTTTAGCCAGCCGGACCACCAGCCAGCCAAAAACGTGGTGCAGGCGCGAATTGAGCACAACCACCAGCTGGCGGCACAAAATAATAAGCAGATTGCGGAAGGCAAGAAGGCCTCAACGGCCCAGCCAACGAAACTGGAAAGGGAATATAACCTGACTAGTGACCAGGTCAAGAAGTTGCAAAACGTCAAGATCACGGCGGTTGGTGATTCGGTGATGGCGGATGCCGCCAGCAACATTCAGAAGCTGATGCCGCAGGCTTACGTTGACGCCCAAGTCGGCCGTCAGGGCGCTGATACGCCCGCAGTGATTGACCAGCTGAAAGCCCAGGGGCACCTCAACAAGATTGTGGTCCTCAATTTGGGAACCAATGGGGCAATGACCAAGGAAACCGTCAACCAGATTCTGGCGGGAATCGGCTCTGACCGTCAGGTGTTCTGGATTACGGCCCACGTGCCGACGCGGCCCTGGCAGCAAACTGTGAACCGGCAGATCAAGGCAGCCGCTAAACAGCACAAAAACGTCCACGTCATCGACTGGTATCAGGAGAGCAACAACCACGCTGACTGGTTTGCTGCCGATAATGTTCACATGGATGAGCAGGGGAACGTCCACTATACCCGGATGATTGCCAAGGCAATTTTGAACAACAAATAGGGGTGGCTTAATTGGCAGATGATGACCAGCTATTGGATCAGGCGGTGGACGTTTACCTGACGGGGCTCAAGGGCCTCGGCAAGTTTATTTCCCAGCCCTCCGCCGAGTACTCGCTGTCGTTTGAACAGTACATGATCTTACGGACGATTACCAAGCAGCCGGGGATTAAGCTGATGGAAATTGCCCACCAGCGGCGGGTGACGCGGAGCGCGATTTCCCGCCAGTTGCGGGTTTTAATAGCCAATGAATACGTCCTTCAAAAACCGGACCCCAGAGACCGGCGCCGGCAGTCCCTGACCGCAACGGCACTGGGCAAGCAGGCCGAAGAGAGAATCAATGCGAAGGTTCGGCAGCGGTTTAGCAAGTGGGTCAGCGTGTTTGGCAGTGACCGCGGTAAGCAGCTGTTGGACCTCCTGGCGGAATTTAATGAGCAGATTGTGCAAGGGGAATTGGATGATGGTAAGGAGCAACAAGCAAATGATTAAGACGATTGCCTTAGACTTAGATAACACCCTTCTAAATAACCGGAAGGAAATTTCAGCACGGAATGAAGCGGTCTTAAAGCGGCTGCATGAACAGGGAATCCACGTTGTACTGTGTACCGGACGGCCGATTAATGCCATTTGGCCTTATATTGAACAACTGGGCTTAACGATGCCGGAGGACTATACGATTACCTTTAATGGCGGCCTGGTAATTAACAACCTCACCAAGGAGCACCTGTTTGAGCGGGGGATGGCGAAGCAGGACCTTCAGCCGCTGCTCAGCTTTGTTGAGGCCAACGAGATCCCGCTGAATGTGCTGGATTTTGACCAGGTGTACGAACTCAATGATTTTCCCGGCTCGGTCTACCGGACGGTCTTGAAAAACATTAAGTTTGAAAGTATCGCCAGCCGGCACCTGCCGGAAAAGGTGTACAGCAAGGCGGTAATGGCGATTTCGCCTGAGGAGCTCTCACCGATCATCAAACACCTGCCCGCCAGCCTGAAGGAGCAGTACCACGCGGTGCAATCCCAGCCGATGATAATGGAGTTCCTGCCAATCGGTGTCAACAAGTCGGTGGGGCTAAAGGCGTTGCTCGACCACTTTGGCGAAGATTTTAGTAACTTGATGAGCTTTGGGGACGCGGATAATGACCTGGAAATGATTCGGGCGGCGGCCCAGGGGATCGTAATGAAAAACGGTCTGCCCCAGGTCAAGGCAGCCGCAACGGCGATCACCGACAGCAACGAACGTGACGGGGTTGCGAAGTATTGTGAGCGTTATTTTGCAACACAACTGTAATAAAGGGCCGGCAATTCCGGCAAATAAGGAGCAAATTGACGGGAAATCAGGATGGTTTCCCGCTGAATTTGCTCTTTTTTGTTTGCAATGTGAAGGATTAGCGAAGATTTTTGCAGGCGCTGGATCCATTCTGGCCGTAAGCTGGAGGCCGCTTGGCTCTTGCAGGGGGCAAAGATAATGTTACAGTTGCTTAACAAGTTCATGCCGAAAACGGGGAAAGAGAAAAGAAGCTGTTACAGGATGGTAAAGTTTGCCGTGTAGTATAAAGGACGTTGAACGAATAATCAGATTAATAAAGGATGGTTGTTTTACATATGAATACTAAGAAAAACTTGGTTAAAGTCTTTACTACTCTTGGGGTGGTTGCATTAGGTGTCAGCACGACCGCAGCGGTCGCTAACGCCGACATGGTTTACACCGTTCAAAGTGGTGATACCCTTTCGAGTATTTCTTACAAGTTCGCCAAGGACAACAGTTTAATTAGTGAGATCGCGAAGGACAATAACCTGAGCGACGTTAACCAGCTGCACGTTGGCCAAAAGCTCCTGATTAAGGGAAATGGGGAAATTGCGTCCCTGAATAGCAGCAGCCAGAATGCGGCTGCCAGCCAAAACAACGATGACAAGAACACCGACCAAAAGGCCAGCCAGTCTGCCAACCTCAGCAGCAGTGAACAGGCCGCCAAGGAATGGATTGCCCAGCGGGAATCTGGTGGCAGCTACACCGCTCAAAACGGGGTTCACTACGGCCGCTACCAATTAGACCTGGCCTACCTGGGGGGCGACCTCTCGCCACAACACCAAGAAGAAGTGGCCCAGCAATACATGCAAAACCGCTATGGCTCCTGGCAGGCTGCCCAAGCCCACTGGGTTGCCAACGGCTGGTGGTAAGGTGATTTCTCCCAACGACAACGCGATAGGCATTGGGA
>NZ_GG700732.1:0-1701 GCF_000160835.1 Limosilactobacillus antri DSM 16041
AAAACATTTGCGAAGTCAATTCGCTTAATTAATTTGAAATAGAGCTATTCAAGTTCTTATATTTTATATGAGAGTTTGATCCTGGCTCAGGATGAACGCCGGCGGTGTGCCTAATACATGCAAGTCGAGCGCACTGGCCCAACTGAAATGACGTGCTTGCACAGAATGGACGTTGGATTCCCAGTGAGCGGCGGACGGGTGAGTAACACGTGGGCAACCTGCCCCAAAGCGGGGGATAACATTTGGAAACAGATGCTAATACCGCATAAGTTGGAAAACCACATGGTTTTCCCATCAAAGATGGTTTCGGCTATCGCTTTGGGATGGGCCCGCGGTGCATTAGCTAGTTGGTAAGGTAACGGCTTACCAAGGCGATGATGCATAGCCGAGTTGAGAGACTGATCGGCCACAATGGAACTGAGACACGGTCCATACTCCTACGGGAGGCAGCAGTAGGGAATCTTCCACAATGGGCGCAAGCCTGATGGAGCAACACCGCGTGAGTGAAGAAGGGTTTCGGCTCGTAAAGCTCTGTTGTTGGAGAAGAACGTGCGTAAGAGTAACTGTTTACGCAGTGACGGTATCCAACCAGAAAGTCACGGCTAACTACGTGCCAGCAGCCGCGGTAATACGTAGGTGGCAAGCGTTATCCGGATTTATTGGGCGTAAAGCGAGCGCAGGCGGTTGCTTAGGTCTGATGTGAAAGCCTTCGGCTTAACCGAAGAAGTGCATCGGAAACCGGGCGACTTGAGTGCAGAAGAGGACAGTGGAACTCCATGTGTAGCGGTGGAATGCGTAGATATATGGAAGAACACCAGTGGCGAAGGCGGCTGTCTGGTCTGCAACTGACGCTGAGGCTCGAAAGCATGGGTAGCGAACAGGATTAGATACCCTGGTAGTCCATGCCGTAAACGATGAGTGCTAGGTGTTGGAGGGTTTCCGCCCTTCAGTGCCGAAGCTAACGCATTAAGCACTCCGCCTGGGGAGTACGACCGCAAGGTTGAAACTCAAAGGAATTGACGGGGGCCCGCACAAGCGGTGGAGCATGTGGTTTAATTCGAAGCTACGCGAAGAACCTTACCAGGTCTTGACATCTTGCGCCAACCTCAGAGATGAGGCGTTCCCTTCGGGGACGCAAAGACAGGTGGTGCATGGTCGTCGTCAGCTCGTGTCGTGAGATGTTGGGTTAAGTCCCGCAACGAGCGCAACCCTTGTTACTAGTTGCCAGCATTCAGTTGGGCACTCTAGTGAGACTGCCGGTGACAAACCGGAGGAAGGTGGGGACGACGTCAGATCATCATGCCCCTTATGACCTGGGCTACACACGTGCTACAATGGCCGGTACAACGAGCAGCTAACCCGCGAGGGTGTGCAAATCTCTTAAAGCCGGTCTCAGTTCGGACTGCAGTCTGCAACTCGACTGCACGAAGTCGGAATCGCTAGTAATCGCGGATCAGCATGCCGCGGTGAATACGTTCCCGGGCCTTGTACACACCGCCCGTCACACCATGGAAGTTTGCAATGCCCAAAGTCAGTGGCCTAACCATTATGGAGGGAGCTGCCTAAGGCAGGGCAGATGACTGGGGTGAAGTCGTAACAAGGTAGCCGTAGGAGAACCTGCGGCTGGATCACCTCCTTTCTAAGGAATAAAACGGAACCTGCACATGGTCGAAACTTTGTTTAGTTTTGAGGGGTTTACCC
>NZ_GG700732.1:4970-14803 GCF_000160835.1 Limosilactobacillus antri DSM 16041
ATGGAGGATTAGCTCAGTTGGGAGAGCGTCTGCCTTACAAGCAGAGGGTCACAGGTTCGAGCCCTGTATCCTCCATTTGAGCAGCATTATGCTCATGAGCCGTTAGCTCAGTTGGTAGAGCATCTGACTTTTAATCAGAGGGTCGTGGGTTCGATCCCCACACGGCTCATTGCCAAATGACTAGCGGTTTGGTATAATACCGAAGAAAACTTGCCGACTTAGCTTAGCTGGTAGAGCATCTGTCTTGTAAACAGAAGGTCGGAGGTTCGACTCCTCTAGTCGGCACTTAAATATGCGGAAGTAGTTCAGTGGTAGAACATCACCTTGCCATGGTGGGGGTCGCGGGTTCGAATCCCGTCTTCCGCTTTGTCAATTCCTATAATGCCGGGGTGGCGGAATTGGCAGACGCACGGGACTTAAAATCCCGCGGTTAGTGATAACCGTACCGGTTCGATCCCGGTCCTCGGCACTTGTACGCACCCATAGCGCAATTGGATAGAGTGTCTGACTACGAATCAGAAGGTTGAAGGTTCGACTCCTTCTGGGTGCATTTTCGGGAAATAGCTCAGCTTGGTAGAGCACCTGGTTTGGGACCAGGGGGTCGCAGGTTCGAATCCTGTTTTCCCGACTTCTAATATTTATATATTAGCATTCGCGGTGTAGCTCAGCTGGCTAGAGCGTCCGGTTCATACCCGGGAGGTCGAGGGTTCGATCCCCCCCGCCGCGATTTGACTGGCTGTTTTGGACCTTTAGCTCAGTTGGTTAGAGCAAGCGGCTCATAACCGCCCGGTCGTAGGTTCGAGTCCTACAAGGTCCATCGGGCGTTTGCTCTGATGAATCTGGTTTTGCATATATGGAGGATTACCCAAGTGGCTGAAGGGGGCGGTCTTGAAAACCGCTAGGCCGTGAGAGCGACGCGAGGGTTCGAATCCCTCATCCTCCTTTTTATTATCGCGGGGTAGAGCAGTCTGGTAGCTCGTCGGGCTCATAACCCGGAGGTCGTTGGTTCAAATCCAGCCCCCGCAATTTTGGTCCGTTGGTCTAGTTGGTTTAGGACGCATCCCTGTCACGGATGAGATCACGAGTTCGAGTCTCGTACGGACCGTTTTGGCTCGGTAGCTCAGTTGGTAGAGCAACGGATTGAAGCTCCGTGTGTCGGCGGTTCGATTCCGTCCCGCGCCATAATTAAATAATGCGGGTATAGTTTAGTGGTAAAACCACAGCCTTCCAAGCTGTTGTCGCGAGTTCGATTCTCGTTACCCGCTTTTGGTATGGGCCTATAGCTCAGTTGGTTTAGAGCGCACGCCTGATAAGCGTGAGGTCGATGGTTCAAGTCCATTTAGGCCCATTGGAGAATTACTCAAGTTGGCTGAAGAGGCGCCCCTGCTAAGGGTGTAGGTCGCGAAAGCGGCGCGAGGGTTCGAATCCCTCATTCTCCGTTAATGACCCGTTAGTCAAGTGGTTAAGACACCAGCCTTTCACGCTGGTATCGTGGGTTCAAATCCCGCACGGGTCACTTTTATTATCGCGGGGTAGAGCAGTCTGGTAGCTCGTCGGGCTCATAACCCGGAGGTCGTTGGTTCAAATCCAGCCCCCGCAATTTTGGTCCGTTGGTCTAGTTGGTTTAGGACGCATCCCTGTCACGGATGAGATCACGAGTTCGAGTCTCGTACGGACCGCTAGCAAGGCTGAGTATTAGCTCAGTCTTTTTTGTTTAGGTTAAAATAAAAGTGAACACCACCCATCAGCCAGGAGACCGCTGGGTGGTGTTCACTTTTAAGCATAAAATTAACGTACAGAACGATAAACTTCGTCATAGTAATAGTTGTCGGAGCCCATCGTGGTGAAATTAGTCAGGTTTGCGAAGGAATCACTTTCCTTCCAAGCGGTCAGGTCCTCAAAGCGGTCCCAAACCGTGATTAACACGAGGGTTGAACTCTCGCTCTTATTAGCAACAGAGGTCATCAGACCGGCGTTCATGGCAGCCGGCTGGTCATCAATGACCTTTTGCAGGCTGTTGTATAGGACCTGCTGACGGTCGCCATTGACCTGGAAGGATTGGTAGTAAAAGAGGCCGTTGTAGTTACTGTTCATCGTCTCGTCAAGGACGGTTAAGATTACCGGGTTTTTAAAAATTGAATCTTGGTTAGATAGGTCAAACAGGGCCAGCTTATTGCTGTGGGTTGACGCTTGCATTAATTTGAATTCGCGGTCTGGGTGTTCATCAATAATTCCCTGGAGAATCTGGTGGGACCCAAAGGTGAAGCTGAGTTTAGTTAGCACAGGAATTCCTCCTCATATAATAGTCAATTACTATTATAGTACAAATTCGGGAAGCAATTAGAAAAAAATCCGGACTTTGTTTATTTACTTACAAAAAGTTAAAGAAATTCTTGAGAAGTCTTTTATCGGTAGATAGAACATAGTATAATACTATATGTACTGATGAATGTTGCATAATGAGAAAAGAAGGAGGCTTTTTACTTAATGGTTACTCTATATACGTCTCCAAGTTGTACTTCTTGTCGCAAGGCACGTGCTTGGCTGCGAGAACACGATATTCCATTTACGGAACGCAATATTTTTTCTGATCCTTTATCAGTTGATGAAATTAAAAATATTTTACGGATGACTGAGGACGGAACCGAAGATATTATTTCGAAACGTTCCAAAGCGTACCAAAGTCTCAAGGTCGACTTAAACGCCTTGCCGATGAAGGCCCTCTACAAGCTCATCAGCGAGCACCCCGGACTCTTACGGCGCCCGATCATTATGGATGATAAGCGCCTTCAGGTAGGGTATAACGAAGATGAAATTCGGCGATTCTTACCACGGCAGGTACGGGAACTCGAATTGGCAGAAGCGCAACGCAAGGCAGATTTGATTTAGTCAGTCTGAATAACATCAAACTAGTAAGCAAGCAGTGGCTGGCGGGTGTCCTTATCCGCTGACCACTGCTTTAGATTACTTTACTTTTATTGGAAAACCTTTAGAATAGTTATAAGGACTTATTGTTAAGGAGGTGCTGGGCGTTGGAAATGGAAAGAATCAATGAAAATACGATTCGGGTCCTCATCAGCAATGATGACTTGGACGCCCGGGGAATTACAATCCTGGACCTGCTCGGCGACCATCAGCAAATTGAGGATTTCTTTTACAGTATCTTGCAGGAAGTTGATACGGAGCACCAATTTGTCGACAATGATGCGGTGACCTTCCAGGTAATGCCGACCGGAAACGGCCTGGAATTATTTATTAGCAAGAATTCCAGTGATGAAAAACTCAATAGTAAAAATAACGAACAGATTGCCCACTACATTAAAAATAACATCATGCAGGCGCGGGCCAAGCAGCGGGAGCGGCAGACAACGATTAACGATGATGATCAGCGGACCACGACGAAGCTGCCGCGTTGGCAAGTTGTTCAGTTTCCGTCCTTTGAGGAACTGGTTGACTACGCGCGAATTCAGGATAATGACGACCTGGTGAGTGAACTTTACAAGTATAACCAGAGTTATTACCTGGCGCTTCACGACCCGGAAGAACCGGATAGTGAGAGCACCCTCAAGAATCACTTGGCACTAGCTTATGAATACGGCAACCCGACCGCAACCTCGGCGGACTACCTGGCTGAACACGCTAAGAAAATCATGTCCCAGTCGGCGCTGACCACGGTTCGCCACTATTTCAAGTAAATGCAATAACCCCAATCTCCCGTCTTTATTAAAGAGGGGGGATTTTTTTGTTAGTGGCAACCAATAAGCGCGAGCTGGTGTTCGCCCAGTCTGCCCAGCCCGGTGAGCGCTACTATTGTCCAGCTTGTCGGCAGCCAGTCCGCTTGCGGCGGGGCAAAAGCAGGGTGACCCATTTTGCCCACCTGCCAGGAGCGGATTGTGCCGTTAGTGAAGGCGAGACGGGCGAACACTTACGCGGCAAGCAGCAGCTCTTTCGTTATCTGCGCGCCCAGGGCTTACAGCCGTGCCTGGAAGTTTATCTTCCGGCGATTAACCAGCGGCCCGATATTTTAGTAAAGCGGGGCCGGCGGTTAGTAGCGGTTGAGTTTCAATGCAGTCCGTTAACGGTCGACCGGTTACGGGCCCGCAACCGGGGTTACGCCCAGCTGGGGATCAAGCCAGTCTGGTTATTGGGCCGTCCCTACCGGCACCACCTGTCCAGGGCAAAGGTGGCCCAATTTACCCAAGTGATTGCCGGTCGGCCAACGGTTCCCTATTGGAATACCGCCCGCGGCCGGGTTGAGTACCACCGTGCTTTTCGCCGGTACTCATTTGTCAGTGGTCGTCCGTCGGCAACCGGGGTGGTCCGGCAGCAGGTTGCTGCCCTAGCCAGAACTGCGTCAACAAGTGAGCTGGTAGTCCGGCTCACTGGTCAGGCGGCCGCAACGGTTCAGCAGCCGTTAGCCCATTGCCCCTTGGTTTGCCATGACCTGGTACCGAGCTGGCCAGTCACGCGGGTTGCGGTGATTTACTGGCGGATTGCGGTTGTGCTGGTCCTGGACAAGCAGCCCCTGTTTACGTCCTGGTCGCGGCAGCGCTGGCAACACTGGCTCTGGCAATGCGGGCAGTCTTACTGGCTCGCCTTCGCCTGTGCACCGCGGACGGTTTTAACGGCCGTGATTGATAATTTTACCGCCGACTTGCTGGCGGCTAGGGTAATCTGGAAGTGCGGTGACCAATACGTCCTGTTTTGCCACCCGCGCTGGTTTCCTAACCTTGCCGCCAAGGACGCCAGCTTAGCGGCCGCTTTAACTCATGCACCGGAGAACGGGGAGGGGAGTGCTGAAAATTTACACTTGCCACTCATCATTTGAGCAGCCCCCAGCGCATGGCAGCACCAGTTGGAAAGAATACCAAAGGAATGATGAGCTAAGTTTTTTTACACAGTTAAAGCACAAACAGGGCTTCACTCGGCATAGCCGAATTGAAGCCCTGTTTGTGCTCGCGGGGTTTAAGAACCCCCCTGTCATTTAATTGCTTTTAATTACGCGGAGACTACACGGATGGTACTGCTTAGCAAATTCCTTTACTGATTGCTGCGGGTTGAAGGTGTGGTTGTGATAAGACTCAACCAGGGTTTCGTAATCGAAATCGGGCATTAGGTAGCCATATTCAGGTTCCTTGGTATCGTAGACAATTGCGGTTGCCGACTTGGTAATCCCTAAGGAGTTCGTGATGGCCTGGTCCTTTTTGAAGGCCTCCTGAGCAATTGCAGAATGACGGTCTTCCATAAACATTTCGAGGTCCAGCCCGCTCTTTAGCGCAATCTCTTGGGCGAACTGGTCAGAATAGTGCCAGCCGGACTTAGTCATCGCATCTTGCAAGTAGAGTAGGAACCGCCGCCCGCGGCGTCCGCCCTGAAAGAGGGCCGCCTTATAATCAAGGATTACCTGGGATAGCACCCGAGAAACTTCCTGGCGGACGGTCAAGTCGCAAGGATCCAAGTGGTAGAGCCGAATCGTGTCGGTAATTGTCTGCATATTGAATACCGGAATGAATTGGTAACTGATTTTAGTTCGTAGGTTCTGATCAACCCGGAGGACGTCATTTTCGCAACGAAAACACCGCATCCCCAGTGGGTTCACAAATAAGTGAATCTCAAGCATTGCTGCCCCTCCGATCATTACTAAGTAAACTTAACATCTGTTATTGTTGCAAATTGCCCCTGGTTTGTAAAGCAATTTGTTTTCCGGGGAAGAATGACTATCAGAAGGGCAAAGTATGCTAAAATAGGAACGAGATTTAACTGGAGGCTAGATTATGATTGAAAACTGGCAGCATTTTCTATTGCCATATCAACAGGCCGTTAATGAACTAAAGGTAAAACTGCGGGGGATGCGCAAACAGTACCAGGATGAAGAGCAGCATTCACCGATTGAATTCGTCACCGGACGGGTCAAGCCGGTTGAGAGCATTAAGGAAAAGATGGTCCGCCGGCACGTGCAGCCGGACCGGCTGGAGCAGGATATGCAAGACATCGCCGGCCTGCGGATCATGTGCCAATTTGTGGAAGATATCTACAAGGTGGTTGACCTGCTGCGCCAGCGAAGCGACATGACAATTTTAGAGGAGCGGGACTACATCTCGAACGTTAAGCCCAGCGGCTACCGTTCCTACCATATCGTGATCGAATACCCGGTCCAGCTGATTACCGGTGAAAAGCGGATCCTAGCGGAAATTCAAATCCGGACCCTGGCGATGAACTTCTGGGCCACGATTGAACACTCGCTGAATTATAAGTACCAGGGGGCCTTCCCCGAAGAACTTTCGGCGCGCCTGCAACGGGCGGCTGAGGCGGCTTTCCGCCTGGATAACGAGATGTCGGAGATTCGGGAGGAGATTAAGGAAGCCCAAAACTTGTTCTCGTATAAGAAGTCGACGCAGACGGCCCCAGCCGACGCGGGTGCGGCCAAGCCAAAGGAGCAGGAATAAATGAAAGTCGGAATTTACAATAACGAAACTACCGAATCGCAACGGGTGACGAAGCTTTTGCGGGCGGAAATTGAGCGGGCGGGTCTGGTCTATGATGACCAGAATCCGGACGTGGTCATTACAATCGGTGGGGACGGAACGTTGCTGTCCGCCTTTCACCACTACATTGACCAGCTCGACCGGCTGCGGTTCGTTGGGATTCACACCGGGCACCTCGGCTTTTATACTGACTGGCGCAACTTTGAGATTGACGACCTGGTGGACAGCCTGGTCCAGGATAGCGGGCAATCGGTTTCCTACCCCCTGCTGGACATGCGGGCCGGATATTCAGACGGGACCGTTGATCGCTACGTGGCCCTCAATGAAGCCACGATCCGCAACATTACGCGAACGATGGTCTGCGACGTTTACATCAACAACCAGCTCTTTGAAAACTTCCGGGGTGACGGGCTCTGCATCTCCACGCCGACGGGGTCAACGGCCTACAACAAGTCGGTGGGGGGCGCGATTATGGACCCGAACAGCGTCGGCTTCCAGCTGGCCGAAATGGCTTCGCTCAACAACCGGGTCTTCCGGACGCTGGGGTCGCCAATTATCTTCGGTGCTGACACCAAACTGATGCTACGCCTGCGGGACGTGAACGACCACGTGATGACCTGTGACCGGGAGCAGCTCCACTTAAAAAATGAGAAGGGCAAGCGCTACCTGATGGAAATCTCCTTCCAGGTGTCGCAAAAGCGGATTTCCTTTGCCCGTTACCGGCACACCAACTTTTGGAACCGGGTTAAAGACTCCTTCATCGGTGGTGGCAAATAATGGAGTTTACTTGGCGCTACGACCACGCTACCCCGCGGAAACTGCGGGCGGCGTTAAAAATGAGCGGGGTGACCAGTTCGCTGATGAAGGCGGCAATTTACCACGGTGGCCAGCTGCTGATTAATGGCGAACCCCGCTGGGCTGCCGACCAGGTCCAGCCAGGAGACGAGTATTCCATTGTGCTTCCTCCCGAGCAGGCCAACGACCAGGTCGACGAGTCGGCCGCGCCGATTGAGATTGCTTACGAGGACCGGGATTTTTTGGTGTTAAACAAGCCGGCGGGGGTGGCCACCGTCCCGGCCCATAACGTTCCGGTGGCCGATAGTCTGGTGAACCGGGTTAAGCGTTACTACCGGGAACAGGGCTACGAAAACCGGGTGACCCACGTGGCGACTCGCCTGGATAAGGACACCAGCGGGCTGGTGGTTTTCCCCAAGCACCGCTTTGCTCACGCGGTCCTGGACCGCCAGTTAAAGCACCACGCGGTCAAGAAAAACTACTACGCACTGGTGAACGGCCGCCTGGGCAGCCAGCATGTCTATATCGACGCCCCCATCCGACGGGACCCGGACTCGTTTGTCAAACGGGTGGTGGCACCGGATGGCAAGCCGTCGGTGACGGAATACTGGCTGGAACGGTCGTGCACCGAATGGTCGCTGGTCCGGATCCGTCTGCACACCGGGCGGACCCACCAGATCCGGGTCCACTTTAGCTTCCTGGGGCACCCCCTGGTTGGCGATCGGATGTATGGTCCGGCGGCGGGCAGTTCGCTGATTGACCGGCAAGCCCTGCACTGCTACTGGTTGCAATTTTACAGCCCCTTTAAGGAGCGGCTGATCACTGTCAGGGCACCATTACCAGGTGATTTTCAGATGGCAATTAAGAATAATTAAAAAAGACCGTTCCACAGTAAATTTCGCCGTGGAACGGTCTTTATTCTTTATAAATACTAACCCGTGGTGCTAGTTAATTTTTTCCTAGAGGAAAATGTCTAAACATGTTGGTAAATCAACAAAAAAACGCATATAGTAGTTTCAAAACTCCCAAGAAATGAGGACTACTATATGCGTTCATCAAAATATACTGAACATTATACAGATACTTTTATAACATTCAAGAAAATTATGAGAACTGTTTCTAACATATACCACAATTGTGTACCAGATAAGATTAAAAACCGAAGAAATACTGATCAACTGAAGCAACGCGATACAGTGATTATTGCTTGTGTTATATGGGGCATAATTAATGGCTATACTATCCAAAGAGCCACGTATAGAGCGGTTTGTTCCATCTTATTTCCTAATGGTGACTTTCCTAGTAGGAGTCGATTCACTCGCTTAAGTTCAAACTTAGCTTACACTATCAAGATTATTCGATACTTTTTCATCAAGAAGCTCACCAAAGGTGAACTAGTCGGAATTATAGATAGTTTTCCTAGTCCATTATGAAAACCAGTTAGAAATAGACAAGCAAAACTATTGAATCAAATAGCCAAAGTTGGCTATAACTCAACAAAAAAATCTTATTTTTATGGTCTTAAAATTCATATGATCGTTACTAAGACTGGCTTTCCGATTACTTACTCAATCACGAATCCAGGTGTCCATGACGTGAAAGTGTTAGAGACTTTATCGGAAGAAGCGAATCTTCCCAATATCCTAGGGGACAAAGGATATATTAGCTATAAAATCCATGAAGAGCTTGCCCTTAAGGGCATTACTATATCCGTTCCGCCACGTAAAAACATGGATAAATCAGAAAAACTAGACCACAGCTTACTTGGAAAACAAAGAAAAATTAGGTTGTCAAAATTTCAACTCACGTTCTGTTAAAGGGCTAGAGAGTAGATTTGAAAGCATATTACTGGTTTACAGTGCTCTATTAAGTCGAGCACAACGACGTTTTGAAGGAACTTTGAGATATTCTTTAGGATATTAAAATTAACTAGCACCACGGGTGATTTATAATATACTATGTCAAAAGGAGGAGTTAGATGAACAATCAAATCACACTAGCCTATTTAGATCATGATGATCTAGATGCTTTACAAGTTGTAAGTGTTGTCAGTTTTTATGAATCGTTTATCGATGGCGCAGATCCACTTGATATGCAAGTATATTTACAGACACAATTGACAACTGAAATATTGGCAGTAGAATTGGCACAGCCAACCAGTAAATTTATTGGTATTAAGGATCATCAAATACTCATTGGTTATATGAAAGTCAATGATGAAAAAGATGCTATAGAGATTCAACGGCTCTATCTGCTCAAAGATTATCAAAACAAAGGGTTAGGGCAGCGGTTACTCGATGAAGCGAATCGTTATGCTAAAACGAAACAAAAACGTTATTTACGTTTGGCTGTTTATGAAAAAAATCATGCAGCTATTCGTTTTTATGAACGTTATGGATTTAAAAAAATCGGGATCAAACATTTTCTTTTAGGAAAACAAGATCGTATTTGTCCGATTTTAGAAAAAGAAATCTAAAAAAACGTCCTCAGCATCAAAAGTGAGGACGTTTTTTTAGACTGGTAATGGAACCATAATTCGCTTTCCTTTTTGAT
>NZ_GG700732.1:16182-157252 GCF_000160835.1 Limosilactobacillus antri DSM 16041
TGATAAAGCGCTAATTCCGTCACACCTTTTGCTTTTAACAGAGCAAAAAGATCATCGAAATGGAAACGGAAATGTCCAAGGTAATGCCCATCTGATCCAACACTAAACAAGGTATCACCACGTGAAAGATATAAATCGATGACATATTCATATAACGCTAAATTGTCATACAAGTAAGCGCTCTTAGCATTTAATTCGAATGCCAATTTATTTTTGATTACTTGATCTAGAATCGGTAAAAACTGCGCTTCATATTGTTTAAATTCAGCAACGGATAGACCAAATACCCGAAAACCATAGTCAAAATGAGCAAAGACATCTGCTTCTATAACAACTAGTGCTTCTGAAAGTTGTTCAAAATACTGAGGAATCACAATAGCAGGATCCATATCTTTGACTTCGTCATCTAAATAATCAAATTGACCATTATGATGCACACTGAGTAATTTTAAATCGTAATCTTTATCGGCTAAATAGTCGATGATCCGATCCTTTTCAGAAGCGATGTAACCGATTTCGATGCCTTTTAAAACACGATTGCCAAAACGCTTATTTAAGTTATCGATTGTTTGACTGTACATTTCATAATCGGGGATATCATCGACTTTAGTAACAGGATTGGCTAAGTCAAAATGTTCAGTTGTCACGACGTAACCATCGTAGTTTGTTAAATAGTCCTCATTTCTTGGGAGTTTTGAGACTACTATATGCGTTTTTTGTTGATTTACCAACATGTTTAGACATTTTCCTCTAGGAA
The DNA here is from genome assembly GCF_000160835.1 of Limosilactobacillus antri DSM 16041. GTDB lineage: Bacteria > Bacillota > Bacilli > Lactobacillales > Lactobacillaceae > Limosilactobacillus > Limosilactobacillus antri. The sequence goes on from NZ_GG700732.1 coordinate 16,940, forward strand.
AAAATTAACTAGCATCACGGGTATACTAGTAATTAGTTGAAGCGTTGAACACAGACTGGTTCGGGGCAGGCAACGTCCTTTTGCAGGAGGGTTAGCTTGCCGGTTTCGGCATCCCGACGGTAGAGAGTCAGGTTATCGGTGTTCTGGTTGGAAGCCAGCAGGTAGGATTCATCAGCATTGAGGTTGAAATCCCGGGGGAAGTCGCCCTCGGTGGAGATGGATTGGACGTGCTTGACCGTAAAGTCCGGTTGAACCGCAAAGACGGCAATGGTGTTTTCACCCCGGTTAGAGGTGTAGATGAACTTGCCGTCCTTAGACATCCGGATGGCGGCAGCCCCGTTGTGGGCGGTCCAGTCAGCCGGAATGGTCTTAATTGTTTGGAGGTGGTCAAAACTAGCGTCGGCGGCGTTATACTTCAGGACCGCAAGCTTGCTGGACAGTTCGCCGAGGACGTAGACGTACTTGCCATTCGGGTGGAAGATCAAATGGCGGGTCCCGAAGCCGGGTTCAAACTTGAAGCGGGAAACGGCCGTCAGCTTGCCGTCGGCGCTCACGTCGTAAACAACGATCAGGTCCATTCCCAAGTCGCAAACGATTAACCGCTGGTCGGGGGTCAGGTCGGCGTAGTGGACGTGCGGCGCCTCCTGTTCAGGTTCGGGGCCGGTTTCACCCTGGTGGGTTACCACGTCGGTCCGGGTCAGGGTCCCGTCAGCAGCAACTTTGAACACTTCCACGTTGGCGGTGTGGTAGTTGGCGCTGTACAGCAGGTGCCGTTGTTCGTCAAGGCCAACGTAGGCCGGCGCCGGGCCTTCTTCCATGAAGGTACTTAGAGTTTCAGCCTGGCCACCGTTAAGGTCGTAGCTTGCTACTCCGGCCTGGTCGCCATCCTGCTTAACGGCGTAGACCCGCTGGTCGGCGCCAACTTGCAGGTAGGCGGGCTTTTGTGAAGGGATGGCGAGCTTGACGTCGGTCAGCTTGCCATTGTCCAGGGTTGCCATGTAAGCACCCTTGCTATCTTTTTTAGTATACGTTCCAATCAAAAACTGTTCACTCAAAATCAGTTCCTCCTTTGAAAATGCTTACTGCTATCATAACAATTCAGATTGATTAATTCTAGTTAGTATTCGGTCACCAGCACTAATAAAGGCTGCGGGTAAGAATCATCCTGAGATTTGATATACAAAACCCGGGTCAGCAGTTATATAATGAAATAGTCAAATCTACTATAATTGGAGGAGTATAAATTTGAAAGAACATAAGAAGATGTATAAGGCGGGGAAACTCTGGCTGACGGCCACCCTGGCTACCGTGACGGGTGCAATGCTGTTGACGAGCCCAGCCTTCGCAGATGAAATAAACTCAACGCAGAGTATGCCACAGGCAACGACAAGCACCAGCAGCACGACTACCGTAGCCGGTAACGCCGCTCTAGCACCTGCCGGAACGGTAAGCAACCAGGGACAAACCAACCTGGGGGGGGGCAGAACCGGCGCCTAGTCAACCTAGTAAGCAGGGCCAGCCAAGTACTTTTGTCGCTCAGCAAAATGCCCCAGTTAAATTAGCGACGAGCACACTGGAATGGGAGTACCGCCTTAGTGCAGATTCAGGGGTGATTCAAGATTATACTGGTCATTTTTCGCTGCAGACTTTTGATGCGTCGCAGATTCACGTTGATTTAGGATGGGGTAATCAGTCTTGTGTGTTGGACCGGGACTGTTATTCATTTTTTGATATGATGACTGGCCAGGAGTTACCAATCGTAAATCCGATGAAGGCTGGTCCTTATTACATTAACCTTAATGCAAGGGGGCTTGCACGGCTAAATGCTCGCGGTGACGGCATTTACAAATTTAACAACACGAGTTATATTGCTGTGTACCTGTCGGATTTGGACCAGGCATATATCAAGACTAAATTTATCGATGGTGCCGGTAGCAAGCAGTACGCTAAGAGCGACCAACCGCTTCCGGTAGATGACCAAAATGTTCAGGTGACGGTCAGTGATTATTCTAATCAGCTGGGAACCTATGTGCCAAGACCAGGTGACCTTGAATATCTCGACAAACACGGGAAGCTGGTTGACCCCCAAGTGGTGGGAACCATCGGTGATTCGTTCGGACAGGCATATTATATTTACCTGAGCCCCCAGGGGATGCGTAATTTGCAGGCAGCACTCCCGTATGTTAAGGGCTTTGCGTCACCCTCAACGATTGATTTAGCTAAAATTACAGTCATTGGACCAGCAAAACCGGTGACCCTGGGACGGATTGTGATTAGCGATGACGAGAATCATTGGTCGAGCTTTGTGGGGGAAGACACCACGAATAACCTGGCGCACTTTAAGGTCCAACGGATGGATGAAAACCGCAATTGGTCGACGGTGGAGCTCCAACCGGGAGACTTAGTGTTTTATGACTTGCAGGGCAACCGCGTTACGCCAGACCACGTCAGCTGGTACAATGTAAACGTCAGCCCGCAGTTGCTTAACCGTTTAAACTCGACGATGCCTTATGCAAATTTTTACAGCCTCCAACGCTCATCAGGCTGCCTGTACTACGTCATGGGACGGGCGACCGCACAAGTGGTGGGGCCGCAGCGGATTAGCTGGCGTGATGCCCGCCACCTGGAAAAAATGGGCTATCAGGTAAACGTGACCTACAATGGGCGGACCATTATTTCTGACTACCATCCGATTAAATGGGACCTCGAATTAGTTGACGACGCTGGTAACGTCGTCACTGACCCACATACCAGCGGTAACTACCGGGTGCGGCTCAGTAAGCAGGGGTACCTTAGTGTGGGATTGAGTAAGAAGGACTTTGCAACGCATTACAAGGTGACCGCGGACATTCCGCAAGCCGTCCAACTCTACCAGCCATACGACCCGACCCCGGCGGACTACCAGCAAAACTATGGCAACTTGGATAGTTATTCACTGCGGCCGGTTTCAGACAGCCAGGCGGCCCTTCACGTTGCCGGCTGGCATGCCAGCGGGGCATCGGCGGTCCTTTCGAATGGCTACTTGATTGTCTTTGATAACACCTTGGGAAATGAAATCAAGCGGGTGGCAATCAAGCCGGTCAACCGGCCAGACGTCCGGGCGGCCTACCAAAACGTTTATGGCAGCCTGGAATCTGGTTTCGACCAGGATATTCTCATCCCGCTCGCTAACGCTGGCGATGACCTGACCGTGATTGCCCGCTACTCTGATGATCCCGTCGGTGGTGAAGGCCAGCGGATTGATCACTGGTTTGCGCGGATCAACGCCGACCACGGTAACCACGCCTGGATTGACAGTGTGCAGTACGTCGACGGTCACTTCCGGGTTAACGGCTGGCACGCGACAAACCAGGCCCTGGGCAAGGGCCACCACACCCTGATTGTCTGGGATGCCAGTCAGGGCAAGGAGTTAACCCGGATCACTGAGCTTCCGGCGGTTGCCCGGCCCGACCTGGTCAAGGCCTTCCCGACAATTCTGGGGGCGGACCACGCCGGCTTTAGTGTTGATATTCCTCTCCTGACGGCGATGACTACGGATAAGATTCAGTTCATTAGCCGCTACTCCAGCATGGCGGACGCCAACCGGGACTACATCGACTACTGGTTTGCCCCACAGCAGTTATTCAGCGACTTAGCTAACCGGGCGAACCTCGATAGTTGGGGTGTCCAAGGGCGGACGCTGCACGCGGCTGGCTGGCACGCTACCAGCCAGTCGGCTGGGCGGCCGTACCACTACCTAATCCTCTTCGACCAGACGACCCAGCGAGAAATCAAGCGGGTCCGGGTGACCGCCAACAGTGCCCGGCCTGACGTTGCCGGGGCCTTTCCGGGAGTCTACAATGCTGGTGATGCGGGCTTTGATGTTAGCTTCAAGTTAAATTCAAGGACCAATGGTCACCGTTTGACGATCCTGAGCCGGTGGACCAGTGATCCGGCCGGCAATGGAAACGCAATCGACTACTGGTTCGGCAGCATGCTGGCGCCGGAACTCTCACTGGTACCGACGTCAGGGAAGAATTCACCGGCTGACCACGATGTTGAAAAGGCCTTCCACATTGATAACGTTAGCGTTGTTAGGACAAAACAGGATCCTCAAATTCAAATTAGCGGGTGGGCGGCAAGCAACTACTGCGCAGACTGGAACCGACAAATGACGGGGGATCCACAAGTTGATTCCGAGATTCTACAGCAAGCTCGAACCGTGGAAGTAATCTTTGGTGGCTTTGAGGGTAATCAGGGCTGGGCGGCTGGTTACCAGTACGGTAATGGAAACGGTGACGTTAATGGAATGAGTCAAATTATACGTCCAGACGTGGCAGCGGCGTACCCAGAAATCTGGGGAAGTCGGTACAGTGGCTTTACGTTTATTGTTGACTCTAGCATAGAGCCGAGCGAGGACTGCCGATTTACCATCAGCTTTTATGCTCCCGATGGAAAACAACACGATGCCATGGTAAGCCCGGTTTACCACTTTGATGTCGAAAATCAAACCTACACGGTGGAAGCAGCGGAGTAGTTGACATCCATAAAAATAAGTGAGGTCAGCTGTGCTATTTGCAATCAAATAGCACAGCTGGCTTTTTTATTACCCAGCGAAGCAGTCGCGGCTGCTTTGTGCTAAACTGAAGGGAGCATAGACGGAGGGAAAATTAAATGAAAAAGAGTGAACGTCAACGCCAGTTTGTCCGGGAGCACCTGGAGTTATTCCGCTGTCCCAGCTGTCAGGCCCCGATGACGGCGGTGGTTGACAATAGTATCAGTTGTGCCAATGGGCATCGAATCGACTTCAACCGCCATGGCTACCTGCATTTTCTAAACGGGGCCGCGGATACTGAGTACGGTCGAGAAATGTTTCTGGCCCGGCGGCAGCTGCTCGCCGCGGGATTGTTTAAACCCATTGTTGCGGCAGTGGCTGACCGTCTGCCGGCCCAGCCGCAGAATATTTTGGACGTCGGTACCGGTGAGGGGACGCCCCTGCTCCAACTAGCGGTACAGCGCCAGCAGGCTCATGATACCTTGATCGGCTTTGACATTTCCAAGGCCGGCGTAACCCTTGCCACCCAGCTGGACTTGACCGCCTTTTTCTGCGTGGCCGATTTGCGCCAGCTGCCGTTCAACGACGAGAGTTTTGATAGCCTGATTGAGCTCTTTTCGCCGTCGGACTATGGGGAATTCAAGCGGGTATTAAAATCCGGCGGGCGGTTGATCAAGGTTGTCCCCAACAGTGACTACTTAGTTGAACTCCGCCGCCTCCTGTATGGGCGGGACCAGGTCCGCTCCCACTATGATAACCAGCAGGTGGTCGACCTCTTCCGCCGTCACTACCCGGACACCCGCGTTGACCGGGTGCGCTACCAATTTGCGATTCCGGACGGGCTCCAGGCACCGTTGGTGGAAATGACGCCACTCCATTGGGGCAGGGGAGCAAAGCGGCTGACCGCCCGGGATTTACAAACGTTGACCGCCATCACGGTCGATGTAAGTGTCCTAACCGGGACGAAGGCAAAATAATATTTGCACTTTCTTAATATTCGTGCTAAATTATTATTCAGAAATCGTTTAGCAATTGATATCGAACAGCGTCGTTAGTAATTGCTAAGGAGTACTTCACTAAAGCAGCGTTTCGCCGTGCCCACACCGAGACCCTGCTTTTTTATTTTTGTGAGGAGAATTAATCATGACTAACCACATTGTCTTATTTGAACCCCTTTTTCCGGCCAATACTGGCAACATTGCCCGAACCTGTGCGGGAACCAATACCGAATTACACCTGATTAAACCGCTGGGCTTTTCCACCGATGACAAGCATATGAAGCGGGCGGGCCTTGATTACTGGGATAAGGTCAAAATTACCTATCACGATGACCTGCCAGCCTTTTTGGCGACGATTCCAGACATGAAGAAGCTCTACATTGTGTCGAAGTTTGCCAGCCGTGACTATACCGACGTGGACTACACCGGGACGGGCGACCACTACTTCTTGTTCGGCAAGGAAACCACCGGCCTGCCGGAAGCCTTTATGCGCAAGTATCCGGAAAATGCCGTCCGGATCCCGCAAAATGATGACAACATCCGGGCCCTGAACTTGTCAAACAGTGCGGCCATTGTTATCTACGAAGCCCTGCGGCAGCAAAGTTTCCCGAACCTGGCGCGGGTTCATACCTACCAGCACGATAAGCTGAAGTAAGGGGGATTAATAATGGGGCGAAGAAAACGGTCGACGAGCCGGCGCACGGCGAAGACGAAGGGCCGGCGCAGCAGCCAGGCAAAGAAAGAAGCCCGTCTGGTGAATAACTTGGTCGGGCTGATCGTTAGTTTACTGATGCTCCTTGGCTTAACCAGCCTGGGCAGTCTGGGAACTTTTATTGCGAACTGCTTCCGGGTCCTGGTGGGCGCAAGCTACCCGCTCGCCATCATTACCGTAATGCTGTTCTCACTCTCCTATACTTTGTATGCTCAGGCGCCGCGGTTTAAACTGCGCTGGATCCTCGGCTACCTGGTAACGTATGCCGGTCTCTTGTTATGGCTCCATGTTTTGATGGTTAGCCGGCAAAACGTCCATGCTAACTTTATCCCGGTCACCTGGAGCAACCTCAGCCGGGTCCTCTTCAATGGGGACAGTACGGTTCCGATTGGCGGGGGGATGCTCGGGGCCTACCTATATAACGGGAGCGATTTCCTGGTCTCTCGGGTAGGCACGGGGATCCTCGCCTGGCTGTTAATGGTGGCGGGGCTAGTAATCTTTTTTGCCCTGCCGTGGCGGCAGTTTTTGGCGCTCACCGGCCGTGGAATTCAGCAGCTGGGCCGGGGGATCCGGGCAATGGGGCAAAAAGTGCGCGATTACGCTGACCGGCCCGCGGTTACGGCGACAACTAGCAAGTCTCCGGCTGCCGCGGTGCCACCGGAAGAAGAAAAACCGGCAGCACCGGTCGAACCAGCGCTGCCAGCCCAAACGGCGACTCCTCCGGTGGTTGAAGCAGCCCAGCCCCAGCCAGCACCGAAGATTACCGTGGCCAGCAGCAAGCAGGAGGACGAGCCGGCGCCAAGTGAGCAGGCCGATGGCGAACTGCCAATGACGGGAATTACGGCGCAGGAGGATAAGGACTACCGGTTGCCGCCATTAGACCTGCTGACGAAGGTCCCCGCGATGGACCAGCAGGGGGACCTGAAAAACATTCAGCAGAATACGAAGACCCTGCAGACGACCCTGCAGTCATTTGGGGTCGAAGCGACGGTGGAAAACGTCAACCTTGGCCCGTCCGTCACCAAGTACGAGCTGCGGCCCGCGGTTGGGGTCAAGGTGAGCCGGATTACCCACCTGGCGGACGACCTTGCCCTCGCTCTCGCCGCGAAGGATATTCGGATTGAGGCGCCGATTCCGGGTAAGTCGTTGATTGGGATCGAGGTCCCGAATAAGCAGGTGGCGACCGTCGGCTTCCGCAATATGTTTGAAGCGGCGCCCGCGGACGACCACCCCCTGAACGTGCCATTAGGGCGAACGGTGACCGGCGACGTCGAGATGGCGGACTTGACCAAGATGCCCCACCTCCTGATTGCCGGGGCGACCGGGAGTGGGAAGTCGGTGGCCATCAACGTTATTTTGACCAGCATCCTCCTCAAGGCCAAGCCCCACCAGGTCAAGTTGCTGCTGATCGACCCGAAAAAGGTGGAGCTGAGCGTTTATAACGGAATTCCCCACCTGCTCAGCCCGGTCGTTTCGGAACCGAAGAAGGCGGCCCGGGCCCTGGGCAAGGTGGTGGCCGAAATGGAACGCCGTTATGAGCTATTTGCGAAGTTCGGCGTGCGGAACCTGGCCGGTTACAACAAGCTGGTCCAGGATCACAACAGCCAGGAGGACAGTACGGACCAGCCGAGTCTGCCCCTGATCCTGGTGGTCGTCGACGAACTGGCCGACCTGATGATGACTGTTTCCAATGATGTTGAAGACGCGATTGTCCGGATTGCCCAAATGGGCCGGGCCGCTGGAATTCACATGATTCTTGCTACCCAGCGGCCGTCGGTGGATGTCATTACCGGCCTGATCAAGGCCAACGTTCCCTCCCGGATTGCCTTTGCCGTTTCTAGTGGTATCGATTCCCGGACGATCATTGACACTAACGGGGCCGAAAAACTGCTGGGGCGGGGTGATATGCTCTTTGAACCGATTGACCAAAACAAGCCGACTCGGGTCCAGGGGGCCTTCATCTCTGACCACGATGTCGAAGCGGTGGTTGACTACATCAAGCAGGAACAGCCAGCGGAATATGACGAAAGCATGGTGGTAACTGACCAGGAGATGGCAGCTGAAGAGGAGCAGGAAGATGAGGACGAACTGTTCCCAGAAGCCCTTAAATTCGTGGCGGCGGAGCAAAAAGCCTCGACTTCATTGATTCAGCGGCGTTTTCGGATTGGTTATAACCGGGCGGCCCGGATCATCGACGACTTGGAGCAGCGGGGCTACATTGGGCCCGCGAACGGCTCCAAGCCCCGGGAAGTGTTTAAGCAGCCGGATGATGAACAGCAGCCGCCAGCAGAATAGAACTAAAAAACTCGCAACCCAACTACCGGCTCAAAAGGCCGACAAGTTGATTGCGAGTTTTTAATTTGTATTGATTGCTGTTTGGACCCTAGTTTCCCATTAGCGAAACGACCGCGCTGAAAATCAGCGAGCCGAGCATGGCAATCAGCATCAGCCAAATCGCCACCATCGTTATTTTTTGAAACCGGGTTTTCTTTTTGTGTTGCATGAAATTTCCGCCTTTCGCTATCTAAACTCCTTGTAGTTTACCTCAATTCCCTGGTCAATTTCAAACGAACCGCCGGCCGTTATGGTAAACTGGAACAAAATGACATAATGGGGAAGGAATGCAGTGTGACGATTAATTACCAGCGGACCCTTTTGCAGGTCCTAATAATCCTAATTTTTATCGGGGTGAAGTACCTGAGCAGCCGGTTTGCCCAGGGGAAGAAGCACCCAACGTTCTGGTGGGCCCTCACCGCCATCCTGTTCTGGCTGCTGGCCTGGTGGAATTTTGGTCTCTATTGGAGCGCCTATCCGGTTGCGGTGTGGATGGTCCTGGCACTCGTGCTGATTGTTATCCAGTTGGTGCACAATCACGAGTTCTTGTACCGCCGCTACTGGCCGCCGTTTTGGCGCGGTTCGGCCTGGCTAGCGATTATTTCATTTGGCTTATCCTTGTTTGCCGGGATGCTGCCTCTGGTTTGATCCATTATTTGCATAAGGAACTTTGTTGACGATAATCGCGGTCCGCCCGGTTATCGTTTTTTATTTGAATTCACGTGGTGAGAAGTGGGGGAATGTGGTAGACTATTCCTATAAAGTGGTAAAAGGGGGGATCGGCCGTGCTGATGGGTGAATATAATCACGTGATTGACGCCAAGGGACGCCTGATTATCCCCGCCAAATTTCGTGACCAGCTCGGCGCCGCCTTCGTTATCACCCGTGGCCTGGATGGTTGCCTTTTTGGCTACCCGCAAGCGGAGTGGCAGCGGCTCGAAGCGAAGCTAACCAGCCTGCCGCTGACGAAGCGGGACGCCCGGGCCTTTGTCCGTTTCTTGTATTCGGCAGCAACGGAGTGCGAGCTTGACCGCCAGGGACGGGTTAACATTCCCGCAATTTTACGACAGCACGCGGCTCTGCAAAAGGACTGCGTGATTATTGGCGTTTCCAACCGTTTTGAAATTTGGAGTGCCGACCGGTGGAACGATTACTCAACGACCACCGCGGATAACTTTGATGAAATTGCCGAAGACCTGCAGATTGACTTTTAGGGAAAGGGGGCTTAAATGGCGATGGCCGAGTTTAACCACGTAACAGTGCTATTAAAAGAAGCCGTAGCCGGACTGAATATCCGGCCAACGGGAACCTACGTTGATGGGACCCTTGGTGGTGGCGGCCACACTAGCGCCATCTTGGGCCAGCTCACCACCGGTCATTTGTATTCCTTTGACCAGGATGAAACCGCGATTGATTACAACCGCGACCAGCTTAACGACGCAATTGCGGCTGGCAAGTTGACCCTGGTCGAGGATAATTTCCGGCACCTCCAGCAGGCGTTAGCCGCGCACGGGGTCCGAAGGGTCGACGGGGTCTTGTACGACTTGGGGGTTTCGTCGCCACAGTTTGATGATGCCCAGCGGGGCTTTAGCTACAAACTCGATGCCCCGCTGGATATGCGGATGAACCAGGACCAATCCCTATCGGCGATGGAAGTGGTGAACGAGTGGCCCTACGAACGGCTCGTCCGGATCCTCTATCGTTACGGTGAGGAACGGTTTGCCAAGCAGATTGCTCGCAAAATCGAGCAGCGGCGCCAACGGGAACCAATCCGGACGACCTTTGAACTGGTTGACGTCATTAAGGAGGCCATCCCGGCGGCAGCCCGCCGCCACGGCGGGCACCCGGCCAAGAAGAGTTTTCAAGCGGTTCGAATCGCGGTCAACGATGAACTGGGGGCGCTTGAAGAATCTTTGGAGCAGGCATTGGCAATGCTGACCGTCGGCGGGCGGATCAGCGTCATTACCTTTCAGTCACTGGAGGACCGCCTCGTTAAGACGCTCTTTAGGGAAAAGTCATCGCTCAGCGCGGACTTGCCCCAGGGACTTCCGGTAATTCCGGCGGGGATGAGCCCGGACTTTAAGCTAATTAACCGGAAACCAATTCTGCCCAGCGCACAGGAATTGGCGGCTAACCACCGTGCGCACAGTGCCAAGTTACGGATTATTGAAAAGATTAAATAGAGTAAGGTAGTGTTTTAATAATGGTTTCTAATGCAGCAAGGAAATACGAAGAAGAACAAGCGCAGGTGCTGCCTGCAGACCAGCCCGGGACAGTTGTTCAACCGGTTCGCTGGTCACGGTTTGAACGGTTATTAATGGTTGTCGGGAGTGCGGTAACCCTATTGTTGATTATTGCCCTGCTTTCCACTAAAATTTCAATTAATACGCGTCAGCATAACTTGCAGGACCTACAATCCAAGGTTGCCCAAGTAAAGAATAATAACGCCAGCGACCGGCAGGAGATTGCCGATTTAACCAGTCAGGGCAACTTAAAAAAGGTTGCTCACCAGTATGGCCTCTCTGACAAAAATTCAAACGTAAGGAACGTTAATAAATAATGAACAACGAGTCACAACGAGCGAAAACTAAGAAAAATAATAGCAATCGGGGGAATTTCGGTAAGTGGTTATTCTTCATCACGGTTGGATTGTTTCTCTTATTTTTCGTTCGTTTTGCTTATATTGCGATTAACCGGGATATTCAGCACGTTAACCTGCAATCACAGGCGGAACAAATCTATACCCAGCGCCGGACGATCCAGGCCAAGCGGGGGAACATTTACGATAACAAGGGTGGCGTGATAGCCACCGACACCAGCAAGTATACGGTCTATGCGGTCGTGGACAAGACGCAGCATTCGACCAGCGGGAAGCCGCTCTACGTGCAAAATAAGCAAAAGACTGCCCGAGTCCTGGCCCGCTACATCAACCTGCCGGAAGATAAAATCCTCAAGCAGCTTAAGACCAAGAGTCAGGTGTACCAAGTTGAATTTGGTCCTGCCGGGAGCAACCTCTCAGTCGCGACCATGCAGAAAATCAAAAAGGAGCACCTGCAGGGAATCGGCTTTATGGCAACGCCGGCCCGGCAATATCCGGAAGGCGAATTTGCCTCCCAGATTATTGGTTTGGCGTCACCGATTACTAACCAGCGGGGCCAGACCAACCTGAAGGGACAGGTCGGTTTGGAAAGCTACTTTGACAAGCGCTTGACCGGGACCAACGGGATGCGGCAGGACAAGCGGGACCTTTATGGCTACCGTTTAGCCAATTCCAAGGCCGTGACCAAGCCGGCCGTCAACGGGGATAATGTCTACACGACAATTGACCCCCAGACCCAGCAGCTGCTGGAAAACAAGGTCAACCACGTCTACAAGGACGGGAAGCCCAATTCGGTAACCGCGATTGTCATGGATGCCAAGACTGGCCGGATTGTTGCGGCCACCCAGCGGCCGACCCTAAATTCCAGCCAGCCCGTCTGGCGGAATATGTTTGTGCAGGATGCCTATGAACCCGGGTCAACGATGAAGATTTTGGCCCTGAGCGCGGCAATTGACACCGGCCACTTTGACCCGAAGGCAACTTTCCAGTCGGGGACCTGGTCAATGGGCGGCGGTAAGATTGTCGATTGGTCAAGTACCGGTTGGGGAACCATCAGCTATAAAGATGCCTTTGATATGTCCAGTAACGTCGGGTTCGCCCACGTGGAGCAGAATATGGGGGCCAAGACCTGGATGAAGTATATCCGGCGCTTCGGCCTGCTGAAAAAAGTCAACGTGGTCGGGATGGACAATGAGGTCTCCGGATTCACCCAGTTTAAGGGAATCCTAGAACAGGCCAATACGGCCTTTGGTCAGGGGATTACCGTCAACGAAATGCAGATGCTGCGGGCCATCGGGGCCGTGGCCAATAACGGAAAAATGATGCAGCCATACATCATTAAAAAGGTTGAAACGGCTAACGGAAAGGTGGTCAAGGCCACCCAGCCGACTGCGGTTGGCCAGCCGATTAAAGCCAGCACCGCCAAACAGGTTCGCAAGTATATGGAAGGGGTGGTTTACGACCAGAAGGGGCTCGGCCACGACTTCCAAATCAAGGGCTACCGGGTTGCCGGGAAGACCGGGACGGCCCAGATTGGTGGAGCGAATGGTTACAGCAAGGGTGATACCAACTACCTGTATTCCTTTGCTGGAATGGCGCCGGCGAAGAACCCGCGCTACGTGATGTACGTAACGCTGCGCCAGCCCCAAAATTTGAGCACTTCGGCGACTAAGCAGATGGCCTCAATCTTTAATCCGGTAATGGAGATGCTCCTAGAGAAGAACCAGCCGGCTGGCTCGAGCGTTGCCAAAATGCCCGAACTGGTCGGGCAAAACCGGGATGACGCGGCAAAACAGCTCAGCGGGCTGAAGATTCAACCGGTAGTAATTGGCAATGGCAAGACGATCCGGAGCCAATCGATTCCGGCGGGGGACCAACTCTTGAGAAACCAGCGGGTAATTCTAGACGCCGGGGGCAGCTACCAGATGCCGGATCTCAACGGTTGGAGTTCTGCAGACGTCCAAGAACTGGCAACCCTGCTCCACTTGAAGCTTAAAGAGCAGGGCAGCGGCTATGTTAACAAGCAGAGCATTAGCGCCAACAGCAAGCTTAGCAAGGGCCAGACCCTAACGGTTACCTATGCGCAACACTAAAACAGGAGGAAAACAATGCACATTGCGGCGATTATTTTAACGTTAATCAGTTCATTTCTTATTACCTTTTTGCTGATGCCGGGTTTAATTCGGTATTTTCGCGCCAAAAAGGAGGGCCAGCAGATTCGGGAAGAAGGCCCTAAGTGGCACGCTAAAAAGGCGGGGACGCCGACGATGGGCGGCCTGCTCTTCATTATCTCGGCGGTCATTACCGTTTTATGGGTCGCGGCCTGGCAGGGCTTATTAAATAATACCCTCTGGGCGTTGCTCTTTGTCCTCGTTGTGTATGGTCTGATTGGAATGTGGGACGACAGCATTAAGATTTTTCACCACCAAAACGAAGGGTTTAAGGCCTGGCAAAAAGCGCTTTGCCAGGTTATCGCGGCAATGGTCTTTACCGTAATTTACCAACACGAAGGCTATCAAATGGGCTTTGGCAGCAATCAGTACGGCTGGCTGTACGGCCTCTTTATCATTTTCTGGATTGTCGGCTTTTCTAACGCGGTCAACCTGACTGACGGTCTGGATGGTTTGGTCAGCGGGCTGGGAATTATCTCCTTTTTGGCCTACTTCATCATTGCCCTCTGGAGCGGCTACGCCGAAGTGGCCCTCTTCTGCTTGGCGATGATCGGGACCCTGGCCGGGTTCTTCCCGTATAACCACAAGCCGGCGAAGATTTTCATGGGCGATATGGGCTCGTTAGCGATCGGGGCGTCACTAGCGGCGGTGTCCCTCTTGCTGCACCACGAATGGTCGCTGCTGGTGATCGGGATTGTCTACGTTTGTGAAACGGCCAGTGTAATGCTGCAGGTGGCCTCGTTTAAGCTGACGGGGAAGCGGATTTTTAAGATGAGTCCGATCCATCACCACTTTGAGATGTGCGGCTGGAGCGAGTGGAAGATTGACATTGTCTTCTGGAGCGTCGGCCTGGTCGCAGCCATTATTGCAGTAGCAACGATTATCCTGGCATAGTCCGTTGAGGAAAGGTTCGAGCATGATGAAAAAGATTACGAAGTATCAAGGAAAAGACGTATTGGTGATTGGCTTTGGCATTAGCGGGCTGAACGCTGCCCGTCTGCTGGTCAAGCTTGGGGCGCGGGTCACCGCAAATGATCTGAAGGCCCCCAAGGACCCAGCGGTGGTCGCCGGCTTAAAGGAAGCTGGGATTGAAGTAATTACCGGCAGTAACCCCTTAAGCCTGGCCGACCGGGACTTTGCTGTTGTTGTTAAGAACCCGGGGATTCCCTACGATAACCCCCTGGTGGCGAAGTTTGTGGAAAAGGGTACCCCAATTATCACCGAGGCGGAACTGGGCTGGGAAATTTTTGCCGGGCACCTGGTCAGCGTTACCGGGAGCAACGGGAAGACCACCACGACCACTTTGACCCAGTTGATGCTGGCGAAGAGTTCGACCCATAACGTAAAGTATGCCGGCAACATCGGGGTATCGTTCAGCAAGGTGGCAGAAGACCTGGGGCCGGACGATACGCTGGTGACGGAGCTGTCTAGTTTCCAGCTGCTGGGGGCACCGACGATCCACCCGCATATTGCAATTATTACTAATATTTTTTCCAACCACCTCGACTATCACAAGACGCGGGAAAACTACATCAATGCCAAGCTCAATATTACCCGCAACCAGACGCCTGATGACTTTTTGATTATGAACTGGGACCGGGACGAGTGGCAAGAAATCGCTCGGCGGACCCGGGCCACGGTGGTCCCGTTCTCCCGGCAGAACAAGAGCCAGGCGGGCGCCTATGAAGAAGACGGTGTGATTTATTGGCGCGGGGAACGGATCATGGCGGCGAAGGATATCCGCCTGATCGGCCCGCAAAACGTGGAAAATGCCCTGGCGGCCGTTGCAGCGGCTAAGCTGAGCGGGGTCAGCAACGCGGATATTGTGAGCGTACTGACGACCTTTAGTGGGGTCCGCCACCGCTTGCAATACGTGCTGGATTACCAGGGGCGGCGCTTCTACAATGATTCAAAGTCGACCGACATCGAAGCGACAGAGGTGGCCCTGCAAGGCTTTGAGCAACCGGTAATCCTGCTGGCCGGCGGTCTGGACCGTGGCTACACCTTTGAACGGCTGGTGCCGTACTTTAAGCAGCACGTAAAGGGGATTATCGTCTTTGGCCAATGCAAGGATAAGATGAAGAATGCGGCTGAACAGGCCGGCATTCCTACCATCATTGAGAGTGAGAATGCCGTGACGGCGGTTCCGGAAGCCTGGAAGATCAGTGCACCGGGTGACGTTATCCTGCTGTCTCCAGCTAACGCCAGCTGGGACCAGTTCCCGAGCTTTGAGGTGCGGGGCGACCGGTTTATCGAAGCAGTTGAAAAGTTAACGGGTAAAAAGGAGAAGGATTAATGCGGTTATTAGTTTCTGGTGGCGGGACTGGCGGTCATATCTACCCAGCCCTGGCCTTAATTGAACGTTTGAAACAGGTTGAACCGGATACGGAGGTCCTCTACGTTGGGACCACCCGGGGCTTGGAAAATAAGATTGTCCCGGATGCCGGGATCAAGCTGGAAACGATGAAAATGCAGGGCTTTAAGCGTTCCCTTTCTTTGGAAAACGTGAAGACGGTGTACCTTTTCTTAAACTCGGTTCACCGGGCCAAGAAAATTATCCGGGACTTCAAGCCGGACGTGGTGTTGGGAACCGGGGGCTACGTCAGTGGGGCCGTCCTGTACGCGGCTGCCAAGCACCATGTTCCAACGGTCATTCATGAGCAGAACAGCGTGGTCGGGATCACCAACAAGTTTTTAAGCCGCTACGTGGACCAGATTGCGATCGCCTTTGAAGCGGCCCGGGCCCAGTTCCCCGCTGAGAAGGTGACGATGGTCGGCAACCCGCGGGCCCAGCAAGTGGCCGCCCAGGCGGACAGCGACTTTTCCTGGTCAACCTACGGCCTGAAAGATGACGTGCCAACACTGATGATTTTTGGCGGCAGCCAGGGCGCACCCAAGATCAACCAAACGGTTGTAGACGCGCTCCCGGAGTTTAACCGCCGCCATTACCAGGTACTGTTTGCAACCGGTCAGAAGCGCTATGACCACATCAAGCAGGAACTAGCGGATGTGAAGATTGGCGACAACGTCAAAGTGGTTCCCTACATCAAGGATATGCCGGCAAAGATGCCCAAGGTAGCGGCGCTGGTTTCACGGGCGGGGGCAACCACCATTGCCGAAGTAACCGCTTTGGGAGTTCCCACCATCCTGATCCCCAGCCCGTACGTGACGGCTAACCACCAGGTGAAAAATGCCCAGGCACTGGTCCGGAAGAACGCTGCGGTGATGATTACGGAAGACCACCTCGATGCCCGGACACTGCTTTTGCAGGCGGATAAGATTATGGAGAATAACGAATTACGTGGTGAAATGGCAACGGCTGCCAAGCAGCTCGGCAAGCCGGACGCAGCGGACCACCTGATTAAGGTCCTTCACCAGGCAATTGATGAGCACCGTTAAAGCGGAAAGGGGGGGCAGCCTTGGCACAAGATGATTTGTTTTCTGAACATCAGCGCTATTCACAGCGGTTGTCGGAAGTGGAAGAGCGCCGGGCCAAAAGTGCGCAGCCGGATCAGCCGCAAGAACGGATTGGGCACAAGAACCGGGGAATTAAAGTCTACCGGTACCTAACCAATGGCGAACGGGTGCTCAAGCTGATCCTCT
This sequence comes from Limosilactobacillus antri DSM 16041, assembly GCF_000160835.1. Taxonomy (GTDB): domain Bacteria; phylum Bacillota; class Bacilli; order Lactobacillales; family Lactobacillaceae; genus Limosilactobacillus; species Limosilactobacillus antri. The sequence continues at coordinate 33,891 of NZ_GG700732.1, forward strand.
TGTTTGGCGGCGTGCTGCTCCTGATGCTTTACGTGATTTCACCGCTGAGCAAAATTGACCGGGTGACGGTCAGGGGCAACCATGACCTCAGTGCAGCTGCGGTTGAGCAGGCGACCCGGGTCCAGCCGGGCCGGTACATCTGGGGCGTGATGCTGTCCCAACGGTCAGCCAGCCGGCAGGCCAACCGGCGGAATCCCCAGGTGGCCACGGTCAGTTATCACCTGCGCGGGCCGCGGGCGGTCCAGATTGTGGTTCGGGAGAACCCCGTCGTGGGCACGGTTGAGATTGGCCAGCGCGATTATAACGTTTTGGCGAATGGTCAGCTGAAGGCTGCTAAGGGTGACCAGAGTAAGATCCAGTATCAGGACTTTGACCACCACCGCCAGCAGCTGAAAACCACGGCCATGCAGCTTGGCCAGCTTAAGCCGGTCGTCCGGAACGGTATTTCCACGGTCTGCTACCGGCCGCAGAAGAATGCGCCGAACCGGCTGGTGATTTATATGCGCGATGGCAATACCGTTTATGCGAACCTCAACACGGTTGGCAAGAAGCTGGCTTACTACCCCGCAATTGCGGCAACGATGAAGGAGCCGGGGGTAGTAGACCTGCAGGTAGGGGCCTTTTCGTACAGCTATAAATCACGTGAACAGTGATTTTCAGAAAAAGCGTTTTTGAACGAGCAAAGATGTGGTAAAATCGATTTTAGATGTAAATAAAACACAATTTTTTTAATTAAGTATAATTGTTGCTTTTAGGAGGGTGCCGTTCAGATGGATAATTCAGAAGTATTTGTCGGGTTAGATATTGGAAGCACCTCGATTAAGGCACTGGTTTGCGAGAATGTAAAGGGCCAGTTAAAAGTCGTTGGCGTAGGGATTGCACCCTCTACCGGACTAAATCATGGCGTAATAGTTGATATTGATAAAACTGCCCACGCGATTTCACAAGCGGTTGCCCAAGCCGAGGAAAAATCAAATCTGACCATTAAAAAACTGATTGTGGGACTACCGGCGAACTACCTGCGGATGCAAAAGGTGCATGGGATGATTACGATTGCGTCGCAAGGTCAGTCACGGGAAATCGTCAACCGGGATGTGATTGACGTCGCTAAGGAAACGCTGACCCAAAACATTCCACCGGAGCGGACCGTCCTGGACCTGGTCCCGACTGAGTTTTCGGTCGATGGCTTTGGCGGGATTAAGGACCCCCGCGGGATGGTGAGTGTTCGGCTGGAGATGAAGGCAACCCTATATACCGGTCCCAAGACGATCATTCACAACACTAAGAAGGCGGTGCAGCGCGCTGGTTACGAGATTAAAGATTTTGTAATCGCCCCGATTGCGACCGATTTTAACCTCCTCAATGACGGGGAGCAGGATTTTGGGACGGTGGTAATCGACCTCGGGGGTGGCCAAACAACGACCAGTATTATCCACGACCACCAGCTCAAGTACACCTTTGTCGACCCTGAAGGTGGCCAATACGTCACCAAGGATATTTCCACGGTCCTCAACACCTCGTTTAAGAATGCCGAGCAGCTCAAACTGAACCATGGCTATGCGGACCATAGTTTAGCCGACGCGGACGCCAACATTAACGTCAACGTTGTCGGTAAAGACGAACCGGAACAGTTTACGGAAGAGTATTTGGCAGAGGTCATCGAGGCGCGGCTGCGGCAGATCTTTGAACGGGTTCACCAGCGTTTGCAGGCGATCCATGCGCCGGAGCTGCCTGGTGGGGTAACCATTATCGGTGGCGGCGCGGCAATGCCCGGTGTCAAGGAGCTGGCCCAGGAATACTTTGCCGGCAGTATCAAGGTTTACTCACCGCAACAGATGGGAATCCGGCACCCGGGCTATGCGACCGGGCTGGCTTTAGCAATGTACGAAAATCAGTTATCGGATGTTGACAAGTTAATAAAGCAAACAATTCAACAACCTGATATAATAGAAAGTCCAAGGGAAGAACCGGCAGCAAAGAACAATAGCCGCCAGTTGGTTCACCAGTGGTCTAATCAGCCACAACAGCGTTCTGGGGAGGATCGTTCCAAGAAGAAACGGTCAGCAGGACCAAAAGAAAACAAGCACTCATTTGGCAATAAACTCAAGGGTATGTTTGATAACCTATTTGACTAATTTCACGGAGGAAAGATTCTATGGACAACGAGACAAGTACAATGGAGAACGAATTTGCTGGTGCACGGATTAAGGTAATCGGTGTCGGCGGCGGTGGCGGCAACGCGGTTAACCGGATGATTACCGAAAAGGTGCAGGGGGTTGACTTTATCGTTGCCAATACTGATTTGCAGGCTTTAAACAGCTCCAAGGCATCCACCAAGATCCAACTGGGACCAAAGCTGACCAAGGGACTGGGCGCCGGCTCAAACCCCGAAGTTGGTGAAAAGGCCGCTCAGGAGAGCGAAGAAGCGATTAAAAAGGTCCTCGAAGGGGCCGACATGGTCTTTATCACTGCTGGAATGGGCGGTGGTACCGGTACTGGTGCCGCTCCAGTGGTTGCTAAACTGGCAAAGGACAGTGGGGCACTGACCGTTGGGGTTGTTACCCGGCCCTTCTCCTTTGAAGGACCACGCCGGGGCAAGTTTGCCATTGAGGGCTTAGACAAGCTCAAGGCCAACGTTGATACCCTGATTATCGTTGCCAACAACCGCCTGCTGGAAATGATTGATAAGAAGACGCCGATGATGGAAGCCTTTAAGGAGGCCGACAACGTTCTCCGTCAGGGTGTGCAGGGGATCTCTGATTTGATTGTGACCCCTGGATACATCAACCTGGACTTTGCGGACATTAAGACGCTGATGTCCAACCAGGGGGCCGCTTTGATGGGGGTTGGTTCTTCCACTGGCGAAAACCGGGCAACGGAAGCAACGAAGAAGGCGATTTCCTCGCCACTGCTGGAACTGTCCATTGACGGGGCTCAGCACGTCCTGATGGACATTACTGGTAGCGAGGATATGGCAATGTACGAAGCCCAAGAGGCGTCTGACGTCATCAAGCAGGCGGCGGGGACCAACGTCGATATCTCCTTTGGGATGTCCCTGGATAAGAACATGGGGGACGAGGTCCGGGTAACGGTAATTGCTACCGGAATCGATAAGCCGAAGAAGAGCCCGGCCCGGCCCGCTGCGCAAGCTAGTCGCCCGGCCCCGCAACAAGCGGCGGCGCCAAGCAGCAGCCAGCAGGAAACTAGTGAAAATCAGCCGGCTAATGACCCGTTTGACGGTTGGAACGACCCGACGGCAGACGTTAATAACAACACTAACGAGAACGTTGATAACCAGTTTTCACACGTTGACAAGCCCGAATTCAATGTCTTCAACGATGATACGGCTAATACAGACGACGGTGATGGTGCTAACTTATCAACCCCACCATTCTTTAAGAATCGGCGGAAATAGTTAATATGCAAAGGGGGAGTGGTTTAACGATCGGTTAGATTACAGCCCCCTTTTTGCGATTAGGAGGGAGAAAGCACAATGGCAGCAAACTTTTTGAAGAGCTTATTTGGTGACGATGACCTGGACCAGCAGGAGGAATACTACGAGAATTCCCAACCAGCGGGTCGCCAGGGGAATAATAAGGTTGTGTCCTTTAGCGAGGGCCAGGCTAGTCGTGCGGGCCAGATGACCAGTAAGATTTCTCTGTACGAACCACGGATGTATGCTGACGTGAAGCAAATTGCCTCCCAGCTGCTCGCTGACCGGGCGATTGTCGTCAACTTTACCCAGATGGATCCCAAAGCCGCGGCTCGGATGGTCGATTTCCTAAACGGGACGGTTTTTGCAATCAAGGGTGAAATGAAACGAATCGGTAAGGAAATCTTTTTATGTGCGCCGAACAACTTTGAGGTTTCCGGCAACCTCTCAAGCAATTTAAAGACCGAGAGCGACCACTTTAACGACTAAGGAGAATGCGATGCTGTTTGTACTCGGGGTGGTCAACACCCTTATCAATGCCTATATTTGGGTAATCGTAATTTGGTGCCTCTTATCATGGTTCCCGAATGCGCGGGGGACGCGCCTGGGCGAAATCATTAACCGCCTGGTGGAACCGTATATGCGCTGGTTTGACTTTATCCCACCCCTGGGTGGGATCAGTTTCTCGCCAGTTGTTGCGATTTTCGTGCTGTACCTTGTACAAAACGGAATTACTGCTCTGGGGCACCTGTTTGGTGTGTAGGATTAGCTGATGGAAGAAAATATTAAGCAACACTTCCGGCCGAATGAAGGGCCCTTCATCGACCAGGTAGCGGACTGGATTAGTACGGCCAGCAGCCAGTACCGGCCCGTGCTCACCGTATTTTTGAATCCGCGGCAGCGCTACATTGCACGGACAATGGCGAACGCAGCCGACGAGGTGAAGATGGCGAGTGCCGGGGGCTGGTCTGGTGCCGAGATGCAGCGGGTCCTGTTTTACCCGGCTTACTACCAGCCGACTGCGGCCGACTTCGAGCTGCGGGTGCTGGAGGTTAACTACCCGACTAAGTTTACGGAGCTCCACCACCGGCAGATTATGGGAACGCTGATTGGCGAAGGACTGGAGCGGTCGGCCTTTGGGGATATCCTCGGCGACCAGGGCCGCTGGCAGGTGGTCGTGACCACGGCGATGGCGAAGTATTTACAGGCGAACGTCAACCATATCGGCCGGGCCAAAATCAAGTGGCGGCCGGTAGAAACGGCGGACGTTCTCCATCCGGTTGAAGATTGGGAAGCCCTGACCACCACCGTTTCGTCCCTGCGTCTGGATGCGGTTGTGGCAGCGGGCTTTAATTATTCACGCAACCGGGCTAAGCAGCTGGTGGAACACGGTCAGGTCCGCCTAAATTGGGAAGAAGTTGACCGGCCGGATGAGCAGGTCGTAGTGCACGACCTGATTTCGGTCCGCCACGGCGGCCGGATCCGCCTGGATGAGACTCATGGCGTAACGCGCAAGGGCAAGGAAAGAGTAAGTTTATCTGTGGTTCATGCATAAAATGGAGGAATAATAATGGGGTTAACTGTCGAACAAATCAACAAGCAAGAGTTTTCAACCAAGATGCGGGGTTACAACCAAAACGAGGTTCAGCAATTTATGGCGACGGTGGCGCAGACCGTCCAAGAATTGACGGAGGAAAACCACGCCCTCAAGGAAACCGTTAAGGCAGACGAGGGCAAGCTGAAGTATTTCAGTGAACTGAAGGATTCCCTGAACAAGTCCATCCTGGTTGCCCAGGAGGCGGCGGATAAGGTCAAAAACAACGCTAAACGGGAAGCGGACATCATGATTCGTGAGGCCCAGAAGCAGGCCACCGACATTGTTTCGGAAGCCAACGAAAAGGCCAACCAGGTGATTGAACACAGCACCGAAGAAACCCGCAAGTTGACGACTGAAACTAATGATTTGAAGAAGCAGACCCGGATTTTCCGCCAGCGGCTCCAGGTAATGCTGGAATCCCAACTTGAGGTTGTCAAGAGCGAAGAATGGGACAAGCTCCTGGCCGATGAGGACATGGACCAGTACAATGAAATCCAAAAGATTTTGGGAAAGAGTCTTGACAAGGATTCCTCTGAAAGTGTAGAATCAACTGCAATTAGTTCAGACACTGATCAAGAGCAAGCGGTGATGGCCCAACAACCCGCAGTTGAACAAGCAGCTGCCGACGGTGATCCGGCTCCCGCTGCACCGGAAGCCGACCAGTCAGTACCGGCTGACGCGGGTAAAACGGTGGTTGTCTTCCCTGACAGTGACCAGAAGAAGGACTAGCAAACAACGAAATTACGCTAATAAAATGTTGAAGAGAAGTGAAGTGCCGGTACGGTACCACAGCGAGTCAGTGCTTGGTGGAAGACTGACGGATCCCCGACGCTTCTAATCATCTCAGAGTGCCAGACTGAAGTTAGTAGGCTGGCCGGCCCATGACCGTTATTCAATGATCTGAGGAGGCCCACCTGTTGGGCCTCGAAAATGGGTGGTACCACGTCAAGCTTCGTCCCTGTTTGGGGATGGAGCTTTTTTATTAGGGTCAAGATTAGTTGTGAACGAGAGAGGAGTAGATGTTATGCGGGTAAAGGATACGTTAAACTTAGGCCGGACCAAGTTTCCCATGCGCGGGAAGCTACCGGTTACTGAAGCGCAGCGTGAACAGCTGTGGGAGGAAAACAAGGTCTATCAGTTACGGCAGAAATTAAACGAGGGGAAGCCGTCGTTCGTGCTTCATGATGGCCCTCCGTACGCCAACGGGAATATTCACATTGGTCACGCGATGAACAAGATTTCCAAGGATTTTATCGTCCGCTACAAGTCAATGTCTGGCTACCGGGCACCTTACGTTCCGGGCTGGGACACCCACGGTCTGCCAATCGAACACCAGCTGACCAAGTCCGGCTATGACCGCAAGAAGATGTCCACGTCGGAATTCCGGGACCTCTGTCGGAAGTATGCCCTGGAGCAGGTTGACAAGCAGCGGACCGACTTCAAGCGGCTCGGGGTTAGCGGCGAGTGGGACCACCCGTACCTGACTCTGGACAAGGAGTTTGAAGCGGCGCAGATCCGGGTCTTTGGCGAGTTTGCCAAGAAGGGCCTGCTCTACCAAGCGAAGAAGCCGGTGTACTGGTCATGGTCTTCCGAGTCCGCCCTGGCGGAAGCCGAAGTTGAATACCATGACGTGGTTGCCAAGACGGCCTTCTTCGCGGAACAGGTTAAGGATGGCAAGGGCCGTCTGGACGACAACACCTACCTGGTAGTCTGGACGACGACCCCGTGGACTGTTCCAGCATCGGAAGCCGTAGCGGTGAACGCCAAGTTTGATTACTCCGTGGTTAAGCCAGCTAATGATGACCGTCAGTTCGTTGTCGCAACCGACCTGCTCGATGGCGTGGCTGACAAGCTGGGCTGGGAAGACTTTGAAGTGGTCGACCACTTCTCCGGGGCCGCCCTGGACGGAATGGTTACCAAGCACCCCTACCTTGACCGCGACATCCTGGTTGGGACGGCGGACTACGTTACGGCAGACGCCGGGACCGGTCTGGTCCACACGGCACCGGGTTATGGGGACGATGACTACCACTTTGGTCTTGAACACAACCTGCCGATTTTTGCACCAATCAACGACCAGGGGGTTCTGTCAAAGGAAAACGGGGCCGACTTCGCCGGCGTCTTCTACCAGGATGCCGATGACATTTCCCTAAAGAAGCTGGAGGAAACGGGTTCCCTGCTCCTGGAAGAACCGTTAAAGCACTCCTACCCATTTGACTGGCGGACCAAGAAGCCGATCATCTTCCGGGCGACCGACCAGTGGTTCGTTTCCATCGACAAGATGCGCCAGGACATCCTCGATGCCTTAGAAGACGTTAAATACCAGCCATCCTGGGGGAAGACGCGCCTGCGCAACATGATTCGGGACCGTGGCGACTGGGTAATTTCCCGGCAACGGGTCTGGGGTGTGCCGCTCCCAATCTTCTATGCCGAAGACGGGACACCAATCATGGAAGAAGAAACCATCAACCACGTGGCCGACCTCTTTGCCAAGTATGGTTCCAACGTCTGGTTTGACCGGGATGCCAAGGACCTCCTGCCAGAAGGCTACACGAATGAACACTCGCCCCACGGCAAGTTTACTAAGGAAACCGACATCATGGACGTTTGGTTCGACTCCGGTTCTTCCCACCAAGGGGTATTAGCCGAACGCGACTACCTGACCTACCCGGCCGACCTCTACCTGGAAGGTTCGGACCAGTACCGGGGCTGGTTTAACTCCAGTCTGATCACCAGTGTCGTTTGTTCCGGCAAGGCGCCGTACAAGGGGATTGTTTCCCAAGGCTTTACCCTCGATAAGAAGGGGAAGAAGATGTCGAAGTCAATGGGGAACGTCATTGATCCGAACAAGGTGGTCAAGCAGATGGGGGCCGAAATTATCCGTCTCTGGGTCATGAGTGCCGATACTTCTGCCGATGTCCGGGTTTCCATGGGAACCTTCCAACAGATTTCGGAAGCTTACCGGAAGCTGCGGAACACCTTCCGTTTCCTGCTGGCGAACACCAGTGACTTCAAGCCGACGGATGACACGGTTTCCTACGAGAAGCTGAACAGCGTTGACCAGTACATGCTGGTCAAGCTCAACCACTTCCTGAAGCAGATGCGGGCCGACTTTGACAATTACGACTTCCTGGACGCTTACAAGCTCCTGATCAACTTCGTCAATAACGACCTGTCCGCCTTCTACATGAACCTGGCCAAGGATGTCCTGTACATCGAACCAGCGGACTCCCACGCCCGCCGGTCCATGCAGACGGTCTTCTACAACATTCTGCTGACGATGGTTAAGCTGCTGACACCGATCCTGCCGCACACTGCCGAAGAGGTATGGGAGTACATGGACGAACCGGAAGACTTCGTTCAGCTGACGGAAATTCCGGATCCACAAAACTTTGCGAACGAAGCGGCCTTGCTGGAACAGTGGGACCGGTTTATGGATGTCCGTTCCCACGTTCTCAAGGGACTGGAAGAGGCCCGGAACGCTAAGCAAATCGGGAAGTCTTTGGAGGCGCAAGTAGACCTCTACCTCGATGACCAGCAGCAACAGCTGTTGACGGACCTTGATGAGGACGTTGCTCTGCTGCTCGGCGTTTCCGCGTTGCATGTTCACCCATTGGATGAAGCACCGGAAGCTGCTGACCACTACGACGATGGGGTTGCTGTCCAGGTAGCTCCGGCGGCTGGTGAGACCTGTGCCCGTTGCCGGATGGTCAAGGAAGACGTTGGCAGTGATGACGCCTACCCAATGCTTTGTGCTCGTTGTGCAAAGATCGTCCGGGAGCACTTCCCCGAAACGGTGGATGAAGGACTGGAAAAGTAAAGTTTATTTATAATCAGTGCTAGAAAGTGGTCAATCGATGACAGGGGAATTCTAGCGGTGTAAAATACCAAGTGACGTTCGTTGCTTGGTATTTTATTTAGTAGGTGAAAACATGCTTGAAGGTAAAGTAAAGAGCTTTGATGAGCAAAAGGGCTGGGGATTCATTACGGTTCCCCAGGAAGGCGAAATTTTTGTTCATTATAGCGGTATTGAGGGCCAGCACCGGCGGGTCCTCCATCCCGGCGATCGGGTTTCCCTGGTCGTGGTTCAGGGGAAGCGGGGCCCCCAGGCGGCCCACGTTCAGGTGATGAGCTAAGGAGGAACGGAAATGCAGTTTGAAGAACGACCGGTAAGCAGTGAGACCGTATTTCGCGGGCACTTAATCGAAGTAGAAGTCCAAACGGTGCTGACCCCCCAAGGCCGGCAGGCTCAGCGGGAAATCGTCCACCACGCCCCAGCGGTTGCCTTGCTAGCCCTGACCGCCGACAAGCAGATGATTTTGGAGAAGCAATGGCGGGCCCCAATTGCCAAGACCACCCTGGAAATTCCGGCCGGCAAGGTTGATTCACGCGACCAGGCGAGTGCAGATCACGCCGCCGTTCGGGAGCTGAATGAGGAAACCCGTTACCAGGCGGACCGGTTGACGAAGATTGCCGGTTTCTATACCTCGGTGGGCTGCATGGACGAATATATGACCCTTTACTTGGCGACCGGTTTGCGGCCGGTTGACCACGAGCTGCCTCAGGATGCCGATGAACAGCTCGCCCTGCAGACGGTGACACTGGACCAGGCCCTGGCGATGATTGACCGGGGCGAGATTGAGGACGCTAAGACCATCATGGCAATTTACTACTGGCGAGGGATGAAAAATGACTGAAGATAAGCAGCAATCATTTAGCGAGCGGCCCCTATCCCGCCGTGAATACCGGGAGCAGCTGGCCCGTCAGCAGCGTCAGGCGGGAAACGACCAGCCGGCAGCTGATGAAACACCGGTGGAGCCGGCGTCAAATATCGGCCGGCAACAGTTTGCAGACGAGCAAAAGCAGCTGACCGCGGAACAGAAAACGGCGGTGCTAAAACGGAAGCTCAATATTGCAATCATTATTTTGCTTGCGGCGATTATTGCCGTGTACTTGATTTTATTTTTTGTAGGCTAAAGAGGAGTGGAAAAATGCGATTTGGAATTATCTGCGCGATGCCCGAAGAAATTAAAGAACTGAAAGCGCAACTGACGAATGAACGGGTCAAGAAGATTGGCGGCAAAGAATATTACTTTGGCCAAATCAGCGGGCAGGACGTGGTACTGGTTGAATCTGGAATCGGCAAGGTCGAAGCCGGGATTACAACCGAACACCTGATTACTGACTGTGGTGCCGATGTGGTTATCAACTCCGGTTCGGCCGGCGGAATTGGCGAAGGGCTTCACGTGGGGGACGTCGTGATTTCAACGGCGACTGCCTATCACGACGTTGACGCGACGGCCTTTGACTACCAGTACGGCCAGCTGCCGGGAAAGGAAGCCCGGTTCACCGCCTCTAAGAAGTGGGGGGCGGCCCTGGCCAAGGCGGGGGAACAAACCGGCTTGACAATCAAGCAGGGCTTGATTGTTTCCGGTGACCAGTTCATCGCCAGCCAGGATGCGATCCAGCGTATTTTACGCCACTTCCCGGATGCCCTCTCCAGTGAGATGGAAGGGGCCGCTGTCGGTCAGGTAGCCACTGACCACCATGTGCCATACGTGGTGGTCCGGGCGATGTCGGATACCGGTGACGAAGGGGCCGGGGTCAGCTTTGACGAGTTTATCATTGACGCCGGAAAGCGGTCGGCGGCCATGCTGCTGCAGCTCTTTAAGGACCTCGCAGCTTAGAGAAAGGAACGGGACTGATGAAGGAAGTATACTTGGATAACGCGGCCACGACGCCGATGACGCCGGCCGTAATTGATGAGATGACCACTCAGATGAAGGAGAGCTGGGGAAACGCCTCGACCGGCTACTCCTATGGTCGGGAAGCAAAGCTAGTTTTGGAAAATAGCCGGCACGTCCTGGCCCAGAGCATCAACGCAGCTGATAACGAGATCGTGCTGACCAGCGGGGGAACGGAGGGCGACAATACCGCGATTATTCAGACGGCCATGACCCGGCAAAATCTGGGTAAGCACATCATCACCACCGCCATTGAACACGAGGCCGTCTTAAAACCACTTCATTTCCTGGAAGAACAGGGCTTTGAGGTCACTTACCTGCCCGTTGACGAGAACGGGAATATTTCATTGGCTGACTTCAAGGCGGCCCTGCGTGACGACACGATCCTGGTCACGATTATGTCCGGCAATAACGAGGTGGGCAGCCGGATGCCAATCCACGAAATCGGCGCAATCTTGCAGGACCACCAGGCCTGGTTCCATACGGACGCGGTGCAGGCGTACGGCTTGCTGCCAATTGACGTTAAGCGGGACCACATTGACCTCCTGTCGACCTCGGCCCATAAGCTTAACGGGCCCAAGATGATGGGCTTCCTCTACCGGCGGGACGGGATCAGCTTCCCGAGCTACCTCAAGGGTGGCGACCAGGAGACCAAACGTCGGGCGGGGACCGAAAACGTCCCGGCGGTCGCGGCCTTTGCCAAGGCAGTGGCTATTGATAACCCGGCAGAAAAGCGACAACGCCAAGAACGGTTCTACCATTTCAAGCAAAAGATTATCCAGGGCTTGCGGGACAACGGAATCGACTTTGCAGTCAACGGGGAAGTCAAGCCGGATAACCTCAACCAAATTTTGAATCTCTGGTTTAAGGGGATTTCCACTTACATCATGCAGACCGACCTGGATCTGGCGGGGATTGCCGTTTCCGGCGGTTCGGCATGTACGGCGGGAAGTATCGAGCCTTCCCACGTCCTGACCGCCATGTTTGGCGCGGACAGTCCGCGGATCAGCGAATCGATCCGGATCAGCTTTGGCGCCGTGAACACTGAAGAGGACATTGACAAGCTGGTTGCGGCCATCGTTAAGATTGTCAACCAGCTCAAGCAAACGAAGAAGGAGGCTGACTAGGATGGAATTTACCAAGAGTGTTCGCCTGCCGGGGGATGCGGATACCTACACCCTGAGTCCAGAAGTTAAGAAGTATACCCTGACCGACCTGGGCTTTGAGGAAACCCGGCGGGGCAACTTTGAATACAAGGGGAGCCTCGACACGGACAACCCCTTTAAGCCGGTGGCCCGCCTGCGGATTTTGGTCAATGCGGACCTGACGGGCTTTAAGATGGAGACGGTAACGGGGAACGGGGCCCGGCGGATTAACATCTTTACCCACCAGCGGGCAGCGGAGTTTGTCGAACAATATCACTTTATTTTAGACGAAATGTTGAAAAGAAACGTCTTTATTAGTAGCCGGGCAGATTAAATTGGTGCAGCTGCTGGTGGACTTTGATACAATAAGCACTACTGGATGCATGCGACCTTCAATCGTAGATTATTCCAGAATCTATTTGAAATGATGGTGATAAATAATGACTGACCACAGCCAGACGCGTGTTGTTGTCGGGATGAGCGGCGGGGTGGATTCCTCCGTGACCGCCCTGCTCTTAAAGCGTCAGGGCTACGACGTAATCGGCGTTTTTATGAAGAATTGGGACGACACTGACGAAAACGGTGTCTGTACGGCGACCGAGGATTACAAGGACGTTGCCAAGGTAGCCGCCAAGATCGGGATTCCTTACTACTCCGTCAACTTTGAAAAGGAGTATTGGGACCGGGTCTTTAAGTACTTCATTGCTGAATACAAGAAGGGCCGCACACCGAACCCGGACGTAATTTGCAACAAGGAGATTAAGTTCAAGGCCTTTATCGAATACGCCAACCAATTGGGGGCGGACTACGTGGCAACCGGCCACTATGCGGACCTCAAGCGGGATGCGGATGGCCGGATGCACCTGATGCGGGCCGCCGACCAGCACAAGGATCAGACCTACTTCCTGAGCCAGCTTGATTACCACCAGTTGGATAAGGTCCTCTTCCCACTGGCCCGCTATACCAAGCCGCAGATTCGCGAAATCGCTAAGGAAGCGGGGTTAGCGACGGCCGAAAAGAAGGACTCGGTGGGGATCTGTTTTATCGGCGAAGACGGCCATTTCCGCGAATTCTTGAGTCAGTACCTTCCTGCCCAGCCCGGCAACATGGAAACCGTCGATGGCAAAGTTGTCGGCCAGCATATGGGCCTGATGTACTACACGATTGGCCAGCGGCGGGGCCTCGGCCTGGGTGGTAATAAGGAGAGCAACGAGCCCTGGTTTGTAATTGGCAAGGACATTAAGAAGAACGTCCTCTACGTCGGTCAGGGCTACCACAACGAGCACCTGTACGCGACCCACCTAGAAGCCAGTGACATTCACTGGGTCGATGACGTAGTGAGCCGTTTTGGCCGTGAATTTCACTGTACGGCCAAGTTCCGTTACCGCCAAAAGGACGTTGGCGTGACCGTTAAAATTGCCGCTGATGACCAGATGGTAACCGTTAACTTTGATGACCCCGCTCGGGCGATTACCCCAGGCCAGGCGGTGGCCTTTTATGACGGCCAGGAGTGCCTGGGCAGTGCCATTATTGACCGGGCTTACAATGCCAGTCGGCAGCTGCAGTATGTTTAACGGCTAGCGACATATTTGATGGGGAGGTTGAAGGCCTCCCGGTTTACATATCTAAAACAAGTATGAACAATTATAATTTTTTCTGGTAAGATATTAAGTAAAAAGGTCTGCGATAAATAATGACAAAAGTGTACTTGATTCGTCACGGAAAAACTGAATGGAACCTTGAATCCCGCTACCAGGGAGCCCATGGCGATTCCCCCCTGCTGGCGGCCAGTTACCAGGAAATCGCCTTGCTTGCAGACTCGCTGCGTGGGACCCAGTTTGCCCACGCCTACGCCAGTCCGTTAAAGCGGGCACGGGTAACCGCCCAAAAGCTGCTGGACCACCTGGAACAACCGGTCCCGCTAACAATTGATAGCCGGTTAATGGAGTTTAACCTGGGGAAGATGGAAGGGATGCACTTTGCGGACGTTGCGGCTAAATGGCCGGAAGCACTGCACAACTTCCGCCACCACCCGGACCGGTACGATGAACGGGTGACCGGGAGTGAGAGCTTTAGCCAGGTGATTGACCGTGTCGGTTCCGCAATTAAGGAGTATTGCCGGCTGAACCCTGCCGCCAATATTCTGGTAGTTTCTCATGGGGCTGCCCTCAACGCCACGATTAACGCCCTCATCGGGACGCCGCTGCCGCACCTAAAGGACCGCGGCGGTCTAAGCAATACTTCCACGACCATCCTGGCGACCAGTGACGCGAACCACTTTGAACTGGAGCGGTGGAACGATACTTCCTATTTGCACAAGACAAAATTAGACCCAACCGATACCATTTAACGAGGTGATTGTGATGAATAACGAAGAATTTCAAGCAAAACAAAAACGGGAAACCGAAAAACTGGTCCACAAACTGATCCGCGCGATTGACGAGCACCCCGAGAAGGTGAATAACTATTACGACCTGGGATCGCTGCTGACCCGGCTAAACGACTACCAGCAGGCCGAAGAACTCTTTATGAAGGCCCTGGGGATTTTTGAAGCCAAGGGTGACCAGGGGGCCATTGACCTCTTGAACTATGGCCTTGGCAACCTGTACTACGAGGTTGGCAAGCCTAACGCGGCCATCAAACTCTATGACAAGATCGGGGATCCAAAGATTAAGGCGGACTCCTATTTGATGCTGGCCCAGAGCTATATGAAGAAGGGCCAGCATAAGCAGGCGGTGGCCTACGGGGTGACGGCTCATGAACTACGGCCAGCAGACCCGGAAATCAACCAGGTCCTGGGCGATTCTTTACTAGCCCTCGGTGAATTTACCGCGGCGAAGAAGTATTATGACGCAATTCTCAAACGGCACCCCGGTCGGGCAGACACCCAGTTTAACCGGGGAATTGTCGCAATGGTCTTAGGGGAGCCTTACCATGACTACCTGACCCAGGCCCAGCAACTGGACCCGGCCTATTACAAGAAGAGCGAACAACGCCTGGCGGAGATTGAAAAGACCCTGCAGGCGACCAAAAAGAAATAAAGTGGGAAGGGATGACTTCAATGGCAACTGAGCTAGACCTATTTAAGACGCCAACGGAGCCGTCTTTTTTTGTTGGTCAGGTCCAGTCGGAAATTTTCTCGAGCCCGGACTCCTTTTTTAAAGTCCTGGTGGTTTCGGTAGAAGAAGCGAACTTTGACTGGCCGGAGGGTGAAATTACGGTGACGGGCAGCTTCGGCGACCTGAGCGACGACCAGACGTACCGCTTTGAGGGAAAGCTGGTTGAGCACCCGCGTTACGGTCAGCAGTTTCAGGCGAGCTCCTACCACGTTAACCAGCCGACCAGCCGGAACGGGCTGGTGGAATTTTTGGCTGGCAAACAGTTTCCGGGCGTCGGCCAAAAAACGGCCGAAAAGGTGGTTGATGCCCTGGGCACGGCGGCAATTGATAAGATTAGCGCGGACCCCCACGTCTTGGATGGGCTAAAGTTGCGTTCTGCAGTAAAAAAGTCAATTATTGATAACCTGCAGGCTAACCAGGGGCTGGACCAGGTGATTATTGGCCTGAACGACTATGGCTTTGGCAGCAACCTGATCAGTACAATTGTTGACCGCTATGGTGAGGATGCGCTCCATATCATCAGTGAAAATCCTTACCAGCTGGCGGCGGAAATTGACGGGATCAGCTTTAAGCGCGCTGATCAGGTCGCCGCTAAACTAGGAATTGCCGGCGATGATCCCCGGCGGATCACGGCGGCGATTATCCAGTCGCTGGATGACCTCACGATGGCAACCGGTGACACTTACACGAGCGCCAAACCGTTGCTGGTAAATGCGCAGCGCCTGCTTAATGAGGGCCGCCATGGCCAGGTCGCCGCACCGGTGATTGCGGACCAGATCGTGACGATGGAAAAGCAGCACCAGATTAGTTATGATGATGAACGCCTTTACCCGACGGCGCTGTACCAGGCTGAATACCAGATTGCTGACCACCTGGACCGGCTGGTAAAGGCAAAAGCGGACCCGGTCCCCCCGGCAACGATTCAAAAGACCCTCGGCCGTGTAGAGCAGGAAACCGGGATTAAGTATGATCGGGTCCAGGTCAGTGCAATTGAAACGGCCCTTAACAATAAACTAATGCTGCTAACCGGGGGCCCGGGAACCGGGAAGACGACGATTATCCGGGGAATTGTGGAGTGTTACGCCAAGGTTCACCAGCTTTCGCTAGATATTGACGACTACCGGGATAAACCCTTTCCGGTACTGTTAGCGGCACCAACGGGACGGGCGGCGAAGCGGATGAGCGAAGCAACCGACCTGCCCGCCAGCACGATTCACCGCCTGCTCGGCTTAAATGGCCGGGAACTGCCAACGGATATTAACGTCCGGGATCTGAAGGGGGCCTTGTTAATTGTCGACGAAATGTCGATGGTCGATACCCTGCTTTTTAAGACCCTCGTTCAGGCAGTCCCGACCGCGATGCAGGTGGTGCTGGTTGGCGATAAGGACCAGCTACCGTCGGTGAGGCCGGGTCAGGTCTTTCATGACCTCCTGGCCTTTGCCGAGCTGCCAAAGGTAGAGCTGACGAATATTCACCGGCAGGCGGCCGACTCTACCATTATCCCGCTCGCCCACGCAGTTAAGGCGGGACGGGTCCCGGCCGACCTAATGGCTAAGAAAGCCGACCGGTCATTTATTCCCTGCCAGGCTTGGCAGGTGCCGGACGTGGTGGAACAAATTATCAGTTTAAGCCGGCAGCGGGGCTATACCGCCCAGGATGTCCAGATTCTCGCGCCGATGTACCGTGGTGCTGCCGGGGTCGACAATCTGAATGAATTGGCCCAGGCGGTTTATAATCCCCCGACCAAGGACAAGCAGGAGGTAGAATTCCGCGGCCAGGTCTTCCGGGTTGGCGATAAGGTGCTGCAGCTGGTTAATAGCCCCGAGAATAACGTTTTTAACGGGGACATTGGCCAAATCACCGCCATCGAAACCAAGAAGGGTGCTAAGGGGGCCACCATCACGATTGACTTTGATGGCAATGAGGTCAACTACCACCGGATGGAGTGGAGCCAAATTCAGTTGGCCTACGCCATTTCAATTCATAAGTCGCAGGGGAGCCAGTTTAAGATGGTCCTGATGCCAGTGGTGCGGCAATTCAGCCGGATGCTCCAGCGGAACTTAGTATATACCGCAATTACCCGGGCGGCCGCCAAGCTGGTCCTGCTGGGGGAGGCCCAGGCAATGGCCCAGGCGGTTCATAACGTGGGGACCAACCGGCGGACGAGCCTGTTGCAACGCTTAAAGGAAAAATGGCAACCAGCGGGAGCGGCGGCTGATACTGACCACGCGCCAGCTGCTGTTGCGGAAGCGGACCCGGCGGCCGTATCCCCAGCTGGGCCCCACGTGCTGACGGCAGCGCTGATTGCCGAGCAGGCGGTGGACCCGCTGATTGGAATGGTGGGAATTAAGCCGCAGGACTTATAAGGACTTGATTGCAGGGGAAAATGTTGCGATAATAAACGGTATACTGCTAGTTAAGATAAAGGAAGTACAATGATGACGCAGATTAAGAATGCTCAAAACGTCCGGTTATTTGCCTTAAACTCAAATCAGCCGTTAGCAAACGCCATTGCCGATAAGGTCGGCTTGCCGCTTAGCAAGGCCTCCGTTAACCACTTCGCTGATGGTGAAATTAAGATCACCATCGACGAAAGTGTCCGGGGGTGTGAAGTATACGTAATTCAGTCCGTTTGTGACCCGGTCAATACCAACCTGATGGAACTATTGATTATGGTGGATGCCCTGCGGCGGGCTAGTGCGGCGAAGATCAACGTGGTAATGCCGTACTACGGTTATGCACGGCAGGACCGCAAGGCGCGGAGCCGGGAACCGATTACCGCTAAGCTGATTGCGAACCTCTTGGAAATGGACCAGATTGATCGCTTGGTAACGATTGACTTGCACGCAGCCCAAGTCCAAGGCTTCTTTGACATTCCGGTCGACCACCTGCAGACGACCAGCTTGTTTGCGGATTACTTTGCCAAGCACAACCTGATTAACGAAGAGACCGTGGTGGTCGCGCCGGACCATGCCGGGGTCAGTTTCGCCCGCAAGTTTGCGGAACGGATCAAGGCGCCCATCGCGATTATCGATAACCGGGCGGACGAGGTCCGGGAACAGACGAACCAAAAGGTGCCTGAATACGTCATTGGGGATGTGAAGTGCAAGACCGCGCTCGTGGTCGATGATATTGTGGATACTGGTGTGCGGATGAAGCTGTCCGCACAGGCCCTGGCCAAGTTTGGTGCCAAAAAGATCTATGGGGTTGCAACTCACCCGGTCTTGTCTGCCAATGCGGTCGAAACATTGCAGAATTCCCTCCTGGAAAAACTGGTGGTCACTGATACGATTCACCTGCCGGAGGAAAAGCAATTTCCTAAGCTGGTCCAGCTCTCGGTTGCTGACCTGCTGAAGGAGGCAATTGTCCGCATCCATAACCACCAATCAATTGACACCCTGTTTAATCGTTAATCGGTACAAATCGGGCCTGCGACAATCTTTGCCGCAGGCCCGATTTGTTGTTATAAAGTTTTTAAGGATATTACGTGACTCCCCAGGTCTAGTTTACGCTTAAATTGAAGTGGGGGAGCTGGTGGACAAAGTTTTGGTAAGCTTCCTGCTCTCCGGTAGCCGTAATCTTCGCGTCATGGGCGGCCACCTTCCCCTGGTGGAGGAGTTCTTCGGCCACTTGAATGCGGTGGGTAAAGGTCGCGTTGCCGATCAATTCAATCCAGTAGTGCTGGTGGGTAAAGTGGGCAATGGTTTTAACCATCCCCCCCGGATTGTAGACAGTGATTGGTTCGTCAAAGGCGGCACTAGCGGGATGGAGCAGGGCAAAGGCCAGGCTGGTGGCTGACATCCCGGTTCCGCAAGCGTTTGTAAAGCCGACGCCCCGTTCGTAGGTTCGGACAAACAGCTTCTGGGGTCCAAGAATTTGGGCGAAGTTGATGTTAACCCCGTCACTGAAGTAGGGGTTATCACCGTTAAGGTAGGGGCCGAGTTCCCCCAGGAGCGGGCCCTCAATGGTCTGCTGACTGACAAAGCTGATCAGGTGGGGGTTGGGAACCGCCAGGGTGGTAAAGGTTAATCCCGGCGCCAGTTCCGGTACCGGGGTGCCCAGCAGACGGTCGTGGCCCAGGTTGTCAAAGGGGAGGGCCGTCTTATCAAAGCGGACCGGTGAGATTTCGACAGCAAAGGCCAGAACACCGGGGGCCAGTTCGGTAGCTTGCCGGACCTGTAAGCTGCTGTCCATGGTGTCAACTTTGAACGTCGTCTGCCCATCGCGCTCCGCTACGTAACGGGCGACGGTCCGTAAACCATTGCCACACATTGAGGCTTCGCTGCCGTCGGCGTTGATTACCCGCATTTGGGCAACGGCTCCCGGACGGGTTGGCCGGTCAACGACGAGCAGGCCGTCCGCACCGCCCAGGAGGCCGTTGTGGCTGTCAGTCAACCCTTGGGCCAGCTGCCGCAGTTCACCATCGGCTAGCGGCTGGGCTAGTTTGGTCTGGTCGAGAATGAAAAAACTGTTTTGCGAACCGTGTACTTTTAGTAGTTGTGCCATATTGATCCTCCTAGTTAGCAAAAAAACGGTGGTAAATTGCGCGGACGGCATTATCCGCATCCCGGTCATAGGTTCCAATCATAATCGAAATCCGTGACGCCCCCTGGTTGATAATCGGGACGGGAATCCCCTGGTCCGCCAGCGGGGCGAGGATGTCGTTGATTACCCCAATCCGGTTGCGCATCCCTTCGCCAACCACCATGGTGATGGCGTAATTATCAATCCACTCCAGCTGGTCGGGGTTGATTTCTTCCTGAATTTCGTTGCAGATGGTGTCCACCAGCTGGTCGTCAACTTGGTTTTTATCCAGGATGATGGTGATATCATCAATCCCCGATGGCATATGTTCGTAAGAAACGTTGTGCCGGGCCAGGATGTTTAGGATCCGCAGGGTAAAGCCGGTTTCCTTGTTGAGCAGGTACTTGTGGAGGTAGATCGCGGCAAAATGCTTGCCACTGACGACCCCGGTCACGATATCAGCGGGCTGAAAATCCTTATCGGGGACGATCAGGGTGCCGGGCTTTTCGGGGTGCTGAGTATTCTTAACGTTAATCGGGACGTTACCCTGGATTGCCGGGATGAGGGCCTCATCATGGAAAACCGAGAAGCCGGCATACGATAACTCCCGCATCTCCCGGTAGGTCATTTTGGCAATCGGCTGGGGATGGTCAACGACCGCCGGGTTGGCCGCGTAGATTGCGTCGACGTCGGTAAAGTTTTCGTAGCATTCGGCATGGAGACCCCGGGCCAGGATCGCTCCGGTAATGTCAGAACCGCCCCGGGAAAAGGTGGCCAGGTGGCCAGCAAGGGTGATGCCGTAAAAGCCGGGGAAAACCAGCAGTTCGCTGTCATTAAAAGCAAACCGGTCCAGGAGCGAATAAGCTTCTGGGGTGACGCTGGCGTTATTCGGAGTTCCGGTGACCCGGAGTCCAACCTGCTCCGGAGTGACAAAGCGCGCTTCGTAGCCCAACTGGCGCAGGATGATCGTCATCAACTGGGCGTTGAGCCGTTCGCCATGAGCCTTAAACGCCGCAAGCAGGTAGTTGTTATTGGGAAAACGCCAGCTGGGAAGCTCGTTAAGCCGCTTGGCCAGCGGCACCAGCTGGTCCTGCGGCACGTTGAAATAGTCGGCGATTGCGGTGTAGCGGTTGATAATTTGGTCAACGGTTTTTTGGAACGGCTGGCCGGCGATCACCTGCTGGGCGTATTTAATCAGGAGGTCGGTTACCTTGGTG
The DNA here is from genome assembly GCF_000160835.1 of Limosilactobacillus antri DSM 16041. Classification (GTDB taxonomy): domain Bacteria; phylum Bacillota; class Bacilli; order Lactobacillales; family Lactobacillaceae; genus Limosilactobacillus; species Limosilactobacillus antri. The sequence goes on from NZ_GG700732.1 coordinate 54,670, forward strand.
TCATCCGCCGTCCGCTTGCCCGGCGCCGAAGTAACGATCACCCGGCGCTGCGGATCGGCGGTAATAATTTTAATCGCCTGGTCAAAGTGTTCGCCGTCCGCTAGCGAACTGCCACCAAATTTAACGACTTTCATTTTTTAAGCACTCCTTTGGGAAAATGCCATTTTCGCTCATTTCCCGTAAATAAATTTAACCGAATTCTAACATGTTTAAGAAATCTTGCAAGCACCGAAATTAAAAATTTGCTTTGGCCGGGGAAGCTAACCGACCGCCGCTCAGCGCTTGCTAGGTGCTGAATTAATTTTGCTATTGACTTTCTAATTGATTTTTTATAAACTAATTACAACAAATCGAAGAGGCGCAGCCAACACCAGTAAGCTGGGGGAGTTCCTGCCGGACGTTGATCCCTCCTGAACAGGGCGGCTGCCGAAGCGCTTAACCGGGCGGCGGTTAGGTAGCTGGGGCGTGGTTGAATAAATCACGGACTGTCGCAGGACGGATCAGAGCCTGCGTTGCGCTATCGACAGATAAAATGGGTATTGCTTCCACTATTTGTTTTTGCGCAAATAGTGGATTTTTTTATCCGGTCGTTTTCCCCTTAGTCGAATTGGAGGAATTAGTGATGAATGAACAAATTTCAGCAAGTCAGCTTAACGCGGCTGGCCACTTGATGATCGGTGGCTGTGACAGCTTAGATCTGGCTCAGCAGTACGGCACGCCCCTGGTGGTTTATGACGTCAGCCGAATCCGCCAGCAGATCCGGGCGTTTAAGCGGGTCTTTGAGGATAACCAGGTTGATTATGCGGTCAGTTACGCCAGCAAGGCCTTTGCGGCAATTGCGATGTACCAGCTTGCTGACCAGGAAGGCGCCCACGTGGACGTGGTTTCCGGCGGGGAGATGTATACAGCATTAAAAGCGGACTTCCCGCTATCACACGCCAGCTTTCATGGCAATAACAAGTCGTATGACGAGTTAGTGTTAGCAGTTAAGAATAATATCGGCGTGGTGGTCGTTGATAACTTTTATGAGATCACGTTGTTAAACCAAGTGCTGGCTGACTTGGACGCCCACGTCAAGGTCATGCTCCGAATCACGCCGGGGATTTCGGCCCACACTAATAAGTACATCCAGACCGGCCAGGTTGACAGCAAGTTTGGCTTCGACTTGGAATCCGGTCAGGCGGACCGGGCACTGGAAGCCGTCCTGGCGTCGCCACGGATGACGATGGTTGGCCTTCACGCCCACATCGGTTCCCAAATTTTTGAACTGGCGGGGTTTGAAGGGGTTGCCAATAAGCTAGTGGCGGTGGCCAGCCATTGGCAGCAGAAGTATGACTACCAGGCTCAGGTGATTAACGTTGGCGGGGGCTTTGGGATCCGTTACACGAAAGCCGACCAGCCGCTGCGCCCCGAAGAGTTTGTTGATGCCATCATCAAAGCAATCAAGGCGGCAGTTACCCCGACCGCCCTGGAGATGCCGGCCATCTGGATCGAGCCGGGACGGTCAATCGTGGGTCCCGCCGGTTTCAACCTCTACACGGTTGGTTCCCGGAAGGACTTGCCCGGCTACCGGCCGTTTGTAACCGTTGACGGGGGGATGGGGGATAACATCCGGCCCGCCCTGTACCAGGCAGAGTATGAAACGGTCCTGGCAAGGGATCCGCAAGCACCATTGACGGAACACGTTCGTCTGGCTGGTAAATATTGCGAAAGCGGCGATATTTTGAGCCAAGACCAGGCGCTGCCGGCGACGAAGCCGGGCGACGTTCTCGCGATGCTGGATACTGGAGCCTATGGTTACGCGATGGCCTCCAATTACAACCGGAACCCCCGGCCAGCGGTCGTCTTTGCCGAAAATGGGCATTCCCAGCTGGTAATCGAACGGGAAAGCTATGAAGACCTGGTTCGCTTAGACCGGCCGTACACCGCAAATAATTAACGTATATTATAGGAAGAAAGAGTGATTAGAATGGCAGAATTAGACGCGCAAGCAATCATTAACTACATTGGCAATGCACCTAAGAAGACCCCGGTGAAGGTGCTGCTAAAGGGGGCCGTTGACCAGTTGAATTTCCCAGCTGATGTCCAGGCCTTTGCGGAAGAAAAGACGGCCACCCTTTACGGTGACTGGGCGGTTATTAAGCCGTTCTTAGCCGCAAACGACGACCGGATTGAAGACTATCACGTTGAAAATGATGCCCGTAATTCGGCAGTGCCCCTGCTGAACCTTAAGGAAATCAACGCGCGGATTGAACCCGGGGCGATTATCCGGGACAAGGTGTTGATCGGCGATAATGCCGTTATCATGATGGGGGCAATTATCAATATCGGTGCGGAAATCGGTGCCGACTCCATGATTGACATGGGGGCGGTCCTCGGCGGCCGGGCGATTGTCGGCAAGCACTGCCACATTGGTGCGGGAACGGTCCTGGCCGGGGTTGTGGAGCCAGCCAGTGCCCAACCGGTGCGGATTGACGACGACGTCCTGATCGGGGCTAATGCGGTGGTTATCGAAGGGGTACACGTTGGTAAAGGGGCCGTAGTGGCGGCCGGAGCAATCGTTACCCACGACGTTGAAGCTGGGACAATGGTCGCCGGGGTTCCCGCCAAGTTTATTAAGCGGGTCGACCAGCAGACCAGTGACAAGACCGCTTTGGAAGACGACTTGAGGAAGTTATAATGGTATTAGATGAAGAACAACTCATTCAGATCCGGCGGCACCTGCACACGATCCCAGAGCTAGCCCTCCACGAAACGATGACCCACGAATACCTGCTCCAGGTGGTCAGGAGTTTTAAGCAGGACTACCTAGAAATTAGGGAAACCCCTGAATTGCCGACTGCCCTATTCGTGCGGGTAAAGGGGACGGCACCCCAGCGGACGATCGGCTACCGGACGGACATTGACGCTTTACCGATTACTGAACAGACGGGCCTGCCCTTTGCGTCGCAGCATCCTGGTGTGATGCACGCGTGCGGCCATGATATTCACATGACGGTGGCCCTGGGGGTTTTAAACTACTTTGCAGAACACCAGCCGCAGGATAACCTGCTCTTCTTCTTCCAGCCGGCTGAAGAGAGTGATTATGGCGGCAAGCGGGCCTACGAAGCCGGCTTGTTTGCTGGTAAGTGGCGGCCGGATGAATTTTATGGCCTGCATGACAACCCGGACTTGCCGGCTGGGGCGATCGGCTGCCGGATGGGGACCCTCTTTGCCGGGACTACGGAGGTCAACATTGACCTTGAGGGTCAGGGCGGCCACGCGGCCTATCCCCAGGATGCTAACGATACGGTGGTTGCGGCGGCGGCACTGATCATGCAGGTGCAGACGGTCATTTCCCGCAGTATTGACCCGATCCAAAGCGGGGTCGTTACCCTCGGCAAGATTCGCGGTGGTGAGATCCGCAACGTCATTGCTGGTCACACCCGGATCGAGGGGACGATTCGCGGCCTTACCCAGGCGATGATTGAAAGCATTGATGACCGTTTGCGGGATCTCTGTGCGGGAATTGGCCGCAGCTTTAATATGAAAGTCAACCTGGAGTTAAACCAGGGGGGCTACTGGCCGGTTGAGAATAATCCGCAATTGACCAAGTTCTTCATTAACTATATGAAGCAGGCCCCGAACGTGGACTTCGTAGAAACCGCGCCCGCAATGACGGGTGAGGACTTTGGCTTCTTACTGGCGAAATTCCCCGGTACGATGTTTTGGCTGGGGGTCGATGACGACTCGCAGCTGCACTCGGCAACGCTGACCCCCCAAGAGTCAGCAATTAAGCGAGGCGTTGACGCCATTACTGGTTTTATGGAAGCAAGGATGAATAAGGAGGAATAGTTATGCGCTTAGCAGATGCGGACCTTTTAACGGCGATTGTCACGCCCTTTGACGACCAGGGGCAAATTGACCTGGCCAGCCTTGAGAAGCTGACCAACTACCTGATTGATCAGGGAAGCAATGGCTTTGTGATCGGTGGGACGACGGGTGAAACGCCAACCCTGACCCACGATGAAAAGATTAAATTATACACGGAGTTTGGAAAGATTGTTGCAGGCCGGGTTCCGGTAATTGCCGGGACGGGGAGCAACAACACTGCCGAAACGATCCGCTTTACCAATGAGGTTGCGGCAATCCCGGGAATCGACTACGCCCTGGTAGTTGTTCCGCCGTACAACAAGCCGAACCAGCGGGGGATGAAAGCGCACTTTACCGCGGTGGCGGACCAGTCCCAGCTGCCGATTGTGATGTATAACATTCCCGGCCGGACGGGGGTCAAGATGACTGCCCAAACAATTGTTGAGCTCTCGCAGCACCCCAACATTGCAGCGGTTAAACAGTGTGCTTCGTTAGAGGAACTGGAAGCGATCGTCGAAGGACGCGCGGACGATTTTGCCGTCTTTACCGGCGAGGATGCCCAAGCCCTGACCGCCCGGGTGCTCGGGGCTAACGGGGTGATTTCGGTGGCGGCTCACAGCTATGCTCCCCAAATGCGGCGGATGTACGATGCCCTTTACCAGGGTGATTACCAGGAGGCTGGCCGGCTGCAACGCTGGCTGACCCCACGGATGGCGGCCCTCTTCATGTACCCATCACCGTCGCCGGTGAAAGCGGTCTTAAATGCCCAGGGCTTTCGGACGGGCACTTGCCGCTTGCCGATTCTGCCGCTGGACGAGGAAGAACAGCGGTCGCTGGCGGCAGCATTATCCCTGCCGGCAGACCAGTTGCTAAAGAAGCAGTTGCCACTTAACTTGGGGGAATAGATGATGAAGAAAGTATTGATTGCGGGTGCCGCTGGTGCGATGGGGCAAAAAGCGGTGGCTCTGGTAAACAGCCTGACGGACGTTGAATTAACCGCGGTCCTGGCGCCCCACGCTACGGCAGACCAGCGCGCCCAGCTCCAACTCGGGCCCCAAGTAAAGCTCTACCAAGACCGCGCTCAAATTGATCCTAAGGTGGCAGACATCTGGCTGGACTTCACCGTTCCGGCGGCCGTTTACGAAAACGTCCGCTTTGCGCTTGATCATGGCATGGCACCGGTGGTCGGCACCACGGGATTAACTGACGAGCAGGAAGCTCAGCTGGTTGCGGAAAGCAAGGAGAAGCACCTTGGCGGGGTAATTGCGCCCAACTTTGGAATGTCGGCGGTCCTGCTAATGAAGTTTGCCCGGGAGGCCGCTAAATACTTCCCGGACGTTGAAATAATTGAAATGCACCACGCTGATAAGAAGGACGCGCCATCAGGGACCGCCCTGAGTACTGCTAAACTGATCGACCAGGTGCGGCCAAAACACGAAAGCAGCCCGGACGAAGTAACCACCCTTGATCACGTGCGCGGTGGCGATTACCACGGGATTAAGGTTCACTCCGTCCGCCTGCCGGGCTACGTTGCCCATGAGCAGGTCCTCTTTGGCGGCACGGGGGAGGCGCTAACGCTTCGCCAGGATTCCTTCGACCGCCAGTCATTTATGAGTGGGGTCAAGGTGGCCCTGGAAAAGGTCCTCGACCTGGATGAATTAGTAATCGGTCTGGAAAACATCTTATAGGAGGCGACACGATGCCAACATTACCAACAGTACTGCAGGGAGTCGTCAATAAGCGGATTGCCGGCTTGCCACCTGCCCAAATTCGGGCCTTTGATGATGAAATCTCCGGGGTACCGGGGATCGTTAAGCTGACCCTTGGGGAACCGGATTTTAACGTTCCAGAGCACGTTAAGCACGCCGCGGTGGAAAGTATTCAACAGGATGATTCCCACTACTCAGCTAGTCGGGGGACAATGGAGCTGCGCCGAGCGATTAGCGACTACCTCAAGGCCAGCCGGCAGGTTAATTACGACCCGGCGACGGAGATCATTGTGACCGTAGGGGCCACAGAAGCAATTACGGCGACGACCTTTGCCCTGTTGAATCCCGGTGATAAGGTGATCGTGCCGACCCCAATTTATTCCCAGTATTTTTCCAGTATTGCCCTAACCGGGGCACAGGCGGTAATCGTTAACACGGCGCCGGATGGTTTCTTGCTGACTGCGGACCGCTTGCGAAAGGCGCTGGCACAAGCGGGTGCTGGGGTCAAGGCGGTCGTCCTTAACTACCCGAATAATCCAACCGGGCGGAGCTATTCCGCAGCTGAAATCGCGGAACTGGCGGCGGTATTGGCGGACCACCAGCTGATTGCAATTGCGGACGAAATTTATAGCGAGCTGGTCTATGACCGCCAGTTTAGCTCCCTGGCTAGTCAGCTACCTGGGCAAACGGTGCTGATTAACGGCCTCTCGAAGTCCCATGCCATGACCGGCTACCGGCTCGGCTACCTGGCTGCCCCAGCTGCCCTGGTGGAACAAATTTCCAAGATGCACTCCTTTATGGTGACGGCGGCCAACGATACCGCCCAAGCGGCGGCACTAGAAGCCTTGACCAACGGGCGGGATGACCCGGCAATCTACCGTCAGCAATATCAGCAGCGCCGGGATCGTTTAGCAGCTGCAATGCGGGCGCTGGGCTTTGAAATTGCAATTCCAGACGGGGCCTTTTACCTGTTTGCAAAGATTCCTGCTCAGTACGGGGATGATGACTTCCGGTTTGCCCGCGACCTTGCCCAGCAGGCCCGGGTAGGGGTCATCCCTGGTAGCGCGTTCGGCCCTGGTGGTGAAGGCCATATCCGCCTGTCTTACGCCGCTTCCGATCGCCAGATTGCGACGGTGATTGAACGCCTGCAGACCTTCATGGCAAAGATTAATAAGTAGTAAAATGGCTGCTCAGCCGCAAGTTTCTTCAAGAAGGTTAAATGAGAAAACTTTCATCGGAAAGTAACCGAGATGTAAAATAGAAAGGGTTAACTTTTGTTTAATTTCGTGATACCTTGGCAGTATGCAATTGATGATTGCTTTAAATATTACTGAAACGGGAGTGTTTAAAGTGAGCAATAAACACGAAATTGAAGAAGAGCTGGCGCAAGCGGAGAGCCAACTGGCGACCCTTTGTCAAAGTGAGCAGCACCCGGTTGCCGATAGTGCGGAGACGGTTACTATTCAGCCGACCTGCGGGGAGCAAATGACTTCGTTGCGGGAAGAATGCAGTCAGCTGCGAATTATCTTAGAAGCGATGGAAGCATCGGAAGACTAACGACTTAAATTTTAATAATGAATGAAAAGGGTGTGTGGCAATTGCCGCGCACCATAAGCATAAACACCCTCCAGCATTCGGCTTTGCCGAGTACTGGAGGGTGTTTGTGTACTGTCCGATTCGCTTCCTTAGTGTTGCTGGCAGAAGGGGTAGCTGGCAGAAGTGATCGTCATGTCGAGAAACCGGTTTCCCAAGTTTTCGCCGTCGACCTGGCAAAATTCCAGTGAGGTTGTGGTCAGGTGAAGTTTTTCTCCTGACTGGTGGAGGGCCCAGCGTGAACCAGCAAGGCGGCCATGATAAAACTGGCGGAGCTGCCACAGAGTGAGGGGCCAACCGTGTCGTTCAGCCACAATTAGGTCTAGGTCGGCCTTCTGAAGGCTGTTCGTAGTGGTCATTTGAATGCGGCTGTCGGTAAAGGAGTGGTTGGCGACCAGCGCAATGTAGGCGGCTGGTGCTAATGTACGGCCAGCCGGCCCGTTGACCATCAGTTTGAAGGGTTGCTGGTTGTAAAGAATGGCACTTGCCTGGCTGAGAAAGGCTAGCCGCCCCCACCGGAATTTTGACCGCTTGGGCTGCTTGCGCTGGTTCAATAGTGCGGCGTCAAAGCCAATTCCGATGCTGTTTAAAAAGTAGCCGTCGTCGCCTTTGATGGCGTCATGGTAATGACCGATGTGGACTCGTTCGACAGCGTCAGCGGCGAGAACCTGCTGCAGGGCTGTGGTGGGCTCGAGGTCAATCCCGTAGGCGCGGGCGAAGCGGCTAAGCTTGCTGACCGGAATGTAGGCTAAGGGGAGCTGCTGGGCAGTTGCTGGTGTATTCTTGATGAGACCGTTCAAGACGTCGTGCAGGGTCCCGTCACCCCCGATTACCAGGACCGTCGTATCCGCTGTGGGGTGGGCAGCAGCCAACCGGCGGGCAAAATAGGCCGCACTGCTTGCATCCTTGGTAGCTTGCATTGAAAAGGCCGTCTGATTTTGCACTAGCTGTTGTTGGATGGCCGGCCAGACCCGGGCACCGTTGCCGTTGCCAGCAGCTGGATTAAGAATAATTGAATAGTGCATAAGCAATGTTCCTCTTTAGATGATGAGCAAGACAAAAAAAGGGGCTGAGTTATTTTCCCAGCCCCTGACAATCCTAATTAAAATGTCGTGATTTTGAAGTTAGGATTTTGCTTCTCGTATTCCAGCGCTTTCGTGTCGAGTTGTTCAACGTATTCAATGTTGTAATCGGTATTGTGCTCAACCATTAATAACGCTTCCGCTTCGGAGTCCGCTTCGACGTAAATCGACCGCGTATTTTCACGAACGGGGCGTTTGGCATTATCTGGTTGGAAGTATACTTTAAAAGTCATTCTACTAAAAACTCCTTAATAGTAATGATGTTATGTTCTGTGATTTACTTAAACTATTTTAGCACATCTCCGGAGGGCTGTCTTAATAATTAGCAACATGGTATTATAATTTTAGTAAAGACAGGAGTGGGGGTCTGGTGGATGAAAGTATTTTTAATTTGTTTGATTGCGGTCGTTTTGGTCGCGGGACTCTATGTGTGGGTGCACCGGATTTTGATTAACCGGGCCACAATCATGCTGCGGAAGCGGGCCCAACAGGTCACGGACCGCGCCGTTAACCAGTGCCTGCAGGACGACCTTGCCTGGAACCGAACGCTACAATCGGAACTGGTGGCCGACGTCTGGGGCAAGGGGGTCCTGGCGTTTGAATACCACTTCCCAGCGGCGGAACTCGCGGCAATGACGAGGGAACGATTGGAGAAGGAGCTCAATGCTTACGCCAGCAGCCACCAGCTGTCCAGCGATGGAAACTGCTTTGTTGTGACCGACTGGTGGCAGTATGAACAGGTTCAGCACGTTGACGTTGCCTACCTTTTAAATGAGGCAACTAAGGAATACGTTGCCGATTTAAAGAAAATTGACCATTAATAAAGGGGATTACGCGTCGTTGTCAGCGCTCGCCCGGGAATCATTTCCGGGTGGCTGCCGCAGACGGGCAATCCCTTTTGCTTTAGCTAATCATAATCGTATCGGCTGGGGCCTCAAAAGGCTGCTGCTTATTAATGTGGTCGTAGAAGAGCATCCCATGCAGGTGGTCAATTTCGTGCTGGCAGACAATTGCTGGGTAGTTCTTCAGGCGTACCTGGTGCTGCTCGCCGTTCGTGTCCTGGTAACGGAGGGTGATCCGGTCGTGTCGGGGAACGTAGCCGGGGACGTCCTTATCTACGGATAAGCAGCCTTCACCCTCCGTTAGCGCACCGTATTGGACTGACTCGCTGACGATTACCGGGTTGATGATTACGTCCTTGAATTCTGGCTTGCCGTCCTCTTCAGTTGCGGGAACCAACACGGCCGCCATCTGCTTGGATACGCCAACCTGGGGTGCCGCTAGCCCGACGCCCGCCCGGAGCTTGTACTTTTCGCAAAGCTGGGGATCCTGGCTGACTTCCAAGTATTCCATCATTTTTTTTGCAAGCGTCTGGTCTTCATCAGAGAGTGGAAAACTGACCTTTGCTGCTCGCTTCCGAAGAACGGGGTCACCGTCACGGACAATATCCTTCATCAAAAACAAACTTTCCGCCTCCAAATAATTTATTCTCATTAGCTAGTCTACCATTAACCACCAATCCGTGCATGAATAATTTACGGCGTCAATTGGTGGTGACAACGTTTACATTTGCGCGTTTTCTAGTCATTATCTGCTCAAAAAGTCTATGAAAGCGCTTGTATTATGGTGAAAAATCGGTATACTAGAAACTGTAAGTAGGCAATCGCTTATATATGATGTTAATTGGATTTGGAAAGGGATGTTTATAATGGCCGATGCCAAAGCTGTAGACTTTGCTAAGATTAAAGCCGAAGAAGGCGCTGCGTTCGCAAAGCCCGTTCAAATTCTGGATAACGATGGAAAAGTCGTTAATAAGGAATTGATGGCTAACTTTACTGATGACCAACTTGTAGACTTGATGAAGAAGATGGTTTGGGAACGCGCTCTGCACGAACAGACCATGAGCTTTTCCCAACAGGGTCGGCTAGGCTTCTACGCACCAACCTGGGGTGAAGAGGCCTCCGAAATGGGGACCGCCGCTGCGTTCAAGAAGCAGGACTTTATGTTCCCGGCATACCGTGACCTGCCACAATTGATCCAACACGGTGCAACCGTTGCGCAGATGTACTTATGGTCCAAGGGCCATGTCAAGGGGAACCTCTTTGATGCCCGTGCACTGCGGCCGCAAATCATTATCGGTGCCCAAATGGTCGAAATGGCCGGGGGTGCTTTGGGAATCAAGAAGAACGGCGAAAAGGACACCGTCGCATATGCCTACACCGGTGAAGGTGGTTCTTCACAGGGTGACACCTACGAAGGGATGAACTTTGCCGGGGTCTTCCAGGCACCCGCTGTCTTTATTATTCAAAACAATGGTTGGGCCATTTCCTACCCACGGAAGCTCCAAACCGAAGCGGAAACCATTGCTCAGAAGGGGGTTGCAGCCGGAATTCCTGCCGTTCAGGTTGACGGGATGGATGTCCTGGCATGTTACGAAGTTGCCAAGGAAGCTCGTGAATTTGCGGCAGCCGGCAATGGCCCTGTCCTGATCGAAACGTTAACTTACCGGTTCGGTGCCCACAGTTCTGCTGGTGATGACCCTAGTCGTTACCGGACCAAGGACGAAGAAAAGCCATGGTTCGACAAAGACCCATTGATTCGGCTTCGCAAGTACTTGACTGAAAAGAAGCTCTGGTCGGAAGACGAAGAGGAAAAGTACGTTGCTGAATGCAAGGATGACTTCAAGAAGGCCATGAAGGAAGCTGATTCCGTAGAACCAGAAAAGGTTTCTGATATGCTTAAGCGGACCTTTGAAGTACCAACCCCAGATATTAAAGAACAAATTAAGAAGTACGAAGCAAAGGAGTCGAAGTAATCATGGCTAAGAAGACTTATATCAAAGCTATTACTGAAGGTATTGACATTGCTTTAGCTGAAGATCCTAAGACCCTGGTTTTTGGTGAAGATGTCGGTAAAAACGGTGGTGTGTTCCGGGCTACTAACGGCCTGCAGGAAAAGTACGGCAAGGACCGGGTCTTCAGTACCCCGCTTGCTGAATCTGGAATTTTAGGGCTGTCGATTGGGTTAGCAGTAACTGGCTGGCGGCCGGTTCCAGAAATCCAATTCAGCGGTTTTATCTTTGAAGCGCTGGACTCGATTGTTTCTCAAATGTCACGGATTCGTTTCCAATACAATGGCACTAAGAACGCGCCAATCACGATTCGGACACCATATGGTGGTGGAACTCACACCGCAGAACTTCACGGGGATAACTTTGAAAACTTTGTCATTGGTGTACCAGGCTTGCGGGTAGTTACCCCAAGTTCCGCTTATGACGCTAAGGGTCTGATTATTTCCGCGATTGAAAACAACGACCCAGTGGTCTTCCTAGAAAACCTGCGTCTATACCGTTCTGTTAAGGGTGAGGTTCCTGACGACAAGTACACGGTTCCGTTGGACAAGGCTAACGTTGTTCAAGAAGGTAGCGACGTCACGATCATCGCCTACGGTGGTGAAGTTTCAGAAGCCCAGAAGGCTGCTAAGAAGCTTGCCAAGGACAATATCTCTGCGGAAATTATCGACTTACGGTCCCTCTATCCGCTGGATACTGACACGATTTTTGAATCCATTAAGAAGACGCACCACGTGGTAATTGTGCAGGAAGCACAAAAGCAGGCGGGAGTCGGTGCTGAAGTTGCTTCGGCAATTTCCGAAGGTGCCATCATGTACCTGGACGCTCCAATTACCCGGGTAGCGGCACCAAACTCTGTTTACCCATTCCCACAAGCAGAAAACGTTTGGATTCCAGCATCTAAGGACATCGAAGATGCAGTTCGTGAAGTAGTTAATTATTAATCGTTAACCAGTTAACGGTTATGAAAGGAAGTTAATACGATATGGCATACAAATTCAAACTACCAGAGATGGGTGAAGGACTGACCGAAGGGGATGTTGCTTCATGGTTGGTTAAGGAAGGCGACCAGATCAAGGCCGACGATCCATTAATCGAAATTCAAACTGATAAGTCAACCACGCAGCTGGTTTCTCCGGTTGACGGGACGGTCAAGACCCTGAACGTTAAGGAAGACGACCACGTTGAAAAGGGTGACGACCTGCTCTTAATTGATGATGGTAAGGACGCCGTCAGCACCAACGTTGAGAGCGACGACGATGACGAGCCAGCTGCTGATGACGGTGCGGAAGAAGCTGCTGCGCCAGCAGATGGCAAAAAGGAAGAAGCCGCGCCTGCTCAAGGCGGGGTTGCTCCATTAGCTGAACCAAACAAGCTGGTTATGGCAATGCCGTCCGTTCGTCAATACGCTCGTGATAAGGGCGTTGATATTTCACTTGTTCAACCAAGTGGTAAGCATGGTCAAGTCCTCAAGGCTGACATTGATAACTTCAATGGTGCGGCCCCGGCTGCTGCCTCTAAGCCAGCCGCTGCTGCTCCAGCTGCTCCTGCCCAGGCTGCTGGCAACTCCATCAAGCCTTACAAGGGAGCTGGTGAAGACGCTGAAACCCGTGAACCATTGTCAGCAATGCGGAAGATCATTGCGAAGAACATGCGGAAGTCCGTTGACATTAGTCCGATGATCACCCTCTTCGATGACGTTGAAGTTTCTGCGCTGATGACGAACCGGAAGAAGTACAAGGCGGTTGCCGCTGACCAGGGAATTCACCTGACCTTCCTGCCGTACGTTGTCAAGGCCTTAGTTGCCACCATGAAGAAGTTCCCAGAACTGAACTGCTCAATTGACGACAGTACGATGGAACTGGTTCAAAAGCACTACTACAACATCGGGATTGCTACCAACACTGACCACGGTTTGTACGTTCCAAACATTAAGAAGGCAGATTCAAAGAGCATGTTTAACATTGCCAAGGAAATTGCCGATAATGCCCAGGCTGCTGAAGATAACAAGCTGAGTCCAGACTCCATGGCGGGGACTTCAATGACCATCAGCAACATTGGCTCAATGCGTGGCAAGTGGTTTACCCCAATTATTAACCAGCCAGAAGTTGCCATCCTTGGGGTGGGAACGATTGCCACTGAACCAATTGTTAATGACAAGGGCGAAATTGTTGTTGGCCACATGATGAAGTTATCATTGACCGTTGATCACCGGTTGATTGATGGTGGTTTGGCACAAAACGCCATGAACTACATGAAGAAGTTATTACACGATCCTGAATTGCTTGCGTTGGAGGCTTAATTAGATATGGCTGAAGTTGAACAAAAAGATACTGTTGTTGTTGGTGGCGGCCCTGGTGGCTATGTAGCTGCGATTCGGGCTTCTGAATTGGGGCAAAAGGTGACCCTGATTGAAAAGGGCGATCCTGGTCTTGGCGGCGTTTGCCTGAACGTCGGCTGTGTGCCGTCGAAAGCCCTGATCGCTGCTGGACACCGGCTCCAGGAAGCGAAGGACTCTTCCACCTACGGGGTTTCTAAGACCGACGCAACCATCGACTTTAAGAAGACCCAGGAATGGAAGAATAAGAAGGTCGTTGAACGGATGACCCGTGGGGTTGAAATGCTCTTGAAGAAGCACAAGGTTGAAATCATTAATGGTGAAGCCATTTTGGATAACGACCACCAGCTCCGGGTAATCAAGCCAGGTCCTAAGCAATTTATGGACAATGATACTGGCCGGACCATTACCTGGAAGAACCTGATTTTGGCTACCGGTTCTCGGCCAGTTGAAATTCCGCACTTTAAGTTTGAAGGTCGGGTCATTGACTCAACTGGTGGCTTGAACTTGCCAGAAATTCCAAAGGAACTGATTGTTATTGGTGGTGGGTACATCGGCTCAGAACTGGCCGGAGCCTACGCTAACCTTGGTTCCCACGTAACGATCCTGGAAGGTCTGCCTTCAATTCTGAATGGCTTTGACGACGACATGGTCAAGGTCGTTGAAAAGAACATGAAGAAGAAGGGGATTGACATCATTACCGGGGCGATGGCGAAGAACTCCGAACAGGACGACTCCAGCGTCACAGTTACCTACGAGGTTGATGGCAAGGAACAGACAATTAAAGCTGATTACTGCATGGTTTCCGTTGGCCGGAAGCCAAACACCGACAACTTTGGCCTGGACATGACCAGCGTTAAGCTGAATGATCACCATCAGGTAATTGTTGACCAGCAAGGCCGGACCAACGTTGATGGCATCTGGGCAATTGGTGACATTGTTCCCGGCCCAGCCCTGGCCCACAAGGCCTTCTTTGAAGCAAAGACGGCTGCAGGTGCCATTGCCGGTAAGAACACCGCTAATGACTGGGTTGGTGTCCCGGCAGTCTGCTTTACCGACCCAGAAATGGCCGAGGTCGGCATGAACAAGGAACAAGCTAAGGAGAAGGGAATTGAAGTGGCTACTGCCCAATTCCCATTTGCCGGGAACGCCCGGGCGGTTTCCTTAGACCAGCCGGATGGTTTTGTTCGCCTCGTTTACACAAAGGACGAGAAGAACGTCGTTGGTGCCCAAATCGTTGGTCCTGGTGCCAGTGATATGGCCGGTGAATTATCGTTAATTGTTAACTGCGGTATGAACGTTGAGGACGTTGACCTGACGATCCACCCGCACCCAACCTTGAATGAACCAATTCAAGAAGCTGCTGATATTGCTTTGGGCTTCCCAACCCATATCTAAGCGTCGGCTTCCCCGCGTCAGTTAGCGGAAAGCCAATCTTTACAATCGCAAAAGCCGTCCAAGCCGCTTGCGTATGCTTGGGCGGCTTTTTTGTGCTTGTACTGGGCGGGGCTGGCCAGACTTAGCTCGCCAATTTGTACTGAGCACGGTATAATAAAAGCAGTGTGAACGAACGGGGGATAATGATGAGAAATCAAAACTATGCTTACCCATTGGAAAGCCACTGGTCAATTTCTGAAATGGACACGGTGATTGCCTTCTGGCGCGCAGTTGAGGATGCGTACGAGACTGGAGTCAGCCGCCAAACAGTGCTGAGCCGCTATCAAGCTTTTAAGGCGGTCGTTCCCAGCAAAATGGAAGAAAAGCAGCTGGGGCGGCAATTTGCCCGGGTATCCGGTTATGAACCATACCCCGTCCTTCAGCAAGCGCGGGAGTCACAAGCAAAATTTATTAAGATGGTTGGCGATGAAAAGTGATTGATGAATTAGATAAACAGGTAATCGAAATGCTCTGGCGGCTTAACCAGCAGACCCTGCACCGGATGCAGGAGCCTTTCCAAGTTGCTACAAAGACCAATTACAACGACCTGGTGACGTCCGTTGACAAGCAGAATGAGCGGGAGATTGACGGCTACTTGCGGCAGATCGACCCTGGCTGCCAGATCCTTAGTGAAGAGGGCTTTGGCAGTCAAGGGATTACTGATCCAGCTGGGCACCTGTGGATTGTTGACCCGATTGATGGCACGCTGAATTTTGTTAAGCAGCGGGACCATTTTGGCATTATGCTGGCCCTTTATGTTGATGGCCAGCCAACATTAGGCTACATTATGGACTGTATGAATAAGCGTTTGTACCATGGCGGTCCTGGCCGGGGCGTTTTTGTTAACGACCAGCGGCTGAGTGCGCCCGCCGACCTTTCACTGCGGGAAGGGCTGGTTTCGATTAGCAGCCCGCTGATCTTGGGAAACGTCAACCAGTTGCCGACGGTTGCCAAGGCGGCCAGCGGCTTGCGGAT
Organism: Limosilactobacillus antri DSM 16041; assembly: GCF_000160835.1. Lineage (GTDB taxonomy): Bacteria > Bacillota > Bacilli > Lactobacillales > Lactobacillaceae > Limosilactobacillus > Limosilactobacillus antri. Next base: position 70,507 of record NZ_GG700732.1, read on the forward strand.
GTACGGCAGTGCTGCCATGGAAATGATTGGGATGCTGACTGGGGAACTGGTCGGCTACGTTTCTCACCTGCACCCCTGGGACCTAGCGGCGGGCCGGGTGATGGCAGAAGAATTAGGCTTAGTGGTTAAATCGATTGACGGGACGACACCAGATGTGCTATCATCTAACCTTGTATTGATAGCTACAAAACAAGTTAGCCGGGAGATTGCTGAGCTTACTGACTAATTGTTAAAGCTGTGACGAAATGGTCACAGTTTTTTTATGAAATCAACCCGAAATGAGTGTATACTAATTCAGGAGAATGGATTGTAGAAAGGAAGAATCGAACTTTGAAAACACGTGACGACATTCGTAACATTGCGATTATTGCCCACGTTGACCACGGTAAGACGACCCTGGTTAATGAAATGTTAAAGCAGTCTGACACTTTGCCGGAGCACTTCTCAATCGAAGACCGGGCGATGGATACCAACGCGATCGAACGTGAACGGGGAATTACTATTCTCTCCAAGAACACGGCCGTTAAGTATGGCAAGTACCAGATCAATATCCTGGATACTCCAGGACACGCGGACTTCGGTGGTGAAGTTGAGCGGGTGATGAAGATGGTCGATGGGGTCCTCCTGGTTGTGGATGCCTTTGAAGGAACGATGCCGCAGACCCGGTTTGTTTTACAAAAGGCCCTTGAACAACACCTTACCCCCATCGTTGTGATTAACAAGGTTGACCGGAAGGGTGCCCGTCCGGAAGAAGTTGTCGACGAAGTCCTGGACCTCTTTATCGAATTAGGGGCGGACGAAGATCAGCTGGACTTCCCAGTTGTCTACACTTCGGCAATGAACGGGACTTCTAGTTATGATTCTGATATTTCTACGCAGGAACACACGATGAAGCCGCTCTTTGACACCATCGTCAAGACGATTCCGGCACCGGTTGACAACTCCGATGAACCACTGCAATTCCAAGTGGCCATTTTGGATTACAACGACTTTGTTGGCCGGATCGGGATTGGTCGGGTTGTTCGTGGTAAGATCAAGGTCGGCGATAACGTCACCCTGCTCAAGCTGGACGGCTCGAAGAAGAACTTCCGGGTTACCAAGCTGTTTGGTTTCTTCGGACTAAAGCGGTTGGAAATTCAGGAAGCCAAGGCTGGAGACCTAATTGCGGTTTCTGGAATGGAAGACATCAACGTCGGTGAAACGGTTGCTGATTCTGACCACCCTGAAGCCCTGACACCATTGCGGATCGATCCGCCGACGTTGCAAATGACTTTCCGGACTAATGACTCACCGTTCGCGGGCCGGGAAGGAAAATTTGTCACGGCGCGGCAGTTGGAAGACCGGCTGAAGCGGGAAATGCAGACTGACGTTTCCCTGAAAGTTGAAGATACCGACGATCCGGGTGCCTGGACCGTTTCCGGTCGTGGTGAATTGCACCTGTCAATCCTGATTGAAACCTTGCGGCGGGAAGGCTACGAACTGTCCGTTTCCCGGCCACAGGTTATTTACCGGGAAATTGACGGGGTCATGAGCGAACCATTTGAAGAAGTGCAGATTGACACTCCTGATGAATACACTGGTTCCGTCATTGACAGTCTTTCCAAGCGGAAGGGTGAAATGCAAAACATGGAACCAAGTGAAAACGGCCAGACCCGGCTGATTTTCTTGGCACCATCACGGGGCTTGATTGGTTACTCAACCGAGTTTATGACCCTGACCCGGGGATACGGAATCATGAACCATACCTTTGAAAAGTACGCTCCAGTGATTAAGAACTGGAACCCAGGGCGGCAAAAGGGTACGCTTGTATCGATGAACGCCGGCAAGGCAACCACTTACGCTATGATGGGGATTGAAAGTCGTGGCCAGCTCCTGATTGACCCTGGTACGGAAGTTTACGAGGGCATGATCGTTGGTGAAAACAGCCGGGAAAATGATATTACGGTTAACATCACCAAGGGGAAGAACCTGACGAACGTGCGGGCGGCCGGTTCCGATGAAATGGCCCACATTAAGACGCCAACCCACTTCTCCCTGGAAGAGTCACTTGAATTCTTAAACGAAGATGAATACTGTGAAGTTACACCGGAAAACATTCGTTTGCGGAAGCAGATCTTGAACACCAACGCGCGGGAAAAGGCTGCTAAGCGGCGCAAGGCAGCTTCGCGGAAGTAATTGAACAGTTTACTAAAGGCCGCGGTGCGGGATGCTTGCTCTCGTGCGGGCCTTTTTTATTGTCTTTTAAAGCAATGATTAAGTCGATAATGGTATAATGGGCCTTGTATTTTACTGATAGAGTTAGGTGGCAATTATCAACATGAAAAAAATATCGATTCGACCAGTGCCGTTCCGGGCCGCCTGGCACAATCTGCGCTATTGGGACTATTACTTGCTGATCCCCTACCTGTTATTGTGCCTGACCGGGATTGTAATGGTATATTCCGCCAGTGCGGGGATTGAAATGCAAAACGGCGGTAGTCCGCGTGGCTATTTAATCAAACAGACCCTTTATGCGGTCCTGGGCTGTGGCTGTGTCTTCTTTTTTGCCAATTTGGCAATGCGGTATTTGCGAACGCGGCGTTTTCTCAAGTACTCCACCTTCATAATGTTTGGCCTGTTGGCAATTGTGCTGGTAGTCGGTCGTGCGGTTAACGGGGCTAAGGGCTGGTTATCGTTAGGGCCAATCAACATCCAGCCGGCGGAATTTTGCAAGCTTTACTTTATCCTGTACTTAGCCGACCGAATGGCCCGGGCCCGGCAGCGGGGAACCCACTTCCTCGATTCAAGTGCGGCGGTTGGCCCCCTGATGTTTGCGGCCATCTTCCTAATTTTAATCTTGCTGCAGCCAGATACCGGAGGGTTTGCAATCAACCTGGCGATTATTATTGTGATGCTGCTGGCCTGTGATTTTAAATGGGGGTACGGGATTGCCATTATCGTTGGGGGACCAACGATCCTCTACTTCCTGCTGGAAAAGGCAGTCGAGAGCGGCCTCTTCCACGGCGGCTACCGTGCCCAGCGGTTTATTGCCTTCATGAACCCGTTTGGCAACGCCAGCGGGTCGGGGAGCCAGCTGGTCAACTCCTACTACGCGATTAGTAATGGGGGAATCTTTGGCGTGGGCCTCGGCAACAGTATTCAAAAAATGGGCTACCTGCCCGAACCGAATACGGACTTTATCATGTCAATTGCCAGCGAGGAACTGGGCCTCGTCGGGGTCAGCCTCATTTTAGGACTATTGCTATGCCTGATTTGCCGGATTATCTTGGTTGGAGTGCGGAGCCGGTTACTCTACCAGACCCTGATTTGCTACGGAACGGCCACCTTTATGATGGTGGAAACCTTCTTTAACATTGGCGGGGTTCTCGGCCTGCTGCCGATCACCGGGGTGACCTTTCCCTTCATTAGTTACGGGGGCTCCAGTATGCTGGTCCTCTCCAGTGCGGTTGGAATCGTGATGAACATCAGCATTCAGCAAAACAAAGAACAGTTGCAGATGGGTCAGCCGTTCCTCTCAGCCGAAGGGAGTGGTAATTAATGTTTGAGCTAGTTTCCCGGCGGGCACTGATTGTTCGGATCAATAGCAACCGGGTGATTCGGAGCTTGCGGCGCTACGGGCTGGTGCGCTATGTTTCCCGCCATATGCACTATGTGGTGCTGTACGTCAACCAGGACGAGGTAGAAACGGTGACGGGCCAGCTAGAAAAGCTCCGGGCGGTCCGCTACGTCAAACCGTCTTATCGTCCGGACCTGGATCCGACGCTGACGGACCTTGAAATGAGCGGAGTCTACAAATTACATGATGAGGATGATAAGAAATGAGAATTGTCGCGGGTAAATTCGGTGGCCGGCGGTTGAGCGCAGTCCCCGGCATGGCAACCCGGCCCACCACGGATAAGGTTAAGGAGGCCCTATTTAATATTATCGGCCCGTACTTTGATGGTGGCACGAGCCTAGACCTTTTTGCGGGCAGTGGCGGGCTGAGCATCGAGGCCGTATCGCGGGGGATGGCCAATGCTGTCCTGATTGACCGCCAGTACCAAGCAGTCAAGACGATCAAGAAAAACATTGCGGTGACTAAGCACCCGGAGCAGTTTACGGTTTATAAAATGGACGCCCATAAGGCCCTGGGAATACTTGCCAAAAAAGGGTGCCGTTTCCAGCTGGTCTTTTTGGATCCTCCCTATGCCAAGCAGCAAATCGTCAAGGATATGGCGGCAATGGCGGAGCGGGAGTTGCTAGCGGACGGCGCCATCGTGGTTGCCGAAACTGACCAGGCGGCTCAGCTGCCGACTAGTGATTGGGAGCAGTTTAACTTTATCAAACAGCAGACCTACGGGATTACCGTATTGACTATTTATCGTTATCAAAAGGAGTTGTAACTTATGAAAGTGGCATTGTTTCCCGGGACGTTTGATCCCCTGACATTAGGACACCTGGACTTGATTAAGCGGGGGAGCGCCCTGTTTGATCAACTGGCGGTTGCGGTGATGACGAACGAAAACAAAAATCCGCTCTTTACGGTTGACGAACGGGTGGCACAAGTTAAGGAAGCGGTAAGCGGCCTCAGTAATGTTTCGGTGATCACCGCTGAGGGGTTAACCGTCAACTTGATGAATCAAATTGGTGCCGATTACCTGATGCGGGGCTTGCGGAATACGGCTGATTTTCGTTATGAACGTGATATCTCAGCGATGAACAACTTCTTAGATGACCAGTGCGAGACAATCTTCTTCCTCGCCAAGCCAGAGTACCAGCACCTTTCCAGCAGCCTCCTCAAGGAAGTAACGTCGGCTGGCGGAGATATTTCTGCCTATTTGCCGGCGAACATCAATAACGCCTTGAAGAAACGGTTGGAAGAACGTCAGCTAATGCAGGTGAAGAAAGATAATGAAAAGACAAGATAGAAAAGTAGCGCGGTGGATTGGGATTGCCCTGGCGGCAGTCCTTTTTATCGCTTGGGCCTTGCTCTGGCCGCTCAATTCATATGTTGAGGCCCCGGGAAGTGCAAGCAATCTGCGCTCCTTTGTTCAGGTCAAGGGACACCCGGATAAGGGGAAGGGGAGCTTCATGATTACCTCGGTTGCCCTTCAGCAGGCCCGGCCGGCAACCTACGTAATGGCCAAACTGGTGCCCTATATGTCGATCGAGAGCGCAGACGATGTCACCGGTGGGCAAAATAGCGCCACCTTTGACCGGGTCCAAAAGTTCTATATGCAGAGTTCAATTAACGAAGCGATTGCGGTTGCCTACCAGGCGGCCCACCAGCCGGTCAGCAAAAAGTACTTGGGCATCTACGTTTTACAGGTACAGCCCAATTCCCAGTTTAAACGGGCCCTTCAAGTCGGGGATACCATTACGAAGGTTAACGGCCGCCACTTCAACACCGCACAGGGCTACCAGAAGTATATTGGCCGCCAAAAGGTGGGGTCGCCGTTGACCGTCACTTACCAGCGCGATGGCAAGACCCGCACGACGACCCATAAGCTGGTCAAATTGACCGGAAGCCGTGCCGGAATCGGCATCATGCTGACTAATAATATGAAGGTGACGACCGAGACGCCGGTTAAGGTTAACCCCGGCCAGCTGGGGGGACCATCTGGCGGGTTGATGTTTACCCTGCAGATTTACCAGCAAATCAGCGGTCACGACCTGCAGAAGGGGCGGAAGATTGCCGGGACAGGAACGATCGATGCTGATGGGCAGGTAGGCGAGATCGGCGGAATTGACAAGAAGGTAATTGCTGCCCACCGTGCTGGGGCGACGATCTTCTTTGCGCCCTACGTCAAGCCGACAAAACTGCTTCTCAAATATGAAGAGGGGCACCAGACCAACTACCAGCTGGCTAAGAAGACGGCCAAAAAGTACGCGCCGGGAATGAAAGTTGTCCCGGTGACGAGCTTTGACCAGGCCGTGCATTACCTTGAAACAAGTAAATAGGTTCGCTAAAGTCACGATTGCCCAAAAACAATCGTGGCTTTTTTTGCGTATTTAAATAACAGGAGGGGAATTGGATGGAAAAGTTTAAGGAACTCTGGTTAATGTATCGCTATCAGATTATCGTCGGGGCGACGGTCCTTTTCGGTGGACTGCTGCTTGGCTACCATGCCATTAAACCCGCCTCCGCCCCGGAAACACCAAGCTTTTCGTCTGCTGCTGGCTCGTCGCTTGCAACCAGCGTGAGCACGGCGGGTAGTAGTCAGTCAGCGCGGGTCTGTGTCGACGTCAAGGGGGCGGTTCAAAAGCCGGGAGTATATACTTTCAAGCGTGGCGCCCGTGTCCAAGAGGCAATTCGTGCAGCGGGCGGGATCCTGCCCAATGCCGCGATGAAGGATGTAAGCCTCGCCAAGGAGCTGGCTGACCAACAGATAATCTACATCCCGACAGTGGGTGAACAAGTTGCAACGCCGGAAACGGGCAGCCCGGCGAACAGCGACGCCACAGCAGGGAAAGCGCCGGTTAACCTTAACACGGCCACCAAAGAGCAGCTGTGTCAGATTACCGGAATTGGCGATAAAAAGGCCGACTTAATATTAGAGTACCGGCAGCAGCATGGTCAGTTTAAGACCGTCGATGAGTTAATGCAGGTTTCCGGTTTTGGCGAAAAGACCGTTGCCAAGATCAAAGAGCAAGTTGCCGTCTAAATATTTGGCAGTTCATCATTATTTGCTATACTAAAGCTAACGTAAGGGAGTGATTAGATGAAAAAACGAATTGATTGGGACCAGTATTTCATGATTCAGGCGGCCCTGCTAGCATCGCGGAGCACCTGCAAGCGTCTCTCGGTCGGGGCAGTTCTGGTCCGCGATAAGCGAATTATTGCGGGCGGCTATAACGGGTCCGTTTCCGGTGACGACCACTGCATTGATGAAGGCTGCTACCTGCGCGACGGACACTGCGTTCGGACCATCCATGCCGAAATGAACGCCATCCTGCAATGCGCCCGCTTTGGAATATCGACGGATGGCGCGAGTCTTTACGTGACCGACTTTCCCTGTTTGCAATGCACAAAGAGCTTGCTCCAGGCAGGGATTAAGGAAATCAATTATATTCGCAACTACCATAATGATGACTACGCAATGAAGCTGATTAAGCTGAAGCATGTCCGCTTATGCCAAATTAATTTAGACCAAGATATTTTAGGCCAAGTCCACCTGGACCAGTACATTGATCCCCAGGTGGCCCCAGACTAAATTCGTCATTACTGGGTGTTCCCGGCGCTATTTGCCGGGCTCTTGGCAACGGTTATTACCTTTCCGCGTCCGCTCCTGTTACTGCTAACGCTGTGGATGCTGGTGCGGATTATCAGCCTTGCCCAGCCGCGAATATTGCTGGCAACGCTCCTGGTCGCCAGTATGATTGCGGGGGTGGCTGCATTTAACCACCAGTGGGCAGTTCGCCAACGGCTAACACAGGCAGCAGAAGTCCGGCAAACCTTGCTGGTAATGCCGGATGAGGTTCACGTTAATGGCAACCTGGTAACGATGACGGCGGTAGACCAACAGTCGCGGGCAAGGGAAACCGTGATGGTCAGGGCCCGGCAGCCAGCTGAATTGCAGAGGATTGAAGCGGTTGACCGGCCAGCGCTTTGGCAGGTCGCGGGGACCTTGCAGCCGCTGTTGCCAGCAACCAATGACCAGCAGTTTGATCGCCGCTTTTACTACCAGCAGCATCATATTTATAATGAGTTGCGGGTCAAGGAGGTGCAGGACCTTCGACCGCAACCCGTGCGAGGCTGGCGGGCAGGATGTCACGTGCTTCGTTACCGGCTGATTGCGTATTTTAAAACAATGCCCCAGCCACTGGGTGGTTACTGCCAGCAGCTGCTGGTTGGCGATCATGGGAGTGACAATCTAGACTTGACCCAGGCGGTCAAGCGGTTAGGAATTATTCACCTCTTCTGTATCTCGGGGATGCACATCATTTTGCTGACCAGTTTGACCCGTTTGCTGGGCGGCTACTTGTGGCTGGAACGTGAACAGCTTGATTGGATTCTGATTATTGGGTTGCCGCTTTACCTCATTATCGGCGGTGGTTCGGCTAGCTTGATCCGGGCGGTAATTATGGCTGAGGTAACACTAGGCCACCGGCTATTGAAGATGGATGCGCTTGACGGGTGGGCCATTAGTCTAATCGTCGGTTTACTGTGGAACCCCTACCTGCTATTCACCCTTGGCGGCCAGCTGAGCTACCTCCTGTCGCTACTCCTGCAGGTGATGACGGAGCGGGAAGGGGAGCTAAAACGGTGCTGGTTGCTGGGCCTGCTCAGCCTCCCCGCAATCCTCAACCGGACTTTTGAATTTCACCTCTTGAGCCTGGTGGCCAGCTATGTCATGATCCCCTTGTTTTCAGTGGTGATTTTCCCCCTGGTGATTATCAGTGCCGCGTCTTATTGGCTGCTTCCGTTACCGGGGGAGCTGGTAAATACTTTCCTATGTATTTTTCAGCGGATTCTCCACTGGCTGGCTGCCCTTCCGGGGGAGATCCACTTTGGCAAACCGCCGGGCTACTTTGCACTGCTGCTCTTTTTGGCAACCCTGTGGCTGGTTCAACGGCCCCGACCGGCACGTTACGTAGTCTTATTCTCACTGTACGCGTGCTGCTTTTTTCAAATTCACTTTCCACCATTTGGTGAAGTTGTTTTTACTGATATCGGGCAGGGGGACAGTATTATTATCCGCACCCCCTTTAACCGGCAAGTCTTGCTAATTGACACTGGTGGAAAGGTACAATTTGAGCAGCCGCGCTGGGCCCAGGTAGCGAATCACGAGGATCTTGCCCAAAAGACCAGCATTAACTACCTTAAGAGCTGTGGGCTTTCCCGCATCGATACGGTTTACTTGAGCCACCATGATGCCGACCATATCGGCTATTTGCCATCCGTGTTGGAAGCGATGACCGTAAAGCAAATTGTGGTCCCGGCCGGAATGGAAAACCAGCCGGCATTACAGAAACGGCTGGCAGCACAACAATATCAGGGGAAACTGCAAGGGGTCACTGACCGCGCGCAGCCGCCGAGCCAGCAATTGCGGGTTGTGCACCCCTTTGCTCCGGGAGCGGCGAAGAACGAAGATTCGCTGGTCCTGGCGGGGCGGTTCGGAGGGCAGGACTTCCTCTTTACCGGCGACCTTGACCGGGCTGGCGAGCTGGCGGTTGTGGCGCGGTATCCGGGACTGCGTGCAACGGTGTTAAAGCTAGGCCACCACGGTAGCAAGACCGCTAGCGATCCGCGCTTTTTGCGCCAGTTAGGTGTCAAAACAGCGATTATTTCCGCGGGCCGGTTCAACCGCTACCACCACCCGAGCGATGAGGTCGTGGCCGCGTTGAAGCAGGCCCGCATTTCGTCCCTTTCCACTCAGCAGTACGGGATGATAAAATATCATTATTATGGTAGCCATGGCTACTGGCAGACGACATTAAAGGGGGATGAACTTCGGTGGACGTTACCGAACTCGCTAAACAACTAAAAACAAAGGCGCCAGCAATGGTGTACCTGGTCCTTGGTACCCAGCAGGTGTTACAGGAGGCTGCGTTGACCGCTTTTATGTCGCTGATTCCTGAAGACCAGCGGGTCATGAACGTTGGCCGCTACGATATGGAAGTTACCCCGCTAGCAAGTGCACTTGCCGATGCGGTCTCGGCACCGTTCTTTGGCGAGCGGCGGCTGGTGGTGGTTAATAAGCCGTATTTTTTGACGAACGAAAAACGGGGCGGAAAAATCGAGCATGATTTAGCAGCGCTGACTAAGTACCTCCAACACCCAGAACCCACGACGACCCTCGTTTTCTCGGCCCCGTACGAAAAGCTTGACGGACGTAAAAAGCTCGTCAAGGAACTGAAAAAGGTTGCCGTAAATGTTAGTGCAGCCCCGCTGGATGAGCGGAGTGCTCGTCAGCAGGTTGAAAGCGGGCTGCATCAGGACGGTTTTACGATTGATGATGCCGCCTTAGAAACGCTGGTTCAGCGGACGAACGCTGATTATGGACTGATGGTCGCAAACGTTGCCAAGCTTAAGATTCTGGCTTATCAGAATAAGCAAATTACGGCCCGGATGGTTGAAGAATTGGTACCGCAGTCCTTGGATGATAATGTTTTTGATTTGGTGACGGCGGTTCTGCGCCGGGACCAGCCACGTTCACTGGCACTTTACCAGCAACTGCTTGCCAGCCAAAAGCAGCCATTACAGATTAACGCGGTGCTGGTAAGCCAGTTCCGGCTGCTGATTCAGCTAAAGGTCCTGGTTAAACACGGCTTAAGTCAGGGAAGCATTGCCAGCAAGCTAAACGTTCACCCTTACCGGGTCAAACTCGGTTTGCGGACGGTTCGCCAGTTTTCCCTTGAACGGCTCGCCAACGCCTACTTGGGACTGGTAAAAATTGAGCGCACCCTAAAGACTACCCAACGGGACCCTGAACTGCTTTTTCAGCTGTTTATGCTTCAATATACCCGGCAGAACTAATTTAAGTGATAAAAAAGTGGGAGCGTGAAAATAAAGTCATTGATGACTTCGTTTTCACGCTCCCTTTGTATGTTTGTAAGAAAGAAAAGAGGCAACTAGGATCAGTTGCCTCCTTGAACCTCATTACTTGTGGTAACGAGCTGACAGACGAGACTTATCCCGTGCTGCTTTGTTAGCCTTGATAAGGCCCTTTGAGTGGGCACGGTCAATTGCTGAAATAGCACCCTTGTATAATTCTTCAAGGTTGTCTTCACCAGCAAGCTTGGCCTTGTCGAACTTCTTGATCGCAGTCCGCATATGGCTTAATTGGGAAGCGTTCCGTGCTTCGGCCTTTGCACTAGTCTTAACACGTTCGATCGCTGATTTGATGATTGGCATGAGTTTCACCTCCGTTATCCGGTATTCAGTTGACCAGAATTTTCAACATTTGTCATTATACAAAAGACTGGCCAGCATTGCAATAGTTTCGCGATAATAGGATCTTCAGGACGGGAAAGAATTGCAAACTGAGCCAAAATACCGTATATTATTAAAGGTCACAGCTGTGGCAATGCCTCTTCCCAGTTTGACGATCCTCACCGACGTCATACTTAGAACTAGGCAGATTGAATTAATTGAAAGGTGGGAAATTGATCATGGCTCTTTCTAAAGAACGTAAGGATCAAATTATTAAGCAATTCGCAACTCATGAGGGTGACACTGGTTCTACTCAGGTTCAAGTGGCTGTATTAACTGCTGACATTAACGAACTGAACGAACACCTTCGGACGCACAAGCACGACTACCACTCACAACGTGGTTTGATGAAGAAGATTGGTCACCGGCGGAACCTCTTGGCTTACCTGCGTCGGACTGACCTTCCTGCTTATCGTGAGTTGATTAAGGAATTAGGATTACGGCGGTAATCTTATTTTTCCAAACCGGTGCCGTTTGCTTGCAACCGGCACCAAGGCTGAGAATGTTCTCAGTCTTTTTTGTTTTAAAAAATGTTTGGTTTCCATTGTGAATAGTGAATGTGGTAAGATATTAATAGCTATTTATGAACGAATAAATTCTCTGAGCGAATTAATAGCAATCCAGAGAAATCAACTTAATAAAGGAGCCAATCTAATGAGCAAAATCAAAATTATCCCATTTGGTGGGGTTCGCGAAAATGGCAAAAATATGTACGCGGTGGAAGTCGATGACCAGATTTTTATCTTGGACACCGGATTGAAGTACCCAGAAAATGAATTGATGGGGATCGACGTTGTGATTCCAGACTGGGAATACCTGCGTGAGCGCAAGGACAAAATCGTCGGGGTATTTCTGACCCATGGCCATGCCGATTCGATTGGGGCGTTGCCGTACTTCTTAATGGACTTTAACGTTCCCGTCTTCGGTAGTGAGATGACGATTGCCCTGGCAAAATTAGCGGTCAAGAAGCATAAGGAAGTTAAAAAATTCAACGACTTCCACGTGGTTGACGCAAGTACGGCGATTGATTTTAACGACGTCACCGTTTCCTTTTTCCAGACGACCCACACGATTCCAGAAACGCTGGGGGTTGTTTTGGAAACTGCAGAAGGCAACATTGTCTACACCGGTGATTTTAAGTTTGACCAAACGGCCACTAAGGGCTACCAGACTGACCTGGCACGGCTTGCTGAAATCGGTTCGCAGGGGGTACTAGCACTGCTGAGTGATTCCGCTGGTGCGGGCATCACCGGGGCCTCTTCGCGGGAAAAGGACATTGGTGAGTACATCAAGGAAACGTTTAAGTACCAAGATGGCCGGATTATTGTGGCGAGTGTTGCTTCAAACATTATGCGGGTCCAGCAAATTATTGATGCCGCCGTGGCGGTTGACCGGAAGATTGTTCTTTCCGGCAGCGATATTGAGCAAATCATCAATACGGCGATGGACCTGGGCAAGCTGAAGATGCCTAAGGATATCCTAATTAGTCTGAAGGAGGCCGACAAGCTGGACCCCCAGCAGGTGGTAATCCTGGAAACAGGGAAGATGGGGGAACCGATCAAGTCCCTTCAGCAGATTGCCAGCGGTGATAACCCAAAGATCAAACTCAGTGACCAAGACTTGGTATTCGTTACCACCACGCCTTCATACGCCCAGGAAACCGAAGTCCAAAAGACGAAGGACATCATCTACCGGACCGGGGCGGAGGTTAAGTTTATTTCCGATGACCTCAACCCGTCGGGCCACGCTAACCAAAACGACCAGCAATTAATGCTGAACTTCATGAAGCCGAAGAACTTTATCCCGATTCAGGGAGAATACCGGCTTTTGGATCGGCACGCTGAATTAGCGGAGGAGGTTGGGATTGCGCCTGACCGGATTTTCCTGACTAACAAGGGTGACGTCTTGACCTACGACCAGGGTGAGTTCCACGTTGGCGAGCACCTGGATGTCGGCAACACGATGATTGATGGCACCGGGATTGGTGACATTGGAAACATCGTTCTTCGCGACCGGCGGGTCCTGTCCGAAGACGGGATTTTCGTTGTCGTTGCCACAATTGACCGGAAAAAGAAGAAGATTGTTGCCCGTCCGCAAATCACCTCCCGGGGCTTTGTCTTTGTTAAGACCAACCACCAGCTAATGAAGCAGAGTGCTGACCTGGTGGAAAGGGTTGTTCAGGACAACCTGGACCAAAAGGAATTTGACTGGGGCCACCTGAAACAAGACGTTCGGGAAAAACTAAACCGCTTCCTCTTTGATCAAACTAAACGGCACCCGGTAATTTTACCGGTGATTATGGAAATCAACTAGCACGCCAAGAAGAAGTCAAAGGGCAAGGGCGAAGTAAAGAAGACCGATGCCGGCCATAAAAAAGAGGCTCGTCACGGCCGTGGACGGGGCCGTAAGCACCAAGCAGAAAAGAGCAAACAAAGTAACTAGTTAGTAGTGGGGCTGCTGGCAGGAATGCCGCAACCCCTTTATGTATTTAAGGAAAGTTAACATGAACAATGAACAAGAAGAACGCTACCAAAAAGCGTTGCAATTAATGACCGATGAGAAGTGGCTAGCAGCAAGCAGCCTGCTTGAAGACTTGATTAACGAGTCGCCCAGCGACGATGTGACAAAGACGCTGGTCCTGGCCCTTTACCGGGCGAAGCAGTATGCCCGGGCCTTCGTTTACTTTACGGAGCAGCCGGAGGTTTTTACGAGTGATAAGGGACATGCCCGACTAGCGGTCCACCTCCTCTTGCATAACCAATCCTATATTACGGCCCGGCTCTTCATTACGGACCTGCCGCTGGACTGGCAGGCTGAGTTTGAGGGCCTGATTGCGGAAGCTGAGCGAACTGCCGAAGAAAAATTTCAGACGACGATCCAAACCGCGCTCCGTTCCTTTTACCATTTGGGCGACTGTCCGCTCAGCGAGCAGCAGGAACGCCTCGGGGCGGCCCGCCAGTTACCGCTAACGGAGTACCTGACCGGTGCACAGTTCCTGTTGCGGGACCCGTACGCCCACCAATTAATTAAAGCCGCACTGGTGGATACGCTTCGCCAGCTGGGCATTGACCGGTTGATGGCGCTCCGCTGGCTTGACGGCCGGGAATACTCGATTAATCCGGCTAAGCTGCCGGCAATCGAAGAACTGCCGGTCGTTCAGGACTTACACCAAGCCCTGGCGGCCCGGCTGGCTAACCAGAACCCCAGCGAATACCAGCTGGCCAGCCAGGAGCTGCAGCTTCAATTAATGCTGCTGTACCCATTGATTGAAGATAAGGTGATCGACGCCGACGGCTGGATCGATTGCCTGGTTGGTCAGATTCAGGGGGAGCAGGTGAGTGGGCAGCCGGCAATTTTAGCCACCCAGCGTCAATTAAATCGGGTAATTGATGATTTAGGCGAAAAACCTTAGTATTATTATTTACAAATGCGGTCAGAGTTGATATGATATTTAAGAATTCTTCTTCAAGCCTTTGATATAAAAGCTTTCAATTGGCGAAAAGAAGTAGTACAATAACTATTAGAGTGTGTCAGTCATTTCTATGAAAGGACTGGCATTATACTTGTAAATTATCAGGAGGTTTTCATTAATGGCTGAAAAAGAACATTATGAACGTACAAAGCCCCATGTAAACATTGGTACTATTGGCCACGTTGACCATGGGAAGACTACTCTGACCGCTGCTATCACCAAGGTATTGGCAGCTAAGGGTCTTGCAAAGGCAGAAGATTACGCTGATATCGATGCTGCGCCAGAAGAAAAGGAACGTGGTATCACTATCAACACTGCCCACGTTGAATACGAAACTGAAAAGCGTCACTACGCTCACATCGATGCGCCAGGTCACGCCGACTACGTTAAGAACATGATCACTGGTGCCGCACAAATGGATGGTGCGATCCTGGTTGTTGCCGCAACTGATGGTCCAATGCCACAAACCCGTGAACACATTCTGCTTGCTCGCCAGGTTGGTGTTCAATACATCGTTGTCTTCTTGAACAAGACCGACTTGGTTGACGATGACGAATTGGTTGACTTGGTTGAAATGGAAGTACGTGACCTTCTTAGCGAATACGATTTCCCTGGTGACGATATTCCGGTTGTTCGTGGTTCCGCCCTCAAGGCTCTTGAAGGGGACCCAGAACAAGAAAAGGTTATCCTTCACCTGATGGATGTTGTTGACGACTACATCCCAACTCCAAAGCGTCCTACTGACAAGCCATTCATGATGCCTGTCGAAGACGTCTTCACCATCACTGGTCGTGGTACTGTTGCTTCTGGTCGTATCGACCGTGGTACTGTTAAGGTCGGTGACGAAGTTGAAATCGTTGGTTTGACTGAAGATGTTCTGAAGTCAACCGTTACTGGTTTGGAAATGTTCCACAAGACGCTTGACCTTGGTGAAGCCGGGGATAACGTCGGTGTTCTTCTTCGTGGTATCGCCCACGACCAGATCCAACGTGGTCAAGTTCTTGCTGAACCAGGTTCGATCCAAACTCACAAGAACTTCAAGGGTGAAGTTTATGTTATGACCAAGGAAGAAGGGGGCCGTCACACGCCATTCTTCTCCAACTACCGTCCACAATTCTACTTCCACACTACTGATGTTACTGGGACGATCGAATTGCCAGATGGTGTAGAAATGGTTATGCCTGGTGATAACGTAACGTTCACTGTTAACTTACAAAAGCCAGTTGCCCTTGAAAAGGGTCTGAAGTTTACTATCCGTGAAGGTGGACACACTGTTGGTGCCGGTGTGGTATCAGAAGTCTTAGACTAATTTTCAATTAGGCACAATCAAGAGGTTGGGGCTCTGCCCTAACCTCTTTTTTCTTTTAATTTGGGCGGGGAGAAAACCGCCAATTGGTTGCAATTGCCTGGTCCGTAAGGTAAACTAATAAGGTATGTAAAGATCCGCCTGATTAGGCACGGGTCAAATTGATTGTTATTGGAGGAAATAAAATGTCAGCAAAATGGGAACGCGATAGCGATGCCAGCAAAGGGACATTAACGTTTGATATTGATGTCGACACGATTAAAAAGGGGATTGACGAAGCCTTTGTCGAAACCCGGAAGAAGATTACGGTTCCTGGTTTCCGGAAGGGCCGGGTTCCCCGTCAAATCTTCAACCAAATGTACGGTGAAGAATCCCTGTACCAAGATGCGTTAAACAAGGTCTTACCAGATGCTTACAGTGCTGCTGTTAAGGAAACTGGGATTAAGCCGGTAGACCAACCAAGCATCGACATTAAGAGCATGGAAAAGGGCCAACCGTGGACGCTGACTGCTGAAGTGGCGGTTGAACCAGAAGTTAAGCTTGGCGACTACAAGGGAATGGAAGTTCCTGAACAGGACACGACCGTTAGTGATGCTGACGTTGACTCCGAAATCGAAAAGAAGCGTCAACAGCAAGCTGAATTGGTCCTGAAGGATGATGACCAGGCAGCAGCCAACGGCGACACCGTCGTGATTGATTACGAAGGTAGCGTTGATGGTGAGAAGTTTGATGGCGGCTCCGCTAACAACTACTCATTAGAATTAGGCTCCGGCTCATTTATTCCGGGCTTTGAAGATCAACTGGTTGGCCACAAGTCTGGTGATGACGTTGAGGTTAAGGTAACCTTCCCAGAGGACTACCACGCAAAGAACTTGGCGGGTAAGGACGCAATCTTTAAGGTTAAGGTTCACGAAATCAAGGAAAAGCAACTGCCAGAACTTGATGATGACTTTGCTAAGGACGTCGATGAAGATGTTGACACCCTTGACGAGTTAAAGGACAAGACCCGCAAGCAGCTTCAAGAACAAAAGGATAACCAGGCAAAGGGCGCAATTGAAGATGCCGCAATTGAAAAGGCTGTTGCTAACGCTGAAATCGAGGATATCCCACAAGCAATGCTGGACGAAGACACCAACCGGCAAATGCAGCAATACTTAGCCGGAATGCAACAACAGGGGATTAGTCCACAGATGTACTTCCAAATCACTGGGACTAAGGAAGACGACTTGAAGAAGCAATTCGCTAACGACGCTGCTCAACGGGTAAAGACCAACTTAGTACTGGAAGCGATTGTTGACGACGCCAAGCTGGAAGCCAGTGAAGATGAGATCAAGGATGAGATCAAGGACCTGGCTAAGCAATACGGCATGGAAGAAGATGCGGTGGAAAAGGCCCTGTCTAAGGATATGCTGAGCCACGACATCAAGATCAAGAAGGCCGTTGACTTAGTTGCGGACTCCGCAAAGCAGGTTAAGGCCGACGACAAAAAGGCGGACAAGTAATTAGGCGGTCTTTGTAGTGAGAAAAGCTCAATCACGTGGTTGGGCTTTTTTTATTGGGGAACAGAATATTCGAATTCATCCTAAAATTCTGGTATGATTATTCCATAAGTTTAGAGGAGGTTCATGAATGTTGGAAGACACCACGAGAACAGATACCATCCACTGTTCATTTTGCGGCAAGTCGCAAGATGAGGTGAAAAAGATTGTTGCTGGTCCCGGGGTCTACATTTGTAACGAATGTGTTGACCTCTGCCAGGAGATTATCAAGCAGGAATTAGCCGAAGACAGCGCTAAGCAAACTTTCCGTGTGCCAACGCCAGCGGAAATTGTTGGTGAGCTGGACGACTACGTGATTGGTCAGGCGGACGCCAAGAAGACGCTGGCGGTCGCAGTTTACAACCACTATAAGCGGGTTAACGCCATGATGACAGGTGAAAACAACGATACGGAATTGCAGAAGAGCAACATTGCCGTCATTGGTCCAACTGGTTCGGGGAAAACCTACCTGGCCCAATCGCTGGCCCGGATTCTCAACGTGCCCTTTGCCATTGCCGACGCCACGACACTGACTGAAGCCGGGTACGTCGGTGAAGATGTGGAAAACATTATCCTTAAGCTGTTGCAGGCCGCGGACTTCGATGTGGAGCGCGCGGAAAAGGGCATTATCTACATTGATGAAATTGACAAGATTGCTAAGAAGAGTGAGAACGTTTCAATCACCCGTGATGTTTCTGGGGAAGGGGTCCAACAGGCGCTCTTAAAGATCCTTGAGGGGACGGTTGCCAATGTTCCGCCGCAGGGGGGCCGGAAGCACCCGCAACAGGAGTTTATCCAGGTGGACACCAGCAACATCCTCTTTATCGTCGGCGGGGCCTTTGATGGGATTGAGAACATCGTCAAGGAACGAATCGGCGAAAAGACGATCGGTTTTGGTACCAGTAGTTCCGCCCGGGATAACATTACCGAAAAGAACATTTTACAGCACGTCATCCCTGAAGACCTGCTCAAGTTTGGCCTGATTCCTGAATTCATTGGTCGGCTCCCCGTCATGACGGCCTTGCAGAAGCTGGATGAACAGGACCTGATCCGGATCTTGACGGAGCCGAAGAACGCGTTGGTAAAGCAGTACCAAGAGCTGATTAAGCTGGATGGCAGCGAGTTAAGCTTTACTGACGGCGCCCTGCGTGCGATGGCCGAGCTGGCGATTAAACGCAATACCGGTGCCCGGGGCCTGCGTTCGATTATCGAAGAGGTCATGCAGGACGTAATGTTTGACCTGCCGAGCCGTGCCGACGTTGCTAAGGTCGTAATTGGCAAGCGCTGTGTTACCGACCACGCGGAGCCGAAGTATGTCTTAAAGGACCAGCAGGCTTCATAGCCGGGGAGTTGCTTAATGGAAGTACAGAATGTTGATTTAACGATTAGTGCGGTGCGGCTGGACCAGTACCCGAAGACTAACTACCCAGAAATTGCGCTGGTGGGGCGGTCAAATGTTGGGAAGTCGTCGCTGACGAACGTCTTGATTAACCGGCGCAACTTTGCCCATACCTCCAGCCAGCCGGGAAAAACCCAGACCTTGAACTTCTACGTGGTGGAAGACCAGCTGTACTTCGTCGATGTGCCGGGCTACGGCTATGCCAAGGTTTCCAAGAAGGAACGCGAACGGTTTGGGCAAATGATTGAACAATATTTGACCCAACGGGACCAGCTGCGGGGAACCATTTTACTGGTCGATGGCCGGCACGCACCAACGGCGGATGACGTTAGTATGTACCAGTGGCTGCAATACTACCATATTCCGACCTTGGTGGTAGCCACCAAGATCGATAAGGTTAAGGGAAACGCCTGGAACCGCCAGGAAAGTCTGATTAAAAAGACCCTGGGCTTGCCGTCAGCCAATCAGCTGATTCTTTTTTCGGCGGTCAAGAAAACGGGAAAGGATGCCGTTTGGCAATGGATTGATGAACGAACGGGGATGAAGTAACGGTGGATTTTAATGAATACCAAAATGCGGCCAAGCGAACCTTATACGGGAATGAACAGGTTTTAACCAATTGCGCCCTCGGACTGGCCGGGGAGTCCGGTCAGGTGGTTGACCTGGTAAAGAATTACGCTTTCCGGGGACAGAAGCTGAGCCGGCAGGAACTGGTCCACGAGATGGGCGATGTTTTGTGGTACCTGTCGCAAATTGCGGAATGGGCGGACATCCCATTTGAGGAGGTTGCCAAGGCAAACATTGCCGAGTTAAACCGCCGCTACCCAACCGGGTTTAAGAAATAGGAAAAACAGGGGGAACCGTGCCTAGTGGTTCCCCTCTTTTGCGATTCGCAAGTGGGCGCCCAGCGTTAACTGATTTTCCAGCCGTACACGTTGTTGTGCGCCGGCTGACGGTTGAATTGCTGCAGGGCGGTAGTAAAGCCGGCGCTTGCATTGACAAATCAAGACATTCAGATAAAATTATATTTGTTGCACCGGTAGCATAATGGCTGCTAACAAGTTACTAAAGGAGAATCAAAATAATGGATCAAAAGGTCAGAGTTCGGTATGCACCAAGTCCAACCGGCTTCCTGCATATTGGAAATGCCCAATCAGCATTATTTAACTATTTATTTGCACGTCACTTTAACGGAACGATGGTTCTGCGGATTGAGGACACGGATACTAAGCGGAACGTCCAGACCGGCGAAGACAGCCAGCGGGAAAACCTGCACTGGCTGGGCATCGACTGGGACGAAGGACCGAATAAGCCGAACCCGAAGTATGCGCCGTACCGGCAAAGCGAACGGAACGCCCAGGGAATTTACCACAAGTATGTCCAAGAATTACTGGACAAGGGGATTGCCTACAAGGATTACACGACTGAAGAGGAACTTCAGGAAATGCGTGAACGCCAGCGGGCCAACAAGGAAGCGCCGCACTACGATGGCCGTTGGTACGGCAAGAGTGAGGAAGAACAGAAGGCGGCCGAAGCCAAGGGACTGAAGCCAACGATTCGCTTCCACTTCCCAAAGGACCACGAATACCAATGGGACGACATCGCTCGGGGGCACGTTTCCTTTAACTCTGACAACCTCGGTGGGGACTTCATCATTGAAAAGAGTGATGGGATGCCAACCTACAACTTTGCCGTCGTTGTTGACGATCACACGATGGACATCACCCACGTTTTGCGGGGGGCTGACCACATCTCCAATACGCCAAAGCAGATGGCAATTTACGAAGCGTTGGGCTGGGAACACCCGGTCTTCTGCCACATTCCGTTAATCTTTAACCCGAAGACGCGGAAGAAGCTCAGCAAGCGGGACAAGGATACCCTGCAGTTCATCAACGAATACAAGAAGCACGGTTACCTGCCAGAAGCCATCTTTAACTTCATCGCCTTCTTAGGCTGGTCACCAAAGGGCGAACGGGAAATCTACTCCAAGGACGAGCTGATTAAGGTTTACGATCCGGAACGGATGTCCAAGGCGCCGGCGTACTTTGACCAAAAGAAGCTGGACTGGATGAACGCTCAATACATCAAGCAGATGGATATTGATGAACTAGCTGACCGGACGATGGAATTAGTTAAGGAAGGCGAAACTGAAGAAGCACAACGTCTGCAGTCAATTCCTGAAGACGAACTCCGGGAATTGCTCAAGAAGACCATCCATGTTCACCAGCGCGACGTTAACAAGCTGCTGGAAGTCATTGAATACGCCTGGAGCTACTACACGGTCCTGGACGAACACTTCAACTACGACCAGCTCATTGATAATGAGGACTTTACCAAGGAAGACCTGCTGGCCGTGCTGAATGGTTTGAAGGACAAGCTGGTTAACGGCGGTGCTGACCTCGATTACAGCCAGGCAATTAAGGAAGTCGGCAAGGAAACCGGCGTTAAGGGACGGAACCTGTACTTCCCATTAAACTTGGCCTTTACTGGTTCGACGTCTGCTCCCCAGATTTATGAAATTATGGACATCTACTCCCGCAAGACCGATCTTGAATTACTCGACCGAATGATTGCGGCGGTAGAAGCCTAAGCACTAATGAAGAGGCTGGAATTTTTCGGCCTTTTTTGTTTTTAAACTAAAAAAAGCGGCTGACAAATTGAACACTTGTCGGTCGCTTTACTTTGGATTGCTTCAAAAAGCTTAGTCACTCAGTTTCTTGGCTTCTTCGTCAAGCTTTGCAAAACCAGAGCCATTAGGCTTCTTGCTGCCACGCTTTTCCATGGCTTTCCGTGCCATTTCCTTACGTTCTTGCTTACTTAATGCCATAGTTAACTTCGCCTCTTTTCGAAACGCTCCATCAAAGCAGGTATTAGGCCTGCTTACCTCATTATAGTGCAGTTCTTAATAAAAGCAAATTGGGCAGCAAACGGGGAAGGGCGGTTCGGCCAAAGGCGTGTCGTGAGGATTTCCCCGCCGCCTATTGAAAAACGGGCAAAATATGTGAAAATAGTTTTAGGTTTACGATTGCTTAACTAATTATAAAGTTTTTGACAAAAATGACGGAAATTTAATCGTTCGGGATTAATTTCGGCTACTATATAAATTAGTGATGTAGACAAGGAGTTAGTGCTTTATGGCGAATGAAGAACACGAAAACAGAGCAGTGGAAATCGGTCGCTTGATTGAACAGCAAGTGGCCACGAAGATTAAATATTTGCAGGAATTAAACGAAGCCCTCGCTGCCCACCAGGACCGGCGAGTTTACCAATTGCTGGATAACCAACGGTACGCGAAGGAAATTGAACACCGGGAGCAGCAGCCCAACGACCAGGGAGTCATGAGTTTAGTCGATGACCTGGCTGACCAGTTAAGCAACTACCTGAGCGTTAAGCTGATCAAGTACCTGGGCCAGGCATACCCGTTCTTTTACTATGAGGAGTACCAGACCGGCCATTACCGGATTTACTTTGGTAACTGGTGGGACCGGCGGCAGTTTGGTGAACTGGACGTTTTAAACGTGCGCTTCTCCTTTGACCCGACTGAGTACCAAAAGTTGCAAAAATCCTTTGAATTATCACGGGAAAACAAACGCTTTAACAGCGACCGGATTGCGGAAATTTCGCGGCACAATGACCACCTGCAGGACTTGATTGACCACCAGCGGGAACGCGAGGAGCGCCGGCAGCAGGTTGAAACGCAATTGGAAGATATTAACTCGCGTTCGGGGCTGTTTGAGTCCAGTAAAAACAAGGAAAATCGTCAAGAGCTCGTCGATCAGTTGCAAAAGATCGAGGATGAAGAACAGGAAGCCCGGACTGCCAATAAGACAATTAAGGAAAATGACCAGCTGGTGCTTTCCCTGTCGAAGGAAAACACAATCTTAAGCTACGAACAAAAGAGTATTGTGGATACGTTTGGCAGCTTCGAGGACTTTGAGCTGGCGAACCGCAACCTCTATGCCAACTACTTGGCTAACCTTGCCGGCGACCGTCATGAAGAAAAGCAGGTGAGCGAAGATGAACAATAATAAGCTGATTAACTCACCGCAGGGCCGGTTGACGACCCTCTCCGCCTCCTTTAAGGACGTCCTCAAAATGGGGCAGCGCTACGTTCAACTGCTGGACCAGTTGGCAGAAACTACTGACGCTAAGGAGATGCTGGCAGCAACGACCCAGCTGGCTGAGCTGGACTTGCAAAATGACTTGGTCGATTTTCCCCGGCACTACCAGGCGGCAGACTACTACCTGATCTTTATGGGGCGGTTGCTGGAGAAGCACGGAATTGATGCCGTGCAGATTACCGAAAATTCGCAGCGGCAGTTCATCGCCCGAATTGAACCAATTGCTGACAGTGATTCCTTTAAGTTTCAGATTAACGAGGATGGCGAAGCGGCCTTTACGGAACAGGGCGAACAAGAGCCGCTCTTTTACCTGGATTTGGCAAACCGCTTTTTCCAGTTTAATAACCAGGCCCTAGTCAATTACTTTATTGTCCGGGCCCTCAAGAAGCATACCGACCTGGAACTGCGCGACGCGGTAAAGCCGCTGATTGCTTTCGCGCAGGAACTGGCGGCGGACCTCGACTTTACGATCAACCTGGGGATTCTCAATACTGATAATGCCGAACGGTTTGCCCTCGCCCGGCCAGACCTTGATTTGACCGTGATTGACCGTTTATTTGTGGCCACCGCGGAAAACGATTATATGCTGATGAACCTGCCGCATAACAATGGGGCGGAACTGGTGTTGGACCAGGGCATCAAGCTGGACATTGCTTTTGACCCGGATGATTACAGCCAGCAGTGGTTCTTTGCGGTCCAGGATCCGGAGTCCCGGGTATCCTTCTTCGATACCCTGCTGCATTATAACTTGATTCGGCAGTGGTACTTGAATAACCGGGATGAACTGGCGGTCCGTTCTGATAAGCTGGTGGTTGCGACAGCCGCTGCGGCGGAATCCTTTGACCAGCCGACCGAAGTGTTCCAGCCAAACGGCGAGCAGGCAGTGGAGGAGGATGGTGACCCCGATGACCACGAATGAACAGTTAGACATTACCAAGCTGCTGCACGAGGCAATTGACCTTGAGCTGGCGGCCGACGATGCCTATGAGTTGCTGATCGGCCCAGAAACGCGTCAGCAGACGGTGTACCTCCAGCTTGACTTGCAGCTGAGCCGGTTTGCGGATCTTGCCGGGTGGGCGGACGTCTTGCAAACGGGCCAGCCAGCGAGTCACCGCCAGCTGACGGCGCAATATGTAAAGGTGCTGGCGCTGTTCCTCCTGTTTAGCGCTAAGCGGCAGTGGACGCACCTGGTGGTTCTCAGTGCGGAGCAGTGGCAGCGGATTGTGGACGCTAAGAAGCAGGACCAGTTGGCGGAGCTTAATCGTGAGTATTTGGCGATTAAGAACCTGCTAAACGGTGCGTACGTTAGCCGCCACCAGGAAGACCTCCGCCATGCCTGGCACCTGTTACTCAAGCTGGGGATCGTCGACTTCGGGATCAGCCCGGCAGAAATTACCAGTGCTTATCAGCAACTGGTCACCACGGCTAACCAACAATTTAATCAGCACTAAAAGAAGTCCCCCACGATTCATGGCTAAGATGAATCGTGGGGGACTTTTGTTGAACGAAAAAGATTAAGCTTTTCGCTTGGCACTGTGTTTACCAACCGGTTCTTCACTGCGGTTGCTTGTAAGGATTTGACCAACCAAAGCGCCGGCTAGGATTAATACAATGATAAAGAATGGTAACATATGCAATCACCTCAAAGCTAATCTTGAGTTCAGTTTAGTATAGGCTGATCATCATTTGCAATAATGGTGGCGCAATCTTGGTTAATTCTTTACTTTTGCTGGGGAACTAGCCGCCAGTTGCTGTTTTCAAATAGCAAAGCGACTGGGAATTAACTCAGTCGCTCCATTGATAATTTACTTTTCCTGGTCGTCCTGTTCTTTAGTCGGCGTTTTTGCGTCCTGATCCGCCTTTTTCGGTTGCTTCTTCTTTGGATCGATCGCAAATTGGTCGAACAGGCGGTCCAACTGTTCACTTCTTCTGGTTACTAAGCCCATTTTAATCGCTCCCTTGTTAATGTTCAGAATATGATAGCATAGCACACCAGCGGTTTGCAAGAAAAAGCCCGGGGAAGGCGATCGGATTCTTTGCGTTGCCGTCGCGTTTTCCGCTATAATACTATACTAGCATTTATTACGGAGGGTTACGATGGCAAGCGAATACCTTGAACATAAGTTAGCATTATTGCCGGATAAGCCCGGCTGTTATTTGATGAAGAACATTAACGGGCAGATTATTTATGTCGGCAAGGCCAAGAGCCTCAAAAACCGGGTCCGTTCTTACTTTAAAAGCACGCATACCGGCAAGGTAGCAAAGATGGTGTCAGAGGTGGCGGATTTTGAAACGATTGTGACTTCGACCAATAAGGAGTCGTTTTTGCTTGAAATCACCCTGATCCAAAAGCACCAGCCCTACTTCAACATCAAGTTAAAACGGGGGACTGGCTATCCCTACATTAAGATCACCAATGAACGGGATCCCCAGATCAAAATCACGGGGAAAATCAAGAAGGATGGTGCCTATTACTTTGGCCCCTATCCGAACGTCTATGCCGCAGAAGAGACTGTGCACTTCATTCAAAAGGTATACCCCTTGCGGCGGTGCAATGGCTTCCAGGGGCGGCCCTGCCTGTATTACCATATGGGCCAGTGCCTGGGCGCCTGCTTCAAGGAGGTCCCGCCAGCGGAGTACACAGCCCAGATTAAGCGGATCAAGTCATTTTTAAATGGCAATACTGCCAACGTTAAGAAGCACCTGCGCGCCAAAATGAACCAGGCCGCTAGCGAACTGGAATACGAACGGGCGGCGGAAATTCGCGACCAGCTCCACTATATTGAAGTAACGGTGGAGAAACAGAAGATTATTTCCAACGATAAAACCCCACGGGACCTCTTTAACTTTTATATGGACAAGGGCTGGCTGTCAATCCAGGTGTTCTTTATCCGTCAAGCCCGCCTGATGAAGCGGGAAAAACGGCTGTTCCCAATTGTGGATACGGCGGTCGAAGAGATGACCAGCTTCATCCTTCAGTTTTATAACCGGCGCAACAACATCCTCCCCCGGGAACTCCTGCTGCCCGCGGGTCTCCCCAATAAGGAAATCAGTGAGATCTTAGGGATCCCGGTCCGGACGCCGGAGCGGGGCGAAAAGCGGGACTTGCTGGCGATGGCGGCCGAAAATGCCCGGCTGACCCTGGACGAGAAGTTCCGGCTACTGGAGATGGATAAGGGCAAGACCACGGGCGCAATGAAGGAGATCACTGACGCCCTGGGTCTGCCAGTGGGCCACAAGATCGAGGCCTTTGACCATTCCCACATCCAAGGTGCCGACCCGGTCAGTGCGATGGTCGTCTTCGTTGACGGGGAACCGGCCAAAAAACTGTACCGGAAGTATAAGCTCAAGACGGTGGTTGACCACGCTGATGAAGCCGCCAGCACTCGGGAAGTCATTCGCCGGCGGTATGGACGCCTTTTGAAGGAGAACAAGCCGATGCCGGACATGATTTTTATGGACGGGGGCGACATCCAGATGAACGCGGTCAAGGACGTTTTGGAAAACGAACTGGGGCTGGATATTCCAGTCGTCGGGATGGTCAAGAATGATAAGCATAAGACGGCAGACCTCTTATTTGGCAATGATGACGCCCACGTGAACCTTGATCCCCGTAGCCAGGGCTTTTACCTTGTCCAACGGATTCAAGACGAGGTGCACCGCTTTGCGATTACCTATCACCGGAGCGTGCATACCAAACACTCCCTCAGTTCCCGTCTGGACGAGATCAAGGGGGTCGGGCCACGGACGCGGACAAAGCTGCTCAAAAAGTATGGTTCGGTGACCAAGATCGCCCAGGCGCCGGTTGAGGAAATTCATGCTCTGGGGATCAACCGGCCGACTGCCCAGCTGATTAAGGTTTCCCTCCAAAAGAACGCCGAACTCGCCAAGGGGAGCAGTCATGATTGATTTTGACGCCCCTCCGGTTTTCCAATATACTAGAGATAAGCTAACAGAACGGAGAAAGCAACATGAATACCTTTGTTGATCAAATTAAAATTGAAGCACATGCTGGAAAGGGCGGCGACGGGATGGTCGCTTTTCGGCGGGAAAAGTACGTCCCGAACGGCGGCCCAGCTGGCGGTGACGGTGGCCGCGGCGGCAGCATTATTTTGAAAGTTGATGAGGGCTTGCGAACACTAATGGACTTCCGCTACCACCGGATTTTCAAGGCGAAAAACGGCGGCAACGGGATGAATAAGCAGATGACCGGTCCGAGTGCACCGGATACGGTGATTGCGGTTCCCCAGGGGACGACGGTTCGCGACCTCGATACCGGCGCTATTATCGGTGACCTGGTTGAAAACGGCCAGGAGCTGGTCGTGGCCCAGGGTGGTCGTGGTGGCCGCGGCAACATCCACTTTGCAAGTGCCAAAAACCCGGCCCCTGAAATCGCCGAAAATGGCGAGCCGGGGGCGGACCGCTACCTGGAATTAGAACTGAAAATGCTGGCTGACGTGGGCCTCATCGGTTTCCCTTCCGTCGGCAAGTCGACCTTGCTGTCGGTGGTCACGGGGGCTAAACCTAAAATCGCGGCCTACGAGTTTACGACTTTGGTACCCAACCTGGGGATGGTGATGCTCCCCGACGGGCGGGACTTCGCAATGGCTGATATGCCCGGCCTGATTGAGGGGGCTTCTAAAGGGATTGGCCTCGGCCTTAAATTCCTCCGGCACATCGAGCGGACCCGGGTGCTGCTCCACCTGGTCGACATGAGCAGTGAAGATGAAAATCAGGCTATTGAGCGCTACCGGCAAATTAATCAGGAACTGGCCAACTATGATCCAGAGCTCCTGAAACGGCCGCAAATTATTGTCGCAACCAAGATGGACCTGCCGAATGCCGAAAAGAACCTGGCAGCGTTTAAAAAGCAGCTGGCGGCGGATTCCAGCCTGGCGGAGCAGCCGACGATTTTTCCGATTTCTGCGGTTACCCACCAGGGGGTTCAGCAATTGATGCAGCTGACGGCGAACCTGCTTGACCAGACGCCCGTGTTTGACAGTGAAAGTCATGATGAGCAATTAACGCCCGAATATGAAGAAGCGGGGAAGCAGTTCCACGATGAGCAGGGCCCTGACTTTACCATCAACCGGGACGAAGACGGCACGTGGGTCTTGGGCGGCGCAAAGCTGTTGCGCCTCTTTGACATGACCGACCTGACCCATGAACAGAGCCAGCTGCGCTTTGCCCGCCAGCTGCGCCAGATGGGGGTCGATGATGCCTTGCGCAAACAGGGGGTTCAGGATGGCGACATGGTCCGGATCCGGAAGTTCGTCTTTGAATTCATCCAGTAATTGAAGGAAAAAGGTAGGGAATTTTAATAATGCAACTTGAATTTTTAGGAACCGGTGCCGGTTCGCCGAGCAAGCAGCGGAATGTTTCCAGCATTGCCCTGCGCTTGCTGGAGGAACGGAATGCCATCTGGCTGTTTGACGTTGGTGAGGCCACCCAGCACCAAATTTTAAATACCACCATTCGGCCCCGGAAGATTGAAAAAATCTTCATTACCCACCTCCATGGCGACCATATTTTCGGTCTGCCAGGACTACTGAGTTCGCGGTCTTTTCAGGGGGGCAATGAACCCCTAACGATTTACGGCCCGGTGGGGATTAAACGTTTTGTTACCACGGCCCTCCAGGTTAGTGAATCCCGGTTGAGCTACCCGCTTCACTTTGTGGAAATTGACCATGAGGGGGAAGTTTTTCATGACCAGGGGTTCACGGTTACCGCGAAAAAACTGGATCATAAAATTGCCTGCTACGGTTACCGGGTAGTTGAAGCTGACCATCCTGGCGAGTTGCAGGTAGATAAGCTGCGGGCGCTCAACATTCCGTCGGGCCCGGTCTATGGCCAGTTAAAGGCCGGCAAAGAGGTTACTTTAGCCGATGGCCGGACGGTTAACGGCCGGGACTTTATCGGGGCACCACAAAAGGGCCGCATTGTGACAATCTGCGGTGACACCCGCAAAACGGCAAATGCGGTTGAATTGGCAAGGGATGCGGATATCTTAGTCCATGAAAGCACCTTTGCTAAGGACGAGGCCAAGCTGGCCCGCAGCTATTACCATTCGACCAGTTTGCAGGCGGCTGAGATTGCCAAGCGGGCCGGAGCGAAGCGGTTGCTATTGAACCATATTTCCGCCCGCTATGCCGGCCGTGCAGCTTACCAGCTGGCCTACCAGGTTCGCGACGTTTTTCCTGCAACCCGGGTAGTCAATGATTTTGATGTAGTTGAGATTCCGTTTAAAAAATAAGGAGTGGTCATAATGATGAGGCGAGTAAAAACGTTGCGCTTCTTACGCAATGAGGTAGTGCTGATTACGGGCGGCTCTAGTGGGATTGGCAAGGCGTTAGCACTAGAGGCCGCACGCCGGGGGGCAATTGTGGTCGTGACCGCCCGGAATGAGGAAAAGCTGGAGCGGGTAGCCAAGCAGTGTCTCCTGTTATCCGGCCGGCCCGCCTTTGCTTACCGCATGGACGCCACTTCACCGGATGAAATTGACCTGGTACTGGACAAGATCCAGCACCAGGTTGGTGGAATTGACGTACTGGTTAATTCCGCTGGGTTAGGGGAGTTTACACCAGCAGCTAGCCAGTCTTACAAGACGATGAAGCAGATGACCGATGTGAACCTCCTGGCGTTGATGTACATTAGTCGTTGCGTAGCCCGGCAGATGATGGATCAGGGTTACGGAGCAATTATTAACCTGGGTTCGGCAGACGGTAAGATCCCGACCCCAAATAGCGCGGCCTATTCAGCCAGCAAGGCCGGGGTCATCCAGTTCGACAATGTTTTGCGGATGGAAGTCGCCGATTATGGCGTTCAGGTCCTGACGGTTAACCCGGGTCCGGTCAGCACCCCGTTCTTTGATAAGGCTGACGGGGATGGCAGCTACCGGTCGCACTTGCCAAAGTGGATGTTTATCTCAGCTGATGAGCTCGCGCGCCGGGTGTGGAATAACGTTGGCTATAAGACGCGGGAAATCAACGTACCGGGCTACGTGGCCTACTTAGGCTGGGCCTACCAGGTCTTTCCTGGATTGGGAGACTGGGCGATCAAGAAGTTCTTTGATTTCCAGCAGAATAAAAAGGAATTGTAGACGAGCAGGGGTGGCTTTGTGGTCACGCCTTTCTTATTTTAGAAGAATGTGGGGAAGAAAATGATCGAAGCACATTACAATTGGCAGGACCAGAGTGCCAAGGTTGATCAGCAGGTGGTTCAAGCCCTCCAGAAGGAATTGTCCATCTCAGAAACGTTGGCGACCCTGTTGGCAGAGCGGGGGATTACCGATGCGCAGGCGGCCGAGGACTTCCTGAAGCCCAGCTTGGCAGCCATCCACGATCCGCGGCTGCTTCACGATATGGATAAGGCGGTTGAACGGATTCAAACTGCGGTTGCCAATGGTGAGAAAATTACGGTTTACGGGGACTACGACGCGGACGGCATTACCAGTACCGCGGTGATGTACGAAGCCCTA
Organism: Limosilactobacillus antri DSM 16041; assembly: GCF_000160835.1. Lineage (GTDB taxonomy): Bacteria > Bacillota > Bacilli > Lactobacillales > Lactobacillaceae > Limosilactobacillus > Limosilactobacillus antri. Next base: position 100,735 of record NZ_GG700732.1, read on the forward strand.
AACGGGATCGGTGCCGACGTTGATTACTACGTTCCCGACCGCTTCAAAGACGGCTACGGGCCCAACCAGGACGCTTACGAGCGGATCATCGCCAGCGGGACCAAGCTGATCGTCACGGTGGATAATGGGGTGAGCGGAAAGCAGGTAGTAGAGTCAGCAATTGCACAGGGGGTCGACGTTATAATCACGGACCACCACGAGCTGCCTGCCGAACTACCGCAAGCAACGGCAATTGTTCACCCCCGCTACCCCGGGAGTGACTACCCATTTCCCGACCTTTCGGGGGTGGGGGTCGCATTTAAGCTTGTCTGGGCCCTCCAGGAAGAATTTCCCGAAGAGATGTTAGACCTGCTGGCGATCGGTGAAATTGCCGATGTAGTCAGTGTTACCGATGAAAACCGGGCCTTGATCTCGCTGGGAATTCAAGAGCTAAGGCAGGGAATGCGGCCAGGCTTGCACGCGCTGGTTAACCTAGCGGGGGTAAACGAAGGCCAGCTGACGGACCAGGAGATTGGCTTTACCATTGCTCCCCGGTTGAACGCCCTTGGCCGCGTGACCAATGCTAACGCCGGCGTAGAATTATTAACGACCCTTGACGAAAGTCGGGGGAGAAAACTAGCTGAACAGGTGGAAGCTGCTAACCAGGAACGGCGCCAGCTGGTTGACCAGATAATGGAAGCTGCCAGCAAGCAGGCGGTGAGCCCGGCCAACCAGAAGCGGCCCGTGCTTGTTTTGGCGGGACACAACTGGCACCAGGGAGTTCTGGGGATTGTAGCGAGCCGGATCATGGACGAAACTGGCAAACCGACGATTGTTGCCGGAATTAATGACGGGGAGGAAGTTGCCAAGGCCTCGGGGCGGAGCGTGCCGGGCTTTGACCTCTTTCGCGCCTTGGATGGGCATCGGGACTTATTTACCGCATTTGGTGGGCACCCGGCAGCCTGTGGCCTGTCCCTGCCGGAGGATCAGTTGGGGCCCTTGCAAGAAGCACTAGTGGCGGAAGCGGCTGACCAGGGCTTTACGGGCAAGCAAAAGCAACCGTTGGCGATTGCCGCCAAGTTAGCAGCTGGCGACGTAACGGAGCAGCTTTATCAGCAGCTCCAGCAACTGGGGCCGTTTGGGCCGGGGAACCCGCAGCCGGTCTTTTTGCTCCGTGACGTTCAACCGACGAATGTGAAAACGATGGGGAAGGATAACAGCCACCTTAAATTTAACCTCAGCCCCCAATTGGCAGTAGTGGCCTTTAACCAGGGAAAACTTGCGCCATTGCTGAGCGGGCAGGGGATGACGGTGGATATCGTGGCGAAAATCAGTATTAATGAGTGGCAGGGGAAGCGGCAGGTCCAATTGCTGCTGGAGGATCTTCAAATTGCGGGCACGGTGATCTTGGACCGCCGGACAAACCATTTGACCCCGCACCACTTTGAAATGCCAGGCTATTACCTGGTTTACAGTGACCGGTTGCGGCAGAATATCGCCCCGCACCTGCCGGCCGGGACCGCAATTTCACCAGCAGAGGCTGGGCAGATTGACTTTGCCGGCCGCCAATTGACGGTGGTTGACTGTCCGGCTGACCTGGCCGCTTTCAAGACGGTCTTTGACAATGACAGTGCGGCGCCGGCACTGGTCCGTCTCCTGCTCTATGAGGCCAACAGTATTTACCTGGCGGGACTGCCGACCCGGACGGACTTTGCTAGCCTCTACCGCTTCCTGGCCCGGCAGCCCAACGTCCGGTGGCCTCAGCAGCGTGCCGCGGTTAGCCGCCATCTGCGGATTAATGAAGTCCGCTTAAATTTAATGATAAGTGTGTTTTCTGAGGCAGGATTTGTTACAATAAAAGATGGTGTTTTAAACCTCGTTGCGGATGTCCAAAAGACGGATTTAAAACAAACGGATCACTATCGAGCCCGCTTAGCCCAATATCAGGCTGAACAGACGCTCCTGTTTAGTGATGCGGGGACGATGGCTGCATGGGTCAGCCAGTGCCTGAAGAAGAATTAAAGGAGAAAATTTCTGGTATGACTTTAGACCTTTACAAATACGTTGCCAGTATTCCTGACTATCCCGAAAAGGGCATTATTTTTCGGGACATTTTGCCACTGATGGCGAATGGTGAAGCTTATAAGCAGGCAACTGATGAGTTGGTTGATTACGCTAAAAATAAGAATGTCGACATGGTAGTGGGCCCTGAAGCCCGGGGCTTTATCGTGGGCTGTCCGATTGCCCGTGAATTAGGCGTGGGCTTTGCGCCAGCACGGAAGAAGGGAAAGCTCCCCCGCAAGGCAATCAGTGCCAGCTACACGCTAGAATACAGTACCGCAACCCTGCAGATGGAGGAAGATTCCATTAAGCCGGGGCAACGGGTATTGGTCGTGGATGATCTGCTGGCAACTGGCGGTACGATCTCCGCGACGATTGAAATGGTCGAAAAGATGGGCGGCGTCGTGGTCGGCTGTGCATTCTTAATTGAGCTGAAAGACTTAAACGGTCGTGAAAAGATTAAGGATTACGACGTCAAAGCGTTGATGGAGTTTTAGTGATGAGGGCCGGGAAAACTCGGCCCTTTTCTGTTATAGCGAAGCGCAAATTGTAGCCTGGATTAAAGGAGTTTTGTGATGTTAATTTTAGTAATCTTTGCTGGTCTGACGCTAATTTTAGGGGCGTTTTACCTGACTAATTCCTGGCAACGGTACCGTGAGTGGAAGTCGGGAACGATCATCGTGGTTTTAAGCTTGATCGCGGTTATTTATGGGGCCATCAACCTGCCCTATTGGAATAAAAATTCGCAATCAAATAGCACGAGCACTAGGTCGTCACGGCAGGTTCAGAGCAGTTCCTTCTCCAATACGCTTAGCGGCATCAACGGGGCGGCTAATAGCCAAAATCAGCAGATGTCCGTCCTGCGGCAGTTGCAGAAGGGCTATGCAAAGCTCGGAACGGTTGAATTCCGTGAGCAGGATAATACCTACGTGGTCAAACCCACTGATGATAATACGGTTAAGGCAATCCAAGCGTTGGTTCAGGATCCCAGCCAGGCTGGTCAAATCGGCTGGTCTAATTTAACTGATTCAATTAAAAAGAATTCCGCCCAGGTTTCTAAGGCACTGAACGGGGATTACTCAATTAGCATTGTTAACCCGGATAAACCTAGTCAAGCGGTTTACACTGCCAAGAACGGGCAAACGACTTACAATATTGCTGACCAGAAGTGAGTAGGTAAAAAGGAGCGTGGGACAGCCCACGGTTAGGGACTGTAAGGCTAGCCTACCAGGGGTCACGTGATATTTTTAAAATCTAAAAGAGGCTGAGTTAATTCCCAGCCTCTTTTACGTATCTAAAGGAGAGTACAGGATTTGAACCTGCGCGCCCGCTCAACACGGGTTCGCCGGATTTCGAGTCCGGTGCATTACCACTCTGCCAACTCTCCATTAATTTTCAACTCTTTTACTATACCAAAGTTTTCCCTAATAGTAAACTTAAAAAGTTAACTCCGCTTAGTTTGAATAGTATAATATTAGGGATAACTACCGATCAGCAAAGGAATTAATTAGTATGACAAAAAAATATTATGCAGTTAAGAAGGGGCGGCAGCCGGGCATTTACACCAGCTGGCCGGCGTGTCAACAGATGGTTAGCGGGTTCCCGGGAGCGGTTTACCGTTCGTTTGCCAATCGCGCTGAAGCCATAAGCTGGCTACGCTCTAACCAGCTGCCGCAGCACAATAACGAGCAGCTACAGTTAAACCTGGCTGAGCAGCCGTTTATCCAGCAGCCGGCTGGTGCTGCCGATCATGCGGCGATTCTGCTCTATACTGATGGGGGTTCCCGCAACCACGGCAACCGACGTGGCCAGCACGTGAAAAGTAACGATAAGGCGGCCTGGGCATACCTGATTGAACGCCGGGGGCAACAGTACACCGGGACCGATGGTGAATTTGGGGCAACCAATAATAAGATGGAGCTGACGGCCCTGCTGACGGCCCTGCAGACCATTAGTGCACATGGCTGGCAAGACGAAGCAATCAGTGCAACCTTGGACTCGCATTACGTCCTCGATCCCATTACTAAGGGCTGGCTCTACGGCTGGCAGCGCCGCGGCTGGAAGACTGCCGCTGGGAAACCCGTTGCTAACAAGGAGCTGTGGCAGGAGCTGCTTAAAATACTCCCGCAGTTTCCGCATCTCCATTTTGCGTGGACCAAGGGCCACGCCGCCAACCTTGGCAACAACACGGTCGATGAGCTGTTAAATACCACAATGGACACCATGGGGGAATAGAGAATGAAAATTGGAATTGATAAAATGGCCTTTGCCACTACGGACAAGTACCTGGACCTGCGAGAATTGGCCCGGGCCCGCAACGTTGATCCAGACAAGTATACAATTGGAATTGGCCAGGACCAGCAGGCGGTTGTGCCGCCGACTCAAGACATCGTCACCCTTGCGGCCGCGGCTGCCCAGAAGCTGCTCACGCCTGCAGCTGCCCGGCGAATTTCAACGGTAATTGTCGCGACGGAATCAGGAATTGATAATTCCAAGGCGGCCGCGATTTACGTTAAGCGTTTGTTAGGCCTAAGCGACTTCGTGCGGACGGTGGAGCTAAAGGAGGCCTGCTACTCAGCTACCGCCGGGCTCCAGTTTGCCCGGGGGATTGTGGCGCTGAATCCGCAAGAAGAGGTGCTGGTAATTGCGACTGACATTGCACGTTATGGTCTCAACACCCCCGGGGAGGTAACGCAGGGGGCTGGCGCGGTGGCAATGCTGGTGAGCCGGGATCCCCGGGTCCTGGCAATTGAAGAGACCAGCGTTAGCCTGACCAAGGACATCATGGACTTCTGGCGGCCGCTATACGCTACCGAAGCCCTGGTGGATGGCAAGTATTCGACCAGTGTCTACATCGACTGCTTTAAGGAAGTCTTGACCAGGTACCAGCAGCTAACGGGGCGGCCACTGGCTGATTTTGGGGCGCTGCTGTTTCACCTGCCATTTACCAAAATGGGCAAGAAAGCCCTGGCGGCGGTTTTGGGTGACCGCACTGATGGGACGGCCGAACGTCTCCGCCAGGCACTGACTGCCAGCCAGTGGGCCTGCCGGCAGGTTGGCAACCTCTATACCGGTTCACTATACTTAGCCTTGATGTCGTACCTCCAAAACGGGGATGCGCATCGTGGCAGCCGGCTAGGCCTCTTTAGCTATGGTTCCGGTGCTGAGGGGGAGTTTTTTACCGGCATTTTGCAACCCCAGTTTGCTGAGAATATCCTGCCGCTAACGCCGGCTTTGCGGCAACGGCAACGAGTTTCAGTGACTGAGTATGAGCGCCTCTTTGACGAACAGCTCGGGATGAACCCTGCCGACGTCGCTTTTACTACGGAAAATGACGCTTGTCCCTTTGTCCTGACTGGGCAACAGGACCACCAGCGTCAGTATCGGGCAAACTAAAAGGACGAGCCTGCAAGAGCAATGGTGTGCTCTGCCGGGTTCGTCCTTTGGCAGTTTTGCTTAAAAAATGTTATCACGGAAAAGACCGACGACCCGCCCCAGAATCTTGACGTTCTTTAGGTAAATCGGGTCCATCGTATCATTTTCTGGCTGGAGGCGGAAGCGGTCCTTTTCCTTAAAGAACCGCTTGCAAGTGGCCTCGTTATCTTCGTTCATTGCAATGACAATGTCACCATTCTTGGCGGTCGACTGCTTCCGGACGATCACCTGGTCGCCGTTGAGGATTCCCGCCTTAATCATGCTGGTTCCCCGGATGGTCAGCATATAGAGGTCATTATGATCTTGAATCGACGGCGGAATCGGGAAGTAGTCAGTGGCGTCTTCAACCGCGAGGATTGGTTGTCCCGCGGTGACCACCCCGAGTAATGGAATCTTGGTTTGCAGGGGCTTAATCCCCAGGAGGTCGAATCCCTTGGGGGTAATTTCCAGGGCCCGGGGCTTAGAGGGATCTTTTTGGAGGAATCCCCCCTCAATCAAACGGTTGATATGACCATGAACCGTCGACGTGGAAGAAAGGCCCACCGCACTACAAATCTCCCGAACCGTTGGCGGGTAGCCGTGTTCATTCACTGCTTTGTGAATATAATTGAGGACCGCTAACTGCTTGTTCTTTACTGGCTTCATGTGCCAACACCTCATTAAAATTAGTATTATAATTAAGAATATCATAGTTGGGGGCGGAGTTCAAACACACGTTCGCAATTGACAAACTTTGCTATTAACTTAAAATATTAATTATAGAGAATTATTATGGTTAGGCTGACCAGGATCCTGGTTAATTTTCATTAATTACCGTTGCGATTGGAGGGTAAATCTTATGGCTGAATCCGAAGAACAAGAAAAGTTATTAAAACGAATTAACGAATTGGCCCACAAGAATAAAAAAGAGGGGCTGACCGAGGCGGAAACTCGTGAACGGGAACGCCTGCGCCGGGAATACATTAAAAACTTCCGGGAAACGATGCGGAGCAATATTGAAATGATGCGGATCTATGATAAAGACGGCAACGAGGTAACCCCAGAAAAGGTGCGTGAAGTTCAGCGCAAAAAGGGCTTGCGGGATGACTAACCGAGATTAGCTCTTTTCAAGTCAATAACATTCGTGTAAGATGGACAAGTAACTATGCAAAGGGGGAAATACTCGTGGCGACAACAATTGTACTGGTTATCTTAGCCTTATTAGTCGGCCTGCTGGTCGGCTTCTTTGGCGCGCGTAAGTACATGGAAAACTACCTCCGCAACAACCCACCGATTTCTGAGGAAATGCTGCGGACGATGATGCTCCAAATGGGTCAGAAGCCATCAAGCCGGAAGCTGCACCAGATGATGCAGTCAATGAAGGCCCAGGCTAAAAAGGCCAACACTAAGTAGGGCATCCCAAGTTTCTTCATGATATCAAAACAGCTCCTAGCTTCACTAATTTAGAAGCTGGGAGCTGTTTACTTAGAAGTCATCGTTTTTAGGCTTGGGTGGCATCACGTATTTAAAATTAGGGTTGATTTGCTGGTCAAGCTGGTCGAAAGCGGCCTGCATCTGTGCTTCCAGCTGGGCTTGATAGTGTTCGTCCAGCTTGGTTTTGCGGTCAACGACGATCGGTTTGCCAAAGGCAATTTGCCGGGGTTGCCGGCTAAAGAGTTTGCCAAACGAGAGCGGACCCTGGTAGACCGCTGGTACCAAGGGGACGTTCGCCAGCTTGGCAATTAAGGTCGCCCCACCCTTGAGTTTGGCCGAATAGCGGGACCCGCTAGGGAAAATAATTGTTGAGAGGTCAGACTGGCGTAAGAGCTTAACCGGCTGCTTAATGGCTGAAGGACCGGGATGCTTGCGGTCGACCGGGTAGGCGTTCAGGGCCCGCAGGAACTTGGCTGCCAGCGGGTTTTTGAATAATTCTTTTTTGGCCATGAAGCTAAATTTCTTTGGCCAGACCGCGATGGCGATTAGCACCGGATCCATCCAAGTTCGGTGCGGAGCGACGATGATGTAGTTTCCTTGCGGGAGGTTTTCCCGGTTATAGATTTTGGCCCGGCCGTTGATAAGGGTTAAAAACGGGCTGACAATTTTCACTAAGAGGGTGTAGAGCATAGCGACTTCTTCCAATCTTTTTAATTTCTTTGTAAAGTATGACGAAAAATAACGCAACATGCAAGTGGAGGACAAAAAGTGTGATGAAAAACCAGGCCGATTTATTGAAAGCTGACGAGCGGATCGATCAGTTATACAGCAATGATGTGCGGTTAATCCAAAGTCCGAGCTGCTTTGCCTTTTCCCTGGATGCGGTGCTGCTCGCGGACTTTGTTCGCCCTAACCGGCGGCGCCAGCTTCGGATTGTTGACCTTTGCGCGGGGAATGCAGCAGTTGGCTTGTTTTTACATAATAAACTGGGCGGTCAGTTTACCGAGGTCGAGCTCCAAACGCGAATTGCGGATATGGCCAGGCGGAGTATTGCATTGAACGGTTTGACCGACCGCTACCGGGTCCTTAATCTGGATATTGCGGACGTCTTTTCCGCGATTCCGAAAGACTCCGCCGATATTGTGCTGTGCAACCCGCCTTATTTTCCGGTAACCGAAAAGAGTCAGAAGAACCCGAACCAGTACCTGGCAATTGCCCGTCACGAGCTGAAAACGAACTTAGCGATGGTTGCGCAGCAGATGAGCGGCCTGCTGAAAATGAATGGCCATGGCTACCTGGTGCACCGCCCGGACCGGTTAACGGAAATTTTAACGGTTTTACAGCAACAGCGACTGGTGCCGAAACGGCTCCGGTTCATCTACCCTAAGCCGGGACGGGATGCTAACATGGTGTTGATTGAAGCAATTAAGGATGGCAAACCGGGTGGGCTCAAGGTCGTGCCACCGCTAATTGTCAATGACGAGGCGGGAAATTACCGCCCGGAAGTAAGGAAGCTATTGTATGGTAAAGACTAAGTATTATTATATCTACGTCCTCTATTGTGCTGATGGCAGCCTTTACTGCGGCTTTACCGATAACGTTGCCCGCCGCTTTGCTGCCCACCAGGAGTTTCGGGGGGCCAAGTATACGAAAGTCAAGTCCCGCCACCCCTTGCGGCTGGTTTATAGCAAGCAATTTGCCAGCAAGCATGAGGCCCTGAGTGCGGAATACCATTTCAAACACCAGTCCCGTCAGCAGAAGCTGGTATATTTAGCCGAACACGGCGTTAACCTCCGTGCTGATCAGGGATAACGGAAATTCAACTGATTAGTAGGCGAAAGGCTTGTCAAGCACGGGGCTTTTTTGTATACTAATATCTGGTGTTTAATAACATATAACACACCCGTGCCGATAAGCGGGGACGTGCCTAGGTCAATTAGGTGCTCCGCTTAGCTGACGCCCGGGGAGGAAAAACATTTTGGAGGTATAACACTAATGTCTGTTGTTACTATGAAGCAATTGCTTGAAGCCGGTGTCCACTTCGGTCACCAAACTCGTCGTTGGAACCCAAAGATGGAAGAATACATCTTCACTGAACGGAATGGGATCTACATCATCGACCTGCAAAAGACTGTCAAGCTGATCGATACTGCTTACGACTACATGAAGAGCGTTGCTGCTGATGGTGGCGTAGTCCTCTTTGTTGGTACCAAGAAGCAGGCGCAGGACTCAATCGAAGAAGAAGCAACCCGGGCGGGTCAATACTACGTTAACCACCGTTGGTTAGGTGGTACCCTGACCAACTGGAAGACGATTCAATCCCGGATCGCACGGTTGAAGGAACTGAAGAAGATGGCAGAAGACGGCACCTTCGATGTCCTGCCAAAGAAGGAAGTTGCTGTTTTGACTAAGCAACGGGAAAAGCTGGAACGGTTCCTGGGCGGGATCGAAGATATGCCACGGATCCCCGACGTACTGTTCATTGTGGACCCACACAAGGAACAAATTGCGGTTAAGGAAGCACAAAAGCTGCACATTCCGATCGTTGCGATGGTTGACACCAACACTGATCCAGACGACATCGATTACGTTATCCCTTCAAACGATGACGCAATCCGGGCCGTTCGCCTGATCACTTCCAAGATGGCTGACGCAATTGTTGAAGGTAAGCAGGGTCAAGATGACGCTCAGCAAGCAGACGCTGCTGCCGACGATAACGCCGAAGAAGAAACTGTTAGCGAAGATTCATTAAAGAACCTGAAGAACAGTGTTGAAGGCAAGTAATATAAGCAATTAATACTTGGGCTGTTTTGTGTTATGGACCATTGTGGCCCTAAGTACAAACAGCCCTTTTTTTACATTAAATCAAAGGAGAGAGTTAGTAATGGCTGAAATCAAAGCTGCTCAAGTTATGCAATTACGTAAGAAGTCCGGTGCCGGAATTATGGACGCCAAGAAGGCCTTAGTTGCCAGTGATGGTGACATGGACAAGGCGATGGACTACCTTCGTGAAAAGGGAATCGCCAAGGCCGCTAAGAAGAGTGACCGGGTAGCTGCTGAAGGGTTGGCAGAAATCGCCGTTAATGGCAACACTGCTGCCATTGTTGAGCTGAATTCCGAAACGGACTTCGTTGCTGCCAGTGATCCCTTCAAGGATCTCCTGAAGAAGGTTACTGAATTAATCAGTGAAAACAAGCCAGCTAACGTTGAAGAAGCCTTGGCTATCAAGACCGCTAACGGTACTTTAAACGATGACATCATCGCTACTACCCAAAAGACTGGTGAAAAGGTCAGCCTGCGCCGCTTTGCCGTTGTTGAAAAGGATGACGGCGACAGCTTCGGTGCCTACCTGCACCAGGGTGGCCAAATTGCTGCCTTAGTTGTTCTGGAAGGTGCTGACGAAGCTACCGCTAAGGACGTTGCAATGCACGTTGCCGCAATTAACCCAGAATTTATGACCCGCGAAGACGTTTCTCAGGACCGTCTGGACCACGAACGGGCAATCTTCAAGGAAGAAACGCTGAACGAAGGCAAGCCTGCTCAGATCGTTGACAAGATTGTGGAAGGCCGGTTGAACAAGTTCTTGTCCCAAATCTGCCTTGCCGACCAAGAATTCGTTAAGGATTCCGACAAGACCGTTGCGCAATACGTTAAGGATAACGGCGGTAAGCTGAAGTCCTTCATTCGTTACGAAGTCGGTGAAGGAATCGAAAAGAAGCAAGACGACTTTGCACAAGAAGTTAAGGACCAAATGAACTAAGCGTTCGGTTGGCGACGAAGGGGACGTACTGGTGAGTGCGTCCCTTTTTACAAGGTCTGTTAAGGAGGATCACGATGGCAGAGATTAAGTATCAACGAGTTATCTTAAAGCTGAGCGGCGAGGCCCTGGCCGGGGAAAAGGGTTTTGGCATTAATCCGCCAGTTTTGCAGGATGTTGCTAAAGAACTAAAGGCTGTCCATGATAAGGGCGTGCAAATTGCAATCGTTGTCGGTGGTGGCAATATGTGGCGGGGCGTTACCGGTGAACAGTTGGGAATGGAACGTGCCCAGGCCGACTATATCGGGATGCTGGCGACGATCATGAATGCTCTATCCTTGCAGGATGCCCTGGAATCAATTGGGGTCCCGACACGGGTCCAAACTTCAATTGAGATGCGGCAAATCGCTGAACCGTACATCCGCCGGAAAGCAATTCGCCACCTGGAAAAGGATCGGATTGTCATCTTTGCCGGGGGAACGGGTAGCCCGTACTTCTCCACCGATACTACGGCTGCATTGCGGGCCGCAGAAATCAATGCCGACGCAATCCTGATGGGTAAGAACGGGGTTGATGGTGTTTACTCCGCGGATCCAAACCAGGATCACAGTGCCGTGAAGTTTGATGAGCTGACCCACATGGACCTGATTGAAAAGGGCCTTCACGTCATGGATACTACGGCCAGCTCACTGTCGATGGATAACCACATTCCAATCGTGGTCTTTAATTTGAATACCGCTGGTAACATCATGAAGGTGGTTACCGGCGAACAAGTCGGAACAACAATTGAGGGGGACTAACCAATGGCATCAAGCAAAGAGATTTTAAATGACGCAAAGCAAAAAATGAAGAAGTCGGGTGAGGCACTCCAGCGGAGTTTAGCAGACATCCGGGCAGGCCAGGCCAACGCCAGTCTGCTGAACTCGGTGAAGGTTGAATACTACGGCGCACCGACACCGTTAAACCAGGTGGCGTCGATTACGATTCCAGAAGCCCGGCAGTTACTGGTTACGCCATACGACGAAAGCATTTTGGAAGAAATTGAAAAGGCAATCTACGCTTCTAACCTGGGATTGACCCCCCAGAATGACGGGAGCGCAATTCGCCTGATTATTCCACAACTGACCGAAGACCGGCGCAAGGAACTGGTTAAGGACGTCAAGGCCGAACTGGAAAAGGCCAAGGTGGCGGTCCGCAATGTCCGCCGGGAAGCGATGGACGACCTGAAGAAGGGGAACAAGAACGGCGACTTTAACGACGACGAATTCCATGATCTGGAAAAGCAGGTTCAAAACGAAACCGATGCCGGGATTAAGAACCTGGAAGAAATCGCTGGGGCCAAGGAAAAGGAACTGCTGCAATAACTTAGCTGTGGGGTTGGGAATTGGCTCAACCCCCTTTTTTAACATAGGAATGCCGCAAGGCAGGAGCTGATAGCTGGCAAGTCATGATAAGCTCAACCTGGCTATCCGGGGGCTGACTGTGCGGTGACAAACGCCTGGAAGCGGCCGCTCGACCAACTCCAGGCGTTTTGTCTGCTACTTTTCAAATTGTATTTTATTAGCAGGAGCTTTATAATGAATTAGCGTTTTATTTTTGAACGGTGGAGATACGCTAATAGATGGAGGAAAAAAGATTGTTCGCAAAAAAGGATACCGCTAGTCAAACCGCGGCGATTGACCTGGAACGAATTCCTCGTCATATCGCGATCATTATGGATGGTAACGGCCGATGGGCTCAGAAACGTCATTTGCCACGGGTGGCCGGCCATAAGCAGGGGATGCAGACCGTGAAGACGATCACGATTGCCGCCAGCAAGTTGGGAGTGAAGGTCCTGACCCTCTATGCCTTTTCGACCGAAAATTGGAAACGGCCCTCGAGTGAGGTTAATTACCTGATGCAGCTGCCCATTCGCTTTTTCTCAACCTTTGTTCCTGACCTGGTGAAAAATAACGTGCGGGTGATGGTAATGGGCGACATTCAACGACTGCCCGCAAAGACCCAAGAGGCGGTTAATGACGCGATTGCGGATACCGCTGATTGTGACGGGATGGTGCTAAACTTCGCCTTAAATTACGGGAGTCGCGACGAGATTACCCGTGCGGTGCAGGATGTTGCCTGCGCGGTACAGGCGGGAACGCTCTCGCCAGACGCAATTGACGAGCAGCTGGTTAGCGAACACCTGATGACGGCCCCCCTCGGCGAACTGGCCGATCCGGATTTATTAATCCGGACGAGTGGCGAAGAACGGATCAGCAACTTTCTTTTGTGGCAACTAGCGTATAGTGAACTGGAATTTGTCCCCGAGCACTGGCCGGATTTTGATGCCGAATCCTTAAAACGGGCCATTGTAGAATTTCAGGGACGGCACCGTCGTTTTGGCGGGTTAAAAAATAAATAGGAGCGGGTGGTAACGTGAAAACGAGAATTATTACTGCGGTGATTGCCCTGGCAATTTTTATTCCACTGATTATCTACGGTGGCTGGCCATTGACGATTGCTGCCCTGGCTTTGGGGATTGTTGCAATTTCCGAAGTCCTGGTGATGAAGAAGATGTTTGTGATTTCCTTTGAGGCCATTATCAGTTATCTGGGGGTGGCCTTGCTGATTCTGCCGGACAGCTGGCTGGACTTTCTTCCCAGTGTGGCGACGCGCTGGTTCGGCTTCTATGTCTTGGTGGCCCTCCTGCTGCTGCACACGGTAATTCGTAAGCAACGCTTTACCTTCGATGATGCCGGGGTGCTGACCCTGGCGATGCTATATATCGGGATGGGCTTCCACTACTTTGTGGTGGCCCGGGCCGTCAACTTCCAGACCTTATTGTACGGGATGCTGATTGTCTGGCTGACCGATAGCGGGGCCTACCTGATTGGCCGTAAGATTGGCAAGAACAAGCTGGCGCCACGGATCAGCCCGAATAAGACCTGGGAAGGGTCAATCGGCGGGACCATCGCCGCAACGATTATTCTAGCGGTGTACCTGTACTTCTTCCCGGTTGGCGATGGTTACCTGACGATGATTATTCTGACCCTGATTCTTTCGGTGATGGGCCAACTGGGTGACCTGATCGAGTCCTCCCTCAAGCGTTACTACGGTGTGAAGGATTCGGGCAAGATTCTCCCGGGGCACGGTGGAATCCTGGACCGCTTTGATAGTATGCTGATTGTGATGCCAATGTTGCACTTAGTCGGAATTATTTAATAGCCAAGGAAGGGATTCAGTGATAGTCACAATTATTACCTTTATTCTGGTATTTGGGATTCTGGTCCTGGTACATGAATATGGACACTACTACTTTGCTAAACGCGCGGGAATCTTAGTCCGCGAATTCTCGATTGGGATGGGACCCAAAATCTGGTGGACCCGGAAAAAGGGAACCACTTATACCGTCCGGCTGTTACCCGTAGGCGGTTATGTTCGTCTGGCCGGCAATGATGACGAAGATGCGGATGAACTGCGGCCGGGAACCCCGGTCACCCTACAATTAAACCAGGATAACCAGGTCGTTACGATTAACGCGAGTTCTAAGTCCACGCTTTTTCAGGGAATCCCGTTGCAGCTCGTTGACAGCGACCTGGTCGATGGCCTGTGGATTAAGGGTTACGTAAACGGGGACGAAAGCGAACTAAAGACCTACCCGGTGAACCACGACGCAACGGTGGTGGAGCATGATGGGACCGCCGTGCAGATTGCACCACGGGATGTTCAATTTCGGTCCGCCAGCCTGCCCGCGCGGATGATGACAAACTTTGCGGGGCCGCTGAACAACTTTATCCTGTCCCTCCTCGTGTTCATCATCCTGGGCTTTACCCTTGCCGGCGTCCCGACCAACAGCAACCAGATTGGCAAGGTTAACCCGGGCTCGGTTGCAGCGAAGGCCGGCTTGGTTGCCGGTGACCGGATTACTAAGGTTAACACGACGAAAATTGATAACTGGGCCGAGCTGTCAACCAACCTTTCCAGCAAACCCAATCAACGGGTAGAACTGACCTACCGCCACGACGGGAAGACAAGGACAACCACGGTTCGCCCAAAGGCAGTTAAACAGGGGAAAGAAACGGTGGGTCAAATTGGCATCCTGGAACAGGTGGCGACGGGGGCCAAGACCCGCCTCCTGTTCGGCTGGCAGCAATTTGTCCAGGCCGGAACCCTGATCTTTACGGTGCTTGGTCACATGTTTACCCATGGCTTTAGCCTGAATGATTTAGGTGGGCCGGTTGCCATTTATGCGGGGACTTCCCAGGCAACCGCGCTGGGAGTTAACGGTGTCTTGAACTTCCTTGCGTTGCTGTCAATTAACCTGGGAATCGTTAATCTCCTGCCGATTCCGGCGCTCGATGGGGGGAAGTTGCTCTTAAACATCATTGAGGCCGTCATCCGCCGACCGATTCCGGAGAAAGCTGAAGGAATTGTGACAATGATTGGTTTTATGATACTATTAGTACTAATGATTTTAGTTACATGGAATGATATTCAACGGTACTTTATTCGGTAGCTAGTAAAGGAGAAGAATAATGAAGCAGTCAAAGCTATTGATCCCAACCAAAAAGGAAAATCCAAGCGACGCAGAAGCCCTGAGCCACATTATGATGGAGCGGGCGGGGTATATTTACCAGATTTCAGCGGGAGTTTGGGCCTACCTGCCACTAGCCTACCGGGTGATTCGGAAAGTTAAGGGGATCATCCAGGAAGAAATGGAAAAGGCCGGTGCCTATGAAATGGAAACCCCGTCAATGCTGCCGGCGGACCTGTGGCGGCAAACCGGCCGTTACGAGGCCTACGGTGACACCTTGTACAAGTTCAAGGATCATAACGACCGGGAGTACATTTTAGGGCCGACCGATGAAGAGGCGATGACCGAAATCCTGCGGGACAGTGTCAAGTCCTACAAGAAGTTGCCACTGGTTGTTTACCAAATTACTGATAAGTTCCGGAACGAACCGCGACCACGGTATGGGGTTCTGCGGGGGAAGGAATTCTCCATGCTGGATGCTTATTCCTTTGCGGCCGATGAGGAGGGCTTGGACGAAGCCTACCAAGCGCAAGCCAAGGCCTACCACAACATCTTTGACCGGGCGGGACTGCACTACAAGGTAATTTTGGCTGATTCTGGAACAATTGGTGGGGATAACTCCCAGGAATTCTCGGCCCCGGCTGAAATCGGCGAAGACGTGATTGTTTATACTGACGGTGGCTATGCGGCCAACCTGGAAAAGGCGACGGCCAAGTTTGATGCTGTTCAGCAGACGGCTGAACCGGGCAAGTTGGAAAAGAAGGCGACCCCGGGTGCGCACACCGTGGATGAAGCCTGCGCAAGCCTCGGCGTTGACCAGGGCCAGATGATCAAGTCGATGCTGTACATGGCCAAGATGGGCGAGGATGACTACCAGCCGGTGATGGTCCTGATGCGGGGCAACGATGAGGTTAACGAAACCAAGGTTGAAAATGCCCTTGACTGTGAGGAATTGGAATTAGCGAGTGAAGAAGATACCGTCAAGTACCTCGGCGCGCACCCGGGTTCCCTTGGCCCAGTTGGTGTCGGTGAAGACGTCAAGATTCTTGCCGATAACTACGTCAAGGTCCTGGTCAACATGGCCTGCGGCGCGAACGACGATGGCCACCACTACGTTAACGCCAACATTGACCGTGACTTCCGGGTTGACCAGTTTGGTGACTTCCGGAACGTCCAGGAAGGCGAGATTGCCCCTGACGGCTACCCAATCAAGTTTACCAATGGAATTGAGATCGGCCACATTTTCAAGCTGGGGACTGGCTATTCTAAGAAGCTTGGCGCTCAAGTGCTGGATAAGAATGGCCGCCTTGTCGACATGATTATGGGCTGTTACGGAATTGGGGTCACGCGGATGCTTTCCGCGGTGGCCGAGCAAAACGCCGACGAAAACGGCTTGGTTTGGCCGGATAGCATTGCACCGTTTGACGTGCACGTCATCCCGGTAAACGCGAAGAAAGACGAACAGATGGCCATGGCAAATGAGCTGGAGCAGCAACTGACTGCGGCGGGTTACGAAGTCCTGGTTGATGACCGTAAAGAACGGGCCGGGGTTAAGTTTGCCGATTCTGACCTGATTGGGATCCCGTTGCGGGTCACGGTTGGGAAGAAGGCAGCTGACGGCATTGTCGAAGTTAAAATCCGCAAGACCGGCGAAACCCTTGAAGTCAAGCAGGAGGAACTGGTAAACACGGTGGGCATCTTGCTGAAGCAGTTAGATAAGCAAACGAGCAACGATTAATAAAAAATGTGGTGCGAACACTAGCAATCGAACGCACCACATTTTTTAAGTAGGAGGAGCGAAGAGTAGTGGCGCTAAATCGACAAGAGTTATTTGAAAAATTACTGGAGCAGGTGCACTTTCCGGAAAAGGACAACCCGGCCTTTAACGGGGCGGCGGTTCAATCGGTGGTTGTGCACAAGAGCAGCCGGCGCTGGGAGTTCCACCTTATCCTGCGGCGACCGTTGCCCCTCAACCTGTTTAAGGAACTCTATCAGGCAGTCCAGGTGGGCTTTAAAGACATTGCTGAGGTGGACCTGCAGATCAGCAGCCCCGCGACCGAAGCGGATCCCAAATTAGTGGCTGATTATTGGGAATACATTATCCAAGGGGGGGCGGTCGATTCACCGATGCTGCGACAGGCCTGCCTAGAAACGGTACCGGAGGTTCGCGATGGCCGGGTGACCATCGTGGTCGAGAACGAGATCATTAAGGACCGGTTAACCCAGCAGTCCTTATCTGCAATTGAGGCGGCTTATCAGCAGCTGGGCTTCCCCCGCTTTAAGATCCACCCCTTTGTGGACCAATCGGCGTCGCAGGCGAAGATTAAGGAGCTGCGGGAGAAGCACGAGGCAGCCGATGCAGCGCTTGCGGCCAAGGCGATGGCCCAGATTAAGAAAAAGAACGCGAGCCATAAGCAGAAGGCCGCTGTCCAGCCTGCCGAAGGTCCGGCACAGCTGGGCCGGGTGATCAATGATAAACTCGACGTCGTTCAAATGAAGGACATCCAGGGTGAGGAACGGTCAGTCGTCGTTGAGGGCTACGTTTTTAACACCGAAGTACGGGAGCTCCGTTCAGGTCGCCAGCTGTTGACCTTTGAATTTACTGACTACACATCATCCTTTGCCGTGAAGAAATTCTCCCGGAATAGCGATGAAGAAGCCCAGTTTGCAAACATTAAACCGGGGATGTGGCTTAAAGTCCGGGGGCCGGTCCAGGAAGATACCTGGATGCACGACCTGGTGATCAATGCCTATGATATCAACCAGGTGAGTCACCAGGAACGTCAGGACCAGGCACCAGCTGATGAGAAGCGGATTGAACTGCACACCCACACAGAGATGAGTCAGATGGATGCTACCAATTCCATCACGGAAATTGCTAAGCAGGCCAGCAAGTGGGGCCAACCGGCAATCGCGGTAACGGATCATGGGAACGTCCAGGCCTTTCCGGAAGCCTATAAGGCGGGGAAGAAGTTCAAGCTCAAAATGATTTACGGGATGGAAGCTAACGTGGTTGATGACGGGGTCCCACTGGTTTACAACGAAAACCATGCCCAGCTCAAGGATAATACTTACGTCATCTTTGACGTGGAAACGACCGGTCTATCCGCAATTTACGACAAGGTCATCGAGCTGTCCGCGGTCAAGATGAAGAACGGTGAAGTCCTGGCACGCTTTGATGAGTTTATTGATCCCGGTTTCCCGCTGTCGGAGCAAACGACCAACCTAACCAGCATTACCGACGAGATGGTGCGCGGCTCCAAGAGCGAAGAGGAAGTCTTCAAGATGTTCAAGGACTTCTGTGCGGGAACCATTATTGCCGGGCATAACGTGTCCTTTGATATGGGCTTTATGAACACCGGTTACCGGCGTCACCAGATGGAGGAGATTACCGAGCCCGTGATTGATACCCTGCCGTTGGCCCGCTTCCTCTACCCGAATATGCGGGGCTACCGGCTGAACACCCTGAGCAAGAAATTCAAGGTCGCGCTGGAACACCACCACCGGGCCAATTTCGATGCCGAAGCGACCGGCCACTTGCTGTATAAGTTCCTTAAGGATGCCGAAAAGCGGTATGAAATCCGCTACGTCGATGAGCTGAACCAGCACATGGCGGAGAATGACGCCTACAAACATGCCCGGCCCTTCCACGTCACCCTGCTGGCACAAAACCAGGCTGGGCTGAAGAACCTCTTCAAGCTGGTGTCCCTTTCCAACGTGCGCTACTTCCACCGGGTTCCGCGGATCCCCCGGACGGTGCTGACCAAGTACCGGGAAGGACTGCTGCTGGGGACCGCCTGCTCGTCGGGAGAAGTTTTCACCGCGATGATGGAAAAGGGCTATGCCGAGGCGCTGCGCCGGGCCCGCTACTACGACTATATTGAAATTCAGCCACGGCCGAATTATGCGCCGCTGCTGGAAACCCACGTAATCGCGGACCGGGACCAGCTCGATGACATTTTGCAAAACATGGTCAAGCTGGGGGCAGAGCTGAAAAAAAAGGTGGTTGCGACGGGTGATGTCCACTACATCAACCCGCACGACGGGATTTACCGGCGGATCCTGATTAACTCGCAGGGTGGTGCCAACCCGCTGAACCGGACCAAGCGGCCGGACGTGCACTTCCGGACGACTGATGAGATGCTGGAAGAGTTTAGCTTCCTGGGCGCGGATACCGCTAAGCGGGTCGTCGTCGAGAACAGCCATGCGATTGCCGACATGATTGATGCCGACATTCGGCCGGTCAAGGATAAGCTGTACACGCCGCACATGAAGGGGGCGGAGCAGGAAATTCAGGACCGGACCTGGAATACCGCCAAGGCCTGGTACGGGAACCCGCTGCCAAAGATTGTTAAGGATCGGGTGGAGCTGGAACTAAACAGTATCGTCAAAAACGGCTTCTCCGTTATTTACCTGATTGCCCAGCGGCTGGTAGCCAAGTCCAATAAGGACGGTTACCTGGTTGGTTCCCGGGGGTCGGTTGGTTCAAGTGTGGTGGCGACCCTTTCCGGGATTACCGAGGTTAACCCCTTGCCACCGCACTACCGTTGCCCGCAGTGCCGGTTTGCCCACTTCTACACGAAGGGGGAATACAGCTCGGGCTTTGACTTGCCGGAGAGAAAGTGCCCGAAGTGCGGGGCCCTCCTGGTCAAGGATGGTCATGACATTCCCTTCCAAACCTTCCTCGGCTTTAAAGGGAACAAGGTCCCGGATATTGATTTGAACTTCTCTGGAGACTACCAGTCAATTGCGCATAACTACATGAAGGTCCTCTTCGGGGAGGAGAACGTCTTCCGGGCCGGAACGATTGGTACGGTTGCCGATAAGACCGCCTATGGTTATGTCAAGGCCTTTGAGCGGGATAACGATGTCCAATTCCGTGGGGCAGAGGAGGACCGGCTTGCCCAGGGGGCAACCGGGGTTAAACGGACGACCGGCCAGCACCCGGCCGGGATCATCATCGTGCCCGATGATATGGACATTTATGACTTTACCCCGGTTCAATACCCGGCCGATGACCAAAATGCGGCCTGGGAAACGACCCACTTCGATTTCCACTCGATTCACGATAACATCTTGAAGATGGATATCCTGGGCCACGATGACCCGACGATGATTCGGGCCCTGCAAGACCTTTCAGGGATTGATCCGAAGACGATTCCAATGAATGATCCGGGCGTGATGGCCCTCTTCTCGAGTCCAAAGATTTTGGGGGTAACCGAGGAGCAGATTCAGAGTAAGACTGGGACCCTTGGCTTGCCTGAATTCGGGACCCGCTTTGTCCGGGGGATGTTGGATGACACCCACCCGAAGAACTACTCCCAACTGTTGCAGATTTCCGGTCTTTCCCACGGGACCGGGGTGTGGCTGGATAACGCCCAGGAGCTGATTAAGGAGGGGACCGCGACGATTGCCAACGTGATCGGTTGTCGTGATAACATTATGACCGACTTGATCCACTACGGCCTGGACTCGGAAACTTCTTTCCAGGTGATGGAACACGTTCGAAAGGGCCGGGGGATCCCTGATGAATGGCAAAGCAAGATGCTAAAGGTCGGGGTGCCGCAGTGGTACCTGGATTCATGTTTGAAGATTAAGTACATGTTCCCGCGGGCGCACGCGGCCGCTTATGTTTTAATGGCCCTGCGGATTGCCTACTTTAAGGTTTATTTCCCGCTGGTTTACTACTGCGCCTTCTTTTCTGTCCGGGCTGACGACTTTGATATTGTTGCCATGGCTCACGGGAAAGAAGCGGTTAAAGCGCGGATGGCGGAAATTAGCAATAAGGGCAACGATGCCAGTGCTAAGGAGAAAAGTCTGTTAACGATCCTTGAACTGGCGAACGAGATGCTGGAGCGGGGCTTTAAGTTTAAGATGGTCGACCTGGAACGGTCAGACGCGTCGAACTGGCTGATTGACGGTGATTCGTTAATTGCCCCGTTCCGGGCGATCCCGGGTTTAGGTTTGAGCGTGGCCAAGCAGATTGTGGCGGCTCGTGAAGAGCGGCCGTTCTTGTCGAAAGAAGAACTGGCCGACCGGGGGAAGGTTTCCCAAACCCTGATCGACTTTATGACCGAAAATCACGTTATCGATCAATTGCCGGACAGCAACCAGCTGGACCTGTTCTCAGACCTTGGCTAGCTTGGTGCCAATAACCACGACTGCTTTTTTCATTGCCTGACATAGCCAAAGTTAGCGATCCAATTTGGGTCGCTTTTTTGCTGGGAGGGATTGAGTTCGGAAATTTGTTATAGTATCATTTATACGAACGTATGTTTTGAAGTGAGTAGTGCGAAGCAAAAAGGGGAGAAGACAATGCGCTTTTTACACACGGCTGATTGGCATATTGGAAAAACCTTGAATGACTTTAGCCTGCTGGAAGACCAGCAAGCAGCTTTTACACAGATTGAGCGAATTGCCCAGCAAGCGCAGGTCGACGCAATTGTGGTGGCGGGGGATCTCTACGACCGCAGTGTCCCTAGCGAGGCGGCGGTAACGGAGCTGAACGGGATGTTGCGGCAGCTCAACCTAAACGACCATTTCCCGGTGCTGGCAATTAGCGGCAACCATGATTCGGCCGTGCGGCTCAGTACGGGTACCGACTGGTTTGCGCGCAGCTCCCTTTACCTCAACACTACTTTGGCAGCCGCATTTACCCCGGTTACCATCAAGGATACCCAGTTCTTCTTGCTGCCGTTTTTCGGTATTCAGGCTGTGCGGAATTATTTTCATGATGACCATATTAAAAACGTTAATGACGCGATGGAAAGAATCGTTGCGGAGATGAAGAAGTCCTTTGCGGCTGGGAAACATCAGGTTTTGGTAGCCCACTTCTTTGCCGCGGGCAGCCAGCGGACGGCAGATTCCGAAACCTTGATCGAGGTGGGGGGCCTTAGTGCCGTGTCCACCGCGGTGCTGGCCCCGTTTGATTACGTAGCGCTAGGACACCTCCATAACCGGAAGGCGCTGAACGAAGAACGGGTTAAATACAGCGGGTCGCCGCTGAAGTTTTCGGTTTCGGAAGCACACCAGGAAAAGGGAGTATGGCTAGTCGATACGGAGCCGTTTGCAGTCCAGTGGGTCCCCCTGCAGCCGGTTCATGATATTACCTTGTTAAAAGGCAGTTTTCGGGAGCTGGTGACGAGTGCTAAGGATAAGCCCGCTACGGACTTTTACGACATTGAACTGACGGACCGGGAACGGATTCCAGATGTGTTAAATAAACTCCGCACGGTATACCCCAAAATCGTGAGTCTCCACCGTACCCACCAAGCACGCCAGCTGGCGTTAAACCGGCAAAAGCAGCGCTTGGCGGCGTCACCATTAGACCTCTTAAGTGACTTTTATTCCCAAACCACGGGAAGCAAGCTAAGTTCAGAACAGCGCCGGTGGGCGGAAGAGGCCCTTATTAAGACGACTAAGGAGGAACAGTGATGCGTCCGTTAAAGTTAGAGCTGCAATATTTTGGCCCCTACGAACATGAAACCGTGGACTTTACCCAGTTTGCTGACCAGTCGCTTTTTTTGGTGGCAGGAAACACCGGTGCCGGGAAAACGACCATTTTTGACGCCATGTGCTATGCCCTGTTTGGTCAAACGACTAGTGATCGGGACCGGTCTGCAACCGCGCTGCGGTCGGACTTTGCGCCTGCTGATCGGGAGACCTGGGTCACGTTCAGCTTTAGCCACCAGGGGACCGAATATGAAATCATGCGCCGTCCTAAGCAAATTCTGCAGGGACGGCGCGGCAACCCTGTTGAGCATTACCAGGCGGTTAGCTTGCGTTTTGCGGCTCGGGATGGGCAAACCCAGGAAATCACCAAGATTAAGGAAGCGGACAGTTTCATCAGCAAGTTATTGAACCTAACCCGGGATCAGTTCAAGCAGATTGTCCTGCTGCCGCAGGGAAAATTTCGGCAATTTCTGGATTCAGATAGCAATACTAAGGAACGGCTCCTGCGGGATTTATTTAATACCAGCCGTTATGAGCAGTGGACGCAGACCCTCAAAGAGGAATTAAACGACCGCAAACGGGGCGTAGAAGTGCAGCAAACCAAGCTGCAGTCGCTCAAGGAAACCGTCCCGGATATTGAGGCCATCCCGGACACGGCCGAATGGCTCCGCCGGGTGGATGAGCAAGCAGTAGAATTAGAAACGACCCTAGCGGCCAATCACACTCAGGAACGTCAGCAACAGGAACTTGTCAAAGGCCTGACCAATCGTTTGCACACGGAACAGGAACTGACGGCTAACCTGGCTACCCTGCGTGAACTGGAGCAAACGGCTGTCCAGCTGACTAGTCGGCAGGGCGAAGTCCAGGCGGTGGAAAAGCAGATCGCTGATTTGGAATGGTTCCAAGAACACCGGACGGATTACCAGAGGTGGCGGGACGACCAGCAACGGTTAACTAAACTTAATGCTGACTATCAACAATCCACCGCTCAACTCAGCCGGCTGACCGCCCAGCAGGCGCAGCTGCAGGCTGCCGTTGAGCAGGCTCAGACGCGCCAAGCCGAGATCGATGCCCTGCGCCGGCACTGCCTGACTTTACAAGGCCAGCTGCCGTTATTCGCTGAATATGACCGGTTAGCCGCTCGCCTTGCCAAGACGACGGCTGACCATGATCGGCAGCGTCGCGAACAAGAAAGTCGTCAGCAGGCGTTAACCGATAAACAGGACCAACTTGAGCATATGAATAAGCAGCTCGCTGCCCACCAGGATCTGGCGCAGCGGCGCCTGGAGCTGACCAAACAACAAGGGCAGCAGGAACGACTGGACGCTGAGGGCGAACGGCTTGACCAGCTGCTGGTGGAGTACGATGAGCAACGCAGCCATCAGAAAGAGCTGCGTACCAGTGTCGTTCAGGGTAAAGAAGCGGCCCAAAAGGCAGCAGCGACGGCGACCGACCTGAATGATCGTTACGCGCGCCAGCAGATTGCGCGCCTGGCAAAACGGCTTAAACCCGGCAGCCCTTGTCCACTTTGCGGGTCATTAGACCACCCGCACTTGGCAACGACCGCCGCTCAGGGAGCATTGGTGACGGAAGAGGCTGTTCGGACAGCCAGCAAGGCTGCTCAGCAATGGCAGCAGGCAGCAGCACGGTCCCAAGAGCAGCTTGCGGCAACGACACGTCAATTAACAAAGTTGGAGCACCAGCTGGCAACTAATCGGAGTACAGTTGCAAAGCTCCTGTCCGAAAACTGCCTTCCCGCTGACTGGCAGCAGCTCATTGCCGACCGCCAGCAGAGGCTGTGCCAGCGCGACCATGAACTGGCCGAGTTGGAAGCCATGGCGCAAGATTGGCAACAGCAGGCCACCAAACTTCACCAGGAGATCCTTGCTGAGCAGGCAACTATTCAGCAGGCTGACGCTGCACTTCAAAAGACCCATCAGGAGTTAATCAAGGAACAGACGCTGCTGCAAGAAAAGCGGGCTCAATTGCCAGCGGACCTGCCGACACAAGCGGCGGCCCAGGAGCGGTTAGCTGAGTGGCAGGAGCAGGTTGCCGAGTATGACCAGCAGCAGGGAAAGCTTCAGGACCAGCTCCAAAAGATTGGGCAGGAGTTAGCAGTTACTGAGGGCCGTACAGCGCAGTTTAAGCATGCTGCTGCTGAATTAAAGCACAGCCAGGCCCGCCGGCATACCAACCTGGAAAAACTATTGGCGGAGCATGGGGACCAGCTTGACTGGTCATTTTGGCAACGGGCTGCGGACCAGTTGACCCAACTGGCGGAACTACGGCAGCAGGTCAAGGACTTCCAAGCGCAGCTTCGTGACAACCAAGGCCAGCAACACCGCCTTCGGGAAAAAATCGCCGACCGGCCGGCACCCGACTTGGCCGCTTGTCGTGAGCAGCTCGCGGCATCGGAGCACCGCCTTGCTCAGAACCAGCAGGCACTTGGCCAGCTGAACAGTCGGTTAGCAGACCTGCGTGTCAGCCGGCAGAAGGTGGTTAAACTACTGGCCCAGACTGGGAAAGCCGCCGAGCAGGTGAACCAGTTGCAGACGCTGACCGACGTAATTGCTGGCAACACGGAAAACCACCTCAGTTTA
This sequence comes from Limosilactobacillus antri DSM 16041, assembly GCF_000160835.1. Taxonomy (GTDB): domain Bacteria; phylum Bacillota; class Bacilli; order Lactobacillales; family Lactobacillaceae; genus Limosilactobacillus; species Limosilactobacillus antri. The sequence goes on from NZ_GG700732.1 coordinate 125,945, forward strand.
GAGCGGTACGTTCTCCAAGCCTATTTCCAGGACGTCTTGCTGGCTGCCAATGTTCAGCTGGCGCGGCTGACCAATGGCCGCTACCAGTTTGAACTAGCGACGGAAAGCCACAGCGCAGGGGCGAAGTGGAGCGGGCTGGAGGTCAACGTTTACGATGATAATGCAGGCAAGACCCGGAGCGCCCGGACCCTCTCCGGTGGCGAAAGCTTCATGGCCTCGTTAGCGCTCGCCCTAGCCCTCTGTCAAATTATCCAGGAGCAGAGTGGCGGTATTAAGATTGACGCCCTTTTCATCGACGAAGGCTTCGGCTCATTGGATCAGCAGGCGCTGGCGGACGCTTTACGGGCGTTGGAGGAGCTGGAGGGGCACCGGATGATCGGCATTATCAGCCACGTTACGGAGCTTGAGGAACGGATTCCGGCCCAGTTATTGGTCCGGTCGGTTAATGGCCGCAGTACGGTTAGCTACCAGCATGAACTATGAGGTCCTGCGTACTGGTGCAGAAAATAACGCGTTCGTTGACGGTAAGAGTGCTACAATGAAAATAATTATAGATTAGGGGGCATTATTATTTCTAATAATCCAAAGCCCAAAAAGCTCTCGTTTATCTCAATTTATTTTCTGGGCATCAATGGGGTAATTGGTTCAGGAACTTTCCTTTTACCTTCCGTTATCTATCGTTACATGAACCTGTCGGCCGTACTGGTCCTGCTGTGTACCGCACTGACGGTGTCGCTAATTGCACTGTGTTATGCGGACCTGGCGAGCCGCTTTACCGGTTCTGGCGCTGCTTGGCTGTATGCTTATCACGCCTTTGGCCGCTTTACCGGTTACGAGTTGGGGATCTTTACCTGGTTCTTGGGCTGTTGTACCCTTTCCGCTGAAATCGTCGCCTTACTGACCACCATGAAGAGTTTTCTGCCGGTGTTTGACAATCGCTTAGTGTACTACGCGGCAGCCTTTGGTCTGATTGTCCTGTTTGCGGTCATTAATTTCTTTGGCCGCAGCTTAGTTAAGGCGGTCAACAACCTATCGGCGGCAGTGAAGATTCTGACCCTGCTGGTCTTTATTATCGTGGGGGTTTTCTTCGTTCATGGTGCTAACTACTCGCCAGTAATTCCCGCCGCTGCCTTAACCGGTGCCGGCCCGTTTCTAAAACACTTTGGCGCGGCCTTTACGCCGATCTTCTACCTGTTTACCGGCTTTTCGTTTTTACCGATTGCTGCGAAGCAAATGAACAATCCGGAGAAAAACATTCCCCGGGTTCTCATTGCGGTAATGGTCAGCGTCACCATCTTGGACGCCCTGATGATGCTGGTGGCGATTGGTATTTCTGGCCGCCACTTGGCCGGCTACTCAACTCCGCTGGCGAACGCGTTTGGTACCGCAATCGGTAAGTGGGGCTACTCGCTCATTATTGTCGGAATGCTGGTCAGCATCTTTGGGGTTGCTTTCAGTGCTTCCTTTAACACGCCCTCACTGGTGGCCTCGCTGGCCAATGAGCACGGAATGCTGCCCAAGTCCCTGGGCAAAAAGAATAAGCACGATGCGCCCTGGGTGGGAATCTTATTGACGGCCGTACTGTCGATTGCTTTCTCGACCCAAAGCTACCTCTTTTTGGTGTCATGCACGGTGCTGGCTTCGTTTATCCAGTACGTCCCATCGATTTTGGCGGTGGTTAAATTCACCCACAGTAATGAATATCCGACCCACGGCTTTAAGCTGCCAGGCCGGTACCTGATTCCCGCCTTTGCGCTCCTGGTATCCTGCTATATGGTAACCAACTTTACCGCTAAGACCCTGTTGCTGGGCACGGTGGTTGCCGTTCTGGCTGCGGCCGCCTACTTCTTCATTCAGAGAGATGAGGAAGCCGAAAGACGGCATACACAATTTCTAGCGGCCCTCAAGCGGGAGCAGGGGAAGGAAAACTAGCTTGTGTTTTTCGGCCTGGCGTGCTACAATAACTATGGTAAATAACTCGTTGGAGTGAGCAGTAATGCTCGCTCTTTTTATTGCAAATAATATGGAGGTGAAAAGGATGAGCACAGTTACTGAAGTCGTTACGGATTTGGTAACGCCGATTCTTGATGAGCACCACTTTTACTTATACGACATTGAATTCGTCAAGGAGGGAAAAAGCTGGTACCTCCGGGTATACATCGATAAGGACGGCGGGATCACGCTGAATGATTGTGCGGCCGTTAGCGACCAGCTGAGCGAAGCGTTGGACAATGTTGAACCCGACCCAATTCCCCAGGCCTACTTCCTGGAAGTTTCGTCGCCTGGCGCTGAACGGCCGTTAAAAAACGAGGATGACTACCAGCGGGCGGTCAACCACTATATCCACGTTTCCCTGTACCAGCAGCTTGCTGGCAAGAAGGTCTACGAAGGAACCCTGGTGGAATTATCGGCCAAGGAAATGACCCTGAATTTTATGGACAAGACGCGTCACCGGCAAGTAGTAATTGACCGGAGCAAGGTTGCCCAGGCGCGCTTAGCAATCAAGTTTTAATCAAAAGGAGTGTCCAAAGTGAGCAAGTCAAAAGTCAATAGTGAAATGATTGGCGCCCTAGACTACTTAGAAAAGGAAAAGGGTATTAAAAAGGAAATTGTCATTGAGGCGTTGGAACAAGCCTTGGAATCGGCTTATAAGCAAAATTACGGCGACAAGAACGTCGAGGTCGAGTTCAACGCGACGACTGGGAACATCAAGGTCTACGCCGTCAAGACGATTACCGATGATGAGGAAAAGGTTGCCGCTGACAGCAACCAGTACATGAGCCTTGCCGAAGCGCGCAAGCTCCCTCACGGTCAGGGGTATGACGTTGATGACCAGATCCGGGAAGAAGTGACGCCGCGTAATTTTGGACGGATTGCTGCACAAACTGCTAAGCAGGTCGTGATGCAGCGGTTGCGTGAAGAAGAGCGGAGAATCGTCTACGATAAGTACAAGACTTACGAAAATGAAATCATTACCGGTGAGGTGTCCCGTGAAGACAAGCGCTTTACCTATGTTGACCTCGGCGACGGGGTCGAAGGGGCGATGGGCTTCCGTGATAAGATGCCGAACGAGCACTACCGCGTTCATGACCGGATTCAGGTATACGTTTCTAAAGTCAATGATGACCGGCGGGGACCCCAGATCTACGTTAGTCGGACAGCTCCGGAACTGCTCAAGCGTCTCTTTGAACGGGAAGTTCCTGAAATCAAAGATGGCACCGTGCTGATTGAAAACATCGCGCGGGAAGCCGGTGACCGGGCTAAGGTAGCGGTTTACTCTAACGATGATAACGTTGACCCGGTCGGCACCTGTGTTGGTCCCCGGGGATCCCGGGTCCAGGCGATCGTGAACGAACTGGACGGCGAAAACATGGATATCGTAGAATACGTGAAGGATCCGGCTAAGTTTATTGCTAACGCCCTTAATCCGGCTGAAGTGTTGGATGTGATCTTTAATGATCCGGTAACGATCGAACGTGAGGATGGCGAAGAAGAGCAAGAACGCTCCTGCACGGTGGTCGTTCCTGACGACCAGCTGTCCCTGGCAATCGGGAAGCGGGGGCAAAATGCCCGGCTCGCAGCACGGCTGACCAAGTACAAGATCGATATCAAGTCCGCTTCAGAAATGGAAGAGATTCAGGCCCAGGAGGCACTTGACGAGGACCAACCAGTTGCTGACGACCAGCCATCGGTTGATGAAAATGATCAGTCGGCAGATGAAGACTAATTGAGCAATGGGGTGAAAAAATGAAAAAGAGAAAAATACCAATGCGCAAAGATATCGTCACCGGGGAAATGATGCCCAAGCGCCAGCTGATTCGGGTGGTCAAAAATAAGGAAGGCCAAGTCTCCCTCGACCCGACCGGCAAGAAAGCGGGCCGCGGCGCCTACATTGCCGTAGATGTGGCGATCGCCAAGCGGGCGAAGGCGGAAAAAACCTTTGAAAAGGCCTTCCGTGTTAAACTAGATGACGAGTTCTACGATGAGCTGATCAGGTACACCGACCACTTGCAGGCTCGTCAAGAGTTGTTTGGCAACGATGGCAAGAAGTAACGATCAGCAAGTTCTCAGCTTGCTCGGTTTGGCGCGGCGTGCGCGCCAGCTGGTAAGCGGAGAAGCAATTGTATTAAAAAATATTCAAACTAATCAGGCAAAGTTTGTGTTTTTAGCAAAAGACGCGGGTTCAGCGACGGGGAAAAAGTTCACCGATAAGTGCCGAACTTACCACGTTCCCTGTTCCCGGCGCTTTACTAAAGACCAGCTCAGTCAGGCAACGGGCCAATCACGGACCGTTATTGGTGTTGTCCAACCAGGTTTTGCAAGAAAGTTTGAGGAATTACTGAGAATGGAATAAGGAGAGTGAGCGTATGGCCAAGGAACGGATTTATGAACTAGCTAAAGAGCTCAAAATGCCAAGTAAGGGTCTCGTCAAGGTAGCAAACCAGCAGGGGATGAACATTAAAAGCCACATGTCATCTGTAACGCCGGCTCAGGCCCAAAAGCTGCGTGAGGTAGTAAAAAATGGTGGTCAGAAGCCAGCTGCAAAAGCAACCCCTAAGCAACGGCCAGCCAAGCAGGCAATCGCAAAAAAGGAGAGCCATAAGAAGCGGGAACATGATAATTCCCGCCAGGGGGCGAAGGGCAACCAGCAGTCGCAGCCCAAGCACCGGCAGGAAGAGGAACGACCACGGGAGGAGCACCAAAACCGCCGCAATGAAAAGAAGCATGGTGAAAACCACCGCAGTCAAAATAATGGCGGCCGGTTTGGCGGCAGCCTGAATAATAATGACCGCCGGGTCAAACGGTTTAATAAGAAAAATAAGAAGCGCAACAAGCATAACAAGAATAGCCGCTTGCGGGAGGTTGCACATAAGCAGCCGACCCAGCGCAAGGACAAGCCGTTGCCGGACGTACTGGAATATACCGAAGGAATGAATGCCCAAGACCTGGCTAAACTGCTTCACCGGCCATCCGCAGAAATCATCAAGAAGCTCTTCATGCTTGGGGTCATGATCAACCAGAACCAGTCGCTGGATAAGGACACGATCGAGCTGCTGGCAACTGATTACGGGATTGAGGCCAAGGAGAAGGTCGAAGTGGACGTTTCAGATATCGACAAGATGTTTGAGGAAGAACAGCACAACACCGCCCACCTGGTTAAGCGGCCCCCAGTAGTCACTGTTATGGGTCACGTAGACCACGGGAAGACCACCCTGCTGGATAAGCTGCGTCACTCCCACGTTACGGAACATGAAGCAGGGGGGATTACCCAGGAAATTGGTGCCTACCAAGTGCACTATAACGACAACCTGATTACCTTCCTGGATACCCCAGGCCACGCCGCCTTTACGGAAATGCGGGCCCGAGGTGCCAACATCACCGACATTACCGTTCTGGTGGTGGCTGCCGATGATGGGGTAATGCCGCAGACGGTCGAAGCTATCCACCACGCCCAGGCTGCCAAGACGCCAATCATTGTTGCGGTTAACAAGATCGACAAGCCGGGGGCCAACCCGGACCGGGTAACGGAAGAACTGGCCAAGTACAACCTGATTCCGGAAGACTGGGGTGGCGACACCATCTTTGTCAAGATTTCTGCTAAGTTTGGCAAGAACCTGCACGAACTGCTGGACATGATTTTACTCCAGTCTGAAATGATGGAACTGACCGCCAACCCGGACCAAAATGCGGCGGGTTCTGTTGTAGAAGCGCGGCTGGATCAGGGTCGCGGTTCCGTGGCGACCGTGCTGGTTCAACAGGGGACGCTCCACGTCGGGGACCCGATCGTGGTCGGCAACACCTTTGGCCGGGTGCGGACGATGACTAACGAAAATGGTCGTCGGATTAAGGCAGCCACCCCAGCAACTCCAGTTGAAATAACCGGGCTGAACGAAGTTCCAGAGGCCGGGGACCGGTTTGTGGTCTTTGACGATGAAAAGACGGCCCGGGTCGCTGGGGAAGAACGTGCTAAGCGGGCCCAGGATAAGGAACGGCAACGGACGTCGCACGTGACGCTGGACAACCTCTTTGCTACGATGAAGAAGGGTGAAATGAAGACCCTGCCGATTATCATCAAGGCTGATGTTCAGGGATCGGTTGAAGCGCTGAGCCAAAGTCTGCAGAAGATTAAGGTTGACGGGGTCCGGGTTGACATTATCCACCAGGCCGTCGGGGCGATTAGCCAGAGTGACGTTACCTTGGCGGAAGCCTCAAACGCGGTCATCATCGGTTTCAACGTCCGGCCAACACCAGTTGCCAAGTCCCTAGCGGATTCCAGCAACATCGATATTCGTCTCCACCGGGTGATCTACAATGCAATTGAAGAAGTTGAAGACGCCATGAAGGGGATGCTGGAACCAGTCTACGAGGAAGAAACGATTGGTGAAGTTGAAGTGCGGCAGATCTACAAGGCCTCCAAGGTCGGGACAATTGCCGGGGGGATGGTGACCTCTGGTAAGATTACCCGGGACGCCAAAGTGCGGCTGGTCCGTGACGGCGTGGTCGTTTACGAAGGTGAACTGGGCAGCTTGAAGCGGTTCAAAGATGACGTCAAAGAGGTCAAGTCTGGCTTTGAATGTGGTTTGACGATTGAAAACTACAACGACATTAAAGAAAATGACGTGATCGAAGCTTACCAAATGAAGGAAGTTCCGGTTAAGTAAGGAGGATGGAAAAATGCCTAACAAACAATACCGGGTTGATCGGCTGGCCCAGCAGATTCAGCGAGAAGTCGACGATATCCTTTTAAAGCGGGTCCGGGACCCGCGGGTGCAGGGAGTTACGATTACCGGAGTTGACGTTACTGGTGACCTCCAGCAGGCAACCATTTATTACAGTATCCTGTCTGATAAGGCGTCAGACCTGGAAAAGGTCCAGGCCGGATTAGATAAGGCGACCGGCTTGATTCGGAGCGAGCTCGGGGCCCGGTTGAACATCTTCAAGACACCAGAAATTAAGTTTGAACGGGATAAGTCAGTTGCTTATGGCAGCCGGATTGATCAGTTGATTAACCAGCTTCACAAGCAGGATAAGTAACCCGAGAGCAACAACGAGGGAGCGGGATGAACGAGTTCAGCCCCGCTCCCTTGTTTAATACATACGGAGGAACGCAGAAAATGGACGGAATTATTCCTTTATACAAAGAGCGAGGGATGACCAGCTTTGACTGTGTCAGCCGCTTACGGCGGATTCTTAAAACCCGCAAAATTGGTCATTCGGGAACCCTCGATCCAGCGGTTGATGGGGTTTTGCCCATTTGTGTGGGCAATGCTACCAAGGCGGTGGAATACCTGATGCAAAGCGGCAAGATCTACCAGGGTGAATTGGTCATCGGCCGGGCCACGGAAACGGAAGATTTTGATGGCCGGGTAGTAGCGCAGACACCGGTACCGGCCCCGCTTAGCGATGAACAGGTCCGGGCCGCGATGGCAAAGCTCACCGGTAAGATCACTCAGGTTCCCCCCATGTACTCCGCGGTTAAAGTTAATGGCAAGCGGCTCTACGAGTATGCCCGCGCGGGGGAAACGGTGGAACGTCCGGCCCGGCAAGTCACAATTACCGAGTTTACGCTGGTGCGGAGCCACTACGACCAGGAACATCAGGAGCAGCACGTCTTCTTCAAAGTTGCCTGCTCGAAGGGGACCTATATCCGGACACTGGTTGTGGACCTGGCGCGGCAGCTTGGCTATCCCGGGGCCATGAAATGGCTGACGCGGTTAGCGAGCGGCGGCTTTACGCTTGACCAGACTTTGAGCCTGGCGGATATTCAAACGGCAGTAGCTAACCAAACGATTAAACGCTACCTGTACCCGCTGGACTATGCTTTGAAGGACTACCCGGCCGTTGAACTGACGGATCAGCAGTGGCGGGCGGTCCAAAATGGCGGCTGGCTAACGGCTGCTGAACTTTCGCCGGCGGCTGCGGAAGTGGTTTTGAAGTACGATGGGCAGGTTAAGGCCCTTTACCACCAGGCCGATAATCACTATCAGCCAACCAAGATGTTTTCTGTGAACTAGGAGGGAGCAGTTTGCGAGTAATTAAAATTCACCACCCCTTAGATAAAAAACTGGTTCCTGCCGGCCCGGTCGTCCTTGCGATGGGTTTCTTTGATGGGGTTCATCGGGGCCATCAAGCGGTCATTGGCACCGCAAAGCGAATTGCTAAGCAACGGGGTCTGCCCCTGGCGGTCCTCACCTACGACCATGCTCCCGGAATTGTTTACCATCAATATCCGGACGGCTTTGACTACCTGTCAACTACTAAACGGAAGTTAGAATTACTGGAAGAACTGGGGGTTGACCTGGTATACCTGGTTAGTTTCACCTCGGCCTATGCCAGCCTGGCGCCTGCTGACTTTGTTGCGGATTATTTGCGGGCCTTCCATAGCCAGGTGGTAGTGGCTGGCTTTGACCATACTTATGGCACGAGAGATGTTGCGACAATGGAACGGCTGCCAAAGTATGCTGGCGGGCAGTTTGAAGTGGTCACGGTCCCGAAATTTACGTTGGCTGACCAACCAGACGTTAAAGTCGGTTCGCGTCAAATTCGTCAGCTAATTGCGACGGGGCAAGTGGGTGCCGCAAATGACGCTCTGGGTTACCGCTACCAGACCAGCGGGCTCGTTGTTCATGGCCTGGCCCGGGGTCGAACCCTCGGCTTTCCCACCGCGAATATTGAAGCGCCAGAAAACGAACTGCTACCCGGAATTGGTGTTTATGCGGTCACGGTCCAAGTCGGTGGTCACTGGTACGGCGGAATGGCAAGTGTCGGTCATAACATCACCTTTGGGAAGGCGGCCAAGCTGACTGTGGAAATTTACCTCTTTGACTTTCAGCAAATGATTTATGGCGAAGAAGTCAAGGTCCGGTGGTATCAGTACCTCCGCGGCGAAGAGAAATTTGCCGGGGCCGATGAGCTCGTTGCCCAGATGAAGCATGACGAGGCGAACGCCCGCCAAATCTTGGCCCGTGCTCAGCAGACGAACTGGCCTTTACAGTAAAAAATTCCCGTGAGTTCTTCTTGGAGAACCACGGGAATTTTTAATGGCGGCTGGCGCGATGGCCGCCGTTTTGGTGGATTTTATGCACCCGCCGTTTGAACTTAGGGGTCTGTTCGCTGACCAGTTTGAAATGGCGGAGTTTGAAGGGGAATGGTCGGCCAGATAAACGAATCGCGGTCCACCGCCGCATGGCTGCACTTAGGTTGGCAAGGTCATCTAACTGGCCCTGCTGGCCTTCTTTAACCGCTGCCTCGTGAATGTCGCTGCCGAGGCGAAAGATGAGGTTGTTGTGGTAATCGAGCAGTTCCTGCGTAAGCGGGGCGTTGCGGTAGCTATTAAAGAGCTTCTGGATAAGAAGCAGCGCCTCCTGGGTACTTTGCGGTTGAATGTAGCGTTCTTCCTGTTTCACGATAAAACTTCCTTATTATAGTTTGACATTCCTTGACTTTTAGCCCTGGGGTTGGTATATTATAAACTGTGTTTAGCACTTAGCCCTAACGAGTGCTAAAAGGGGATGTGATTAAAATGCTAACACAACGACAGAAAAAGGTCCTGCAAGCGATTGTACGTCAATACACCTCGACGGGTCAACCGGTTGGTTCGAAACACCTGGCTGAACAGTTACCGTTTAAGGTCAGCTCGGCGACAATCCGCAATGAAATGGCCGTTCTAGAGGACCAAGGCTTAATTGCCAAGGAGCACTCGTCTTCTGGCCGTGTTCCATCAAAAACGGGTTACCGTTATTACGTTGACCATCTGTTGGATCCGGGAGCAGTTACGGATAACGATTTAGTCGTAATCCAAAATTCATTGGGGACCAGTTTTCAAAAGATTGATGAGATTGTTTCGCACTCAGCTGATATTTTATCCGACTTAACCTCGTACACCGCCTTTACCCTTAAACCGGAACAGGCGGATGTCCGGCTGAGCGGGTTCCGGGTGGTTCCCCTAGGAAATCGCAAGGTGATTGCCATCCTGGTGACCGACAGCGGTGAAGTTGAGAGTCAGTCCTTTACCTTGCCCCATGACTTTGATACGGAGGCTTTGCAGGCGGTTGTCCGGATGATCAATGATCAACTGGTCGGCTTACCGCTAGCCGAGGTGGTTAAGCGGCTGAGTGACGACATCCCAGTGCGGGTGATGCACTATATGCACAGCACTAACGGATTCTTAGACTTGTTTGATAACGTCGTTTCACAAGCGGCCCGTGAGCGGTTCTTTGTGGGCGGCCGCTTAAACATTTTAGGCTTTTCCAACAACCAAGATCCGCAAGCACTTCAGGCACTGTACGGTTTGCTAGATCACAATGATGAACTATCCCAGCTCCTTGAGGCTGATTCGACGGATAATAAGGATATTAACGTCAAGATCGGCTCAGAGATTTCCAAGGATCAGGTGCTGAATGATTACAGCCTGATCACGGCCAAGTACAATGTCGACCAGTATGGCAAGGGAATCATTGCCGTACTAGGTCCGACCCGAATGCCGTACTCACGGACAATTGGGATTGTGAATGCCTTTCGGCAGGAACTAGCAAAGCGGTTGCTTGACTTTTACCGCCATTATTACGATTCATAGGAGGCGAGTCATTTGGCAGAAGAAAAAAAGAAGGACCAGCAGGCGGCAGATGCTCAGCCGAAGCCGGAAAAAGATTCTAAGTCTGACCAGGCGAAACACCATGAGCAGTGCCAGCACCGTTGTGAAAAGCTGCAAAAAGAAATTGATGACTTAAAAGCCCAGTTAGCAGATAAAGATGATAAGTACCTGCGGGCGGAAGCGGAAATTCAAAACATGACCAACCGCTTTAAGAAGGAACGCGCGCAGATGTTAAAGTACGATGGTCAAGACCTCGCCAAGAGTGTGCTGCCGGTCTTAGATAACCTGAAACGGGCCTTGGACATTGAAGTTAATGACGAAAATGGCCAGCAGCTCAAGAAGGGGATTCAGATGGTTCATGACCACCTGATTAAGGCGCTGACCGACCACGGGATTACCGAGATTACGGCGGCAGGGCAGCCCTTTGATCCGACTCTGCACCAGGCAGTGCAAACCGTCCCGGTTGAAGATGATCAAAAGCCAGAGACGGTGGTTAAGGTTCTCCAGGCTGGCTACCAGCTCAAGGATCGGGTCTTACGCCCAGCAATGGTTGTTGTTGCACAATAAACTAATTAAGAGAGGGAATAAACAATGGCAAGTAACAAGATTATTGGTATTGATTTAGGTACTACTAACTCCGCCGTTGCCGTTATGGAAGGTAACGAACCGAAGATTATTACTAACCCGGAAGGAAGCCGGACAACGCCATCCGTTGTTTCGTTCAAGAATGGCGAAACGCAGGTTGGTGAAGTTGCCAAGCGGCAAGCGATTACGAACCCGAACACGATTTCTTCCATTAAGAGTCACATGGGGGAAGCCGGCTACACGGTTGAAATTGACGGTAAGAAGTACACGCCGCAAGAAATTTCCGCAATGATTTTGCAATACCTCAAGAAGTACGCTGAAGACTACATTGGCGACACGGTTGACAAGGCCGTGATTACCGTGCCAGCCTACTTCAACGATGCCCAGCGGCAGGCAACGAAGGACGCTGGTAAGATTGCTGGCTTGGACGTTAAGCGGATTATCAACGAACCAACTGCCTCTTCTTTGGCTTACGGCCTGGACAAGAAGGATAAGGACGAAAAGATCCTGGTTTATGACCTTGGTGGTGGGACTTTCGATGTTTCCATCCTGGAATTAGGGGACGGGGTCTTCCAAGTGCTCTCAACCAATGGTGATACGCACCTCGGTGGGGATGACTTTGACCAAAAGATCATGGATTGGTTAATTGATGGCTTCAAGCAGGAACACGGTGTCGACCTGTCCCAAGACAAGATGGCCCTGCAACGGTTGAAGGACGCTGCTGAAAAGGCCAAGAAGGACTTGTCCGGTGTTCAAGAAGCCCAAATCAGCCTGCCATTCATCTCCTCTGGTGAAAATGGCCCGCTGCACCTGGAAAAGAGCTTGACCCGGGCACAGTTCAACCAACTGACTAATGATCTGGTTGAACGGACGAAGCAACCAGTTCTGAACGCTTTGAAGGATGCGGACCTGTCATTTGATGATATCGACGAAGTTATCCTTAACGGTGGTTCGACCCGGATCCCGGCCGTTCAAGAAATGGTTAAGGAATTGACTGGAAAGGAACCGAACCACTCCATCAACCCTGATGAAGCCGTTGCCCTTGGTGCCGCTATCCAGGGTGGGGTGCTGACCGGTGACGTGAAGGACGTTGTGCTGCTGGATGTTACGCCACTGTCCCTTGGGATTGAAACCATGGGTGGGGTCTTCACCAAGCTGATTGACCGCAACACGACTATCCCAACTTCTAAGAGTCAGATCTTCTCGACGGCCGCTGATAACCAATCTGCCGTTGACATTCACGTTCTTCAGGGTGAACGGCCAATGGCTGCCGACAACAAGACCTTAGGGAACTTCCAGCTGACAGACATTCCGGCTGCTCCTCGTGGTGTTCCGCAAATCAAGGTTACCTTTGATATTGACAAGAACGGGATCGTCAACGTTTCTGCCGAAGATCAGGGTACTCACAAGAAGCAAAACATCACGATTAAGTCCAACTCTGGTCTGAGCGATGAAGAAATCGAGCGGATGAAGAAGGACGCTGAGGAACACGCCGAGGCCGACAAGAAGAAGAAGGAAGAGGTTGACCTGAAGAACGAAGTCGACCAAGAACTCTTCCAAGTCGACAAGACCTTGAAGGAAGTCAAGGGCAAGGTTCCAGAGGACGACATCAAGAAGGCTGAAAGTGCCCGTGACGACCTGAAGAAGGCTAAGGAGAGCGGCAACCTGGACGAGATGAAGGCCAAGAAGGATGCTTTGAACAAGGTCATCCAAGACCTGAGTGTTAAGCTGTACCAACAGGCTCAAGGAGCACAGGGCAATGCTCAGGGCGGCCCACAGCCAAATGGCGGCAACGCTGGCAACAATAATGATGGTGGTAACAAGGGCGATGACAACACCGTTGATGGTGACTTCAAGGATGTTACCCCGGATGACAAGAAGTAATTAATTGCTATGTAAAAGCCAAAGGCCAATCAGACAGGACTTTGGCTTTTACTTTCTGTTCATACTTGTGGTATAACTAAACAAGCAATTAAGTGATGAGGGATAATCAATGGCAGAAAAGAATTATTATGATGTTTTAGGGGTGTCGAAGGACGCTTCTGAAGCAGATATCAAACATGCTTACCGGCGCTTGGCTGCTAAGTATCACCCGGACGTTAACCATGAACCGGGCGCAGAAGAGAAGTTTAAAGACATTAACGAGGCCTATGAAGTGTTGAGCGACTCCCAAAAGCGGGCCCAGTATGACCAATTTGGGACAACCGGCCAGCAGGCGGGCCAAGGCTTTGGCGGCTTTAATGGTGCCGGTGGTTTTGGCGGTCAAGGCTTTGGTGGTGCCGGCGGCTTTGAGGATATCTTTAGCCAATTCTTTGGTGGTGGCGGCCGGGCCCGGCAAGACCCGACGGCGCCGCGGCCGGGTCGGGATTTGCAGTATGCAATGACCCTAAAGTTCATGGACGCAATTTTCGGCAAGACCACAACTATTAAGTACGACCGCGATGCCCAATGCAAGACCTGCCACGGGACTGGGGCCAAGCCGGGGAAGTCGGCTAGCACCTGTCAGCGTTGCGGTGGTAGCGGAGTCGTCGTGACCGTGCGGCAGACGCCACTGGGTAATATGCAGACGCAGACCGCTTGTCCAGACTGTCATGGGACGGGGAAGGTAATCAAGCCGGAAGACCGCTGTGAGACCTGCCACGGCTCTGGTCACGTTCACGAAAAGCACGAACTGGAAGTTAAGGTTCCGGCCGGTGTGGATGATGGTCAGCAGATGCGGCTGCAGGGCCAGGGCGATGCCGGTGAAAACGGCGGCCCTGCAGGGGACCTGTACATCATCTTCCGGGTAACGCCGAGTCGGGAATTCCGGCGTGACGGGACGAATATTTACGTTGACCAAGACATTTCGTTTGCCCAAGCGGCCCTTGGTGATGAGGTCCAGGTCAAAACCGTTCATGGCGACGTCAGCCTTAAGGTCCCAGCTGGGACCCAGTCGGAAACCAATTTCCGCCTGCGCGGGAAGGGGGTTCCCTTCCTGAACGGCAAGGGAACTGGTGATGAACACGTTACGGTTCACGTGAAGACGCCGAAGAACCTTAACAAGCGGCAGCGGGAGGCAATGATGGCGTTCGCGGCGGCTAGTGGTGAAGACGTTAAGGGCGTCAAGAAATCCGTCCTTGATAAGCTCAAGGATGCCTTTGAAGACCGGTAATCGTAAAATGGGATAGCGACCTTGATGGTGGCTGTCCCATTTTTTGCCAACGGTGAACGGTTTTTGTTATACTAGTTTTAGTATTTTCGTAGAAAGTAGTGAGTGAACATGACGATGAGCTTAGATGAGATGAAGGAGCGCCAAAAACGCATCCGCAACTTCTCAATTGTTGCCCATATCGACCACGGGAAGTCGACACTGGCGGATCGGATCCTGGAAATGACTGATTCCATCAGCAAGCGGGAGATGAAGGACCAGGTCCTCGATGATATGCCGCTGGAACGGGAGCGGGGTATTACCATTAAACTGAACGCGGTTGCCTTGACCTACCATGCCAAGGATGGGCAAGACTACATCTTCCACCTAATTGACACCCCCGGGCACGTCGACTTCTCCTACGAGGTTTCCCGGTCCCTGGCAGCCTGCGAGGGGGCTGTACTGGTGGTGGACGCGACCCAGGGGGTCGAAGCCCAGACCTTGGCAAATGTGTACTTAGCAATTGACAACGACTTGGAAATCCTGCCGGTCATCAATAAGATTGACCTGCCGTCCGCGGACGCTGCGGGAACGAAGAAGCAGATTGAGGATGAAATCGGCCTCGACACCGATGAAGCGGTTGACGTCAGTGCAAAAACCGGGTTAAATGTTGACCAGGTGTTGGAAAAAATCGTCCAGGATGTTCCAGCACCAACTGGTGATCTAACGGCACCGCTAAAGGCCCTGATTTTTGACTCCAAGTACGATGACTACCGGGGGGTCGTACTGAGCGTGCGGGTTTTTGAAGGAACGGTTAAGAAGGGTGATAAGATTCGCCTGATGAACAGCGGAACCGAATACGAGGTTGCCGAGGTCGGGATCAACTCACCGAAGCCCCTGGCCCGGGACGTCCTGATGGCAGGGGATGTTGGCTACATCACCGCAGCCATCAAGGACATCAAGGATACCCGGGTCGGTGATACTGTCACGGATGCTAATAACCCGACTGATAAACCGCTGGAGGGTTACCGGCAGATGACGCCGATGGTCTACGCTGGGCTGTACCCAACCGATAACGCCAAATTTAACGACCTCCGGGAGGCCCTTGAAAAGCTGCAATTGAATGACGCGGCGCTGACCTTTGAACCGGAAAGCTCCCAGGCCCTCGGTTTTGGCTTCCGCTGTGGCTTCCTGGGCCTGCTCCACATGGACGTGGTCCAGGAACGGTTGGAACGGGAGTTTAACCTGGACCTGATTACCACGGCGCCATCGGTAACTTACCACGTCGACCTGGCGGACGGGTCAACGGTCGAGGTCGAAAACCCGGCCGAGATGCCGGACGCGTCGTCAATCAAGGATATTAAGGAACCCTTTGTCAAGGCATCGATCATGGTGCCGAATGACTATGTCGGGCCAGTGATGGAGTTGTGCCAACGTAAACGGGGAATCTTTGAAACGATGGAGTATCTGAGTGACACCCGGGTTAACGTGATCTATCACATCCCATTATCCGAAATCATCTTTGACTTCTTCGATAAGCTGAAGAGTTCGACGCGGGGGTACGCTTCGCTTGATTATGAGATTGACGATTACCGGCCAAGCAGTTTGGTGAAGATTGATATCTTGCTGAATGGTGATAAGGTCGACGCGCTGAGCTTCATTGCCCACAAGGACTTTGCGGCAGAGCGGGGTCGGGAGATTACTTCTAAACTGAAGAAGATTATTCCCCGGCAAAACTTTGAAATCCCGATTCAAGCAGCAATTGGTTCTAAGATTATCGCCCGGACCAACATCAAGGCCTACCGGAAGGACGTTACGGCCCGGATTCACACCGGTGATCCTGACCGGCGGGCAAAGCTGCTGGAGAAGCAGAAACGGGGAAAGAAACGGATGAAGGCAGTGGGGAAGGTTGATATCCCTCAAGAAGCCTTCATGGCTGTTCTCAAGACCGATGAAGAGGTCGAGGGGAAGTAAAGGTTGATATAGCAACGGTTGTGCATGGACAATCACCACTAAGTAGACCAATTTGTTATTGATCTTCCCTGAATTTTCCCTTAATAAAAAAATTCAGGGAAAGGGTCAAAGGTGTTTTGGGGATGGCTCAGGATGCTGAAATTAGCAATGCGACCAAAAGCTGTGCAGTTTCCCGTTTTCTTTTGTGTATACGAAATTAGATTTAGAGTAGTGTTTATTATAGCAAAGTTGATTTTCGCTTCGCTGTGGTAAATGCTACTTTTTTAGTATGGAGACTAATCAGCACCAGTGCGCCAACTGGCGGGGCAGTTCTAAGGGAATTTGTCTCTTTGCTAGTGTATAATTTGCCGTTATCTCCCATCCTTAGGCGTGTAATACAACTTTTTACCACGATTTTTACACCACATTCCATGTTACTCACATCTTTTCATTAAATATGCGTTCTTTTGGGATTGAAAAATACAGTAGGTAAACGTGAAGAACTCTTCTGTGCTGAAAAATCGTCAGTGCGGAAGTTTTTTATGGATTTTAAAATTAATAAATTCACAAGGCTAAAGCTGATGATGTTTTACTTTTTGACATAAAACAAGTAACTGTAAACGGTTAATATTTTGTAATATTGAAAATTACTTTAAAAATTACAAAAAAATAGCAAAAATTTGACATTTTTAAAATAAAGTTATATATTTTTTGTGAAACTAAAAACAAGGAAGTGAAAATTTGATTTCGGTGTTTAGTCCCTTTGGTTAGGAGGAGAAAAAATGGTTAAGAATCCTTATATTTCTACCTTGAATAGTGGGCATAAATTCTACGATTTAAAAAAGATCGCTTCAAAATATGATGTTGATTTAGCTACATTACCATATACAATCCGTGTATTACTCGAGAATGTTGCTAGGAATAGCCAACCAAAAGATTTGGATCAAAACATTATAGATATTCTTAATTGGAATCAAAATTCAGATAAGACAGTTGACTTTTATCCTTCACGAATTATTTTACAAGATTTAACAGGGGTACCTGCTATTGTAGATTTAGCGTCATTACGATCTGCAGCAAAGAAGATGGGGTTAGATCCTGAGAAAATTAATCCAGAAATCCCTGTTGATATGGTTGTTGATCATTCGGTTCAGATTGATCATGCGGGTAATGCAGCTGCCTTTGCATATAATCAAAAGAAGGAATTTGAACGTAACCATGAGCGCTATGAGATGATCAAATGGGCACAAAAATCGTTCAATAATCTTAAAGTGGTTGCACCAGACACAGGTATTATCCATCAAGTTAACCTTGAATACTTGTCACCAGTAGTACAGCAAAAAGATAATATGCTTTATCCAGATAGCGTACTCGGGACAGATTCACATACGACCATGATTAATGGATTAGGAGTATTAGGCTGGGGTGTTGGTGGCATTGAAGCCGAAGCTGCTATGTTAGGAACTGCATCAAGCTTCTTAATTCCGCAAGTTGTTGGTGTTCATTTGACTGGTGAATTGCCTTCAGGTGTTGTTGCTACAGACCTTGCATTAACAATTACTCACCTTTTACGTGAAACTAATGTTGTTGGTAAGTTCGTTGAATATTTTGGCGATGGATACCAAAATCTGTCTGTAGCTGACCGTGCAACTATTGCTAATATGTCACCGGAATATGGAGCTACTTGTGGGTTCTTCCCATTTGATGCGCAATCTGATGAGTATCTACGCTTAACTGGTCGTAGTGAAGGCCAAATTAAGTTGATTAGTAATTATTTGAAGAATAATGGTATGTACTATGATCCAGAGAATCAGACTAAAGTGAACTATTCAACAGTCATTAACGTTGATTTATCAAAGATTACGACTAGTGTTGCTGGCCCTAAACGTCCTCAAGATATTATTAAGCTTGATAGTGTTCCTGCAGAATTCAAAAAATCAATCACTGCTCCCAATGGCAACCACGGTTTTGGACTACCAGCGGAAGCAATTGACAATCATGAAGAGGTTAAGTTGAGTACGGGCGAAAAAGTAAACATCAAGGCTGGAGATATTTTACTGACCGCAATTACTAGTTGTACTAACACATCTAATCCGACTGTTCTCATTGGTGCAGCTTTGTTAGCAAAGAAGGCAGTTGAGAAGGGAATGAAGATTTCTCCTCGCATCAAACACTCATTTGCCCCCGGTTCTCCAGCGGTACGTGATTATCTTAAGTCAGCTGGCTTGTTGAAATATCTTGATGACCTAGGATTTAATATTGTTGCATTTGGTTGCACTACTTGTATCGGTAACTCTGGAAAGTTAGATCCAGCTCTTGAAGATCTTTTAGAACGTCGTAAAGACCTAGTGAGTGTAGCTGTTGAAAGTGGTAACCGTAATTTTGAAAGTAGGGTACACCCTAATATTAAGTCTAACTACCTAGCTTCACCTATTCTTGTGGTTGCATACACATTGGCAGGTAATATTCGCACAAATTTGCAAACTGATCCAATCGGAAAAGATAAGGACGGCAATGATGTTTACCTTAAAGATATTTGGCCATCAACTAAAGAAATAGACAAGTATACAAAGAAGTATGTCTCAACTGACATTTATAAAAAAGCTTATAACAATATCTTCAACAGCAATGAAGCCTGGAATAAACTCCAGGTAAATGAATCTGAAACTTTTAACTGGAACAATAACTCTACTTATATTGCTAACCCTCCTTATTTTGATAATCAAATCAAAGGGGACAATACTTTGCCAAGATTAAAAAATATGCGTGTGTTAGTAAAGGTCGGGGACTCTGTAACCACTGACCATATTTCCCCAGCAGGTGCGATTCTCTCTAGTACCCCAGCCGGTCAGTTTCTTGAGAGTACGGGCGTTCAATCGGTCGACTTTAACACTTATGGGAGCCGTCGTGGTAACCATAATGTAATGATTCGAGGCACGTTTGCAAACTATAGTCTTCATAACCAACTGGCTGCTGGTAGACAAGGTGGATTTACTAAGGTTCTTCCTGATAACAAGCTAACCACCATTTTTGAGGCTAGCCAGAAGTATCAGAATGATGGTACAGAATTATTAGTTATTGCTGGGAAAGATTATGGTATGGGCTCTTCACGTGACTGGGCTGCTAAGGGTACTAAACTACTTGGAATTAAGGCAGTTATTGCAAAGTCATTTGAACGTATTCATAGGTCTAACTTGGTTATGATGGGTGTTATTCCTCTTGAGTTCAAAGATGGGGAAGATGCTGAATCCTTGGGCTTAACTGGTAAAGAAACCTATGATATTGATTGGCCTGATAAATTAGTCCCAGGCCAAGACATTAGGGTAATTGCTACTGATGAAAGTAACGGTAAGAAGGAGTTTATGACTAAGCTTCGTTTTGATTCACAGGATGATATTGATGATTACCGCTTTGGTGGGATTTTGAACAAGGTTTTGGATAAAAAAGTGCGGCAAGGATAACTTAGGAGGCCGTAAGAATGATAGTTACTCTTTTTTTTGCCCTATTACCTATTGTTGTCACAATTTGTTTAGGTATGTTAGGTGCCAAGATAGGAGATTTTGATGATAGAGATAGTCAAAAGCTCACTAAATTGGTACTGAAGTACGCGTTACCAATGAATATTTTTGCTGGAATTCTTGGAACTCCACGAAAAGTTATTATCGCGGATATTCCACTTGCCTGTTGGATTTTAGTTGGTATGGTCGGTACTTATGCTGTTGCTTGGTTCATCATTCGCAAGATTGGTCATGTGGATAGTCGAATCTCTGCTTTACGTGCTTTATCAATTGCTGACCCATCGGTTCCATTTATTGGATCTGCAATTTTGCCATTGCTATTTGCAGAATCCATTGCTTCGATTGATATCGGTATTTCTACTTTGCTAATTAATGTTATTTTACTGCCAATTATTTTTGGTCAGATGGCTTCTATTAGCGGTGAGCACATAGGAATTGGCCAACGTATTGTACAAACGCTTAAGAAACCACTAGTTTTCTCAGCACTTACTGCCTTTATTTTGGCTCTATGTGGTTTGAAAATGCCTGTCCAACTTGCCAATACATTTACTACTTTAGGTAAGAGTTCTGGTGGTTTAGCTATGTTTGCTACTGGTATTATTCTTTACACTCGTGATCTAAAGCTTACTAAGCAAATTGCTCTTAACACCGTTTTAAAAAACATCGCTGTTCCTACTATTATTTGGGGGATTATGCTGGTATGTGGTGTTCCTTCAAATGTTATTAGAATTGCAGTTGTTACTTTAGCTATCCCAACTGCTACTATGCCTACTAGTCTTGCTATTAGGTATAAGAGTGGTGAATCTGAAATGGCTGCTACCCAATTTTACACAACCATTTTGGCGATCATAACTTTAAGTGCATTTATGCTACTGCTTTCCTAATCAGTATTTGGTTTCTTTGTCAAGAAATATTGATAAAAAATTAGAATAAATTTTGTTAAGCAGCTCGTACCTTCAAACTTAGTTGGTATGAGCTGTTTGCTAATTTGAGCTTGAAATGGTTGAAGGTGACGTGGCAAGTAACTAATGAGAATAGATGAATGATAATGAAAAGTCTACGTAGCAATTGTGGGCTTCTAACGTAGCCTTGATAGAGTAATTACGAGAAATAGCCTTAGCTTCTAGGTTCTATTTTAGATTTAAACCAAAAAGAGTGGGACAGAACTAGCTGGTCTAGTTCATTGTCCCTCCTCCGTCGCCGCGCAGCTAGCCTGTAGAAAAGATGGCTACGCCGCGCAGTAAGCCGATTTGGGGGCGTTTTTTCAGCGCTTGAACTGCCAGCCAGCTACTGTGCTGTTAGATTTTTACCTTTAAAACAGCAAAGAGATGATCCCGCCTCTTTTTATTTCCCCAGCTTACAAGCAATCCACCACTACTTTAGTGAGAGACCCGTCCTGCCACTGCGGGGCGAGCTCAGCGAGGCGGTCCCAAAAGGCTGGTTGCTTGGCCTGGTCGAGAATCTCGTAAGTCAGTGGTGTAACGTTGCTGATGATGATGTCACCATCGTCATCGACCGTTCCCGTGAAGACGCCTTCATGAAGCAGTTCCATAAAGATCTTCTCGGTGACTTTGCGCCAGTCAGTATCTTGGTACTTATTGACAATTGCCGCGAACTTTTGGTTATTCTTGCTCATGTCATTAAAAATCACCTTATCATAGTTTGGAATTGAGTGAGCAGCCTTATCAACGAATGCAAAGTAGGTAAATAAGTAGTCTTTAGTATCCATCCTTCGTGCTCCTTTTAACTTTTAGGACTATTATAGCTAATTTTGCCGCAATTACGAACAGTCCTGGGCGATATTTAAATAAGGCTAGCGGCTAAGAATAAATTCAGGTATAATCAAATCGAACATATGTTTTTTTGATGGAGGAACCGGATGGCTGAACAACAACAACAACTTCAAGAAGCGGGATATTCCCCGATTCACTTTACGTCTCTTTTCCCAATTTCCCAGTATATTACGATCG
The DNA here is from genome assembly GCF_000160835.1 of Limosilactobacillus antri DSM 16041. Classification (GTDB taxonomy): domain Bacteria; phylum Bacillota; class Bacilli; order Lactobacillales; family Lactobacillaceae; genus Limosilactobacillus; species Limosilactobacillus antri. Next base: position 147,692 of record NZ_GG700732.1, read on the forward strand.
GTCCAAACTTTAACAAGCACGCTGTTGCTCCAGTCGGCAAGGCAAAGGCGGCACCAGTAGAAAATCTTAATCAGCTGCGGGCGGTGCTCAACGGTTCCGCCAAATTGCTAATCCTCGATTTAGAGTTCTTTCAGGCTGGCAACCAGAATCACATTTTTCAGTTAGCGGGGCGGGTATATAACCAGGCTGAAAAGTTCAATTACTACTTCTTCAATAGCCAACAGACGGATACCCGTCAGCTGCAATTTCTGCGCCGTTACGATGTTCCCTTTTCCCAAGCCCAGCAATTTACCGTTAAGCACCAGTTGCCGCGGATTATTAAGCTGGTCGACAGCTTGGCTCCCGACTATCTCGTCAGCTGGGACAATAGTCAGGATTTCAAGGCCTTGCAACGGGCGGCTAACCGGCTTGCAATTCCTAAACAAAATCGTTTTTGGAACACCGTGCAGGCAATTGACCTCGAAAAACTGGTGGCCCAGCAAGTCTGGAATGGGCAAAAGGCGCTGGGCTTGAAAAAGATGTGTCAGCTCCTAAACCTGCCACCATTCAAGTTTCACCAGGCTCAGCATGATGTCCGCGCTATTGAAGCAATTCTAAAATTTTATTCGCTCGATTTAAGTCGGGAATTACTGGTATAAACAAGCTCCTGGACGTTGTCAACGCTCAGGAGCTTGAGATTACTTTTGCCAATTAATTTGGCGATTGTTATTTTTGCTGCTCTGGCCGATTAGATGGCTATTGAGGTACACCTTAGTGTAAATTCCCTTGTGAATATCGCTTTCGGCTAGCTGTTCCTGCTGGTCATCCATCAGCGTACCGAGAATTCCGTTTTGCAAGGTGTCAATCAGAAGGTCGCGCCGGGGCTTGGATAGGTTGTAAAAATCATCATTGACGGTAATTTTGACCCGGTTCTTTCCTTGGTAGCTAATCGCCTTAATGCTGGTGAATCCCTGAAACTGCTTGTCATTGGATTCGTATTGCTGGCAGTTAGCGAGGTAGCTCGCAATATCACGGTTAGCAATATCGATTTTCTCCCGGCTAGCCGCGGTTACGGTCGGGGTGGTTGATACAAAGTTAATAGCGACGGTGCTGCCCCCGGCAATGGAGAGGCCCGCCACGATGCTTAAACAGGTCTTAGTAAGTTTTTTCATTCTTTTACCTCCAATCGAATCAAGTCTATTATGACGATTTTCAACGTGCGCGGCAAGGATAATCGGCCAAAAGTGCTTTTTATTTCCGGTTAAATTCGCTAAAATAGCCACTGGTGATAAAAGTGACAGAGAATGAACAAAAGCGCAAATTAGTGCGGCAGCGGTTGCGAAAACTGCAGGAAAAAGAAGCAAATGAATTTAAAGAGCACCTGGATAACCTGAACGATGGGGTAATTGCAATCATTTTAACGGTCATGGTCCTGGAAGTACCCCTGCCGAGCCAGGCGGGGGTTTCGTACCGTAATTTTATGGGGTCCATTTTTATCTTCCTGGTAAGCTTCTTCGTGGTCGCCAACTTCTGGTATGATCTGAACCGGCTCTTGCTGGTCTTAAACCGGGTGACAAAGAAGATGATTATTAATGACTTTATCTTTTTAGCGGCGTTGTCGGTGATCCCAATGTTAACCAAGTGGATGATGCTGCGACCGAGCAGCTTGGCGGTGTTTGATTACGGGATTGCCTACTTCATTGCCAACCTGATGAAGATGATCATTTCGGCTAACGCTTGGGAGGAATTCTTTAATGAGGTTGATGGCAGCCCCAAGATGTACTCCTTGCGTTGGGGCCGGCGACTGGTGATCGTATTGGTCATCAACCTGCTGCTGATTTTTTTGGCCTATATAATGCCGCGGTGGGTGCTGCTGGCTTACTTATTATTAACAATCTATAACTTCTTTTACCCGGAAAAGGCAATCATCGATCAAAAGATTATTTAGTCGTGCGACCACTTTTTGGGCAGAGCGTCTTTTGGCACCACCTTGCCGTCGCTCTTGAGAAAGTGTAAAATGTTATTTCGTGAAAGCGATTACGAGAAAGCGAGCGATATTAATGAACGGTTTTAGCGGTGAGTTCTTTGGAACGATGATTTTGATCTTAATTGGTTGCGGCTGCTCCGCCAGTGTTAACCTAAAGCGGAATTATGCTACGGGGAGCGGCTGGTGGTTTGTTTGTGCCAGCTGGGGACTAGCCGTGACGATGGGTGTTTACGTTGCCGGATTTCTGGGTTCCCAGGGGCACCTGAATCCAGCCGTGACGATTCCCTTCGCGGTCTTCGGCCTCTTCCCCTGGCACCAGGTCCTGCCATATTTGGCCGGGCAGTTTCTCGGAGCCTTTGTCGGGGCGGCATTGGTAGTAGTCCAGTACCATCCCCAATTTGCGGTGACCAAGCCAGACGCGGGCAATAGCGTCGGAATTTTTGCAACCCGTCCCGCGATTAAGGCACCGCTGTTTAATTTCCTGTCGGAAGTGATTGCCACCTTTGCCTTTATTTTTATCCTGCTGAATCTCGGTAACTTTACCGTGGGGATTAAGCCCTTCATCGTCGGCCTGGTCATCACCGTAATTGGAACGGGGCTCGGTTCAACTACCGGGTTTGCCCTAAACCCGGCCCGGGATTGGAGTCCCCGCTTCGCCTATACGATTTTGCCGGTACCTAATAAGGCCGCAGCCGAATGGAGTTACGCCTGGGTCCCAATGTGCGGCCCACTGGCTGGCGGTCTGCTAGCTTGTGCGTTAGAAAGCATGGTTGCTTAACTTTTTAAAGCGGGCCTAAATTACGATCAAAAACGAATTACGCAATTCACAAAGCGGCCGCCCGGTGTTCGGTAAATCGAACTCGGGCGGCCGTTTCGGCTTTTAAACTTTGTTGTGCTAGGGAAGGAAGGCTAGCGCTCTTACCCTCGGCTACCCGCGTTGACGGCGGGGCCGCAAGACAAGCAGGATAACCACCATGTTGATCAGCAGGGTCAGTCCAGTAACCGCAAAGACCATCGGGTAGCTGAACAGGCCGGAAATCACTGAACCGATAAGTGACCCCATCACCGCGCCGACCGCTTGGAAAGACTGGTTAACGCTGAAAATCCGGCCAAACGCTTCCGCGGGAACGTCCAAGGTGAGGACAGTCTGGATCGCCGGATTGAGGGCGGCGTTGGCGAGGCCCAGCAGGAAGCGCCAAAAAGCTAGTGACCAGGCAGAGTGGGTAAAGGTCATCGGGATGAACAGTACAAAGGCCACCATTAAGCCCGTTCGCAGGACGACTTTGGGGCCGATTCGGTCCATCGTGTGGCCGACTTTCGAGGCGGCAATTAGGGTTCCAAGTCCCGGCGTAGCGGCCACAATTCCGGCAACCAGCGCCACGTTACCTTGGTTATGCATCAGGGACTTAACGTAGAGACTGATGATCGGCGTAATCGACATTGACGAAGAGATAACCACCATGGTTGTGAAGAACATGGCGATAATCACACCCGGGTTGTCCAATTCTTGGAAGATTTGACGCAGCGGCTTCATCTTTTCTTTTTTGATCGGTTTAAAGTGTTCCTTGGCTAAGAAGGAAGTACCAACGAAATTTAAGAACATCAAACCACCGGTGATGAAGAACGGGATGCGGTAGCCAAAGGCCCCCGAAAGGATCCCGCCGAGGAGCGGGCCAACCAGGTTGCCGGCCACCCCAGCAGTTGCCATGGCGGACATTACCCAGCCAGAGTGGGAACGAGGCGTTTCACCCGCCATCAGGGCCGTGGCGTTATTGATGTAACCCGAAAAGGCGCCCTGAAGAAAGCGGAGGCCGATAATCATCCAGACGTTTTGTGCGAGGCCCACACAGAAAATGGTGATGGCCATGACGCCGGCTGCCCGCATACACATCAGCTTCCGGCCCTTGCGATCCGCCAGGTTTCCCCACAGTGGGGAGACGATTGCCTGACTGATGAAGGTTGCCGCAAAGGCCAGCCCCGAGTAAATGTTTAACTGGAAGCGGGAAAAATTCCCCAATTCGTTAATGAATAGTGAAATAAACGGCATGGTCATCGAATAGCCGGCCCCCGTAATAAAGGAACCCAGCCACATGGTGTAAAAGGTGCGGTGCCAGCCGCTTGGGTAATGTTCTTCCTGTTCGCTTGTTGCCATCTTATTCGCCATCTCCTCCAGAGGTAATCCTGCTTATTGTAACAGAAATCAGGACCGCTTACTAATCGATAGGTAGTGGCCAAAGGTGATGAGCATCAGGAAAATCAGGATGACCGTAATCCACATTGCTAAGCGGATCCCCATGACCAGCTGCTGGGGAATTCCGGAAATAACCACCAGCATGGTGACCGATACGGCTCCCGCCACCTGGCGCAGGGTATTGTTGAGTGCCGTCCCGTGGCTGTTTTCTGCCTGGGAAAGAGCGGAGAACGCTTCGGAAAGGGCCGGACTAAAAACAAAGGCGTTACCGATCATCCGTACGGCGTAGGCGAGTGTTAGGACCATAATTGAAGAATGAGCTGAAATCGTCACCAGAGGATAGGACGCCGCAATCATCAGGAGCCCGCCGGTAATAATCAGCCACTTGGGGCCGTACTGGTCGTAAAGCCGGCCGATGTAGGAGGCGGCCAGGCCATTACAAATTGCCCCCGGCAAAAGGACCAGCCCGGAAGCAAAGCTGCCCATTTTTAGGACGTTCTCGGTAAAGATGGGGATCAACTGCTCGGTTCCCAAGAGGATCATGAAGGCAAAAATACCGACCAGGGTCATTAAGCGAAAGGACGAATATTTAAAAATCTGGACCTTTAGCATCGGGTTAGCTAAATGGAGCTGCCGGCAAACGAAGAGGGCAATGATAATCAACCCGCTGCCGAGCATTAGCCAGCCGGCAACGGGGCTGATTTCAAAGACCGTTAAGCTGCCCAGGGCCAGTCCCGAACCCACCAGTGAGATAAAGACGGACAGGTAGTCAACCTTAATCTTGCGCGGGGTAGAGAAGTTTTGCAGCTTAAAGTAGCCGATGATAAAGACGAGGACCATGAATGGTAAAACGATAATAAATAGCCACCGCCAGGGGAGTACTTGGAGAATGAACCCGGCGAGGGTGGGGCCGAGTGCGGGCGCCGTAGAAATAACCAGGCTGGAAAGGCCCAAAATTGCCCCACGCTTTTCAATTGGGTAGATGGAAATCATGGTGGTCATTTGAAACGACATAAGCATCCCGCTGGCGGCCGCTTGAATTAACCGGGCGCTGAGGAGGGAATAGAAGTTCGTGGCTAAACAGCCGATTACAGTGCCGATGATAAAGGCCCCAATTGTCCAGAGGAAGACCTGCCGGTTGGTAAACTTATCGTAGAGGTTGGACGAGAGCGGGGTCACGATCCCGATAATCAGGGTGTAACCGGTAGTCAGCCACTGGACGGCGTTTAGGGACACGTGGAGTTCGTGCTCAATTACCGGTAGGGCGGTGACCATCATCGTCTGACTGGCTAGGCTGACGAAGGCTGACAGGAGGAGGATGGCGGTAATGAGCCGGCGGGTTTGCGGGCTAATGGTAGTTGCTTGGGTCACGTTCAGGAATTCCTTTCTGTAATTAAATTACCATTCCAATTTACCACTGTGATTTGGACATTTCTAATTAAAATTAGATAATGGGCGGTTGGCGTGATTATCTGGTATCATATTCAGTGATGAGAAAAAGGAGGAATCGCGGCTTGAGAACACGAATTGCAGTTTTTTCGGATGTTCACGGAAACTTCAACGCTTTTGCGGCGATGTATCAAGATAGTCAAAAGCAAAACGTTGACCAGTATTGGTTTGTCGGGGACCTGCTGATGCCGGGCCCGAGTGTGCAGAAAGTTTGGAACCTATTTGAGAAGATGGCCCCGCAAGTAGTTGTCCGCGGTAATTGGGATGACCTGGTTGTGCGGGGCGCCCGGGGACTGATGGATACTGATAAGCCCTCCCACGTTTACTTTGCCCGGCTAGCCCAATACGTTGCCCGGCACGGGTCCGCAGACTTAATTGATAATTTGGCCAGCTGGCCCCTCCACGTGACGAAGCAGGTGGGGCCGTTAAACTTCGGGATTTCTCATAACCTGCCGGAGCTGAATATGGGGCAGGACCTCTTTCCGACGAAGCCGACTGCCAACTTTGACCGGCTCTTTACGGCCGCCAGTGACCAGGCGGTTGACGTTGCCATTTACGCCCATGTCCACCACCAGCTGCTGCGCTATGCTAATGATGAGCGGGTTATTTTGAACCCGGGAGCGGTGGGGGAGCCGTTTAATCATTGGTCAGCCCTCCAACATGACCTGCGGGCGCACTACCTGATCCTAGAAGTGGATGACCAGGGCCTGGCTGAAACCAGCTTTCGGCACGTCAATTATGATCGTGCGGCAGAAAGTGCCCGGGCCCAAAGCGATGCTGTTCCTTACGCAGAACTTTACCAGCGGATGATGAAGACGGGGCTAGCCTATACCCATGATGATGAATTGCTTCGCCAGTTTAATGAGCGTTACCATTACGCGGATGAGTACCGGCAATTCGCGGCTACCAAGTTGCGGTAAAGCAAATTGCTTGCAAATGGTCAGTCAATGTCAGATAATTTAATAGAATAGTTTTCGCAAATGTTGATTTTAGCTGTTGGTCGTTACTGTTTATAATCACTATTAATAAGGAGATAACAACTTATATGGCAAAAAAATCTAAGATTGCTAAATTACATCATCAGGAAGCACTGGTGAAGAAGTATGCCGCTAAGCGCAAGGAGTTAAAGGCGCAGGGCGATTACATCGCCTTATCGAAGCTGCCGCGCAACTCGAGTGCCGTTCGTCTCCACAACCGGGACCGGTACGATGGCCGCCCCCATGCCTATATGCGTAAATTCGGGATGTCACGGATTAAATTCCGCAACCTGGCACATAAGGGTCAGATTCCTGGGGTGCGGAAAGCTAGTTGGTAAGCTTCCGCTCTGAAGGCTGGGAATTAGCCTAACTTCGTAACTGCTTCATAGCGACAACGCAACAGCTGCCTAGTTAGCCTTGTGCTAGCTGTATGCCGAAAGATAAAATCCCCAAATCAGCTCTTCAGCTAATTTGGGGATTTTTAAAATTTTAGAATTATTCTAAAAAGGCCTTGATTAATTTGCAAAGGCGGTTATACTTATAAGTGTAGTTAAGAACAATTCTAATTAAGGAGAGGATAGCTATGAATTTTGTTGGTCACGAGATTGAAGATTTCAAGGTTAACGCATACCAAGATGGTGAAACTAAGGAAGTAACGAAGGCGGACGTACTTGGCAAGTGGAGTATTTTCTTCTTTTACCCAGCAGACTTTTCATTTGTCTGCCCAACTGAGCTGGAAGCCCTACAAGATGAGTATGAGAACTTTAAGCAGGCGGACGCGGAAATCTACTCCGTATCAGAGGATACCGAATTTGTCCACAAGGCATGGGCAGAAGCTTCAGAAAAGATTGGTAAGATTAAGTACCACATGTTAGCCGACCCTGCTGGTAAACTGGCCCGGATGTTCGACGTCCTGGATGAAGACGCCGGACAAGCTTACCGGGGTGTCTTTATCGTTGACCCAGATGGCAAGATCCAATCCTACACGATTAACAATATGGGAATTGGCCGGAGCGCTGCGGAAATTCTGCGGACCCTTCAGGCTGCCCAATTCGTTCGTGAACATGGCGACCGGGTTTGCCCAGCAAACTGGAAGCCAGGTCAAGATTCGATTAAGCCAAGCTTAGACCTTGTCGGCAAGTTATAAAGAGAAAGCTGGTGGGCGTAATGGCAGATGAACACTTATACGACCTGATTATTGTTGGTGCTGGGCCTGCAGGCTTATCTGCCGGACTGTATGCCGGTCGAGCGACCCTGGATACCCTGATCCTGGAAGGCGACACCGTTGGCGGTCAGGTCACGACGACATCAGTGGTTTATAATTATCCGGCCGTTGAAAAGGTTGACGGAACTCAGTTAATGAACCAAATGCAAAAACAGGTAACCGACTTTGGCGTTGCCATTAAGCATGACCAGGTTGAAGAGTACCAGTTAACTGATGAGGTCAAGGTCCTGGTTGGCAAAAGCGGTCAAGAGTACCGGGCGCGCAGCGTAATTGTGGCGACGGGTGCGCAGCCGCGCAAGGTTGGTTTTACCGGCGAAGATGAATTTCGGGGCCGGGGAGTAGCCTACTGTTCGACTTGCGACGGTGAGTTGTTCTCTGGATTACAGATTTTTGTCGTCGGCGGTGGGTACGCAGCGGCGGAAGAAGCTGATTACCTGAGCCGCTTTGGCAAGCATGTAACCGTGCTGGTGCGGGGCGACCATTTCAGCTGTCCACCGTTGATGGCAGCCCGGGCCCTGAATAATCCTAAGGTGTCGGTAGAGTACAACACGGAAGTCAAGCAGGTTACCGGTGACGATTATGTAACCACTGCCACCTTGGTAAATAATAAGACTGGCCAGGAAACGGTGTACCACGTTGATGACGGTGATAACACTTTTGGGATTTTTATCTACGTAGGAACAAAGCCGGCCACGGAGAAACTGCGGGGAATACTTGACCTTAACGACCAGGGCTATATCAAGGCCGCTGCTGATGGGGCCACGAATCTTGCGGGAGTGTACGCTGCGGGAGATGTGATTGTTAAGGATCTCCGGCAGATCATTACCGCTGCGTCTGACGGTGCAATCGCTGCGACCGCTGCTGAGCAGTACGTGACTGCACAGAAGCAGCGGCAGGGAGTTCCAATCCATGCAGTAACGACAAAGACCGCCGCCCAGCCGGTCGGGCAGACTTCCAACTTAACTCAGCAGGAGGAGGTCAGTCCCCACCAGGGAAACTGGCTGACCCCTGAGATTGACAAGCAGCTCCAGCCGATTTTTGCGCGGCTTACTAAGTCGGTGACGTTAGAAGTAAATACTGATGGCAGCACGCTTAGTCAACAGCTCCTCAGCTTCGCAACTGAATTTGCGGACTTGACTGATAAGCTGACGGTAACGACTAAGGATGGTCAGGGCGACCTCCTCCCGTTGCTAAAGCTTCTGGACGCAGATGGTCATGATACTGGTCTGCATTATGCCGGCATTCCGACCGGTCACGAGTTGAATTCCCTTGTCCTTGGCGTTTATAACGTGGCGGGACCAGGGCAAACGATTGACCCAGCGCTGGCTGAGCGAATCAAGCACCTGCCCGCGGCCAATATCCGGATCGGGGTTTCCCTAACCTGTCACTTCTGTCCGGATGTAGTCGCAGCCTGCCAACGCATGGCGTCGCTGAATCCTGCTATTTCGGCCACGATGATTGACCTTCAGCACTTCCCAGCCTTGCGGAAGAGCAAGAAGATTATGAGTGTTCCGGCCACGATGATTAACGATGCCCCCGTGATTTTTGGGAGCCAGTCACTCGAACAGTTAGTGACTGCTGTCGAGCAGAATAGTTAAACGGCGATTATATTAATAGTGAGAGAGTGGGACAGAACTAGCTTGCCTAGTTCGTAGTCCCACCTCCGCAAGCGCAAATAGGGTTCCAGAGTTCGGCTTTACCGAGCACTGGAACCCATTTGCGTACTGCGCCGTTCGTATTTTATCTAAGCTAA
>NZ_GG700732.1:158441-179938 GCF_000160835.1 Limosilactobacillus antri DSM 16041
AAGCTAAGAGGGCTTATGTCATAGTCCCCTTTTCATATCGTCAAAAAGTATGTGCCGTTATAAAGTGATAATTATTTTACCCGAAAATGACTGGCTGACTTTTTAACGAGTGCTGATAATGATGCTTGTATAAGAATAAATGGTGGGATTGGCCCGGCCGAGCAGGGGCTTCTAAGCCATATTAATTATAACTGCAATTATTGTTTCCCCTTATCACTTGAAATATAAAATCAAGGTGATATTGTTTAAATGTGAAAAAGCGATGAGGGGAGCAATGAAAATGCTATCACGTGATAATCAAAGAGAGATGGTCAAAAAACATACTAACCACCGTCAACATTATGCGCTTAAAAAGTTAACGGTGGGGGTTTCTTCGGTTCTGGTTGGACTATCCTTTCTAGGGGTTCAGGCCCAGAGTGTTTCCGCTGATGACGCAGCAACACCGGCGCTTGCAACAACACAGGTCAAGCCAGTCAGCAATGGTAGCCAAAGCACCGCTAAGCAGGCGACTGCACCGGCGGGTGCTCAAGACGCGCTGGTAGCTGTTTCTAACTCCGCAGCTGAACGGGAGGCCCTCAACCATAACCTTCCCGCAATCTCTACGGACAATCCTGGCAATGGTTCCGCGATTAAGCAAGCGGGGAACCACGCGATTGCCGGTTTACCTAATGAAGCCCAGTATAACCTTTCGGTAACTGCCCAAAACGGCAGTACAAGTGGCAGTCAAGCCGGCCGGACGTCAGGAATTTACCTTCCCGATAGTGAAAGCACCAACCACGCCTTGATTAGCTACCGGACTGCGCAAAATTTACAGCTTAATTTTGAACTGAGCAACCCCACGGGTCAGCAGATGCAAGTTTCCCCGGTTGTTTATCTAAACCCATACGGGCCTTACCACAATGTCGTTAACCCGTCATTGCTCCGTTTCGGCGGCCGGGGTGAGATTGTTGATCAGAATGGCCAGCCAATTGATGGCTTGCAAATCGTTTTTGCCATTAATGGTGATCAAACAGAATATACTTATGATGAGTTGCTGGCGCACGGACTGTCTGTTGGCCAGGCTGATACATTCAAGGTGGTCGGCAATTTGGCTGGGCATATAACGGTCCACGTAGTTCTGCCGCTGACTTTTGATGCTGCTAAGCTTGGCGCCTACTTGGTTGCCAACCAGCCCGTTGCTAATGAGATTTGGCTGGCGGGCGGTAAAAATGCCGGAACAATTAGTGTGAAGCTCTCAACGCCGCTTTGGCAGCAGGCAGACGTTGCCAATGATGACATTGTGCCGATGCTGAAGACGGGTGAGTCGCTTTACCAGGTACTTCCCGCCCGTGCCGCGGCCCAGTTGCGGGCGGCAATGCCCAAGGCCGGAGCGGTTTTGGAAGGGATTGTAAATGCTGATGGCAAGGCCAACGGTAATAACCCCGTATTCTGGATGAACGGGACGTACCAGCTTAAGCTTAGCCAGCTTCAGGCGGTTTTGCGTCAATTTGGCTATACCGTTAACTTGACGCCTGATGGTCAGCACTTTATGGACTACTACTCGTACAGTACAAAGCCATTGCAGGGAGTTGAAAACGCTAGTGGCGGTTTGGACACGAATACGCACTATGGTTTCTTTATTGAGGTCCACCCAATTTTAATGACCAAGGATACGGAAACACAGGTGGGTTCTGAACAGCTGGATGGCTGGCAGCCGACTGATAATATCGCAGCGGTCAATAACCTTGAATATCAAGGGAGTGACAGCACCGGGGCTAATTTCAAACAGGTAGCCGCAGACCCGAACCAGGTGCAGGTGGTCAGCATCAAAAACCAGGCTGGGCAGACCGTTTCAACGATTGACCCAGACGTTCCGGGGACCTATGTGGTCACTTACGAGTACTACTTGAATGGTAAGCAGAGCACGGAGTTCCGCTTTACCAACACGGCACAAATTAAGGTTGTCCAGGGGACGACGCCGGTGGAGCCAGTTAATCCGGAGATTATTGATCCAAATAAGGTTCAGCCTAACAATGATCAGGCTCGGGATCAGGACGATAACGACCAGCCGGTCAAAAATGAAAATGGCCACGGCTGGACAACTGCTGGCTGTGGTCAGGTGAACGTGCAGGGACAGCTGACCGGGCAGAAATTTAACGCTGCTGGGACCGTAACACCAACGGCCAAGGGCCAGCAACAACTTCCGCAAACCGGCAACCACAATTCCCTAGCCGCTGCCGGTCTTGGCATGGTCAGCCTGCTGGCGATGTTTGGCCTGGCTGGTGTCAAGAAGCATTAGCAGCTAAGCGATGGTGAATGTGCGGGGCAGTAATAGAAACCCGCTAAGCTAAAAAGAATAGCACAAAATTAGGCTCTAGGGCTCGGCAAAACCGAACTCTGGAGCCTATTTACGCGCTCTAAGCCGTTACTTATAGGTTTTCATCGGTGGTAAAGTTCAACGGGGAGTAATCGGTCATCTTGGTGATCAGCTCCAGCGTGAGCTTCTTATAGGCGTTCATCGTGTCCGTAGCGAAGTTTTCGCTCTGCTGGGTTAAGAAGCTTGCCCGGGCGCTTCCGTGGTAATTAGCCAGTGCCTGGTCAGTTTCCTTAATAAATTTGATTGCTGCGGCGTTACGCTCCTTCTGGACGTCTTCTAACAGGGGCAGGAAGTCATGCGGGTGGCTGTCAACGAGGACGCTCGCGTGCTTGAAGATCCAGTAGGCCGAATTAAGCTGGGCTGGCAACTTCCCCCGCTTGTAAGGGGCCGGGACGTCCGTAATCCCGTTGAAGAAGGGAACGTAGGTGCTTTCCGCGGTGACCCTCATTGCCAGCCAGTGAATGTTTGCGCCCGTTTGCCGGCCCGTTTGCAAAATATGTGATTCCTGGGTTTTGGCGAGGCTGATTGGCCGGAAGCGGTGACTAAGGGGGCCGCTCCCTAAGGGGTCGTAAGGGGTGCCGGAAAAGTGGTTGCTAAGGTAACGCTGGGCGTCAAAAATTGAGAGCCGGCGGTCCGGCTTCACAATGAAGGGCAGGTCCGCACTCTCGGGCTGCTCAGCTTGTGAACTGCGGGGGCTGAACAGCTGGTGACCGATCCAGACCCGGGGTTCACTGTAAACGGCGTCGGCACGGTCAGCGGTGCCAAAAATCTGCCGAAAGTTGAAGCCAGCAGGGTTGGGGTTCAGGTGGTTTTCTTCAACGAACTCGCGAATTGTCGGATGAAACATGAAGTTTTCGGGGTCGTTGAAGTCGACCTCTTGGATCGCCAGCTGGTTAGCTACCACTGCGTAGGAATCATCGGGAATCCGCTGCGCGACCCAGTAGTGGCCACTGCCGTTTTCAAAGTACCAGGCTTCGTCATTATCCGCAAAGAGGACCCCGTTGGTTTCCCCGCTGCCATATTTTGCAATTAAGTCGCCCAGGCGTTGAACGCCTTCCCGCGCGGTTTTGACAAAGGGGAGGACGACGGTAATCATGGCTTCTTCGTTTAAACCGTGCTCCACGTGCGGGTCATAACCCAAAACCAGCTGGTTTGAGTAGGCGCTCTCGGTTGCGCTCATCGCCACGTCATATTCGTTAATCCCGTCCTCTTCAAAGAGGCCATCCCGGTCGGTCCACTCGGGTGTCGCGGTGTAGCGGGCACTTTCACCGGGCAGCACTAATTCTAGCTTCGTTTCTTTGGAAATAAAACGTTTGCCGAGTTCGCCCCGTTGGTGGACGACCATGTGCTTGGGCCAAGCGGCCTTGGCATCTTCGTTTCGGCCAATCATAATTGAGCCATCAATGCTGGCCTGCTTCCCAATTAAAATACTTGTACAAGCTGATAGCGTGTTTGTCATTTGGCTTTTCCTCGATTTCAGTAGTTGATAACGTTTAGCAATTGTAACGCGAATTACCGCGCAAGTCGAATAATATCTTTTTTGAAAGAAGGAGTTCCCATGTGAATTATGAACGATTATAATGGGTAGGATGATTTTAAATTTTGAGAGAGGAGTGAAGATGATGGAGCAGGGTTCAGTGCTGATTGTAATGGTCGCAGCCTTGGTAATCCCCATCGCGATGGCCCGGATGAAGGTTTCCAGTATTCCCACGGCGGTCGCTGAAATTATTACCGGAATTATTCTCGGTAAGAGTGTATTTAACATTGTGCATACTAACGGGATGCTGACGCTAATGTCAACGCTTGGTGTGATCATGCTGATGTTTTTGTCGGGGATGGAAATTGACTTTGACTTGTTCAAAAGGGGGCCGGAAAAAAAGCAGGATGGCCCCAACCCCGTTCAGCTTGCGGGGCAGGCGTTCGGACTGGTTATTATTACCGCTGCGGTGCTCGGACTGGTCTTACGCAGTTTGGGACTGTTCTCAGATTTCTTCCTAGCGACGATTCTGTTTTCCACCGTTGCACTGGGGGTAGTGATCGCTACGCTCAAGGAAAAGGAAATCTTGGGACGGCCAGCGGGACAGACTATTTTGCTAACCGCGGTGCTCGGCGAAGTCGTGCCGATGCTTTCGTTAACGTTTTACGCATCGCTGAATGGTGGGGATGCCAAACGTTTGTGGCTGATTATTCTCTTATTCTTAGCGGCCATTATCCTCTTGCGGCGGTTTAAGCAGCCCTACATCTGGTTTAGCCGGATTTCTAAAGCAACCACGCAACTGGATATCCGGTTGGCCTTTTGTCTGATTTTTGTCCTGGTGACGATTGCCGAAACGGTCGGGGCGGAAAACATCCTGGGAGCCTTTTTGGCGGGAATGGTAATGAAGCTTTTGGAACCGACTGAGGCGACCAAGGACAAACTAACGTCGATCGGTTACGGCTTCCTCATTCCGTTTTTCTTTATTATGACGGGGGTTAAGCTGAACCTGCGGGCCTTGCTAGTCCACCCGCAAGCGCTAGCGCTTATTCCGATCCTGGTTGCCTGCTTTATTCTCGCGAAGCTGCCGGCAATGTTAGTTTATCGCCGCCGGTTTTCTAACCGGAATTCGTTTGCCGGGAGTTTTCTAGTTGTAACCACGATTACGCTGGTGTTGCCATCCCTGACGGTGGCCCGCAACCTGCATGCGATTACGGCCAACCAGTCGGATGCCTTTATTCTCGCGGCCGTGATTGTCTGCCTCATCGCGCCAATGGTTTTTAATTCGGTCTACAAGCTAGAAAAGGCGGACTTGATTAAGCAGCGGGTGGTGTTTGTGGGCACGAATACCTTCACGGTGCCGGTAGCCCAGCAGCTGTCGAAGAACTGGTATAGTGTCCGGATGCTGACTGATAACCAGGACAATTATAAGACTTTTAACAGTGAAGTAGCTGAACTCGCCTACCTGCCGACGATTGATGAGGAGAGCCTGCAGGCAGGCAACTACTTTGATACCGATATTATGGTGATCTGCTTCCCGACGGATAGTAAAAATGCCCGGCTGGCGAAGATCGCTAAAAGAGCGGGCGTGGGACGGGTCATTGCTGGGCAGAATGATCCCGGCCGTGGCGAATCCCGGGTAAGGGGTCTTAAAGAATTGGGAATTGAAATTTATAACCGCTTTAACGTTCATATTAGTGTGCTGCGCTCACTGATTGAAACACCGTCAATCTTAGAAATGCTAAGAGATACCGAGGCGGGGCTGTTTGAAGCGGTTGTTCGGAACCCGAATATTATTGGTCAGGAGTTGCACACCCTATCGTTTATCGACCAGATTACGGTCAGCCGGATTTACCGCAACCACCGGCCGATTTCTCCTCACGGCGATACAGTTTTGGAAGCTGGGGACCACCTTATCTTTACCGGTGAACGCTCAGCGGCAGAGGAAGCGCGGCGGCAGTTACGGCGCCGGGGCTAATTTCGCGGTGGGGATTTCGTTAGCGCTTTATTTATGTTAAGATAAGGAAAGATTAATTGGAGGAGGATTAACAAATGCCATTAGTTCATATTGACCTGATCGCGGGCCGGAGCGAGGAACAACTCAAGGGCCTGGTTAAGGATGTTACTGCTGCTATTTCAAAGAATGCCAATGTTCCAGCGGACCGGGTACACATTGTCTTGAATGAAATGCAAAAAGATCGTTATAGTGTCGGCGGTACGATGGTTAGCGATAAGTAAATAAAAGCCACCCGGGACAAGTTCTCAGGTGGCTTTTTTGAAAGGATGAAGTGGATTTGAACGAGCAACAATACATTATGGCAATTGATGAGGGAACGACCAGTGCCCGCGCGATTATCTTCGACCACGCCGGGAATAAGGTTGGGATGAGTCAGAAGGAATTCCCCCAGTATTTTCCTCAGCCGGGTTGGGTCGAGCATGACGCAATGGAAATCTGGGACAGTGTTCAAGCAGTGATCTCGGACGTGATGATTAAGACCCAGATCAAGCCGTATAAAATTGCCGCAATCGGAATCACTAACCAGCGGGAAACAACGGTTATCTGGGACAAAAATACGGGGAAGCCGATCTACCATGCGGTTGTCTGGCAGTCGAAGCAGACGAGTGGCCTCGCAGAGCAGCTAATTAAGGACGGTCACAAAGAGATGATTCATGCCAAGACCGGTTTGGTAATTGATTCCTACTTTGCGGCGACGAAGATTAAGTGGATTTTGGACCGGGTGCCCGGTGCCCGTGAAAAAGCGGCCAATGGCGAGCTCCTCTTTGGAACGATTGATACCTGGTTGTTGTGGAACCTGAGCGGTCGTCGGGTTCACGCGACTGATGTTTCCAATGCCAGTCGGACGATGCTGTTCAATATTCATGATTTGGAATGGGATCAGGATATTTTAGAACTACTTGATATTCCGCGGGCGATGCTGCCGGAGGTCAAGCCGAGTTCGGCAATTTTTGGCTATACCGGCGATTATCACTTTTACGGCGTCCAAATTCCGATCGCGGGGATTGCTGGCGACCAGCAGGCGGCCCTATTTGGGCAGGCAGCATACGAGAAGGGCTCGGTTAAGAACACCTATGGGACGGGGGCCTTTATCGTGATGAATACGGGCTTAAAGCCAACCCTCTCTGATAACGGGCTTTTAACTACTATCGCGTATGGTTTGGATGGAAAAACGTATTATGCTTTGGAGGGAAGTATATTTGTCGCTGGTTCGGCGGTGCAATGGCTACGTGATGGACTACGGCTATTTGACCGCGCGAGTGAATCTGAACGGATGGCGGTGGAGGCTGAATCAACCGGTGGGGTGTACGTGGTTCCTTCCTTTACCGGTCTGGGGGCTCCGTATTGGGATCAAGAAGTGCGGGGCGCGATTTTCGGCCTCACTCGGGGGACCAACCGCCAGCACCTGGTCCGGGCGACTTTAGAATCAATTGCTTTGCAGACCCGTGACGTGGTGGATACGATGGTTCAGGATACCGGGCTGCCATTAACGGCGTTGACTGTTAATGGCGGAGCGTCACGGAATGACTTTTTGATGCAATTCCAGGCAGACATTTTACAAACACCAATTAAGCGGGCGGCAATGGAAGAAACAACGGCGCTGGGGGCGGCGTTTCTGGCCGGTTTGGCGGTTGACTTTTGGAATGACCAAAATGAGCTGCGCCGCCTTTCGAAGATTGGTGACCAGTTCCAACCGGCAATGACCGCCGAGCGGGCGGACCAAATTTACGCTGGCTGGCAGCAAGCCATTAAAGCAACCCAGTTCTTTAGTCATGGGGAATAGGGATGGTTTTCGGTTCCCACTTCAGTATAAATTAAGAGTATGCTAGTATAGTTATAGGTTATTTGTGGTTGTTAGAAATATGACCACAAGTAACCTTTATATTTTGAATTTGAGTTTAATAATTTAAAAGTAAACGGTAACTAATTTTAGGAGGTTATCATCATGCAAAACAAAGATGCTTGTACTTCAATTATGGTTGGTAAAAACGCTTCTTTAGATGGTGCTACTTACATTGCACGGAATGAAGACCGTGTCAAGGCAATCGAGCCGAAACGCTTTTTGGTGAAACCAGCCGTAGAGGGACGCCATGAAACTTATGTTTCACCTTATAACAAGGTGACGGTCCCAATGCCGGAAAAGGGGATGCGCTATACCTCTACACCAAGTTTAAACCAGAAGACCGGTCCTAACGAAGAGGATGGAATCAACGAAGCCAATGTTGCTGCTTCCTTTACCGAAAGTGTTTATGCTAATGACCGGGTTTTGGCGTACGATCCTTTCATCAAGAATGGTTTAGCGGAAGACTCACTTTGCACATTAATCCTGCCGTTTATCCACTCCGCTCGTGAAGGGGTCGAGTATACTGGAAAGTTAATTGCCAAGTATGGTTCTGCCGAAGGGAATGGGATGCAGTTTGCCGATGAAGACAGTGTCTGGTACATGGAAGTAGTTACCGGCCACCAGTGGGTTGCCGTCCGGATTCCGGATGATTGTTATGCCGTTACGCCAAACCAGGTAGCTATCGAGGATATTGACTTTAATGATCCAGAAAACTATATGTGGGCTGATGGAATTCAAGAATTCGTCGAGGAGCACCGATTAAACCCAGACACTGACCGCTGGGACTTCCGGCACATTTTTGGAACCAGTACGCAAAAGGACCGTCATTATAACACACCACGGACTTGGTTTGCACAACGCTACTTAAGCCCCAAGGCATCGCAAGGCCAAATGCCTGAAGACTCCGAAATGCCATTTATCCGCAAGGCTGAATTTAAGATTTCTAACGAGGATATCCAATATGTATTGAAGTCCCACTTTAATGAAACACCGTATGATCCAATGGGTGACTCACCCGAAAATAAGACTTACCGGGCAATCTCACTGTCCCGGACGGCCCAATCGCACATCCTGCAAGTTCGCAACGATCAGAAATACAAGACCAGCATCCACTGGATTGAATTAGGCGTTCCAGCCTTCAACCCATACGTACCATTCTTCGCTAATGCGGATGATACAGATGAGTCATACCGGAATGTACCCGCAAAGATGGATCTCAAATGCGCCTTCTGGTTAAACGAAGCCTTGGCAGAAGTTGTTGAAAGTCATTATAATGACTTTATCGAAAAGAACGAGGACTACCAAAAGGAACTTAACGAATGGGCCCGGCGGAAAATCGCTGAAGTTGACCAGGCAGCGGCTAAACTGGATGGTCAAGCGTTGACTGACTACCTGACCAAGCAAAACCATGAAGTTGCGGCTCATTATAATGAGCGGACGAAGGAACTCTTCTTTGAACTATTAACTGAGGGGTGTGAGCTTTCGAAGATGTCATTCAAGATGGATCCAAACCTGTAATAAAACTTGATGATAAATAAACAGCTCAGGAACTGGAAATGTCAGCTCCTGAGCTGTTGTTATTTTAAAGGTTAAATGTCTTTAATTCTTTGCTGGTATGGGTAAATGGTTCGCACCCGTGCTCAGTAATGTGGACACAGTCCTCAATGCGAACGCCAGCTACACCCGGAATATAAATCCCGGGTTCAATTGAGAAGCACATCCCAGGTTGGAGAACCAGCAGGTTGCCTTCCATAATGGACGGGAATTCGTGGTCGCTCATCCCGAGCCCGTGGCCCAAACGGTGGATAAAGTATTCACCGTAGCCGGCCTTAGTGATAACTTTCCGGGCGATGGCGTCCAGTTCTTCCGCAGTTACTCCAGGCTTGGCAACTTCTTGGGCAGTCAGTTGGGCTTCCAGACAAACCTGATAAATATCCCTTTGTTTGGCATTAAGCTCTCCAACCGCAACCGTCCGCGAAACGTCACTGCAATAGCCATCTACGACACAGCCAAGATCGAAGAGAACTAGTTCGTTGTTTTCAATTGGATTCTGCGAAGTGGCCCCGTGCGGTTCTGCCGCGTGGGCACCGGCTTGAACGAGGGTGTCGAAGCTGGTGTGCATAATTCCGTGCTGTTTCAGTGCGTATTCGAGGTTGGCGGCGACTTCCTGTTCGCTACGGCCCAGCTGCAGGTTATTGAAGCCTTCTTCCAGCATGAAGTCAGCCCATTTGCCGGCTTCATTGAGTTTGGCGATTTCGTCAGCCGACTTGATCAGCCGCATCTGCTCAATGGTCGGGGTTAAGTTCGAAGAGAACTTTGCGTTCGGCAGAACCCGCTTTAGGCCAAGCAGCCGTTCAACAGTCAGGTGGCTTTCTTCAATTCCCCAGTTGATTGGGGCCCCGGCGTGTTCATTAACGTGCTTTGCGATTAATTCGTAGGGGTTTTCGTGGTCAAGGTAACCATAAACCGGCTGGTCCCAACCGGTGCCCTTGGCAGCCTCAACCTCAAGGGCTGGGGTAAAGAGGAACGGCTCCGCATCGGCAAAGACAAGCAGGGCCATCACCCGCTCAATCGGATCCTCATAAAAACCTGTGAGGTAACCGATAGTCATCGGGTCGCTGATGTATGCAGCATCCAGCCCTTGCTTGATCAGACTTGTTTGTAATTGTTCAATTTTTGACATTTGACAGCCTCCTTAAAAATATTGCGGTGTCCTAAAACCATCTTAGCTTACTGGGAAGGGAGAAACAATAAGAAAAGAAGCTGAGAATTAACTCAGCCCCTAGCTAGCTTATAGATAATGATGCCTCAGTGCAGTAGCTAGCTGGCAGATCAAACGCTGATAAACCAGCGTTTGACCAACCCCGAATAGGCTTGCTGCACGGCGTAGCCATCCTTCCTACAGGCTAGAATTGCGTCGAAAGACAAACACCGAAAATCAGCCTTGCCAGCCGATTTTCGGTGCTTTTCTCACTCTCTTTTGACAGTTTACCTGGAAGAAATTAGTTGTTGCCTTCCAGCTTAGCTAAACCGTTCTTAGCAACCTTGGCCAATTCAGCAGCGGAAGCAGCCATGGCCTTCTTTTCACGGTCGTTCAATGGAACTTCAACGACCCGGGAAATACCAGAAGCGTTAACAACGGCAGGAGTACCGATGTAAATGTCCTTCAAACCATATTCACCATTCAGTGGTGCCCCAACTGGCAGAACGGAGTTTTCATCCCGCAAGATTGCCCGTGAAATCCGCATCAGGGCAGTGGCAACACCGTAGAAGGTTGCCCCTTTCCGGTTGATGATTTCGTAAGCCTTGTTCCGAACGGCGTCTTCAATCTTAAGCAGTTCGTCTTCGGAAACACCTTGTTCCTTAGCCATGTCCAGCAATGGCTTGCCACCAATTGTAGCGCTGGAGTAAGCAGCGAATTCGGAGTCACCGTGTTCTGCCATGATGTTAGCTGAAACGTCACGTGGGTCAACGTGGAACTTCTTGGCGAGGGCCACCCGCAACCGGGCAGAGTCCAGAGAAGTACCGGAGCCCACCACCTTGTTCTTCGGGAAGCCGGAGAACTTTTGAACGGCATAGGTTAAGATATCAACCGGGTTAGCAGCAACCAGGAAGATCCCATCAAAGCCGGACTTAACGATTGGCTCAACAACGGACTTGATAATCTTCAAGTTCTTGTCAACTAATTGCAGGCGGGTTTCGCCAGGCTTTTGTGGAGCCCCAGCAGTGATAACCACCAGGTCGGCGTCCTTGCAAGTGTCGTAGTCGGCGGAGTAAATACTCTTTGGAGCAGTAAAGGCAGTGGCATCTTCCAAGTCCAAAGCGTCACCCTCGGTCCGCTTCTTGATAATGTCCACAATTGCGAATTCTTCCGCAATCCCTTGCTGTGCCATTGCAAAGGCGTAACTTGAACCGACAGCCCCGTCCCCAACGAGGACAACTTTTTGATGATTCTTTGACATAAATATACAGTCTCCCTTTCATCTTGTCTCTAGTGAAATTTCGAGATTAGATCTCGTAAATATTATAGCATTCCTGGGTGTAAAATCTATAAATCGGCCAAAAATTCATGGCTGCTAATAATCTGCAGAGATTTAACTATGGAAGAGCTGCAACATGTGCTAAAATAGTAATATCTATTATGCTAGCGCTGATTGAGCGCCTAGCGAATTCTTTTAGGAGGAGGTGATTACCATTTTAAATCGAACGAAGCAGTTTATGCGTGATAATGACCTAATGTATAAACGTGAATATATTCGACCAATGATGACTCCCCAGCACGTCTATGTGTTCCGCTTTGGGAAGCATCGGTTGAACAACCGGGTAATCATTCGTTACTCCCATACCTGGACCGGCCGGTTAAAAATCAACGAAATTGATGTGCGTCTTCACCACCAGCACCACCCGCGAATCTTCTTAACGGAGTCGGACCTGATCGACTACTTGAAACGTCACATGGAAAAGGAAAAAAAGAAGCGGGCAAGTGGTGATGACGAATAGGATCGTAGGAAATCGTGACCAGTGGGGTTAGTGGTCACGATTTTTGTTAATTATAAGGAGGAAAGAAGCATGGATTGGACAGCGGTAACGGTGATTACCTCGAGCGAGGCCGTCGAAGCGGTCAGCTATCTCTTAACGGATGAAGGGGCTCAGGGAATTCAAATTGATGATGCCGCCGACTTTGCCCACCTCCAATCAGGGAAGTATGGCCGGTATGGTGAAATTATCGATCCTGAAGAGATTCCCCACCGAAAGCAAGGTGCGGCGGTAACGGGGTACTTTCCGAAAAAGACCTTTGTCCCAGAAATCGTGCCGACCATTACAACCAAAGTTGCCAAGCTCAAAGATTATGGCTTGAATCCGGGGGAAAATAAGGTTAGCGCAGCACTGGTCAATAACGAAGAATGGGCGACGGTGTGGCAAAAGTATTACCACCCCCTCAGAGTGACGAATGAATTGACCATTGTTCCCCAGTGGGAGGACTACACGCCTGAGCAGGACAGTGAAAAACTCCTCTACCTTGATCCGGGAATGGCGTTTGGAACGGGGACCCACCCGACAACGCGGCTGATGCTCCAGGCCTTGGAACAAGTTATTCGGGGTGGGGAATCCCTGATTGATGTCGGTACCGGTTCCGGAGTGTTAAGTATTGCCGCTAAGCAGCTCGGCGCTGGCCAGGTTGCTGCCTATGATGTCGACGACGTAGCCGTACAATCGGCGAAGAAAAATCTTGCCTTAAACCCGGTTGCTAGCGATGTTCGGCTGGGGGTTAATAGTCTTCTTGATGGAATCCATACCCAAGTGGACGTGATTGTGGCCAATATTTTGGCCGAAATTATCGTTCCGTTGATTCCGCAAGCCTACGACAACCTTAAGCCGGGTGGCCGTTTCCTGATTTCAGGCATTATTGACGATAAGGCGTCACTGATTCGGCAAGAGCTGGCCGAACAGGACTTTATTATCGACAGTGAAACCAAAATGAAGGACTGGCACGGTATTATCGCCCACAAGCCAGCGGAGGAGGAAGCATAATGCAACGCTATTTCGTGGCTGCTAAGCCGGGCACCGCACCAATAACCCTCCCGCCAGAAATTGCCCATCATTTAACGACGGTTCTGCGTGCCCAGCGCGGGACACAGGTGGAGCTGGTCCTAGCTGACCACCAGGCCTACCTGGCAGAGGTGGTCGCCACCCAGCCGGTGACTACGGTCAAACTACTTCAAAAGCTGGCTGGCAATAGTGAGCTGCCGGTTCAAGTGACCCTGCTCTGCGGACTTCCGAAGACCAAGGAAAAGCCGGAATGGATTGTTCAAAAGGCAACGGAACTGGGTGCCACCACGATTGCCTTTTTTGAAGCCGAACGGTCGGTCAGTCACTGGGCGGCGAATAAACGGGAACGTAAACTAGCACGGCTGCAAAAGATTGCCGATGGGGCAGCTGAGCAGTCCCACCGCAACTACCAGCCGCAGGTAACTTATTATCCGGGCCTGCATCAGGCGCTCGTAGCAAATCCCGCGCCAGTACGCTTGGTAGCGTGGGAAGAGTCCGCTAAGCAGGGCGAAACCAGCGCCCTGGCACAACAACTGGCCAAGCTGACTGCCGGTGGCCGCCTCGTTGCCATTTTTGGGCCCGAGGGTGGCCTGACGACGGGGGAAGTAGAACAGATGCAGGCCGCCGGGGTAACTGCGGTCGGACTAGGACCCCGGATTTTACGGACGGAAACGGCCCCGTTATATTTCCTGGCTGCGGTGTCCTATGCCTGTGAGCTAACCGTTGCAAAGTAATGAAAGAATTAAAAAATAATCTGGGGGTGGAGTATCCCAGATTGCAAGGTGTTGAGAAAATGAATTTGACGAAGAAGTTTAATCTTTACCTGTGGGGGACGGCCATTGTGTTTGGGGCCTTACTGCCGCTAATTACCGCTAAACTGCCACTGACTAGGGCGATGTGGGTCGGCCTGGTCCTAATGGTTATTAATTGTTGTTATAGTGTTTGGTTGGGGCGCTACCTGTACCGGCAAGCGGGCCGCTGGTGGACCTTGTTAGTCTTTCCTGGAGTGTTTTTAATTGCGGCATTTTTGTTTTTGCCGCGCTATACCATCTACTTTGCGGCTGCTTATCTAGCAATCGTGTACCTCTCCTGTTCGCTTCGTAAACAGGATTAGTTGGAAGGGGGCTGTTTGATGTCAGAGATAAGAGAATTAACCCATGAAGATGTCCAAAAGATGGTGTCTTCGTACATGAATGCTGAACACGTCGCCCTGGTGGAACGGGCTTACCGCTTTGCCGAGGTTTGTCACCATGACCAGCGGCGGAAGTCCGGCGAGCCGTATATTATTCACCCCATCCAGGTCGCGGGGATTTTAGCCAACCTGCAGATGGATCCAGAGACCGTGGCGGCTGGCTATCTCCATGATATTGTTGAGGACACGGGGGCCACCCTCGACGATATTAAGGAGTTGTTTGGTCCCACCATTGCCATGATTGTCGATGGCGATACTAAGCTGGGCAAGATCCAGTATAAGTCGAATAAAGAACAAATGGCAGCCACCCACCGGAAACTCCTGCTGGCAATGTCCAAGGACATCCGGGTGATGATCGTGAAGTTAGCCGACCGTTTACATAACATGCGGACGCTAAAGCACCTGCGTCCCGACAAGCAGCGCCGGATTTCCAATGAAACGCTGGAAATTTACGCGCCGATTGCTGACCGGTTAGGGATTAGCACGATTAAGTGGGAATTAGAGGACCTTTCCTTGCGCTACCTGAACCCGCAACAATACTACCGGATTGTTCACCTGATGAATTCCCGGCGTGACCAGCGGGTTGACTCCATCAACCGGTCGATTAAGCTCATCAAAAAAGCAATCAGCGACCTGGACCTGGGCCCGAACGTTGAAATTTATGGCCGGCCGAAGCACATTTATTCGATTTACCGGAAGATGGTAACCCAACACAAGCAGTTCAGCCAGATCTATGACTTATTGGCAATCCGCATTGTGGTTGATACGATTAAGGACTGTTACGCGGCGCTGGGGGCAATTCATACTAACTGGAAGCCAATGCCGGGACGGTTTAAGGACTACATTGCGATGCCGAAGGCCAACGGCTACCAGTCCCTGCACACCACGATTATTGGTCCCGAGGGCCGGCCGTTAGAAGTTCAAATTCGGACCCACCATATGCACCAGGTAGCCGAATTTGGGGTCGCGGCCCACTGGGCATATAAAGAAGGTAAGACCGATGGCGTCCAACAGACTAGGGATAGCCAGAAGCTGAATATTGTCAAGGAAATTTTGGAAATGCGCAGTGAAAGCCAGGGAACCGACGAATTTATGCAGGGGATCCAGAGCGATATTTTCACTGACAAGGTTTACGCCTTTACCCCCAAGGGGGACGTGATTGAGATGCCCAAGGGGGCGGGCCCACTGGACATGGCTTACCAAATTCACACCGAGGTTGGCAACCACACGACCGGGGCGAAGGTTAACGGCCGGATTGTTCCCCTTGACTACGAAATCAAGAACGGGGACATTGTCGATATCTTGACCTCTTCTTCCTCGGCTGGGCCAAGCCGGGACTGGCTGGAGCTGGTTTCAACGCGGCGGGCCCGCAACAAGATTCGGTCCTTCTTCCGTGCCCATGACCGGGAGGAAAATATCGAACAGGGCCGTCATCTGATTGAAACTGAACTTCGGGAAGCCGGCTATTCTGCGGCGGACCTAATGACGGACGAAAAGTGCGCAGAAGTGGCGAGCCAGCTGCATTACCAGACCGCGGATGATATGTTTGCGGCCCTTGGTTTTGGCGACCTGGCCCCGGTTGGCGTCCGGAACCGCTTTACTGCCGACATCCGGGCCAAAGCGGAGAGTGATCGTCAGGAGGCTGCGGAAAAGGCCTTGCTGGAAGACCACCAGACCCTGCAAAAGCCGGACGAGCGGCAAAAGCAGAAGCAGGCGAAGGCCTCCAGCGAGGGCGTTGTGGTTGAGGGCGTCGATAACCTCCTGGTTCGGCTCAGTCATTGCTGCAACCCGGTTCCTGGTGACGCCATTACGGGCTACATCACCAAGGGCCGTGGGGTGTCCGTTCACCGGGCCGACTGTCCGAACATTCGGGCAGCCCAGAAGAGTGGACAGCGAATTGTCAGTGTCTACTGGGCCAACCCGGATGGCGATAAGACCAACTATAACGCGGATATTGAGGTCCAGGGCTACAACCGGAATGGGATGTTAAACGATGTCTTACGGTCGATTAACAACAGCACCAAGTACCTGAACTCGGTTAACGGGAAGGTTGACCACAACAAGATGGTTACTATCAGTCTGACGATTGGGGTCCGCAACCTGCAACAACTGCAATTAATCATGGATGCCCTGAAAAATATCCGGGACGTCTACGTGGTCAAGCGGGTTATTCAGTAGGAGGACAGAGTAGTGAAGAAGGATGCAGCTAAAAAGGTTATTGCTGCCCTCGACATCTTGGTTGATGTTGTTGCAAGTTGGTTCGTTTAAGTAGTCAAGGAGGTATCCTGATGCGGGTAGTATTACAGAAAGTCAGTCATGCCCAGGTTTCGATTGCCGGCGAGGTCGTCGGCAGGATTGGTAAGGGCTATATGCTATTGGTTGGTTTTGCGCCGAATGATGGGGACGCGGAGCTCGATTACCTGGTTCACAAAATCGTTAACCTGCGGGTCTTTGAGGACGAAAACGGCAAGATGAACCGGGGCCTCAAGGATGTCGACGGGGAAATCCTCTCCGTTTCACAGTTTACCCTCTACGCGGATACCCGGCACGGCAACCGGCCAGGTTTTTCTGACGCGGCCAAGCCGGAGATCGCGGAACCACTATACGACCGTTTCAATGCTAAATTGGCGGCAACCGGCATTCACGTGGAAACGGGCCGCTTCGGTGCCGATATGCAGGTCGAACTGGAAAACGATGGCCCGGTTACCATCATCTATGAGAAATAAAGCTGAAGAAGCAAAATGAGCCCCAGTTGACTAAACTTGGCCAGGAATCGGCGCTGCAAGCGTCAGTTTTCGGCCACACTTAGACACTAGGGGCTCATTTTTCTAGCACGTGATTACACAAGCGACTGGTGAGAAATATAAAATTTCCCGCCGGTCGCTTGTTTAACATTATTTCAGTATTGGCTCAAGATCCGGTCGACCGCTGGTCCGTAGCTTTCTCCGAAGAGAACCAGGTGCATACACAGGTAGTAGAAACGATACCAGGGCAGGCGGTCATTGATTCCCGGGGTAAACGGGTAGGCGGCGTTGTAAGCATGGTAAAAGTCCTCGTCAAAGCCGCCAAAGACGGTGGTCATTGCCAGGTCGAATTCCCGGTCACCATAAACTGCGTCCGGGTCGATCAGGTAGGGTTCGTGGTCGCCAGCGAACATGAAGTTGCCGGCCCAGAGGTCCCCGTGGAGAAGGCTGGCCTTTACGTCACGGCCCCGGTAATATTGTTGGAACTGCTTGACCATCTGTTGAAAATGTTCTTCCCGCCAGCGGTTCCAGCGGCCCCGGTCCGCGGCCACCTTAACCTCTGGCAGAAGCCGCTGGTTGACGTAGAAATCGGCCCAAGAATCATTCCAGGAGTTATCCTTCACCAGGGCCTTGGTCTGGTGGTTATCAACAAAACCAAACTGGTCGTTGGTTTGCTGGTGCAAACGGGCCACTGCCCGGCCCAGGTCGGTCTGGCTGCCGGTGCTTTCGTCCAACCAGTTTAAGACCAGGTAGGCATCCCCGTTGATGACCCCGTTGTGGAGTGGGGTTGGGGTGTTAACGGCCTGGCTCAGTGCCTTGAGCCCGTTGATTTCGTGGCGGAAATAGTCGGCCGGGTGGTGCGGCTGGACCTTGATGAAATACCGTTTTCCGTCGACCGTAATCTGGTAGGCCTCGTTGATGTCGCCGCCGCTGACCGGCCGCCAGCTTTCGATATTTTTGATGGGCAACTGGCTAAACCACTGGTGATTTCTACTCATTAAGTACCGCTCCCTTGCGTAAAGTTTACCTTAATTCTAGGATAGTCGGCGGAAAATGCAAGGCAGTAATCAAGTATTGACTTTCCGGCGGCTGGCGAGTACAGTTAGGACTGTAATTAAATATTCGTAGCCGGAAATAAAAGAATGCTCGGAACCGCTAGGAGGTCAGCGAGCGGGGATAGTGGGAGCCCGCCAGTCGAAGGTCCGATTGACCCTTTTAGGCTGGACAGTTGTCCCGTCAGGAAACTGATGTTATCGTTGAGTTTGATACCAAGGTGGTACCGTGCATGAGCACCCTTGTTTTATTCATGGGTGCTTTTTTTATTTGGTTATGAGCAGAAGGAGAAGTGGGAACATGAAGCGGACAAATTACGCTGGAAATACTAATGAACAGCAAGTCGGCCAAGAAGTCGTCTTGAAGGGCTGGGTAGCGAAGCGCCGGAACCTCGGGGGCTTGATTTTTATCGACCTCTGGGACCGGGAAGGCATCGTTCAGCTGGTCTTTAATGAAAAGGAAAACCCGGAAGTATTTAAGGTTGCTAATGCCGTGCGGAACCAGTACGTGCTGGAAGTACATGGGAAGGTTCAATTACGGGCTGAAAAGGAAATCAACCCGGACATGAAGACCGGGAAGGTGGAAGTCGCGGTTGACGACATCAAGGTGCTGGCCAAGTCAGAAACGACGCCGTTTGACATCGCTGACAACGTCGACGCCAGTGAAGACCTGCGGATGAAATACCGTTACCTGGACCTGCGGCGGCCAGAAATGATGAAGAACCTCAAGCTGCGGAGTAAGGTGGCTTCAATCGTCCACAACTACTACGATGGTGAAGGCTTCCTGGACGTGGAAACGCCAGACCTGACCAGGTCGACGCCGGAAGGGGCGCGGGACTACATCGTACCTTCCCGGGTATACCCAGGCCACTTTTACGCCCTGCCACAGTCGCCACAACTGTTTAAGCAGCTACTGATGGCGGCCGGGGTGGACAAGTACTATCAACTGGCCCGCTGTTTCCGGGACGAGGACCTGCGTGGGGACCGGCAACCAGAATTTACCCAGATTGATACCGAAATGAGCTTTGCGACGCCAGAAGACATTCAGACGGTGACCGAGGGCCTGATCAAGCGGGTCATGAAAGAAGTCAAGGGAATCGACGTCAAGACGCCGTTCCCACGGATGGAATGGCAGGAAGCCATGGATAAGTACGGTTCCGACAAGCCAGACACCCGTTTTGGCATGCTGATCCATGACCTGTCCGACATCGTCAAGGACAGTGACTTTAAGGTCTTCTCCGGGACGGTGGCCAACGGCGGCTTCGTGCGGGCCATCTGTGTACCGGGTGGGGCCGACAAATACTCCCGGAAGGACATTTCCAAGAAGGAAGACTACATCAAGCGCTACGGTGCCAAGGGCTTGGCCTGGGTCAAGGTTACCGCGGACGGCTACAACGGTCCGGTTGCCAAGTTCCTGAACGACAAGGCTGACCAGATCAATGCCGAAATGGGCGCTAAGGACGGCGACCTGATTCTCTTCGTTGCCGCTAGCTTCCACGTGGTTGCTGATTCACTGGGTTACCTGCGGCGGGCAATTGCTGAGGAACTCGACATGATTAAGCCAGACCAATGGAACTACCTCTGGGTTGTCAACTGGCCGATGTTTGAATACGACGAAGGCTTTGGCAAGTGGATTGCGGCCCACCACCCATTCACGATGCTGAACGAAGAGGACCTGCACTACCTGGAAGACGGGGAAGACCCACACAAGGCCCACGCCCAGAGTTATGACATCATCCTAAATGGTCAGGAAATCGGTGGGGGCTCCATCCGTATCCATGATCCAAAGGTCCAGGAAAAGGTCCTGAAGGCATTGGGCTACACCAAGGAACGAGCCGAGGCCCGCTTTGGCTTCCTGCTGAAGGCGCTGACGATGGGAATGCCGCCTGAGGGTGGCCTGGCCTTTGGGCTGGACCGCTGGGTAATGCTGCTGGCGGAAGCCGACAACATCCGGGACGTCATCCCATTCCCGAAGAACTCGAAGGCCGTCGAACCACTGACCGCCGCTCCCGGCAAGGTCAGCCAGCAACAGCTTGACGATTTGAAGACTGAATTCGGTAAGGACGTTGATTATAAGCTGGATGATTAAACAAGATTGATAGATGAGCTAAGGTCGCTACCTTTTCGTGGGGTAGCGGCCTTTTTGTATGGACTGATTGGGATTTTCGTTGCGCCCACTTTATTTTCATTCATTAGTTATAACAATGCTGTAGCTGCTTCTGAAAGCGCTGTTATGATATTATATAATATATAAGTTTATTAGCGTTTGTATATAAAGAAAGGACAGCGATTACACATGGGTAAAAAGATTATTCTGGATTGTGACCCCGGGCATGATGATGCCTTGGCACTAACGATGGCGGTCGCATCCCCGAAGATTGACTTACTGGCGGTGACGACCTCGGCGGGGAACCAGACGCCAGATAAGACACTCAATAATGCTATGCGGATGCTGACGTTGCTGCATCGGGAGGATATTCCCGTTGCACAGGGGAACCAAACGCCACTGGTAAAGCCGTTGGAAACTGCTCCGGAAGTTCACGGGAAGACCGGCCTAGATGGTGCCGACCTGCCTGACCCGGACTTTCAGGTTCAGAAGATGACCGCAATTGAATTGATTGCAAAAACTCTTCGGGAAAGTGATGCCAAGGTAACCCTAGTCGTGACTGGTCCAATGACGAACGCCGCTTTATTCCTCCGGGTTTACCCGGACCTCGCCAGGGAAAAGGTTGACCAAATCGTCTTCATGGGTGGTGCCATGGGTCTCGGCAACTGGCGGCCATCGGTGGAATTCAACATCTTTGTTGACCCCGAGGCCGCCAAGATTGTGATGAACTTTGGCATCCCACTGGTGATGGCGCCATTAAACGTAACCCACCAAGCACAGATTATGAAAGAAGAGATTGAGCAGATTGGTGAAATTGACAACCCGGTCGGGAAAGCCTTTTATGGCTTGCTCAACTTCTTTGAACAGTACCATGAAAACCCAAAGTGGGGTTTCAAGGGTGCACCATTGCATGATCCATGTACGATTGCCTGGCTGATCGACCCAACCATGTTTAAGTCCGATAAGATGAACGTCGATGTTGAAACACAAGGCGAGCTGACCCGGGGTGAAACGGTTTGCGATTACTACACGCTGACCGATAAGCCGAAGAATACGGAAGTCCTTCTTGGCGTTGACCGGGAGAAGTTCATTGACCTAGTTATGACCTCGATTAAAAGTTTTTCTAAATAAATAGGCGACCCCCATAACCGGATGAAATATC
>NZ_GG700732.1:181122-222699 GCF_000160835.1 Limosilactobacillus antri DSM 16041
GAAATATCTAGTTATAGGGGCCGTATTAGTATAAGGGGATTGCAATGATAGCAGGCCATCCCTTACAATACAGACAAAAAGGGATGATTGCGATGACTTATGAAGAATTAACTACTAAAATCATGGAATGGGCGCATGAACGGCGGATTGATGAAGCAGACCCGCGGGTGGAGTTTATGAAGATGGCGGAGGAACTCGGTGAATTGTCCTCCGCCTATAATAAGCAGAAGCGGGCTAAGCTGGTCGACAGTATCGGTGACCTCCAGATTGCACTGCTGATCTTCTCCAAACTGGTCGGCGTTGACCATCATGCTGCCGTGGAGAAGGCTTATCAGGAAATTGCTGGCCGTCATGGCAAGACGACGGTGGCTGGTGTGTTTATCAAAGAGAGTGC
This sequence comes from Limosilactobacillus antri DSM 16041, assembly GCF_000160835.1. Classification (GTDB taxonomy): domain Bacteria; phylum Bacillota; class Bacilli; order Lactobacillales; family Lactobacillaceae; genus Limosilactobacillus; species Limosilactobacillus antri. The sequence goes on from NZ_GG700732.1 coordinate 181,517, forward strand.
CCTCAATGACTAACCCAGAAAAACCGCGTTACCAGCTGACCCGGCGCGAACAACTTGCCTTTGGCGCGCTCCTCCTGCCGTTGAACGTCTTCTTCAAACTCTACTACGCTGATCAGGAGAAGGATAAACGTAAGAATAAATGACAAAAAAGCTCCCGCCGTAGCGAGGGCTTTTTGTATACAAACTATTTCAAAACCTTCTTCAAGAATTCCTTGGCCCGGTCACTAGTCGGGTGGCTGAAGAACTCATCCGGGGCCCCGGTTTCTTGGATGTAGCCGTCAGCCATAAACCAGATCTGGTCAGCCACTTCCTTGGCAAAGCCCATTTCGTGGGTGACCACCACCATCGTCATTCCGGAATCAGCCAGTCCTTGCATAACGTTCAGCACTTCGTCAACCATTTCCGGGTCGAGGGCACTGGTCGGTTCGTCAAAGAGCATCACTTCCGGGTCCATCGCCAGCGACCGGGCGATGGCAACCCGCTGCTTTTGTCCACCGGAGAGGCTGTCCGGGAAGACGTCCGCTTTATCCGCTAGGCCAACCTTGGTCAGGAGTTCCTTAGCGGTTTTCGTGGCTTCCTCATCGCTAATCCCCTTGACCTTGATCGGTGCAATCTTGATGTTGTCGATCACAGTCATGTTCGGGAAGAGGTTGAAGCCTTGAAAGACCATTCCCATCTTTTCCCGTAACTCGTCGAGCTCTTTGTCAGAAATATCAGTCAGGTCTTTACCTTCAAAGAGGACCTTGCCGCTCGTCGGCTTTTCGAGAACGTTTAAGCACCGCAAAAAGGTACTTTTCCCGGCCCCGGACGGCCCAATCACACAGATAACTTGTCCCTTATCGACCTCTTCTGAAATGTCTTTGAGGACTTCGGTGCCATTAAATTCTTTTTTCAGGTGTTGGATTTCGATCATTTTAGTGGGCATGTTTCATTCTCCCTTCGAAGTAGTTCAGGATTCTCGTCAACGTAAAGGTCAGGATAAAGTAAATCATCATGGTAATGAACAGCGGCAGGACACCCTTGTAGGTATCGGCCTGGACCAGCTGGGTTTGGTACATTAATTCGCCAACCCCAATCGTGGAAACCAGTGAACTGTCCTTTAACAGGGTGATAAACTCATTTCCTAGGGCCGGCCAAATGTTGCGCAGGGCTTGCGGCAGGACGATAAAGCGGAAGGTCTGCTTCTTCGTCATCCCCAAGCTCCGGGCCGCCTCGGTCTGTCCGACCGGCAACGATTGGATTCCGGAACGGATAACCTCAGCAACGTAGGCCCCGGAGTTAACCGATACGGCGATGATCCCGGCGACGAGGGCTGGCATCGATTGGATAATCGCCCCAATTCCAAAGTAGACAAACATAATTTGGACCAGCATTGGGGTTCCCCGGATAAATTCGATGTAGCAGATGGCAATTCCGTGGAGGAACTTGCTCTGTGACAACCGCATCAGGGCAAAGATGGTCCCGAGCAGGAAACCAAAGATTACGGAGATCACGGTAATGATCAGCGTGTACTCAACCCCCTTAGCAAAGAAGGTCCAGTAACTAGCCACAGTGTTGGCCTTCTTGTAGGACTTCATGTACTTAGAAGCTTGGGGAATCCACTGCTTGTTAATCAAGTCTTCCTTATTAATCTTGGCGACAGTTTGGTTGGCAGCTGCCTCAAGGGACGTGTCCCCCTTAGGGAAGGCCATTGCAATCCCACCAGACTGAATCTTAATGTGGGAGTCGAAGGCCATCAGGTTAGAGTTGTTATTGGCGTACGCCTTGGCAGTCGCCTTGTCCATCAGGACCCCATCAACCTTGTGTGACTGCAGCGCCAACACTAATGAAGGGATTTTGGCCAGGCCCTTTTCCTGGACGTTTGGAATGTTTTCCTTAACCAGGTTATATTCCATTGCCCCGTTTTGGGCGCCGACCTTCTTGCCGGCAAAATCTTTCGTTGATGTAAACTTGCTCTTGTCCGCCTTGTTAATCAGGAAGAACTTGGAACCCATGTAGTATGGTTTAGAGAAGTCAACGCTCTTTTGCCGTTCGGGAGTGATGTTCATCCCGGCGATCACGGTGTCAACCTTGTGGGATTCAAGGGCAACCAGCAGGGAGTCAAAGTCCATGTTTTTGATCACGAGCTTAACCCCGAGGTCCTTAGCAAACTGCTTGGCAACGTCCATTTCAAAGCCAACGTACTCAGTCTTGCCATTTTTCTTGGTAGTAAATTCGTAAGGTGGGTAGTCAGCGCTGGTTCCCACGACCAGGGTCCCCTTTTGCTTAATGCGCTGCACTGAATCATCGGCCGCCGCTGAATTGGTTGAGTCAGCGCTTGCGCTGCTGCTTGAACTAGTTGCGGCAGCGAAGGCATTCAGCGGGGCGACGACCAGTGAAACACAGAGAATTATTAGCATTAATAATGGCTTAAAGTGCTTCATAAATCAATTACTCCTTTTCAATCAATAATCTTAAATAATAACTGTAAATGAATATACACCATCGTAACTATTTATGCAATGCTTTTCTTAAAATTAGAATAAATATTCAACATCGGAGCGGGCGGCTTGGTGGTTTTAACTTTCTTCCTTCATTTAATAGGCGGTAAATTGTAAACGCCCATTAGCCGAATCGGAAAATCTCTGAAAAGAAACATTGACACTAACCGGCTTATTAGGTACAATATTTTTTGTAGTGAAAGGCTGCGATGGCCTGGTTACGTAACTTTAAGCTCGGAGGGAGGGAATCAACATGTCAAAAACAGTCGTTCGTAAGAATGAATCCTTAGACGACGCTCTTCGACGCTTTAAACGTTCAGTTTCGCGCAATGGAACATTGCAAGAATACCGGAAACGGGAATTCTACGAAAAGCCCAGTGTAAAACGCAAGTTGAAATCTGAAGCGGCACGGAAGCGCAAGAATAAGCGTGGTCGTTACTAAAAACGAATGCTCCTACCTTTCCTGGTGGGAGCTTTTTTGTTCAATATTATTAGGAGATGGATAGAATGAGTTTATTGCAAGATTTAACAAGTAACATGGTAAGTGCGATGAAGAGCCGGGACAAGGAGACCTTGGCGGTGGTGCGGATGCTCAAAGCGGCCGTGCAAAACGCCCAGATCGAAGCCGGTCACGACCTAACACCCGACGAGGAAGTGGCGGTCATGTCACGGGAGTACAAGCAGCGGAAGGAATCCCTGGCTGAATTTGAAAAGGCCGACCGGCAAGACCTGGTTGACCAGACCAAACATGAATTAACGGTAGTGGAAAAGTACCTGCCAAAGCAGCTGTCCGTTGACGATGTGAACAAGATCGTGCAGGAAACCATTGCGGCGGTTGGCGCTTCCAGTATGAAGGACTTCGGCAAGGTGATGGGAGCTGTAATGCCAAAGGTCAAGGGCCAAGCGGACGGTAAAGTCGTTAACCAGGCGGTCAAAGCGGTACTAAGCAATAAGTAGTTTTATTAGGTTACTATAAGGTAGCGACTATCTCCCAATAGTTGCTACTTTTTAGTATTACGGTCTTAAAGCCGGAGACAATTACTATAAAAGGAGCATCACACTAATGTGTACATCAATTTTATATACCGCGGGTGACTGCTATTTTGGTCGGAACCTGGACTTGGAAGTTTCATTTGGGCAGGAAGTAGTAATTACGCCACGCGATTACCGCTTTAATTTCCGCCAAATGCCTGCACTGGACCACCATTATGCCATTATTGGGATGGCCTTAGTCCAGGATAACTATCCTTTATACTTTGACGGGGCTAATGAAGAGGGGCTCGGGATGGCTGGCCTGAACTTCGCCGGGCCTGCCCACTATTTCCCGGTCGATGACCACAAGGATAATGTTTCACCATTTGAATTTATTCCGTATATTTTGGGGCAATGCAAGAATGTTGTCGAAGCCAAACAATTATTGAAGAAACTTAACCTGGTCAAAATCAATTTTTCCGACCACCTGCAGCTGTCGCCATTGCACTGGTTGATTGCCGACCGGTCTGGTAAATCGATCGTGGTTGAATCGACGGTGAGTGGCCTGCACGTTTACGACAACTCGGTCAACGTTTTGACTAATAATCCGGAATTTCCGGGTCAGTTGACTAACCTGGCCAACTACCAGAGTATCTCACCAGAGCAACCAACTAATGGGCTGGCGCCAAATATCAAGATAGGTTTTTATAGCCGGGGATTAGGCTCCCGCATGTTGCCAGGGGGGATGGATTCCCAGAGCCGTTTTGTAAAAGAAGTCTTTACCCTGCAGCACGCCCCAGCTGGTGCCAGTGAGGTAGAAAACGTTACTAACTATTTCCACTGCCTGCACGCGGTGGAGCAGCAAAAGGGTCTCGATGAGGTGGCCCCGAACACTTTTGAACACACCATTTATTCTGACGGGATCAATTTATCGACGGGAACCTTCTACTATACTACTTATGCTAATCATCAAATTAATGCGGTCAGCTTGCAACATGCAGATTTGAATAACAACACTTTGGCACCATTCCCATTGCGGGAGCAACAGTCAATTAATATGCAAAATTAATGTTTTACGAAAAACCGGTCAGGGCGACACCTCTGGCCGTTTTTATTTCCCACAATATGCAAATATCTGCATAATTTTTTGATTTTTTGCCGAAACTATTGATACATATTCGAAATTGCTGTATATTAAACTCAATTAATAAATATACAAAAAATGAATGGAGACGATTGTTATGGCAAAGGAAAAGATTGTATTGGCTTACTCTGGTGGTCTTGATACCTCAGTCGCAATTGCATGGTTAATGAATAAGGGTTATGACGTGATTGCCTGCTGCATTGACGTTGGTGAAGGTCTGGACCTGGAGGCGATCCAGCAAAAAGCGGCCGCAATCGGGGCCTGGAAGTCAGTAGTGATTGATGCCAAACGTGACTTTGCCGAACAATTTGTTTTACCCGCTTTGCAAGTTCATGCAATGTATGAGCAGAAGTATCCATTAGTTTCCGCGCTTTCCCGGCCGTTAATCGTGCAAAAGCTGGTCGGCGTGGCTAAGGAGTACGGAGCAACGGCGATTGCCCATGGCTGTACCGGGAAGGGCAATGACCAAGTCCGGTTTGAAGCGGGGATTCACGCTCTGGCTCCTGAGATGAAGATTGAGGATCCCATCCGGGACTGGCACTGGTCACGGGAAGAAGAAATTCAGTACGCTAAGGATAATAACATTCCGGTGCCGATTACCAAGGCGAGTCCGTACTCAATTGACCAAAACCTATGGGGACGGGCCAACGAATGCGGGATCTTGGAAGACCCGTGGGTGGCCGCACCTGAGGATGCTTACGAGCGGACCACCCCGATTGAAGAAACTCCCGACCAGCCAACGGTAATGGAAATCACCTTTAAGGAAGGGGTCCCGACCGCTCTGGACGGGAAAGAAATGCCATTAGACCAGCTGATTATGAAGCTGGACAAAGTTGCCGGCGAGAACGGGATTGGCCGGATTGACCATGTTGAAAACCGGTTAGTCGGGATTAAATCCCGGGAAATTTATGAATGCCCAGCGGCAACAGTTTTGTTAGCAGCCCACAAGGACATGGAAGATCTGACCCAGGAGCGGGAAGTTGCTCACTTTAAGCCAACCATTGAGTTAAAGATGAACGAATTGATTTACAATGGTCTTTGGTACTCACCGTTGATGAAGGCGATGGTGGCCTTCCTGGAAGAAACGCAGAAGGTGGTTAATGGTGTTGTCCGGGTCAAGCTTTTCAAGGGAAACGTGGTCTGCGAAGGCCGGAAGTCAGCTAATTCACTTTATGACAAGAACCTGGCAACCTATACCTCGGCTGATGAATTTGACCAGGAAGCGGCAACTGGTTTTATCAAACTCTGGGAGCTGCCGGACAAGGTTTATGCCCAGGTACAGGAAAAAGCGCAATTAAAGAAAGGAGCGGCGACTGATGCCCATTAAGAAAATGTGGGGTGGCCGGTTTGAACAGGCGGGCGACCAGCTGGTTGACCAGTTTGGGGCCTCGATTTCCTTTGACCAGGAGATGGCCAAGGAAGACATCATGGGGTCGCTAGCCCACGTCAAGATGCTCAAGGCAACCAATATTTTATCGTCCCAGGACGCTGACCAAATCATTGCCGGACTGCAGGAATTGGCAGCGGAACTAGCGGACCACGGCCTGGCCTTTGACGTGGAAAACGAAGACATCCATATGAATATTGAGGCCCTCTTGACGGCTAAAATTGGCCCGGTTGCGGGTAAATTGCATACCGGCCGGAGCAGAAACGACCAGGTGGCAACTGACTTCCACCTCTACGTCAAGGAGCGTCTGCCCCAGGTGATTACCGCGCTGAAGGGCTTGCAGGCCGCCTTGGTTAAGCAGGCGGCGCAGAATGTGGAAACCGTCATGCCAGGCTATACCCATATGCAGCACGCCCAGCCGATCTCGTATGGTCACTACCTGATGGCCTATTTTCAAATGTTTCAGCGGGATGTCGAACGTTTCCAATTTAACCAGCAGCACACTGACCTTTCCCCGTTGGGCGCCGCCGCGTTGGCCGGGACGACCTTTCCGATTGACCGTGAAATGACGGCCAACTTGCTGGGTTTTAGCGCCCCCTACGCTAATTCGCTGGACGCGGTTAGCGACCGGGACTTTGCACTGGAGTTCTTGAGCAACGCCAGCATCTTGATGGTTCACCTGTCGCGGTTATGCGAAGAACTGATTTACTGGTGCAGCTATGAGTTTGGCTACCTTGAGCTGGCCGACGCCTACTCCACCGGCAGTTCGATTATGCCGCAAAAGAAGAATCCGGATATGGCAGAACTGATTCGGGGCAAGAGCGGCCGGGTCTTTGGCAGCCTGCTGGGCCTGTTAACGACGATGAAGGGACTGCCGCTGGCCTATAATAAGGATATGCAGGAGGATAAAGAGGGAGTCTTTGATGCCGTCAAGACGATCCTGCCGTCCCTGAAAGTAATGACCGGGATGATTGAGACCCTCCAGGTTAATAAGGAGAAGATGGCCCAGGCAACTCACCACGATTTTTCCAACGCGACTGAATTAGCCGACTACTTGGCAACTAAGGGGATTCCCTTCCGGCGGGCGCACGAAATTGTGGGCGAGCTGGTCTTAAAGGGCTTAAAAACCGGGACCGACCTGGCTGACATTCCCCTAGCGGAGTTCCAGCAGATTGACCCGCGGGTGGAGGAGGATGTTTACACCGTTCTTAAACCTGCGGTGGCGGTCGAGCGGCGGAACTCGCTCGGTGGGACCGGCTTTGACCAGGTTCGCCAGCAGATTAAAGCGGCGCAGAAAATTTTACAACAATAACCTAAAGTAGGAGGCTGGGAATTAACTCAGCCTCTTTGCTATTTTAAAGATAGTCATGCGACAGCGCAGTAGCTGGCTGGCAGTTTAAACGCTGACAACCCTGCTACGGACAATTGCCGTCCCGTCCCGTACCAATGATCGTCCTAGGCCAGCCTTACTGTCCCTAACCGTGGGGGACAGCTCCTTTTGCTATTATGTCAACGGAAAGCTATGATATAATCAATTTGGTAAAAAAGCGTATCAAATCAAATAAAGGAGAATCGTGCAGTTTGGCAGAAAACACGCAAGAATACGAACAAGTTTTTCAAATTGACCAGCCGGAAGTAGAAGTTGGGATCCTCGGCCCCCAAGACAAGTTTGTCGGCTTGTTTGAACAGGGGATGGACGTAACCCTGAACCCCTTCGGCAGTGATTTAAAGGTCCGCGGCCGGGAGGAGGACGTCAAATTAACCGTGGATGTCTTCCACGCCTTGGTCGGCCTTCTTCAGCAGGGGATTCATCTTCATAGTACCGACATTGTGAGTGCCATGAAGATGGCCCACCGGGGAACGCTGGAATACTTCGCGGACCTGTATAGTGAAACCATTATTAAAGACCGCAAAGGCCAAGCGATTCGGGTAAAAAATTTTGGGCAGCGTCAGTACGTCAACGCAATCAAACATAACGATATTACCTTTGGGATTGGCCCGGCCGGGACCGGGAAGACCTACTTGGCGGTTGCCATGGCGGTTGCTGCCCTTAAGCGGGGTGAAGTCGAACGGATTATCGTGACCAGGCCCGCGGTGGAAGCTGGGGAGAGCCTCGGCTTCTTGCCGGGGGACCTCCAGGAAAAGGTCGACCCCTACCTGCGGCCGATTTACGACGCGTTGAACGCAATCCTGGGGACCGACCACACCCAACGCTTGATGGAGCGGGGAATCATTGAAATTGCTCCCCTGGCCTATATGCGGGGACGGACACTCGACGGGGCCTTTGTAATCCTGGATGAAGCACAAAACACCACTAACGCCCAGATGAAGATGTTTTTGACCCGGCTGGGCTTTGGCTCCAAGATGGTAATCAACGGTGATATTTCCCAAATTGATCTGAAACACGGGGTCCGGAGCGGGCTGGTCAGTGCCCAGCGAATCCTCAAGGAGATCCAGTCGATTCAGTTTGTTCGCTTCGGGGCAGAAGACGTGGTTCGGCATCCGGTAGTTGCCAGGATTATCACTGCCTACGAGGAGCAGACAACCCACCAGCACGCAAAGGAGGAAGAATAGTGGACCTGACGATATACGACGAAACTGCCGGCCGGGTGAGTGAAGGCCAGCTGGCCTTAATACGGGACGTCCTGCAATTTGCGGCGGGCAAATTAAGCTTGAAAGCGAACACTGAGATGTCAGTAACGCTGATGACTAACCCGGCGATTCGCAAGCTTAACCAGCAGTACCGCGGCGTTGACCGGGCAACGGATGTCCTGAGCTTTGCGGCTGAAGAGCGCGGTGACGAAACGCCGATCATCATGGCCCCCGAGCTAGCAGCTGAAATTCCAGAAAACTTGGGCGACCTCTTCGTGTCGGTTGATAAGGTGGCGGAGCAGGCGAAGTTTCTTGGTCACTCTGCTGACCGGGAACTCGGCTTCCTTGTTGTCCACGGCTTCCTTCATTTGAATGGTTACGACCACGAAGAGCCGGCCGATGAGCAACGGATGTTTGACCTGCAACGGGAGATCTTAAATGAGTATGGACTCCAAAGATAGGCGGCAGGTTGGCAAGAACCACCACCTTTATCAGGCAATGCGGCACGCGGGCGATGGGATCATCACGATGCTGCGTGAAGAACGCAATATGCGTTTCCATTGCTTAGCGGCGGTAGCGGCCCTGGGACTAGGCTGGTGGCTGCGGATCAGCAGCGGTGACTGGCTGTGGCTGCTCCTGGTGATTTTTTTGGTGTTTGCGGCCGAATTTCTGAACACGGTTACGGAAGCCGTGACGGATGTCATGGTTAGCCACCAGTATAATGTTGACGTTAAGAAGGCTAAGGACGTGGCGGCCGGCGGGGTCCTGCTAGCGGCGTGCTTTGCGGTCGTGGTGGGGCTGATTATCTTTGGTCCCCGCCTGGTGAATTTAGTTAGGTAGGAGTAAGAAATGGATAATCCAAATTATAAATCAGGGTTTGTGGCCTTAATTGGCCGGCCCAACGTTGGGAAATCAACCCTGTTAAACTACATTGTGGGCCAAAAGGTCGCCATCATGAGCAACGTTGCCCAGACGACCCGGAATAAAATTCAGGGGATCTACACGAGCAAGGACGCCCAGATCATCTTTATTGATACTCCGGGGGTCCATAAGCCGGCGACAAAGCTGGGGGACTTTATGGAACGGTCCACCCTGTCGGCGTTGGATGAAGTTGACGCCATCGTGTACGTGGTGAGTGCGACCGAAAAACGGGGCCCCGGTGATAACTTTATTATTGACCGGCTCAAGCAGGTTAAGCAGCCGGTTTACCTGGTGGTCAACAAGATCGACCAGGTCCACCCGAACGACCTGCCGGACATCGTGGCGCAGTACAAAGATGCTTTGCCGTTTAAGGGGATTATCCCGGTTTCGGCCCTGCAGGGAAATAACGTCAACGAGCTAATCAATGAATTGGTGGCTGGCCTGCCGCACGGGCCGCAGTATTATCCGGCTGATCAGATTTCTGACCACCCCGAACGCTTCGTCATTGCCGAAATGATCCGGGAAAAGGTCTTTATGCTGACCCGGGATGAAGTTCCCCATTCTGTGGCGGTGGACGTCACCTCAATCCAACGTGAGGACGCTGAACACGTGCACATTTCGGCCAACATCGTGGTGGAGCGCCCCGGACAAAAGGGGATTATCATTGGCAAGAAGGGCCAGATGCTTAAGAAGATCGGAACGATGGCCCGCCAAGACATTGAACGGTTGCTCGGCGACCGGGTTTTCCTGCAGCTGTGGGTTAAGGTCGTGCCAAAGTGGCGGGACAAATCCGCGATGCTTAAGGACTATGGTTACCGGAATAAGGACTATTAATTGTTGAAAGGGAGCGATCACGTGACCCGGGAAACAACCGACTTTCGGGGAATTATCATTTACCGGCGGGACTACCGCGAGCGTGACCTCCTGATTAAAATCCTGACGGATCGGATTGGGCCCGCGATGTTTTACGTCCGGGACGCCAAGAAACGGGGCTTTCGCTTGGCGGGCGATCTCCTGCCGTTTACCCACGGAAGCTATATCGGCTCGCTAGCTGATAACGGCCTTAGTTTTATTAATGCCGCAAGCGAAACGCACCAGTACCGGCATATTGCCGGGGACCTGAGTAAAAATGCCTACGCCACCTACATCCTGGCCCTGGCTGACCATGCCTTTGCCGATGGCCAGCCGTTGGGGGGCTGGTTTGACCAGGTGGCAGCTGCCCTGGCATTGATCGACCATGGGCAGGATGAGCAGGTGGTTACGAACGTCATTGAGACCCAGCTGCTTACGGTTTTTGGCGTTGCTCCCACCTGGGACCGCTGCGTTATCTGTGGCCGAGCCGACCGCCCATTGGATTTTTCCGAGCAGTATGGGGGGATGCTGTGCAGCCAGCATTGGTATCTCGACAGCCGGCGTTTTCACTTGGACCGGCGGACCGGGTACTACTTGCAGCAGTTTGCCCAGCTCAACCTGCAACGGGTTAACAACATCAACATTAACCCGGTTACCAAGATGCGTTTGCAGATGGTCCTTGACACGATTTATGATGACCAAGTGGGCTTGCGCTTGAGGAGCAAGCGCTTTATCCAGCAGATGCACCGCCTTGAGCAAAAGATGGGGAATTTAACCGCGGACGATTGACAAGCCCGGAAAAGTTTTCTATTATAAGACGTGTTTATTGCTAACACCTAATTGAATATCGTCGGCAATGACGGAGAAAAGCAATGGCTGGTCCTACCCAGCGAGCGGGGGAGAGTGCAAGCCCCGTTGGGATCACCATTGAAGTGGCCCTCCAGCAGCCAATTGAACTAAGCTGTTTTGCAGAAGTGCAAAAAAGCAGGGTGGAACCGCGAATTAATTTCGTCCCTGTGGTTACGGATTCGTAACTACGGGGATTTTTATATGAAGGGAAGTATTCAGATGACGACGAAGAAGCTAACTGTCCAAGAAATCATCTTTACGCTTGAGCAATACTGGGCCAAGCAGGGATGTATGCTGATGCAGGCTTACGACAATGAAAAGGGTGCCGGAACAATGAGCCCGTACACCTTTTTACGGGCAATCGGTCCCGAACCGTGGAACGCGGCCTATGTGGAACCGTCCCGGCGGCCGGCTGATGGACGCTATGGTGAAAACCCCAACCGGCTCTACCAGCACCACCAGTTCCAAGTGATTATGAAGCCCTCCCCGGACAACATCCAGGACCTCTACCTGGGCAGCTTGAAGGAATTGGGGATTGACCCGCTGGAACACGACATCCGCTTCGTCGAAGATAATTGGGAAAACCCATCGATGGGCTGTGCCGGGGTCGGTTGGGAAATCTGGCTGGACGGGATGGAAATCACTCAGTTTACCTACTTCCAAGTGGTCGGTGAACTGCCGATGAGTCCAGTGGCGTCCGAGGTTACCTATGGTCTGGAACGGCTAGCGGAATACATTCAAAACGTTGATTCAGTTTATGACCTGGAATGGGCCGATGGGGTCCTCTACGGTGACATTTTCAAGGAACCAGAATACGAGCATTCCAAGTACGCCTTTGAAGAAAGCGACCAGGATATGCTCTTGGCGGCATTCAATAATTATGAACGCGAAGCAAAGCGGCTGATTAAGCTCGGTTTGGTCCACCCGGCCTATGACTACGTCCTAAAGTGCAGCCATACCTTCAACCTGCTTGATGCACGGGGGGCTGTTTCAGTCACGGAACGGGCCGGCTACCTGCACCGGATTCGGATCATGGCTAAGTCGATTGCCAAGGCCTTCGTTGAAGAGCGGCGCAAGCGGGGCTTTCCACTAATTCATGACGAAAAGCTCCGGCAAAAAACGCTGGCGGAATACACCAAGAAGGCGGAAAAGGCTAAACAACGGGCAGCCAAACAGGCGGCCAAGAAAGCACAGAAGGGGGACAAGTAGCATGGCTAATTCATACTTACTCGAAGTCGGGGTTGAGGAAATGCCGGCCCACGTGGTAACACCAAGCATCAAGCAGTTACACCAGCGGGTGGCTGACTACCTGAAGGAAGCACGGATTTCATTTTCGGATATTCAGGAATATGCGACTCCCCGGCGGTTAGCGCTGCTGATCCATGGCTTGGCTGATAAGCAGCCGGACGTCGACGAGACCGTCAAGGGCCCCGCAAAAAAGATTGCCCAGGACAGCGATGGCAACTGGACAAAGGCTGCGATTGGCTTTACCCGGGGTCAGGGCGCAACGGTTGACGACATTGAATTCAAAGAAGTCAAGGGTGAAGAGTACGTCTTCGTTGAAAAGCATATTGCAGGAAAGCCGGTTGCAGAAGTGCTGGCGGGCTTGCCAGAGGTTATCACCGCGCTGAATTTTCCAACGCTGATGAAGTGGGGCTACAACAACCTTCAATTTATCCGGCCCATCCGCTGGCTAGTTTCCCTGCTGAATGATCAGGTCGTTCCGTTCAGCATCCTGGACGTGGAAGCTGGCCGGACGACCCGTGGGCACCGCTTCTTGGGCCATGATGTGGAATTAGCTAACGCTGACGATTACGTGACCGACCTGGAAAAGGAATTCGTAATTGTGGATCCGCAGCGCCGGAAAAAGGTGATTAGTGACCAAATTGATGCCATCGTGGAGGAACACGATTGGGTAATCGATAAGGATCCCGACCTGCTGGAGGAGGTTAACAACCTGGTGGAATGGCCGACCGCCTTTGCCGGCTCCTTCGATCCGAAGTACCTGGTTCTGCCGGATGAGGTCCTGATTACCTCGATGAAGGACAACCAGCGCTTCTTCTACCTGCGTGACCACGACGGGAACCTGCTGCCAAACTTTATTGCGGTCCGCAACGGGAATAAGGAATACTTGGAAAACGTGATCAAGGGGAACGAGCGGGTGCTGGTTCCGCGGCTGGAAGACGCCAAGTTCTTCTACGAGGAGGACCAGAAGCTGACGATCGACCAGTACGTTGAACGGCTCAAGAAGGTCAGCTTCCACGATAAGATCAGCTCAATGTATGACAAGATGCAACGGGTGGCGGTAATTGCCCGGCTGATTGGCCAGCGGCTGAACCTGTCGGCTGCCGAACTGGCTGACCTGGACCGGGCCGCCCACATCTACAAGTTTGACCTGACGACCCAGATGGTGGGTGAATTTGCGGAATTACAAGGAGTGATGGGGGAAATCTACGCCAAACTCTTTGGTGAAAAGGACGACGTGGCTGCGGCCATCCGGGAGCACTACATGCCGATCTCCGCTGAAGGGGCCCTGCCAGTCACTAAACTGGGGGCGATCCTGGCGATTGCCGACAAGTTGGACAGCATTCTGAGCTTCTTTGCGGTAGATATGATCCCATCCGGTTCCAACGATCCGTACGCATTGCGGCGGCAGGCGTTTGGAATTGTCCGGATTATTAATGACCGCGGCTGGCACCTCTCCCTGCTGGGGATTCAGCCGGTCTTGATTAAGGCCTTGGCCGACGCCGACGTCGCAATCGACTTCGACTTAAGCAAGAATGCTTCAGCGGTCCGGAACTTCTTCTTGGACCGGCTCAAGCAATTCTTTAGCGGTCGGCGGTTACGGCATGATATCATTGATGCCGTTACCGATACCGACAATGATGATATCGAAACGGTCTTTGAAGCGGCGACGGCCATTGATGAGCACAAGGACGATGCCGACTTTAAGGATGCGGTCGAGGCCTTGACGCGGGTTCTGCGGATTAGTAAGAAGGGCCACCAGGAGCTGGCTGCCCAGGTTGACCCACAGCTGTTTGAAAACCCTTCGGAGGCAAAACTATACGCGGCAGTAGATAAAGTGGCCGCTGGTGCCGTTGACCGGACCGTTGCGGAAAACTTCACCGCGTTACGGCAATTGGCACCAGTGATTACCGAATACTTCGACGAGAATATGATCATGGATAAGAACGAGGCTGTGCGGAATAACCGCTTAGCACAGTTGGCAATCATTGCCCGTCTTGCCCGGGTAATGGGGAACCTAAACGATTTAATCGTCAAGTAGTGCTTTTTGATTGTTTTTCGGCCGCCTTGTGGTATCATATATATTAAGTGAATTTTGGCTAGATGAGTAAAGGAGGGTCGCATTCCGTTGGGTTGCGGCCTTTCGTTACTGTTCACAGCTTAACTAAGTGGGGTGGTTCAATGGCAAGAATACCGCGTACGGTAATCGATGAAGTGCGCAATTCGGTTGATATTGTTGATGTGATTGGCCGTTATGTTCAGCTAAAGAAAGCCGGCAAAAACTTTACCGGTCTCTGCCCATTTCACAACGAGCAGACCCCGTCGTTTTCGGTCAATGCGGAAAAGCAGTATTACCACTGTTTTGGTTGTGGACGCAGCGGCAACGTTTTTCAGTTTTTGATGGATTATCAGCACATTAGCTTTGTGGAAGCGGTCACGGCGGTCGCTAAGGATGCGGGGATCAGCTTGCCCGACCAGTATGTTCAGTCTGCTGACCGGCCAACGACTCCGGCCGACAGTGAAAACGGCCAGCTGCTTCAGCTTCATCAGAAGGCGGCCGAACTGTATCACTATATCCTGGTCGGCACGCCGGCTGGGGAGGCCGGGTTGCGTTATTTGACCCGGCGCGGGGTTTCCCGGGAGCTGATCGACCAGTTTCAGCTGGGCTTTGCACCGGAACAGCAGGTCTTAAAGGCTTATTGTGACAAGGAGAAACTGGACTACCAGCTGCTGCGCAAGTCCGGCTTGTTTACCGAAGACCACGCGGGCCAACTCCACGACCGGTTTGCCGAGCGGGTCATGTACCCGATTAAGAACCGGCGCGGTCAGGTGATTGCCTTTTCCGGGCGCCTGCTCAGCACCGACCAGACGGACCTGCCGAAATACCTTAACAGTCCGGAAACCCCGCTTTTTAACAAGCGGCGCACCCTGTTTAACCTTGATCAGGCGCGGAAAGCGGCCCGGCAAGACGGTAAGTTGTACCTGTTTGAAGGTTTTATGGACGTGATTTCGGCCTTTGGGGCTGGTGTTCAAGCCGGGATTGCCTCAATGGGGACCAGCTTTACCGAAGAACAGGTTGGGATCATTCACCGGACGACGACCCAGCTGAATATTTGTTATGATGGTGACCAGGCGGGGCAAAATGCCATTGACCGGGCGATCAAGCTGGTGGAAAGCCAACCGACTGGCAACCTGCAGGTACGTGTGGTCCAGCTGCCGGCTGGGGTGGACCCGGATGAGTACGTACAACGCTTTGGCGCGGAAAAGTTTCGCCAGTATTTGGCTAGCCAGGAGGAAACGACGGTTGACTTCTACCTGCGTTTCTTGCGGCAGGGCCGAAACCTCGACCAGCAGGGCGACCGGATGGACTACCTGAATCAGGTTTTAAAGGTAATCGCAAAGGTACCAACCCCACTTGAACAGGATCTGTACCTGACCAAGCTTGCCCAGGAATTTTCCCTTGATAAGGCCGCGCTGCAAAGTCAGCTGACACAGCTTAGCAGCCGGTCGGGCGGCAATCAGCCGCGTTCAGGCCAAGACTACCGTGGGCGGGTAACCGATCAGCCGCCCGTTGCCGCGGTTGAAGCACGGCCCCAGATCAAAATCAGCCGTGCGGAATTGGCCGAGCAGATGCTCTTGTATTATATGCTGCACAGTCAGGAAGTATGGGCTCACGTGACGGCAACGACTGGTTTTCACTTTGTTCACGAGCGCTACCAGACCCTGTATTTGCTGGCAGCCAGTTATTTTACCGAACACGGTGATTACTCGGTCGCTGATTTTCTCAATTACCTGAACGAAGATGAGTTGCGGCTGACCTTGAGCCAGGTTGAACAGCTGCGGATTAATCCAGCCGTTCAGATGCCGGTTGTCGATGACTGTATGCGAATTATCACCCGGCAGACGCCACTGGATGACCAGATTGACCAGGTGCAAAAACAATTGCGGGAAGCCAATACATTGAACAACACTGAGCTGGTGATGAAGCTGACGGTTAAGTTGGTGAACTTGTTGAAGGAACAGCAACAGTATAAAGCAGAGGAGACTAATTAATATGGCAAAGAGTAAGAAGAAAGACCTTGTTATTTCCAATAGCGAAGATTTTGATCAACAAAAATACGATACTGCTGTTGGTAAACTAATCCGCCAGTACAAGAAGCAAAAGGAAATCCAATACGGCGTCCTGACGGATAAACTTGCCAAGCCATACGAACTGAACGCGGAGGGGATCGATAACCTCCTCCAAAACGTTGAGGATGCCGGCATTAGTGTGGTTGATGCCAACGGTGACCCGGATCCGCGGGCGCTGAAGGCTACCGAAAAGCTCTCCCAAAATGCGATGAAGGACACGTCCGCGCCAACCGGGGTCAAGATTAATGACCCCGTGCGGATGTACCTCAAGGAAATCGGCCGGGTCAACCTGCTGACGGCCGATGAAGAAGTTAAGCTGGCCCTGCGGATTGAACAGGGGGACGAAGTCGCTAAGCAGCAGCTGGCCGAGGCGAACCTACGGCTGGTGGTTTCCATTGCGAAGCGCTACGTCGGTCGGGGAATGCAGTTTTTGGACCTGATCCAGGAAGGAAACATGGGGCTGATGAAGGCCGTTGAGAAGTTTGACTACCGGCGGGGCTTTAAGTTCTCTACCTACGCGACCTGGTGGATTCGGCAGGCCATTACCCGGGCGATTGCTGATCAAGCCCGGACGATCCGGATTCCCGTCCACATGGTCGAAACGATTAATAAGCTGATCCGGATCCAGCGGCAACTCTTGCAAGACCTTGGTCGGGAGCCACTCCCTGAGGAAATCGGGGCGGAAATGGATATGCCGACGGAAAAGGTTCGCAATATTCTCAAGATTGCCCAGGAGCCGGTTTCCCTGGAAACGCCAATTGGTGAGGAGGATGACTCCCACCTGGGCGACTTCATCGAAGATCAGGACGCGACCAGCCCGGCTGACCATGCGGCTTACGAAATGATGAAAAAGCAGCTGGAAAACGTCCTGGATACCCTGACTGACCGGGAGGAAAACGTCTTGCGGCTACGGTTTGGCTTGGACGATGGCCGGACCCGGACCTTGGAAGAGGTCGGGAAGGTCTTCGGCGTAACCCGGGAACGGATTCGGCAGATTGAAGCCAAGGCACTGCGGAAACTCCGCCACCCATCCCGCTCGAAGCAGCTAAAAGACTTTTTAGAGTAGTCCCTACTAAATTAAATACGAATTAATTTCCCCAACACGTTAAATTTTTAACAATTTAGCGTGTTTTTTTGCAAGAATTAAAAACTAATTAATGATTTATCAAAGAATCCTTGACGAAAATTTATTGAAATAATAAAATTGTTTAAGTAAAGTGTTTGTTGCTTCGAGACAGAGAGGGAGTTGCAGTATGCCTGAATTATCAGCGGATTTATACGGAACCATTAGTCACAAGCTAGACGCCTTAAAGCCATCCGGGATCCGGGCCTTCGATAAGGAGGTTTCACAGATTCCAGGAATTATCAAGCTGACGGTTGGCGAGCCGGACTTTAATACACCGGAGCACGTCAAGCAGGCGGCAATTAAGAGCATTCAAAATGATGATTCCCACTACGCACCACAGGCTGGGAAGCCGGAACTGCTGGCGGCGATTAGTGATTACATTAAGCAGACTCGGCAGGTGGAATATGATCCTGCCAGTGAAGTGGTGGTAACGGTGGGGGCGACTGAGGCGCTCGATGCGACGCTGTTTAGCCTGTTAAACACAGGGGACAAGGTCATCGTGCCAACCCCGGCCTTTGCGCTTTATTTCCCGCTAATTGCGATGACCGGGGCGACGGCGGTCCAGGTTGATACCGCCGCCGATGGATTCGTCCTGACCCCGGAACGGCTGGAAGAAGTCTTGGCGCAGGAGGGGCCGGGGGTCAAAGCGGTCCTCCTCAACTACCCAAGCAACCCGACCGGCCGGGAATACCCTGCGGATGTCTTAGCCGGCTTGGCTAAGGTTATTACCGCCCACCACCTTTACGCAATTGCGGATGAAATTTACAGCGAGCTGGTGTACGGAGTGGACCATGCGTCGATTGCCAGCATAATTCCAGAACGTACCCTGCTGATTTCCGGCTTGTCCAAGTCCCACGCGATGACCGGTTACCGCCTGGGCTACATTGCCGGACCAGCAAAAATCATGAAGAGTATTTTGAAAATGCACTGTTACCTGGTGACCACCGTTACGGACAGCACCCAGGCTGCGGCCACTGAGGCGCTGACGAACGGACTGGATGACCCGCTTGTTTTCCGGCAGTCTTACGAACAGCGGCGTGATCTAGTGGTTGCTGGTCTGTCCAAACTCGGCTTTGAAGTTGCGACACCTGAGGGGGCCTTTTACATCTTTGCCAAGATTCCAGCCGCCTTTGGCAAAAACGACGAGCAGTTTGCCCGCGATCTGGCCAACCAGGCCAAGGTCGGGGTAACGCCGGGGAGCGCCTTTGGGGCCGGTGGTGAAGGCTATATCCGCTTATCCTACGCGTCCTCCGAAGCGGACATTCGTGAATGTTTGAAGCGGATCGGCGGCTTTGTTAACCAAAGCGCTAAATAAGGTGACTTCAGGGAGAATGGGGAAATTCCTCAGGCTCCCTGCTTTTTTTGGTATAATTATCCATAAATAATTGATAAAGGGAGAATGATAAACGTGGATGCGCAACACCTTTCAAAACGGCTGGCGCTGGTGGCTTCATTTGTTCCCCAGGGCGCCCGGCTAGCAGACATTGGTTCGGACCATGCTTACCTGCCGGCGGCCTTGGCACTGGCCGGGAAGATTAAGCTGGCGGTGGCGGGCGAAGTCGTCGCGGGACCGTACCAAAACATGGTAAATGAGATTCAGCAAAACGGACTTGACGGGCAAATCATTCCCCGCTTGGCGGATGGCCTTGCTGCCGTGCACCCGGAGGACCACGTCGACACCGTAGTAATTGCGGGGATGGGGGGAACCCTGATTGCTGATATTTTGGAACGGGGCCAGGAGCAATTGGCAGGCGTTCAGCGGCTAATTCTTCAGCCGAATGTTGGCGAAGCGCGCTTACGAGCCTGGCTGCAAGCACACCGCTACCAGATTATGGCCGAACGGCTGCTTGAAGAAGACGGTCATATTTACGAAATTATCGTTGCCGAACCGTCACTGGTTCCCTTCCGGTATAGTGACTATGAGCTGGAGTTCGGTCCGCTGCTGTTAGAGGAAAAGGGCCCTGTGTTTACCCAAAAGTGGCGGGACTACATTCAACGGCAGACGGCCGTATTGCGGCAGATTGAAGCGGCCAAGCAGCCCCCAGTAGCAAAGGTCAAGCAGCTCCAGTCAGCAATTAGTCTGGTTAAGGAGGCCCTTGCAGATGATTAGTGGAACAACGTTAATCCAGCGCTTTGAACAGTTTGCCAGCCCCCAGCTGGCCGAAAAATGGGACCACGTTGGTTTGCAGCTCGGCGACCCGGACCGACCGCTGCGGCGCCTAATGACCACCCTGGATGTCCGGCCCGAAATCGTTGCCGAAGCAATTGACCAGCGGGTTGACTTCATTTTTGCCCACCACCCAATAATGTTTCACCCGGCGCAGAATTTAGACACTAGGAACCCCCAGAACCAGATGTATGCAGACCTGCTCGCCCACCACATTACGGTTTACGCGGCCCATACCAACCTCGATACCGCGAACGGGGGGATGAACGATTGGCTGGCTGCTAAACTGGGGCTAACTAACTGTCAGCCGCTGCTTTCGGCCGGGACGGATCCCATTAGCGGCGAAGCGGTGGGGATGGGCCGGATTGGCAGCTTCAATGGTCAGATGACCCCCCGTGAGTTTGCTAACTACTGCTGCCGGTTGTTTGGTGTTCAAGGGCTGCGGCTGATTAACCATCCGGCCGATGAGCACAAGGAAATCCACCGGGTGGCCGTCTTAGGTGGTGCCGGCCAGGACTTTTACGCTAACGCCGTCCGGATGGGGGCGGATGCCTATGTAACCGGGGACGTTAGCTACCACTTTGCCCACGACATGGTCGCCAACCACCTCACCGTGGTGGATCCGGGTCACCACATCGAGGCGATTTGCGAGCACCAGTTGGCGGCCCTCTTCAGAAGCTGGCAAGCAGCCAATGCCGGTTGGGATTTTACGATTGTCGAAAACCGGCTTAATACGGACCCCTTCACCTTTGTAGTTGACGGAAAGGAAGATTAATAATGGAAACAGCGCAATATGACGGCTTATTGGATCGCTTCCTAAGGTATGTAAAAACTGAAACCCGTTCTAATCCAGCGGCGACGACGATTCCGTCTGACCCCAAGGAAACGGCCTTCCTAAATGAACTTGCGGAAGAGCTGCGGGAGCTGGGACTGGCAAACGTGCACATTAACCAGCAGAGTGCTTACCTGATGGCGACGATTCCAAGCAACCTCGATTACCCGGTGCCAACCCTGGGGTTGATTGCCCACGTCGATACGGCAGACTTTAATGCCCATAACGTCAACCCGCAAATTATTGAAGACTATGATGGTCATTCACCGATTAATTTGGACCGGGATGGTAACTACCAGCTGACGGTGGATGATTTTCCAGCACTCAAGAACTACCGCGGAGATACCTTAATTACGACTGATGGTTCGACCCTCCTGGGGGCGGATGATAAGTCGGGGGTCGCCGAGATTATTACCTTGGCGGCCTACCTGATGGCCCATCCCGAAGTTAAGCATGGTGAAATCAAAATTGGCTTGGGGCCGGATGAGGAAATTGGTACTGGCGCTGCACACTTTGACGTTGCCGATTTTGGTGCCGACATTGCCTATACGGTTGACGGCGGGCCGCTTGGCGAACTGGAATATGAAACTTTCAACGCGGCCCAGGCGGAAATCGAGATTGCGGGGAAGGATGTTCACACGGCGGTTGCCAAGGGAACAATGGTTAATGCCATCCAAGTTGCAATCGACCTGCACAACAGCCTGCCGGCCCATGAACGGGCTGAACGCACCGCGGGCCGGGAAGGGTTCTTCCACTTGTACAAGTTTGACGGCAGTGTTGACCATGCGTCGATGACTTACCTGATTCGAGATCACGACCGGCAGACCTTTGAGGAACGCAAGCATCTCTTAGGGCGGATCGTGGCGGGTCTGAACACTGAACTAGGGGCCGAGCGGATCAGCATGAAACTATCTGACCAGTACTATAACCTCAAGGACGCCTTGACGGGCCACATGGAAGTGGTCGAATTGGCCAAGCAGGCGATGGAAAACCTGGGAATTACCCCAAATATCTACCCGGTTCGCGGGGGCACGGATGGATCGACAATTTCCTACATGGGCTTGCCAACCCCGAACCTCTTTGCTGGCGGTGAGAATATGCACTCCCGTTATGAGTATGTTTCCCTCCAGACGATGGAACGGGCGGTTGACGTCCTGCTGGAGATTATCCGCCTTAACAGCCAGCCGAAATAAGCGAAAAAACACCAGGCCGAAAAGAATTCGGTCTGGTGTTTTTAAAATTAGTAATTAAAATTACTTTTCCTTCCGCGCTGGGTTGGCCTTCCCGGTAATCGCATTGACGGCGTTAACCGCAATCAACGCCATCACGGCACCAATGATGGCAACGGCCCGGTAATCTGGGGCCATCCCTTCCAATTGGGAAGTGATGTAGGCTAATACTTCAGCCAAAATAAGGCCCCAGATGGCAGCAACAATGTTTTTGGATAGCAGATTCATTAGTTTCATCCCCTCTGTATAATAACCATTTTAGCACAAGTGGTCGGGAAAGGCAGGGGTAAAAAGTCATCAAGCCGGGAATCTTTTGGTATAATTTGAGGGAAAGGAGGCGGCAAGCCGTGAATTATGTACCGCTAGAGGTGCACAGCAGTTATAGTTTACTCCAGAGTCCCACCCGGATTCCGGACCTGGTCAAGGCGGCCAAACAGCGCGGGTATACCGCCCTAGCGCTAACCGACGAAAATGTTTTATACGGGGCCGTAGACTTTTATAATACTGCCCGGCAGGCGGGGCTGAAGCCGTTGCTTGGCTTGCAAATCATGGCTAGCCTGGGTGACGTCGCGGGCAGCCAGCTCAAATTGACCCTGTTAGCAAAGAATGAACGGGGCTACCGCAACTTAATGGATCTCTCGACGCGGCAGCAAACTACGAACCAGCGGGCAGAACCAGCGACCATTGCGGAGCTCAGCCCGCTGCTGAAGGATTTGGTAGTAATCCTGCCGGTTCAGTTAACGGTGATCAACCTGGTCCGCCAGGGCAGCGACTGGATTGACCCGCTCAAGCAAATTGCCGGCAGCAGCCTTTACCTGGGGATCAACTTGCAATTAGACGAAGTTGAACGTGCTTCTCTCCAGCGTTTCGCGCAGGCTGCCGGGGTTTTGCTGGCAGCCACGACACCGGTTGACTACCTCAACGCCAGCGACCTGTTTGCCGCCAAAACCCTCCAGGCGATTGGCCAGGGTGCCCAGTTAACCGACCTGGATGCCCAGGTTGCCGCCACGGGGGATCACTATTTGCCAGCACGGCAACAGATAGAACAAGCGTACCAGCAGGCGGGACTCGCGGCCGCTATCGCCAACACGGCCGCCATTGCTGACCAGTGCAACGTGGAACTGAAGTTTCAGGCCCCGGTGCTGCCGCACTACCAGACGCCCCATGGGGAAGCACCGGCGGACTACCTTCACCAGCTATGCCTTGCCGGGCTAAAGGAGCGGCCCGTGGCGGCTGGCTATTCCGCGGCGGACTACCGCCAGCGCCTGGACCACGAACTGGCGGTGATCCACCGGATGGGCTTTGATGATTACTTCCTGATCGTGTGGGACGTGATGAACTTTGCTCACCGGACGAAGATTACCACAGACCCAGGGCGGGGGTCGGCGGCCGGGTCGCTAGTGGCCTACGCACTGGCGATTACGGAAGTGGACCCGCTGGAATACCAGCTCTTGTTTGAACGGTTTCTCAACCCGGAGCGGGCACAAATGCCGGATATCGACCTGGACATCCCTGATAATCGCCGGGAAGAGGTCCTTAAATATGTGCATGATAAGTATGGCCATGAACGGGTGGCCCAGATCATTACTTTCGGTACTCTGGCGGCCAAGCAGGTGCTCCGGGACGTCAGCCGGGTGTTTAATCTGACCAAGTTTGAAACGGCCAGCCTGCTAGACACCCTGCCCAAGGGCGGCTCGTTTACCCTTGAGCAGGCGCTGGGGGAGTCGCAGCGGCTGAAGAACCTCCTTAATGACCAGCCGAAACTGCGCCAGCTCTTCCGGGTCGCCCAGCAGCTGGAGGGCCTGCCCCGGCACTATTCCACCCACGCGGCGGGAATTGTCCTGTCGGCCGCCCCCCTGCACGAGATTGTCCCGTTGCAAGAGGGGAGCGAGGGGCTTTTAATGACCCAGTTTCCGAAGGATACTGTCGAGGCGCTTGGACTGTTGAAAATGGACTTCCTGGGCCTGCGCAACCTCTCGATCATGGACAACACGATCCAGATGATTCGCCAGCGGAAACCCCAGTTTAGTTTGGACCAGGTCAGCCTAGCCGATCCGGCCACCCTGCGGCTGTTTCAGCGGGGGCAAACCGACGGGGTCTTCCAGTTTGAATCGGCGGGGATTCGCAACGTGTTGACCGCCCTGCATCCCGACCAATTTGAAGACATTGTGGCGGTTAATGCCCTTTACCGTCCCGGCCCGATGGAAAACATCACCCATTTTATCGCCCGGAAGCGGGGCCAGGAGCTCATTCAGCTGCCGGACCAATCCCTGGCACCGATTCTGGCCCCCACTTACGGAATCTTGGTGTATCAAGAGCAGGTTATGCAGCTGGCGTCGGCGATGGCCGGCTTTACGCTGGGCGAGGCCGACTTGCTGCGGCGGGCCATGAGCAAGAAGAAAAAGCAGACCATGGACAGTATGCGGGCCAAGTTTATGGCCGGTGCCCAGGCAAAGGGCTACCAGCCAGCACTGGCGAGCCAGGTTTTTGACTACATCGACCAGTTTGCTAACTACGGTTTTAACCGGTCCCACGCCGTGGCTTATTCCAAAATGGCCTTTGAAATGGCCTACCTCAAGTGCCACTACCCGACGGAATTTTATACGGCCTTGCTCAACGCGGAGAGTAACGTCACCAAGCTCCGCCAGCACGTGACCAATGCGCAGAAGATGGGGGTGAAGGTCAACGGCCCGCGGATTAACCTTAGCCAGGCCCAGTTTGCGGTTCATGACCAGCAGATTTACTTTGGCCTGACCGCAATCAAGGGGCTGCGGCGGGACTTTGTTGCTGACCTGCTCCAGGAACGGGAAGCTAACGGTCCCTTTAAAGACATTCGCGACCTCATCAACCGCTTGCCGGATAAGTGGCGCAAGGAGGAAGTCCTTACCCCGCTGATCTATGCCGGGGCCTGCGATGGCCTGGGCTATAACCGGGCGGAGATGGTGGAAAGCCTGCCCAACCTCCTGTCAGGAATTGAATTACTGGCGACCTTGCCAGGACTTTCTGGCGATCCCAGTCTGCAATCCTCAATCAGTCACCGTCAGGAATACCCGCTGACGACCCGGTTGGCCAAGGAGAATGAGCTGTTAGGGGTGTACCTGTCCGGCCATCCGGTAAGTCAGTACCGGCAGCTGGCTAGTCGCCTGCGGTCCGGCCGAATCACAGAGCTGCGCCCCAACCAGCGGGTAACTTTGATAGTATTCACCAACCGGGTCAAGGTAATTCACACCAAAAAGGACCACCGACCGATGGCGTTTGTGTCCGCCTCCGACGAAAGCGGCCTGGTTGACGTAACCGTTTTTCCCCAACAGTACCAGCAGTTTCAAAAGCTGCTGGAGCGGAACCAGGTTCTGGTGATCACGGGCAAGACGGAGGAACGGGCGGGCCATGGTTTACAGGTAATCGCTCAGCAGGTTCAGGACGCTAAGGAGCTGCAGCGGCAGCTGATTCCGGCCGCCCGCTGGGTACTCAGGGTTCCTCAAGCGACCGACACCCCGGCGCTTCGGCAGGCACTGCACCGCTTTATGCAGCAGCACCGGGGGCCGGTCCCAGTACTGCTGTATTACCCCCATACTGACGCAAAACTGCTGGAGCCCAGCAGTCGGTGGATGAATACCGCTCCGGCCACCCGACAAGGCTTGGCCGACCTCCTGGGCGCGGAGAACGTTGTCCTTCAATCACTCAAAAATTAGAGGGCGATGAGAAATAAAAACATTTTTTTGATGACAGCGGTTTCTTGAGAACTTTTGCACAAAAAATAAAGACACCTATTTTGAAAAGTGCTATTATACAAGTGTGCAAATGAGGGATGCAAATGCAGACCGCAGTTGATGCATAAATGCAAAAGGAGAGATTCATTTATGAAGAAAACCAAGATTGTAAGTACCCTTGGTCCTGCAAGTACTGATGTCGATACAATCGTTAAGTTGATCCAAGCGGGTGCAAATGTTTTCCGCTTCAACTTCTCACACGGTGACCACCCAGAACACCTGGGCCGGATGCAAAACGTTAAGAAGGCCGAAGAAATCACCGGTAAGCACGTTGGTATCATGCTGGATACTAAGGGTGCTGAAATTCGGACTACTGTTCAAAAGGAAGGTAAGATCGAATACAACATTGGTGATGAAGTACGGATTTCAATGGATGACTCCATTGAAGGTACTCACGACAAGATTGCTGTTACCTACCCAGGCCTGTACGATGACACCCACGTTGGCGGCCACGTCCTCTTCGATGATGGCCTGATTGATATGCAGATCGAAGAAAAGGACGACGCTAACCGTGAGCTGGTCTGCAAGGTTTTAAACCACGGTGTTCTTGGTTCACGGAAGGGTGTTAACGCTCCTGGTGTTTCCATCAACCTGCCGGGGATTACTGAAAAGGACAGCAGCGACATCCGCTTTGGTCTGGACAACAAGATCAACTTCATCTCTGCATCCTTCGTTCGGAAGCCACAAGATGTTCAAGACATCCGTGAACTTCTTAAGGAAAAGAACATGGAAGACGTTCAAATCTTCCCTAAGATTGAATCCCAAGAAGGAATCGACAACTTCGAATCCATCATTGAAGTTTCTGATGGTCTGATGGTTCCTCGTGGTGACATGGGGGTTGAAATTCCAGCTGAAAACGTGCCAATCGTTCAGAAGCACATGATTAAGCGTTGTAACGAACTGGGCAAGCCAGTCATCACTGCTACCCAAATGCTGGACTCCATGCAAGAAAACCCACGGCCAACCCGTGCCGAAGTATCTGACGTTGCCAACGCCGTCTTTGACGGTACTGACGCTACGATGCTTTCTGGTGAAAGTGCCAACGGTGATTACCCGGTAGAATCAGTTGCAATGATGAACGCAATTGACATCAAGGCAGAAAACCACCTTTGGGAATTCGGTACTGAAACCTTTGATTGGGACAAGTCCGACGTTACCGAAACGATCGGTTCCGCTGTTTCCAACGCTGCCAAGGACTTAGACATCCACACGATCGTAGCCTACACTGCTTCTGGCTACACCGCCAAGATGATTTCCAAGTACCGTCCAAACGCCGACATCGTTGCCTTGACGCCAAACGAACGGGTTGAACGCGGCCTGATGATCAACTGGGGTGTTCAACCATACGTTGTTGACGAAATGACGAATACTGATACGATGTTCGACCTGGCAGCAAAGAAGGCCGTTGAGCTTGGCTTTGCAAAGAAGGGTGACAAGATCATCATCGTTGCCGGTGTTCCTCTAGGTGTTCCAGGCGCAACTAACATGATGCGCGTTAAGACGATCGACTAATTTAGTCATCAATTAACGCCCGACGAGGATTGACTTCGTCGCTAAAAGCATAATAGAGGTCCAGAGTTCGCTTCTTGAGCTCTGGGCCTCTATTATGTACCATGCTGCTGCGTGCTATTTGCGGCTTGCGTGATTTTCCCCTTCGGCGGTGCTGGTCAAAGCCCCGGTTGCCGTGTAAAATGTTAAGCAGGATTAATTAAGAAAACGGGGTAGAATATGAATTCAGCATTAGGAAAAGTTGTATCGGCGGTCATGATCGATGAGAACGCCCAGGACTATTTTGTTCAGCCGGACCGCAATGGTCAGACCTATCGCTTGCCAAAGGCGGAGAGTCCCCAGGAGCTGCACATTGGTGGCCAGGTGCGGGGCTTTGTGTACGAGAATGAAGACCACCAATTACAGATGACCTGCCAGCACGTTCCCACCATCCAGGTGGACCACTATGATTACGGAACGGTGGTAAGCGTTCGCCGTGATCTGGGCGTGTTTGTGGACATTGGCCTTCCGAACAAGGACATTGTTGTTTCGCTGGATGACCTGCCGGAACTAAAGCACCTGTGGCCACAGCCGGGTGACCGCCTCCTGATGGCCCTCCGGGTTGACAGCAAGGACCGGGTCTGGGGTCAGTTAGCCGACGACCAGATTTACCAGACCATCTCGACTGCTCCGTCGAAGCGGGCGTTAAACCGGGACGTGATGGCAACCGTTTACCGGCTGAAGCTGAACGGGACTCACGTAATTACCGATGATTACCAGCTCGGCTTTATTCACCCGAGCGAACGTGACCAGGAACCCCGGCTCGGCCAGCGAGTCAAGGCCCGGGTGATTGGCTTGTCATCGCACGGCAGCTTGAACCTCTCCCTGAAGCCCCGGGCGTACCAAGCGATTGACGAGGACGCGGCGATGATCTTGACGATGTTAAAGCACGACTTAAACCACCGCCTGCCGTACACGGACAAGACCGCCCCGCAGGTGATTCGGCAGGCCTTTGGCATCAGCAAGGGGCAGTTCAAGCGGGCCGTGGGGCACTTACTGAAGGCCGGACTGGTTGAGGAAACGAACGGCCAGCTGGTCCTGCTGCAGAAAGAAGAGTAGGCGGAATGGATGAACTTGTTGACAAGTATTTAGCTTACCTGAAGAGCAACCACGGCCGGTCCGCGAACACGCTACTGAGCTACCGCCGGGACCTGGACCAGGCCGTGGCCTTTTTTCGGCAGCGGGGGGTTAGCGACTGGACGGCGGTGGATCAGTACCAGCTGCTAGCCCTGGTTGCCGAGCAGAAGAAGCGGGGCCGGTCACCGGCAACGATTAACCGGCAGCTATCGGCCTTGCGCCAGTTTTACCGCTACCTGGTCCGGCACCAGCAGCTGCGCTTCAACCCGACCGAGCTGATTGATAACCAGGAACAGACGGATGACACACCGCCGGTCATCCTGACTGCGGCGGAAATTAAGCAGCTGCTGGCGGCACCCAACCCGGACCACCCGCTGGGGAAACGTGACCGGGCAATGCTTGCCGTGCTGGCGACTACCGGGATGCGGGTCAGTGAACTGGTGGCCTTGCTGCTTACTGACCTCCACCTGGATATTAAAATGCTTCGCCTTGGCAGCGGCAGTCGGCGGGAACGGCTGGTACCGGTCAGTGACCAGGCGGTCCAAGAACTGGAGCATTATTTAGCCGCAGTTCGGCCGCAACTGGCGGCGATGGGTGAACAGGCGGTGTTTGTCAATGCCCATGGCCACCAGCTGACGAGGCAGGGGATCTGGAAAAAACTGCGGGAACTGGTCCGGCGGGCTGGTATTGAGAAGACGGTTACGCCACGGACCCTGCGCTATTCCTTTGCAGTCCAGCTCTTGCAAAGCGGGGCCGATGGCCGGCTCATCCAGGAGATGCTTGGGTATAGCGAATTGCGGGCAATTAAGCCTTACTTGAAAATGACGGTCCAGGAATTAAGTGCTGACTACCGGCAGCACCAACCGAAAATTTGAGGAGTGAAAAAGTGTGCTAGTACGGTACCGAAAGGATTACGAAAAGATTGCGATGGGGCTATTGTCCCTCGCTCCCGACTTGCGAAACTACGGCCGCTTTACGGACGAACTAGCGGGGCACTGGCGGCTGACTACCCAGTATTCTTGTGGAAGGACGCTGAGGATAACCACTTTATCGCGATTGCGATTGTTGAAGAAGGGGCCGAATATGTGCTTTTGCGGCGTTTTTCTTTTACCCCGAGTGAACGGTCGGGGAAGAACGTGTTTGCCCTCTTGACCGCCCTCCAGGACCGCTATCCAGGGAAACGCCTGATGGGAACCTTGAAGACCCAGCCGTTAATTACTAATTGGGAGCAGTTCAATGAGCACTAAAGCAGTGACGGAGTATCCGTACCAGCCAACAATTAAGATCGCCGACTTTGAGGGGCCGCTGGACCTGCTCCTCCACCTCATTCGGGAAAACAAGATGGACATTTATGACATTCAGATTGTCCAGATTACCAGTCAGTACCTCGCCTTTTTGCACCAGCAGCAGGCTCACCAGCTTGAAATTGCTGGTGATTACTTTGTGATGGCGGCGACGCTGATGAATATCAAGAGCCAGATGCTGTTGCCGCAGCCCGTTGAGCCGGACGAAGAAACCGAAGTGCTGCCGGATCCCAGGGAAGAGCTGGTTGAGCAGCTGCTCGAATATCAGCGTTATAAAAAAGCGGCGGACCAGTTAAAGGATAAGGAAAGCCTCCGCCAGCAGGAGTATACCCGTCCTGCCATGCACGTTCCCCGGGACCTGATAAGCGCCAACGTGGAGCCGGGAGTGACGGTCGACCAGCTCCAGGCGGCCTTTGTGGAGGTGCTGCGCAAGCACCGGTTAGCTCAGCCAGTGGTTGAAACGGTCGCTACGGAAAAGGTCAGCGTGGCCGAACGGATGGCGGCGGTAGTTAAACGGGTAAAGGCGGGACCAATCCAATTTGCCGCGCTGTTTGCCGATGACCGCAGCCGTAACCAGTTGGTGACGACCTTTATCGCCGTCCTGGAATTAAGCAAGCACCAGCGGATTGCGGTGCAGCAGGCGGAATTATTTGGCCCAATTATTTTAGTGAAGGGAACGCGAATTGATGACGAAGACACAAGCAAGTAACCTGGCCCAAGTGGAAGGTCTTTTATTTATCAGTGGGGATGAGGGCATCACCTTGGGCGATCTTGCCAAGATCACCGGCTTTATGAAGCCCGCCCTGCGCAGGATGCTGGCGGATTTGCAAACGAAGTACGCGCAGGACCAGGATTCGGCGTTAATCCTGCTCCAGAGTGCGGATACTTACCGGCTTGCGACGAAACAGGAGCTGGCACCGGTGATTAAGCACTTTTTCGAGGTGCCGCTGACGGTCCCCCTAACCACCGCCCTGTTGGAAACACTCGCCATCATTGCCTATCGTCAGCCGATTACCCGGCTTGAAATTGACAGCATCCGGGGCGTTCAAAGTTCGGGCGGGATCCAAAAACTGATGGTGCGGGGACTGATCGACACAAAGGGCCGCCTGGATGCGCCAGGGCGCCCGTTTTTGTACGTCACGACCGACAACTTTTTGGACTATTTCGGCCTGGGTTCGCTGGACGAGCTGCCTGCTTTACCTGAACAGGTGGATGCTGATGATCCTGGATTGAGTGGTGACCTATTCCTAGCGGCGTTGCAGTCGCGGGAACGGCATGAGGAGGAAAAATAATGGAACGTTTACAAAAGGCGATGGCAGAGGCCGGAGTGGCGTCACGCCGGGCATCGGAAAAACTGATTGCGACCGGCCACGTCCAGGTTAACGGGCAGACGGTAACGACGTTAGGAACAAAGGTGGCTGCCAGGGACCGGATTGAAGTGGACGGGGTACCGCTGCACCGGGAAAAGCACGTTTACTACCTGCTGAATAAGCCGCGGGGAGTGATTTCCAGTGCCCATGACGAGAAGGGGCGGCGGACGGTTGTCGACATCCTTCGTGAGGATGAAATTGAGGAACGAATCTATCCCGTTGGCCGTTTGGACTACGATACGACCGGATTATTGCTTTTGACCAATGACGGGGCACTGGCGAACAAGCTGATGCACCCTAAGTTTGCGGTCGACAAAACGTACGTAGCCAAGGTGAAGGGGCTGGTCAGCAATGACGACCTCAAGCGCCTGCGGACGGGCGTCAAGGTCGATGGCCGCCGGACCCAACCGGCCAAGGCCCGGCTGAAGGCGACCGACCGGGAAAAACGGACGAGTATCGTGCAGCTGACGATTCACGAGGGTCACTATCACCAGGTTAAGCGGATGCTGGCTGCAGTTGGCCACCCGGTTATTAAGCTGCACCGCGAGAGCTACGGCTTCTTGACCCTGCAAGGGGTTCAGCCCGGTGATTATCGGGAGTTGCGTCCGGAAGAGGTTAAACGGCTAACCCGGCTCTAAAGGGGTGCTTGTAGGACTCGTAAAGCGGCGGCGGTAAGCCACCAACGTTGACATAGCGCGGAAATCCCGCTACAATGAAAACGTAAAATATGATCTGATTCGTCTTCAAGGCAGGGTGGAATTCCCGACCGGCGGTTACAGCCCGCAACCCGTGTGAACGGTTGAATCTGGTGCAAGTCCAGTGCCGACAGTAAAGTCTGGTATATAGAAGATTTCTATGAACTAATGCGTTGTTGACTATGGATAGTTGGCAGCGCATTTCTTTGTGGGAAGGCCAACGAAGGCAATCTCAATGGAGGTTGTTTATTTATGACAGTATCACATCAGCGGATTCAACGGATGGTCGGCGTTGCCTGCTTGGGCGCCTTGGCCTTTATCCTCATGATGTTTGAATTCCCAATTATCCCGGTCGCTTCATACCTCAAGATTGATTTTTCCGACATCCCGGTTCTGCTGGGCGGCTACCTCTACGGGCCGTTCGCGGGAGTGTCAGTAGCCCTAATCAAGTGTTTCCTGCACGCGATGGTTAATGGTTTTGCAATCGGCGACCTGATTGGGGTCGGCAGCGACTTTATTTCGTCCATGGCGTTGTTGCTCCCGTTTTGCTATGTCTGGCGGCGTACGGAGTGGTCGTTTAAGCGGCAAATGCTGACGGCGATCCCCCTTGCAACGCTTGTGCTGACGGTGGTGATGTCCCTGTTGAACCTCTGGGTAATTACCCCCCTCTACATGGCCGTCTGGCATTGGCAGTCTTCACTGCCAGTTGCCCAGCTGGTAGCGGTAGGGGTCCTGCCCTTTAACCTTATCAAGGGACTGCTGCTGTCGATCGTTTTTGCTTTAATTGCAGCCCACTTGCGGCAGTGGCTACGGCGGCACCGAATGGAATAGTGGTTGATAGTAAGCGGTGAGACTTCATCGGCACGGCAGGTGCGGGTGGGGTCTCATTCATTATTTGGCGTGCCGGCGGTCCTGACTACCGTTAGTCCGCGCTGCAGGCAATTTACCGTCGTTCGCCAACATTTTAGGAGAAATCGGCGCGGTTAACGTTTTATTTAAAGGGAGGGGGAATGGCGATGAATACGTACCTACTGCGTTTATGTAGCTACCACCAGCCGCGGCGGGAGCGGGTGATTGAAAACGTCCTTACTAATCGGCAGACGGTCGCCACCCTGTTCTGGGCCCAGCAGTACGGGATCTTAACCTGGCTGGGGGCTCGACGCCGGCTGAGCCGGGAGCAATTTGACCAGGAGGTGGCAGCGTTAATTGAGGCCCAATTGCTCGAACGGACTGAAGATGACGGGTTAAAGCTGACCGCTGCGGGGGTCAGCTACGAGGAAACTCAGCCGCCAGTTTACCAGCCCCACTTTTATTCTTGGAACTGGCTTGCCAACACGCATACCGTCCAGCGGCGCCTCCTCTTGGCCTTTCAAGTAGTTTCTGAACTTGCCCACCAGAACCGCTGCTACGCGCCCCTTGCAGTACCCTTTACGGACCAGGAAGCGGTTCGGGGCTGGTTTAAGCACGTTAATTCACCCCGGCTTGTGTGCGAGGTGTACGCCGAGCTGCACCTCCTCGCTGATTTATTATCTAAGGAGGACCAGTACCTGGGGATTGCCTTGGTTAACCGCCTGATTGGACACGACCAGGCGGGGTGGACGATTGACCAGCTGGCTGACCACCTGCACATGTCGTTAGCGGACGCCCTCGTCCTTGACCACGACCTGTGGCTGGCCGTCACCGCCTTTGCCCGGCAGACGGCGGGGCCCCTGGCTGAACTGCTGCGGCCGTTGATTGCACCAGCGCCAATCTCACGCAGCTGCCGGACGACGGTCCAAATGGTTCAGCAGGGCTTAGCCGTTGCCACGGTTGCCGACCGCCGCCGGCTGAAATTAGGAACCGTGCGTGAACACCTCCTGACCGCCGCCATTTTGACGCCCCAGCAGTTTAACTGGTCCCAACTGCTGCCGCCGGCACAACGCGCGCAGCTGGCTAGCCGCTATCACGGGGATGTTGCCCAGTGGCGTTTTCAAAGCTGGAGCGGGGATGCTAACGCTGATTTTTATTATTTCCGTCTCTACCAAATTTATAAGGAGCATTTGTCAAATGAATCGTGACCGGATCTACCAGACACTGCACCGCCGTTTTGGCTATCAGAAATTTCGTGATGGCCAGTTGGCGACAATTGAGGCGGTTCTAGCCGGCCAGGACACGCTCGCGGTTCTGCCGACTGGCGGGGGGAAGTCGTTGCTTTACCAACTCCCGGCCTACCTGACCCCGGGAATTGTCCTGGTTGTTTCGCCGCTGATCTCGTTAATGCAGGACCAGGTCGACCGCCTCCACCGGCGCGGGGAGAAACGCGTCTTGCTGCTGAGCGGCCAGGATAAGCGGGCCCGGGAGCAGCAGTTGGGGCGGCTTGGCCAGGCCAAGTTTGTTTTTGCTTCTCCAGAAATCTTAGCGAACCCGACGGTTAGCACCGCATTGCGCCGGGTGCACGTTGCAATCCTAACCATTGACGAAGCCCATTGCATTTCTCAGTGGGGACCGGATTTTCGGCCGGAATACCTGTTGCTGCGGCAGCTGCGGGAACTGCTGGACAACCCGGTAACCCTGATGCTTACCGCTACGGCACCGCCACGGGTTCAGGCGGATATTCTGGCCAAGCTTGGCCTTTCCCGGGAAGGGGTGACGTTGATCCGCCGGTCGGTTAACCGGGAAAATATTTTTCTGGCGGTGGAGCAGCTGACCTCGCCGGATGAAAAAGCGCCGCGGCTGTTGCAGCTGGTCCAAGCCCTTTCTGGTGCGGGAATCGTTTATTTTGCCAGTCGCCGGCTTGCTACTATGACTGCCGCCTGGTTGCAAAAGCAGAGCGGCATTGCCGTTGCGGCTTACCATGCGGGGATGCCAGCTGCTGACCGGTTTCGCGTTCAGCAGCAGTTTATGAATAACGACCTCCAGCTGATTTGTGCCACGAGTGCCTTTGGAATGGGGGTGGACAAGGCGGATATCCGGTTTATTATCCACTACCACCAGCCGACCAACCTGGCGGACTATGTCCAGGAAATTGGCCGGGCCGGTCGTGATGGGCAACAGAGCGCGGCCATTTTGCTAGCCAGTCCTGGCGATGGTCTCCTTGCCCGTCAGCTGACGACCATCGATTTGCCGCCCGTTTCTCTGTTGGAAAGGGTCCGGCAGGGGGAACTCGCCTCAGCCGCTTTGGGGGCCAACCATGAACTCTTCACCTTTTACTTTCGGCAGCACTATACCGTGGACCAGCTTGTCACCGCCTTTAACCGGCGTCGCCAGCAAAACCGCTGGCAGTTAGAACAGGTACAAAGCTACCTTAGCCTTGACTCCTGCCGGCGGGCCTTTTTATTAAATTATTTTGGTGAACGGCCGGTTGACCAAGACCGCTGCTGTGATCACGAGAGTCCTGACTGGTTAAGTCAGCCGCTCCTGCCGCCCCGGCCATTGCCTTCTCCGCAAGCGGGGAATGATGATTGGGATCAGCAGCTGCGCGGCTTGTTAAATCTTAGCTAAAGTGGTTTTACCAGCTAGACAAGGAGCAAATTTGTGCGCTACAATCAAAATGTTAACTTTTAATGGAGAAGGGAGGGGCACAAGCTATGAGTGAAAAACGTGAAGAAAGCCGCCGTCAAAATGATGAATTGTGGGATAAAAAGTTTACCGATAACGAAGACCTTGACCGTACCGGCCACCTATCACGGACGGAACGGCGCAAACAGGAGGCGCACAGTTCGACCATTACCACGGTTTTGGTGGTTTTAATCATCGTGCTGGCCGCTTCGCCGCTGATTTTCTGGCTAAATAATAAGCAATCGTTCAACCACCCGGCCCGGACGGAGCAGACAGCAGCCGTGAGTAGTAAAAAAAAAGCAACTCATCGGCTAGGGTCTGCGACCAGCAGCCGGTCGACCAGCAAGCCGTCAACGAGTGCCAAGACCAGCAGCTCAGCTAACGGTTATTCTCAAGAATCTGCCCGGACGAACCAGTCGGCGGCCGGGCAAACGATGAGCAACCGTCAGTCGACGGCCGCTAACCGCCAGTACGTCGTTGTCCGCCGGGGGCAAAGCGTCTACCGCATTGCCGCGCAAAACGGGTTGACGGCCCAGGAACTAGCCCGGCTGAACAACATCTCAATCAATACACCAATCCACCCTGGACAGCAGCT
This sequence comes from Limosilactobacillus antri DSM 16041, assembly GCF_000160835.1. Classification (GTDB taxonomy): domain Bacteria; phylum Bacillota; class Bacilli; order Lactobacillales; family Lactobacillaceae; genus Limosilactobacillus; species Limosilactobacillus antri. The sequence goes on from NZ_GG700732.1 coordinate 217,340, forward strand.
CCGGGTACGGTAATAACTAGGGAGTGGAAAGTACAATACTCATGAAAAAAGGAATTCAAGTAGCCATTGATGGCCCAGCGTCGGCCGGTAAGTCGACGGTCGCCAAACTCGTCGCCAAGCGTTTTCAATATGTATATTGCGATACCGGAGCAATGTACCGGGTAGTTACCCTAGCAGCTCTTAACCAGGGGCTGGACTTAACGGATACCGTGCGGGTAAGCCGGCTTGCCCAGGCAATTAAGATCAGTTTTGCTCCGGGGGAGCCGGAACAGCGGGTCTTCTTAGACGGGCAGGACGTCACGACGGCCATTCGCCAGGGCCGGATTGACCAGAACGTATCGGCGGTGGCGGCAATCCCGGCGGTACGAGAAGAAATGACTCGTCAGCAACGGCAGATCGCGGAAGAGGGGGGAATCGTCATGGACGGTCGTGACATCGGCTCAACTGTCCTGCCCAACGCTCCCGTCAAGATTTTTATGGTTGCCAGCGCTCACGAACGGGCCCGGCGCCGCTACGTTGAGAACCAGGAGAAGGGAATTGCGACCGCTTCCCTAGAAGAACTGCAAAGGGAAATTGAATTGCGGGACCAAAAAGACTCCTCGCGAAAAGTTTCACCGCTGGTTCAGGCACCGGATGCACTGCGCTTAGATACGACTTCCCTGACGATTGAGGAGGTTGTCGACCGCATCAGTGCAATTGTCAAAAAAACTCTCAACGAATTGGCTTAAACACTGGAAAAGGGTTAAGTTTTCTAGTAGAATAGTCTTCAGAGTTGATTGTTGCAAGGAGGATTTTTTTTAATGGCTGAAAACAACGAAAACAAGAACGATATGTTAGAAGCGCTTGATAGCATTGAAACTGTAAAGGTGGGCGATGTTGTCAAGGGTGAAGTTTTGGCAATCGATGATGATCGCCAAGCTATCGTTGGTATTAAGGATGCAGGGGTTGAAGGTGTCGTCCCTGCTAAGGAATTATCAACCAAGCCAGTTGAAGACATCAATGATGCAGTTAAAGTAGGTGACGAATTAGACTTAGTTGTCATCTCCAAGATTGGCAACGATAAGGAAAATGGTAGTTACTTACTTTCTCACCGTCGTCTGGAAGCCCGTAAGGTTTGGGATGACATTCAAAAGAAGTTTGACGATGGTGAAACCATCACTGCTAAGGTTACCCAGGCAGTTAAGGGTGGTTTAGTTGTTGATGCTGGAGTACGTGGCTTTGTTCCTGCTTCAATGATCACTGATCACTACGTTGAAGACTTGAACCAGTTCAAGGGTCAAAAACTTGAATTCAAGATTATCGAAATTGAACCAAGCGAAAACCGCCTGATCCTGTCCCACAAGGAAATCGTTAAGGCAGAACACGAACAAGCTGCTGAAAAGATTTTTGCTGAATTACAAGCAGGTGACGTGGTTGAAGGTAAGGTTGCTCGGATGACTAACTTCGGTGCCTTCGTTGACTTGGGCGGCGTTGACGGTTTGGTTCACGTTTCTGAAATTTCCTACGACCACGTTGACAAGCCGTCAGACGTTCTGTCTGCTGGTCAAGACGTTAAGGTTAAGGTACTGAGTGTTGACCCAGACCGTGAACGGATTTCCCTGTCCATCAAGCAAACTCTACCGGGACCATGGGATGATATCGAAGAAAAGGCGCCTGCTGGCAGCACCCTGACTGGTACCGTTAAGCGGCTGACGAGCTTCGGTGCATTTGTCGAAGTCTTCCCTGGTGTTGAAGGTTTGGTTCACATTTCCCAAATCTCCCACAAGCACATCGCTACTCCAGCCGATGTCTTGAAGCCGGGTCAGGAAGTTCAAGTGAAGGTCTTAAACGTTGACCCAGAACGGCAACGGCTTGGCCTTTCCATGAAGGCGCTGGAAGAACGGCCGAAGGGTGAAGAAAGCGACAACGGTGAAAACTACCGTGGTCGTCGTCGCTCCCGCCGGAACAACAACCGTTCCGCAATGAGCAACGCCCCTGAAGAAGAGAGTGGTTTCTCAATGGGTGACCTGATTGGTGACCAATTGAAGAACCTGCGGAACTAATTTCGCTAAATAAAAATTAACTATTAATAAGGAAGTGGCGCCGTTGGTGGTTACTTCCTTTTTATTCTTTGAAGGAAGGTGAAAGTATGACAAATCCAGTTGTTGCAATTGTCGGCCGGCCGAACGTCGGTAAGTCGACCCTCTTTAACCGGATTGCTGGCGAACGGATCTCAATCGTTGAGGACACCCCGGGGGTTACACGGGACCGGATTTACGCCCATGGCGAATGGCTGGGAAAGAACTTCAACATGATCGATACCGGGGGAATTGAACTTTCCGACCAGCCCCTGCTGACCCAGATTCGGCAGCAGGCGGAGATTGCCATTGATGAGGCGGATGTCATTGTCCTCGTCGTTGACGTCGAGAGCGGGGTTACGGATGCGGACGAACAGGTTGCACGAATCCTTTATCGTTCCAACAAGCCGGTTGTGCTGGCGGTCAACAAGGTTGATAATCCAGAGCGGCGAAACGATGTTTACGACTTCTATTCCCTGGGGCTGGGCGAACCATACCCAGTTTCCAGTGTACACGGGGTCGGCCTCGGGGACCTCTTGGATGCAGTTATCCACCACTTTCCTGAGAATGCCGCTAACGAAGCTGATGATAGTATTCGCTTTAGCCTGATTGGCCGGCCGAACGTCGGTAAGTCATCCTTAGTTAATGGTATCCTTGGGGAAAATCGGGTGATCGTTTCCAATATGGCTGGGACCACTCGGGACGCCATCAATACGCGTTTTGTGGCCCCGGATGGTCAGGAATTTACCATGATTGACACCGCGGGTATCCGTAAGCAGGGCAAGATCTACGAAAATACCGAGCGGTACGCCCTCATGCGGGCAATGCGGGCGATTGATGATAGCGACGTTGTGCTGGTGGTCTTGAACGCCGAAGAAGGCATTCGCGAGATCGATAAGCACATTGCCGGTTACGCCCATGAAGCCGGCTGCGGGGTGATCATTGCCGTAAATAAGTGGGATACGATTGAAGGCCGGGACCAGCGAACGATGACCGACTTTACCAACCTGATTCGCCATGAGTTCCAGTACCTGTCCTATGCACCGATTATCTTTGTGTCTGCTAAGACCAAGCAGCGGTTAAATAAGCTGCCGGAAATGATTGAGGAGGTTTACGCGCACCACGAACGGCGGATCAAGTCTTCCGTGCTCAATAACGTCATCATGGACGCGATTGCCGCTAACCCTACGCCGACGCAAAATGGGAAGCGCCTGCGGATCTTCTATGCGACCCAGGTGGCCACGGCCCCGCCGACCTTTGTGGTCTTTGTCAATGATCCTGAGCTGATGCACTTCTCCTACGAGCGCTATTTGGAAAATCAAATTCGCCAGGCCTTTGACTTCACGGGAACGCCCCTCCACATCATCAAGCGGCAACGGCAATAAAAAAGATTAAAAATCGCGTGAAATCTTGCCAAAACCGCTTGCCAGCAGGGTTTCACTATGCTAACCTTAACAATGAAATGATACGAACTCCTCGTAATTATTTCGTTAATTTTGGACCACTCAAAATTAACATTTGAGTGTCAGCGCAGTGCGCGTTGACTTGTGGGAGGTGAAAACAAATGGCAAACAAAGCAGAATTAGTAAGCAATGTTGCTAATGCAACTGGCTTGACCAAGAAGGATGCTACTGCAGCTGTAGACGCAGTTTTCAGTTCAATTCAAGCATCATTGGCCAAGGGGGAAAAGGTTCAATTGATCGGCTTCGGTAACTTCGAAGTACGTCAACGTGCTGCACGGAAGGGCCGTAACCCACAAACTGGACAAGAAATCCAAATTCCTGCAAGCAAGGTACCAGCATTTAAGCCTGGTAAAGCTTTAAAGGATGCTGTTAAGTAATTTGACAGCCTAAAGACGATAAAGCGAGAAGGTTTTCCTTCTCGCTTTATTTTTTCTCATGGTATAGTAGAGTAAGTAATTACATGAGGAGGGACGAGGATGACTTACTCAGAACAAATGCTGGACCAGCTTCAAAATGGGCAACTGGAAGCGGCCCGGTCAAGTTTTCGCCAGGCCCTGGCAAACGATGATGACGAGATGCTGTTCAGTCTTGGCGAAGAGCTTTACGGCCTGGGCTTTTTACAACAAGCCCGGCGGGTATACCTGACCCTGCTGGACCGCTACCCCGATGAAGACGAGCTGCGCACCAACCTGGCGGCGATCGCGATTGACGAGGGTCACAATGATGAAGCCCTTTCCTACTTGGCCCAGGTTCAGCCGAATTCGCCAGCTTATTTGGAGTCGTTGCTGGTGGCGGCCGACCTCTACCAAACGGAGGAGGAGTTTGAGGTCACTGAACAGAAGCTGCAGGAGGCTTACCAGCTGGCCCCAGACGAACCGGCAGTGGAGTTTGCTCTTGGTGAATTCTACTTTCTGATTGGCCACTATGACGAGGCGCTTCGCTACTACTTTGCGTTGATCAAGCATGGCTATACCGATTTTGCAAAGGTGGATATTGCCGGCCGTTTGGGGATGTGTTATGCCCAAAGCGGCCAGTTTAAGCAGGCACTTGGCTACCTGCAACAGGTCAAGCCGGAATACCAAACCAGTGACATTCGTTTTCAAACCGGGCTGACCGAACTGTCACTCGGGCAATTGACTGCCGCGGAAAAAGAACTGACCGCCCTGATAAAGGAGGACCCCCAGTACGCGTCGGCCTATCCGGCCCTGGCAACCGCGCTGACCAAGCAGCACAAGTACCAGCAGGCATTAACGGTCGCCCAGGAAGGGCTGGGGGTTGACCAGTACAACGAACAGCTGTATGCGCAGGCGGCCGCAATCGTCAGCCACCTGGGCAACGCTAAATTAATGAAGAAGTACCTGACCAAGGCCCATGAGCTTGCTCCGGATAACCTGACGATTACCCTCCAATACAGCAACTTCCTCCTCCACCAGCATGATGACAAGGCGAACATTGCCCTGCTGGCACCGTTGCTGGATGAGGACGAGGTGGACCCGCAGGTGTACTGGAACCTGGCGCGGTCCTACCAGCGGACGGAAGAATTTGCCCAGGCTGGCAAGTGCTACCAGGCGGCTGCCCCTGCCTATGCGGATAATCCGACCTTCTTGAGGGAGCTGGTGGGCTACTACCAGGAAACCGGCCAGCGTGACCAGCTCCTGCCGACTTTGCGCCACTACCTGGAACTAGAACCAACAGATGCTGAAATGCAGGACTTATTAGCGGAATACGAAGAGTATTAAAGCCGCCCGTCATTCCCTCGTAATTTTGGGAAGAGGGCTCGGCTGAGCAAGCAGCATCCCTATAAGAAAATGAATAGCCTAGTACCCCAATGAGCTCCAGT
>NZ_GG700732.1:224222-241670 GCF_000160835.1 Limosilactobacillus antri DSM 16041
CCCCAATTCAGGATTTTTTATTAAGCTTGCTACCCGATTAAGATAAAAGCGGGATAAACAATAGAACTTTCCCCATGAAAAAGCTTATAATTGGTTTAATAGTTTACTAAGGTTAGAAGTGAGGAAAAAGGGATGCAAAAAGTAAAAATTCTATTGGTAGAAGACGAAGAGAGCCTTGCCAGTTTTATGATTACGGAACTGGAGCTAGAAGGCTATGAGGTAATTTGGGCGAAAGACGGGCGGGAAGCCCTCACGTTATTTGAAAAAACGCACGTTACCTTAATCCTGCTTGACTGGATGTTGCCCGGCTACGATGGCTTGACGGTCCTACGACGGATTCGGCAAACTAGTGATGTTCCGGTGATTATGATTACTGCCCGAAGCCAAACTGCCGACATCCGGCTGGCCTTGGACCAGGGGCTCGACGATTACATTACCAAGCCGTTTGAAATTGAAGAACTGCTTGCCCGAATCAGGGTGATCTTGCGCCGGATAAACCGGGAGCAAACACTCCCCGGGGGATATGCTTTTGGTCCGTTTAATTTGGACCTGTTAAGGCACCGGTTCTCGGTGGCTGGCCGTGAGATTCATTTAACCCCGAAAGAGTTCGCCCTGATGGCCGCGTTGATGAAGGATCCTGGCATTGTCAAAAGCCGTGATGACCTGCTTAACCAGATTTGGGGGTATGACTTTGCCGGGCAGACGAATACGGTCGATGTTTATATCCGTGCGCTACGCAATAAGTTAGGCGACTACCGGAACTTAATTAGAACCGTTCGGGGAGTTGGCTACGTCTTAGGTGAACAATCATGAGCACCCGCCATTCCATCACCGCGGCTGGTCAGTTAACCCGGTTTTTCCTGACCCTCTTTATTGCCATCTTACTCGTTGTCAACCTGCTCTTTATCGTTAATGCTAGTAACTTGATCTACCGGTATGCTGATGACCAGGCCGATGAAGTTATTGAAACAATCGAAAAGGACTGGGCCAGCAGCGCCAACCGGGAAAAACTCTTAGAGGCATACGTTGCCCGGCAGGACGACGATGCGATTGAAATTGATGACCACCAGCAGAAGTACCAGACACATAAAGCCCATAAAATTTTTAAACGAACTAGCAAGGCGGCGGTTAAGATTAAAAATCTCCGGATCACCCGGCACGGGATTTATTACCTCAGGCAGGGGAAGCTGGATGGGGGACGAATTAAGGTGGCAATTAATGTTGACGACTTGGTTCAGCTAACTGGCTGGCTGCTGGGCCTGACCATCATTATTAACTTCGTTGTGATTATCCTATCAATCCCGCTGATTCGCCACTTAGCCCACCGCTGGACGAAGCCATTAACTGCTTTAAGCCAGCAGACGAATAAGATTAACCCGCAGAGCAACCAGCTGCAGGTATTAACCGTTCCTGAACAACCGCGGGAGGTCCAAACCGTTGCCCAATCGTTCAATGACTTATTGGAACGGCAATTTAAGGCGCTTCAGCGGGAGAAGGAGTTTATTGCGAATGCCTCCCATGAACTGAAGACCCCCCTGGCTGGAATTTTGGGTCATGTGAACCTGATTAAACGCCACGGGGATGACCATCCCGAGTTAATTGCAAAATCGCTTGGCTATATTGACCAGGAAGCCCACCGGATGCAGCGGTTAGTAAGCGAACTTTTGCTGCTGGAAGGTCATCAGGGACAGAAGCTAGTGACGTCAACCGACCTGCCCTCCATTGTCAAAGCAGAAGTTAACTCATTACGGGGAAGCTACCAGCGCCATTTCATGACCGACCTGCCTGCGCAGTTGACCTATCAAATCAGCCATGGTGACTGGCAAAGCCTCGTTCATAATCTGGTTGATAATGCTGCCAAATATTCGCCGGCCGGTTCAACGATTGGTATTAGTCTAAGGGCAACGCCTAAAGAAGTTATTTTGCGGGTTGCTGACCAGGGGAAGGGAATTGCTGAAGAAAATCGGGCCAAGATTTTTGAACGCTTTTACCGGGAAGATGAATCCCACGCCAGTCAAATCCCCGGTTCTGGAATCGGACTATCAATTGTCAAAATGATTATTGATAAATACCATGGTCAGATAACCGTTCAAGCTAATCAGCCCCAGGGAACGGTGGTTACGGTTTCCTTCCCAGTCCAAAAATGAAGATTTCTTCATCATAGTTTTACCTAATTTTGGTTATTATTTGCCGGCATTCCCCTAAAATATAAGTATCAAATGATACAACAATTTACGAGGAGTGAAGGAAATGACTGAAAAAGTGAATAAGGATCAGAAGAACCTCCCAACTGCGCCAGAGAGCAAACGGAAGAAACACCCGAAATGGTCAAAGAAGTTAATCATAACTGCTTGTATTTGTGTTGGCCTATTAGTTGGCGCTGGGGCAACATACGGGGTAATGGAAAGCCATGAGCATGGTGGCTTGGTTGAGGCAGTCCACCATCAAAAGGCCAATAAGGCCGACATTAAGGTTGACCAGCAGGCTGCGATTGATAAGTTCCACCAAAAATACAAGGGTAAGCAGATTAATGAAGTTGAATTAGAGGCTGATCACGGTCAGTATGTATACAAGGTTAAGGGCTTTGATAAGACCAACGAATATAAGGTAAAGGTCAACGCTAAGGACGGCAAAGTGATTTCTAACAAGAAGGAGAAATTGGAAGCTGGCGAGAAGAAGTACCAGCTCGCCCCGGAGAAGGCCATTAGCCGTGCCGAAGCCAGTTCAATTGCGGAAAAGGCGGCCAAAAAGGGTTCCAGTGTTGAATGGAAACTAGAACAAACGGGTAAAGATAAGAGTGTTTGGGAAGTTAAGGTTGCTAGCGGCAGCCAAGAGAAAGAAGTAACGATCAACGCTAGTTCAAAGAAAGTTTTAAGTGTTGAAAACGACCACTAGGGGATGGGGAGTGAGCCGGAACTAGCTTGCCTAGTTTGTTGTCCCACCTCCGTCGTCGTGCAACCCCGGCCGACGCGCAGCTAGTCTTTAAGAGAGCACAAATGGAGGTTTAGAGTTCGGCTTTGCTGAGCTTTAGACCTCCATTTGTGTACCGCACTGTTCGTGTTTTAACTGAGTTAATTCCCGGCCTCCTTTTTCGTCTTGGAAAGGGTAGTTACGACCATACTTCCAGCGTGTCGCGGTCAACTGATATTAATGGCATTAAAGAGGAGGAAAATTTCCGTCCTCTTTTTTACGAACTAGGCTTATACTAGGTAAGTAATAAAATTGGAGGTACCTCATGAAAAAGAAACGACGATTTGTCGACTGGGCAACTTGGTTTAACGAGCGGCCATTTATCAACATCGTGCAGCAGACGATGATTATCCTCTTTCCCGTGGCCTTAATCGGGTCATTTGCCTGGATGATTAGCGACACTTTGCTGGCTAGCAACGGCTTTTTGGCCAGCATTTTTCGGGTTCGCCAGTGGTTACCCCACCTGCAGTTCTGGCGGCAGCTGTTTAATGACGTTACTCTGGCAACCATTGGCCTGGCATCGCCATACGCGGCCTTTACGAGCGCCACGCTGACCACTTATCATTACAGGCGGCCCAACATTATCGCCGGGTTAACGGCCGTGGCGTCCTACTTCCTGATTTTCCTGCATAGTGGGCGGGGGACGCAGACGGTTGATATGCGGTACTACAACGCCGGTTGGCTGATCGTGGCCACCCTGCTGGGCTATGCGATCGGTCTGCTCTTTGTTAAGTGGGGACGTGAATTTCGGATTGCTAATATCCGGTCCAGCGACCAGCAGTTAATGAGCAGGAGCCTGGGAAACCTGCCATTGGTGGCGGCGACCCTTGGCGGGGCCTTCCTGCTCCACCTCGGCTACGCCCTCTTGCGGGTCTTTAACTTCGACGTTACCGCCAACCAGGTCGTAACGGCGCTGATTAGCAAAAATAGTAATTACTTATTAAACGTCTTCCTATCGGCCATCAATACCGTTTCGGTCTGGCTGGGGTTTGCGGAGCCAATCCGCCTGTCCACCGGGGCCTACAATAACGAGGTGACCAGCAACCTGGTCTATGCATTGACCCATAAGACCCTGGTTAACGTCCCGTACCCGTTTACGCCCTCGTCACTCTACAACGGCTTTGCTAACTTTGGCGGGATTGGGGTGACCTTGGCCCTGGTGATCGGGATTCTGTAGGTTGGCCGGCGGAAGAACCAGCAGACGGTTGCCATCTGGAGCGCCCTACCTGCGATCTTCAATACTAGTTTGCCAATCTTATTTGGCGCCCAGGTCTTCCTCAACCCGTTCTTTGTCCTGCCGTTTGTCTTTTTACCAGTGATCAACATGGTGATCGCTAGCGGCTTTATCTTCCTGCACATGATCCCGCCGATCGTCTACCCGGTGCCCAACGGTACGCCGGGGATCCTCATCCCGTTTATCGGAACGGGGGGCGATTAGCGGGCACTGGCGGTTTCGATTACTCTGCTGATCCTGGATATTGTCGTCTACATCCCCTTTATCAAGTGGGCGTTTAAACTCGAGCAACGGCGGAAAGGAGGAGTTGCAAAATGCAAATGACTAAACGGCGCAAGTGGATCGTTGCGGTCTTCGTGGGCATTTTTGCGGTCCTGACCTTCTTCTCCTACTGCTGGTCACGGCAGAGCGTTGATACGCTTCAGCGGCGGCAGCAGTCGCGGATGTCACCGGTAATTATGATTCCCGGCAGCAGCGCCACCGTGAACCGCTTCGATACCCTGGTGGCTAAGATCAACCGGATGGACCACCGCAACCATAGTTTGCTAAAGGTGAAGGTGTATAACGATGGCAAAATCACCTACACCGGCCAGGTTCGCCAGAATGACAACGAGCCGTTTATCGTTGTTGGTTTTGAAAATAACCACGATGGCTATAACAACATCAAGAAACAGGCCAAAATGTTCAAGGCCGCCTTTAGCCAGTTGAAGGTCCGGTATAACTTTAACAACTTCAAGGGAATCGGCCACTCTAACGGTGGGCTGGTTTACACCTATTTCTTGGAGCACTACTTTAACGAACGGCAGATCAAGATTAAGCGGCTGATGACGATCGGAACGCCGTACAACTTTGCCGAACCGGCTAACCGGCGGACGCAGATGCTGACCGACTTTATTAAGTACCGCAAGCAGCTGCCGAGCAACCTGACGATGTATTCGGTGGCTGGATCGGAGAACTACGTCGAGGACGGTCTGGTCCCGCTCAGCAGTGTCATGGCCGGTAAGTACATCTACCAGGGAGTTGTCAAGCACTATACCCAGGTAACGGTAACCGGCAAGCTGGCCCAGCATTCAGCCCTGCCCCAAAACCAGGAGGTCCTGGATTTGATTCAGCGGCATATCCTTAACCACCATAAAGATAAGCAGCAGCGGCCGAATAACTTAAGATAATTAGAAACAGGATGACGGGTAAAAAAACTGTTATCCTGTTTTTAGGAAGCTGGCATGAGTGCTAATGATCGTGTCCATCAAGAATTCAATTAAAAGTTAGGGGCAAAGTAATGAAAATTAGTAAAAAACAAGCTGCCCTGCTCCTTTTGCTGGCAACTATTTTGTGGGGGAGCAGTTATATTTTTCTTAAACAGGCAACGGAATCGGGGATGCATTCGGGATTGATTAACGCCTGCCGGGGGACAATCAGTGCCTTATTTGGCTACTTGCTGTTTCACCGGCAGATCAACCACATGACCCCGCAGGATATTAAGCTCGGTGCTTTGATTGGGGCTAGTGAATACCTGGCCTACTATTTACAGACTGCCGGATTACGGTATACTACTCCCGCAAAAAGTTCATTTATTACGGCCCTGTATGTTATCATCGCGCCGTTAATCCTTTGGTTATTCTGGCATGAGCGTCCGCTGCGCAAAACGTATTTTGCAATTGCACTAGCGATTATCGGGATGGCTATCCTGACTAACATTGGTCAAAATAGCTTGCACCTTCAGTATGGCGACTTGCTGACCCTAATTGCGACGATTTTTTGGGCCTTGGAAATTATTTTCTTTAGTAAATTTTCGGCGCGGTTTTCTAGTACCTGGGTTGTCCTTTTTATGGTTAGTTCTTGGCAAGCTACTTATGGTTGGCTAACCGTTTTAGTAGGCGAACGTTCAACATTAGGCCAGGTTCACTGGGCGAAAGCATTGCTCCCAATTATCATTTTGGCAATTGTGATTACTTTTCTCGGTCAGGCGATGCAAATTACTGGCCAGATGCACACCGATACGGTTTCGGCCAGTTTAATCTTAATGATGGAATCGTTCTTCGCGGCCGTGCTATCCGTTCTCCTTGGTTACGATGCAGTCACTCCGCGGTTAGTGGTTGGGGGAGCACTTTTAATACTAGCAAGCGCAATCATGCAAGTTGATTTGAAAAGTCTGTTCTTGTTATGGAAAAAGAAGCGTTAGTGATTAGTCGTTAGCTTAATACCGATAAGACCGATAACTAGCAGGATGACGAACAACCATGTGCTAGGTGACAGGTGATCATGGAATAAAGCAACCCCGACGATAATTGAACCGACAGCCCCAATTCCCGTCCAGACGGGATAGGCGAGGCTTAATGGTAAATGTTTAGAAGCCAAAATTAACCCGGCAAACGAGATCACCATTCCGATAATGGTCAGGATTGAATATGAAAGAATCGAGAAGCCATTGCTGAGCTTCATTGCCGTCGCCCAAACCACTTCAAAAATTCCCGCAATTAATAAGTAGATCCATGCCATGATTATTTCCTCCTCAAATAAAAAATGCCGAACAAGCAGCGTTTTCTTCAACGACCTAACGAAAACGTTGGTTATTCGGCTTCCCCGGTGGGAACTCATGTATTTACCCGTTAGCATAGCAAAATTCCTACCTGATGGCAAGCAGCTGCCGATTCCGCAAAAAATACAATTATGCTATGATGATTCCGAGGTGATTTGATGAAGGAGCAAATTGGAAAAGCACGGCGACAGGGCACGTCAATGACCGCCTTAACTGAAGAAATGTATGCCATCTTTGACCAGCCGGAGTTCTCTTTCAAAAAGATCAAGGAACAGCGGACGCCCGCTGAGGTTGACCAATTAAAAGCTAAGTTTAAAAGTGTTTGGCAAACTTGGAAGCAGGTGCAGCAGAACGTGGCGAAAGAGCTGCCAGCGGGCAAGTTTGCTAATGCCCACGTTGAAAGCTGGACGAATGGCTGGAACCTGCGTGACCACTATTGGGCCGCTTACCGTCTGGCCCGGCTGGCGGGTGCCAACCCCTGTATTGGGGTGATGCTGGACCGCAAGCAGTTCCAGGTTTACCTGATGTTTCAACACTACAAGAGTGCCCAGCGGACCGGGACGGCGGCCGAGTATAATCAGCTGCTGGCACAGATTCCGTTATGGGCGGCCGGAATCGATCCCGCTCACTGGTACCTGTGGGATAAAGATGAGATGGAGTTTGCCGACCATTTATCACTAGCAGAGTACCTTAATGACCAGGGAAAACAGCAGACTTTTAATAACACAGCTGCGCAGACGAGTTTTCTCCTAGGCAAGTTTGCCTTTCGGGGCCGGGATGCCGTTGCCGACATGGAAGATTATATTTTAGCGACCATTAGTGATTTGCTACCACTCTACGAGCAGCTTTAATATTTACTTTTTAGATCGATCGCTATCGACGATAAGCATTTAACATTGCCCGGCGCCGTCCTTATACTGAAACTAGCAAGCAGTTAGGAGGGCGGCAAATGAAATACAGTCATATTCCGGGAACGGCGATCAGGATTTCCAAGCTAGCGGTCGGAGGGATGAGCTTCGGGATTCCGGCGGTGAAAACCTACCGCTGGATCCTGGATGAGGAACAGACCGACAAGATGGTGCGGCACGCTCTCGACCTGGGGATCAATTTCTTTGACACCACCAACGTCTATGGTGCCGGAACGAGTGAAGAGTTTATTGGCCGGGCGCTCCGTAAGCACGGGGTTCCCCGGGACCAGGTGGCAATTGCCAGCAAGGTCTACTTTAACGACGGCTGCCTCTCCAAGGAAGCTATCAACCGGGAAATTGACGGAACCCTGAAACGGCTCGGGACCGACTACCTGGACCTCTACATCATTCACCGGTTCACGCGATCGGGGCGTCCGCCATGTACGGCTACCAGTTCCAGAATATGCAGCACGTCGCGGCGCAACACGGCTGGCACCGGTTCGTCGCGATGGAGAACTACTACAACCTCCTGTACCGGGAAGACGAATGGGAACTGATCCCAATCTGCAAGCAGGATGGGGTGATGCTGATGCCGTACAGTCCCTTAGCTGGCGGACACCTAGCGCGACCAACCTGGAACAGCTCATCAAAACGGAGCCAAGTCGATACTTCGGCCCGGTCTAAGTACGACTACGCTGAACAGCAGGACCTGCCAATCATCAAACGGGTGGCGGAACTAGCGTCAAGCCACCAGGTTAAGATGTCGCAAATTGCGCTGGTCTGGCGGTGGGCGAAGGGGGGTACGGCCCCGATCGTCGGGACAACGAAGGAACGATACCTCGACGACGCGGCCCAGACCACTGAGATCAGGTTGACGCCAGAAGAGGTCGCCTACCTTGATGAACCCTACACCGCCCATGAAATCGTCGGCGCCTTGGACAGCAATCCGGTGGGCCTCCTGCCTAAGGATGTTAAATAGCAGCATAATTATGTGCGAGGTGAGTGTGATGAATTATAAAGCTGTTAAGGCGCGGAAGCAAGGTACTTCAATGACCTTAACCGTCCCCGCTCAATTTAAGGTCTGCGAAAATGCTTTATTTGAACCAAAGTTGTTGGATGATGAGACAATTCAGTATCGTCCAATTGTAAACTCAGCTGATATTGAACATGATCGGCGCATGATTGAAGAATCTTTTGAGGATGATCGACTCCTTACCGAAGAAGATATGAAGAAACGCTTTGGGAAATACGGCTGGGGACAAGATGAAGATTAAATATACGCCAAACTTTGCTTCTTCCTTGGAAAAGATTATTTTATATTGGCAAGACACATTGAAATTGTCGCCGGTAAAGATTCAGCAATTTACTTCGCATATTGATAAAAAGATTAAATTAATTAGCTAAAACTTGAAAGTACTCAAAAGGGCCAAAGCCCATGCCAGCTCTGGCTTTTCTTTAATAAAATTAGTTTCAAACGGCTGCTTGAAGAATGGTTTGAACATTATGCGGTAAATAAGCTATGAATTGATTAATTGTTTGATCGATGAAGTCTACTTCCTGTGACTGTAATGTCTTCAATAGGTAGACCAATGCCTCAATAAATTTAACTTCTGGCAAGCTATCATTCATCAGATAGAATAAGTCACCAAGTGTCCGATCGTCTTTATTAAGCCGCAAGTATTGTTTGGCAGTCTTGAAATAAGTTTCAATTGACCACCGCCGACTATATAATTGGATGATCTGTTGGGGTGTCAGTTTAGGATTAGTTGATGCTAAAACTAAATATTGATTCTTAACACCTTTTTTAGCGACGAAAACAACTTTCATTGGGAAATGGTGGCCTTGAAATTCAGCCTCAACGACACTGCTATAAAAATACTGTTTACCTTGCGGACGTTTAGAATGAAGCAGGCGTAAATATAAGGCCTTAATACTATAAGCCCGTCCCCGATAGCGATAATATACTTTAGAACTGCGCTTAAGCATCGCCACACTATCTAATCCTAGTTGCTTAAGGCGCCAGAACATCTGTGGAGAACTATACCAGCTATCAAATAAGACGTATTTAGCTGATACACCAAAATTAAGTGCTTGCTTGATTAACTCCAGAACTACTTCATTCATTTTACGTTGCGCCTGAGAACGACGTTGACCAGCGATCGTCCGTTGATTAGTCGTACTGGATTTAGTACCAACGAGATTAGTCTTCTTCTTGGTTGACATTAAGGCCAAGGTGACTGGTAAGAAGGTATTGCCATCACTCCTCGATAGCCGGTTGAATATTTGTGTTGGTCATGATCATAGATTTTCGCCAATAATTTGGTTTTAGTCGAGTACGGTCGCTCAATTGGGGCATCGTCAACGATTAAAGCTAACCGTCGCCGTTTATCAATAAATGGGGTAAGAATTGAAGCCATCTTGATGGTCACCAGACATAGTAATTTCTGCCAGTTAATCCGACCATCGTTCAGAACATTTCTAACCGTACGTGAACTAAACAACTGGCTAGGCTGTGCTCGATAGAAAGAACGACGACTAAAGGCAACTTCAAACAGCCAAGTAATAATGGCGGTCAAAGGAATAGTAGAGTGGCGTTTAAAGTTAATCCGCTTACTGAGCTGACCTAGACCAATTGCGCTGATAAAAGAAGAAATTAGGTTTTTAGTATCGTGCGCTGCCCGGATTTGAGTTATACTTTTTATTGTGCAAGACTCCCTTTCTACTTGTTTTTGGCGATTTAAGTATAACGCGAGAGTTCTTGCGTTTTCTATTTTTATAGTGAGGAAGCTCAGGATCACGGCCAATTACCGTAATTCTGGGCTTTCAAGTTTCAGATGATTTTTATCGCCCACCCGCATAGCAGGTGGTTTTTGTTTCGCACACTCGCTTCGTTCGCGTACTCAACTAGGTCTAAAGACATTAATCAAAAACTGAAGCACCTTGGACTAATAAATATGTCCAAGACACTCCAGTCAATTCAAAAGTGACTAAGTTGTCGAACCGCCGTATACGAAACCGTACGTACGGTGATGTGAGAGGTCGTTAATTGAATTAATCAATTATTTCCTACTCGATTTAACGATGCAAAATAAAATTCAGGGAAAAAGCCAATTTAATCATCTCGTAGGATCATTAATAATTAATATAGGTAGATGTTATTAAGATAATGAGGTGGATATTAATGGAGCAGCTTTATGATCATTTTCAACGAAAAATTGATTATCTCCGGCTTTCGATAACTGACAGGTGTAACTTACGGTGTGTTTATTGTATGCCCGCGGCCGGATTAGACTTTTTCTCCCAAGATAAAATTATGAGTCAGGACGAGATTGTCCGATTAGTCCAAAATTTTGCCCGATTAGGGGTTACAAAGGTGCGTTTGACCGGTGGCGAGCCATTGCTGCGGAGGGATTTAGCTACGATTATCTACCGAATTCGGCAAATTCCAGAAATAACTGATATTTCAGCTACAACTAACGGTACCGCCCTTAAGTACCAAGCAAAAGACCTTAAAGAAGCAGGATTAGATCGGCTGAATATTTCATTAGATACCTTTGACCCTGAGGTTTATAAGAAAATGACCCGTGGTGGTAATATTAAGCACGTTCTTCAAGGAATTGCGGCAGCTGAGCGGGAAAACTTTAAAATCATCAAGATCAACACAGTCGTCGTCCGGGGAGAAAACGATCAGGAGATAATGGACTTTATCAACTACACGAAGGATCATAAAATTAATGTGCGCTTTATTGAGTATATGCCTATTGGTCAAGAGATTAGTGATTGGCAACAGGAATATGTGCCATTAACGCACATATTTGATGAATGTCGCCGGGCCGGACTTAAATATTCACCGTTAACGTTACCGGGTAATGGGCCTGCAGATAACTACCAGATTGCCGGCTACCAGGGAAGCTTTGGGCTAATTCACCCCATCTCTGAACGGTTCTGCAAGTCGTGTGATCGAATTAGAATTACTGCAGATGGATACGTTAAAGCCTGTTTATATTGGAACGAAGAGCTAAATATTCGTCCAATGATAAATGATTTTACGGCGTTTAAACACGTTGTTCAAAGGGCGTTAGACAATAAGCCACTCAATCACCAGATGGCGATGAAAAATCCCCAGCAGATTATTAGCCCCGCGCCGACCTGGCGGCATATGAGTCAGATTGGTGGTTAGCATTATGGCAGCAGATCAAAATACTGGCGCACCATTTTCACCGGTTGAAAATCGGGTCATGACCGCTTTGCAATCTGTAATTGATCCAGAGTTAGGCATCGATATTGTTAACTTAGGATTGATTTATGATGTTCATGTTAATAAACAATGTTTATGTGTGATTACGATGACGTTAACTACCATGGGATGTCCGGTTAGCAGTATGTTAAGTCAGCAAATAATTGAACAAACCCTTGCGGTCAAAGGGGTCAACAAGTGTAAGATTGATCTCGTTTGGCAGCCGCGGTGGAATCAAGATATGATGACCCGCTACGCAAAGATTGCCCTTGGCATTCACTCGTAGTAAGTAATGAAAAGAGGACCACAAGTATCTAAAATTGCATCTTGGTGGTCCCTTTTTTTATAGACTAGTTATCTGGTTGAGCAAAAATGAAGTGGCCACTCTTGCCACCGTCTTTTTCGACTAGGTGAACATTACCAATAACCATTCCCCGGTCAATTGCTTTACACATGTCATAAATTGTTAATAAGGCGGTTTGAATAGCTAATAGTGCTTCAATTTCTACGCCGGTGACATGCTTCGTCTTAACTACTGCATCAGCAGTAATCGTATCATGACCATTGTCATGAAAATGAATGTCGACCCCGGTCAAAGGAATCAAGTGGCACATGGGGATTAGTTCGGCGGTCCGTTTTGCCGCCATAATTCCGGCCACTTGGGCGACGGCCAGAACGTCGCCTTTTTTAATGTGGCCAGCGGTAATTTGCTGGAGGGTAGTCGGGTGCATATGAATCTGACCGGTTGCCCGAGCCAAGCGCGCCGTCACCTTTTTAGCGGTCACGTCAACCATGCGGGCCCGGTCCTGGTCATTAAAGTGGGTAAGCTTATCTGCCATAATTATTGTTACTCCTTTTAGTAATTGATTGAGAAGTTAAATTGAGGGGCGAAAGACAGTTTCAACGGGCAAAAGCATTGTGCCGCTTGCGGAATAGTGGCCATTAATAATCCGTGAAACTGTTGTAACGGAAACGCCGGCCGCTTTAGCAACGTCGTCAATGGTTACATGCTGGCTCATTTTTCATCATCCTTAAAAGTTACTATTACTAGGATACCATTAGATGGCGGGGAAACTGCAATAGATTTTAAGTAGTAAATAAAAATAATCCCGAATTGTCAACTCAAGTGCAACATGGCTATGAAGCTAAATATTGATGAAAACATTGTTGAGCGGTGTGGTAGTAAAGAAGTTTGCGGGGCTTGGTATTGATAGCTTGGACTGCTTGGTGGAGGTAGAGAAGGGATTGCTTAATGGGTTGGCCCTTGGGAATAAAGCGTCGCAAAACTCGGTTACGGTTCTCATTACTACCGCGTTCATGTGGTGAATAAGCATGGGCAAAATAAACCTGAGTACCAGTTTGCCGTTCAATTGTCTGATAGTTAGCGAACTCTTTACCATGATCCACGGTAAGCGTCTTGAGCTTGTCTTGAAGTTGACTAGCTAGTTCAAGTACGGCTTGAGTCATGGACTGACTGTCGCGACTATGGAGCCGTTTAACAATTGTCAGGCGACTCTTACGCTCCACAAAAGCAGCCACAGCTTGACCTTTACGTTTGCCAGAAGGTACGGTATCAGCTTCAAAGTGGCCAAATTCCTGGCGAGTTTCGATTTTATGAGGACGCTCCTCAATTGAGCGGCCGTGACTGAACGTACCACGCTTTTCTTTAGCACGATGACGACGAATTCCATGATCAGGCAAATCGGGCAGCTGTACATCAAGCCATCCTTGATCAATCCAGTTATAGACCGTCTTGTAGGCAATCCCAACCACATGGGCAACTTGTTCAGGGGACCACTTCTGGACTTGAATCTTTTCCTCGACCAAGTGTTTAAGGTTTTTAGTGAGCGAAGACTTCCGCCCCCGTTGACTAACCTTGCGTTCAAAGTCAGTTTGCGCTAGCTCAGCCTGATACTCACCATTTAGTCGGTGAAGTTCGTTAAAGATCGTGGTCTTACTAAAGCCTAAGTAGTTAGCGATATATCGCAAGGAACGTCCTTCATTATGAAGCGTTTCAATGACAACACGGTTCTGGAATGATAAAATAGTGGTGCCCATTAAGGTCCTTCTTTCTAATGGAATGTTGTGGTAACACCATTAAAGACCTTGATGGGTTTTTCTGTCCACTTAAATGTTCAACTTAAATTTTACAATCTGCCTTGATGATAAATATAATTTTACTTATAATGAACGATGGATAGGTTTGATTGACAGGCAAGTCCTATTTGTAGAAACAGTTAATGATTACTGACAATGAAAAGTTAATTTAGTAGTCAAAAGGAGGGTTTTGATGTTATCGAAAAATAATAATCGTGAGCTTCAACGAAAGATAGATGATAGGCAAGATCGTTTTACATTGCGTAAACTTTCAATTGGGGTTGCCTCTATCTTACTTGGTTCTTTTATTATGGGAACCCAGTTGTCGCAAACGGCTTATGCTTCTAATGACAATGGTACAGCAATTACTGAAACAACGCCCCAGGCAAGTTTACCAGGGAGCAATGATGCGTCAAATCAATCTAGCGCGGTTGAAAGTGCTAGTGCCCCAGTAAGCGCAAGTTCTAACCAAAATAATCAGGTGCATACAGCAAGTGGGGAAGTTACAGCTACTTCTAACAGTTCTAGCTCAATAAATTCCTCATCAGTAGCTAATAAAACAGCAACTGCTAGCAGTCAATCATCTCAAATGAGCGCTGGGTTAACTAATAATAACCCAAGTTTGATGCCCGTGATGGCTGCAAGTGGATCTAATGACTCTTTTCATAATTCCCAAGTGTCATTAAATACTCAACAAGCAAGTATTACAGATGCGCCAGGTTATCCTAATACCAATGGAATAATACCTCAAAATCAATATATTATTGATCAATTCCATTTAACTAATGGTCAATTAACCAATAATGCGTATACGCCTTTAAATATGGTAATTACTTTAGCTACTAATCGTAATGAGCCAGGAGGAATCTTAAATTACTATATTACAAACGACCAATATACGCAGCAGTATAGTAATGGGACAATAAATATTGGGGAGATGCAAAGCTATGAAGGGCCATATCAAGGTTCTAAAATTGATATTTATAATTTTGGGAAGAATGGAATAAGTATTAATGAACTTAATAATAATTACGGCTTAGCTTTTACATTTGGTTATGGAAAGTACCAGGCTCTTATCAAAGAGAATCCTAATCCTTATGCTGCAGATAGTGTATCTAATGCGTGGGGAGATATAATGCCGAAAAAAGTAACTCAAACTATTAAATATGTAAACGAAAAAACAGGAGAAGAAATATCGGGAATACAGCCTTACACACAAACGGGACTCACAGGACAGGTATATTCAGCTGAAAAAAACGACCAAATAGTTATTAAGGGTTATTATTTGATTAATAGTAGTCGTGCTAATGGAACTATTTCACAATTTTATGATGGAGGAACCTACACAAATGAGTGGGTAAGTGCAAGCGGACAATTAATAAAAGAGGTATGGCACCAAATTTCACAAAATGGGTTGATGCAATGTGATATTTATATTAATGGTCAGCAGCAATATGATCCTAATAATTTAAAAGGAATTGTTTATCCTTCAAGTCAAAGCTCACTTGGCCCAACATCTTTGAGTATTCAAAATGGTAATTATGTCTTTCCAAATCCTTATGTAGAACAGACACAAAACATTGAATTAAAATATTTGCCATTAGGGAAAATTATTCCAGTTTTACCGAATGGAGAAGTAATACCAAACGCACCGCAACCGCAATATCAGAATAATCCTAATGATCCAACCGGGGTTAAACCGGATGAGCCAGTTCCTGCTATTCCTGGTTATACTCCGCAAGAACAAACGGTTACGCCAGAAGATCCTGGAAAAGATACGCAGGTTATTTATACGCCAATTCAGCAGGGATCAATCACTGTGATCGTTCATGATGTAACGGATAATGTCAACTTGCCGCAATACGGTAAGAGCAGTGGTGAACAAGATGTGGGGACTGGCTTTACCTATGATAAGAATACTGTAATTACAGACCTTGAAAACAAGGGTTATAAAGTTCTTAATCCAGACGCTGTAATTCCAACGACAATTAGTAAAGGTGCCCAAAACATTGTGATTAATGTTGAACACGAGCTTGTGCCTGTAACGCCAGAAAATCCAGGACAACCAGGTCAGCCAATCAATCCGAACGATCCAAACGGTCCAAAGTGGCCAGACGGGACCGCTAAGAATGACTTGGAGGCAACTGGAACTCAGACCATTCACTACGTTGGGGCTGGTGACCAGACGCCGGCTAACAATGTTCAGCACTTTACCTTTACTAAGAGTGCCGTGGTTGATAAGGTAACTGGTAAGATTGTTAGTGAAACTGACTGGAACGTCGCTAGCCACACCTTTGGCAATGTTGACACGCCAGTAGTAGCGGGCTATCACGCAGACAAGACCGTTGCTGGTGGTGCAACCATTACCCCTGATGACTTGAATAAGGTGGTTACGGTAACG
The DNA here is from genome assembly GCF_000160835.1 of Limosilactobacillus antri DSM 16041. Lineage (GTDB taxonomy): Bacteria > Bacillota > Bacilli > Lactobacillales > Lactobacillaceae > Limosilactobacillus > Limosilactobacillus antri. The sequence continues at coordinate 240,609 of NZ_GG700732.1, forward strand.
TACACGCCAAATGGTCATATTATTCCAGTCGGTCCGGATGGGAAGCCATTGCCAAATGTTCCACAACCGCAATACCCAACGAACCCAAATAATTCAACTGAAGTGACGCCGAATGAACCAGTACCGGAAATTCCAGGATATACACCAAATGTTTCAACAGTAACTCCTGAGAATCCGGGTGAAAATACTCCAGTAGTTTACACGCCAAACGAAAAACCAATGACGCCAACTACAACACCAGCTGGAAATGGTAATATTCCTACTAATGGACAAACTACTTCTTCAGCAGGCAGTTCAGTTAGCATAAGCAATGTAAACAACGCTAATGCCACCACACCAGTAGCACAAAAACAAGTTGCTCAATTACCGCAAACTGGCAATGAACAATTAAAGCATGAAGGAATCTTAGGCTTACTTGCCTTAGGAGTTGCAGGCTTATTGGCATTTGGTAAAAAGCGTCGTAAAGAATAATTAATTTATTGTTTGTCACATCGAATAAGTGAAAAAAGCCGGCTCTTCGTCAAGAAGTACTGATGAGAAAATCGAATAAGTTTTGTTAAGCAACTCGTGTCTGGACTTTGGCACGGGCTGTTTGCTTGTTCTTCCGGTTAATGGCGATATAAGTGTTAAGAAGCGCAAGCAATATCCGGATTCTGAAATTGGCAAAGTTTCTGAATCCATAAGCCACTCGCTTGATGACCTTGATCTTATTGTTGGTTCCTTCAACGGGACCATTAGTGTAGCCCTCATACTTAAAGCTATGCAGAATCTCTTTCTTGTGTTGGCGTAATGTCCGCTGTACCTTTTGCAGGGGCTGCGGAAGCACCGTTAGCTTGGTAGTAAGCAATTGGTTCAGTTGACTGCGACTCCGCCGACTGACAGCGAAGATTAAGTCCTGGTAGTAGCGGTAAGCCTGCTGGAGGTCCTCATCAAAGCTGAGGAGACGATGAATGACTTCGACATCGGTCAATTGGGCATAGCTGAAGTTGGCCCGCCGCCAGTAGTTATCGTATTTTAGCTCACTAGCTGGGGTTAGGATGAGCTTCCAGAAGTGTTTCAGCG
>NZ_GG700732.1:241881-249861 GCF_000160835.1 Limosilactobacillus antri DSM 16041
TCCCTTTTCCAGCATTATTCATTGCTTGAAGCCGAATTTGGTTAAGTGCACGGTAGGCTTGGGCAACGACATGAAAGTGATCCGCAAGAATGATGGCATTCGGGAATAGTTCTTGAATTAGGCGCCGATAAGGGGTATATAAGTCCACTGTAACGGTCTGGACAGCTAAGCGGGCCGAACGGTCATAGCGGAGAAAGTAGCTCCGTAAGTAACGGTTACGGCGAGAAAGAATAATGTCCAAAGTTCGGTGGTTCTCAATATCCATCAAAATCATACTCATTCCACTGGGTGCCATCTTTCCGGACTTGAAATCATCGAAGGCCAAGTGCCGGGGCAGCCAACGGTAGTTGGGTTTGAAGGAGCTATCAAGGTTAGTAATAACCCGACGGACTGTCCAATCAGAAACTCCAAGCGTTTTAGCTAAGTCTTTCTGCGATTGATTAGTCGTGAGAAGCATCATTGCCCGCTGCTTAATGGTCCAGGCAATGTGGTTGCGATAATCGATGTCTTTGACTGTGGCAATTTTAGTAACCATGGTCGGACAGTCAGCGGAAGGTTTACAGAGGTATTTTTGTTTCCGAATGGACCAAATCGTCGGCTGGTAGTGCAATGATGGTCCAAGAGCGTTGACCGTCTTAAAGCCATTTTTAAGCATGAGCTGGCCACAATGTGGGCAGCTGAGGGGATAAGATTGAACTAAGTGAATGACAATCCGGTCGCCTTGATCTTCAATAGGCTCCGCAAAGTGTTTTTCATCTAATTCTAAGTGGCAATCTTTAACTCCTAAGGCAACTCTGGTAGAATAATCCATGAAAGATGGTCCTTTCTTAAAACGAAGACGGGGTCCAACCATCTTTCGTTTTTTATTTTAAATTTAAACCAAAATAAGCACTGATGTTAAATCCATTAGTACTTAAAATTGTAGAACCGAAATATTTAGACTAAGAAAAAAGCTTGCGACTAAGATTTTAATTGCAAGCTTTTAAAATACTATTTTTCGTATACTGAACGTTTCAAAATCCCAACGTAGGGGAGGTTGCGGTAGAGGCCGTCATAGTCTAGCCCGTAGCCAACGATGAATTCGTTTGGCACCTCAAAGCCAACGTAATCAGCGTTGACTGCAACTTCCCGGCGGGCGGGCTTGTCCAACAGGGAGCAGGTTTCGATGCTCTTGGCGCCCCGGCTGGCAAATAGCTTAGCCAAAAATTGCAGGGTGTGACCAGTATCCACGATGTCCTCGATGATTAAGACTGGCCGGCCGTCCACGTCGTGGGAGAGGTCGCGGAGTAGGCGGACCCGGCCCGATGATTGCGAATTATCCTCATAGCTTGATACGTCCACGTAATCGATGTTGAGCTTGAAGGCGAGCCGCTTCATCAACTCGGCGGCAAACATCATCGCCCCGGTCATTACCGGAACGACCACCGGGAATTCACCCTGGTACTTTTCAGTGATGGTTGCTGCTAGCTCGTCGATCCGCTGGCTAACTTCCTCCTGACTATATAAGACCTGTTCAATATCGTTATTCATGCTCTTTCTCCTCACTTTATTAGCAAAAGCCGAATATTTTCGGCCGCTCATGCTTCTTAATAGTTGCATTCTACCATAAAAAGGCGCAAATTAAAGCGGAAATCCGAGAAATGAGGAGCATTTTTCTGCCAAAGTGGCGCCGCGTTCTTTGATTATTAGTTTGGCCCCAGCCGCAACAAATGGCCCGCTCTTTTGGTATAATCTAGTGGTGATGATATTTGCGGGGTGATTTCGCAAGCAAACTAGAAGCAAAACGGGAGCGCAATAACGAACGACAAAGCGGTGGGAAGATCGGCTTAACCTTGGTCTGTATGCTATTTTATGGAGTTTCGTGATTGGGATTGCTATGGCAAGCTACCTTAACCTGGTTAACTGGCTGATTGAGCTGGTCTGGCATTCCTACCTGCGGGGGAATGGATAAAGGGCTGGGCCACTGGTACCCCTTCCTGGTGTGCGGCCTGGGCGGAGCCGTGATTGGCTGGTTCAATCGGCGCTGGGGCGACTATCCCTGGACCATTGAGCAGGTGCCGAGCAAGGTTCGTATTCACGGCTGGCTCGACTATCACCAGTGGTGGAAGTCGATGGTGCTCGGTTTCGGAGACAGTATCGGTCCGGAAGCGTCCACGGCAGTTTTGACCGGCAGTATGGTCAACTGGCTTGGTGACCGCTTACGGTGGGGAACCGCCTTCAAACTGTTCCCAGAAAAGGGGGCCTTTGGTATTCACCACCAGGTAATCCAGTGGGCACCAGCCAACCTGTGGACCTGGCTTCCAGCACTGCTAGTCGGGATTGCCTTTGGCTGCTTCTTCGTCTACCTGGAAAATAGTCTTGCTAGGCTGATTAATATCCGCTTGGGGCCAATCGCCCAGGGAATCATCTTTGGTCTCACCTTAGCGCTGGGTTCGCTGGTTAGCCCGGACATCATGTTTTCCGGCGAATTCCGGATCGTGCCCTTCAGCGACGAAGCGCTCAAACTATCGGTTCCCTTTTTGGTCCTGCTGGCGGTGCTCAAGGCGCTGCTGACGAACCTGGGCTTTGTGATGGGCTGGCGTGGGGGAACCATCTTCCCGGCCATCTTTTCCAGCCTGGCACTCGGGGTGGCCTGTGCAATGCTCTTGCCCGGCAACCTGCGGGTCAACGCCATCGTTGTGGTAACGGCTAGCTTAACCACGATCTTGGGGAAACCCGTCCTGGTGATTGTTCTGCTCTTCTTCCTGGTGGCGGTTGAACTGGCGCCAGTCGTAATCGTCATTGCGCTGCTGGTCAGCGGCCTGGCAACCGTTACAAGCAAATTAACGAAAAAATAAATCGGCGCGGATTTAGTCGCTCAATTATGAGTGCTGATCCGCGCTGATTATTTTTGCAGCAAATTACCTGCTGTGCTCAAATTTCTTGCGTCCGACTAATCCGAACAGGGTAAGGAGGGCCAGGCTACCGAGTGCAACTAGTCCTTCGTTCGACCGGCTACCAGTTTGGGGGAGGGCGGCCTGCTGGCTAGCTACCTTGGCGACCGCTTGCCCAGGAACGGCTCCCGTTCCCGGCTGATTGCTGCCTGGCTTGCCAGGTTGGCCAGGTAGGGGCAACTGACCAGTACCAGCCGTGCCGGGCTGGTCAGGCTGAACTGGTACCACCGCCTGGTAGGTCACGACAACGGTCTGGTTGCTTGTCGCAGCATCCACCGCTTGAGCTGCGACCGTGTCAACGTCTGCAGTATAACCAGGGTACTGCGGGACGGTGAAGGCCGGCCAAGTACTGCTGCTTGGTTGCCAGTCGTCCCAGTCGGTTACGCCGGTTGCCAGGTTCTTGACGCCAGACCGGGTGAAGGTAACCGTCTGTTCAGTGACGTGGACCGTCCCGTCGGGTGCCTCAACTTTAATTGTCCGTACGACCTGCTTCGTTTCGGTGACCTTTTCAGTTTTGGCGGTGTAGTAAATTTCGACGGTCTGGTCTGCATTGTCTGGAGTTACCACCTGAGCCGCAACCGTAGCAGTGTTCGCCGTATAATTCGGGTATTGTGGAGCGGTGAAGGCTGGCCAAGAGTTGTCGCTTGATTGCCAGTCGCCCCAGTCGGTCACGCCGGTTGCCAGATTTTTGACACCAGACCGGGTGAAGGTAACCGTCTGTTCAGTGGCGTGGACCGTTCCGTCGGGTGCCTGAACCTTGATGGTCCGCACAACCTGTTTTGTGTCGGTGAACTTTTCGGTCTTAGCAGTGTAGTAAATCTCAACGGTCTGGTTTGAGGTGTCTGGAGTTACCGTCTGGGCTGCAACCGTTGACTGACTGCTCGTGTAGTTTGCAATCGCCGGGACTGGGTATTCCGCCCAGGAGTGGTTGTCCACCGTTAAAGCACTCCACGCGCTGGCCTGACTTTGGTCGCTGCCGGTCAGCACCTTCAATTCTGCTGGGCTGAGCTGTTTGCCGGTGATTTGGTCGAAGTTGGCAAAGTCCTGAAAACCGACCTGCTGGCTGACCTGCTCGTCACCGGTCGGCTTGTGGAGAATGATTGTCCGCGTCTTTGTCGTCTGTGAACCCGGAACCGGAGCGTAGACCTGGTTGACAATGGCAAGGTTAAAGGTAAAGCCCGTCTGGTTGTTGGCAACCGCGTCGCTCAAACTGATCCCGTCCAATTGGTTGAACTTGCCGTCCGGGCCGAAGAAGCCGTAAAGGAGGTAGTTGCCGGCAATTCCCATTCGGTACTGGTCGAGGAACTGGTTGGCATAGTAGAGGATCTGAGGCGTAGTAAGCGTCTGCGAATAATTCAAAGTTTCCTGACCGTTGAAGACCGCCGGCCCTTTACCAGCAACGCTGTAAGTATTCCCGTTCAGGTCCTTGTAAACGAAATTCAGCGGGGCGGTGAAGACAATCTTCGTGGCAAACGATGACAGACCAGTGATATCGTTTAGCGCGCCGTGGTAAGTAACGCTATAACCAGAACTGTCAACCGTGATGGTTGCTTCGGTAATGTAGTAGTGACCATTTTGCTCAACGACGTTATCGATCGTCGGGTACAGCATTGTGGGGTGGTAACCAGTCGGGATTCCGTAGTCCTGGTTGGTAATTTCAATCGGCGGGATGGTCACGGTTTGACCGTTAGTCAGGACGAAAACCTGGGAGAGCGTCTTCTCACCCGTTGCGCTTTGAATGCTGAAAATCCGGAATAAGAAGTTAACTTGCCAGTGCTGGTTGGCCTTCGTAACCTCGTCAGTAGCATCAAAGTGAACCGGCGGAACCGTCACGCCAGGCGGGAAGGTCCCTTCTGGCGGAAGCCAATCGACGGCGTCCCAGTGACCATTAACGGCCATTTGAATAATCCGCTTCTGAACCGGGAACTCTGTGCTACCGCCGTCCAGATCGTAGTGCGTAAAGTAGTTAATGGTAATGATCCGTTCGTAGTTATTGCTCCAGTCGTCAGGATGATCGGAAGAAGACGGGCCAGTAGTGGTAGTTACAGGCGAAGCGGGGGCGGTTGCCTGATTAGTGTTGTTGGCAGCCTGCTGCGTAGCTTCGGTTGGAGTAGCTTGAGCGGCCGCCTGATTGGAAGCGGACTGGGCCCCTGTCTTTGGGGCAGCACTAGCCAGTTCATGTTGGTTAGTGCTTGCTAGTGAAGGTGCTTGGCGATCGGCTAACACCGCGGGATTGGAAGCAGCTGCCGGGTCTTCGCCGTTAGCGTTCAGTGAACTATCTGCCGCCTGAACATCAACGGCCCCGAGCGTCAATGATAGGAAGAGGGTTGAACAGCCGATAACCCACTCTTTCTTTTGTTTATATAATTTAAAGCGCTTTCTCTCTGCCATCGTTACCGCTCCTTTTGGTTGCTAAATCACGATTCCTCCTATAATCATTTTCATTATAGCAAGTTGTGCCAGGATAATAAAGTTACTTGAATTTTAATAGCTAAAGCTGGCCTAACCAGGCTGCCCAGTGTTGGGCCTATAACTGAAATGTCGCGCTACCGCTTGAATTTTACAAAATTTTGGGGAGCACCAGCTGCCCGCTGTGGCAAAGCTGAACCGCGGCTAGCACTAGATAAATTGACCCCGCAGCGGTGGGCAAAGGCCAGACCGGGCGGGGCACAACTTTAGTGGTGGCGATATCAGGAGTAGTTTTCAATTATCCCGAATTACGGTATCCTTTATAAAGAAATTTAGAGATCGGAGGATCCTAATGGAAATTAAAGAATTAATGGCCATTACGGCTCCGGAAATGGCCCAATTAGTTGGGGCCTGGGAAAGTGCGGTCACGGCTACCCACCGCTTCCTGAGCACGGGAGAGATTGCGGCGATTAAGGAATACGTTCCGCAGGCATTTCAGGGAGTTCAGCACCTAGTCGTTGCAATTAGCAATCAGCAAATCAAGGCACTGATGGGGGTCAACGGTACCAAGCTGGAACTGCTCTTCGTTGACGCAAACGAGCGTGGTAAGGGAATTGGCAGGCAGCTGTTAGAATATGGAATCGCCAAGTACGGCATTGACGAATTAGCCGTCAACGAACAAAATCCTGCAGCACGGGGTTTTTACGAGCATATGGGCTTTAAGGTAGTTGCCCGGTCCCCACTTGATGACCAGGGGAAGCCATACCGGATCTTGCGGATGAAGCGCAAGACAAGTGAATAACTGACTACGGCAAGGTAATTGTCTTGGAAGAATGAGGATTATCGTTCAAAAATTAAAAATAAATGATAAAAAAGTGTTGACATTTTTAATTTATCACGTAAAATGATTATCAAATAAACGGTACGAATAACCACTGAGAATAGGAAATTAGCTTTACCGATACTAGTCAGCGAACCCAAGTTAGTGCGAGTGGGGATAGGGAAGGAAAAGTGAAAGTAGCCTAGGAGTGGCTAAGGTGAGAGCAATAGTAGTCTTAGCCGGGTGCGCCCGTTATAGCGTCTACGTATCTAGTCTTTTACTATGTACGAGGTAAGGGGGCAATAGCGATATTGCCCTGAAGAAAAGGTGGTAACACGCGTGTAGCGTCCTTGTAAGCATTCGCTTATGAGGACGTTTTTTTGTACCAAAATAATTAGACTTTACTGAGAGGAATGGTTAATATGCAGACAAGCAAAGCGAGTATTAAGCAGTCAATCATTATCGCATCACTGATTTTTGGAATGTTGTTTGGGGCGGGGAACCTGATTTTCCCGGTTCACCTGGGCCAGCTGGCCGGCAGCCACTGGTTAATGGCGAGTAGCGGCTTCCTTGCTTCTGGAGTCTTGCTGCCGTTGATGGCGCTGCTGGCAATTAGTATTACGAAATCAAACGGGATTTATGACCTCGCACTGCCGAACGGCCGGACCTATGCACTAATCTTTTTAATTTTGATTCACGCAACCTTGGGACCGCTGTTTGCAACGCCCCGGACGGCCACCGTTCCTTATGAAATTGGGATCGCTCCGCACTTATCCGCGGCAGCGAATTCCTGGGGACTGTTGATCTATTCGGCACTCTTCTTCGGCCTGGTATACCTGTTTTCAAACCATGAAGGAAAGATTACCACTTTAATTGGCAAGGTTTTGAACCCGCTGTTCTTGTTACTGCTGTTTATTATCTTCTTACTGGCGTTCATCCACCCGTTAGGTTCTGGCAAGACTGCTAGTGTAACTGCGGCTTATACCAGCCACGCTTTCTCCAACGGCTTTTTGCAAGGGTATAACACCATGGATGGCCTGGCCGCGCTGGCCTTTGGGATTACCATTATTACTGCGATTAAAGAACTGGGGATTAAAAAATCGCGGCAAATTTCGCTGGCAACGGCGAAGAGCGGTTTCTTTGGAATCGCCGGGGTGGCAATTATCTACTTGGCCCTGATTTGGCTAGGGGCGACTAGCCTGCACCAGTTTAAGCCCGCGCTAAATGGAGGGATTACGCTCGCACAGATTTCCCATTACTACTTGGGAACTGCTGGGGACGCAATTCTGGCAACTTTAGCAACGGTTACCTGCATGAGTACCGCCATGGGGCTGGTAATTGCCTTTTCTCAAGACTTCCACCGGCGCTTCCCGAAGATTTCCTACCGGACATTTTTACGGATCAATTGTGGCCTGTCATTCTTGTTCGCTAACCTGGGTCTTAACCAGATCATTGCCTGGTCTACACCGATCCTGATGTTCCTCTACCCGTTGGCAATCACCTTAATTATTTTGGGCTTGCTTTCACCGCTGTTTAAGCAGGACCGGCTCGTTTACCGGATCACGACCGGCCTAACCCTGATTCCAGCCTTCTTTGATATGCTAAATGCGTTACCGGCCGGCTTGCACGAAAGTCAATTGCTGCAGGCGCTTCTCGGCTTTGCCCAGCACTACTTCCCATTCTTCGGCCTCGGTTTTGGCTGGCTGACCTTTGGGATTGCGGGCTTAATCCTTGGCCTGATCTGTCACGCCTTAAAGGGCAGAAAGCAGCCGGAGCTAATTAACGATTAGCAGGCGTAATTTAATCAATTAAAAAGAT
>NZ_GG700732.1:250252-278997 GCF_000160835.1 Limosilactobacillus antri DSM 16041
AGTCTCCATCTTTTTTGCGGCCGGAGTATATTGATTTATATTACTTTGATTTGGCTAGGGGCAACTAGTCTGCACCAAATAATGAGATAACGCCTACCCAATGTTAGTTAATGATTGATTTTGCCTTCCTAAGCTAACCCAGCTAAGCAGGGAGAATAAATTTTATTCGCCGTAAATTCCGTCCTTTATAAATAGGGAGCAATCTCAAAATCTTTTATTTGGATGGTACTATATGGATAGTAGAGCTCAGTATTTGAAGCAGCTAGAACAACAATGGAAAAATCTGACAATTACCAACGATATAATGTTTGGGATGGTAATGGAAAACCAAAAGATTTGTTTAGAATTAATTCAGCGTTCATTACCAGAACTAAATATTAAATCAATTAGTAAGGTTATTCCGCAAAGACAGATTAGTGGTCCCATTAGCTCAAGAACGATTCGGGTTGATATTTTTGTTCGTGATGATCAGCAACGGACCTTTGCAATCGAAATACAGGTTGCTAACAGACATAATCTGCCTTTTAGGTTACGGTATTATCAGCAGCAAATTGATTTTGATATTCTAAACGTTGGTGATAGTTATGAAAAATTAAGCGATTATCCGACTTATGTTATTATGTTTTGTGACTTTGATTATTTTGGCTTGGGCTGGAGTAAGTATGAATTTGAAAATTGCTGCATTAATAATCCAGAATTGAAATTGAATGATAGAAGGCGGATTGTAATCTTTAATGCTAAAGCGACGAAATTTCATGGTAACATGAGGTTAAAGGGTTTTCTGCAACTAATGGAAAATGTTGTTGAAGAGAAAGATCAGCTTGTCAGGGATATTCAAGCGGAAATGAAGAGAATTCGCGAAGATCCAATTAGGAGGCATGGCTTCATGAAGTATGAACTTGATCTAATGGATGCGCGTAGTGAGGGCCATAAAGAAGGACAAGTAGAAGGAGCAATTCAAACTCTCCAGCGATTAGGCTATTCACAGGCCCAGATTACCACCGAAGTAGGGAAAACTTATGGAATTAGTAAAGCTAAGATCATCGATTTGATGGACGAATTAGGTAAATAACTAGGAGTTTAAGGGGAGCTGTGACACAACCCCCGGCGGGAAGTCATGATGGCAAACGGTTTTGATCCAGAAATGTAAAACAATTAACAATAAAAAGAAGGCTTCACCTTACCGTTTGAGTAAAGGAAGCCTTCTTTTAGTATGCCTAATGTTTCTAATTACTTCATGTAGTCGTGCATCAGGTCATCGGAAGTGGCCTTCAGCTTTAAGTAATCAATGTTGTTCGAGAAGAGCATAATCATTTGCTTAGTTTTGTAGTTCGCAACAAAGCAGCAGTTGTAGCCAGGAACGCTGCCGTTTGCCCGGATGATGTCACCGCCATAGTACACGCCGCCAAAGTAAGCCACCTCCTGCTTCTTCGCCTGCTGGTAAAACTCGGTGGTCATCTTGGGATTATTGAGAACCTCATTGTAGATGAATTTCCAGTAATCATTTGGCGACATGAATAGGTTGCCCGCACCGAAATCTGAGGAGGTCGTAACCGTGACCTGGCGCCAGTCCACAGCGGGATCCATTGTCTGCGGGACTTCTTTTTGGGCCACTTCGGAAAAGTCCTTCATTTGGTGGAGCCGCAGGGGCTTGGCAAAGGCCTTGTGAAGGTAGCCATTGTAACTACCGTGGGTCTGCTTGCTAATAATGGCGGCTAGCATTTCGTAGTCGACGTCCTGGTAATCCCAGGTGTGCATATGGTTGTTTTTCAGGTGTTTAAGCATGTAGGCAATCTGCTGCTTTTCCCCTTTTAGCGGCAGGGCCGGCCGGTCGTTATTAACGAGACCGCTGGTGTGGTTCATTAATTCGCGGATCGTAATGTCCGAACTGCCGTCAACCTGCGGGAAGTAGTGGTGTAGGGGGGTATCCCAGGTCAGCTGTTTTTGCTGGGCCAGCTGGTAAACCGCAGTCCCGGTGATGATCTTTTGCAGGGAAGCGAGTGGAAAGAGCTGGTTTGCTTTTACCACCTGCTTTTTATTGGCGTTTTCAGTGTTCGTGATGGCAACCGGCTGGCTGCCCTTGCCGTTGACCAGCATTACCCCGTTAATGTGGTGGTCCTTTAAATAGTCGTGGAGCTGGTCTTGGGTTTGTTTGTCAGTCGGGGCGGCCTTTGCGCGTGGTTGATTGGCGACTAACAACAGTGCCAGGGAGCACAGCGCTAAAAAGAAATATAAGTTAAATTTTTTCATAATTGATACCTACCTGTAATGGGGCCGTTTGTTGCTTGGCTCTAAGTTAGTGGGTGGTGATTTCCCAATCCTTATTTTAAACTGCTTCTTAGTATTGGGCAAGGAAGCATTGTTTGCCAGCGTAATCATTACAAAAACGGTTCCCCTAGTGATCAATGCCGTGACGGTTAAGAAGCTTCAGTTACAGGGACTTAATTCCTTTTCCTGGATGGAAGGAGTAGAATTTTGTGCTTTGCTTGTATTATCCAAAAATATGTAGTAAGCTACATTTATTAAGAGAGGAGATGCTAAAAAATGAAGTCAACAGAACTGCCTATACAAAATTACATTGGACCTCAAATCAAAACTCTGAGTATTTTGATTGAAAAAAAGATGAATGCTCAATTGGTTGCCAATGGAATTAACTTAACGGGGACCCAAATTTCAATTTTAGCCTTTTTATATGATCATCAAAAGACGGTAACCCAAAAAGAGATTGAATTAAAGTTCAAAATTAGCCACCCTACTGTGCGAGGAATAATTCGGCGATTAGTTGCATTAAATTTAGTTGAAACAACTACAAGTGATCAGGACAGGCGTCAAATTATTTTAATGTTATCAACTCAAGGACAAAAATTTATGAAAGAAAATCTGAAGATAATCCAAGATCCAGCTAAAAAGATGGAATCAAGATTACGAGATAATATTAAAAAGTCAGATTACGATACTTTTCAGCAGGTATTGCATCAGATGATTAATAATTTGCAATAACCTGCTTTATTTTTAGGCCAAAGTGTAGCTGGCTACATTTATGAGGAGAAAAAACTTATGATTACAATTGACACACCTAATAAGCGAAAAGTAAAAATGATAGCAGTATTAATCTTCGGAGCATTTATAATGATGCTCACTGAAACCTTTTTCAACAATGCTTTACCGTTAATCAGTACAGTGTTAGCCAGTCAATCGCGCAATGGGTCAGCACGGGCTACCAACTTGTGACAGGATTAATGATTCCTTTATCTGCATGGTTTTTTCACCGTTTTAATACTAAACATACTTTCATTAGCTTGTTACTGATTTTTTTACTCGGTTCAGCTTGCGGCTTCTTAGCAAGTAATTTCTGGCTATTATTACTTGGCCGATTAATTCAAGCGATCGCTGCCGGGGCAATGATTCCTTTAATTCAAAATGTAGTTCTCGTACTCTATCCTCAAGAAAAACGAGGCTTTATTATGGGAATAATTGGCTTGGTAATTGCATTTGGTCCAGCCCTAGGTCCAACGGTTGGTGGATGGATCATTGATAATTTAGGTTTAAAATGGTTATTTGGGATTTTAATTCCCTTGACTATTATCCTACTGGTCATCAGTCTTTTTAATGCTAAAAATGTTAATAAGATTGATCGAACACAAAGAGTTGACTGGCTATCTGTAGTAGAATCTTGTCTTGGCTTTGGGGCGCTATTATATGGCTTCTCTGATATCGGCAATATGGGAACAATTAATTTTACAAATGGCTTTATCACAATAATGGGGCTTGTCGTATTAGTATTTTTCTGCTGGCGCCAATTAAAGTTAGAAAAGCCATTGGCGAATTTAAGTGTTTTTAGGAATTATACTTTTAATTTAACGACTATTTTAAGTGCAATTAGTAATATCGCATTACTTAGTGTTGAGCTAGTCTTACCACTATATTTACAACGAGTTCATGACCTTTCAGCATTTCAGGCTGGACTGATGCTCTTACCTGGAGCGAATAACAAGTCTGATTGCTGGAAGACTATATGATAAATTCGGTATTAAGAAACTCTCATTAATCGGCTATGCTATTATTATTTTGGGGACTATGCCGATGATATTTTTTACTCCAGAGACTAATTTGCTACTTGTTGCAGGAGCATATGCTTTCCGGATTATTGGAATTGCTACTGTAATGATGCCAACGTTCACAGAGGGACTTAATGCGTTACCAATTGACTTATACGTTCATGGAAATGCTGCAGCATCGACTGCTCGCCAGATTGCCGGTTCACTTGGAACAGCAGTATTAATGATGATCATTGCCTTTGGTAGTAAGCACGTAGCAGGTAACAATATGTTGCAGGCTGAGCAGCTTAACTACGGGTATCGATACGCATTTTTAGCTTCCTTTGTTTTTGCTTTAATCGGTTTTGTCTTATCATTTTGGTTGAAATCAAAACAGCAGTAACTTCATAGAGAGTGAGAAAAATACCGAAAATCGGCTGGCAAGCTGATTTTCGGTATTTTTCTGTTGAGTTAATTCTCAGTTTCTAAACATTAATCATCCCAAACTTTCTTGGCAACGTTAAATGCTGACCAAGCATTTGGCCAACCAACGTAAAAGGCAAGCTGGGTAATTATTTCTGCAATTTCATCTTTAGTAATTCCATTCTTTTTGGCAGTTTGCATGTGGTAAGGAAGCTGTTCAAAAGCACCCTTAGTGATTAATGCCGTGACGGTTAAAAAGCTCCGGTCGCGGGGGCTTAATTCCTTTTCCCGGGACCAGACTTGGCCAAATAGGACATCATCGTTTAATTCCGCAAATTTAGGAGCAAAATCACCTAATTGGTCGCGGCCAGCAGTTTGTTTTTTTGCCATGTTCAAAACTCCCTTCAAAGTTTTCTTTAGCTACCTTTACTATAACCAGGGAACGGCGAAATGAAAAATACCTATACTGAGTAACGATCGATACCCAAAGTGGATCTTCAAACAGTCCGGGGAGCGGCTCTGGAGCGCTAAGGCCTGCAAATTGAATTTGGGGCAAGAAAATCAGCAACTCACCCGCCGATGTTGACCGTCCATTGAGAAAACAACGTATTAGTGACTCAAAGTTAATACAATGCTGACTGAGGTGAGAGAAATGCTAATAACAACCCAAAATTTAACTAAGAAGTATGGTAACAAAATCGCTGTCGATCAGCTGAATTTAGCGATTCCCCAAGGGGCGTTGGTCGCTTACCTAGGGACAAATGGAGCAGGAAAATCAACGACTATTAACATGCTGGTGGGCCTGCTAAAACCGACTGAAGGAATCATTTCCTACGCCAAGGACTTAAAAATCGGCGTTGTTTTCCAGAACAGCGTGCTGGATGATAACTTAACGGTCAGCGAGAATTTACAGAGCCGGGCGGCAATGTACCAGGGGATTGACCAAGACTGGATTGAGCGCCTGGCAAGCATGATGGGCCTGACTAAGTTCCTGCACCAGCGGTATGGAACCCTGTCCGGTGGTCAAAAAAGACGGGTCGATATTGCGCGGGCATTGTTAAACCATCCCAATTTACTGTTTTTAGATGAGCCAACAACGGGTCTTGATATTCAAACGCGCAATGTCATTTGGCAACTTTTGCGAAAACTGCAGCACGAGCAAGGACTGACGATTTTTCTGACGACCCACTACCTGGAAGAGGCCAGTAACGCGGAACTAATCTATATTCTGGAAGAGGGGAAAGTCCTGGCGACTGGTTCGGCAGCGCAGTTAAAACAACAATACGCGCAGAATTCATTGCTGATGACCTTTAAGGATGACACAGTACCGGAAAGAGCCAAGTTGGTTGACCACCGGCGCTATGAAATTAACGGGATTGGCCATGAGCAAGCCCTGACGCTCCTCAACCATTACCGGAGCAGTTTGAAAAATTTTGAATACCGGCAGGGCGACCTGGATGACGCCTTTGTCAACATTACCGGAAAGGAGATTCAATAATGGCAGCTTTAATTTACCGTAACCTTAAACTATACTTTCGTAACCGCATGGGTGCGATGATGTCATTACTAGGAGCCCTGATTGCATTCTTTATTTACATTGGTTTCCTGAAAGAGAATTTAGTCCAAGAATGGCAAAGAGTCCCTAATGCAAACCAGGTCTTAGATGCCTGGATGATGGGTGGTATTTTAACAATTGCCGGGGTCACTACGGCCTTTGGCGCCTTAGGGCAGTCAGTAAGCGACCGGGAAGACAACTGCTATCAGGATTTTCGGATGACAGCACTGAAGCAGTGGCAGCTCGCGATTAGTTATTTTATCAGTGCCTTTTTAATTAGTTTGATTATGCAATTGGTGTCTTTTATCATCATGGCAGTCTATTTTAAAGCGACTGATAACTTGACGATCAAGTGGGAAGATAGTGGTAAACTCCTGCTAGTTTCGCTACTGGGCACACTTGTCGCAACCGTCTTTTGTCAGATTATTATCGAATTTATCCACAGTCACGTTGTCTTTAACCGAACGTCGGCCTTGATTGGGACCGGAATCGGGTTCGCAATTGCCACTTACATGCCCGTGGGCGCACTATCAGCATTTGGCCGCCACCTGGTTAAGGCTTTTCCAAGTTCCTATATTGCCAGCAGCTTTCGTGAACTGCTGATTGGAAACAAAATTCCGGCAGTAGTTCGGCCAGAGCTCAATGACTACTTAGGGATCAAGCTGACAGTGTTTAAGCATTCTTTGGGCCTGTCACAAAACCTGCCGTTGGTCACAATCGTAAGTTTGCTTGGTCTTGGTTTGCTAATTATTGTTAATCATTTAAAATATAGGCAGCATTAATTTCACTTAGGAGGTTTGCGCAGGTTGAAAGTCAAGTTTCAAAAGGCGGACCTGGGGCCAGATGAAATTACCGTAGTTGTTGAAAGTGCGACTAAGACGGCTCGTGTCGACCGGCTGCTTAGCTATTTAAAATCGTTTGAGGGTCAGTCAACGACGAATATTCCGGTTAAGACTCCCGACCGGTTTATGATTATTAAAACCGGGGACTTAGTCATGGTGGAAGTCAACCAGAATGAACTCTCTTTTTACACCAGCGATCAAGTCGTTAAGTCCGTCGGCAAGTTGAAAGATGTCCGTACGCGGTTAAGCGCACCGAACTTTATCCAGGTTTCGCGCTTCGCCATTATCAATATGGACTATCTGCAAGCAATTGAAAACGGCTTTTCGGGGACACTGGTGGCTAAGCTTGAGCTGGGAGTCAGGACAACGGTCAGCAGGCGGTATGTGTCGGTAATTAAGCAATACTTGGGTTTGTAGCGGGGATTAGCAATGAAAAGAATTTTAAGACGATTTTTAAAGGGACTGGCGATTGGGTCAACTACGTACTTAGTGTTTTTAACCATTCACTTCCAACCGATGTTGCCAACGGCATTTAATACTATCAGCGTCATGGTCATCAGTGGGCTAATTGGCGTGGCAACGTTTATCTTTCAAACGGACTTAAACTATTTTGTGGCGTTAATTGTTCATTTTATAATTACGGTTCTGCTGGTGGCAATTATGATTGTCGTCAACCACTGGGGAATCACTTTACAGTCGTTGTGGTTAATCGTGATTGCCTACGTGGTTATTTGGATTGTTCTTCGGCTCCAGCAAGAGCGTGATGTTCGAGAGATTAACGCAAAGTTGAATAAGCGGAAATAATGGCAAAGATGAGAACGAGAAATAGACCCGAAATTCGCTGATAAGCTGGTTTTGGGCCTTTGTCTTTTGATAAGGAGCGAGCTTATTTAGGATTGGTTAAAACGGTTAAGTTAATTTTTAGGTCCTTAAGTATACCGCCTAATTTGTTTTAAAATTACCGAACTCTCGGTTGGTACCTCGGAGCTAAAAGGGTTTACTAAACGAATGATTGAAAATGGTTAAAATTATTTGTTCGCAGTTATCCTTTTTATGCTATTATCATAACAGCATAAAGGAGGAATTAAACTTGAAGAACATTTATTTTAATCATGATGGTAACGTCGACGATTTGGTTTCCCTGTTGCTGCTGTTGCAGGCACCGGATATTAAGCTGCTGGGGGTCGGCGTGATCGATGCAGACTGTTACGTTGACCCGGCCGTTATGGCGGCGCGCAAGATTATTGACCGCTTCAACCTGCGCGGCGACAAGCTGGAAGTTGCTAAGTCAGATTCGCGTGCCCACCACCAGTTTCCGTCCAACTGGCGGCTGAGTTCCTTCTCGTTTAACGACCTGCCGATTTTAAATGAACCAGGGAAGGTAGAAACGAAGCAGGCGGCCAAACCGGCCCACCTGGATATGCTGGACAAGATTAAAGCGGCTGATTCTCCGGTTACCCTGGTCATGACGGGTCCCCTGACTGACCTGGCCCGGGCCCTGGAGATTGACCCGTCGCTTCAGGATAACATTGACAAGCTGTACTGGATGGGCGGCAGCTTAGATGGTCATGGCAACGTCAATGAACCCGGTTTTGACGGGACCGCGGAATGGAATGCCTTTTGGGATCCCGAAGCGGTCAAGACGGTCTTTGATTCTGATTTAGATATTCAGATGGTCGGCTTGGAAAGCACCGAAGAGCTGCCATTAACGCCAGAATTACGCCGTCATTTTGCAGTCAACCGGCGTTACCCAGCGTTTGACCTGGTAGGGCAGGGCTACTCGCTAGTTTTGGCTGACGAAGCGGACTCGACCTACTACCTGTGGGACGTGCTGACGACCTTGTCGAGCTTATACCCCGAAATTGTTGAATCGACGGTAGAAAAGGCCGCGGTTGAAGTTAATGGACGCGGCGCCGGACGGACATACCAAAGTGCTGACGGTCGCGAACTGACATTGGTTACAAAGGCCGACCAGGAAAAATTCTACCAGCACTTCGATGAACTGTTGAAGAGTGCCCAGATGAAGTAATTGCTACGATAGCTAAACCGCTCAAATGGTTTTTGAATTTTGCTATAAACTTCATTGAAGGGTAATAATATAGTAAGAAATTAAATAACGTTATTTTATCTAAAGAGGAAGCATGACTTGGATCTTTTCCAGGCCATGCCTTTTTGAATTAGCTTAGTTTTTCTTAAATGATTGGTAGCCGGCGTTAATAAAGCGGTTCAACAGTTCAACCTCATGGTACCATTCGTCATCCTTGATAAAGTGATGGCGTTTATTTATCGCAAACGAGCCATGCAAGGTGTAATTAAATAGTGTTTCGGCATCCTGACTATTTAGGCCAGTTCGTTGCTGGATTAATGGAATCATCTTACTGCGTTCATGGCTGGCGATGCGGCCAATGATATATTCACTCAAATCGGGATCCATGAGTAGTGCACGGTACTTAGTTGCACTAGCAATCCGTTGGCAGGTCGGTAACAAGGATTCATTTTGTTTTAAACAGTCAATTGACAGTTCGCTAATATTAGGCAGACTTTCCGCTGAATTTTTTGAAATCATTAATGCATCGTCCAGCACAACATTTAAAACGTCAGTGAGATTATTGAAATGGAGATAGAAAGTTGAACGGGTAATTTCTGCTTGCCGACAAACCTGTGTAACTGTAATTTGTGAATAGGGATGGTCATTAATTAATTCAAGAAAAGCTTCTTTGACAATATTAATGGTGTACTGAGTTCGGCGGTCAGTTTTTCTGGTAGGCATAGTAAAACTCCTTTACGAATTTCCTGATGTGTTCATAAAGCAAACTAAATTGAAAATCTGTATTTAAGTTAAAAGATAAATTTCGTTATTCTATTTTAAGAAGTTAACGACACGTTGTCCATAATAATACAAAGAGTAAAGGAGTTAATGATGGATAAAATTATTCAGGCAGCACAAATTATTAAAGATGCTGATGCAATTTTAATTAGTGCTAGTAATGGTCTATCCATTAGTGAAGGCGTTAATATTTTCGCTAATAATCAGGCCTTTCATCAATATTTTAGTGATTTTCAAACCAAATATGGGATTCAAAGCATCTTGCAGGGAGCTAGTTATAATTTTCCGGCTGATGAACGAGCAGCTTTTATTACCCAATTAAAGCAATATTTACTAGATGATTATCATGGCTCGTCATCATTTGACAGCTTAAAAGCAATCATCCATAGTAAAGATTATTTTGTCGTAACTTCGAACGCAGACAAGCATTTTCAGGTAAATGGCCTTGATCAAATCTGGGAAATTGAAGGTAACTTTTTCGATTTGCAGATGCGGTCACCACAATGGCATGCGCAACAAGCGGCTTTTCAAGACTTTGTTAAACAGTATCGTGGTAAGAAGCTAGTTCAACTGGAATTAGGGATTGGCGCGGCTAATCAATTAATTAAAGCACCGTTAATGCGGATGGTTGCCATGAATCCTAGTTGGTCTTATATCACCATGAACTTGGCAAATGAAATTAATATTATGCCGGTGATTGCTGATCGGTCGACTGCTCTGACGGGTGATTTAAGTAAAACTTTAGAACAATTAAAGGAGGCCATTGACCATGAATAAGCGGACAATGTATGAACAATTGGTAATCCAAACTCAGATGAATTATTCGCAGTATTATGGCGTCTACGCTAGTGGTGGAACCCCGGTTAAGTTAACCGAAAAACCACAGCCATCTTATGACGAACAAATTAAGATTTTTGCTGACAAAATCAAAAAAGCAGACCATATTGTGATTGGCGGGGCCTCGGGGTTATCTGCAGCTGGTGGTGGCGACTTTTATTACACCGATTCGCCGTCTTATAAAAAGCACTTTGCTAAATTTTATGAAAAGTATGGCTTTAAGGGTGCTTTTGCTGGTATGCAACATCGTTGGGATAGTCAGGAAGAATTCTGGGGTTATCTTGCAACCTTTTTGTATACCACACAACATGCTGAAATTCGGCAGCCATATAAAGATTTACAAGCGATCTTAAAAGACCGGGATTATTTTATTGTGACAACTAATCAAGATACCCAGGCAATTAAGGCCTTTCCCGAAGAAAAGGTAGCCCAGATTCAAGGCGACCACCGCTTTTTCCAATGTTCTCAACAATGTACCGATGAGGTCTGGGACGCAGTCAAGCCAGTAGAAGCAATGGGTGATAGCACCAAGGTTCCAACCGAGCTGATTCCGCGGTGTCCGCATTGTGGTGCTGAAGCCTTTCCATGGGTTCGTGGCTATGGTAACTTTCTTGAAGGAACTCGGTATCAGCAAGAATACCAAAAGATTTCTGATGACCTTGAAAAGCATATTCAAGCGCACGATAAGATTCTTTTCGTTGAACTAGGTGTGGGCCGGATGACGCCGATGTTTATCCAAGAACCATTCTGGGCATTAACTAATAATTTACCGGGAGCCTTTGATGTGATGGTGAATAAGGATTATCAATTCTTACCAGAGCAGATTGAAGATAAGGGTGTGGCGATTAAGGGCGACATTGCAAAAGTACTGGATGATGTAAAAGCAGCATTGTAAACAAAGAAAAGCTTCAATTGCAGCATGTAAAAATGTGCATTGAAGCTTTTAAATATTTATTGATGTGATTCATTATTAGTGATCTTGCTTAGAAGACATGATCAACTGTTTGCCATAAGTAGTAGGATCATTGATAATTTTTAACATTACCTGTGCGACATCACTGCGGTATGTGCGCGGTACGCCGCTCATTTTATAATTTGAGGCGGCATCACGGACTAGGGGATGTGGAGTTCTTTCGCCGTTAAAAAGTGGACCAGGATGAACGGTTGTCCAATTAAGATCGGAATTAGGGAGTTGCCTTTCTCCAGCATCATGATCAGCGAAGTTTCCCTTCAAAAATCCTTTTGCACCTAGTCGATACGGGTAACGAGTATTATCGAAGGTCTTACCAACTCCAAGGGCAGACATACTAACCAGTCGCTTAACTTTAGCCTTATCCATTGCTTCAATAATGTTTGGAATGGCTAGGGCAAAAAGTTTACCATTTATATTAGAAATTGGATTACCGAGGGCGGTTAAAACAGCGTCACAATTTTTCATTGACGTTGCCATGACTTCAATATCATTTAATTCACCAGTAATAATCGTGAGGCCTTGGTGTTTAACCATCTTTTCAGGATGACGAACATATGCAACGACTTCATTTTGTTTTTCCAGAGCTTGGTTAACTAACTCTTCGCCAGTTCGCCCGGTTGCGCCGATAATAAAGAGCTTCATTACTGTTTCCTCTCTTTCCTATAGGTTATCACTGATCCAATTAAAGATTTCTTCACTTGCTGGGGCATACCCGCCCATTTGGGTATGCTGCTGGGCAGTGGAATTTTCATCAAAAAATAGGTAGTCCTTAGGGCAGGTTAATAAATCATAGAATTCTTTAGCAGCTGTTGGATTAACTTCGGCCGCACCATTAAGAACGAGTGTTTTGGCTGATATTTTATTAATTATTTGGGTGTTATCGTATTTTGCCAACTCGTTCAACAGGTTTTCTTCCGAGCAACCTTGTTTCCAAGTATAATCCTTTAACAGATATTCGAGCAGTGCTGGGCGAAGAGATCTTGGTAAGGAAAGAATCTTCTTCAGCCGCTGGCTAATCACCTTTCCCCACGCAATGTTTCCCGGATCGGTGATACAAATCTTAATCCGCTTATCAAACGCTGCAGCTCGGGGAATTTGGAAGCCACCAAAACTCATTCCCATGACCCCAATCCTATTGTTATCGACGTGCGGTAAACTAGTAGCAAAATCAAGAACTGGTTTCATGACCTTCTCAAAGTCTGGTCTGAATGGTAATCCCTGCAGTCGCATTGTCATTCCCTGACCGGGGCCATCGAACGTTAAGGCGTTAATACCACGTTTAATTGCAGCATCGGTTACCCAGCGAGTATCGTCAGCCCAAGTATCACGTCCCGGAACAACAATTAACAAAGGGGCATCTTGTCCAGCAGATGGAGCAGTAAAGTAATGACCGGGAAGAGTAGTATCTTCATAAGGAATTTGAATCGCAGTTCCTGGATAATCAGATAATTTAAGAGCTTTATCATAACAATTTTGGCTGGCCAAACAATAGTCCTTCATCCGGACGTCTTCTGTCTTACTGAAATACATTAAAGATACTCGCCAATAGGTTGAAGCACGAAGATAAGCACTTGCCGCACTAATCTTTTTATCCTTTGTTTCGTAGTCCTGCGCCTTTTTCTGCAGACGGTCAGCCATAGTTGACCAAGAATTGATCCAGTTTTCTTCATTGCCATGCTTTAGGTTAACCGTTACTTCAAATACTTCACCAATATCCGCCATATGATAATTAGTTAGACCGAGAACGTGCTTAATTAAAGCGTCCTGCAACATATTTTTACTAAATTTCATTTCCGGCCAATGCTTGTTAAAGCCCCCGTTACTTACCGTCATGATGGATTACCTCCTAAAGTTAGTTATTTTTTATATTCAATTTTGCTGCGCCGCATTCCAGGGAATACCCAATTCCATTTACCACATAGTTTAATCATTGCCGGAACAAAGATTAGGCGGACGATAAAGGCATCAAAGAAAACACCGAATGCAAGTGCAAGGCCAATTGATTTACTTGTAGGGTTAGATGTAATTGCAAAGCTACCAAAAACAGAAATCATGATTAGACCAGCAGTGATAATTACCTTGGCATTTTCTTTCATTCCAGTCCTAACTGCCTTAGTATTGTCGCCAGTTAGTAAATAGATTTCGCGAATCCGAGAAACGAGGAAGACTTCGTAGTCCATTGCTAGTCCGAAGAGAATTCCAATCGCAATTACTGGAAGGAAGGCAATAATTGGTGCTCCTTTGCTAATGCCAAAGACAGTATTTAGCACTGCATCCTGCATGACAGCAGTAAGTGCCCCAAAGGAAGCGAGAAGTGAGAGACCAAATCCAGCCATCGCAACTAATGGAATAATGAATGAGCGAAAGACAATCATCATTAAGACGAACGCCAATGCCATTACGATTCCGGCAAAAATGGGGATTGCCTTATTTAACTTTTCAACAATGTCAATATTAATAGCATTAGTACCAGTCAAAACCAGCTTGGTATTCATTTTATCTTCGGTTGTGTTGGAGTACTTCTTAATATGATGAGCAAGCTGATCGGTCTTCACGGATTCAGGTCCTTCGGTTGGAATAACCATAAAGACTGCATACTTTCCACTATTACTCATCATCCCTGGAGTAGCCATTTTGACATATTTCATTTCTGAAAGATGCTTAGTAATTTCCATTACATCTTGTTGCTTTTCGTCTGGAGTAGCATTTTTATCTAACTTGGCAACCGTTATTAATTGGGCATTCATTCCTTCACCGAACTTATCGGACAAAATATCATAAGCCTTTCGTTCAGTTTGATTAGTAGGTAAGGCTCCATTATATGGCATTCCAAGCCGCATGTGCCCAGAAGGAATTGCAAAGCCAAGCAGAACAAGAGCACTGACGATTACAGTTACAAATGGGTGGCGGATGATAGTGTGCTCAACAAGTCCGTTATTTTTAGCTTTTTGCTTATGCTTCCCTGTTTGATTGTTAGCTGGTCTAATATGTTTATGCACTAATGAAATTAAAGCTGGCAAGAGGGTTAGGGCTGAAAGAATTGCAAAAGCAACGCCAACGGCAGCAGCTAATCCCATTTGGGTTAAGAAGTCAATACCCACAAGGCTTAAACCAGCAACAGCAATAATAACTGTAACTCCGGCGAATAAGACAGAACTACCAGCAGTTGCCATCGCCATGCCAATTGCCTTGATATGATCATCCTCAGTTACACGATTGGTTCGGTAGCGATTAATGATGAATAAGGCGTAATCAATACCGCACGCCAGACTTAAGATCATCGCTAAACTTTGAGCAACTGATGCCGTTTCAAAATAGTTTGAACCTATTCCGATCACAAGTAGTCCAATTGCAAGCCCTATAACGGCGCTGATAATTGGTAAACCGGCAGTAATAAATGAGCGGAAGAGGATTACCATAAAGATAAAGGCAATCGCAACCCCAATTAGTTCAGCAATTTCGTTTACCCCCATTGGGTGAATAGAAACCGTTCCAGTATATTCAACTTGCACACCCTTTTGATGATCAAGAGACTTAAAGGCAGCTTGAGTTTTATGAATTGTTTCAGGAGTAACTGAATTGGCCTTTTGATTGTAAGTTACAGTAGCATAGGTTGTTGTTAAGTCCTTACTGAATTGCTTCGATTGATAAGGGTTCGTTACAAAATCAACGTGTGGCTTTTTCTCAGCATTGGCAATTGAATTTGTAATTGCTTTTTGTGTTTTAGGATTTAATAACCCATTTTTATCTTTAGTCTTAATTACAACTTGAAGAGTTCCGTGATCGGTATCCTGATGAAACTCCTTTTTCAACGTTGACTGAATTTCAGTAGAAGGAATTCCAGAAATTGATAATGATTCATTGTAATTAGATCCAATTTTGGCAGCAGCGGTCCCAAAACCAATTAAGGCGATTAGCCAAACGATAATGGCTGTCCATTTATGCTTAGCCATGAACTCGCCGAGCCGTTTAAGTAGTTTTCCCATGATTCACTCTCCTTTAATTGACTTTTTATATTGTAACTGTCATATTAAGGATAGACGATGGGCATTAATATTACCCTGCATATTTAAACGACACAGACCATAAAGTGGTGATTAAAATGTCAGACATGAGAAAAATTAGGACTAGGCGAGAAATACAACAAGCAATTGCTGAACTATTATTGCAGAAACCATTTAGTAAAATTACGGTCAAAGATATCGTTGGTAAGGCGCTAATTAATCGCAATACTTTTTATCTTCATTATCGCGACAAGTATGATTTGATAGAGCAAATATTAACTTCAATGATTGATCAAGCTGATATTTCAGTAAATGATTTTGTCCACCAACCATTCTACTTTTTCCAAACAATTATGAATAATACATCGACAGTCAGCAAAAAAATCATTGATCGGCAAAAGAAAGATCAAGCATTTCATGAGGTTATTTTGAGGACAGTCCTTCATATTGTGATGAAAAATAATGGTGAAAATGACGCTGCTTGGTTCACCTTTGGTAAGGTTTCAGCGATTATGTCTTGGAATACAGAACATGGTTACCGATATAGTATCGGTAGGGACGTCAAGATATTACAAAAGATTTATGAAACAGAAAAGTTTCCAAAGTAAAAAAGCTTCAGTTGACGTAAGGCATATGTCAATTGAAGCTTTTAATTAATTATTCGTACTAAACTCTTGTTAGTTTGAAATTACTTTTACACTTTTATAAAACTAGCGTTGAATGTAAAAGTAATTTCACATTCGAAAAAATAAAACTTTATTTGTCAGTGTTACTGGGAATTATTGTTTCTAGGCCAAACGCTAACCAATTTTCTCGCCAATGGAGCAATCATACTTCGTTGGCTTTTTAAATAGGCAGCATAAAAAGTCATTGTCGCCGCATCATTAGTAATTGGGATCGTGATACAATCATCAGTATTATAAACTTCATCTGGAATAGTGAAATTAGTGGTAAAGAAAGGAAAGTTAGTGTACTTGGTTAATTCTTGCATTGAATCGTATTCAGCTTGGTAAAGAAATTTCGCGTTAGGAATATGATCCTGAATAACTTGCTTCCACGGCCCGATTTCATTGAGTACAACAAAACTGAGACCGGTTAATTTCTTAAAAGTAATTTGTTGTTGGTTAGCTAGGTACATGAATTGATCGAGGTTAACGTAAAGATTTTCTTTACCAATGTAGCGGGACTCAATTAGCTCAGTTTGAATTTCACGATTGGTAATGATTGCTGAATAGTGGTGGTTCAATAGACACTGCTCGACATTATTCTGTTCAAGAAGAGCTTGCTCGACAGTAATGTTGGCGTTAAATTTCTGTAGATTTTGCTCTAATACAATTTGCGGACCAGGGGCAACACTAGCAATTTTAAGGACTTGCTGATTTTGTGCGTAGTTTTTGATTTCAGTGATGAATTGTTGATTGGCTTGAAGTAACGAACGAGCTTTTTCAGCTGCTAACTCACCGGTTTTGGTTAGCGTGATTCGATTGGGCTGACGGTCAAACAGTTGAACACCCAATTCATCTTCTAATTTTTGCATCCCCCGCGTAACAGTTGGCTGAGTGACATTCAACTCGGCCGATGTTTTCGCGAGGGTTTTATATTTGGCAAACGTGACAAGTTCTTCTAATAGGTAATTATCAATCATTATCATCCCTCCATCTAGCATGCATCAAACGTATGCTAGCATAACCTTTAAGTAATTTTCAACGATGGAGTATGTAGTTATGATATAGGCAATCACAAAACGAAGGGAAGTTAATCTAATGGCAAATAATGTCCCAACAGTAAAGTTAAATAACGGTGTCGAAATGCCGACGCTTGGTTTTGGGGTTTTCCAAGTTCCTGATTTATCTCAAGCCGAACAAGCGGTTACGGATGCCATTGAAACTGGTTACCGCTTAATTGATACCGCGGCTGCTTACCAAAATGAAGAAGCGGTTGGTAAGGCAATTAAGAACAGTTCAGTTAACCGTGACGAGATTTTTGTTACTTCTAAATTATGGGTTTCTGATTTTAACTACGAACGGGCTAAGAAGGGGATTGATACTTCTCTGCAAAAGCTTGGGTTAAACTACATGGACCTTTACCTGCTTCACCAGCCATACGGTGACACGATGGGCGCTTGGCGAGCATTAGAAGAAGCACAAAAAGAAGGTAAGATTCGGGCAATCGGGTTTTCCAACTTCTACGCTGACCAGTTACAGGACTTAATGCTGACAATGCCAGTTAAGCCAGCTGTTAACCAAATCGAAGTTAATCCTTGGTACCAACAAGATGCAGAAGTAAAGTTTGCACAAGGGCAAGATGTCCGCGTTGAAGCCTGGGCACCATTTGCGGAGGGTAAACACAATATCTTTACTAACGAAACCATTGCCGAAATTGCTGCAAAGTATGGCAAGAGCAATGGTCAAGTAATCCTGCGTTGGCTCTTACAACGTGGAATCACTGTCATTCCTAAGTCTGTTCACCAGAACCGGATGGCCGAAAATATTGATGTCTTTGACTTTGAACTTTCTGATGATGATATGAAGAAGATGGCTAGCCTCGCTAAGAACGAAAGTCAATTCTTTGATCACCGTGATCCAGTTACTATTGAACAAATCTTTGGTTCTAGCTTAAAGCAAGTGCAAGATAGTGAAAAATAAGGAGGAGCTTAATTATGGTGAATATCCCAACATTTAAACTCAATGACGGTAATGAAATCCCTTCATTCGGTTTCGGAACTTTTCAAATCCCTGCTGATGGCACAACCTACCAAGCAGTTAAGAATGCTTTAGCTGCTGGCTACCGGCATATTGATACTGCAACAGCCTACTTTAATGAACAAGAAGTTGGTAAGGCAATTAAGGATAGTGGTATTCCTCGTGATCAAATCTGGGTAACTTCTAAGCTTTGGCTCCAAGACTACGCTTATGAAGATGCCAAGAAGGCCATTGACCTTTCATTGAAGAAGCTTGGCTTGGACTACATGGATATGTACTTGATTCACCAACCATACGGCAAGGTCGATGAAGCCTGGAAAGCATTGGAAGAAGCACAAAAGGCTGGTAAGATTCGTTCAATCGGTGTTTCCAATATGACACCAAAGATTTGGAATAAGTTTGTTCCGAGCTTTGACGTAATGCCAGCAGTTAACCAAGTTGAATTTAACCCATACTTCCAACAAAAAGAATTACGGCAAAATCATGGCTAAAAATTGGGTTGCTCTTGAAGCTTGGGCACCACTAGGTCAAGGTAACGCTGACCTCTTTAAGGAACCAGTCATTACTAAAATGGCGGAAAAGTATGGTAAGGACGCTGGTCAAATTATTCTCCGCTTTGAACACCAAGAAGGGGTAACGGTCTTTCCAAAGTCCGTTCATGAAGCACGAATCAAGAGTAACATGGAAATCTTTGACTTTGAGTTGAACTCCGCTGAAATGGATCAAATGCGGGCTTTAGATAAAGGTAAAGGGATGCACGATCCAGATGCACCGGGCGTTGAAGAAATGCTCAGTCAATACGATGTGCACGCTAATGATTAATTGAAATTGCAAAAAATGACGATCCAGCATTAAAACCGTACCGTCATTTTTAATTCTCAAATTTTGCCCGATGCACTTTCTCAAAATGTTTTCCCGTATAAATTCCCGCATCACTATGCTTAATTGCCCAATTAGAAATTGTATTGAGTACCGGAATTAAACTTTTGCCTTCAGCCGTCAATGAGTATTCAACCCGAATCGGCATTTCATTATATTGTCGACGGTTAATAATTCCAGCTTGCTGTAATTCGTGCAGGCTATCAGCTAAAGCAGCGTCTGAGATGTTTTCCATTTGTGCTTTTAGTTCGCCGTAGCGCATTGAATTAACGTGGCCAAGAATACAGAGAATCCGCGGCTTCCACTTGCCACCAAAGATATCTAATCCATAGTCCACGGTACAATAGTATTCTTTTGGTATTTTACGTTGATACATACCTGACCTTCCTCAAAAATTATTTAGTAGCTTAATCGTTTTTGAATTCGTATTAATTTTGATTGTAAACGACTACTATCAAAATTGTAAATTAATTGATTTGAGGAGGAAATAAAATGGCAGTTAAAGCATATTTACAAGTAACGATGGTAATTCCGGAGAAGAATCGGGCAGCCGCAGCAAAGGTTTATACCGATTACCGTGAACCGTTCCTCAAAACCATCCCCGGTGCAGAAACCAAGGATCTTTTAATTCGGAACGAAGATGTTCAAGTTCTTCATGGCTTTGATAGCGTTGAACATGCCAAGGCATACCTAAACAGTGAGATGTTTACTCAACACGTCTTTCCCGGGCTGAAGCCAACATGGTCAGCAGACCCCGAAGTACGGATTTACACCGTAGCATAAAGCGACATTAGCAGCTTTTGAAGGATTTACTTTGAAGGCTGCTGTTTTTATATTGTTTAGTAGCCATCAGCAAATTCTCCGTATTTATTAGTTAGAGGAATCAATGCGGGGTGAATGAGATGGATAATAAGATTAGTATCCAGGATGACTTTGTCTTTGGCAGTGTGATGAGCAACAAGCGGCTTTGTCAGCGGTTGATCCAGCTGATTCTGCCTGAACTAAAGATTGACCGAATCGAATTTCCAACGGTTCAAAAGGCCGTGCAGGAGGGTCAATTCAGTCACGGTGTTCGCTTTGACGTTTACACCAAAGATCAGAATGGGGTGGTCTACGAGATTGATATGCAGGTCCGCCACACCCGCGGCTTACCGCAACGGGTGCGTTACTACCAGGGACGAATTGATAGTGAAATGTTGAAGCACGGGCAGCAGTACGCGACCCTGCGCCAGTTCTACGTAATTTTTATCTGTCCCTTTGATCCCTTTGGCTTGGGCTTGCACCGGTATGACTTTGCAAATTATTGCCGGCAGGATCAATCGTTGGCACTAGCTGATGGGCGGACCGCCATTTTTCTAAATACTAAGGGCACCAAAAATGATGTGGGTAAAGACTTGCGTAACTTCCTCGATTACGTGGATAATAAGGATGTAGACAATGACGAGTATGTCGGCGAATTAAAGAACTACATTCAGAATCTGAGTAAAAATACGGAATGGAGGAATGACTACATGGATAATAAAACCCACATGATGTTCCATGACGAAGATGTTCGTGAAGAGGGTAAAATGGAAGCCGTCCGGGGCACAATTAAATTGATGCGCCAAACGGGGATGTCGGAAAACCGGCTTAAAACTAAGGTCCAGCAGCAGTTTTCCCTTACTGATGTGCAGATGAACGAATTATTTGGCTAAAGCATGAGGCTGGAGCGGAAATGATTTTCCCCCAGCCTCGTGTTATTTCTCAAATACTTCCGGCGATTGCCTGTACCGCGCCGCGCAGCAGGTCGCTTGCTTATTGCTGGTCAGGAGCTAATAGCTTCTCCAGCTCGTGTAAGACCGCTTGCTCATCATTAGTTCCAATTGTCTGGCTCGCTGCCGCTCTTACGTTAGCCGGTGCGTTTCCCATGGCATAACTGGTCCCGGCAAGGTCAAACATCTCTAAATCGTTTTCGCCATCACCAAAAGCCACTAAGTCGGCGGGAGAGATTTGCCAGCGGTCAAGCAGCTTCTTTAGCCCGTATGATTTATCCATTTCTGGAATGATTAAATCAATTGCGCCGTTGCCGCTAGCGGTTGCCCGGATAATGCCCGCAAATTTAGTGTTAATGTCATGGGCAATGGTCCGCATGTTTGCTGGTGGGACGACCAGGGCAAATTTAAAGATCTTGTCATTGAGGAACGAAAAGTCTTTAACGACCTTGGTACGGGTATAGAAACGGTGAAGCCCCTGTTTGAATTTCTCAGGCATGGTCTCTTTAACATAGGCAAATTGGCGGCCACAAACAACGTAGTAAGTATCGGGAAGCGCATCAATATCGGCGATAATGTCTGCGACAACACTCCTGTTTAACTGACCGCAAGCAATTTCTTCTCCCCGGTCGACCGTTAACACGCCATTTTCCGCCACAAAAGCAATCTGATTAGCGATGGCGGGGAAAAGTGACCGGAGGAAGTAATACTGGTCACCGCTGGCAACGATGAACTTAACATTTCGCTGTTGCATTAGCTGGAAAACGGTATTGAATAGCTGGTGGTCATAGGTCCGGTTAGTCGTAAGAAATGTGCCGTCAATATCGGTAGCAATTGCACGAATCATAAAGCATCCTCCAAGATAAGTCTTTTGAGTTTATTTTAAAATTAGCCCCGTCCAAAAAGCAAGGCGGTAAATGTTTGAAACTTAAACCTGGCGCGATATAATAATCAAAAATTAAAGTTAACTTTAAGTCAAGGAGGGCGCCCATGCCAGCAACAGAAAAGGTCTACTCAATTGGTGAGGTTTCAAAAATTACCGGCCTGCCAAGTTCAACTATTCGCTACTATGATCGGTTAGAATTCCTACCGTACCTCCAAAAGAGCGCTCGCGGAATCCGGCAGTTTACCCAACGGGATCTTGATACAATTCGGGTGATTGAATGCCTGAAGAAAACCGGCTTAACGCTTAAAGAAATTCAGGATTATACGCGGCTGATTGCGCAGGGGGATGATTCAATCGTTGAACGCCAACAGTTATTTCACTAAATTCGGCAAAGACTCCTTAATAAAATGGCAGAGATGCAAAGGAACTTACAAATTTTGGATTTTAAGTGTGCCGATTATGACCAGGCAGTTAAAGAGGGGACGGAAAAGAATGTTTTAGAGTCAATGTCGCTGATGACCGTTCTTTCAAAGATCGACAATGAGAATTAATTTCGATACTTGACTTAAAGTATACTTTAAGCCTTATACTAGCCGTATTCTTAATAACCCAAGGAGGAATTGAGATGGCAAAGACACTTGTTTTATACTATTCTGCCACCAACACAACTAAACAAATCGCCAAACAGGTTGCCCAAAAACTAGCTGCCGATATTGCGGAAATTCATGCTGCTCAGCCATATACCACCGCAGACCTCGATTGGCATGATTCAACTAGCCGGACCTCAATTGAGCAGCACGATCACAACAGTCGAGTAGCTATTAAAGAGGATTTTCCAGATATTTCAGGATACGATAATATCGTGATTGGTCACCCGATCTGGTGGGCGATTCCACCCCGAATGATTGCTGATTTAATTGATAAGCTAGATCTCAACGGTAAGAACTTAGCACTTTTTGCCACTTCCGGCGGTACTAACTACGATCGTTCGCAAAGCTTTATTGAACGGGCAATCAAGGAAAATAATTACGATACTAAGGTTAACCAGGGAGCCGTATTAAACCGTGCGGGGCAAATCGATCCATGGCTAGCTAGCCTTAGTTTGGCCTAGTTCAATTGCTATATCATTCTTTTTAATTATGGTTTGTGATGAAATATAAGTCTTTAACATTCTTGCCGTGCGTAGTTATGATGAAGATAACAAATCAATAAGGCGAGGGATGTTAATGGAACACGCAAGTCTTGAAGAGATCAAGGAAATTACTAAAACCGCTTTAAAGACGCAAGACCTGCTCCAACGACTAAACAGCAGTGCAGCGCCACAAGAAGAAATTCGGCAGGTGATTGGCAAGATTACTAGGCAGCAGATTGACGATTCAGTTGAAATCAGATTGCCAATTCGTAGTGACTACGGTGCTAATTTAAGGATTGGAAAGGGCGTCTTTATCAATAGCGGTGTCATGTTCACTGACCTTGGCGGAATTACGTTAGCGGATCATGTTTTGGTTGGCCCGAACGCAACGATTATTTCGGTAAACCATCCGCTAGATCCGCAAAAAAGGCACGAGGTCGAGATGAAGCCGGTACTGATTGGTGAAAATGCTTGGCTGGGGGCTAATTCAACAATCCTCCCTGGCGTCACCGTTGGTAGGAACGCGGTTGTGGCGGCAGGGGCGGTCGTGACGAAAGATGTTCCGGCCAATACAGTGGTCGCCGGAGTGCCAGCAAAAATAATTAAGGAAATTGGAGAGAAATAAATGCACAAAAGTTTAAAGTTAATTTTCACCCTAGCGGCAGCACTGTTGGGGCTCGGGGGGCTGACTACTAACGTCCATGCGGTCACCCACTACGTCCAGTCACCGACGCCCACAATCTTCGTTCATGGCTGGGGCAGCAGTTCCCGCGCGGAAGAGAAGATGGCCAATGCGGCCCGTAACGCTGGTGTGACACGAACAATTGTCCGGGCGAATGTCGATAAGAATGGCAAGGTCAGCTTTAACCGGACCATTCCGGCGCACGCGATCAATCCAATCGTGGAGGTAAACCTCGAAGATAATAAGCTGGCCAACTACCAGAACGATTATGCCAGCGGCTACCGTCACGGCGGCGGCTATGTAAAAAACGTCGTGGTTGCCCTGCAAAAGCAATACCACTACCGGCAAGTTAACTTCGTTGGTCACTCAATGGGGAACTTGGAAATCATTAACTACATCAACGATAATTACAATAACCGCCAGTTGCCGCAGGTTGCCCACCCGGTTGCCATTGCCGGCCACTACAATGGCTTAGTCGGGGAAGTGACCGCCAAGGCAGCGGTGGACAGCCAGACGGGCCGGCCCAGCAGCATGGACAAGAGTTACCGAAACTTGCTTGGCCTGCGTCAGCATTTTCCACAAAACACCGCTGTCCTGAACATCTATGGCAACCTTGATGACGGCAGCAATTCCGACGGCGACGTTCCCGTCACCTCGGCCCAGTCTCTTAAGTACTTGGTCGGGGACCGGACCAAATCCTACCGGGAAATTGAACTGCACGGCAAGAGCGCTCAGCACAGCCGTTTGCATAATAATAACCACCAGGTTGACCAAGCGCTGATCAAGTTCCTGTGGGAAAAGTAATCGTTAAATGAAAACTCGCAAGCCCGATCTTGAGCCTGCGAGTTTTTAGTTTGGTTGCAGAACCGCTTAAAAGCCATTGCCATCAGCGATGTAGTCGTCCACACCGTCCGGATTGCCGGACCACTTGAATTTATCGTACCAGATGGAGTGCTTCTCCTGGTCTAATTCCGCGATGGCCTCCATCTCGTCCGCATTCAACTGAAAATCAAACACCGCCATGTTTTCCCGCATCCGCTCAACATGGCTGGACTTTGGAATTACGACGAAGCCCTGCTGCAACTCCCAGCGTAATTCGACCTGGGCGACGCTCTTGTGGTGCTTGGCCGCGATCGCTTTAATCACCGGCTCATTCAGGGTTTGCCCATTGCCCAGTGGCGACCAGGCCTCCAGCTGGATCTTTTGCATCTGGCAGAGGGCCACCGTATCAGGCTGGTGGATCCGGGGGTTAAACTCGATCTGGTTAACTGCCGGCGTTACTTCCGCGTGGTCAAGCAGGGCGGTAAGGTGGTCAACGTTAAAGTTGCACACCCCGATTGCCCTGGCCTGACCATCCCGATAGATAGTCTCTAACGCCCGCCAGCTTTCCAGGTACTTATCAAAGACTGGCCAGTGGAGGAGAAGCAGGTCCACGTAGTCCGTTTGGAGTTTGCTTAACTGCTCATTAAAACTCTGGCGGAGCTGGTCGTAATTGCCCTGGTCACCGTTCCAGATCTTGGTGGTCAGGAAAAGGTCCGTCCGCTTGAGCTGGGTCTTGGTTAAACCTTCCCGCAAGCCGGCACCCACGCCAGCTTCGTTGCCGTACTGCTTGGCGGTATCGATCAGCCGGTAGCCGTTTTGCAGGGCGGTCGACACCATCTGCCGTGCCTCATCGTTCGTCGATTTCCAGACCCCCAGGCCAACCCGGGGCATCAAAATACCATTATTTAGTTTCACATTCCTTTGTTCATCCATTTTTTAACACCTTCCTGGGACTAAGTATAGCATTGAAAAAAGCGAGAGTGGGAAACAACCTCCTCGACAAGGCGTATGGATAACTTAGAACGATAGTTGGCACGGTACGGGCCGGCTAGCGTTCGTAGTTAGACACTAGCCTTGTGGTTGTTTTCCACGTTA
This sequence comes from Limosilactobacillus antri DSM 16041, assembly GCF_000160835.1. GTDB lineage: Bacteria > Bacillota > Bacilli > Lactobacillales > Lactobacillaceae > Limosilactobacillus > Limosilactobacillus antri. The sequence goes on from NZ_GG700732.1 coordinate 275,700, forward strand.
TCTTTGTAATAGTTAAGAACTAGCAAGAGGCTGGTGAGAAAACATAGTTTTCTCCCAGCCTCCCGCTAGTTTAATCATGCCGGACCAGCAGCACTGACCCAATGGTACTGATGACCGCCAAGACGGCCCCAACATAGCCGATCTGGCTAATTGCGATGAAGTTGACACTCAGGGAGGCCAAGAAGGAGCCGACCGTTACCCCGACGTTGGTACAGATCGGGTTGAGTGATGAAGCCAGGTTCATCGCCGCCGGGTAGTCCTTATCAGCTACGTTTAAGAACATTACTTGGAGGATCGATCCCGGCATTCCCAGCACCAGACAGATTAAGCACAACAGCCCAACCCCGGTCCACGAATTAGCAAAGCTCAGGCCCATTAGCAGGAGCAGCAGGAGGCAGGCCCCGCTAATCAGCGGCAGCTTGCGAATCCCGTAGCGGCTGGAAACAATCCCCGCACAGGCATTCCCAACGATGAACATGATGCCGACTAAGCCCAGGAGCCAGTTCAAGTCGGTGGTGCTAAAGTGCAGGACGTCCGTGATGATCGGCCGGATGAAGGTATAAAAGGTGTACTCCGCAGCCATTAGGGTGACCATCACAATAATGCCGAGGATAATCCGGCGGTCCTTGAGCAGCTTGACCTGGTGACCAATCGACCCCTTTGTTTGCGGCGTGTGACGGGGTACCAGCACGAAGAGGCAGCCGCCAATCACCAATGCGAGGACGCTGATCACCGCGAAGCTCATGTGCCAGGAAGCGGCAGCGCTGATCGTCGTTCCCAGGGGAACCCCGATAATCGTCGCGGTACTGAAACCGGCGAATACCGTTGCCACCATCATCGAGCGTTTCTCAATCGGTGCGATGATACTAACGTAGACCAGAATCAGGGAAATAATGGCGCCCGCCACCCCAGCGGTGATTATCCGGGAAACAAACAGTAGGAACAGGTTCGGTGCCACCGCCGTCAGTGTGTTGCCCAGGAAAAACACAACCATCAGGGTCATCAGGACCTTAAAGCGGTCATACTTTCCCGTGACGGTCGTCAAAACCGGGGTACAAATTGCGTAGGTCAACGCGTACATCGTGACTAGCAGGCCCACTGCCGAGAGGGAAGCATGGTAGCTCTCAGCAATGTTGGAAAGCACCCCCACCACCATAAATTCGTTGCAGCCGAGCATAAAGGCCACCAGTACAAACACAATACATTGCAAACGATACTTCATCTTCAGTTGATCCAATCCCTTCTACAAGCATATTAATGCAGTTTAGTGTGCACGTTTTGTTTGTTAAGAACGGGGACAAAATGGGGAAGCTGCTTCTAAAACCCCGGGGTAAGCAGAAAATCTACCGTTGGTATTATACCATAGTGCGGTAGTAAACCGTTATAACAATTTGCTAGCCGGCCTGGGCGCGGACAATCTTGTGGTAAAGCCGCTGACTTAACACCAGGGATACCAGCAGCAAGAGTAGGCAGAAGACAAAGCCCGTTTGGATTCCCAGGTGGGAGGATTGGCAGTGTAACAGGTTATTGACGATGCCCACCACCGCGACAATCAAGGCGGTCCCAAACGAAGCCGCAATCTGCCGCATCGTATTAAAGGTTGCGACCGCGTCGGGAACAATTTCGTTGGGCAAGAGGGAGAGGGCCTGCGTTTGCAAGGGGATCAGCATGGTAACCAGGCCAAATTGGCGGACGGTTTGGAAAATTGTAATCATCAGGATGGTACTCTGGGCCCCGACGGCTGCCTGAAAAGTGGTCCCAATAATGTCAATGACCAGTCCGGCCCCCACCAGGACCTTGATCGGGTAAATGTCATAGAAGCGGCCACTGGTTGTCGACAGCAGCCCGGTTAAAATTGCGCCGGGCAGCACGGTGATTGCTGAGGTCACCGTTCCCCGGCCCAGCACAATCTGGACCAGGAGGGGAATCAAGATTGAATTCCCGTACATCGTGGCCGTGATCAGCATATTAATTACCGTCGCCAGGACGAACTGCCGGTGGGCAAAAATCTTGAAGTTGATTAACTGGTGGCTGCTGTGCCGCTGGTTAAGAACGAAGAAGACCAGAGCGACCACCCCAATTACCAGGTAGCCGACGACGCTAAAGCTGGCGAGCGGGGAGCTTGAAACGTTGGACAAGCCCATCAATAACGACCACAAACCAATGGTTACCAGAATTAATCCCGGCAGGTTAAAGCGCGGCATTTCGTTGTGGGGAATGTAGGGTAGAAAGAAGAATGACAGCAGGAGGGTCGCAAGCGCGAACGGAATAATCAGGATGAAGAGGTAGCGCCAAGAGAAGTAGTTGAGTAAAAAGCCGGAAACGGCCGGCCCTAAGATGGGCGCGCAGTTAAATGCCAGGCCGATGATCCCCATAATTCGGCCCTTCTTTCCCGGTACGGCATAGCGAATCGCCAGGACGTTGACCAATGGCATCATCATTCCGGCACCGATGGCCTGAATCATCCGGGCGACCACAATAAAGCTAAAGCTGCGTGCCAGGGCCCCCAGGACCGTTCCCAGCAGGAAGACGCCCGCGAAGATGATGAACAGCCGCCGGAACGAAAAGCGTTTAATTAAGTATGAGCTGACCGGAATCATCAGCGCGTTTACCAGCATATAGCCGTTCATAACCCACTGAACACGGCCCTCCGAGATACTGAAGACCTTCATGAAGGTTGGCAAAGCGATGTTCATCAGGGTCGAACAGAGCAGGCCAAAGAAGGTGCCAAAAACCATAATGGCCAATGCCCGGCTAATTCGTTGATCTTTCATGTTAGTTAGTTAATTCTTTCTCCTTATTCTCGATAATTGCTCTCCCAGTTTAACAACTCAGCAAAGAATGTCAAACGCGATCGGCCTTGGCCGGCCCCCGGCCGTCATGCTAAAATTTAATCAGATGTTTTGTACTAGCCAGTGGCAGGCAGGAAAAGGAGATATTTGAATGATTAAGGGACTAGGCATTGACCTGACGGAAATTAGCCGGGTAGGGGAACTTGCGAAGCAGCACCCGCAGTTTTTGAACCGGGTGTTAACAACGGGTGAGTATGAACAATATCGCGGCTATACCGGCCAGCGGGCGTTGGAATATCTGGCGGGACGGTGGTCTTTAAAAGAGTCGTTTGCGAAAGCCTGGGGAACCGGGATTGGAAAAGCGGTCGGCTTTCATGACATTGAAATCCTCGACAACCAGCTCGGCAAGCCGGTAGTCACTCGGTCACCGTTTGCTGGCCGGGTTCACGCTTCGGTCAGCCATACGGGCAGTCTGGTGATGACGGAAATTATTTTAGAAACTGATT
>NZ_GG700732.1:280970-314226 GCF_000160835.1 Limosilactobacillus antri DSM 16041
GAGTTAATTCCCAGCCTCTCATTTTCTATTTACTTCTGCTTATGTTCGTCGTCCGAGTTCTTCGGTGTTTTCTTGGGCTTGATATAAACCACTTTAAACTTATTAACGTACGCATTTTGCAGGTCGAGCGGAGTGAAGGAGAAGTTTTCGACTCTGATTGGCTGGCCGACCTTCATGTCGTACTGGCGCTCCAGGAAGAACCCGGTCAGCGTCGTTACTTCAGAATTTTCAAACTGGTCGATCTTGGTGTGGAAGAAACGCTCAAAGTCATCCAGCGGCATTTTCCCGGAAACCTCATAGGTCGGGTTCCCCTTGCTGTCCGGATCTTTTTTTTTAATCATGTCGGAAGTGGCGTGGTCAATTTCTTCGCCCACCGTTCCGAAGAGTTCTTCGTAAATGTCATTATCAGTTACGATCCCGGACGTACCACCATACTCGTCCTGGACGACCACGATTGGCACCTGCTTTTTAACCATCGTTTGCAAGACGTTGGTAATCGGTTCGTTCTCATAAACAATCGGGATGCGGCGCATAATCGTCCGAATCGATTGCTGTGGGTTAATCTGGTTTTGCCGCATGATGTCATAGGCAAAGACGTAACCCAGGATGTGATCCTTATCGTTATTGGCCACCACCGGGAAACGGGTAAACTTCTTTTCAAAGTAGAGTTTGGCCGCATCTTCGATCGAAGCCTGGATGTCGATGACCGCTAGCTGGGTCCGGTCGATCATGATGTCTTCGGCAACCTTATCGTTCATTTCAAAGGCCCGCCGCATGAAGAGCACGTCTTCCTTATCCATTTCCCCAGCCTTTTCGGATTGTTGGGAGAGGGTCATAATTTCGTTTTGCGAATAGGTATCCTCTTCCGGCTGGACGTTATAGCCCAGCAGCTTGGTAATCCAGGCCGCCGTAACGGCAAACAGCCACACGAAGGGGTAGAAGACCGTGTGGAAAAACTGGATCGGGTGAACGATGGCCAGCAGGATTTGGACCGGCCGGTCAATTGCCATGTTCTTCGGTACCAAGTCGGTGAAGACAGCGTGGAAGAAGGTAAAGATCAGGACCCCGATTACAGGTGCCAGCGGAACCAGCACTTCCTTGGGAATCAGGTGGATCTTTAACAGGAGGTCGGTGATGAACTGGTCACCAATCCACCCTAATACCAGAGAAGTCATGGTAACCCCAACCTGAGCAGTCGACAAGTATTCATTTAAGTTGTTGACCATGTGCTCGGCGCGCTTGACCTTCCGCGTCTGGCGAAGCTCTTGCAGCTCGCTGGGCCGGACCTTAACCACGGAATATTCCAGCAGAGTAAAGAGGGCCGCCAGCAGCAGAATCAAAATAATTACGAGTAATCTAAACCAATAAGATGACCATAGTGCATCCATAACTTACAAACTCACCTAATCTTTCATTGCTATTTAGTCCTATTGTATCAATTTCCCATTTGGCTGACCAACTATTTAGTAAAAAAGTGCGGTAAAATTAAGATAAGCAAACTGAGTGAGGGTGGGAGAGCACATGGAAAATCAACAGCAGGCGGAAATAAAGCAGGGGACCCGCTTAAGGGAAATCATTGCGGTGATGCGGAAATACCACTTTATTTCTAATTTTTACCATCAACGGGATCCGGAAGCAATCTGTAACGCCCTGCAGGAGCTGGGCCCCACCTTTATTAAATTGGGCCAAATCCTATCGACGCGTCCGGACCTGGTTTCTGCCGACTACGTACGGGCCCTCCGCAAGCTCCAGGACCAGGTCACGGCTGATTCATTTGCCAGCGTCCAGCAAAGCTTTGAAGAGGCGACCGGCAAGACCATCGCGGCGGTCTTCAAGGAATTTGACCAGGAGCCGTTTGCCTCTGCTTCCATCGGTCAGGTCCACCACGCCACCCTCTTAGATGGGACGCCGGTGGTGGTGAAAGTTCAGCATCCCGCGGTCACCCAGCTGGTCAATACTGACTTAGCCCTGCTGCGGCGAGCCGTTAAAATGGTCAAGTACGTGCCCGCAAATACGGCGGTTGTTGACTTGGACCGGACCTTAGATGAAATCAGCAGCTCCCTTTTGAGCGAAATCAACACCCTGCAAGAGGCACACAATGGTGAAGAGTTCTACCGCTTGAATAACGGGCAGGGGATTTTTGCGGTGCCCAAGGTTTACCCGTCATACTGTGCTCCCCGAATTTTAGTTAATCAGGCAATGACCGGGAAGAGCATCCGCCAGCTCTTCGTTGTGACCACTGACGCGGAGCAGGAACGAAACCGGTCACTGGCGACGGCACTGGTGCGCAACTTCATGAAGCAGGTCTTTGTCGACCACTTCTTCCATGCCGACCCGCATCCCGGCAACATTCTCTTTGCCACGGCGCCCGCGGGTCAGCTGGAAGCCGGCAGGGAATTTCAGCACTCGTTTAAGCACACCGAAATTACCTACCAGCAGCAACGATCCTTGCCGCCATACCGGTTGGTTTACCTGGATTTTGGCATGATGGGGCGGCTCACGCCGGTAATGGCCGACGGAATTGCCGAGGTGGTTTTAGCGCTGACCAGCAAGGACCAGCACCGGATTGCCCAGGCCGTCTTAGGAATCTGCAACCAGACTGGCGAACTCGACCAGCTCCGCTTTACTAAGGAACTGGCGGGGTTCATGCGCCCGTACCTGGCCGAAGGGCTGGGCCAGATTGATTTCTCGAATATGCTTTACCGGATTATCCGCTTCTGTGAGAAAAATCACCTTCAGATCAAGCCGGAAGTGACCATGCTGATTAAGGCCTTTGGCACCCTGGAGTCGACGGTTGCCCGACTGGATCCGGATATTTCAATGATGGCGGTCGCCCGGCCGTTTGGGCTAGCCTACCTCAGACGCAAATTTAAAGCCCGAGACCTTGCTGACGACAGCTTATTTAAATTATGGTCGGTATTAGAATCAGCTGGCCAGCTGCCGGAACGAATTGACACGGCCCTCGACACCTTTAACAGCGGCGACATCGAGGTAAAATTACGCTACCCGGGCCAACGGCAGCTGCTCAAACAGGTTGAGCGCGTTGCTAACCGACTGCTGGTCGTGATCGTGTTGGCGGCGGTCATCCTGGGTTCCTCGCTGCTGATCGAAAGCAGCACCCGCCACCCGCATATTTACCACTTGGGGGTCTTTGGTTACGCCATCTCGATTGGGGTAATCATTGTCCTCATCGTAAGCGAGCTGTGGCACCGGATCAGGCGCTGGCATAACAATAAGAAGTGAGTATGGTGATGAAGTTAATAATGTTTTTGCTGATGACTGTTCTAACCGCCGCTTGCTGGGGGACAACTATTTACCTCGTCCTAATCCGGCGGTTCAAAAATAAGGCTGCCAGCTTAGCCGCTAACCGGTGGACACTAATTTTGCAGGGGCTGAACCTGCTTATTTGTCTTCCGGGACTGCTGGGCAGTCAACCGGAAAACCGGGCGGGGATGATATGGCAGCTCTGGTTGCTAACCACCGTTACCGCCGGATTGGCAACCGTGGGCCTGCTAATTTTTAGCTTGGCTGTGGGGCTCCTGTCCTGGAGACTTCATCCTCACCACGCAGACTACCTAATTGTTCTAGGGGCTGGACTAGCACAGGGAAAGGTTCCACCGGTACTAGCCGCTCGTTTGACCCGGGCCGCGCAGTTTTGGCAGCGCCAGCCCACGGTAACAATCGTGGTCAGCGGCGGTCGGGTCCATGGCGACCAGGTCACGGAAGCGGCGGCAATGGCGGCCTTCCTGCTGGAGTGCGGGCTCCCGCCGGAGAAACTGTTGCAGGAATCGCAAGCCCGTAATACCTGGCAGAACCTTGCTTATAGTCAGCGGTTGATTACCCAGCACTGGTCGGGGACGGGGCAGCCACGGGTGGTGGTCGTGACGAGCTCCTTTCACGTTCCGCGAGCCTGGATTTACAGCCGGCAGTTAGGCCAACGGTACCAATTTTTACCCGCGCCGACACCCTGGCACTACCTGCCGTTAGCGCTTGTCCGGGACTACCTCGGGATTTTGCGTGACCACCGTTGGGTCGCCGGGCTATTGCTCCTACTGGCACTATTGCTAGGGGAACTTATATAGAGGGCACCCCAAATCAGCTTCATTTCAGTTGATTTGGGGTGCCTTTTCTCATCCTATTTATTTTTGTAGACCGCAATCTCCACCAGGTTATTGTCCGGGTCGTGAACGTAAACGGACGTCATTGGGCCCTCTGAACCGTGTTTTTCAACCGGGCCCGCCACAATTTCGACAAAGTAGCTTTTGAGGTGGTGAAGGATATCATCCAGCTTGTCGCCAGCGACGATACAAAAGTCAGCCGCGCCGGTAGTGAGGTGGGGCGCCTTCAATTCCGTTGGCCGGTCCGCCTTTTGCAGTCGGATTAACTGGTGGCCGCACCGCAACGTGACCAGTTGAGCGCTGTTCTGCTGGTCAATCACTGGCATATCGAAAACCTCATGGTAGAAGCGGGTGGACTCTTCCAAGTCGCTGACGGTCAGCACGATATGGTCAATTCTACGCATTTTCATATTCAAATCATTCCTCTTTTCTTGCCAAATATTATATGATGGTAGTCGGCCTAATAGCAAATACTTTCAATTTAAAAATCACGAAGGGAGCATCCGTAAGTGGCAACTAATCAGCAAAAGGTGATTCCGGCCCAGGTCGAAGTCCGGGGCGGGCGGGTCCACAACTTAAAAAATATCGACGTCGACATTCCTCTCCACAAGTTTGTGGCCGTTTCTGGTCTTTCCGGCTCCGGGAAGAGCTCACTGGCGATGGGAATCTTATATGAGGAGGGGTCCCGGCGCTACCTCGAAGCCCTCTCGACCTATACCCGGCGGCGGATCAAGCTTGGTGCCCAGGCGGCGGTCCGCAGTGTCAAGCACATTCCATCAGCATTGGCCCTGCGGCAACGGCCGGCGATTCCATCGGAGCGGGCAACGGTCGGAACGATGAGTGAAATGTTCAACGTCATTCGGCTAATCTTCTCCCGGCTCGGTTCACCGGTCTGCCCGAACGGTCACCGCTTAAAGCCAAGCCTGACGATTGCCGAAGCGATGAGTAAGAGCGGTGATGCGATGGGTAGACTGACTTGCCCGGTCTGCGGGGCCCAATTCAGTGCTTATAGCGCGGAAGACTTTGCCTTTAACTCGGCCGGCGCTTGTGAAAATTGTCAGGGAACCGGGAAGGTGCGGCAAATCGACGAAAGCAAGTTGATCGGCGACCCGACGCTGACCCTGGCCGAGGGGGCCGTGGCCGCTTGGCACCTGCCGGGACGAAACTTTATGCCAAACGTGGCGGAGCAGGCAGGGGTCCGGATTAACGTTCCCTACCAGGACCTCACTGCCAGGGAAAAGGACTTTGTCTTAAACGGGCCGGCTCAAAAGTTCAAGATGGACTTTCGCTCCGGCACCGGGCGGGTCTTCCACGACTTCAACGCCCTCTATGAAAACGCCCACGAAGCGGTGCTCCGCTCTGCCCAGACGAGCAAGAGTGAGCGCTCGCAAAAACGGATCAGCGAATTTTTCAGCTACTCGACCTGTCCGGTCTGCCACGGCACCCGTCTCAAACCAGAACTGCTTACGCAGGAAGCTGGCGGTTTAAACATCGTCCAGGTAACCGACCTGACCCTGGGCGAACTTGCGGATTGGAAAGGGGCGGTGCTGGAAACCCTGCCTGACGATATGATGACAATGGCCCGGTCACTGTTTAAGGAATTTGATGATAACCTTCGGCCGCTGCTGGAACTTGGCCTCGACTACCTGACCTTGTCCCGGAATGGCAATACCCTTTCAACCGGGGAACTCCAACGGATCCAACTAGCCCGGACCCTGCGGACACAGACGACCGGGGTCCTCTACATCCTCGATGAGCCATCCATCGGGCTGCACCCTGACAACATTAAGGGCCTACTCGGCGTTTTTCATGAGCTGGTTGCCCAGGGAAACTCCCTGGTGGTGGTCGACCATAACGTGGACATTATCCGGGAAGCAGACTGGATCATCGAAATCGGCCCCGGCTCCGGGGAAGCGGGTGGTCAGATTCTCACTGCCGGCACTCCCCAGGCGATTGCCGCGGACCCGTCCTCCAATATTGGCCCCTACCTCAACGGCACGGCGCACTTGCTGGCCCGGACCCGCCAGCCGCTCCCGGCAAAGAAAAACATTCGTTTCACGGTGGCCGATTACTACAACATCAAAAAGATTACGGGACAATTACCGGTAAACCGGTTAAGCGCCATCACCGGCTTCTCCGGGGCCGGCAAAACCAGCTTAATCCTGGACAGCCTGGTCCCGGCAATTAGGGTCCAAAACAGCGGCCACCCGCTTCCCCGGCAGGTGAGGTCGCTGACGGCCCCGATCAAAAGCGTGGTCAGCGTCGATGCCGCGCCGATTGGCAAGACAACCCGGTCGACCGTCGCTACCTATACCAGCATTATGGACAACTTGCGCAAGCTCTTTGCCGCCCAGCCCGCCGCAAAGGAGCACCATTATACAGCCAGCTACTTTTCCTACAACAATAAGCAGGGTGCCTGCCCAACTTGTGGCGGCACCGGGGTAGTGACCCTCGATATCCAGTTTTTGCCGGATATGCAGCAAACCTGTCCGACCTGCGAAGGGGCCCGATACCGCCAGGCAATCCAGGAAGTCAAGTGGCACGGCTATTCAATTGTCGACCTGCTCAAGCTCGACGTACGGACGGCCATGGGGGTGTTTACCACTGTCCCGAAGATTGAACAGGAGCTGCGATTGCTGGATGAAGTTGGCCTCGCTTACCTCCACCTGGGAGAAAGCACACCGTCGCTGTCCGGCGGGGAGGCCCAGCGGCTAAAACTGGTCAAGCACCTCAACCGGCGTCAGGCGACCACGCTCTTTGTCTTTGACGAGCCAACGATCGGGCTGCACCCGCTGGATGTTAAGACCCTCCTTGGCGTTATGCAGCAGCTGCTCGACCGGGGAGCCACGATTATCACCATTACCCACGACCTGAACCTGGTGGCCAACGCCGACTACCTGTTGGACTTAGGACCCCGCGGCGGCAAGAATGGGGGCCAGGTGGTAGCGGCTGGTGCACCAGCGGCATTAATTGCCCAGCCGTGCAGTCTAACGACCCAGTACCTGGCGGAGTACGTCGACCGGTTTAACCAATAAGAGTGAGAAAAACACCGAGAATCGGCGGGCAAGCTGTTTTCGATATTTGTCTTTCGATGCGCAGCAAGCCTATTTGAACCGCCAGCCAGCTACTGTGCTGTTGCATTACTATCTTTAAAATAGCGAAGAGGCTGAATTAATTTCCAGCCTCCATTACTGAGATCATAGATACATCAATAAGCCCACCAAGCACGGTAAAACCGAACTTGGTGGGCTTATTAATTTAACACAGCATAGTACCTACTTTTGATAATGGCGGGTCAAGTATTCCGTCATGCTTTGGGGAGCATGACCGGTGATGTGCTGGAAATCAGTGGTGACCTCGTCCATCAGTCCCAGCGCAGCGGCGTGGTACATCGAGGCTAATTCATCGCCGTCCCCCTCGGAACGGTAAAGATCCGCAAATTCCTGCAGGGTCACCGGCGCGTAGCCAATTTGCTTACCGGTTACCTGAGACATAATTGCGCTCAATTCAACCATGTTGTAATTCTGTTTCATCGTCAGCAGGTAGTTTTGCCCGTGGTCATGCAGGTAGGGCTGGACCGCGATTCTTGCCAACGCCTCCGCGCTGTCTTCGCGGCTGATAAAGGACATTGCCTGGTTCCCCACGGGATAAATCACGTTCTGCCGTGCGATCAATTCCGGCAGGTAGGGTACCAGCGGATCCGCGTACAAGGCATTTTTTACTACCGCATAGTTCAACCCGCTGCTTGCTAGGCGGGCGGGGAGGTAGGCGTAATAGCTGGCCATCTGAAAGGGGTTGTTGTACTGGTCCGCGATAAAGCTCATCGCCACAATGGTCGTTACGTTGGCCCGCTGCATCGCCGTCAGCGTATTTTCAAACTCGCTGATCCGCTGCTGCACCTGGTAGGTAAGGCTGGGAATATAGACGAGAACGTCGACTCCGGTCAGGGCCGCGGTCATGCTGTCAACGTCAGTGTAGTCTAGTGCCACCACTTCATAGCCGGCCGCTTGAAGGGCACCGGCCTTTTCCAAGCGGTGAACGCCTAGCCGGAGCTCGTCCATTGGCACCAGCTTGCTCAGTTCCGTAACGACCATTCCACCGAGGTGACCGGTGGCACCAGTGATTAAGTATTTCATTTATTTTCATCCTTTCTCCGCGCCGCTTCTTTTTGGGCTTGTCTGACTAAGATACTGTCTAAAACGTCCTGGAGCGTCACCGTGGCGAGTTTCGCCTGGGCGGCCACTTCAGCCTGGTGGTAATACTCCGCTAGTGTTGCCTGAATGTTACCGCCAACAATACACTCTGGGGCCGTCTTTTCATCAATCGTAAATAGGTGGCGGTCACTTCCCTCAACGGCGAGGTAAATATCGTAGAGCGAAATTTCACTGGCGGGACGGGCCAGCCGCGGGTCCGCTGACCCCGGGACGGTTTCAATAAGCCCGCCCTTCCGCAGAGCGCTCATCAGCCGGCGGATTACCACCGGCGAAGTTCTGACGCTGCCGGCGATGTTTTCGCTGGTGAGCGGTAGTTTCCCATGAAAAATCTGCAGGAAAGCAAGAATATGGATACTATCGCTTAGCCGGGTTGAAACACGCATTATTTTCCCTCCTTTCGCTGTTTGGTCTGCGCTGCCCGCCAGCTGTGGGTTAGGCTCCACTCGATTAAGCGGAGGCAACCCGCACAAATCAGGGTTAGGATCACCGTTAAAATGGTCCCCCAGAGGATTGGGGCGAGCTGCTGCCCCTGCAGGCCCTCAAACAACAGCTGACCCAGTCCGCCGGCATTAATGGTTGCCGCGATGGTCGCCATTGCCATCGTTGAGGCGAGGGCCACCTGCAAACCGCTAAAGATTGCCGGTAACGCCAGGGGCAGTTGGACTTTGTAAAAGACCTGCTGCCGGGTCATTCCCATCCCCGAAGCAACCTCCAGCAATTGGGGATCGATCCCCTGCAGGGCGGTAATAAACGACCGCAAGAGGATATACTCTGCGTAGGTGGCTAAGACAATGATCGCGGTCCGCATCCCTAGTCCGGAGAGGGGCAGGAGGAGGGCGAAAAAGGCAAAGCTGGGAACTGAATACAAAAGGGAAAAGAAGTAGACCAGCCCCTTGAGCCAGTTGCGCCGCCGGAGGAAGACCAGGGTAATGACGAGGGCCGCCACCAGCGCAATTCCAATCGCCGTGAGAACCATTAAGGCGTGCTGCTGGCTGTCTTCGATCATTGTCGGCCAATTTTCATTCCAGTACTCAATCATCTTGCTGCCTCCACAAGTTTTGGTTTTGGCGAACCGTGCCCAAGAGTTTTTTTACGAATGCGGTCGCGGGATGGCTGACGATTTCCGCGGGAGCAGCAAACTGCTCGATCCGGCCCTCGTGCATTACCAGCACCCGGTTGCCCAAAAACAAGGCTTCGTTAATGTCGTGGGTCACAAACATAAAGGTCTTGTCAGCCAGGGCACCATGAATTCGTTTAATTTCGTGCTGCAAGTCTTCCCTGGTCAGAGCATCCAGCGCACCAAAGGGCTCATCAAACAGAACAAAGGGCGGATTAGCAACCAGTGCGCGGGCCACGCCAACCCGCTGCTGCTGGCCGCCGGACAGGTGGGCCGGGTAGCGGTCAGCGTATTCCGCCGGGGCCAGTTGCACCAGCTGGAGCAGTTCACGGACCCGATGGGCGGTCTTGTCAGCACCCCAATGCAGCAGTTGCGGAACCACCGCGATATTTTGAGCAACGGTCATGTGGGGGAACAGGCCGATTTGCTGAACCACGTACCCCGTGTGGCGCCGTAGCTGCACCAGGTCGAGCTTGCTGAGCGGCTGGCCATTAATAATGATTTCCCCCGCGCTGGGCTGACACAGCCCATTCACCATTTTAAGAGTCGTGGTCTTGCCCGAGCCGGACGTCCCAAGGATGGTGATAAACTCGCCCTGGTTAACCGTAAAGCTCAGATCAGGAATGACGAGTTGGTTACCAAACCGCTTTTGCACGTGGTTAAATTGAATCGCTGCTGTTGTCATGTTCACGAACCTTTCTGATTAAGAAGTCAAAGCCCAGCATCGCGCCCAGTGAGAGCGCCGCAACACTAACGGCACCAATCACAACGTAGGTCATATCGTACAGGCCGAGCCCCGTAAAGATTAATGTTCCCAGACCGCCAGCCCCGATATAGGTTGCAAGGGTGGCACTGGCAATAATTTCAACCAGCGCCAGTTTAATCCCATTGAGCAGGTAGGGGAGGGCCAGCGGAATTTCAATCTGCCGGCGCAGCTGCCGCCGGTCCATCCCGAGGGCGGTCCCGACTTCCTTGTACAGTGGGCTGACCTCGTTAAACCCTAAAATGGTATTAATCAGCAAGGGCGGCAGGGCCAATACGATCAAGGCAATCAGCGCGGGGAGGGTCCCGGTGCCCATCACCGGTATCAGTAAAAATAGCAGGGCCAGGCTGGGGATTATCCGCAGCACCTGCGCAAAGGCAACACAAAAACTAGCCACCGGCTTGACCCGCGCTCCCCAATAGCCCAGCGGCAGGGCAATTGCCATCGACGCCGCAAGGGTGATAACGGTAAGTACAAGGTGCTGGCCGACATACTGCCAGTATTGACCACTATTGGTCTGAAAATATTGGACCACCTGGGAAAGCACAGAATCACTCCTAACTAATTATTGAATATTTTGCTTGTACCAGTTTTTGGCAACGTCCTTGTAGTTCTGCCCATCGACGTTGACCTTTTTGTTGAGCGCGGTCAATTGCTTCGTGGTCAGCTTGGCATCGACCTTGTTCAACGTTGCGGCCATCTTCGGGTGGCTCTTAACCGCTTTTTGGTTGGCTACGGGTACCAGGTTGTACGGCGGCCAAATATTTTTATTATCTTTAATTAAGGTAAACTTCCCGGTTGCCAGCTGGCCATCGGTCGTGGAAACGGGTGCCGCGTCAGCCTTGCCCTGCTCCATGATCTTGTAGAGGAGGTTGGCATCGTAGTCCTTAATCGACTTAAAATTGAACTTGCCGTACGCCTTGTTCATTGCCGGCAGCGCGTCGGCCCGTTTTTCAAATTCCCCTTGGGAAGCGAAACGAACCTTGTCAGCCCGTTTTTGCAGCTGGCTCAAATCAGTAATATGGTCCTTCTTCGCGACCTTAGTAGGCATTGCAATTCCCTGCCGGTTGTCACCGGGGGCGTAATCAAAAGTCGTCAAGCCATCCTTCTTCACTCCCTGTTGGGCAATCTTGGCAATTTCACTAGCGCTTTTGCCACTGGCCCGCTTTTTGAGGTAGGCCTCAACAATCGTCCCGGTGTAGTCAGGGTAAACGTCCACCTGACCTCTCTGGGTCGCTTGGAAAATAACGTTATTGGCAACGTTGGGCTTTCGTGTAACTTTATAGCCTTCATGTTCGAGGGCGAGCGCGTAGATTTCACTCACCGTTTTACTTTCCGAAACGTTCTTTGAGCCAACGATGATCGGCTTGCTGCTCGATGCGCTTGCAACAGCCGGAATCACCGTTCCCAGAATCAGGACGGTGGCCGCCAATAGGGAAGTGGCGAGAGCGTGTTTAAATTTCATCATGCTTCCTCCTTGTAACTTTTACAGTTTCACATTAGCCACATCATAACGGAGAAAACGGGTGCTGTCAAGGTGCAACATAATTCCGGTTCGAAATCACCCCGGAAAAAGGTATAATAGGGGACAGCATGAGCAATAAAGGAGCGGCAACAGAAAATGAAATTTATTTCTTGGAACATCGACTCAATTAACGCGGCATTAACTGGAACCTCTACCCGGGCGGGGGAAACTCGGGCGGTCCTGAAGAAGCTCGCGGCACTGGAACCGGATGCCGTGGCCATTCAGGAAACCAAGCTGTCTAAAAACGGGCCGACGAAGAAGCATCTTCAGGTTCTCGCCGACCTCTTCCCGGGTTACCAGGTGGCCTGGCGGAGTTCTGTGGAACCGGCACGCAAGGGGTACGCGGGCACCATGTACCTTTACCGGGAACAGTATCAGCCGACCATTAGCTATCCGCAAATTGGAGCGCCCGAACCGATGGACAGCGAGGGACGGATCATCACCCTGGAATTCCCGGACTTTTTCCTGACCGAGGTCTATACTCCCAATTCTGGAAACGGGCTTAAACGGTTAGCGGAGCGGGAACAGTGGGACGACTGCTACCGCGATTACCTCCACGAGCTTGACCAGCAAAAACCGGTGATTGCTAGTGGCGATTTCAACGTGGCCCACGAGGAAATTGACCTGGCCCACCCGGCTAACAACCATCATTCCGCCGGCTTTACCGATGAGGAGCGGACCCACTTCGGCAAGCTGCTTGATGCTGGGTTCACCGATAGTTTTCGCTTCCTGCACCCTGACCAGGCGGGAGCTTACTCATGGTGGGCCCAACGGGTGCTGACCAGTAAGCAGAACAATTCCGGATGGCGGATTGACTACTGGCTGATTAGTGACCGACTGGCCGACCGGGTCAGTTCATCGACAATGATTGACAGTGGGGAGCGGCGTGATCACACCCCAATTATGTTGGAAATCGATCTTTAATTGTAAAAAGCCAAGCGGCTGGGAATCAATCTCCGCCGCTTGGCTTTTTACATAAACTTACAATGTAACTGACTATACCTTCGGAACAGTGAAAGGCGTATTATGCCGCTGGCTGCTTAGCCGACCGGTCCCGTTTAATCAGCTTTTTAATCAAAAGGTACATGGCAATCACGACGACGATCGCGATCGCCGCCCCAATTAGCTTATGACGGTTGCCTTGGAAAAGCGCGTCACCCCCAAAGGCATAGATAAAGGAAGTTGGCGCCATCCCGACGGTGACCATGGTCAGATAGCGAAGGCGGCTCACATTGAGCTGCGCACCGGCGTAATTAACCAGCACACTGGGGATTACCGGGACCATAAACCCGATTGTCAAGCCGATTAGGGGGTGCTTCTGGTGCATTAACGCTCCCAGCAGCTTTGAGCTCCTGGTCCGCTTAGAAATATCGACTTCGCGGATAATGCTCATTACCCCGCAGTTCCCCAAGATGTTGCCCAGCCAATTAATGAGGAAGCCGACGATGGGGCCGTAGCATAAACCGGCTAAAATGCAGACAAGCGAGTTAGACATCCCCGGAATCGCGTTGAAAGTGGCGATCAAGGCCAACAGCAGCAGCATATCCTTAATTCCGTGACTGCGAATCATGTGCATTAACACAATTCGGTTATGGTCGTTCATGTGGAGCAGGAGGTTGATTTCCGGCTGGTAATCACGATAGATAAAATAAATTAAAATAATGGAAATAATAATTCCGCACCCAATTAGCAGCGGCTTATTAATTTTTCTTTTCATGGTTGTTAATACTCCTGAGGGATGGCTAGGCCGGCCTGGTTAAAGAGCTGCCTAAGGGTTCGCCGCAATAAGGGATCGTGGGCATAGAGGTAGGTTCCATAAACCCCGCGTTTAAACAGCACGTTGAGTGAATTCATAATCATCCGTTTTTCCAGTTTGGTAACTGTCTTAGGATCCGTCAAATCCGCCCGTTTTTTGAACGCCTCGCTGTCGGTATACTTATCTAAATTGACTTGCAAGGCCCGGCTGCCGGGCACCTGGCTGATCGGCGGACCAATGATAATCCCGGTGTAGTTGAGGTCAAAGCCCTGGCAGGTATAGATTGAACCGACTTCATTAATCGTCTGGGGAAGCTCTGCCCAGGGCGTCGTGGTATAGTTATACTGGTCCCAGGGCATCTTAAAGCGCCCCTCTTGGATGTAATGCTTGCCGCCATCTAGGGTCGATGGGTAGCCGGACGTCGATAAAATCCGGGACAGGCCAACCTCCTGATTGCGGCGGACAATCGCCTGCCGCATCGCTTCGGCGTCATCGTAGACCCGAAAATCATAGTGGTGGCGGGCATTCTTTGGAAAAGCACTTAGGCAGTAGTCGTTTGTAAACCGGTTGAACCACTGAACTAGCTCCGGGCTCGCCGTCATTCGAAACATCCGCCGGAGCTGATATTCCCGGTGCGGGTACCGGTCAGTAATGGCGCGTAACCGTTCGGGTGTCCAGAGGCTCTTCATCCGCAGCACCTGGTACTGGTCAAAGACGATTACAACGACCTTCGCCCGCTTGATGATCTCCACAAGCTGGTTGTCATGGTAAAAATTATTATAATGGTCAGCCTTTGAGAGGAGCAGGTGGGCTTCGTCAATCACCGCCACGTCAATCGTCCGTCCTTGCTTATCTAGCTGGTTGATCAAAGACGTGGGCCGGGCGAAGTCTTTTTTGAGCAATTCGGGCCGGCTCCCCGCAATTTCCCGGTAAACCTTTAGGATTTCCGGGTGGTTGACCAAAAAGTAGTTCGTCGTTCCGTAAAAAGGGGATGTCTGGTCATGCCGGGCCGCCCTTTGCAGGCGGTCAAAAAGCTGGGAGAGCACCACGCTCTTGCCGGTACCCGCGTCCCCATAGACCGTATAGACCGCCGGAAACGCCCCGGTGATGTGTTGACCAGCAAAGGCGAGAATATCCTCAACCAGGCCTTCTTGTTCAGGCGTTAGCCTTTTCAGCGGCGAAAGTTTTTCCACCGCGGCATTTGTTAGTTCCCCCATGTGACGACAGCACCCCCGCAAACAATTTTCTTCCTCATTTATGGTATCGAAGTCCGGGCGGTTCGTCAATTTTCGCGTGCTTTATTCCCGCAAGTTTGTGAAAAGTGTTAAAATATTAAGAAACGAACAATCGTTAAAATGGATGAGTTGTTGATGACTAAAAAGGAGTGGCGGCAAATGAATCGGCATCCAGATTTTTTATTAAATGAAGTGAATGAGCCCCAAGACATCAAGGGAATGTCGCTTGATGAGTTAAAGCAGCTGGCCCGCGAAATGCGACAGCTGGTCTTGGAACGTGATTCCGCAATTGGCGGTCATGTGGGACCAAACTTAGGGGCAATGGAGCTGACCATTGCCTACCACTATGTCTTTAATTCCCCTCATGACAAGGTGATTTGGGATGTTTCCCACCAAAGCTACCCGCATAAGATGCTGACGGGCCGCAAACTTGGCTTCCTGGATCCCGACCATTATGAAGACATCTCCGGTTTCACTTCTCCGGAAGAGAGCAACCACGATTTCTTCCAGGTCGGTCATACATCGACTTCAATCGCGCTGGCCGTTGGGATGGCCCAGGCGCGGGACCTGCTTCAAACCAACGACGGCGATAATATTGTCGCGGTCATCGGCGATGGTTCGCTCAGCGGCGGCTTGGCGTTTGAAGGCCTGAATAACGCCGCAAAGCTTAATTCCAACCTGATTATCGTGGTCAACGATAACCAAATGTCAATTGACGAAAACCAGGGCGGCCTTTACCAGGGACTAAAGGAGCTCCGTGACAGTGACGGTCAGGCTGCCAACAACATTTTTAAGTTCATGGGGTTAGACTACCGGTACGTCAAAGATGGCAACGATCTCCAGACCATGATTGACGCCTTCAAGGCCGTCAAGGATATTGACCATCCAATTGTTCTACACGTCAACACGTTGAAGGGGAAGGGCTACGAACCCGCGGTCAAGGACAAGATGACTTACCACTGGCGGTCACCATTCGACCTGAAGACGGGAGCTGCTAAACAACCGGCAAGTGGTGAATCGTACAGTGACGCGATCCTAGCGGAACTGGATCGGCAAATTGCCGAGGGGGAACCGGTGGTGGCAATGAACGCCGCCATTCCGGGGGCCTTCAACCTCAAACAATTCCAACAGAAGCATCCCGACCGTTATTTTGACACGGGAATTGCTGAGCAGGAGTGCATCAGTTCCGCCGTCGCGATGGCGGTTGCCGGTGCCCGGCCGGTGGTCTTCCAAAACAGCACCTTCCTGCAACGGGCATATGACCAGCTGATTCATGACATGGCGCTTAACGACGCTCCCGTAGTGATGATTGTCCGGGGCGGCACAATCGCTACCGAATCAGCTACCCACCAGGGGTCGTTTGACATTTCGATGATCAGTGACCTGCCAAACATTGAATACCTGGCGCCGACCAATGTGGAAGAGCTGATTTCCATGCTGCGCTGGGCGATTAAGCAGACTGACCAGCCGGTCGTCATCCGCCAGCCAGAAAAACCGTTATTGCACGGCCAGGCGACGCAAACGGATTAC
This sequence comes from Limosilactobacillus antri DSM 16041, assembly GCF_000160835.1. GTDB lineage: Bacteria > Bacillota > Bacilli > Lactobacillales > Lactobacillaceae > Limosilactobacillus > Limosilactobacillus antri. Next base: position 297,229 of record NZ_GG700732.1, read on the forward strand.
AGTAACATCCAGTACGAGATCGCTCACCAGGGAAGCGAAGTTGCCATCATGGCCGTCGGCGACTTCTGGCAGCTCGGCGAAGACGTGCGGACCGAACTGAAAGCCAAGCTCAACATTGACGCTACACTAATCAACCCGAAGTCGGTGACCGGAATTGATGCCGAAGTTCTCCACCACCTTGCCGAAAATCATGATGTCGTCGTGACCCTGGAAGACGGCAACCTTAGTGGGGGCTTTGGTGAAACAATTGACCGTTACTATGGACCAAAATCAATGAAGGTCTTAAACTTTGGGGCGCCCCGGGAATTTGCTGATAATGTCCCGCTAGACGTCCTGTATGAATGGTACCACCTGACACCAAAGCAGATCGTTGACGATGTCGAAAAGGTTCTCCACGCACTCTAATCGCTCTTAACTCGGTAGGAAATAAAATTTCTGCCGAGTTTTTTAATGCCAGCGGCCGATCCTCCCGTATCTATTTAGTGAGCACCAATTACGAGGAGGATCACTTATGAATAAACTCAGTATTAAAGGCACCCTTACCATTTGTACTGCCCTTACCCTGCTGACCTTCGCATCTACGAACGCGTTGGCGGACACAGCAGTGACCGGCGAACAGCAGGTGCCGGCAGTGGCAGATCAAGCGGCAGTTCCCGTGGGAGAGCAGCGGGCAGCCACCGTCGACCGGCAAATTACGGTTGTTAACCCGGTCAGCGGCGAAAAAAATGTTATCACCCAGACCGCTAGTCCCGAGCCAGTGGGAGCGGACACTAATATCTGGCAGGTGTATTTCCCGCCGGTTTATCAAGGCTATAAACCGTCCCAGCCATTTGTGCCGGTTACGGCCGTGACACCAGACACTCAGGCCAGCAAGGTTGAAATCACCTACCGGCCGCTCAAGCAGGGGGATATTCGGACCAACACCTTCGCCGGGATCTTCTTTCGGGATATTCACGGCAAACAGGTCGGCCCGATGCTTTGCCAGCCGGTCGACAAACAGGGGATTGTCCAAATGCCTGCAGCGCCCAAGGGTTGGGAATACATTAATCGGGAACTGCTGCCGGACTCCTTTCTTTGTTATGACTATCGGGACCCCTTCTACCTCTTTCTAGTGCGAGAAATAGGGGAACAACCGGCAGCCTCAACGCAGACGAAGCAACTGACGCGTAAGATTATCTGCCACCTGCCAGAGGGCGATAAGGTGTATGAACAAACCGTCACGGCTAAAAAAGTCGGGGATTCCCCGTGGTCGGTGCCGGCTTTTCCAGAATTTACCGTGCCAGTCCCGACCGGCTACCGGCCATCTTTAAAAGCTGTTCCGGCCCAAGCCGCTGCTCCCGGCCAGGCCACACTGACGGTTGAAGTTACCTACCAGGCAATTCCGTCGGCGTTGCCGACACCTCCTGGCCGGCCGGACGGTGACCGCCAACCGGGATCGACTAAGGACCAGCAATCAGTGGGAAACGACCTTGCTAACTCCGGGCATGACGAAACGGCCCCGGTGCCCGGCTTGCAAGCGCGACTGGACCAGTTGCAGGCCCCGCTTGCTCAATTAGAAAACAATGAGCAGGCCGGGCAGCCGCTCGTCCTCCCGCAAACTGGGGACGATTCGGGGTCAGGGTTATCGGCTGCCGGTCTGATGGTGGCGGCATGGACAGCGCTTTCGATGATGTTTGGCCTCAAGAAAAAATTGTATTAATTTTAAATAAACACTTGCCATTTTAATTTTCTCATAGTATTCTAATAACAACCAAAAGGAATGGAGGAAGCGAAAATGCAATTATTTAAGATTAATGCTGTAATTGAAATTACTTCCACCACAATCACATCATACTAAGACGTGGTTGGGGATTAGTTCTTATTCCTTTGAATACTGTATAAATCAGCTATCCAATTACTTCAACCACGACGGCAGCGAATGACGATGTTCAGTGGGCGGAGTAACAGGGTAGCTTTTTTTGTAGGGAAAGAGAGGTTTTTTTACATGGCGGAAGAAAAGGTCAAACTAAGGCGGACGATGACGCCGGGACAAATGGAAATGATTGCGATCGGAGGGACCATCGGTAGTGGTCTGTTTATGGGGGCGACGTCAACGATTAAGTGGACTGGGCCATCCGTATTACTGGCGTACGCCTTCGTCGGCTTGGTGCTTTACGGCGTGATGCGGGCGCTGGGGGAAATGATTTACATTAGCCCCGGGACCGGGTCCTTTGCCGATTATGGCGACAAGTATATTCACCCCTTTGCCGGCTACCTGACGAAGTGGAGCAACATCTTCCAATTCATTATCGTGGGGATTTCAGACATTATCGCGATGTCACAATACCTGAACTACTGGTGGCCGAAGCTGCCAGACTGGTTCTCCGGAATTATCGTGATTGCGATGCTGACCCTCGCCAACCTGGTTTCCGCGAAGGCATACGGCCGTCTGGAATTCTGGTTTGCGATGATTAAGGTTGTGACGATTGTGGTCATGATTATCCTCGGGCTCCTCGTAATCGTGCTTGGCTTTGGTAACAACTGGCAGCCAGTCGGGATTTCCAACCTCTGGACGCACGGCGGCTTCTTCACTGGCGGCTTCATGGGCTTCATGTTCTCACTGTCAGTGATTGCCGGGTCTTATCAAGGAATCGAGCTGCTAGGAATTACCGCCGGGGAAGCTGCTTCTCCGCGGCACGCAATTGTGAAGTCAGTTAAATCCGTTATCTGGCGGATCCTGATCTTCTACATCGGGGCAATCTTCGTGATTGTTTCAATCTACCCATGGAACAAGCTGGAAGCCGTTGGTTCACCATTCGTTGAAACCTTTACTAAGGTTGGGATTACCGGTGCGGCCGGAATCATTAACTTCGTCGTCTTGACGGCGGCCCTGTCTGGAGCAAATTCCGGAATTTACAGTGCCAGCCGGATGCTCTTCAAGCTGGCGATTGACAAACAGGTGCCAAAGTTCTTCGGTAAGCTCTCCAAACGGGTTGTGCCGAACGTAGCGGTATTGACGATTGCCTTCTGGATTGCCCTGGGCTTTATCGTTAACTCGATTATTTCAATCATCAATAAGGATGCAAGCAACATCTTCGTAATCGTATATAGTTCTAGTGTCCTGCCGGGGATGGTACCATGGTTCGTGATCCTGCTGGCCGAGTTGAATTACCGCCGGCAGCACCCTGAAGACTTAGTTGACCACCCATTCAAGATGCCGCTGTACCCGCTGTACAACTACTTTAGTTTAGCAGCCTTGGCAATCATCCTGGTCTTCATGTTCTTCAACCCTGATACCCGGGTTTCCGTTTCGGTCGGTGTGATCTTTATCATCATCGTTTGGCTGGCGTTCCGCTGGCAGCTAAAGCGGGATCCAGCACGGGCCAATTAATAAATTAAAACAAGCAAGCGCAGCAAGTAAGCTGAGGGCGAAAAGCCGCCTCCGTTACGAGCTGCGCTTTTTTGATTAAGGATTTCATGAGGCGCCTTAATATTATTTGGCGATTTGCTATTAACAATTAGCTTAAAAAGCAATATACTATGTTCAATTAATGTTTATACAAAGAGAAGGGTAATTTTGAATAAAAATACTATTGGTAAAATTAGCCTGATGAGCCTGGTCCTCATGATCTTCTCCTCCATCTATGGCTTTAGCAACGCACAAAACGCTTATTTTCAGATGGGTTACGCCAGTATCATCTGGTATGTCCTGACCGCACTGTTGTTCTTCGCACCATCCTCGCTGATGTTTGCGGAGTATGGCGCAACGTTTAAAGATGCCCATGGGGGAATCTTTTCCTGGTTGCGTGGGTCAATTGGTGAACAGCCGGCTTTTATCGGCTCCTTCATCTGGCTGGCGGCTTGGATTGTTTGGCTGGTTTCGTCAACCCAGTTCTTTTTAGTATCAGTGTCGACGATGATTTCAGGGACCGACGAAACACAGACCTGGCACCTGTTCGGCTTAGGGGCCAACGAAACGCTGGGGATTTTAGAAATCATTTTTCTGTTCGTCGTTACCCTGATTGCCTCCCGGGGGGTCAACGTGATTGCCCGAATCGCCTCAATCTGCGGGGTGTTTACGATTGGAATTGCGGTCCTCTTCGTGGTCCTCAGCCTGATTATTTGGCTAATGCAGGGGGGCCATCTGGCAGAGCCACTAACCGCGACGGCAATGATTAAGTCACCCAACAGCAACTTTGTTTCGCCAATTGCGGTGATTTCCTTTATCGTCTACGCACTGTTCGCTTACGGCGGGATGGAAACAGCCGCCGGCCTGATTGACGCGGTCAAAAAGCCGGAAAAAACGTTCCCTCGGGCCGTCATCATCGCCACGGTAATGATGACCGTGATTTATATCATCACGATTTTCGTCTGCGGGGTAACCGCTAATTGGCACCACCTGTTAGGCAAATCAAGTGTCAACCTGGCCAACGTCGAATACGTCCTGATTGAGAACATGGGGGTTGTCTTCGGCGACAAGCTTGGTTTGAGCCATGCCGGTGCGCTGGCAATTGGAAAGGCCTTCGCGCGGTTTACCGCCTTTACAGACGTATTCGGCGGCCTCGGGGCGGCGTTCGTCATGACCTACTCACCGATCAAGTCCTTCATTGAGGGGTGCGACCCGCGGCTCTTGCCACAAAAATTGACGAAGCTCAACCGGGTTCAAATGCCCGCTAATGCAATGTGGTTACAGGCCATCCTGGTCAGCGTGATTATTCTCTTCATTTCCTTTGGCGGTGACACTGCCGGCAAGTTCTACACGGTTTTAACCGACATGATGAACGTTTCATCATCAGCACCATACCTTTTTCTCATCGGCGCCTTTCCATTCTTCAAGATGAAAAAGGGGCTCGACCGGCCATTTGTCTTTTACAAGAGCATGACCAGCACCTGGGTTATCAGCATTGTGGTCTGGCTGGTAATCGCGGTGGGGATTCTCTTTACTTGCATCGAGCCAATGCTGGAGCATGATTATTCCACGGCCTTCTGGACGGCATTTGGGCCAATCTTCTTTGGCCTGCTAGCCTGGATTCTCTACTCCATATCGGCAAAGCGGGCCCGTTAAACGAGCAGGTTCTTAAATTAACTTGACCATTTGTTCGCTAAGTATAGTAAAATAAAACTGATTTTTACTATTTGAAAGGAGCGGCAAATGTATCGAATTAAGAAGCGATTCTGGCGAAGCTTAATTGCCATTGGGCTGGTAATCCTGTTCGGCAGTTTCGTTAACCAATCTAATGGCAACAATACAGCCTGGGCACAAGGCATCCAGCGGCTGGTCTCCTGGGGCGGTAATAATTACCGCGGCAGCAGCCAGCAGAGCCTGCCGCCAACTAAGGAGCAGGCGGAGGCGGTCTTAACGCCGGACGTTCGGCGGCAATTAGGGAGCTCCATCAGCTGGAACGGTGCCGGCGCATTCATTGTGAATAACAACCGGCCCCAACTGAATGCCAACGTTAGTAGTGCACCGTACGCGGTTAACCTTCGTGATCAGCAGGGCCGGGTGTGGCGCGGGGATGCCTGGCTTAATCGGACTACCCGTCAGTACCGCAACCGGAATCAGACCGGCAATGGCGCCACTGGCTGGCGGCCAGCGGGCTTCCTGCAGGCCAGCAACCTGACCGGGGGCTACCGGCACGCCTATGACCGGGGACACCTGCTGGGCTATGCCCTAGTCGGGGGCCTCCACGGCTTTGATGCCTCGGAGGCGAACCCCGCCAACATCGCCACGCAGACTGCCTGGGCGAACGAGGCCCGGAGCTCGACTTCGACCGGACAGAATTATTATGAAGGGCTTGTCCGCAAGGCCCTTGACCGGGGCAAGCAGGTCCGCTACCGGGTCACTGATATTTACAACGGTAACGATGCGGTTCCTGCTGGTGCCCACATTGAGGCCCTCTCCAGCGACGGCAGTTTAGCCTTTAACGTTTTTGTCCCGAATGTGCAACGGAATATATCCATCAATTACGCCACCGGGGCAGTCACCCAATTAAACAAGTAGATAAGAATTTAGCACCTCGTCCATTTGGGCGGGGTGCTTTTTCTTTATTTAGATATCGTGTATACTCAATATTGATTTAGGTATAGAAAGTAGGAACGTTAGTGTGGAAAATTTAACAAATGAAGGTTTGAAGCGCGTTGCCGGCGAATTTGCTCACGAGCTATCTACACATCATATCAGTGATATTGTGGGCGCTAGTGATGGTAAACACGTTGGAACATATCTGGAACACTCCTTCAAGAACTATTTAAGGGAACGGTTTACAAGCAACAACTGGGGAAACTCTGCCAAGGGTGTGGATTTACCAGATATAAATACTGATATAAAATTTACTTCTATCCGGCAACCTCAATCATCGTTACCTTTCAAAGATGCAAGCCAGAAAATATTTGGATTAGGGTACAACTTAATCGTATTTGTATATAGTAAAGATGATACTAAAGAAAATAACCTAACATTCACAAGCGTTAGCTTTATCGATAAAAGTTGTACAGCGGATTATACAATGACCAAAATAATCAGGCAAACATTAGATGCTGGCGGAAACGATGAAGATTTATATGCTGTTCTTTCTGATAGAAATTTGCCAGGAGACGAGATTACATATAATCACATTATTAAAAGGATTTAGCAAAATGGTGTTAACCAGGGATATATATCCATATCCAACGCACTTCAGTGGCGAGCCTCATACAAGCGAATCATAAAAGTCGCAGGAACGGTAGATGGAGTTGATAAATTATATGGCTAATCAATATGGAGATTATCAAACGCCATCAAGTTTAGTTAAAAGGGTTTTGTCAATCGTTAAGACGAGAGGATTTGATTTTGAAAATGTTATAGAACCCACATTTGGTAAAGGTTCGTTTATCGAAGGCATACCCAAAGTGTTGCAGAATACTAGAACTATTAAAGGGCTAGAAATCCAAGAATCCTACTATAACGAGGCACTAACTAAAACCGTTAAACATATTGATTATGAACTATATAACAAGGATTTCTTTTCTTTTGATTTGTCCACGCTATTTAGTTCCCATCATAGTAATTTGGTTGTTGGTAATTTGCCGTGGGTAACTGTATCACAACTATCTGCATTTGAATCGAAGAACATTCCTAAAAAAGCTAACATAAAAGGACTTTCGGGTTATGATGCGCTAACCGGAAAATCCAACTTTGATATAGCAGAATACATGTCATTATCATTACTTAATATAATGAGCACATTCCCATCCCAATCGGTAATGGCATTATTAGTAAAAAACACCGTAGCTAAAAACATCATTAAATACATCCCGTCATCGAACTTGCGTCCAACGACATTTAATATTTACAGATTTGATGCTAAAAAAGAGTTTAATGCTTCAGCTGACGCGTGTTTAATGATGATAGGATTTAACACAAAATCTCAGTTTGATAATTCAGTAAATGAATACAGCTTATATAGTCCCGATAAGCTAATTAAAAAATTTGGATGGTCAAACAATAAATTTGTTTCAAATATTTCCGCATACAAACAATCATGTTTATACGATAACTCGACAATGTGGGATTGGCGTAGTGGGATTAAACATGACGCAAGTAAGATTATGGAGCTGCGAAGGGATGGTGAAGAGTGGGTAAATGGACTCAAAGAAAGATACAGTGATGATGAACTTTCAAAAAAGTACATCTATCCATTGGTTAAAAGTTCAGATGTCCGTAAACAACACATACACAGGGATTTTCGGAAATATGTCATTGTAACCCAACAAAAACCAAAACAAGATACGTCACATATTAAAGTTGACAGTCCTACAATGTGGCAATATCTTAAAGACCATCGAGAGTTTTTCGATAAGCGAAAGTCGTCTATCTACCGCAACTCAGCACCATTTTCCATTTTTGGAGTAGGGGATTACTCATTTAAGCCTTATAAAGTAGCGATTTCTGGTATGTACAAGAAACCGATATTTTCGATATTACCACCTAAAAATGGAAAACCTGTTATGACAGATGATACCGTATACTTTGTGGGGTTTGATATATTTCTAGAAGCTAACATTTTTGCAGCAATATTAAATGGAGAAAAAACTAATCGACTGTTGTCGTCCATTACTTTCAGTGATGCAAAACGCCCGTACACTAAGGATATTCTAAAAAGAGTGGATATAATTTCAATTTTAAAAGCGACAACACTTAGGGACTTAAATCAATCCGCATTTAGTCCGATAGATTCTAATGACGTTACCAAGTTTATCGATAAATATGATAATGACTTATCTCTTTTTTAGAATTTTCAACGGGGGACAATCCAGTGACGGTGACGTAAAAAGAAGACATCAAATAGAAGCTAAAAGCCCCTGCATATTTTTCCATAGAAGGACGACGGAAAAATAGTAATTGGTCCCTGAATATTTTAAGCCTTACAGCAGCAAGGAGTTAAAAGGCTTGTGATGTTTTTGTCCCGAATGTGCAACGGAATATATCCATTAATTACGCTACCGGGGCAGTCACCCAATTGAACAACTAGCCTTAGAGCCACAAGGGATTCATCCTTTGTGGCTTTCCTTTTTGCCAAAATAAAACAGATGGATCAATGACAGCCAAAAACGGCCCTTGATGGCTCTGTGAGGGCAAAAAATGGGCGTTTTATACAGCCCTTATCCGTTCGGAATTTCTCGTTCTTAACGCTTCTTTGACACTATGCGGCTAGGTTACTTATATGGCTAATAGCTTTCTCAAATATTTATGTGCTGCTTCTTTATCGACCTTATTTTGCTTGAAAAAGATCCATTCCAAGACCAATAAAAGGGTACTGCTGTAATGATCAGCCAGCAGCTCAATTGGAACATCTACTGGTGCCTGCTGCGACTTGGAAGCGATACAAGAAAGAAATATCTTCCGTGTTTGCTTTTTTAAGTATTCGGTAAATCCCCAGATTAAAGAACTATTGCAAGAATTAAATTTAAGGACTTTTGCTAACCATTCGTAGCGTTCATTCAGTAAATCATAAATGCGATCAAAATAAACAAATAGCAACTTTTCTGAAGGAATTTGCGTAAATTGCTGCAAGTCAACTTGTTCACTTAAGACGTACCAACAATATTCTAGCAAGTCATACTTGTCGTCAAAGTAGTTGTAGAACGTCGCGCGGGGATAATTGCTGATTTCGCATAATTGGTTAACGTTAATTTTTTCAAATGGCTGTTCACTGACCATTTGAAACATCGTATTAGAGAAGGCGCTCAAAGTTCGTTGCGCGCCGCGAGTGGGTTTCCTTGATAAATCGTATTTCATAATTCAAAGCTCCTTTGTAGACACTTTATGATTAGTGTCTAAGCTTATACGCTTTAGATTTTGTGTTGCTTGAAATGTCTTTTACCATGAGCCTATCATAAAGCAAAGTATTTGCAAGTGTCTAAATTTATTCTTATGTAAAGAGGGATTTAATGGATAAAAAGCTATTATTCACGCCAAAAAAGATTGGTAGTCTGGAAATCAAAAACCGGGGCGTAATGACCGCAATGGGGGTTGGCTTAGCAAAAGAAAATGGTATGGCTTCCGCAAAAACGGTTGCCTACTTTAAGGAGCGCGCCGCCGGTGGAATTGGCCTGATAATCACCGAATATACACGAATCAACGAGCAAGATGGCATTACCAGTGGAAAGCAGCTGTCATTAGCAACGGACAAGCATATTAAACCGTTAAGGAAAGTAACAGAGACAGTTCATGAGTATGGCAGCAGGCTATTCGTCCAGCTGCACCATCCAGGGAGGCAAAATATCGCCATTTTTCCTGGATTATGGCCGATCGGGAATAAAATTGCAAAGGTCTACCCTAACTATTGGAAACTGTTTTACAAAATTATGGGTAAGCAGGACCGGTCAGCGGCTAATGATCCCAAGATGATCAAGTTCATGCACCGTTTTATGCCACCATTGAAAGCCCCCAGCGCGATTCCCTCTGGCCTTGGCCTTTCTCCATTTGGCAACCAGTTAGTAGAGGAATTGTCGATTCCAGAAATAAAGCGGATTGAGGGACAATTTGTCGATGCTGCCGAGCGAGCCCAAAAGGCCGGAGCTGATGGTGTCGAACTTCACGCAGGGCATGGCTACCTGCTAAATCAGTTTACCAGCCCCTATTCAAACCTTCGCAAGGACGGGTACGGGGGCCCAATAGAAAACCGTGTACGAATTATTGCGGAAATTATTCAGGGCATTAAAAAGCGTTGCGGAAGTGACTTTCCAATTAGCGTGCGCTTAACCGTGGATGAATTTTACGAAAAAATCGGCTATCCGCAGATGGGCATCACGTTGCCAGAGGGGGTTCGATTAGCTAAGGAAGTTGAACGGGTGGGTGCCGACGCATTAAACGTGACCATTGCCACAGCTGATACACAAGTGCTAATCAGTGAGCCCGTCAGCTATGAACCAGGTTGGCGGCAATATTTGGTTAAGGCCATTAAGGAGGCCGTTTCAATCCCAATCATCGCGGTTGGTGTAATCCGGACGCCAAACCAGGCGGAAGCAATCCTTAGGTCAGGGACGCAAGACTTTATCGGTTTGGCGCGGCCAATGCTGGCTGACCCCCAATGGATGCAAAAGGCGAGAGAAGGGCGGGATGCGGAAATTTCCCGGTGTATTTCCTGTTTGGCCTGTCAGGAAAGCTATGAGCGCGGAATGACTACTGGGGAACATACGATTTGTGCCGTCAACCCGCGGATGGGTTTTGAAACAGAATTTCAACTTCATGGCAAAAGGAATGGTAACGGAAGAAAAGTAGTGATTATCGGTGCTGGTCCGGCGGGACTGACCGCTGCTCGTGAATTAGCAGCACGCAAGTTTAGTGTATTGGTAATGGAAGCAGCAGATAAAGCCGGTGGACAGGTAACCCTTGCCACGAAACCACCGCACAAAGCCAAAATTGGCTGGTCTGTAATTGACTTAGAGTATCAGGCAAAGCTTGCGGGTGCCGTGATTAAGTATGGCGTCACCGCAACACCAGCTTTAATAAAAAACGAAAAGCCCTATGCGGTCCTGCTTGCGACGGGAGCAGCCCCCGTTCGTCCGCCAATTCCTGGAGCAGACCAAAGCAACGTTTACACAACTACACCAATTTTAAAGGGCAAAGTACGCTTCCAAAAGCAGAAGATTGTTGTTGTCGGTTCAGGAATGACGGGCATTGAAACGGCTGAATTACTAGCCGAGCAGGGAAATCAAGTTACCGTTATTGAAATGGCGAAGCAAATTGCTCCTGGTGCTTTTGCTCCCAATGTTTGGGATGTTGTCCAGCGCCTCAAAAAGGATCAGGTGCAATTAAAGACCGATCGCCGCCTAATAAGAATTCAAGAGGACCAAGTAATCACTTGCCGGCCAAATCGGGTTCAAGAAGTCTGGGAAGCTAACGCAGTCGTCTTATCCCTGGGTGTTCGGAGTGAAAATCGGCTGGCCAGTCAATTAACTGACCACTTGCCGGAATGCAAAAAAATTATTTCAATCGGTGACGCTAACCAGGTTGGGCGGATTGCCGATGCCGTTGCCAGCGGTTTCCGGGCCGCACGGATGTTGAATTAGGCACACCATCAATTTAATTAGAAATGGGGAATCAAAATGTCAGTTGCAGTTATTACCGGGGCCACTTCCGGCTTGGGTCGTGAATACGTAAATGCAGTTATGGACGAATGTCCGAAAGTTGATGAAATTTGGCTAATTGCCAGACGGAAGAAACGAATGGAAAAGATTCAAGCGACCTATCCGCAAATGAATTTTCGTATAATTGAATTGGATCTTGCACAAGATGAAAGCTATCTTAAATTTGCTGAAATTTTGCGGCAAAAGCAGCCACGCATTTCCGCCGTTATCGCCAATGCCGGTGTGGCTTATAACGGTGATGTATTCGATATGTCTGAAAAGCAGATTCGGATGATGATCGACTTAAACGTGAAGGGGACCACCATCTTTGTCCGTGAGTGTCTCCGCTATATGGTTAGGGGTAGTTTTGTTCTCCTGGTTTCATCCGTTTCCTCCTTCGTGCCCAATCCAGACCTAGCTGTCTACAGTTCTACCAAATTTTACGTTACTAGCTTTGGGCTGGCACTTAGAGAAGAACTTAAGAACCGCCAAATTAACGTTTGCACAGCCATGCCGGGCATGATGAAGACAGAGATGGTTGATAAGTTAAGCCGGACTGTCCGTAGCAGCACTTTCAACCTAGTCCCCAGCCTTAATGTTCCCAAATTTGCCCATAAAACGATTAAAGCGGCCCAGTCAGGAAAAGCCAGCTATACAATGCTAGCTTTTTACAAGGCATATCGCGTCGTTGCTAAACTAGTTCCGCACCGTCTTTTAATCCGCTTTACTAAAATTTAACCGTGACGTAATAAGGACATTTCCGACACAGGCGGGAGTGGTAGTTTTAACGTAGCATACCAATTTTGAATCACGCCACTGGATTCTATATGATTGACAAGGCGACAGCTTCTTTTAAAACACTAAAGCCGGGCGATGAATCACTTTTCAGATTCACCGTCCGGCTTTTCAGCTAGGGGTCAGCCGACTGAGCTGTGACACTTCTGGCTTTCGTGTCCTTCTAGCATCTTATAATTTACTATTTCTTCAAGGAGTTCCGTTTGCGATAGCCAAAGCCCAGCATAGAAAGGGTGGCCAGCAGGACTAAACCAGTAACGCCAGCATCTTTATTACCGGTTTGCGGCAATTGCTTGTGCTCCTGATTTTGTGGACTACTGGTTGATGACTGACCGCTAATTCCAAGCTGCTGGCTTCCTCCCGTTAAGTTCTTGCCGGGAAGCACTTTGTTTGCTCCTGCCTGTTCCTCACGAGGGACCACTTTGGTAACCACAATCATAATGTTAGCCATTTGGGACTTCATCACGACCGTTTGCGGAATCTGTTGTCCCGCCACGAGTTGATAGCCGGCAGGGACGTCCAGCGGAAGTGCCTGTAAAGTATCGGTCTGTCCATGAAGGCTAACCGTCCTGATCACTTGGCCATCGGGGGTAACGTAGACAATTTTGACGTTCTGGTCGTCGGCCTGATAATGAATCTCAACCGTAACGTCCTGATCCTGGTCCGTAACGGTGTGGCTAGCGACCCGCGCTTGATTTGGCGTGTAACCAGCAAGCTGCGGCACAACAAAGCTAGCCCAGTGGTCGGTTGTCCAGCCACCCCAGTTCGTCTGCTGGGTAACCAAGTCCAACACCCCGGTCCGGTATAGCGTTGCCTTTTGAGTCGTGGTCGTGGATCTGCCAGCTGGGTCAGTGACAACGATTCGCCGGGTAACCGTCTTGCTATGGCTGATGGCCTTTGTTTGATGGCCCAGCTCAACGATAACGTCCTGGTTGCCGCTGGCTCGGAAAGTGTAGGTAGAATCTGGCTGGTTCAGTAGGGAATAGTGGGCTGGCACAGCCAAGTCAAGCTTAACTGTCTGCCCGGTCTTGCCATTCAATTCGGCAGTCTTGACGACTTTACCGTCATCCTTGTAGATTACCCTGACGCTTTGCGGGTCAGCCTGGTAGCCGATCTCGACAACCTGATCTTGGCTCGCATCGGTAACGACTTGCGCAGGCAGCTGGTCTTGACTCGGCGTATAACCAGCAAGCTGCGGCACGCTAAAGCTATCCCAATGGTCGGTCGTCCAGTCACCCCAGCTGGTCTGGTTGGTAACCAAGTCTAATACTCCGGCCTGGGTCAGTGTCGCCTTCTGCGTGGTGGTTGAACTGTGACCAGCCGGGTCCGTGACGACAATCCGCCTAGTAACCGTCTTTTCGCGATGAGTGGCTTGCACCCGATGGCCCAGTTCAACGATAATATCCTGGTTACCGCTGGCTCGGAAAGTGTAGGTGGTCGCTGGGTGATTAATAATTTGGTAATGATCGGGAGCAGCAATCACGACGTCAACTGTTTGCCCGGTCTTACCTGCTAGCTTTTCAGTTTTAACAATCCGATCGCCATCCTTATATATTACTCTGACACGCTGCAGATTAGCCTGGTAGTTAATCTTGATGATCTGGTTTTCAGTAGTGCTAGTAACGGTTTGGGCAGCGATTTGTCCTTGGCTCGGCGTATAGCCGGCAAGCTGCGGCACGCTAAAGCTATCCCAATGGCCGGTCGTCCAGTCACCCCAGCTGGTCTGGTTGGTAACCAAGTCTAATACTCCGCTTTGGGTCAGCGTTGCTGTTTGCGTGGTGGTTGTGGATTTACCAGCTGGGTCAGTGATAATAATTTGTCTGGTAACACTCTTCTCACGACTAGTAGTTTGCGTTTGATGGCCCAGCTCAACGATAATGTCCTGGTTGCCACTGGCCCGAAAGGTGTAGGTGGTCGCTGGATGATTAATAATTTGGTAATGATCAGGAGCACTAATCACGACATTAACTGTTTGCCCGGTCTTACCCGCTAGCTTTTCGGTCTTAACAATCCGATTGCCATCCTTGTAGATTACCCTGACGCTCTGCGGGTCAGCCTGGTAGCTGATCTTGGTAGTCTGATCTTGGCTCGCACTAGTAACGACCTGCGCAAGCACCTGGTCTTGACTCGGCGTATAACCAGCAAATTGCGGTACGCTAAAGCTATCCCAATGGCCGGTCGTCCAATCACCCCAGTTCGTCTGCTGGGTGACCAGGTCTAACATCCCGGTCTGGTTTAGCGTCGCCTTTTGGGTCGTTATTTTAGTATGACCAGTTGGATCAGTGATAATAATTTGTCTGGTAACACTCTTCTCGCGACTGGTAGCTTGCGTCTGGTGCCCCAGTTCGACAATAATATCCTGGTTGCCACTGGCTTGGAAGGTGTAAGTCGAAGCTGGCTGGTTCAGTAGGAAGTAGTGGGCTGGCAAATCCAAGTCAACCTTGACTGTTTGTCCAGTTTTGCCAGTTAATTCGGTAGTTTTGACGACTTTACCGCTATCCTTATATATTACTCTGACACGCTGCTGATTAGCCTGGTAGTTAATCTTGATGATCTGATCTTTAGTGGTGCTAGTAACGGTTTGACTAGCCACCCCAGTTAAGCTTGGCGTGTAGCCAGCAATCGATGGGGTGGTAAAAGCCTGCCAGTCGTGATTATCAGCCGTGAGGGCCGCCCAATCGTCATCACTGTCCGGCTGGTCACCAGTCAGGACTTTCCAGACGGGAGTGCAAAGCTGGTCACCGGTAATCCCGTCATAGTCAGCAAACTGGGCGAGGGTCACCTCTTGGATAGTTTGCTCCTGTTTACCATCCGGCTTGGTGACAATAATCGTTCGCTTCTTGGTCACGGGATCACCCACTTTGCCGTAGTGCCGATTAATAATCGCTAGCCGATAGGTCAGACCGTCAGAGCCAAACTTGGCATCGGTAAAGCGGGGATAGTCGGCGGGGGACTGAATCGGGTGGAGTTTGCCATCCGAGTCAAAGTAGCCATAGAGCTGGTAGTTGCTATTGGAAGTACCCACCGTTTGGCTCACGTACTGATTTAGGTAGTTTAGGGCATCAAAGTAAATTTGGTTGGGATATAATGATTGCCCATAATCCACCTGAGCCACCTTCCGGTAAACGGCTGCGTTGCCATTAACAGTGTAGGTACTGCCGCTGAGGTCCTGGTAAACCAGGTTAATCGGTGCGCTAAGGATAACTGTCTTATTAAAATTAATGGTGCCCGGTGCCGCAGTAAGATTTGCGCCATGGTAAACAATGCCATCCTCATTATATGTGAGGGGCGCGCCTGTTAGGTAATAGTGGCCATCGTGCTCAATAACCTTGTCATACTGAGCTTCTAGCGGACTTAATCTGGGGTGATAGCCCACCGGGATGCCAGAATTCTGGATTTCGATTTCTGGAATATTGACGGTTTGACCCTTATGGATCGTGTAAACCTGACTAATAATTTGGTGACCAGTAGCCGTTTGAACGTCGACCGAACGCATAAAGCAAGTAACTTCCCATTGCTGGTTGGCTGATTCTGTCGGTGAGGCGGCCGCAAAGTGGACAGGTGGGACCTTAACGTCAGGCGGGAAGGTTCCTTCAGGCGGATACCAATTGACTTCCTCCCAGTGACCGTTTTCGGCCATTTGAATAATTTTTTTCACGGTGATGATCGTTATCGCTCGGACCACCATCAGTATCGTAATGATCGTAGTAATCAATCCAAATAATGCGCTCATAGTTATGGCTCCAATCAGCGGGATGGTGTGAGGAGGAAGGCTGATCGTTTGCCCCACTCGGCTGAATTTGGCTCGGTGAAGAAGCTGTACTTTCGGTGGTCGCTGCCGGGGCGGTCTTGGCAGGCAACACAGGACTGGTTAGCTGCCCGCCGGCAGGTTGACCGGAAGTGCTGGCAACAGTGGACTGGTCAACTTGAGCCGGCTGTGCTTGCTGGTTTGCTAATAGCGAGGCAGCTTCATCCGCGTGAGCAGCGGTTACCCCCAGCAGCAGGGGGAGCAGAAGGGATGAACAACCAATCACCCATTGCTTCTTGTGCTTATATAGCTTGTAACGGTTGATTTTTGTCAAGGTGATTCTCTCCTTAAATCTAGACCAATTCAACAAAGAGGCTGCCAGATGACGACTGACAGCCTCTTCGCGTATGGGGGATCCTTTTTCAACATCAAAATAATGGTAAAAAAGGGGGAATAATTTTAGTTATTAAGCTTCACGCTTCTTAGTAGCTAAGCCAAGACCAAGCATTGCGGAAACAGCACCCAGGGCCATAATTCCCATGCTGTCTTCGCTGCTGGTTTGTGGCAGGGAGTTCTGCTTAGCAGCGCTGTTCAGCTGTGCCCGGTATTGAGCACGAGTCATGGTTACTTTGTCATACCCATTAGAAGTATTTTGCTTCTCAGAAATTGCTGAAGCATGATCATTATTGAACTGTTGAACCTCGTGATTGCCAGTAGATTGATTATTGTCTCCAGTTTGACCACCAGTAGGTTGGTTTGCTTCGTTCTGGTTATCGGTATTAGCAGCTTTAATAGCGGCTAACTTAGCATCAGCATCTTCAGCGGCTTTATGTGCTTTAATAGCAGCGTTGTCTCGGTCATTAAAA
>NZ_GG700732.1:314556-324396 GCF_000160835.1 Limosilactobacillus antri DSM 16041
AGTTGGCCGGCAGCATCAGAAACTGCACGGTAATCAGCAGCGGCCTTTTGTGCTTTGATAGCATCGTTATTGCGGTCATTAAACAGCTGGCCGGCAGCATCGGCCTGATTAGCAGCCTCCTGTGCCTTAACATTCAGCTGGTCCAGCTGTTGTTGTAAGCTAGTAACCTTTTCATCAGCTTGCCGTGAAGCGTTATTTGCCTGAGCCATTGAACTAGATAATGCACTAAATGCATCCGTTAATTTATCTAGCGCTGCTTGCTTTAATGATGCATTATTAGAATCATCTGCCCAGTTTGAAACAGCGGTCATGGCATCATTAACCTTTTCATAGGCAGGAAGCCCATTGGCAGCCATTACAATTGGATAAAGTTCATCAGCAATATCATGAGGAGCTTTTTGACCTCCACGAGCATCATTTAAGACAGGCCAAAAGTCTTGTAATGCTCCAGTGGCATTAGTTTCATTTTCACGTGCAAAAGTTTGATCGCTCTTAGCGTTTTCCAACTGTTCTCGCAACTGTTCAGCAGCTTGTTCCAGGTTGGCCTGATGAGTGATCTTTTTGTCCCAGTCAGACTTAGCATTATTTGCCTTTTCTTGTGCTTTAGCAGCGGCCTGGTCTAGATTACTTTGATGAGTAGTGGCCTTATCCCAAGCAGACTTAGCATTGTTTGCTTGTTCCTGTGCTTTAGCAGCGGCCTGGTCTAGATTACTTTGATGAGTAGTGGCCTTATCCCAAGCAGACTTAGCATTATTTGCCTTTTCTTGAGCGTTAGCAGCTACAGTATCCAAGTTACTCTGATGAGTAATCTTCTTGTCCCAGTCAGACTTAGCATTATTTGCCTTTTCTTGAGCGTTAGCAGCTGCAGTATCCAAGTTACTCTGATGAGTAATCTTCTTGTCCCAGTCAGACTTAGCATTATTTGCCTTTTCTTGAGCGTTGGCAGCTGCAGTATCCAAATTGTTCTGGTGAGTAACCTTCTTATCCCAATCAGTCTTGGCATTATTACGGAGTTGATCCGCCTTGTTGGCTGCAGCGTGAGCGTCGTTAGCTGCCTGTTGCGCTTGTTCAACTGTGGTGGCTGATTGAGTAGCAGCATCATTAGTTGTCTGCTGGCTAACCGTCTGCGTAGCAACAGGGGTCGTATCAGCGTGGGCTACAACGTCATTGCTCTTCGCAGTCCCCAAAGTTAGGCCGGCAAGAACGGCAGTGGTCACTAAACCAGCTGAAACCCAATTCTTTTTGGCCTTATATAATTTAAAATGAACTTTACTACTTGGCATAGTAATAATTCCTCCTCAAAGTAAAAAATAATAATTCAAACATCCTTGATGCTGGAATTATCACCATTTTAATTGGTTTTTTTTTTTTTTTTTTTCTAAGGCTCATCCGCTATCATAGTTATTCATAATTAATTAATTTATACATCTATTTCTAAAAAAGATCAGCAGCAAATGAAGCCTGCACAGGCTTCATTTATTGACGGGGAAATAGTGCATTATCAAAAATATTTTTGCAAAAAGGCAATTTCCCTTATCAGGTGATATGCTACGTTAGCAAGACAATTGTCGGAAAATGAAACATCAACGGTTAGGGTGCGCTTCTCCGAATTGAAACTAGCGGTTACTAAAGTGAAAAATAATCAGGTAAGTTAATTTCGCCGCTTAACACCTAATCGCCATCAGTTATGAACACTTTGCTAATCTTTTGTCCAGTGCTTGCAAAATCAGCCTAAATCAACGAAAATAAGGTTAATTATTACTCTAATGAAGAAAGAAAAGGGAACAGTATGCCAAGCGAATCAGACTTAACCAAATTGCACATCGTGTTTAACGGGCAAAAGACCCCGCCGCTAAAAGTCAACCAGCTTTTTGACTCCCGGCGCTTTAACCGCTTTACGGCGATTACTGGTGAAACCGATGCCGACTTTGTCAACCGCTACCTGAGCAAGTTTATCCAAGCAGAAGTGGTTCTCGGGGCCTCCCCGGCAAAGCACGTTAATTCGGCGAGTGAGGTAATCACCAAGGTGGCCCTGACCGATGCATTGCTGGCGGTGGCCAATAAGAAACCGGCAAAACTATTTGAGGCCCTCTCAAGCGGCAACCAGGCCAACGTCCTAAACGGTCTGTTCAAGTTTGAATACGCACCCGCCCAGGCGATCTACTCCCGCTTTTACCTGCTGAGCAACGAGGAGAGCGGGGACTGCCGGGTCATCCTTGGCAGCATTGACCTGACCGCGGAATCGTTTGCTAAGGACCGCAACCAATATAGTGAAGTGCTGGTGTTTGATAATGACCAGCGCCTCTTTAACAACCTGCTGGACCACTTTAAGCACGATATCAAGCCGGTCCTGCGGCCATACTTCAGCGATAACCTCTTAAAAGCTGCACAGCAGCAGCTAGACGAGATCAAAAAGGACCAGAGTGCTGAAGGCACTAGCGTGGTCATCCTTGACAACGATACTACCGACCAGGTTGCTGCTCAGGACATGACCGACATCATCAGTCACGACCTCCAGCAGCAGATCGACAGTGCCATCATTCCCCACGACACGACGATCGCGATGCGCAACGTTACCACTGACCGCTCACTGGTTAAGGAAGAGATCGAACGGGACACCAAGCAGCATGACACCATTTACAACCTCCAGAAGCTGTCAGTATCTCCCCGGGCGGCTAAGCCGAAAATCAAGGACCGGCAAAAGATCTACCAGCAGGTTAAAGAGGCTTTGGTAAGCGGCATGACGCCCCAGCAGCGGACGGCGGAAAAGAAGTACACGACCTTTTTGTATGACCGTCCGATGGAACGGAACCTGGTCAACAACAATAGTGGGCTGTACGTCCCCAACGACGCCGGGACCCACCCAATTCCGTTCGGCAAGTTGGCAACGATCAGTCAGATTCGGGATAGCTTAAAGAGCATCGGTGACGTGATGCAGGGTTACCAGCGCTACGTCGTGGACTACTCGGACAACTACGGCAAGCGCTTCTATGAAGCCATCATGTACAGCTTTACGGCCCCGTTTCTGTGGGAAATTCGGACCAAGGCCAGTTTGAACCCCGAAGACGGGAACGACATTCCGAATTTCCTGATCCTGGGGGCCACTGCGGGGTCCGGGAAGTCAACCCTCCTGCGGATTATCAACCAGCTCACCTGGAACACTGACCGCTCCCTGATCGATTTCGGGACCATTTATCCAACTGATATCGCACAAAAAAAGAGCAAGACGGTTGAAGCCATTGAACACTACATGAAGACCGGGAGCTCCTATCCCGTCCTGCTAGACGAAATCGAACCGTACTTCTTCCAGCAGGACCAGTACAGTCGGCACTTAGTCGTTGACACGATGAACGAGCTGGTCAATAATCCACGGGCAATCGCCCCCTTGATTGGGACCACCAACTATGATTCCGGCTTTACGATGCTCCGGGAAACCGCGCGGCGGACCTACTACCTGCAGATTGATAAGGTCATCGACGAGAAGCTTAAGGGGGAGGCCAACCGGTATATCTATAACGTCCGGCAAACCTTAAACAACACCCTGTTCAAGGACTTCGCCCTGCGGATGGCCAGCCTATTGGAAGATGATGAAACTCCCTGGCGGTCATTTGACCCGAAAACGGGACGACTTGACTTTCTCGCCCAAACCCGGCAGCTGTTCCGTGAATACTACAAGATGGCCGGGATGGAGGTTCCAGAATACTTTGCGGACACCATCTGTGACGACTTTAAGGAGAGCTCGCGAAACAGCTGGGCCAAACTCTACCTGACGCAGGAAGACGACTTCAAGTACCGGGAGGGTGATGACAGCCTGCTCTTCGACATTTCCAAGCTTAACCCCGCCAACGGCTTTACCGCCGACAGCATTGAAAAATACCGCAACGCCTTGCCAATTGAGCTGTGCGTAAACGGGATTAACGGCAAGCGGGGGAAGTTTGTGGAAATCAAGGCCAAGGACTTCTTCAACTGGATTGGGGAGCGGAACCCCTATGCCGGCGAAACACCGGCGGCCCCAGAAGTCAGCCAGGATCGCCAGCAGCCAGCAGAAAAGCCGAAGAAGAAGGGCTTTTGGGCCCGGCTGTTCGGTTAATAAACTAAAACCAATCCCGACTTTAAGGATTAGTTGCGCAAAGGGATGGTTATTATCAAAAGATTTTTCAAACGCTTTTTACTAGTTATTGCCAGCCTGGTCGTACTGGGGGGCTGTGTTCAGCTCTACCTCCTGCGCGGGACCACCGGCCGGCCTTTGCGTGAACGCGACCTGCGAGCGGACACCAAGTATTCCTCCACGCCCACCATCCTAATTCCCGGCTGGGGCGGCAGCACGGTCACTTATGACAAAATGATTAACTACTACCAAGACCAGCACCTGGCGCAGAAGGTTTTAACCGTGTGGGTTTCACCGCGGGGCCGGGTCCGCGTTTCTGGCCGGCTTTCTAAGGGGCAGAAAAATCCGCTGATCCAGGTCCTTTACGACTGGAACTATGACCAAACGTTTCATCCGCAGGTCAAGCAGCTGACCAGCGTGCTAACTTACTTGCAGCAGCACTACGGCATCCGCCAGGTCAATATCATTGCCCACTCCTATGGCGGCAATGAATTCTTGCACGCCTACATGGATTCGCCAGCACTGCAGCGGAATTTAAAACTGCATAAACTGATCTTTATAGGGGTTCCGGTGGAAGAAAGTCTATCGGCCCGGCTGGAGTATCGTTACCACCTGATCCGCCACTCTCACGACAAGAATTTTCTCCGGCTCCGCCAGCAAATGCAGGCTTGGCAGCCCAATTATCCCTTGTCGATTTACAACATCATGGGGACTAAACCGGGCAGCACGCGAACCGATGGGTCAGTGCCGGTGGTGCAGGCGGAAATGCTGCGCTCGCTGGTCAAGGATCACCCAACGATTAGCTACCAGCAGCGGATCTACCCCAATACCACCCACAGTCAATTGCACGCCCGCAAGACAATCTTTCGCTACATTGCACACCAATTATGGGGAAAGGATGATGCCAAATGAAAAAGGAGCATGGTCAGGTGACCGGCCTAATCTGGCGGGGTGCCGATGACCTGGTAACCTACCAAAAGCTGCGGACCTATGCAGCTGCTCACGAACTGTCAGTCGCTGCAGCTGCCAAACAGATTATCAAACAGACGCTAGACGCTTTAGAGCGTTAAGTACCCATCTCGAAAGGAAGAACTATTTTATGAGCAAGAGCAAAACCGTTTATTTCTGTGCTGGCTGGTTTACCGACAAGCAAAACCGGGCCTACCAAGATGCCATGAAGGCGATCGAAGCTAACCCGACGATTGACTTGGAAAATTCCTACGTTCCCCTCCAGCACCAGTACAAGGGCCTCCGGGTCGATGAACATCCGGAGCTGCTGAAAGACCGGGAATGGGCAACGGCAACATATAATGGCGACCGGGTCGGTGTATCTACAACCGACATGGTCCTTGCCGTCTATATCCCTGAGGAAGAGGATGTCGGTATGGGCGTCGAGTTGGGGATGGCGAATGCGCTGGGCAAGTACATTACCGTGGTTACCCCTGATGAAGACTTCGGTAAGCCGATCAACCTAATGACCTGGGGAATTGCGGACAACTTCATTAAGATGTCCGACCTCGCCAAGTTCAACTTTAACCAGCCCAGCTACAACTTCTATGAAGGCAGCGTCTACTAAACGAACAAGGGGATTATGACATGCTCATAATCCTTTTTATATTACGGTGGTAATCAATAAATTGACAGTTTTGGTTGAAACGCTTACAATATTAGAAAGACTAATATAGTGATAGATGATGAAGGGAGGAAGCTCAACTAGGAAACTTAGCTGGGTGCTTTATTATGGATAATCAACCACGAGTATGTATTTTTTCTTCATGCTTAGTTGATCTGCTCTTTCCAAACGTTGGCAAGTCGATGGTCGAGGTCTTAGAACGCCTCGGCTGTCAAACTTTTTTGCCGGAGAAACAAGTTTGTTGCGGGCAGCCAACTTATAACAGCGGTTATGCCAAAGGTTCAATGAAAACATTTAAAAACGAAATTGACGCGCTGCTGAGTATCGACGCGGATTATATCGTCGGGCCTACCGGTTCATGCGTGTTTATGATTAAGGAATATAAGGACATCTTAAAAGATGATCCGGTGTACGGTCCCCGTGCGGCTGCGCTTGCTGACAAGATCTATGAATTCAGCCAATTCATTTATCGGGTGCTCGGGGTTGTCGACTGCGGGGCTGAGCTGGACGCGACCATTACGGTTCACCGTTCCTGCCACATGACCCGCCTGCTCGGTGAACGCACGGCACCGTTTGTTCTCCTGGACCACGTTAAGGGGATTAAGCGGATCCCGCTGCACAATGTTCAACTGTGTTGCGGCTTTGGCGGGACCTTCTCTGCAAAGGAACCGGAACTCTCCACGGCGATGGTTGCGGACAAGGCCAAGAACATCATGGCGACCAAGGCGGATATCCTGGTGGGGATGGAAACCTCTTGCCTGATGAACATTGCCGGCTACATGAACCGGAACGGGCAGCACATTAAGGTAATGCACATCGCTGAAGTGCTCAACCACGATGTTGACCCCAGTCGGATCAAATATTTAAAGGATACTCACGAAGCGGTTGTTCCAGCCAATGGGGAAGGGGTGTTTTAGATGGGAATTGCAACGAGTAACCAACCCTTCAAGCAACGGGTAAAAGAGGCAGAGTCAGACCAGTTCATGCGGGACGCGGTTGCCAAGGCCCAGGATGCTCAGTTCGTGAAGCGGACTGCATCCCGGCGTGAACTCGGCCACTGGAATGAATGGCGTGATTTAGCTGAACAGATTCGCCAGCACGTTCTCAAATACCTGCCGGACTACTTGGAAGAATTCGCCGGGAACGTCGAACGGCAGGGGGGCCATGTCTTCTTTGCCCAGACCGAAGACGAAGCGCACCAGTTCATCAAAGAGCTGGCGATTGCTAAAAAGGCCAAAAGAATCGTTAAATCTAAGTCGATGGTCACGACCGAAATTGACCTGGATAAGACCCTGCTGTCAATTCCGGGAGTCAACTTGCTAGAAAGCGACCTGGCCGAATTTATTCTCCAAGAGGATAACTGGGAGGAACCGGCCCACATCGTTTTCCCAACCCTGGGTATGAACCGTGACCAGATCCAAAAGGAGTTCCAAAAACTCGGCTATGATGGCGATAATGATCCCCAACACGAAGCCCGGTTCGTCCGCGGCTACTTGCGGAAATACTTCATGAGCGCTGACTTCGGGATTACCGGTTGTAACTTTGCCATTGCCGATAACGGGATGATTAACCTGGACACCAACGAAGGGAACGCCGATTTAACGATGGCGATTCCGAAGACGCAGGTCGTCGTAATGGGGATGGAACGAATCGTCCCGTCAATGAAGGAAGCCGAAGTGCTTGACAATATGCTCGCCCGGAGCGCGGTCGGCCAAAAGCTAACTACCTACTGTACCTTTACCGGAAAGCAAAAGGCGGGCGAAGTGGACGGTCCCGAGGACTTCTGGGTCGTAATCGTCGACGACGGCCGTTCTAAAGCGCTAGGGACCGAATTTGAACCGATCCTCCAGTGTATTCGCTGCGGTGCCTGCATGAACGTCTGCCCGGTCTACCGGCAAATTGGCGGGAAGGCCTACGGTTCAATTTACCCTGGCCCGCTGGGCGAGGTTCTGTCCCCAATCCTGGGCGGCTACGAACAGTTCCAGGAGTTGCCGTATGCTTGTTCGCTTTGTGCGGCTTGCAGCGAAACCTGTCCGGTTAAGATCCCGCTCCAGCACCTGATCCGCGAGCACCGGATTATCGAAATGGACGATAAGCATATGGACCACTCAATGACCAATCTGATTTTAAAGATGGTTGGTGTGGGAACCGGGTCACCAGCGCTCTTTGATTCGGCACTGGAAATGGCGCATTCAGGAACCAAGCTCTTTACCGATGGCGGGCCAAATGCTGTCGAGCCAATGTACGATGGCGGCAAGATCGACTATGTACCGAAAGCGGCACCGAAGTTAATTCACGGTTGGATTGATACCCGGGACGTGCCCCGGCCGCCAAAGGCCAAGAATAACTTCCGCCACTGGTATAAGCACCACCAGCCGGTGGAACCCGCGCCAATTGTAAAGAAGGAAGGAGGCCAAGCGGATGAGTAGTCTTTTAGAACAAGCCAATAGTAAAGAAAACCGGGAACAATTCTTAAACCGGCTGCAAAAAGCTAGCGGACGGAAACGCCACCAGCTGGCCGACCATCCTTTTAAGCCATTGAATAACCTGCCTGACCAGCTCTTGGCGGACCTAGATCCAGAAGATCTCTATGCGGAAGCCATTAAAAATAGTAAATCAGTTAACGCTACCGTGGTTGAAAAGTCAGCCGCGCAAGTCGCGGATTACCTGCGGCAGCTAGTGGCGGAAAAGGGCGTCAAGAACCTCCTCTTACCCGGGGTTGACCAGGCAGTATGGGATAATTATGGGCTGGGCGACTGGTACCAGCATTCCGGCGTGGCCACGGTCAACACCTGGTCACCACAGGCCGGGCGGATGACGAACGAAGAATACGCCAACCAAGCGGACTTAGCCGTGGGGATGGCCGACTACCTGATTGCCTCTACGGGAACGGTGACCGTCGTTAACAGTCCAGTTCAGGGACGCGGCTTTAATTTCCTGCCGACCCGGTTCGTGGCGATCGTTCCTAAGAGCGGTTTAGTGCGGTCGACCAGAGAAGCGGTTGAGAAGTACCAGCACCGCTTTGCCGATGGGCTGACTACCTCGGCCATCACCTTTATCTCCGGGCCTTCTAATTCCGGTGATATTGAAATGGAGCTGGTTGTCGGCGTTCACGGGCCGCTTGAATGTACCTACCTGGTCGTTGCCGACCGCTAATAAGACGAAAAAGCTATCAGGCGCCGGAATTACGGTCTTGATAGCTTTTCTAGTCTGGCGGTGCTATATTTAATGACGGACTGGTTGTGAAGGGCAAGTACGGAGCAACCGCCTAACCGTCAAGAATTGCTGACTTCCACTGACCGGTCGGCAGGATTATCATGGAGGGAATGCTGTGTCCCTTTTCTGCTCGGCAATTAGCCGGGTTTCCGTACTGGCACAGCGGAGATAAATGACACTAACCAATCATCACTCTGAAAATGAAGTCAATGAAATGTTCTCCCGGGTGGCGGGGAAGTACGACCTGCTTAATAACGTTATCAGCCTGGGAACGCAGAAAAGGTGGCGGGCCGCGCTGTTTGACCAGTTAACGCTCAAGGCGGGAATGGACTGCCTTGACCTCTGCTGCGGAACAGGGGACCTGACAATTGCACTGGCCCAGCAGGCCGGCCCCAGCGGGCGGACCGTCGGCTTGGATTTCAACCGGCCGATGCTAACAATTGCGAAACAAAAGATTCGCAAGGCCGGGCTAAGCAAGGAAGTTGAGCTTGTCCAGGCGGATGCGATGCACCTCCCGTTTCCGGACGGCAGCTTTGGCGTGGTCACGATCGGTTTTGGCCTGCGCAACGTGCCAGATGCCGGTCAAGTGCTCGCCGAAGCTTTCCGGGTCCTAAAGCCGGGCGGACAATTTGCCTGTTTAGAAATGTCGCAGCCAACCAACCCGCTGGTCAAGGTTGGTTGGCGGGCCTATTTCAGATTATTTCCGCACTTAGCCCAGCTCTTCGGTGGCAAGGCCGCGGATTACCGGTACCTGCAAACAACCGCCCAGCGGTTTGTCTCAGCCAACCAGCTGTTGCAGATGATGCAGGCCGCCGGTTTCCACGAGCGTCACTATACCAAACTCAACTGGGGCGCAGGAGCCCTGCATATTGGGAGAAAATAA
>NZ_GG700732.1:325408-369543 GCF_000160835.1 Limosilactobacillus antri DSM 16041
GAAAATAATGATAAAGGCTCTAAAATCCTTGAACTTCAGGGACTTTAGAGCCTTTATTTAACCTGGTCACAAAGAAAAGTGGGCTTCAATTGCTCTTAGCAGGCCGTTATGGTTATTATCCGCGGTCGTAACGGCATCCGCGACGGCTTGCAAATCTGGGCTGGCGTTCCTCATGGCAAGGCCGAGACCAGCCGCCGAAACCATTTCTAGGTCATTGGAAGTATCACCAACGGCAACGACTTGGTTCATATTGCCGCCGGTGTGCCGGACAAATGTAGCTAACCCCCGGGCCTTATTGACGCCCCGGGGAAGAATGTCAATGCCATAGGCGCCGCTGTACGTGGCATTAACTTCCGGGAAGGCCCGGTTAATCGTGTGGACAATCTGTTGGATCTGTGCTAAGGGCAGCTGATGCTGATACCAGTTAACATTGACGTTATAAACCGGCTCGCTAATTTCGGCCAGCCGTTCAAAATAGGCGTGGTGCGGATAGTAGGGGACCGGCATCGCCGCAAATTTCTGCGGAATCATTGTTTGACTGGCGGCGGATAAGGAGAGAAGGTCCGGCTGGGGAAGCTGCTGGATGTAGTCTAACAGCTTAGCAATCGTGGCCGGCTGATGGGCAACTCCGCGAATTTCGTGCCCGGCAACCATGACCCGCCCGCCGTTTTCGGCCACGAAGTTATTGACCAGCTTGCCGAACCGTGTTTGTAAGGCATCAAGGCTGTTTCCGCTTGCGATTAAAAAGGTGATGTTTTGCCGACGAAGGGCGCAAATATCTTTGGCAAGGCGTGCCCGGTCGTAACGGTCCTGATCGTCAAGCAGGGTCCCGTCAATATCCACGGCAACGTAACGATAACGCATAGCTATCCCTCCTTAAAGATTGATAGGGACTGGTCGCCTTTATGCTGTCATTACAGCGAGCGTAAAAAAGAACGCTATAATAGCGGTCCACAATACAACGTGAATCAAGGCACCTAAGCCCGCTGCATTGGCACTCTTGGGTTCACTGGTGCGCCAAACAATGTAGAGAACCAGGCCAGCAACCGGGATGAAGAAGCCGAGAACGCTCCACCAGTAGGAACCCTTCTTACCATTCGCAGTGGCCGGCACTGAACTTGCGGGGGTGAATGCTGGCAGCGCGACACCACAATGCGGACAAATTACCGCGTTGGCATCAATCTTGGCACCACAGTTTTGGCAGAACTTAAATTGTCTAGCATCGTTTTGCGACGCCATAGTACTTTGATTATCCATTACAACAATACTCCTTGAACAAAATTTCAGTATTTAAACCATCAGAGGTGGTTGCTAATAATTATACCAGACGATAAGTGGACATCCTATAACTGGGGGAGGAGGGGCGTTGTAGTCCCAAATATTTTAAAGAGATCGCGTGACCCCGGACGGTTGCTGCTGTCTGGAGGCTTTTGTTTTAAACGAAAAGAGCCGACCAACTTAATGATCGACTCTTTTCTACTAAACTGACTTCGGCAAATCACTGATTTCCCTAGTTCAGCCAACGGCCGTACCGCTGTTTCCTTGTTTACAAGTATACAGGATTTAATTTAAGTAGTCAATCATTGTATTTAAGACCGAAAAGAATGAATTTAATCGTGTATTATCTGCATACCACTCTTCATGTCGGTGGAATCGATCGATTAATCTATGGCCTTGCCGAACACGATGTTCGCTCATTTTCTTGCTTTGTATGATTTTATGCAAATAGAATGTTGAAACTAAATCATTAATTTTTAAGTCATTCAGATAGTTATTAGGGACTCCAATTACTCTAGCAGCTGATCTAACTGGCCCAGAGGGGTGTGGTAAAAATTCACGTTCAGAAAAAAGATTAAGCAACAACGGATTGCTATGTGCACATGCATTTCGAATGTTTTTGCTGAATTTCAAATGATTGTATACGGGCCTGATTCTCTTATATGGATGTTTAGAATAATAAAAGTCTACGAATTGAGAAAGAGTACCGAAAGTAATAATTTCCATGAATATCCAAACCGGGATATGTTCGTGATGTTTCAAATACATATCTTTCTCATAGCGGTTATTTTTAAGGTTAACTAAAGTATGAGCATATTGCTTTGGGAATTGTTTCTTGAATTCCTGAACAATTTGATAGCCATCTTCATTGGGGTCTTCTGACATTTGGTGTAAAAGCAACACTTTTATTCCGTGTTCAATATCAAGAGATAAATCAAGCAAGTAGTCTCGCAGTTGCATATCAATAGAAGCAAGGTCAGTCAAATATGCAAAATCAAGATTGATATATTTTCCATTGTTGTCCTTAGGGAAGTTAACTCTGTAAGACGCGACTTTAAAATAGTAGTTAATATTGTCTAGCATGTATTTGGCATCATTAGTATTTATGATTTCAAACTTGATACCTTTTTCTTGCATATGTTTAATAAGTTGAGCACTGTTTAGCATTGGTTTGTTTAATAACATATGTTACCTCACTTCTGTAAACCAGTCGAAATCGACGGGTTTAGAATCCGAACGATAAGCATTATTAACACTTATAAGTTTATTAATTTAACTTAGTGAAATTAATTCCAGCTTTTAACGTCTTCAGTGTTTGGACAATGAAAGCTATTTTTAGTGGAAACTATATGTGTGGTGACCAGTCGATGTGCCGATAAGAACATGGTGACATAGGATCTTCACATTTAGGCCTTTGATGAGGTCATCATCATTAACTTTCTTGTGGTCAAGCAATATAGCCGCCGCACTATTTTCAGCCTGTGAAATAGTATCTTTTTTAGTATCAGAATCAAGCGATTTAAAATCATTTGTTACTGATATTTCAATTTTAGTTTTACCAGTATATTTTATATTGGTAATGTAATTTGCCCAATTGAAAGCGTCATTAGGAGTACCACTATCAGTTGAACTGCCATTCTCATCTAGTTTGCCGGTAGCCCAACCTTTATTTTGCTGTAATGTATCAGTAATTTCTTTGTTAATACTTGCGTACTTGTCCTTTGTAGCATAAACATAGCTAATATTAGCTGATGAAATAATTGTCTCGCCGCAAATACCTAATAAACTAAGCGCAATAACATTCTTTAACTTCATAATAAATATTCCCCCAATAGTAGCTTTTAACGTCGATCACGTTTGGACGTGCTATCCTTATTTATAACTGTCTGTTTAATCACTATGTTATCCTTACCGATGACCCGGGGCACGAGTTTGCCCGGGAGAGTATGGCCTTGTCGCCACGCCCAGACGTGGCTAAGGCTTTCCCAGACATTTCGGGGGCCGGTCAGTCCGGCTTCAATGCCAAGTTTGACTACACGGCAGGCATGGCCGGCAAGAAGCTACGGGTCTACTTCCGGTACACGGACGACCCGGCAGGCAACGCCACTGACTACGTAAGCCTGGCGGACTTGTCCAAGTCGGCCGCTTACCTGGATAGCATGAGCGTGTCCTTCGGCAAGCAGCTACACATGGCCGGTTGGTTTGCATCTGACCTGTCTATCGGCAAGCCATACCGCTTCGTCATTCTGTTTGACACGGCTGCCAACCGGGAACTGCAACGAGTCAAGTTTGAACCTGCAGCCCGTCCCGACGTGGCCAAGGCTCAACCAGGAATCTATGGATCCGGGCAATCGGGCTTTAATGCCGCCTTTGACTACGATGCTAGCCTGGTTGGCCACAAGCTCCAGATTATTGCCCGCTACTCTGACGAAGAGCACGGTGAGGGCAAGTATGTTGACTACTGGTTCGACCCGTTTCAAAATACCAGTCCTTGACGGTAAGACGGAGCAAACATTTGCGGCTCATGACATTAGTGTAAGTCGTCAGCAGGATGTGACCCTGCTGTTAAATGCAAAATAAAAAAGAATGGAGATAAAAAATCTCCTTCAAAAGTTAACCGTGACCCGGGCCTGTGTGGAAAGCAGGTGCCGGGTCTTTTTTTGTTTCATGGTATAATTAAAATAAAAACGGGTTTAGATGATGAAAAACATATATTTTTACGTAGATGATTCTGGTGTTCTTCATAGGAATGCTAGAAATGAATATTTTATATATGCTGGTTACTGTTTTTTAGGTAAAGAGCATCGGGAAGACGCTCATAGAAAGTATCGGACGTTATCCGATAATATAAAAAAGGGTCTTAATTTACATGCGGAAGCAAAGGCATGCCGTTTAAAACCTAAGCAGAAAAATAAGTTATATAAGGTTATGCATGGCTATGACTCGTTTTCAGTTGCGGTTAGAATTTCAGAATTGCGATCATACATACTAAATGACAAAAATTCTATACATCGTTATAAAGATTACGTATTAAAAAGAGTTATTAAAGAAGAAGTGAAAAAGCTATTATCATTAGGTAAAATTGACAATCACGAGGAAATTCATATTCATATATTTGTAGACGAACAAAATACAGCGACAAATGGTATTTACGGATTGGGAGACTCTGTCGAAGAAGAACTAGCAAAGGGAATTAATAACTTTAATTACGGTACATTTTATAGGCCCATTTTGCATGGTAAATTGTTTGTTGATGTTACCTATTGCGATTCGTCAAAAGACTATCTAATTCAGGCATGTGATATATTAGCAAACCGTATATGGACTTCTTACTATGTACGAAATGAGAAACTAAGAATTTTAAATAATCATACTTCATTGATTTTACCTTAGCGAGATGGTATTATTATGTTGCAAGTACATGATAGTACATTTGCTACAGTAAGGGACCGATAATAGTTATTAAGCGTACTAAATAAGTGCGCCGGCCTTACTGGGAGGGTCTCCGTACATTGAGGCCTTTTTTTGTTGCCAATTTGAGATTATTATGACCCGGAGACGTGTGGAAAGCGTCTGCCGGGTCTTTTTTATTTGTAGTAAAACTATGGTGCATGGTTTTATTCATCGTGCACCATTCATGCACCATTATTGTTATTTTATGTGATTCTGTAAGATTTCTCTAAACACTAAAAAGCACCTAATTGACTGATATAACAGTGATTAGGTGTTTTTCGTGTTTTTCTATAATTCTTCCAAAATGCGCTCCCCGGGACTTGAACCCGGATCATGAGGACCGAAATCTCATGTGCTATCCAGTTACACTAAGAGCGCTCAATACAGTTAATTATAACCCTTTTGGCCTCAATTGTTAGGGGTCAGATAACTAGAATAGTTGTAAAAAAGGCCACCTAGTCCGAAAAAAATGCTAAACTGGTAGTGAAACTAAGGGAGGCTTTAGTATGACTATGAATATTGACACAATTAAAAAAGAAACTAAACAAGGACTGACCGAACTATTAGCAGAAGCCAAACTCACTAAGGGCGACATCCTGGTCGTCGGGCTCAGTACCAGTGAGGTCCAAGGCAAAAAAATCGGTAAGTTTCCCAGCATCGAAATCGGCCGGGCAATCATCAAAACGATTATTGAGGTTCTCAAGCCACTGGGAATCCACCTCGCAGTCCAGGGGTGCCAACACCTCAACCGGGCGCTGGTCGTTGAACGTACGGTAGCAAAAGAGCGGGGACTAGAAATTGTGATGGTCTACCCGCAAATCCATGCCGGCGGGGCTGGTCAAATCGCAGCCTTTGAAAACATGGACGATCCGGTTGAAGTCGAGCACATCCAGGCAGAGGCGGGGATGGATATTGGTGACACCTCGATTGGAATGCACGTTAAGTTCGTCCAAGTTCCCGTCCGAACTTCAGTTACCGAAATTGGCAACGCCCACACCACTTACCTGCGGTCACGGCCGAAGTACATCGGTGGCCCCCGGGCGAAATACAGCTGGGATCCCTTCAACGAACAAAACAATAATTAGGAGTTCATATGAGTATTTTTATCATTAGTGCAGCGGTTGCCCTGATTATCTTAATCATTCAATTCATCCGTCAAGTTCACCGAACTAAAAAAGGTAATAATGAGCTTAGCAAGGGCGTAATTTTCTTCAATTGGCTAGTATTGCTCGTGTTCCTGGTCGGCGTTGGCGGAGCAGTCTATACCGGCATCA
This sequence comes from Limosilactobacillus antri DSM 16041, assembly GCF_000160835.1. GTDB lineage: Bacteria > Bacillota > Bacilli > Lactobacillales > Lactobacillaceae > Limosilactobacillus > Limosilactobacillus antri. Next base: position 331,414 of record NZ_GG700732.1, read on the forward strand.
ACAGTCACCGGGCGGCCGCTAAGCCCACCCAACCAGTAAAAGCTGCCTCCAGCTCAACGCCAGTACGGTCAGCTGACCAGGCCATCCAGCTGGACTTTACCCCAGACGTCACAATGGATGGCAATGGGCAGGTTAACCTCAAAATCACGGTATCTCGTGGTAGCACAGTGATCATTAAGGGCCGCAATACCGGCCACGCCTACGATAGTTTTACGGTTGCCAAGGGTCATGGAACCACCACCAAAGTGATTACTTTAGACGCGGCGGGCCCGTACCAGGTAGTCGCACGGCGCAATGGCAAAGAAACCGTTAAAGACCTGATTGTTCGCCAAGCGAAAACAGCCACGGTTACTTCTACCCCGGCCCCAGCAAGCCAGTCCAGCACTAGGCAAGTAGTTGTCAACAGCAACACTACTACTGAAACCAGCAACATCAGGCGGGGGAGTGCCAACCCAGCTGCGGCTGCTAGCACCCCCGGCACTGCCAACACCAGTAGCCAGACAAATAATCAATAGTAAAATAAAAAAGACATCGGCGGAAAGAACCGATGCCTTTTTTTGTGAGATAGGGAGGTCTCACACTAAGTAACACTCAAATGGTTTCTAGGAAAGAGTATTATTTAGATTCTGGGGGAGTTAAGTAGCAAATCCATAAACTACCTAACACCATTTATTATATGATTATTAAAAATAATATCAAGTCAAAACAACCTAAATAAGCAAAATATTCTTAAAATAGTGCGCTTTTAGCAAGAAAGGTGGTAATAGCACGATAAGTGAATCGACTAATTGCCGCTTTTGAAATTCCAATTTCCCCGTCAATAAGCCAACTTGCGGGCTTACAAGTACTTTTTCTTTAGGCGAAATTCTAGTAAAATACTTTTTGTATTAGGGGGACGCTTTCCTTAATGTAACTAGCCCTGACCAGGTCAGCAGTCTTATCTACACTATCGGAGGTTAACATACTCATGGTTTCAAAAAAGAATCAAGCATACCGCCAGCAGCACATGGCAGAACAAACGCCGCACTACGGCTTGCGCAAGCTCAGCGTTGGCCTAGCTTCAGTTTTGCTAAGCACTAGTTTATATTTGGGAATTAGTGAAGCTGCTTCTGCGGATACAGTGCAACCAGACCAGGGAACGGCGGGTGCGGAGCAAAACGCTCCCAATAGCGGAAGCCACTTAACCGCAGGCAGTGTGCCGCTTTCTACAAGTTCGCAACCCGTAACCGCTACGCAGACAGCAAGCAATGCTAACCGGGAAGAGGACTTCCGCCTGAACGGTTCGGAACTGAACCCTAGCCAGAACAAGAACGTCTCGTTAAGCATTAAGGTTGCCAATAATCAGGCCGGCGATGACTACCGGATCCACATTGAGGGTGGGGCGTACCTGCCGAACCCTGTCGCAATGCCAAGCAACTATGGCCAGATGACGGTAAAGCAAAATGCTGATTATTCCGTTGACGTCGACTACAAGCTGACCTCCTCGGTAACGCTTTCCCAGGATATCGCATTCCTGTTCGACGGTAATTATAGTAAATATAACTTGACGACCGCGAAACTATTCAATGCCGGTACAAGCACTAAGCAGATTACCATCTTCCGCAACGATGAACTGATCAAGACATTAGCCTTTGAACAGATCATCACACCATCTCTGGCGCCGAGCTGGCAGCGGACTTTCCCAGACCCGAACGCGACGAAGAAACTGGCCGTAGATAACGACTATACCTGGACGCTGAACCTGGGTGAACGGACGGGGGTCACAAACCAAAGTGACAACGACCTGCTTTCTAAGATTAACCACCAAACTACCATTGTCGTTCCCACACCAGCTTCTTTTGTCCTTAATACGGCCAAGAGTAAGGAAAATAACCCGGCTGGGGTTACGATTAGTCAAGATGGGATCGGCCGTCCGGTAACAATTGTCATTGCTCCTGGAACGGACCTAAAAAATGTGGCAATTACCGGCCACTTCCAAATGACAGCGCCTAAAGCGGACACCACGGTTGCGGGGTCCAGTCCGATCACCATCAGTCAGGATGTTGGGGCCGCCCAGCCATTAACGGCAACTGCCGGGATCTTTCAGGAAATTATTTGGGGGACTGACAGTAACAAGCCAGTCGGCGAGCTGCTCCAAACTGACATTGGTGGTGCTTATGCTAAAAAAACCACCGATAACGTCAGTTATGACCACGAAATTCCCCAGACCAGCAGCCATGATATTTTAAGTCTGTATAACTACGCAATTGAAAACATTGCGCCAACCCCACTCAACAACGTCCACCTCCGCATCACCGTTCCTGATGGAGTTACGACCACGAGTTTTGATTTACCGACCATCACTGGTTTAGGGACGGTTGATTACCTCATTACACTCCGGAACGGACAAACCCAAACGGGGACGGTCGCCAATGGGGGCTCCATCGACCTCAGCAAACTTGGCGCCATCAGTCAAATTGAGCTGACCCTGTCGCAGCTCCCCGTTGGCGAGCCGCATTCTTACGGCTTCATCTGGTCCCAAAATGGTATCGTCGGGGTATTTAAGCTAAAGGGCTACGTTGCCGACAAGTATAGCAACGGAAGCGCCGTTCAAGTTGGCGATCACCTCATTTCCAAGCTTTACGCCGGCGTTGATGGAACCGTTGGGACCGTTGATCGTTCAGCTGACCAGGTTGTAGTAGCAACTGCCAAGGACCAGCTAATGTTTTCGGTTTCCGCTAGCAACTACAATCACAATCCTGGAGCAAATGGGGGAGCCATTTCAATCAGTGATTGGTATGCCCGCAAAGCCAAGGATCCCGTTTTCTATATTGTTCTCCCCAACAACGCCACCAGTACCGCAGCGCTTTTGACAGCCTCGCTCCGCGCCGGCGCCAGCAAGCCTCAGGTAACCGTCTTCCACGCTGATGGACGGACGATTGTCAAGCTAGACTATACCGGGATCCAAATTAAAGGGGAGAATGACGACCGCCTGAACCTGACCAACCTTCCCGACGTCGGGAACAGTACCCAACCCTGGTCCGTTTACGTTATGGCCAATAATGCCAAAATCATGGATTTCAGTGGGAAGGAACTGCCAACCGTCACTAATGCTGAGCTGCCCTTCGTAGAAAACAATTCCACCGCGGTTAAAATTGGTAGTGGGACCTGGACAACTCAGGTCGGTCAGGGGACGAGCACCATTGAAACTGCCCAGGGAAACCTCGACTATGGCTTACAAATCCAAGGGAACGCTGATGATAAGGGAAGTAGCGAGATGACCTATGCAGCAACGCTGGGCAACCATAGTAATCGCGACCTAACGAACGTTCGCTTTGCAATCAACCTGCCGCACAGCAGCGACAATTCGCAAAGTTTTACTTTCCAACTGACCGCACCAGCGCAAGTCATCGACCTGGCGACGGGACAACTGGTCGCTGGCGCCGTAATCTCTTATTCTAATACGCCTAGCGACCTCAATAATCCAACGACTGCCAACTATACCGACGGCTACAATGCGCAAACCCGTTCGGTACTTGTCACCCTGCCGAACGTTCCGCAGGGTAGCGACTACCGGGTAGTCCTGGCGGGAATTGACCCAACCTTAGCAACCGATGCGGGTAAAACGGGCGAACTGCATTCTGTTACTTGGACCGAAGGGAATGACGAGCTCAAGCCGTTTATCGTCAACTCCGCTGCAACCGGTGCTTCGCAAATCACGGTGACTGGAAAGTCCGTGGTGAAGGTCCAGTTCCACTATCACGACGCCAGCGGCGACCACTACGTTGACGCTCCCAGCTTAACCCAAACCTTGACCGACAACCAAGACCGGTTAAACCTGAGTGCGGGCCAGGTCAGTGCTGCACTGACCAAAGCACAACAGGCCGGTCAAATCAGCCCGCGGTACCAGCTCATTAATGCCAACGAGCCCCAAGCAGTGATTAACTTGCAGCACGGCGACTATGCCAACGGCGCTGAGAATGGTTCCGCCGCCCTTGGCCAGCTTGCCCAATACTACTTTGATGGCGATACCTTGGTATATGACCTGGCAACGGAACAACAGCAGGCCCGCCTTAAACTGGTTGATGATACTGACCCGGCCAACACAGTTAACCTGCCCGTGCTGCCGGTTGCAAAGGGCGAACAGGACACCTCCATTACCTTTGCCAACCTGGCGCAGACAATTGAGAACCTGGTCAACGAACGGCATTACCAGGTGGCAAGCGTCAATGATGATACCAATAACAAGCAGCTCAGCAATGGCAGTGCGGATTGGTCCACGGTCTTCGGCAACTATGACGCCATCAGCGGCAACCTGCAGGACTTTACCATTCACCTGGTCCACCAGACCAGTCAAGAGACGGAAAAGCGCACGGTTCACCTAACCGTTCACTACCAATACGGTGCGAACACGGGGAGCCTGCAGGGCCACCAGATTTATGATGACCAGTCCCCGGCCGCGGCCAGCTTCCAGCGGACGAAGACTACGGACCTAGTTACCGGGACTTCAACCGTGTCGGCTTGGACGCCAAGCAGTCAAACCTTTGCTAGTGTCACCAGTCCGACGACAATCAAGGGCTACACTCCTGACCAGGCACAGGTCAGCGGGATCCAAGCAACACCGGAAAGCCAGGAGCTTGAAAAGACCGTTTACTACACAGCTGATCCCCAGGCTGCCCAGCTCAAATTCTACGATGATACTACCGGACAATACATCCCCGGGGTGGGCGAATTCCAAGCTAATGGCTATACCAACGGTAAGATTGCCTTTGGAAGCCAGGTCACGGACACCTACCAGCAATTGACCGATAATACGAAGGGCGGCTATACCTACGTTGGCACCCAGGCCGGCACTGACCCGACGAAGGGGAGCCAGCCGGGAGGAGCTTTTGCCGACTACGACTTCGGTCAGTACGATAGCGTTGCTGATAACGGGCTGCCTAGTCAAACCTTCATTGTCCACCTTAAGCATACCCTTGTACCAGTCGACCACGAGCACCCGTTCACGGGAATCGTCACCGATAAAACCGTCCAGCGGGACGTTGTTTACCGCTTCAGTGACGGGAGCAACCATGACCAGGAGGTTCAGGACTTCTTCGCGACGCAGGGGAATGGTAAAACCACTAACCCAATTCAAACGGCACGGTTTACCGGCACTGGTCACATTGACCTGGTATTGACGAAGGCCCAGCAGGGGCAGCCCGCCCTGGTCAAAGTGGATAACCAGGGGAACGAACTGGTCGGCGCCGATGGTCAACCGCTACTTGCTAACGACTTAACCTGGTTTGCGGTGGAAGATGGCCAGCCAAGCGGAAAGCAGGCTCAGACGCTTCCCGCAATTACGTCCCCGACGATTGCCGGCTACCACGTGGCAACCGTTGAATCCACCAGCCAGGCTGACGGGACCAACGTTAAGGCCACCAGCGTCACTGCGACCAGTCCAAACGTCCACGTTACCGTAACCTATACACCGAATTCGCAAACTGCTGGTCTGAGTTTCTATGATGATACTACCGGCACGGTAATCCCTGAGATGCAGGATTTGGCAAAAGGAGTTTCTAACGGCAAAATCGCCTTTGCTAATGGCGATGCCTTGTACCAGCAGTTAATTAAGCAGGGCTACCGGTTTGTCAAGGCCGTTGATAACACCGACAGCAAGCAGCCGGTGACATTGACCAGCAACGCCGATGATTACCAAGGGATTGACTTTGGCTACTACGATCGCAACGATTCCCAGGACCAGGCCTTTGTTGTCCACCTGGTTCACGGTAGTCACCAGGTTACGGACCAGCGGACGGTAAGCGAAATGATTCATTACGTCTACGGAAATGGTCCCCAGCAGGGACAGACTGCCAGTGGGGATTACCTGGCAAAGCGGACATTTAGTCGAATTGGCACCGTCGATGAGGTCACGGGCCAAATCAGCTACGGTCCCTGGAACCTGGTTCCTGCGTTCAGCGCCGTCAGCAGCCCGGAAATTAGCGGCTACACTGCCGACCGTGACGAGATCCCCGAGCAAGAAATCCAGCCGGATTCTGCTGACATTGAGTTAACGGTCAAGTACCTGGCAATTCCGGTTCCAGCAACGGGCAGCCAGGGGAGTTCGGTTAAGGCAAACCTTAGCGACAGCACCGGCCTACAAGCTGGGCTGGCAGGCAGCCAAGCACCGACAAAGCAGTTGCCGCAGACCGGAAGTCAGCAGAGCTCAACTGCCCTTGGCCTGGCCTTCTTGTCACTGGGCACGATGCTTGGTGCTTTCGGCTTAGGCAAGCGCAAGCATGATTAAGCAGCTTACCACTACAATTGCAAAAGCGTTACGCAGCCTTCCGAGTTCGACTCTGCCGTCCTCGGAAGGCTGTTTATTATGTATGACTGTCCGGGCTTTTCCACTGGCGAATTTACCTAAACTAATTTAAACTGGTAGTGTATTCCAATCTGGATACGCTAGCTTTTGAATAGGGAGGATGAACGCAATGGTAGGCACCATTGTTAATTTTTTGGCGGTGCTAATCGGGACCCTTGCTGGTTGCGTGATTAAGGGCGGCATTAAGGAAAAATACCAGGAAGTGCTCTTTGCAGCCATGGGGTTAGCCGCGCTCGGGATCGGCCTGGAAAACGCAATCCTTAATATGCCCAGAAGCAATTATCCCGTGCTGTTTATCGTCAGTCTGGCGGTGGGGGCCGTCCTTGGCACCTGGTGGCGGATTGATGACCACTATGACCGACTGATTAAGCGTTGCGGCGGCCGCTCCCAGCTTGCCAAGGGGATTGCAACGGCATTGCTCCTGTACTGCATCGGTGCCTTATCAATTGTCGGGCCGGTAATGGCGGCAGTAAAAGGCGACCAGACGATGCTCTACACCAACGCCATGCTCGATTTTGTGACCGCCATCGTCTTCGGTGCTAGTTTCGGCTGGGGAATGCTCGCCTGTGCACCGATACTCTTTTGCTGGCAGGGCGGGATCTTCCTGGTCGCCAAGTTCCTGTCGGCTGATTTCTTTAGCAACGAGCTGATTACCGAAATCTCGATTGTCGGGGGCTTTTTGATTGCCACCACCGGCATTACCTTGTTGAAATTGCGGGACATCAAAACACTGAACTTTTTACCGGCACTGCTGGTTCCGATCGTGTTCTTCCTCGTCAAGGGATTGTTTTAATTTAAGTAAGGGGGATTTTCCACCATGGATTTTACCAAAGTCGTCAATAAACGACACTCAGTCCGGCAGTTTACCAGCCAGCCGGTCGCAACGGATATAATCAAAGAAATCGTCACCGTCGCCCAACGCACCCCTTCCTGGGTCAACTCACAGCCTTGGCAAGTCTACTGTGCCCGGGGGACGGTCCTGCAAAAGATCAAGGACGCATACCGCAAGGCCGACCAAACAGGGCAGGCCAGCCAGCCCGACCTGCCGGTAATGAGCAGGAAAGAGTGGGCACCACGCACCCAGGCTAACATGAAGCAGTGGCGGCACGGGATTGTCCACCACTTCCCGGATTTCGACGAGGCCCACGCCGCAATGACTACGGCGAGCGCTGAGCTGTACAATTCGCCGGTAATTCTCTACGTGACGGTTCCGCAGGCCGCTCCGGACTGGTCAATCTTTGATGCCGGGGCCTTCGCCCAAACCCTGATGCTGGCTGCCGCTAACCGGGGCATAGCTTCGATTCCAACCTACAACAGTGTCCGCTTCCCGCGAATCCTCCACCGGCTATTAAACATACCGGCTGATGAACGAATTATTATTGGCGTCTCCCTCGGCTATCCTGCGGACCAGCCGATCAATCACTACCACTCCCAGCGGGTTCCCTTGAGCACCGTCCTGCACTTTAGCTAACGGAGCAGGACCAGGGGAACGACCATGTTCGTGTTGACCGTCGGTTCCATGCGAAGGGGTGGATTAAAAGGTAAACATTAAGGAGGATTTGTCCTGATGAAACAAGAAGCGCAAGTTGCCATTCTAGCAAAGCTAATTTCAATTAACAGCGTCAACGGCAACGAAGCCCGGGTGGCCGACTTGATTGAGTCGCTCTTTCAACCCTATGGCGACCGGGTCCAAATCGACCGGGTTCCCTTTGCGCCCGGCCGTGACAACCTAGTCGTAACCATTGGGGAAGGCAAGCGAACGCTGGGTTTCTGTGGTCACGAAGACGTCGTCGCTACCGATAATCCTGACCAATGGACCAGCGATCCCTTCGTCGCCACCATCCGCAATGGGCGGCTATATGGGCGGGGAGCCAGCGACATGAAGAGTGGCCTTGCTGCCATGCTGGTCATGATGCTCGATATGCTCGCCACCGACTCAATCCCCGGCCGAATCCGGCTCTTCGCAACGGTCGGGGAGGAAACCGGGGAATACGGGGCAGCCCAGTTGACCAAGGCCGGCTACGCTGACGACTTAGCCGGCCTCATTATCGGGGAGCCGACGAACGGCCTCAGCGAAGTCGGCTATACTGCCAAGGGAGTGATTGATTACAGTGTCACTGCGCTCGGCAAGCAGGCCCACAGCTCCCAGCCAGAGAACGGGATTAATGCGGTTGACCAGCTGGTTGACTTTGCCAGCCAGGTTCGGCCATTAATGGCATCCTTCAACCGGGTTAACCCGATCCTCGGCAAACTAACCCATGTTCAGAGCGTTTTTCAAGGGGGCCAGCAAATCAACAGTGTTCCGGCGCGAGCGGTGGTCAAGGGAAATATCCGAACGATTCCCGAATACCCGAACCAGGTCGTCTTTGACGCTTTAAACCAGCTGGTTGACCGCCTGAATCAGCAACCACACTACCAGCTCAAGCTGCAGTTTTCCTACCCCGAGGAGGCCATGCCGGGCAGCAAGGATTCGGCCCTGGTTAAGCTGATTGGGAAGGTCCACGAAGAACTATTGGCCAGCCCCATCCGGCCGACGGGACAAACCAGCGCTAGCGACGGCTCCGAATTTCTGCATGCCAGGGGAAACTTCGACATTGCCCTCATTGGTCCCGGCAACGATAGCAAGCACCAGACCGACGAATATGTGGATTTGACGGCCTTTTACCAGGCGAGCCGTTTCTACCAGCAATTGGCCAGGGAGTTCTTCCAATAATTCTGGTTAAAAATCGAATAACGCGGCACACATAAATGAGGCCTAGAGTCCGGCATTGCCGATCTTTAGGCCTCTATTTGTCCTCTCTAAAGACTAACTGCGCGGCGAAAGGTGAAATCGTAACCAACTCTCAGCTCACTCCTATTTCGCTAACGGCTCCTGCCACACCGGGTATTCCTGACAAGCAAGCTCCAAGTCAAAAGCCCGTCGACCTGGTTCCTCGCCGTCAACCTGTCCGTACTGGGCCGACTGAATACGGTAGCGGAGCTGTTCTCCACGAAAGACGTGAGCGGCCGAAGACGTCGTGATTCGCCCGCAGGCAAAGGCCAGCATCGCGCCCAGCAGGGAAAGCCAGCCCCGTTTTTCCACCACTACTAGTTCCAATTGCCGTTCAGTGATTCGCTGGTCCGGCGCCACACAGATCCCACCACCAATGTAGGGGTGGTTACTGGCAATCAGCAGGAAGCCCCGGGGAAAGACGACTTCTTTTCCGCCGTCGGCTACCCGGACCGTGAATGCCGGCTGGGTGAAGAGGGCGTGCAGCGCCTTGGAAACGTAAGCAAAAGTGCCGAGATGGTGGTGGTTTAGCCACTCTTTTGCTCGCGAATGGTTCGTTGCGTGCACAATGGCGGCGTCGAACCCAATCCCAAAATTATTGAGAAAAATCCCGGTTTGTCCTGTACTAAGCTCCCGGTAACGGCCCACGTTGATCGGGTGGGACCGGCGATTATTTAAAATTTGCCGCAAGGCTTCAAGTGGGTCCGTAGAAATGCGGTAACCTCGGGCAAAATCGTTGCCAGTGCCAGCTGGAATATAAGCAATCGGACACGGTCGGCTGCCCGACATTATTAATCCAGTCAAGGCTTCATGGAGGGTCCCATCCCCGCCAATTACCACCAAGCAGTCACCCCTGGGCCGGCAGTCGGCGCAAGCAGCCGCCAGTTCACGCGGGTGGCCGGGATACTTGCTAACAACAGTTTGATAGTCAACTTGCTGGCCGGCCAGGTAGCGGTGAACTTTTTGCCAGGCCGCCAGCCCCTTACCGCTACCAGAATGGGGGTTAATCAAAAATAGGTACCGCACTTATTCATTCTCCGTTCCGTAAAATTAATACTCCCATTATACCGCAAAACGAGCGGCCCCTAATTGGCAGATTCTGGCTTGCTCACTAATAGACAATAGTTATTAGTTGTAAGCGGTCACAATTGTTTATATAATTACGGTAGTTTTTACAGGAGGAGTGAGTCAATCTTGAATGTTCATCGTAGAAAGTGGAGTACGTTAGCAACCGCGATCCTGCTGGCGGGAAACCTCAGTATTGCGGCACCGGCATTAGCTGACCAGCTACCGGCTGGCGGTCAACCAACTACTGTTCAAGCTACTAATCAGGGAGCCAGCAGTAATGCTAGTCAAACCGGGCAGCAAGGGAACGCCGGCACTTCGGCGGGTACTGGTCTGGCCGAAGCTGGGCAGCCAGCCGGCAACCAATCCGCCGGAGCACTTGCCCAGCAGGTTCGGGATGGCAAAATCAATGACCAGGACCTGATTAACGATACCTACCGTCAGATCGACCAGCAGAACCGCCAGCTAAATAACGTCATCTACACAAATCCAGCCGATGCTAACCAGCAATTGCAAGACCTACAAAAGGCGGGGCACAATGAGCAGCCTTTCTATGGGGTTCCGCTCCTCATCAAAGGGATTGGTCAGCCATACAAGGGCTATCCCAACACGAATGGCTTGCCTTACGAGCAGGGTGTTCAGTCACACTATACTAAAAATTTCGTCCAACGATTAAAGGACCTCGGCTTTATTATTCTCGGACAGACTAACTATCCCGAACTAGGGTTAATCAACGTTACTAACTCCAACCTCTATGGCCCCGCGCATAACCCGTGGAGTTTGGACCGCAATCCCGGCGGGTCCTCTGGTGGGGCAGCCGCAAGCGTTGCCGCGGGCATTGTTCCCATCGCGACCGGAAACGACGCCGGGGGCTCACTACGGATTCCTGCTTCATGGTCGGGGGTAATCGGCCTCAAGCCAACCCAGGGATTGATCATTGGCGATTCAACAACGCCATCCGTGGTCAACTTTGCGGAGACACGGGACATTAACGACACGGTGACCCTCTTAAAGGGTCTCTTAAATCCCAAACAGGCTGGGACCTTGAAGGAGCTTCCCCAAGACCTGCGTTCACTCAAAATTGCTTATTCCCTGGTTTCGCCAGTAGGGACCCCGGTTAGTCAGGATGCCCGGACCGCGGTGCTGAATGCCGTCCAATTCTTGCGCGCGCAGGGCTTTGATGTAGTCGAACAGGATAGTCCCGTCGATGGGGTTAAACTGATGCAAAACTACTACCTGGGGGCGCTGAGCGATGGCTCTGTTGCTAACTTCCTATTTCAGCAGAAGTACCACCGCAACTTGACTGCTGAGGATGTCAAAGCCGGGCTGGTTAGTCCAATGACCTACGCCCTGTATGAAGCCAGCCGCAAGGCACCGCAAACTGCCCGTCAGCAGTACCAGGAGGCGTTGGCTACCGTCCACCAGCAGATGACTGCCTTCCACCAGCAGTACCCCATCTACTTAACCCCGACAACCGCCACGACCGCTCCGCTGAACAGCGATCCTGCCTTTCTGCCAGCGGATGTGGCAAAATTACTGCAGATAAAAAAACTGGGCTTTAAGGACCAAATGAAGCTGATTTACGCGTCCTGGCTTCACGGCCTGAGTAAAACGCCCTTTACCCAGCTCGCCAACGTAGCAGGAGAGCCGGCACTGAGTTTGCCAATCTACGTCAGCGCAGCCGGTCTGCCACTTGGAATCCAGTTAGAGGGCGCCCCCGGCAGCGACCTGCTTCTCTTAGCACTTGGAAAAATATTTGAGGACCACCACCAATTCCACTTCCTCAATGACTACCGGGCACAGGTCCTGCCGCCAAAGCAGGCGGGCAACGCCGCACAAACTGCCTTGCCAGGCGAGCAACTGGTGTCGACAAGCAATAATCTGTTAAGCAGCCACGCAACCGGTCGGCTAGTACCAGCCAGCAATCCCCAAGCGGGGCAGGCTGGTGATTTGCAACCAGTGCTTCCCCAAACCGGCAACCAGTATGCACCCATGCTAACCGTCCTGGGAATCAGCGGTCTATTAACCCTAGTGGTAGTTGGTACTAAGCGCAAACAAAATTAATATATACTTAAACGTCCTCGTGTCCCCAACAACACGGGGACGTTTTTGACTAGTCGGGACAAATGTCCCCAATTTCTGTCCCTTAATAAACAAAAACCGCGAATTTCGTGTATATTAAGGGACAGGTGACATAGTCAACCGTAAGCGCTACCAACTATAATAATTCCATAGAGTGAGGGTGATACTCTTGAACATTAATGAAGTGGATGCAGCAATCAACTCTAACCAGCGTGTTCGCCAACTTGTCAAAACAGCGCCGCTGGGCATCGTTGAACGAATGCAAGTTCAACATTTTGATACCAAGCAGTTTCTCCTGCAACAGGGTGAGCAATACCAATTTACCTACTTGCTAGTCAAGGGCCGGGTCAAGGTTTTCCTTAATTCACCCAGTGGGAAGCAGGTCGTGCTGGATGTCTACGACGCGGGGATGTTTTTGGGTGAACAGGAAGCCATTATCAACCGGCCGTACAGCGCCTCGATCATCAACATTTCACCAATTACGGTGCTGGCAATCCGTAATGCTGATTTCGTCGAATGGTCACAAACGGACCACCGCTTCGCCGACCAGCTGATCAGCAACCTTTCGGAGCAAATCTACCACCTGACCAAGCGGATGGAACGGTACAGTATGCACTCCGCTTTACAGCAAATTGGTTTCTTCCTGCTCAATTGTGCTGCAGACCGTGTGCCAATTACCCGGGAACGCATCACCTATGAGGTAGATACTTCTTACCGGAACATCAACCGGGTGCTCAAGCGGCTGGCCGACCTTGACGTTATTAAGATCGACCACGCCACCATCAAAATCACCGATTATCAAACCCTACGCAAAATCGTGGAAACGGAGGATTAGCTACCATGACAGAAGAACAACAGCCACACACCCAGCTTACCAGTGCAATTGGGACCGACAGCGCCATCATCGTCGGTGACCCCGCCCGGGTGGATAAGGCGGCCCCGCTATTGGATGACGTCCAGGGATGGGCTTTCAACCGGGAGTACAAGTCCATCCTGGGGACCTACCAGGGTAAACGCATCCTGGTAATGTCAACAGGCATCGGCGCCCCGTCCGCCGGGGTCGGGGTCGAAGAGCTCCATAACGTCAACGTCAAGAAGGTCATCCGAGTTGGTTCGGCCGGGGCGATGCAAAGCGGCATCGGCCTGGGGGAGCTGATTATCGGCGAGGGGGTCGTCCGTGATGACGGGCTCACCCCAAAGTACGTGCCGGAAATTTACCCGGCGGTGCCCTCGTTCCGCTTAATGTCCCTGGCGCATAAGTACGCACCGCAGGCGGTTTACGGGATCATCCGGTCCCATGATGGTTTCTATATGGACGATAACGCTGAACACGAGGCCTTTTGGTCAGGGAAGGGAATCGTCGGCGCCGATATGGAATCCGGTGCCCTGATGACCATCGGCCGGCAGCGGGGGATGGAAACCCTGTCGATCTTAAACAACGTCGTCCTGTACGAGGGTGACTTAGCCGCCGGGGTTAATGACTTGGTCAACGGGGATGACCTGATGGCCAAAGGGGAAGTCGCTTCGCTCAAGCTCGCATTGGATATTTTGAGCGATCACAGTCTGGAGGAGGAATAACAATGACTAACACAAGCAACCACGGCTGGCTCTTTACCCAGCTATTCAGCAAATGGAAGAAGTTCGAAGTAATCTACGTGACAATCCTACTGTTATTACAGGTTGGGGTCTACCTCATCGCACCCGATAGCTGGATTGGGATGCTCTCCGGGGTCTTCGGCACCCTGGCCCTGGTTTACGGGATGAAGGGACGCAAGGTCACCTTTATCTTCGGCTTTATCCAGTGTATCGCCATGACCTACGTTGCCTGGCAGAGCCACACCTGGGGAACTTTCGTAATGGACATCTTCTACGTCATTTCACAACCAATCGGCTGGTTCATGTGGGGCCACGACGACGCTACCAAGCGATTTAGCCCCAAGGTACGGCGGTGGGTCTTCGCCGGGGTCGTGGTGGCCTACTTCATCGGCTGGTACTTTATCGGCCTGTTCAACGGCCAGTTGCCGTACTTTGACTCCTTTAACCTGGTGGTTAGCTTCATCGCCCAGTTGCTCTACATCCTAAAGTACCAGGAAAACTGGTCCCTGTGGATCTGGGTCAACACCGCCAACATCATTTACTGGATTATCCTCGCAGTTCGTTTCCAAATGGGGGTCCACATCGGGACCTTTGGCGGCGACCTGTCGCAAATTGCCTTGCAAGCCGCACTGCTGTTTAACTCCGTTTACGCTACCAAGGTTTGGGCAAGCGGTGAAGCGGATAACGAAGGGGGAACCGCTAAGTAATGAATTATCAAAAGTATAAACGGGTCTTTGGCATCGTCTTGGACTCGGTCGGGACCGGGGCTGCCGCAGACGCCGCCAAGTACGGTGATGTGGGAGCCGATACCCTCGGCCACGTCGGTGCGGCTTACCACGGTCGTTTGGCCCTGCCGAATCTTGGCCGCCTCGGCATCAGCAACCTCCGCGACCAGCCGCTCTTGGGGGTTGCACCAGCAGAATCCCCGCTTGGCTACTATGGCCGAATGGCCGAAATCTCTGCTGGCAAGGACAGCATGGATGGTCACTGGGAAATGATGGGGCTACCGGTTAAGCAATCACTGGCAACTTTCCCTGAGGGCTTCCCGGCAGAAATTATTCAAAAGCTGGAAGAGTTCTCCGGCCGGCGGGTAATTGTCAACCATCCGTACTCAGGTACGGCGGTCATCCACGATTACGGTGAACGGCAGCTGGATACCGGCGAGCTGATTGTCTACACTTCCGGCGACTCGGTAATGCAGATTGCCGCCCACGAGGACGTTATTCCGCTGACTGAGCTCTACCGGATTTGCGCGTATGCCCGCACCCTGTTGAATGGACCGGACATCGTTGTTGGCCGGGTAATTGCTCGCCCATACATCGGCCCCGATAAGGACCACTTCACCAGGACCGCCAACCGGCGCGACTTTAGCCTGGAGCCGACGGGGGAGACGGCGATTGACCGCCTTCACCAAGCCGGCTGGGATACGATCGCGATTGGCAAGATCAACGATATTTTCTCGGGACGGGGGTTTGTACGGGCCTACCACAACGAGAGCAATCTAGACGGGATGGATCACGTCGACGAGGTGATGGGGCAGGACTTTAGCGGCTTCTGCTTCGCCAACCTGGTCGACTTCGACACTATGTACGGTCACCGGCGCGACCCAATCGGTTTTGGCCGGGCCCTGATGGACTTTGACCAACGACTGGGGACCGTTTTGGACCGCCTGCACGATGATGACCTGCTGGTGATAACAGCCGACCACGGCAACGACCCTGGCTTTACGGGAACGGACCACACACGGGAAACGGTCCCGCTGCTCGTGTACTCACCATCGATGCACGGGCACGGAACACTCGGCACCCGGTCCACCTTTGCGGACTTTGGCGCCACGGTCCTGGAGAATTTTAACCTACCGACGGGGCAGTACGGAAGCAGTTTTCTGAGGGAGTTACAATAGTCTAAGCAGCTGTCATGCTGGTGGTTGCTTTACAGACGGGGACGGCAAAAGGCAGCACAAAATTGACGTTTGCTGAAGAAATCGGCCGTTTCCTGAACGGGAGCACTGCAAATCATAAAAGCGTGTATAATGAGTTTGCTTGGGAACATTTAGGGAGAGCGTTGCTAAAGCACTCATTTAGTTGGGAGAAAATGTGAAACCCGGCACCATTGTATCGTTAACAACTGGTGCCGGGTTTCCTATGTCTGCCGATTTATTTTTTATCGATGGTAACGTTCTGCTCCTGGTCCACGTTATATCGGGCTAAGAGAATTTGCTGGTACTTATCCTCAATGACGCTATTGAGGTCCTCATCGCTCTTGAGTTTCGGCTGCTCCTTCCTGATCTTTGTCAGCACGTCGTCAGCAAAGGCAAATTCGGGTTGAACCTTCTGCTCACCATTTAGGACCGCTATGGTTTCATCATAGTCGAGGGTTTGAAGGTCCCAGTCGGACCGGTCAGCATCTGGCTGATCCAAGGTCTCTAGTTCCTGCTCAGTATTCCGCTTGCTTTCTTCTGCCATGTTCACTGCTCCTCTACATTTATTGCAGGGCCTATTATAGCACGTCCACTAGCCAGTAGTGGGAATCAAACATTTACACATTGACATTCATTCGCCGGAAAGGGTATAATTACCAAAGTTAGTGAAATAGTAAACATAATAGAAGGAGAATTGATTATGGCAAATAAAGTAGCGTTAGTTACCGGTGCTGGTCAGGGAATTGGTGAAGCGATCGCCAAGCGGCTGGCTAAGGGCGGCTTCTCAGTTGCGCTGGTTGCTCGGCACATGGACAAACTGCAGGAAGTTGCTGACGAGATCAAGAAGAACGGCGGGGAAGCCTTCCCAGTAGTCGCCGACGTTTCCAAGCGGGAAGAAGTTTTTGCTGCGGTGCAAAAAACCGCTGATAAGTACGGTGATTTTAACGTAATGGTTAATAACGCTGGGGTGGCCCCAACGACACCTATCGACACCGTTACGAAGGATGACCTGGACTATGTTTACACGATTAACGTCTACGGCACCATCTGGGGAATCCAGGCTGCCCACGATATGTTCAAGAAGCTGGGCCACCCAGGCAAGATCATCAACGCCACTTCCCAAGCTGGGGTAGTTGGTAACCCGAACCTGACCGTCTACTCCAGCTCTAAGTTTGCCATCCGGGGAATCACCCAGGTTGTGGCTCGTGAACTGGCAGAAGAAGGAACGACGGTAAACGCCTTTGCTCCAGGAATCGTCAAGACGCCAATGATGTACGACATCGCCCACAAGGTTGGTCAAAACGCTGGCAAGAGTGACGAATGGGGAATGCAGACCTTTGCTAAGGACATCGCCCTGAAGCGGCTCTCCGAACCAGAGGACGTTGCCAATGCCGTTGCCTTCCTGGCTGGTCCTGATTCTGACTATATCACCGGACAAACCCTTGAAGTCGACGGTGGGATGCAGTTCCACTAGAATTAATACCACAGCAGCCCAGCGGCACATGTCCAGCTGGGCTTTTTTACATAATTATTGATAAGGGGGGATTGCAGCAAATGACTGAAGTAATCCGCTTAAAATATGGCAATACGGCTTGCTACCTCTTTCAGGGAACAAAGAAGATCTTGCTAGATACGGACTGGGCAGGAACTCTCCCGCGTTTTTTTCATGAACTAGGTCAACGGCGGCTGACGGTACAAGCGATCGACTACCTGCTAGTCACGCACTACCATCCCGACCATATGGGCTTGGCAGCAGACCTCATGGCTTTAGGAATTCGCTTAGTCGTTCTGGACTGCCAACGAGCTTATCTTCACCACAGTGACTACGTCTTTGAAAAGGAGCATAATCAATTTTTCCGACCGATCAATGACCAGGCGATTAAGCTCGTAAAACTAGCAAACAGTAGGACCTTTTTGCACCACTGCGGAATTAACGGAACCATCCTGAGTACACCTGGCCATAGTGCGGATTCAATCTCCATTGTCTTAGATGATGGCGAAGCATTTGTCGGTGACTTGTACCCCCTAGACCAGGTAGCACTTTACCACAAGCCAATCCTAACCAGCAGTTGGCGTAAACTTAAAGTTGCCAACGTCCATCAGGTCCATTTTGCCCATTATGCTGATGAGGTCATTAGTTAATCCTTCGATCATGGCAAAACAAAGTAAAAGTCAGCAATCGTTTTAATTACAATTGCTGACTTTTTAGTTTGAATGTAAAAACAGGGTAGTCGTCAATTCAAAAGTCAACCTGTCATTAAAATTATAGTTTTAGTGCTACTGATTCAGGAAAGCCCCTGAAGACGTCGCTGTTTCGTGCTTTGCCATCCTCGCTGATTAGCCATAATTACGCACGTTAAATTAACTTATTACAACTTTTTTGCCAACAGGAAATCCGTCTGCGGATCCGTGCCCACCATAAACATATGCTGATCGACACGTTGAAAACCAAAGTGCTGGTAAAATCCTTGGGCGTTTAAATTATGTTCATAGACGCCAAGCCAGACTTGATCGCGATTTTGCTGCTGAGCAATTTCTAATGCGCGCCGCATCAAAACGCCGCCAATATGCAGCTTTTGGAATGGTTTCCGGACATAAATCCGCTGAATTTCCAGTGCGTTATCAAATTGCTGCTCAGTCTGCGCCGTTGCCCAGTTAACCTTTAAATACGCTGCTGGCTGGCCATCGACCTCGTAAAAGAAGGTCTGGGAATTGGTATCCGCTAATTCACGTTTCAACACTGGCGGATTATAATTTTTATCTAAGAAAGCGCTTAAATCAGCTGCTGATTGCTCACCGCCAAAGGTGTCCGTAAACGTTTCCCGCATAATAGCCTCTAACTGGGCCAGGTCTTGCTTATTAGTGGTGACTTCACGGAAGCGGCCTTGTACTTGCTCTGTCATGACCTCATCTCCTTGATTTGCTTTGATTTCTCATTCTAGTTCGTTCCCAATTCCCTGTCAATTTGGTTCGGGAACTCGTCCTGAAACAAATTCGCAACGGGCCGGACATAATGCTAAAATAAGGATATTTGATTAAGTTAGGATGGGAAGTTAAACAATGAATTTCACCTTTACCCGCCGGCCGTTAAAACAGCTATACTTCAAATATACGGTTGTTTTTGCGCTTTTGGCAGTCTGTATTTTTGGTACCTACCTGCTGACCGGCCATACCTTTATCCTCAGCAAGGATGCCCTCAACCAGCACCTGCCGCTAATGGCAAACTACCGGGCCGCCCTAATCCACTTTTTCCACCACCCGGGGCAGTTTCAGTATTGGTCCTGGAAGATGGGCTTGGGTACTGATACCTTTCAAGTTTATTCCTACTATACAATTGGGGACGTCTTCGCCTACCTGGCCCTCCTCTTTCCAGCCGCCAAAATGACTCTCGCCTACCAGGTCATCACGGTGATCCGCCTGTACTGCGTCGGCTTGGCCTTCGTATACTTTGCCCAGCACTTCCGCTTCCGTGATAACGTTATTTTAGCAGGGGCGGTGACGTACATGGTCAATGCCTTCCTCCTGTACGCCTGCATTGCTCAGCCCTTCTTCACGACCCCCTTCATCCTCTTCCCGCTAATGGTGGTGCAGTTGGAACGGGTACTAAAGGGTGGCAGTGCCTGGCCACTGGTCGGCGCCTTTACCTGGATGCTGATCAGCAATTATTACTTCGCCTTTGTCCTGGGAATCGGCGCCGCCCTCTACCTGATCCTGCGCGTGCTCACACATTACCGGACAAAACTGAACTATTGGCAGACGCTTGCCAAGCTCCTTTTCGCAGCAGCTAGCAGCATCTTAGTTTCCGCAGTCATGCTGGTCCCGGAGCTGATTGCGGTCATGAATTCCACCCGGACCGGCTCTGAATTTGCCAATGGGCTCAAAACCTACCCGCTCTACTACTACCTGTTTCTGCCCAAGCAGCTGATTAACGGGGGCCAGTGGTCCTTTATGTATTGGACTGCCTTGGGGATCGTCTCCATCGGCTTTCTGGCACTGGTTTACCTTTACAGCCGGCCCAAGCAGTACCCGCTGCTGACGATTAGTCTGGCCTTAGCCCTAGTGATGCTGCTCATCCCCGCCGTCGGGGCCTTCTTTAACGGGATGATGTCGGCCTCCAACCGTTGGACCCTCTTAATCTACTTACCGCTGGCAATGGCGGTCTGCATCCTGGTCGAACACGCGGCCCAACTGAGCCATCACGACCTCTGGATCCTCAGCTGGGCCACCGGCATCTACCTGCTGGTCTTAATCGCCACCTTCTTTTTTGAGAATAACGACGATATCTTCATGCCGGTGCTCTTCCTCATCACTTCATTACTGGTCCTGTGGATGATTAACCTGCACCGCCCCCAGACCCCCGACCGCTGGCTGCTCGCCTTGGTTATCCTTAACGCGGGTTTTAACGCGGTTTACTCCGCTTTCCCCTACAAGGGAAACTTTACCGCGGATATGCTGAGCCGGGGTGAGTACCAGGCAATCACCGCCAACCGTTACGGTGGACTCGACCAGGGATTGACGGGAAAGCCATTCTACCGGGTTTCGACCGTCAGTCAGAACCAGATTATCAATAGCAACGGGAGTGCTGATGACCTGGGGCCCAACCTCGACAATGACCTTACCTCCGGGCTCAATAACATCGACTCCTACTACTCACTGCAAAATAAGTACCTGGGGCAGTTTAACACCAGCCTGCAGAACAACCAGTACCAGGCAAACATCCCAATCCGCCAGGCCGACGACCGGAGCGTGATGAACAACTTCTTCGGTGTTAAGTACCTCTTTGTACAGAGCGACGGAAAGAACGCAACCAAGATCCCCGCCGGCTACTTTATGGATAAGGCCACCGCCCCGGTCATCAACTACGATCATGGTCAGCCGAGCCCCCAGACCATTCAAAAGGGTAAGGAACCCTTCGTGCCGACCCAGACAATCCGCTACCGGAGCGAGCAAGCCTTCCCACTGCTCTATTGGCAGGGTGACTACATCAGTGCCAAGCGCTACCGGACCTTGTCACCGACCGCCAAGGAACGGGCCCTCGCGGCAGGGGTACTAGTCGACGGTTCGACTAAGGGGATGCAGCCGGCTAACCTCCACAACCAGGTTTACCCGCTCAAGAGCGTCCTGGTCTCTAACCGGCTCAACCGGGTTAACCCGCACCACCTCAAATACACCGACAGCGACGAAAGCTACCAGCTGCAATTCCCTGAACTAGAGAATAAGAAGTTTGCCAAACGGCTCAAACAAACGGAACTGCACATTGAGTTCTCCAAGATTAAGTACACACCCTTTAGTATGAAAGAACAGATCAAATACGATCAGGAACACCTCCGGCAAATGGCCTTAAATCCCGGCAGCGTTATTAACCAGCGCTTCACCAAGTACCAATACTGGCGCTACCACGTCCTCAATGGCGCACCGGACATCAGCTTTAAGTTGAACTACACGAGTAAGTTTGGGACCGCCAGCGTGGTCCAGGCGAAGCAGAACGTCCTCTCCCTGTTTAAGAAGGTTACTAACTCGACCTTAAACATCGGCTATTACCAGGGCGGGCTGCCCCAAACGCTGACCTTCCAACCATCCAAGCTGGGGACCTACCAGCTTGACTACCAGGTGGTAGCCGAAAAACTCGACAGTCATTACGACCAGCAGGTCCGGACCATCCAACAGCACGCCCTGACCAACCTGCAGTTCAAGCGCAACCAGGTCAGCGGGACAATTACCACGCCGCGAGCCGGGGTTTTGACTTCTTCAATCCCCTACTCAACCGGTTGGACGGTAAAAGTTGACGGGCAGCAGGCAAAAACGGTCCGCACCAACCAAGCCTTCCTCGGCGTCTGGCTCCCCCAGGGCCACCACCGGATCAGCTTTAACTATCAAACCTCCGGACTGGCTGCCGGTGCGAAAATTAGCTTGGCCGGTCTGGTCTGGCTTGCGTTAGCCGCTGGCATTACCATTATCTGGCGTTATCGATCCCACAAGTAAGCAAAATACGTCCCCAACCGGCTAACAAGCTGGTGCGGGGCGTTTTTCGCTGTAATCATGGCTGATTTCTCACGGCGACGACTGCACCGCGGAGCAGGGATAAATTAACTGGCTGGCCACATAGCTGTATACCGTTTGCGCCTCGGAATCAATTTTCTGCCCCGCTACAAATCCAGTGTTCCCTTTCCTGTAAGCGATTGCTATAATCTAAAATGTGTAGAATTATCGTTTTATTGAGAGGGTGTAACTATATGAACAAGTTGAAAAAAATGACGATGGAGGCCGGGGCAGCAACGTTAATGATGCTCAGCGTCTTCAGCTTTGGTGGAGCAACCACCGTTACCGCTGCGAAATCCGATATTGGCAATCAGAATACGATGGCGGTTGCCTGGTACCAGACATCGGCAGAATGTAAAGCACTCTATTTACAGGGGTATAACGTTGCCCGGCAAAACCTCGACCAGAGTTTGGCCCAGCCGAGTGCCCAACCCCGAGCAATTATTTTAGACATTGACGAAACAGTGCTTGATAATTCGCCGTACCAGGCATACAACGCTCTGCATGATGAACAGTTTCCTAACCACTGGAACGCCTGGGTCAACGCCGCCGAAGCAAAGCCGGTTCCTGGTGCCAAGGATTTTCTGAACTACGCTAACCAGAACGGTGTCCAAATTTACTACGTCAGTGACCGGGCCGCCAACCAGCTAAAGGCAACCAAGAAAAATTTAGCTGACCAGGGGCTGCCCCAGGCAACTGACGACCACATTATGCTCAAGGGCAAGAACGACAAGACCAAGGAAAGCCGGCGGCAGGCCATTGAGCAAAATAACAACGTCATTATGTTCTTTGGGGATAGCCTTACCGACTTTAACGATCCCCAAAGTGCCTCCGTTAAGGGCCGCTATAACGACGTAATGAAGAACGCCAACCAATTCGGCAGCAAGTACATCATTTTGCCATGCCCAATGTACGGTGGCTGGGAAGGCGCCCTCTACGGGAATGATTACAGCATCAGTGATGCCAAAAAGAGTCAGGCGCGCAAGTCCCACTTAACCTACTTTAACCCTAAGAACAACAAGGTTGAAAATAAGACCGTTACGGAACCATAGGTTGATTGCAAGTTATGGATATTTCTACACGCTAAAGTAACTAATTGATAAGGGGAAGCGCTCAAATTTGTACGCTTCCCCTTATCAATTTCTATTGTATAATTTTAGTTTACATAATTTCGACATGGTAAATTATCTCGTCAGTAAGCTAATTTTTTAGAAAATCACCAAAAGTGCTTTACGAACGCTAACGAGATTGGTAAAATAATAAATGTTCGTTAACGGACAAGTAACTTTCGGGAAATAGCTCAGCTTGGTAGAGCACCTGGTTTGGGACCAGGGGGTCGCAGGTTCGAATCCTGTTTTCCCGACTACTCAAAAGGGAGCTTGATGAAAGTCATTAATGGCTTTCGTCAAGCTCCCTTTTCTCTACCTACGATTGAATTAACGGCCGGTAAACCTTATCGAACCACTGCTCAGCCCGCTCCTCGTCGACCTGCCCCTGACGCTCCCAGTCTACTGGACGGATCAGGGCGTCGTCAACGTTAAACAAGCGTTGGCGGCCCTTCACCGGCACCGGCTCGATGTGGTAGGACCGCCCAGTCGGAAATGGTGAAAAGCGCCAACCGTAGCTGCCATCCGGGAAATGGTAGATTCCCTCCAAATTCATTACGCAGAGGGCGTAACCGGCAAGAAAGCCTGCTTGACGTTTGGCACTAGCGCAGATCAGGAGCGGCCCCCGGTAATTGGTCTGCCAAGTTCGGTATTCAACCAGCTTGTCGCCCCAAGCCACTGCCGCCGCGTTTTGGGGATGTAAAGAGAGGGCCTTCATCTACTCCTGCTCCTTGTGACTGCGCTTGACCAGCTGCATAATCAGGTAGTCGCGGGCATCCTGTTCGTTCATCCGGACACCATTAATGGTAAGCGGCCCCTCTGCCAACTGCTCACTATCTACTTTGTTAGTTAAAACTTTATCCGTCAGTTCCGGAGTCTGCTGGTAGTAACGGTCTAATAGTTCTGCGGTCGATAACTGCCGCAAGACTTCCGCGAAGGCGCGATCTTTTTCAATACTCATAATTTCTCCTCCTTTTGGTATCAGTTCTATTGTACACTTTTTCGCTAATTTCGTTTTATAATAAGACTATGACTTTCTTGAGGAGTGGAATAATGGAAGCAGATAAATACCTAACCCTGATTCAATCCGAACTGGCAAAGCTGCCGGACTACGTCAACGAATACTACCTTGGTACCAACCACGCCGTCACAACGACCTACCAGTACCTAACCGAAATTCGGCGCTTCTTTGACTGGCTCCGGTTAAGCGGCTTGACGGACGCCCCGGACAACGACAGTATTTCTACCAAGACTTTGGAAAAGCTCCGGCGGAACGATATCATGCTCTACATCGACCACCTCAAGCATACCCAGAATGCCCAGGGGCGGCTAAATTCGCCGACCTCCATTAACCGGTCGATCAACGCCCTGCGCTCCTTATTCAAGTACCTGACGGTTACCGCCGACATCAACGATGGGGAACCCTATTTCTACCGCAACGTCATGCTGAAAATTGATTCATTGAATGATACCCAGACCCTAAACTACCGGGCCCACACCTTGTCCTCACACATGTACCGGGGACAAATGAAGTTTGACTTCATCAACTTCATCCAAAATGAGTACCCGCACAAGTGTGATAAGCGCGCCCTCCCCGCCTTTAAAGTCAACCGGGAACGGGACATCGCGATCATCGCCTTAATTTTGGGAACGGGAGTGCGGGTTTCCGAGGCGGCCAACGTTAACCTCGGCGACCTCAACATCAACCAGGGATTGCTCGACGTCGTGCGGAAGGGTGGCCAGCGCGACTCGGTGCCGATTGCTCCCTGGTCAATCCAATACTTACGGGATTACCTGGCAATCCGGGCCCAGCGTTACCACGCACTAAAGAAAGATACCGCTTGTTTCTTGACGGTCTACCATGGCGAAACCCGGCGGATGACCGCTAATGCCATCGAGCGGATGGTCAAGAAATACTCCACTGCCTTTGGCCACCCCCTCACCCCGCATAAGCTCCGCCACACCCTTGCGTCGGAAATGTACGAAGTCACCAAGGACCAGGTTTTGGTTGCCCAGCAGCTCGGTCAGAAGGGAACGTCGGCAACCGACCTTTATACACACGTTGGCGTGACCCAGCAGCGGGAAGCATTAGACGAAATCAGCAAGGAAAAGAAATAGTTGACTGTTGGCATCACAGCATTTTCTGTGGTGCTTTTTATTTTGCCCTCAGGCACTCTTAGCGATGACTTACCTATCAACAACAATTTCAGAACGTCTGAGAGCTAATTAGCCAAATTTGATTGATTTACGCTGCTTTTGACGTTTAGTAAGACTCTTTTGATAAAAGAGTCTTACTTTAGCGGGCGACAAATACCGTTATCATAGGCTTTTAAATGGGTAACATTTTGTGTAAGACTGTTGTATAATTTTATTGAAAAACAGGCTTACGTTAAATGACCGCTTTTAACGTCAAAAAAGGAGACTTAGAGAAGAATGTTATACAATGCAGCACTTGTTCTTGAAGGTGGCGCCTTTCGCGGGCAATACACGGCCGGGATTGCCGACACCTTCCTCGCCCACCACATCGAATTTCGCAGCGTCATCGGGGTATCTGCCGGGTCGCTCAACGGAGTTAACTTCGTTGCTAAGCAGTATGGTCGCGCAGCCAGCATCAATATTAACTACCGGCATGACCGGAAGTACATTTCCATGGCCCGGGTATTCAAGAAAAAGATTATCAACCTGGACTACCTCTTTGAGGACCACGGCTACTCCTGGCGGAATTTCGATGAGCAGGCCTACAGACGTTCAGCAGCGCACTTTACCGCCGTTGCCACGTCCCTGAATACCGGAAAAGCGGTCCTCTTTACCGACCCCACCGGTGAAGAACTCAATCAGGCGCTCAAGGCCTCCTCGTCAATGCCCTTTTTGTCCGATCCCCAGGAAACCAGTCAGGGTCTCTGCCTAGACGGCGGCATTGCCGATTCGATTCCCTACGACATTGCTCAGCAGCAGGGTTTCGACAAGATTGTGGTTGTCCGCACCCGAGATGCTAAGTACCGCAAGAAACCATCCAGCCGGGCGGTCAAGGAACTTTACCACCGTTTTTACAAGGACTATCCGCAGTTTGCTGAAGCCGGGATTAACCGGCCCCTGGTTTATAACCGGCAAATCACCGAACTGAACCGGCTGGCTAACGATGGGAAAATTTTTGACATCGTGCCGAAGAAGCCGATCAAAATCAAACGGGTTGAGGGAAACGTCAGGAAGATTCGCAAGCTCTACGAACGGGGGAAGAAGGAGTGCGAAGAGTATCTTCCCCAAATGGTTGCCTACCTTGAAAAGTAATCAAAGGATATGAGATTATGTCAACTAAAAAACGGGAATATATTCCAAAAAACAAAACCAATGGCCAAGTTAAGGGCCGTCGAAAAATCTGGGTAGAAAACGTCAAATTTTTGACCCTCGCTGAATACGACCAGCTCCGGGCCACTATTAAGGCAGCATCCCGACCAGAGCTAGTCAACCGCAATCTCTTGATGATTGCGATTGCCCTTAACAATGGACTACGCGCCTCTGATGTCGTCACCCTCCGCGTTGGCCACGTTCTCAACAAGACCAAGACCCGGGTGATTGAGCAGAAAACCGGTAAGGCTAAGACCCTTTTTTGGAATAACTGCCTGGCCGAAATCATCAACTATCTCAACGACCTCGACTACCATGACGAAAACGACTACCTCTTCCCCGGCAACCAGGATGGTCACTTCTCCGTCCATGGCTTCTATGAGATGCTGCAGCGGATGGCACGCAAAACCGACAATCCACAGCTGGCCGCTAAACTGGGCACCCACTCCTTCCGCAAAACCTTTGGCCGTCAGCTTTACAAGAAGGGGGTCAACGTCGAAATTATTTCCCAGCTCTTCAACCACTCTTCCGAACGCAACACCCGGCACTACCTCGGGATTGAGCAGGAAGACTTGGATAAAGTAGTGCAGAATTTTAAATTCGAGTAATTCGCGTATCCGTAATTATGTAAACTAAAATGGGGCAGTGAGCTAACTTAGCAAGTTCACTGCCCCATTTGGGGTTACTCTTCAAGCTTAATCCCAATCTGGCGAACTTTGTCAGCGTCCCCATGCTGGTTAAGGTAGTTGGCAATCGCGGTCTTAGGAATCCGCTTGAGCGGCGTCACACCGGCACTAGCATCACCGCTAATCCGGTAAATATTGACCGTCCCGTCACTATCAAGGGTGTAAACCAGTGGTGTGGGTCCGGTTTGACTAGCAGCAGCAACCTTA
Source organism: Limosilactobacillus antri DSM 16041 (assembly GCF_000160835.1). Taxonomy (GTDB): domain Bacteria; phylum Bacillota; class Bacilli; order Lactobacillales; family Lactobacillaceae; genus Limosilactobacillus; species Limosilactobacillus antri. The sequence continues at coordinate 358,574 of NZ_GG700732.1, forward strand.
TAGGCGGTCCCCTGCCCCTCATCACTGAGTTTGCCAAGCGTCGGGTCCCCGGCGGCCTTCCCAATCCCAACAACGAAGTCCGTACCCGACAAACTGCTCCAACCGGCTAAGCCAGTAGTACGAGCATATTCAATCACGCTGGCCGCATCCAGTTTCGGTGACTCACCCGGAGAAAGCTTGGCGGTGGCACTCGTGTTAGCGCTTGGAGTTGCGCTACTATCCGTATCCGAATTGCCGGTACTCTGTGACGAAGAAGACGTTGCAATTGCTGGGTTGCTACTATCCTGATGGTGCTTTATAAAGGCAAACGTCAAGCCGCACACTGCAATCACTGCAATAACAATTGCCATAGCTTTCTTCTTGCCGCTCTTTTTAGCTGCGGGTGCCGGTTTATAATTCTTAAACTGGTAGCCGCACTTGGCACAAATGCGGCTACCGGGCCGCCGTTTGGCTCCACAATTTGGACAAAATTTCACTGGCCCCACCACCAATCGATAATCATTAGTTCCTGCATTTCAAAACCTCCCTTTGCATAATCATTGCTAATTATAGTAATAACTTCCCCTGAAATGGCTGACTTTCAGTTATCTAACAAAAGTTTCAGCTTAATGTGCTCTGCCCCAGGGTTATCGCGCTATCGAAAATTATATTAACTAGCCTTGCTGAAGTTTTCATTGTACAATGGACATAATTAAATCAATCATACATTAGGGGTGTCCGTTTGCCGGACTGAGATACGACCACAGTCGTGGACTCTAGAACCTGTCAAGTTGATACTTGCGAAGGAAAATGTGCGTAAATGCCAGTTGTGGCCGGGTTCAGTGTATCCTGGCCACTTTTTTTATTTAGGAGGAACTTTAATGGAGAATCATCTAATTGCAGCCGTTCGCCAACACCACCCGATTACGTTCACCGTCGCTAACACCGTCACCAGCGGGAAAGTCGCTGACGCCCTCAGCGCGATTGGGGCCTCCCCAATTATGTCAGCAGCACCAGAAGAGGCAGCTGACCTGGTAGCAGCAGCCCACGCGGTTACCCTGAACCTCGGTACACCGACGGCCGAGCTTTGCAAAGAGCTTACTGCCGTAGCAAGGGCGGCTAACCGTCTCCATAAGCCCCTGGTCCTTGACCCAGTTGCCTGCGGAGCCACCGCCTTTCGTCAGCAAATCAACCACGACCTGCTGACCAATCACCGGTTCACAGTGATCCGGGGAAACGCGGGCGAAATTGCCAGCCTGGCGGGAGTTGACTGGAACGGTCACGGCATTGATGCGGGCTCCGGTGATGGCGACCTAGTTACCCTTGCCCAACGGTGTGCTAACCGTTACCAGACCACGGTCGTCCTTTCCGGGCCAGTCGACGTGATTACTAACGGTCAGGCAACGCGGCACAACGACCGGGGAACCGAGTGGCTCGCCACCAACGTCGGTTCTGGCGATATCCTGTCCAGCATCATTGCCGCCCTCCTCGGCCAGGGAGCAGATCCCGTGACCGCCGGCTGGCTCGGTTGCCGGCTCGTAACAACTGCTGGAAAGAACGCCACCAAGGGCACCCACGGGCTTGGCAGCTGGCAAGAACACTTCCTTGATGAACTGACGATGATTACCGACGAAGATTTAGCATAGAAAGGATGAGCAAGATGACTAACGATTTCCCCCAAGCACTGACCATTGCAGGAACTGACAGCGGTGGCGGGGCCGGGATCGCCGCTGACTTTAAGACCATGCAGGAGCGGGGCGTCTTCGCAACGATGGTGGTGGTGGCGGTGACCGCCCAAAACACCCTGGGAGTCCAGGACGCCCTGCCAATGCCGCCCCAGCTGATTGACGAGCAGTGTGCCTCCCTAGCGGCCGACCTAAAAATTAGGGCTTGTAAGACCGGGATGCTGGCCGATCCAACCAGGGTCATGGCGGTGGTCAAGAACCTGCAAAAGTATGACTTTGGCCCCGTTACAGTCGATCCCGTAATGATTGCCAAGGGCGGCGCCAAGCTGCTTAGCGATGACGCCATCGCTACCGTTCGCGACCAGCTGCTCCCCCTCGCCAGTCTAGTCACCCCCAACCTGCCCGAGGCTGAAGAACTAACGGGGATGAAAATTCAAACGGAAGCCGACATGATCACGGCGGGCAAACTCCTCCAGGGAATGGGGGCCAAGAACGTCCTCGTCAAGGGGGGGCACTTTGCTAGCGCGGATGAAGCCAACGACTTTGTCCTGCTTGAAAACGGCCATAACTTTTGGCTGACCGCCAAGCGGATCCCAACCCATAATACTCACGGCACTGGCGACACCATCTCCGCTTGCATTACGGCGGAGCTTGCCAAGGGAAAGTCAATGGAAAAGGCGATTCGAATCGGAAAAGCCTATGTGGAGGCCACAATCAAAGATGGGATCAACGTCGGCCATGGACACGGTCCCCTCAACCACTGGGCCCAGATCGGCGGTGACCAGGATGAAATTTGACCCAACCATGCTCCGCGCCTACCTGGTCGGTGGTAGCCAGGATACCCACCACGACCCAGCAGAACTATTGACCAAGACCGAAGAAGCGCTCCAGGCCGGGATAACAGCCTTCCAGTACCGGGAAAAGGGCTCTTCTAACCTTTCGGCCGATCAGCGATTAAAACTGGCTCAGCAACTCCGGGAACTAACCCGGCACTACCAGGTCCCTTTCTTCATCGATGACGATGAGGAGCTGGCGTTAGCGGTCGGCGCTGACGGGGTTCACGTCGGCCAAAAGGATCAGCGGATTGAGCAGGTCATCCAGCGGGCCCAAGGGAAATTGATGATTGGTTACTCCTGCAATCGGCCAGCGCAAATTGAAAAAGCCAACCAGCTGGCAGCCGTCGATTATGTCGGTGCTGGCCCGGTCTTCCCCACCCAGTCAAAGGCGGACGCGGATCCGGCGCTAGGCCTAAAGCAGCTTGCACTGCTCAACCGCCTCAGTGAGCAGCCGGTCGTTGCTATCGGCGGCATTACTGCCGACAACATTGCGGCAACCCTTGCAACTGGCGTTGCGGGTGCCGCGGTGATTTCAATGGTTTTCCAGAGTGACGACATTTCTCAGACTGTCCACCAGATGTTGACGGCTGGTTCTCAATCGTAACTGTCATTATGTCAACTAAGCCCAGAGGAAAAGGGCCGGTTCCGTTTATGGAACCGGCCCTTTAGCTTCCTGCCCACTCACGTAATTGGGGGGGGAGAAGAGTGAGCAGTGAATTTAGGCTAAATTAGTTATCTTCCTTTTTCTTGAGGCCGAACATGCCGAGGGTAATCCCCATCAGGCCCAATCCAACTAAGGCACTGGAATTTTCGTCCCCAGTTTGTGGCAACTGCTGGTCATTAGCCTGGTATTGACCAGCAGTGTTAACGTTCGCCTGGCTACCGTCGTTTTCCAGACGCGTCCCATTGTAGTAACCGTCGTTAGACTGGCCGTTACCACCTCGATTATTACGCGTTGGAATCTTTTCAATTTCAACTTTGACGACCACCGGCTGACCATCGCCATTAAAGGTAATTTCAGTTGGGATAGTCTGACCCGGCACGAGTTCGTAACCCGCTGGAATTTGCGGCGTGAACGGAATCGTCTGGTCAGTAACCCCCTGGATCGGTATTTCGGCAATCGGGTTACCGTTCGGGCCAACGTAGATAATCTTTCCGCTCTGGGGGTTGGCCGTGTAATTCACTTCTACCAGGCGGTTCGGCGTGCCCGCGGTAACGTTGTTATCACCCTTGACCTTGACGGAGCCGTCAGGATTGACGACCAGGTCAGCGTCGGCAGGCTCATCGTCAGTTTGAGCAGCGAAGGACCGCAGTTCACTAGCAACATAGCTCCGGCGGGAGTGGGCCGTATAGCCCTGAATGGTCGGCACAACCACGTCAGCGAAGGACTGGGCCTGCGGGGTGTCCGCGTCAGCACTAGCTTCCGCCGCGGCCGGCTTCCAGTCACTGTAAGTAACATCCCCGGTAACCTCATCAATGTCCGCCTGGCGAACGTAATCGGCTTCTTGATCCTTCGTCGTCACCTCTCCGGTCCGCGGATCAGTAATCCGTACTGTGAAGTGGACGTTCTTGGTCAGCTCTTCTAGTTGCGGATAATCTCTGTCCTTGTCACCCGGTAGCGGTCCAGTTGGCTGATCATCCCCAGGGTTGACGATGTCGTGCTTGTGCTGGACGGTAACAATGGTGTCCGGAGTGTGGTCACCAGTAAAGGTGATTTCACTCGGCGCCGGCTTTTCGCCTGTCACGACCTCCCAACCAGCTGGAACGGTGGAGTTTATCTTGACAGTCTGGTCGGTCTTCCCGTTGACGGTATCCGTCTTGATGGTGTTACCATCCTTGTCCCGGTAAATGATGTTAGTCCGCTGGTCGTTTGCTGTATAAGTGATCGTGACGGTGGTGTCGTTGGTCTGGTCGGTAACCGTTTGACCGGCAACCGTGCTTTCGCTTGGTGTGTAGCCCGCAACGGCAGGAACGGCAAATTCATCCCATTCTCCAGTCGTCCAATTACCATAAGTGACCTGTCCAGTCACCTCGTCGACCGTTGCCTGCCGGGTCAGGTGGACAGTTTGCGTTGTGGTTGTCTTGCCGGTATGAGGATCAAGCACCTCAATGGTCCGGGTGATGGTCTTGTTCAAACTGTCAGAATCGACGCCAGTTGGGTAGCCCTGGCTAGGGTTATCCGGTAATTTGTCCTGGGGCGTCTTCGGTTGGTCAGGGTTAACAACGACTTTGCCATGCTTGATGTGAACATAGACCGTGGCAATCCCCTGATCAGTAACCGTCATCTTCTTCGGCAGGTTCTGTCCATCTTCTTTGACCCAGCCAGCCGGGACGCTGTCAGTATCAATGTCGATAGTTTGGTCCGTGTGACCTGCCAAGGCCGTTGCCGATTGCTCGTGACCCTGGTCGTCGATGTAGGAAATCTTGCCGGTATAATTATTTGGCGTGTAGGTGATCGTGATGGTAGAGTCACTATCACCCGGCTTAACGGTCAACGAATCAACATTTGATTGGCTCGGCGTATAACCGGGAACGACCGGAATATCAACTTTACTGAAGGTATGGTTACCATTTTCAGACCACGGTTGATACTTAACCTCGCCGGTAACAGCATCTACGGTTGCGTCCCGAGTAAAGGTAACAGTTTGCTTAATAGTTGATGTACCCTTATATGGGTCCGTAACTTTGACTGTCCGGGTAACGGTACTGTTTAAGTCGTTTTGTTTTACGCCACTAGGAAAATGCTTATCCTTAGTCCCCGGAATAAGCGCTCCCGGCTGCTTTGGTTGGTCATGGTCAACATGAACAGTGACATGTTCGATATTTACGATAGTATCAGGTGTCTTATCGCCCGTAAAAGTAACTTTGCTGGGGATTGTCTGCCCAGGAATTAGCTTCCAACCATCGGGAACAGAGGAATCCGTATTAACCGTCTCATCGGTTTTACCGTTGACCATATCTTTTTTAATAATATTGCCATTTTTGTCTTCATAAACAATGTTAGTCGTTTGATTATCGGCGGCATAGTTAACCACAATATTAGCGTTTGGGTTATCTGCAGTCACACTTTGACCAGCTAAAATATTATTCTTAACCTGGTCATCTGCCCGCTTCCCATTAACAATAACCGAATCAACGTGATAACCCGGAATGGTCGTTAACGTGAAATCTTCAAAACGATGTTCGCCACCCCAACCATTAGCGCTTTTGGTGAATTGATACGACTGATCAACCGGGGTAGTGGTAGTTTTCCCATTTGGCATATTAACTGTTACATGCTGACTACCGTTAACATGCAACTCAACATCATGGTAGGCAACTTTAGCATTGGAGTTCTTTTTTACGGGTGGCACTGGGTCATCGTAAGTTGGAATCACTGTTTGCACGATTGCCCACATACTTCCATTATTCCACTCATCTGGTGTCAGCTTATTCAAACTGGCTGCAACATCAGGGCTTATCTGAGTATAAAACCGCAGAGTTACATGGTTTCCAGAAACGTTAAAAAGTCCTGAACCATACGTCCGTTTTCCATGCGGGTCATCGGTCACTGATTGATCCCAGTCACCGTCATTAAAATGGTTAGAGTATTCATTATTACCATCAACAGCTACAGACGAACCCAACAATTGTTCAGCTTTACCATCAGAAAGCAACTCAACACTTTCAATGTTGACACCCTTTTGGCTTCCTTTATCATTCCCATGATTATTTAGCGATGCGGGAACAATATATGAATCTTTTGAGTTTAACGTAATTAATTGTCCATTCTCATCATAAAAACGATAAGTAACATCAATTGACGTTCCGGCAAACTCTAACCCCTTAGTCAAATTATCATAAATAACGACACAATGTTTGCCGAAATGGCTATCAGTCAGGCCATCACGTTCTAGATTGGAAAACGAGACTACAACTTTACTAATCTTTCTCCCTTCGTAGTATGAATTTTGAAGATTGGTAAATGTAAATTCTCCCAGTTCCCCTTCAACCGCTGTACTATTACCATCCTTAAACACAATTTCATGATAATTTCCCTGACTTGGAAACGTCGGGTGCTTGTAATTAATGTCATTTCCGGTTTCAATCATCAAACGATTATCCGTCACGGTTCCGTTTACCACAACGTTAGGCTCATCACCAAAAATTAAATTCTGTTGAATGTCGTTTCCTGTTAAAGCCCCATCTTTTACAGGATAGCCTTTGTCTTTAAGAGCCTGTTTATATGCTTCCAAGGCTTTATTGTACTCATCCTGACTTTGTGTATTGGCCTTTTGCTGCTCGTCAAAAGCTTTCTTTACTTGTTCGTTTTGACCCTGATAGTCTAAGGCGGCTTGATTCTCGGCATCATTGGCATTAGTACCATTAATCACCTTAGTCCCTGACTTTGTAACATTCACACCTGCTTCTTGGGCTTGCTTAATAGTGTCAGATAGGTGTTGTTTTGCGCTTTCATCCGTACTCTGTGCAGTTTCTGGATTTGCTTTCTCCCCGGTATTTGCCGTGGTGGTCGTTCCCTGGGCGGCCACCTGGCTGGCACTGGTCATCGCTGGCGTGACGGTATCGGCATGGACGGTTGTCATGTTTATCCCCATAAATGACAAGCCGAGCAATACTGACGATACGCCAACCGTTAGCTTTCGAATACCAAAGTGCGGCACCTGCTCCATTCCCTGTTGGAGCTTGTACCACTGATTATTTCTAGAAACCATTCCTAATCTTCCCTTCAAAAATTGTGAAACGTCAATAATTATATGGATTGACCATTTCCTAGTCAAATCAGTCAAATGCGTCTAATTTCAGGGAACGTTTTGGACTTATCAGGTGAATGGATTTACTCTCACCCAGATATTTTGACAATCGTGTTTATTTTATATTTTTCGTTATAAGTTAACCGAACAAATATGGAAATTTTTTTTGTCCTTATCAAATCATTAGTAAAAAGCAAAAAACGGCTATTCTCCCCGTCATTACGGGAAAAACAGCCGTTTCATTCAATCAATCTTTACTTTTTCAGTGGAAATGCTAGTTTAGTCACAATCCGGGCTGCAGTCGTTACATTTGGCCACCGGCTTTGCTCACCCGTAACGATAATTGTCACATTGAGCAATACGCACAATTCCGCAACCGACATCGTCGCCAAATAATCTGCAACTACCGCGCCATCCGGGCCCGCGCCTGACCAGCGGTAAAAATACCTGTCAAGGTCATCACGGAACTGTTCGATTGACTCCATTAGCCTGATTCGTTCCGTCGCGGTCCGGCCTTGCTTGCGAAAATACTTACGGTTAAAGAGCGCCCGCACCTCTGGAAAAGATTTGATTATGTCCATTTCCAAAGCGTGGTAAAGGCGCAGGAGGAGCACAACAACCTCTTCTCGCTCCCGACTGTCCGTAATTTGTTGCAAATCCGGACTAGTCGCTAGGCTACTGGTTGTTTCCAAAATGCTTAATAGCAACCGCTTCTCTGCCAGGAGCGGGTTAATGTTCAACGAATTACGCAGTTCCTGATCAGCGACAACTTCAATCGTACACAGAACCTGTCCGTTAAAGACGTAGTTGATTGTCTGTTCATGCATTTTGATTTGCAGGCGATTGACCTGGCCAGCGAGAACGTGGCGTCTATTCCACGTGTTAAAGAACTCCGCCAACCGAGCCAGCAGTTCTCTATATTCCATAATGGAACCCCCGTTAATGTGACACCCGTGTCTCTTCTTTATATTATACCTTGTTGCTGCTTACTTAGACAAAAAAGAGACTCGGGCTCGCACCCGCGTCTCTTCCGGTAGGCAATCACTCTACCACTATTAATGGTAGCAATAATTCCGCCTTTTCTCAATAGGTAAATCGTTTTTGGAGGGCCTTACTTGTGCTGATAGCCAACGCCACCCCTAGGGCCAGCGGCAGCAGTGCGGTATAGTCCAAGTGGCAAACTTCGAATAACATGAACATTGCCATCAAGGGCGCCTGCTGGGACGCCGCTAAAAAGCAGGCAGCACCGAGAACCGCCGTCTGAGCCAGGGTAATACCGGGAACCAGAGCGGTATAAACGACCCCGGCAAAGACCCCAATCACCGCCCCGGCAGCAATGGAAGGCGTTAGGATTCCACCATAACCCCCGCACTTAATGGTCCCGAGGGTAATCACGACCTTCGCAACCAGCCCAAAGAGTAGGAGCAGTAACGCCTGACGGCTGGTATTCGCGCTCATCGCCAGCTGGGCCAGCCCCCGGCCATTTCCCATCACCTGGGGATAGAAGCTGGCAACGCCCCCGGCTAGCACCGCTAACAGGGGGAGCTGGACCAGGACGTTTTTCGTGACTGCCCGGTGCTTGCTTGCCAGCTTGACGCCCGCCTTAAAGAACGTTCCGGCGGCCCCATTGAGGATTCCTAGGATTATTACCAGGGGAAGGAGTTGGAGGCCATAGTGCTGGCTCCCCACCAGGTAGTATGGTTCATAGCCCTTAACAATCGACCCAATCAAGGTCGCAATCACTGACATGGTCAGACTGACCGCCACCACCCGGGTGTTAACCTTCTTGTAGAGCAGTTCGATGCAAAAGACCGCTCCAGTAATCGGGGCGATATAGACCCCGGCGAACCCCGCACCCGCCGCGGCAGCAATCAGCATCTTTTGGTCTTCGCGGTTTAAGTAAAGCCAGGGGTAGCGGTGAGTAGCCCGGGTCCACTTCTGCGCAATGGCCGCCCCGGCTTCCCGTGGCGCCAGTTCGCGTCCAATCGAATTTCCCGTTCCCACGAAGAAAATCTGGGTGCAGACGTGGACGAACGTTTTCCCTAACGGCATCGTCTTGCCTTCCAAAGCCTTCGCAATGCTAACTGGGTGGTACTTGCGCTGGAGAAAGTACCAAATAACAGCCGCGATAATCCCCCCAACCAAGACCGACAAGAACCGCCGCCCAGGCCCCGCGCTGATGTCGACCGGCACCAGGTTACTTTCCCGAAAGTGGAGGAAAACGTGCTCGGTCAAATCCAGCAGCACGCTTAGGAGAAGCGAGCTGGTACCGACAATAGTTCCTAAGATGATTGTCGTCACCGCCAGCCCCCAACCACTGCTTTTCTCTTCCATCCCTCTAATTACCACCTTTCTATCAATCGCTTATCATTTTATCATGCTTCGGCAAAATCCCAAGCCTTTTCGCCGGGCTACGGGAGAAATCTGGTAGAATAAGGACGAAGGAGAATTACAATGACAAATAGTAAACGACTACTAATCGGCGGCAGTGTCTGCTGGCTAGGCTTCTTGATTTTCATGCTTGCCTACTTGCACGGCCGTGCTTGGCTCAAAAGCTACGATACATTCGGCTATCAACTCACCCAACCTGCCACCCCCGCCAAAACAGCATTCCTACGAGGGCTGACCACGCTAGGTGAACCAGCCGTCCTCGGTGGCGCTACGATTGCCCTAATGCTTTATTTATGGTGGCGCCAGCGGATTGGTGATAGCATGTGGTACGGGGCGGTCAATTTTATTGGCGGCTTGCTACTCTTCGCGGTTAAACATGCGGTCCTCCGCCCCCGGCCGTCCCACCAGCTGGTCAGCATTGGCGGTTACAGTTTCCCCAGCGGCCACACCTTTGGCATGACTGTCTTTGTCCTGACGGTGGTGGCCCTGCTCTGGCCACACCTCCAGCACCGTTGGGAGCGCTGGCTATTAGCTTTACTAGCCGCCATAATCATTCTGGCAATCATGGATAGCCGGGTCTACTTGCGGGTCCACTATGCTAGCGACGTCACCGCAGGCCTGCTCTTGGCAGCCAGCTGGTTCATGCTCGCCACAGCACTACGACCGCACTTACGCAAATGGCTAAGTGAACCAATCGCAACCTACCCGGATTAGGTTTGCTGAACAGCAGTGAAACGGGTAGAATGATGTTTAGGCTAATTATAATAATGGAATGGGGTGAAATTGATGGAAAATTTCTTTCTGATTGCACTAACCGCGATTTTCCTAATTGAAAGCGTTGTCGAGGTCCGCTTGTTTATGCAGGTTCGGGACATCTTTTATCGGTCCGGCCGGGCCCAACCGACGAAACGGGTAGCACGAATTATCAAGATTGAGAACCAATGGAGTTGGATCTCGTGGATTTTCCTGCTCCTCCTCTTCGTCCTGCCTGACGTGTATACGTTCCTCGTTATTTGTGTGATCACCCTGATTGAAACCTGGGTCGTCTACGAATTGCAAAATGCCCGGAACTATGCCGATAGTATTAACAAAAACGAATGAGACAAAGCGGAATTTGGTCCGTTCTCTCAATAACTTTAAAAAAGTGAGTGGAAAATAACCTCCTTGACAAGGCGTATGACTAGCCTAGGACGATAGTTGACACGGCACGGGTCGGCTATCGTTCGTAGCTAGACACTAGCCTTGTGGTTACGACACGAAGTTAGCCTGTAGGTTTTCCACGTTATCTTTATAATAGTTAAGAACTAGCAAGAGGCTGGTGAGAAAAC
>NZ_GG700732.1:371223-373456 GCF_000160835.1 Limosilactobacillus antri DSM 16041
CATTTTCTCACCAGCCTTTTTCTCTTCCCTAATGCAGTGCCTCTGCTTCACTTACCAAGTCGTGGCCCTCAACCAGACTCGTGTAGAAGTTCATGTAGGCCATATGCTTATACGGTGTAATCCAGATAAAGCCGATTCCGCAGGTCAGCCAGCCGAGAATATCCCAGCCAATAAAACTCAGGCGAAGGATAAAGAGGTCCAACTTATGACCGTCCATTAAGCGCCGGCTCAGGGTCACATAGTCAACGTAGCCGATGTGGCCGCTTGCGTCGGTCTCCTGCAAGTCCTTATACAGGTAGTAGGTCTGTGAATAGGAGAAGCTCTTGATAATTCCCGGAATAAACAGCAGCAGAGTCCACAAAAAGAGCAGGACCCACTGGATAATAAATAAGACAAAGACCGGAATAATGTACTTCCCGGTAAAAGCCTGAAAGGCCTTCTTAAACGGGGGCGGTTGGGGCCGACTCGGTACGCAGCCAATCGATCAGTGCAAAGTCCACCCCGACTAACAGGTAGGTCGTAATCAAGCCGCTGATAAACGATTGCTGAGTCGAGTAGTCATCGCCAAAGTCGAACGTAAAATCACTCAGCGCTATCCCCGGGTGGAAATGGATGAAGTAGAAACCCAAACTGGCCACTGCTCCACTCACTATCAATCCAGTCAGCACTTGGAAAATCACCGGCACGATATTTAGTTTGATTGCCGTTCCCCAATTGCCAGCTAATAATGCCCGCGCGTTTGCTTTTAATTCCCGCCGTGTCTGCAACGTAACTCCCCCTTAAAAACAACTACTTCTTACTTTCTTCGTCCTCCATATAGTTGACCATTTTTAAGAAATTGTCAACATCCAGGCTGGCCCGGCCAATTAGGACCCCATCAATGTCGGACTTGGCCATCAGCTCCTTGATGTTATCAGGATTGACGCTTCCCCCGTACAGGATCCGGATTTTATCGGCAATCTCATAAGTATAGTTGTCCGCAATGGTCCGGCGAATCGTCCGACAGCCCTCTTCGGCCAGGGCCACGTTGGCGTGCTGACCGGCACCAACCGCCCAGCTTGGTTCATAGGAAATCACGACGTTGCGAATTTGGTCGAGAGAAACCCCGCGCAAAACGCTCATCAATTGCTGGAATACATAGTGAATCTCGCCGTTGACTTCCTTTTGCACCATCGTCTCATCGGTACAGATAATCGGTGTGATTCCCATTTGCAAAGCCGCGTTGACCTTGCGGTTGACCGTTTCATTATCCTCACCGAATAACCGGCGGCGTTCGATGTGGCCCAGCATAACATAATCCGTCCCAAGATCTCGCAGCCCCCGGAGACTCAGCTCACCGGTAAAGGGGCCGTTGTACTCTGCCGCGGCATTCTGGGCGATAATCTTGAGGCCAGACTTACCGGCAGCCTGGGCCATGCTGTATAGGGCAAATGCCTGTGGCGCGATGCCGACTTCAACCTTTGCCGGATCAGGCAGCTGCCCCTTGATCTGGTTTACAAAGTCAACGGATTCCGCGACGTTTTTGTGCATCTTCCAGTTAGCAGCAATGAATGGTTTTCGCATGAGTCTTCCTCCATGTAAACGTTTTTAATAATTATTGCATATCTGGAGGAAAATTGCACACCTAGCTTTGCCAGTGGGTGCGCTTGAATTGGGCCCGACCGCCCTGCTCTTCGATTGCGTAGCGGAAGGGATTTTTCTTATAAAAATCCTGGTGGTAGTCCTCAGCAGGGTAAAAGGGCTGGGCATCTTCGATTCGGGTTACAATTTGAGCATCACCGAACTCGCCACTAGCTTGCAGAGCCGTCCGCGACTTTTCCGCCACCGCTCGCTGTTCCGGACTATTGACGTAGATTACTGGTCGGTAGCTATCACCGCGGTCTTGGAACTGACCCAGTGCGTCGGTGGGATCGGTCTGGTGCCAATAAATAGTCACTAATTCATCGTAGGAAACCACATCCGGGTCGAAAGTGATTTTAACCGCCTCCGTATGACCGGTATTGCCGGCACAAACCTGCTCATAGGTTGGGTTAGCGAGGTGCCCACCCGTATACCCGGACACTACCGACTTGATACCGGGAAACGTATCGAAGGGTTCAACCATGCACCAGAAGCACCCACCCGCAAAAATCGCTGTATCTAAACTCATGTTAATCGTCCTCTCCGATTGTTTTAGTGGCCTCATTATACAATTTCAGCAGACGAAAACAGAGAAAACTGCTTGGAAGTAGGA
>NZ_GG700732.1:375037-407466 GCF_000160835.1 Limosilactobacillus antri DSM 16041
GACAAGCACTGACTTATCAGCGTTTGAACTGCCAGCAGCTACTGTGTTGTTACATTTTTATCTTTAAAATAGCAAAGAGACTGAGTTTATTCCCAGTCTCCCAAGGTATTTACTCAATTTATTCTCCGTTGCTTACTTCACCAGTCGGTAGTCCTCATTGCTGTCGTCGTAATCGAATTCAAAGCGGCCACGATCGGTTTCAACGTAGACCCTCTCATAGGTTGGCTGGTAGCCATGCTTGTTCAGTTTAACGGCAACCTGACCATCATTGGCAACCTCGACATAGTACTCGTTGTACTCACCCTCCTGGTACTTGAAGTCCAAGCCGTTATCCTGGTAGTGCTTGTATGCACCACAGTCCCCGAACAGTCGGAAGGTCATGACCTTTTCTGGCTCGTCGCTGATGTGCTTAACCTTGTTGCCCCATGGCAGGATCGTGTCCTTCTTAATGAAGAGCGGCAGTTTCTCCAGCGGTGCGTTGACCATAATCGTCTGCTGACCAGAGTATTCGGCGTTATTCCAGAAGTCCAGCCACTTGCCTGCCGGCAGGTAGACCAGCCGCTTATCGGCGCCCTGGTTAACAATCGGCGCTACCAGGATACTGGTGCCGACCATGTATTCGTCGTTGATCTGCCGAACTGCCGGATCCTGGTCATAGTTCAAGACCAATGGCCGCATTACCGGCAGGCCAGATTCGGTTTCATGCCGCAGCTGGTCGTAGAGGTACGGGACGAAGCGGTAACGCAGGTTCAGGTAGTCCCGGTAAATATTGAGCGTCTGCCGGTCAAACGACCACGGTTCCTGGTAGCGGGTTCCCATCTCGGCATGGTTCCGGAAGAGCGGCACGAAGAGGGATGCTTCCAGCCACCGGGTTAGCAGCTCAGGTGTCGTGTCCTTTTGGAAGCCCCCGATGTCTGTCCCGGCGATTGCAAAGCCGCTCATCCCTAGACTGTTCAACTGGGGAATCGCCAATTGCAGGTGGGACCAAATCGACTGGTTATCCCCGGTCCAAATGGTCGAGTACTTCTGCGTTCCGGCGTAGGCCGCCCGGGTGATGATGTACGGCCGCTTGCCAGTGGCCGCCTTCATCCCTTCGTAAGCCGCCTGTGCTTGAAGGTGGCCAAAGACGTTGTGCATCCGGGTATGGGTGGTCTTCTGTTCACCATCATGGAAAATCAGGTCCGTCGGCAACTCACCATCAAAGGATGCTGGTTCGTCCATGTCATTCCAAACCCCACAGGCGCCCATGTCAGCGAAGAACTTGACGTGCTTGGCCCACCAGTTGCGAACCTCAGGCCGTCCAAAGTCAGGGAAGACCGCATCACCGGGCCAAACCCGCCCGACAAAGACGGTCCCATCAGGATTTTCGACAAAGTAGCCCTTTTCAATCCCTTCCTGGTAAATGTCATAGCCGTCCTTGTCCTGCTTAACACCGGCATCGAGGATCGGCATTAACCGAATTCCCCGCTTCCTCATCTCGGCAACGAACTGCTTGGGATTCCTAAACTTAGTCGTGTCCCAGGTAAAGTCACGGTAGCCCCGCATGTAGTCAATATCGAGGTGGATGACGTCAATCGGCAGGTGGTATTTTTCAAAGCCGTCCGCAATTTTGGCGACCCGGTCATCACTGGTGCTGTAGCCCCAGCGAGACTGCTGATAACCCAGAACCCACTTTTGCGGCAGCGGCGTCACCCCCGTCAGGTAGGTGTAGTTGGCGACAACGTCCTTTAAGGAGTGACCACCCAGGACGTAGTAGTCCACGTTCCCGTCAGTGGCGGAGTAGTAATAGTAGTTTTCGCTTTCCTTGCCGAGGTCGAAGTGGCTCTTATAGGTATTGTCAAAGAAGAGTCCGTAGGGGTGACCGTTCTTCAGGCCGTACATAACGGGGATGGACTTGTAAATGCCCTTGACCGACTCGTTGTGAACCTGGCCGAAGTCGACGTTCCAGTTATCATAGTCATAGCCCCGCTTGTTTAAGAAGCCTGGTTTGTCACCCAGTCCGTAAAACTGTTCGTCGGGGCTCAGTGACTTGATAACCTCGTAGTAGCGGTCGTTAGTCTTATCCAGGAGGTTAATATCGTGCCCCTCAGCCAGCACGGTCGACTGGTGTTCTTCGTCGAGGTCGTTTGGCAATGGCTCCCGCTGTCCCCGGTAGTCCATCACCAGTGGATTGCCGTCGCCGTCATAAAAGTCAACCTTGCAGTTGTCATAAGCCTTGACAATCAAACTGGGCGTGCGGATTTCAATATGATCGCCCTTGTCCTCCACGGTATAGCTAGTTTTATGGTGCTTGTCTCCTTCAATCGCGTACGAATTAGTTGCACGTCCCCGGTTCATGAAGACCCGGATAATTTCGTTCGTGTAAACGTCTAATAACAGCTGGCGGCCATCGGCGTACTCCAACGTTACCTTTGGTGCCGCGTTTTGATAGCTTGTTAAGCGATTTGTCATACTTTGTCTCTTCTTTCTACGATGATTATCCCATGCAATATTCTTTACACCACTAATGTACCACTTTCTGCAAACGTTTACAAATCTTATTTAGCCTAATTGTAAGCGTTTGCTTAGATGAGGAAAGACGATTATAATAAAAGAAAACGATTGGGGATGAAAGTCACGAAACCAACAATTAAAAACATTGCGCGGGCAGCCGGCGTTTCAACCGCCACCGTCTCCCGCGCCCTCGCTTACAAAAATAATTTAAAACCAGCGACCGCTAAGCGGATCCGGCAAATCGCCCAAGAAATGGGTTACCACAAGAACGTTGCTGCTTCCCAACTAGCCTCCAACATGACCAATACGATCGCCGTCATTATCAACTACACGCAGACGGACTTTTGGATCGGGATTCTCAACGGAATTCTCCACCGCGCCCGGGAGCTTAACCACCAGGTCATCACTTTTTATGCGGGTGACAATGATTCCCGCCGGCTCACCCAGACCGTTAACGAGGCGCTCGAACACCAGGCAAACGGAATTTTAATGATTTCCGGTAAGATGGAACAGGAACAAGTCAACATCCTCAGTACCGCCCATATGCCCTACCGCTTAATCTCGATTTACAATCCTGAGCACCGTTATGTTTCCTCTAACAACGTCGAAATTGGCGAGCAGGCAACGAACTACTTGATTAAACGGGGTCACCGGCGAATCGGCCTCGTGGGCATTGACCACTACCTGACCGGCCAGCAGCGGCTTTTTGGCTACCAACGTGCGATGACGGAGGCAGGATTGCCAATTAACCCGCAATGGATCCACTATGGCGACTACAGCTATCAGGACGGGAAAAAGCTCTTTAGTGCTATTCAGGATGGCAGCGTGACCGCGGTCGTTGCCGGTAGCGACATGATTGGGGCCGGCTTGATCAAAGCCGCGACCCAGTCCGGCTGGCGGCTTCCGGAACAACTTTCGATTATTTCAATTGACGGGTCCGATATTTGTGAACTGACGACGCCAGAACTAACGACCGTTAGCCAGGATTTCTACCAGATGGGCCTCACAAGCGTTGACAACCTGCTCCAGGATCAACCCGCGACCTTTATTCCGACTACCCTGATCGAACGAGATAGTGTTCAAACCTTACCTACGGAAAAATAAGGTGCGGGAATGCTTAATTCATACTTAGCAAAAAATAACCGTTCCAAATCAACTTTTCAGCTGGTTTAGAACGGTTTTTCTGCATGCTTCATAAAAAAATTCGGTAGTCCAACCGATTAGGTCAACTACCGAATCTAATTATTCAGTTATTATTGTTCTTCTTGCTGTTCGGCCTTTTGAACGGTAACCCCTTCGTGAATCCGTGGAACCACCAAAGCACCGACTAACAGTGACAGACCGGCAATCAGCATCATCATCGTTTGGTTGTGACCAACCAGTGGGAAGATGAAGAAGCTGCACAGCGATGCCAGAATTTGTGGGACACAGATTCCGACGTTGAAGAGTCCCAGGTAGGCCCCTTCGTTCTTCCCGTTCAGAGAAGAAGTCAACAGGGTAAATGGAATCGTGTTGATACTGAAGTTAGCAATCCCAAAGAGAATCATCGCGATAACCGACAAGGTCTTGGAAGTGATGAAGGCCATGCTGCCCAGGCCGAGAGCACCGAGTAACATTCCTACTACGTACCACTTCTTCCGGGCGTTGGCCTTGGCGTGCGCGTACAGCAGGCCCCAGACGATTCCGGCGATACTGTAAACAGCGGTCAAAATCCCGTACCAGTTCCCGGCAGCTTGGTAGCCGGCGGAACTAACATCGGTCGTGCCCCAGATGTTCTTGGCAACGGTCCCGGTAGTGTAGGTCCAAACGTACATAATTGCAAACCAGGAGAATAATTGAACCAGGTTGATTTCCCAGAAGGACCGTGGTGCCTGCTTGACCAGCTTCCAGAGGCTGACCTTTTGGTGCACTTCTTCGACATTGATCCGGTGGTAACGAGCGTAGGTCTTGGGATCGTATTCCTTAACGTTGAAGACCGTCCAGAGACCGGTAATCAGCAGCACCGCAGCGGCACAGAGGTAGGCCCAGATAACCGTTTGTGGGACCACTCCCCGCTTCGCCGTGTTGGACATCCCAAATGCGGTGAAGACGAACGGCAAAATCGTAGCAAGAATCGCACCACCATTAGAGAAGACCTGTTGCCAGGACCAGGCGGCGTTCTTCTGCTTGTTGTTAACCATGTCCCCGACTAGCATCCGGAGGGGCTGCATACAAACGTTCGAGAACAGGTCCATGAAACAGATGGCAATTGCGGCGTAAGTCATTGCGGCCAGCGAGCCGTAACCGAAGCCAAAGGAACCAGAGAATGGCAGCATGATCAGGACTAATGCCGCGATTGGCGTCCCAAAGAGCAGGTATGGCAGCCGCCGACCAAAGCGGTTCCACGTCCGGTCAGACATTTGCCCTAAAATTGGTTGGACGATCATCCCCATTAGCGGTGGGAAAATGAAGAAGAAGCCAAGACTGTTAGGGTTCGCCCCAATCGTCTGACAAATCCGGCTCATCTGTGAGCTTTGCAACGAGAACGCCATGTTAATGCCAAAGAAGGCGAAGGTGATGGAAAAGATTTGACTCTTCGTCAGGGCTGGCATTCCCGAGTCAAGGTCGACCCGGTTATCTTCGTTTGTCTTTCTATCCATGATAATTACCTCTTCCCTTAATACTGGTAAACCTTAGCTTCGTACGGCCGGAGAACATCCCCCGCATCGTCAGCGTAGTTGCTGATCAGCAGCTGGGCATTGCTTGGGACGTCATAGTGACGAGTCAGCCCCTGGTCAGTGTAGTTTAAGATAACCAACAATGTGGTGTCAGCATTTTGCCGCAGGTAAGCATAAACTTCCTGGTCATCCTCATTGCCATCTACCAAGCGGTAGCTCCCGTTAGTGATGACCGGCAGTTCATGCCGTAGCTGAATGAGCTTCTGGTAGTAGTAGAAAATTGAGTTTGGATCCGCCAGCGCCTGGTCAACGTTAATGTACTTGTACGCCGGGTTGACCTTTTCCCATGGGGTGCCAGTCGTAAAGCCAGCGTTAGCAGAGGCATCCCACTGCATTGGCGTCCGGGCGTTGTCCCGGCTGTGCTTGGCAATGTACTTCATCATCGTCTTGCCATCCAGGAGGTGCTGGTCGTCGACGAGCTGGTGGTAGGCGTTGAGCGATTCAAGGTCGACGTAATCGTCGAGCTTCGGGAAGGCCGCGTTGGTCATCCCAATTTCTTCCCCCTCGTAAATGTACGGGGTTCCCTGCTGGAAGTGGAGCATCGTCGCTAACATCTTGGCGGACTTAACCCGGTATTCTTCGGTGCTATCGTCACCAAAGCGGGAAACTACTCGTGGCTGGTCGTGGTTGTTCCAGTAAAGGGAGTTCCAGGCCTTACCGGCGAGTTTTTCCTGCCACTTAGTGAAGTTAGCCCGCAGGTCACTCAGCTTAGTCTTCTGGTCGTACCACTTGCCGAGCGCCGGATTCGGGTTGCCATCCAGACCCATGTGTTCAAACTGGAAGACCATGTTTAGTTCCTTGTTGTCCAGGTCCGCGTACTTCTCCGCGTCTTCTGGTGTAGCTCCCGGTGTTTCACCCACGGTAATCATCTTGTGCTTGCCCATGACATTCTTGTTCATTTCCTGCAAGAACTCGTGAATCCGGTGACCATTGGCGACAAGCGGTTCAACGTTGGCGTACTTCTCATCCGCTGCCTTTTTACCGTCTGGCAGGCCCTCCGGCTTAGAGATTAGGTTGATGACATCCATCCGGAAACCATCGACCCCCTTGGCAGCCCACCAGTTCATCATGTCATAGACACTGTGACGGACGTCCGGGTTCTCCCAGTTCAAATCTGGTTGCTGGGTAGCGAATAAGTGGAGGTAGTACTGGTCGGAATCCTGGTCATACTGCCAGGCCGAACCGGAGAAGTACGAACCCCAATTATTTGGTTCGTGACCATCCTTACCGTCGCGCCAGATATAGTAGTCACGGTACTTGTTGTCTTTCCCCTTCTTCGCTTCTTGGAACCAGTGGTGCTGGTCTGAGGTGTGGTTGACCACCAGGTCCATCACCAGCTTCATCCCCCGCTGGTGGATACCGTCAATCAATTCCTGGAAGTCAGCCATATTGCCAAGGGTTGGGTTGATCGCCTGGTAATCGCTGATGTCGTAACCATTATCAACCTGGGGTGACTTGTAAATCGGGTTGAGCCAAATAACGTCAACGCCCAGTTTCTGTAAATAATCCAGCCGGTTGATAATCCCGCGCAGGTCGCCAACCCCGTCGCCGTTGCTATCCTGAAAACTCTTCGGGTAGATCTGATAAACAACCGAGTTGTTCCACCAATGTTTATTTTCCATGAAATAACACCTTTCAATCCCATAATTTTCATGCAATCGTTTACATTTATTATCTTAACACGTTTTGCAATTTACGCAAGCGGTTACACGATAATAATGTGAAAACGAGTACATTTCGGTATGGTAAAGACAACGGTGCCTAAATGTGGTTATAATAGAGGCAATCCATGAAGCTTAAAGAAGGCAATAATATGTTGATTAATTTAGTTAGCATTCTCTTAATGGGCGTTTTCATCTACGCCCTCGTGGTCAACTTTCGGCGGGGCAACTTCGCCTATTCCTTCGTCATGTACGTCGGGGCCATTATCTTCTACGCCAATTTTTACCACAACCTATCCCGCGGCTGGGCGTTTTGGCTGATGCTCATCATGCTGCTGGCTTCGATTGCCCTGGCGATTTACTTTATCTATCGTGCGATCGAATGTCAGAATAACCGCCACCATTATTGGGGTGCCGTTGCCCTGAGCGGACTAACCGTACTGTTGGTACTGCTATTCAACCTGCTCCTCTAGTCCCACCTCCGTCGACGCGCAGCCAGCCAGCTGCTGCGCTGTTGCATTACTAGCTTTAAAATAGCAAAGAGACTGAGTTAATTCCCAGTCTCTTTTTGATATATGCGGATTAGTCAACCGCCTCTTCTGAACGAGCTGCCTTTGTATTAGCAACCATTTCTTCGACGCTCTCCTTGGTGTGGTTTTTCCACCAGGACGACAGCACTGAGCCGGAGATGTTGTGCCAGATGCTAAAGAGGGTTGAAGCGATTGCTGCCGTTGGTGAGAAGTATGTCAACGCCAGCGTTGCTCCTAAGCTCGAATCCTGCATCCCCACCTCAAAGGTCAGGGCCTTCTGCTGTGGCTGGTGCAGGTGCAAGAGCCGGGAGAAGAGGTAGCCCAGCGTATAGCCGAGCAGGTTATGAAGCATTACCACGGGAATGACCACCGCAGTTGCGGCCGTAAACAGGTTGGCGTGGTTAGCCGAAACAACCGCCCCAATGATTGCCAGGATTGCCAGCTGCGAAACAATCGGCAGGAAGTCCAGCACGGGTGCCAGCCGATGACCCAAGAAGGTGTGGACCACTACCCCCAAAAGGATTGGCAAAACAACGATTTCAAGCGTGCTTGTAAAGAGGCTTTGGGTCGGCACCGCAACGTACTGCCCCGCAAACAGGTACAGGATTGTCGGCAGCATTACCGGTGCCAGCAAAGTTGAGAGGGCTTCAATGGAAACGTCCAGGGCCACGTCCCCGCCAGCCAGGTAGGCCATTACGCTTGACGAAGTCCCGCTTGGGCAGGCCCCGACCAGGATCACCCCAGCGGCGGTTGCGCCCTTTAACTGAAAGGCCCAGCATAGGAACCAGGCCAAACTCGGCATAATCAGGTAGTGGGCCACCGTCCCCAGCAGCACGGGAACCGGCCGTTGAACAATTCGTTTAAAGTCTTGTCCGGTCAAGGTTAGGCCCATCCCGAAGAGAATTACCCCTAACAGATACTTAGTATTGGCAACGATTGGTGCTGAAAAAACCGGCAGAAAGTAGTTAAACACTGCCCATAGCACGACAAACAGCGTAAACCACTTGCTGAGCCACTTCCCAAACGCGGTAACTTTATTTGTACTCATCTTTCTTCCTCCTTCATCTCTTAGCCATGATAACCCAAGGCAATTTTGGCAAACCTGCTCATCCGGTGTGGCGTCCAGGCGGGCTCCCAGACCAGGTCGATCTTAACCTGTTCCACGGCCGGAACCTTGAGCACGGCAGAATTGATCATCTGCTGCAAGACGTCGGTAATTGGGCAGCCCATGGTTGTCAGCGTCATTTTTACGGTTACAAGGCCGTTTGTCGTCATCTCGACCCCATAAATCAACCCAAGATTGACCAGGTCAATTCCCAGTTCCGGGTCAACCACGGTCTGCAAAGCAGCGATAACCTGGTCGGCAACTGATTCGTTCGTTTCTACCATCGGCTTCCCTCCATCCGATTACTTTAACTCATTAGCAACTTTTAACAGCTGGTCGTAGCCAACCATCACGCCGCCGGTATCCGCGGAAGTAACCAGCGCCTGGTAGCGTGCCAGGTACCCCTGCTTAACTTTTGGTTCAAACGGCGGCAACGACTGCCGGCGCTTAGCCAGCTCTTCATCGGATACCAGCAGGTCGACCGTCCGGTTAGTCAGGTCGATGTGAATCCGGTCCCCATTCTTCACCAGGGCAATTTCACCACCAGAAGCGGCTTCTGGCGATACGTGGCCGATACAAATCCCGTGGGTCGCACCGGAGAACCGCCCATCAGTGATCAGGGCCACGTCCCGCTCCAGGCCCCGGCCAATGATATCAGAGGTCGGGTTCAGCATTTCGGGCATTCCCGGACCGCCCTTTGGCCCTTCGTAGCGGATGACCACAACGTCCCCCTTCTTAACGGTGCCGTCATCAATCCCCTTCACGGCCTCATCATGGGAGTCAAAGCAGACCGCCCGGCCAGTAAATTCCTTAATATCCGGATCAACCCCGGCGGACTTGATTACCGACCCCTTCCGTGCGATGTTGCCGTACAACACGGCTAGACCCCCGACTGGCGAGTAGGCCTTCTCAACCGGCCGGATTACTTCCTCATTTTGTGAATGGTGACCCGCGACGTTTTCACCAACCGTCTTCCCGGTCACTGTCGGCCGGTCGGGGTGGAAGACGTCGCCGCCCATTTCAATCAGCTCATTCATGATTGCTGGCATCCCACCGGCATTGTGGACGTCCTCCATTGTCCAGTGTGACGACGGGGCAATTTTGGCAATGTGCGGCGTCCGCTGGGCAATCTTATTGATGTCCTTTTCGGTGTAGTCCACGCCGGCTTCATGCGCAATGGCCAGGCCGTGAAGCACCGTGTTCGTTGAACCGCCCATCGCCATATCCGCCGCGTAGATATCGTCGAATGCTTCCTTGGTCATAATGTCACGCGGCCGGAGGTTTTCTTTGACGACCTGAACCACCCGGCGGGCCGCCTTACGGACTAATTCCTTGCGCTGTTCAGACACGGCCAGAGCGGTCCCGTTATACGGCAGGGCCATCCCCATGGCTTCCATTAAGCAGTTCATTGAGTTGGCAGTAAACATTCCCGCACATGAACCACAGGTTGGGCAGGCGTTTTGCTCCATTTCCAGGAAATCCTCTTTCGAGAGCTTGCCGTCCTTAAAGGCCCCGACCGCTTCAAACATATTTGACAAGGTGATTGCCCGGCCATTAGGATCGAGCCCGGCCTTCATCGGGCCGCCAGACACAAACACCGCCGGCACGTTGGTCCGGGCAGCGGCCATCAGCATTCCCGGAGTAATCTTGTCACAGTTCGGCATGAACAAGACCCCATCAAACCAGTGAGCGTTAATAACGGTTTCAGCGGCGTCCGCGATGATTTCCCGACTGGGCAGTGAGTAACGCATCCCGATATGGCCCATCGCAATCCCGTCATCGACCCCAATCGTGTTGAATTCAAATGGAATGGCACCGGCCTTGCGGATTTCTTCTTTGGCAATCTCCGCTAATTCCCGCAGGTGGACATGGCCGGGGACAATCTCAATGTACGAATTACAAACGGCAATAAACGGCTTATCCATGTCTTCCGGCCGTTTCACGCGGCCGGTGGCGTATAGCAGACTACGGCCCGGCGCCCGGTCGACCCCTTTCGTAATCTCGTCACTGCGTTTTTGAAGTTTATCTGCGTCAAAAGAGAAGTTAAGTGTTCCCATTGATAGTCACCCCTGTAAAATTTTTTCTAAGTTAATAATTGCTAAAAGAAAACGGCCAGCAGCTTTGACAGCTGCTGACCGTAAAAAGAGATGGTCATCACACTGCCCGGGCCTAGTAAGTGACCTGGGCAACGTCAAATTAGCGCCCAGATCACATAATAATGATGACGCTAATGACAATTAATGATTGTGATGTTAACAAGTTAGCCATGCCCTTTCTCCTTTTATTAAAATTAAATTAGATAATTAAATTATCAATAGAATACCATGCGATTAAAAAAAGTCAATCCCCTTTGGCAAATTTTATTGTGAGTGACGACAACCAATACTGGGGGGGAGGTTCTTAAAAGGCCAGCAAAAAAGCTCTAAAATCCTAAAATTGGGGATTTTAGAGCTTTTTTACGAACGAACTAGCAGTCATGTGCTACCCCCTGCTGAGCTGAGCGGGGACCCCCGCTATAATCAACTACTTCCAGGTTATCAGTTAAGACGCCCTTCCGGCTAACCAGCGGCATGGTGAAGAGGTGACGGTTAAAACGAACCTCCATCTCATCCTCAAACTGGGGACGGGATTCGCCCTTGATCAGGATAGGGCCAATATTAGAACTAATCTGCAGGTCGTAGTCCGGCACCGCCAAGTCCCGGTCAACAAAAATCAGCTGATAGCCGCTATCCAGGGAGCAGTTGCCAACCGAGGAAAAGGGGCCCACCCCATCATCATAGTCTAGCAAAACTTTCTTATCCGGACTCAGATAGCGGTTGACCCGTTGCAGGGCCCCATCGGTAAAGGTTACATTCATCTCCGTCACCCTTTCTCTTGGTTTACACTTACTATTTTACAGCCACGCTTAATAAAGTAAACATTTCTGCTCGGCTCGGCCTTTTTAGGAAAACGATACACTAATTTTAATTTTACCATTGACACCGCTTCCATAAGTCAGTATATTATTTGGTGTAACGATAAACCAAAACGCTTTCATAAAAACTGAGGAGGAGATTGCATTGAACTACTTAATTGGTGTTGACGTTGGAACGACGAGTACAAAGACCGTCCTCTATGACGAACACGCGCACGTGGTCGACCAGTTTACCCAGGGCTACCCACTCTACCGCGACAGCAACGGGATGGCCGAGCAGGATCCGGAAAAAATGGTGGCCGCCGTTGAACAGGTCATCCACGATGCTGGCCAACAGATTGATTTCGCTAACGAAAAATTGTTAGCGGTTTCGTTCTCTAGCGCTAACCAGAGTTTAATTTTACTGGATGAACACTTCCAACCCCAGTCCCGGGTAATCACCTGGGCGGATACCCGGGCCCGGAACGCCGCCGACCAATTAAAGCGATCGCCGCTGGGAAAACAGCTCTACGACAAAACCGGGACGCCGATTCACCCGATGTCCCCCCTGACCAAGCTCCTGTGGCTCAAAGATACGGCTCCAGAACGGTTGGCCGCGACCAGCTACTTTGGCGACATCAAGTCCTACCTCTTCTACCGCTTCTTTAACAGCTTCAAGGTTGACATCTCAATCGCATCCTGCACGGGGATGATGAACATCAACAGCGGCGACTGGGACCCGACCGCCCTGGAACTGACCGGGGTCGCGAAGGACCAGCTGCCGGAAATCGTCAACGGAACCACCCAGGCAGTTGGTCTGACGGACGAAGCAGTTGCCAAAATGGGGATTCCGGCGGACACGCCGTTCGTTTACGGCGCCTTCGACGGGGCCCTTTCCAACCTCGGCGTTGGCGCCATCCAGCAGGACACGGTCGCCATCACCATTGGAACCTCGGCCGGGGTCCGGGTCATCACCGACCACCCCGTCATTGATCCCCAGGAGCGGCTCTTCTGCTATGCCGTCGATAACGGCCTCTGGGTAGTCGGCGGGCCGCTCAACAACGGTGGGGACGTCTACCAGTGGGCAGTTGAACACCTGGTGACCCCGAGTGCCGTC
Organism: Limosilactobacillus antri DSM 16041; assembly: GCF_000160835.1. Lineage (GTDB taxonomy): Bacteria > Bacillota > Bacilli > Lactobacillales > Lactobacillaceae > Limosilactobacillus > Limosilactobacillus antri. The sequence goes on from NZ_GG700732.1 coordinate 387,554, forward strand.
CAAAACGAACAAACCGACCCGTTCACCCTCGCCAACCGGGTGATTGAGGGTGAACCAGCGGGGGCCAACGGACTGGTCTTCCTTCCATTTCTCGGGGGCGAACGGGCCCCACTCTGGGATGCTAACGCCCGCGGTTCCTTCTTCGGCCTGAACAACCTCCACACCCGGGCGGATATGCTCAGGGCGGTCATGGAAGGAATCTGCATGAACATTGCAACCGTCTACCAGGCGGTCTGTGACCTAGTCGGCCAGCCGAAGAGCGTGACCGCAACCGGCGGCTTTGCCCGGGCCGAAGTGTGGCGGCAGATGCTCGCCGACGTCCTCAACTGCCCGGTCAACATCCCCGAATCATTTGAGTCAGGCTGCCTCGGTGCCATTACGATGGCGATGAAGAGCCTGGGGATGGTTGACAGTCTAAGCGCGGTCCAGAACTTTATCGGTGCGGAGAAGTCTTACCAGCCGGTCCCGGAAACCGTCGCTGTTTACCAAAAGTACCTGCCGCTCTTCCAGCAGGTCGAGGGACTATTATCACCGGCCTACTCCACGATTGCAAAATTGCAGCGAAAATAAGTAAAGGAGAACGTTACTATGCCATTATTAATTGTTTTAATCGGCGTCATCCTGCTGATCTTCATGATTGTCAAGCTGAAGCTCAACACTTTCGTCGCCTTAGTTATCACTTCATTCATTGTTGCCCTGATGCTGGGCCTGCCACTGACTAAGGTCGCCACAACAATCGAAACCGGGATCGGTGGCCAATTAGGGCACCTGGCGATTATCTTCGGTTTCGGTTCCATGCTGGGCCAGCTGGTCTCCGACGCCGGTGGTGGTTACCGGATTGCTACGACCCTGATTGACAAGTTCGGACGGCGCTGGATCCAGGTTGCCGTTATCCTGGCCTCCTTCATCATCGGTCTGGCCCTCTTCTTTGAGGTCGGCCTGGTCGTCGTGCTGCCAATCATCTTCATCATCGCCCGGGAACTGGATATGCCACTGATGTACCTGGGGATTCCGATGGCTGCTACTTTGAACGTCACCCACGCCTTCCTGCCACCGCACCCGGCACCAACTGCCATTTCAGACATCCTTGGCGCCAGCCTGGGGCACGTCCTCCTGCTCGGGATCATCGCCGCAATTCCAACCATCATTATCGCCGGACCGGTCTTCAACTGGTTCCTGCACAAGGTCTACCCGCAGGTTTACCGCAAGAACATCGATATTTCCGTTTTAGGTGACTACAAGGAATTCAAACTCGACGAGACGCCGAAGTTTGGTATTTCCGTCCTGACTGCAATGATGCCGGTAATCCTGATTGCCGTCGCTACCATCTGCTCATTCATCTTCCCGAAGAGCAACCCGGTTAACGAATTTATCCAATTCGTCGGTGGTCCGGACCTGGCAATGCTGCTCTCATTGATTTTTGCTGTCTTTACCATGGGTCTGCACCGGAACAAGACGATGAACCAGATTACCGACTCGATGGTTTTGTCAATCAAGCAAATTTCCGTTATGCTGCTGATCATCGGTGGTGGGGGTGCCTTCAAGCAGGTCCTGGTCGACGGGGGAATTTCCAAGTATATCTCCAGCCTGTTCGCCCAGACCAACATCTCGCCAATCCTCGCCGCCTGGCTGATTACCGCCCTGCTCCGGGTTTCCCTCGGGTCCTCGACCGTGGCTGCGATGACCGCGGCCGGCCTGGTTGCCCCAATGGCGCACCAGTTTGGTTCCAACTCCGCGATGGCTGCCCTGATGGTGCTGAGTGTCGGCGCCGGTTCCGTCTTCTGTGACCACGTCAACGACGCCGGTTTTTGGATGATTAAAGAATACTTCGGCCTTTCCCTCAAGGAAACCCTGCTTTCCTGGTCCACTTTGACCTCCGTCCTGGCGATTGCCGGACTGGGTTCGGTCTACGCCATTTCGTTGTTTGTTTAAGTCCATTCATTCGAAAAAAGCGCCACAGGCTAGTGACGCTTTTTTATTGGTTTGTTATGCTTATACTATAAGTATTTGTGTAAGGATGATGAAAAATGAGTCAACGTGTAACCATCGGCGACGTTGCTAAGCAAGCCGGTGTTTCCGTAACCACAGTTTCCCGGATTATTAATGGCCACTACGAAAAGATGCGCCCGGCCACCAGAGAGCGGGTGGAAGCAGTCATTGACCAGCTGCACTTTGCCCCCACCGCTTCCGCCCAGCGCCTGCGCCAGGACCAGGGCCACGTCATCGGCGTCCTGGTTGGGGACATTGCTAACCACTTCTCCTCCTTGCTAGCGAAAGGGATCGATGACGTCCTCAAGCAGGCTGGTTACGATATACTCTTAGTGAATACCAACAACGACCAGGCAACCGAAAAGCGGGCCCTGCAAAGGCTCTACCAGCAGCAGGTCGACGGCCTGATTATCCAGCCGGATGCCCGCTACTTCCAGCAGTTTGCGGGAATGGTCAAGCATAAGGTCCCGTTAGTAATCGTCGACCGGGAAATTGACGACTTGCCGTCAGATGTGACCGCGATTACCAGTGCCAACCGGGACGCCTGCTTCCGGCTTGGCAAGCACCTGGCTGAGCGGGACTACCAGAACATTTTAGCGATCAGTGCCCACTTTGCCGACGCTTCAGGGCAGATTCCCCGACTAGCGGGGCTAGCAGCGGCCGCAACCGAGTACGGTTTAACCTTCCGCAACCTGGAAACGCGGGGCCACGACCGCCGCTGGCTGGCAGATAATTTCAGCCATGAGTTGGCCCAGCTTTCAGGCCGGACGGCGGTAATTTCGTTAATGGGACCGGTCCTCTTCGACCTCCTGGCAATTTGCCAACAGCACCACCTGACCTTCCCCGACGACTTCGGCCTGATTAGCTTTGACGACTGGGAATGGTCGCAGTTTGTCGGCCACGGCATCTACCTGCTCAAGCAGGACATGGAGCTAATGGGTAACCTCGCCGCCCAACGTCTCCTCCAGCAGATTGAGCAACGCCGCCTGGACGGGTCGACTACCCTGCTGCCGGTTGAAGCTGTCGACCGGCCGTCACTTTAGAGCCGCCATTTTCCCGTAAATGAAAGGATTAGAAATGAAAATAAGTACTGCCGAGATGTATAAAATCAGCTTACCACTCCGCTCCCCCTTCAAAACCAGCTTTGGACAAATGACCAGCAAGGATTTTATCCTGCTGGTTTTGCATGATCAAAACGGCAACTGCGGTTATGGTGAGTGTTCCGCGTTCGCCACCCCCTTTTATACGGAAGAGTTCCGGGATAGTGCATACTTATTGCTCAAGGACACGCTGCTTCCCGCCCTCCTCAACCAAGAGCTGGCCGCGCCCGACCAGCTGGCCGGCCTGTTTAACAAAATTAGGGGCAATCACATGGCTAAGGCCGCTATTGACAACGCATGCTGGGACCTATTTGCCAAGCGGCAGCACCAGGCGCTGGCCAAGGCCATCGGCGGCGTTAAAAGGCAAGTCACCGCCGGGGTAAGCATTGGCATTCAGCCATCCCCCGGTGCATTAGTGGCAGCAGTCAGCACCTATGTTGCGGCGGGCTACCAGCGGGTAAAAGTCAAAATTAAGCCTGGAGCAGATTACGCATACCTAAAAGCAGTTCGCGACCAGTTCCCCCGGCTTGAATTAATGGCTGACGCCAATTCGGCCTATACATTATCCGACGCCGCGACCCTCCAACGGCTCGACGCGTTAAAGCTGCTGATGATCGAACAACCCCTTGCAGCAGACGACCTTGTGCAGCATGCCAAACTCCAGCGAGAATTAAGAACTCCGCTCTGTCTTGATGAAAGCATCACTGGACTGGCGGCTGCCCAAGCAATGATCCAGTTGGGCAGTGGACGAATCATTAACATCAAAGTTAGTCGGGTCGGTGGTCTGTCGGCGGCCAAACAAATCCAAGCCCTGGCCAGGGCCAACCAGCTCGATTGTTGGTGTGGGGGGATGCTGGGGTCAGGAGTTGCCCGTGCAGCCGACATTGCTGCTGCGTCGCTCCCCGGCTTCACCCTCCCCAATGACATTTCCAGCTCCCAGCGGTATTTTGAAAAAGACATTATTACCCCCGAGATTACCCAGGAAAATGGTAAAATCATGGTCCCAACCGCTGCTGGAATTGGTTATGACCTCAACTGGGCGGTAATACACCAGTACGCGACCGAAACGGCCACCATTTAGCCACCCACGTTAGGCAAGGCGGGTGGTTAAATGGTGGCCAGCGATGCGAAATCGGCATTACTCATCTTCAGGAAGCCGACCATGGCGCAAGTTCCCTAATTCAGTGATGATCCGCTCGATCGTCTGCTGGACGGTTAACTCGCCCGTATTAATCGTAATATCTGCGCATTCTTCATAAGCCGCCGACCGGTTTGCTTGCAAATCGGCAACGGCTTGAACGCTCAAACCAGTTGCCAGCGGCCGGTTTGAGCGTTTTTGCAACCGCCGGTAGATTTTACCAGCAGCTGCTTGCAGCAAAATAATTTTAGCACCACTTGCCCTTATTGCTTGCCGGTTACGCACCCGGAGCGGGGTTCCGCCACCAGTGGCTAAAATCCCGGGCAGATGAATCGTTGCCGCAAGGGTGTCCGCTTCTAAATCCCGAAAATAAGGCTCGCCATATTGACGAAAAATTTGTGGGATCCTCAGCTTGCTGCGCGCTTCAATTTCATCATCAAGGTCATGGACCGGCAGCGCTAGTTTCTGGCCCAGCAGCTGACTAATCGTCGTCTTGCCACTGGCCATAAACCCAATTAGTATAATTTCCATTTTAATTACCTCATCAAGCGGGCTAAGTCAGCAAAAAAACGCGGGTATGAAACATCAATTGCCGCTGAATTCGCTAAAAAAAGCGGCTGCTTTGCCTTCAATGCCGCAACTGCAACCATCATCCCCAAGCGGTGATCACCAAAACTATCAAATACCGGATCCATAACTTGCCAATCCGGCTTACCAGTAATTACCATCCCATCGGGCAGTTCTGTGACCGTGACCCCGAGCTGGCGCAGGATCGCAATAGTTGCCTTAATCCGGTCAGTTTCCTTAAAGCGCAACTCTCCAGCCCCCCGAATGCTACTTTGCCCAGGCACACTGGCAGCCAGTAGGGCAACTAACGGCAGCTCATCAATCACGGCAGGAATGTCTGCCGGACCAAGGGTAATCGGCCGCAAGTGACCACTCCGAACCACTACGTCGCCAATCGGTTCGCCATCAGCAGGGCGCTGGGTAATGGCTAAGTTTGCCCCCATCCGTGTGAGGACTTTGAGGATTCCGGTGCGGTACGGATTAAGGCCTACCTTGCTCAGCCTAATCTGTGAATGTGGAACAAGCGTACCGGCTGTTAGCCAAAAGGCGGCCGAAGAAATGTCCCCAGGGACCCGCAGCGTGCGCGCAACCAGCGCTTTGGCTGGATGAACAATAATCTCGCGGTCACCATTAGTCTTTACATCGGCGCCAAACTGGCGCAGCATGATTTCGGTGTGGTTGCGCGTCGGCAATTTTTCGATAATCCGGGATGGCCGGTCGGCTAATAAGGCGGCAAACAGCAGGGCGCTTTTTAGCTGCGCACTCGCAACCGGCAACTGGTAGTTGGCCCCATGGAGGAAATGCCCCCTGATCACCGCGGGTAGAGTACCCGCTGCTGATAGCTGGACTTCGCCGCCAAATAACGTTAACGGGTCGCTAACTCGTTTCATCGGTCGCTGACTCAACGACCGGTCACCCAATAGGCAACTCGTAAAATTTTGGCCTGCTAAAATCCCCATCAAAAGCCGCGTGGTGGTCCCCGAATTATTCATCTGCAAGGGATCGGGGGCTTTTTTTAAGCCCCGTAGCCCTACTCCGTGAACCACAAGCCGCGTTTTTTCTTGGTCGATTTGTACTCCTAAGGCCCGGCAGGCGTTCACCGTTGTTTGGCAATCTTCTCCCTGGGCGAACTGGTCGATCGTCGTCAGACCGGTCGCCAGGGAGCCAATCATTACCGCGCGATGAGACATGCTTTTATCACCGGGCAGACTTATTGTCCCGGCTAATCCGTTAGCCGCCCTCTGTAATTCTTTCATCCTAATCTCCCTTACGCTTCGCTGATTTCTTGACGGTACCGAGCAAGGGCTTCCCTTAGCCTTTCCAGATTTGCGGATTCAAAGGTCGCCGTAATTTCTTTAGCTAATTCGATTGCCACCACGCTGGCAACAATGACTGACGCCGGAACAACCGCGGTTGTATCGGAGCGTTCAACATTTGCCCGGACCGCCTGCTTGGTATTAATGTCCACCGTTTGCAAGGGGTGATACAAGGTTGGAATCGGCTTGACCGTTGCATTAATAACCAGGGGCATCCCGTTAGTCATTCCGCCCTCAAAGCCGCCCAGGTGATTCGAGAGCCGGTAGTACCCCCGCAGCTTTTGGTATGCAATCTCATCCATCGCCTGACTGCCAGCCATCTGACCGAGCTGCTGCCCGTCGCCAAAGCTGACCCCCTTGATTGCGTTAACACTGATCACGGCCGCAGCAATTTTGGCATCCAGCTTTGCCTGCGCGCTCGCGTAGCTTCCTAGCCCGGCCGGCACATTTTCGACCAGGACCCGGACTTGTCCGCCAAGCGTATCACCAGCTTGTCTACTTTGATCAATTAGCGCATGAATTGGCGCCACCTGTTCTTGGTTAGCAATCCGCAAATCATTTTCCAAAATGGCCCGGCCTACTTGCCCAACCGTCAACGTTGCCGGCTCAGTGACGGCAATCGAACCAATTTGTTGGACATAACCAACTAGCTGGATGCCAAGTGCGGCCAATAGCTGGGTACAGACGTTTCCAATGGCTACCCGCATGGCAGTTTCGCGAGCGGACGAGCGTTCCAAAACGTTTCTCAGGTCCCGGTGCCGGGTCTTCAATCCGCCCACTAGGTCTGCATGGCCCGGACGCGGGCGTTCCACCTTGCGCCTGGTATTTTCCCTGTTCGGACTGCTGAGCGGATCCATAATCCGGGCCCAGTTGGCGTGGTCACGGTTGGCAATCTCCAGTGCTAACGGTGAACCAAGGGTCATCCCATGCCGCAGCCCGCCCACGATATTAACCTGGTCGTGCTCAATTTGTTGTCGGTGGCCCCGGCCATAGCCAGCCTGCCGGCTCCGCAGTACCTGGTTGATCTGCTCGACATCTAATTTTAATCCAGCCGGCACCCCGGTTAAAATTCCCGTTAATTGCGGCCCGTGGGATTCGCCAGCGGTATAATACTCCATTAATTTACCTCCCGTGAATGGCTAATCAGTGCCAGGACCAGCATCAATAAGAAGCCGCTGCCAGCTACCAAGAGATTGGCTGAAAAAGCGGTGCCGACGCTGTGAACCGACAGGCTCCCCGAAATTAGCGGCACCGTAAAGGACGCGATACTGCCAAAGAAATAAAAGGCCCCGGTCACTAGCCCCCGGTGCGCCGGATAGAGCTTCATAAATACGGTCAGGCCCGTCTGCATCACTCCACTAGCTGCGCTAAAACCAAAGATCAAACTCATCGCATTTGCAAGCCAAACTTCCCCGCCGGCCCTAATCAGGACGACAAGGGAAAGTAGTGCCAGCAAGTTCAGACCAATCAGCAGGATAAATTCGTTTGTGCCGATTTTTAACAGGTAAAAGAGTACGAAAACTCCGACAATTGAGCCGATGCTATACAGCGAGAGCAGGCCGTGGGCAGCCAAGTTGCTATAATGGAAAACCCGTTGCGCAAAGATGGTAATCCACTGGGTAAACCAGATCATAAGTGCCATCGAGCTATAACCATAGGCAAGGAGCAAGATCGTTTGCACCACTTTTTTGCCGGTCATCGAACGGCTGGCTGCGATACTGTCGGCAGCAGCTGACGTCTGGATTCGTTGGGCAAAAGTAATTGGGAGCAGGTTGAGCACATTAACCACTAACAATCCGGCCATCACCATAAACGACCAGCCAAACCAAAGCTGGTAATCGGCCAGCCAAGCAACCAGTAGCGGGAGGACAAACTCCCCGGCGGACATTGCGCCCTTGATCAGGACGGTGCCATAGCCATTGCCACCGCTAACCTCCACGAGCGTCGGATAGGTTCCCGCGTCGAGCGCCGAGTTAGCGACCCCGGCAAGGATCGCCATCGCATATGCGACCGCGATGTTTTTTGTCGTTACCATGCCCACGGCGAAAATAAAATAAGCTGCCATGCCCAGGTAGATTAAAAGCTTCCGGTTTAACAGGTCGGCAAGGGCACCGGTTAATAGGTACGCAAACAGCCGCCCGATCCCGATCCCCGAAATGACAAACGAAACAATCTTAATGCTGGTATGCCAGCTGTTACTCAGCGCCGTCATATTTTGGGCTAAAATAATGATCCCAAAACCATGGATGAAATAGTTAAGGTATAGGCCGAGCAATAGCCGCGGCCTGCTTGTCGTTACATTGTTCATAAAAACTCCCTTAAATCTGCTGGCCCGGCTGGACGGCGAGCCAATCACAGACGGTCGCTGCAAATTGTGCGGCCTGTTCAAGATGAACACAGTGCCCCCCGTTCAGGGTCGTAATCGTAATCTGTGGTGCCGTCTGCTTCATTTGCCGGGCAATTGCTTGAAACTTGCGGTCAAGGCGCCCAACAATCAACAGGGTCGGCACGTGTTGCGGTAGCCGGGGCCAGTAGTTCGGCTGCCGGCCAGTCCCCATCATCATCAGGCTCATTGCCAAGCCATAGTTTTGCTGGCTTAACCGTTCTTCCCGAATGCGCATCCGGGTGACAGGCGGCAGTGCTTTTTGGCTGGCGAATAATGGCAGCCGTTCCCAACGATCGACAAAATCAACTAGCGGCCGGGTCAATAATTGCTTTGCGAGACCATCGTCGTGCTGGCAGCGCTCGTCACGCAGCCCGGGGTCAGCGATTCCCGGACTGGCACTCTCCAAGATCAGGCCACGAACCCGTGAATCATTGATTGCCCACGCCAGGGCGACCCGGCCCCCCATCGAATAGCCAAGCAGGTAATAGTCATCAATTTGCAAGCGCCGGGTTAAAGATTGCAGCGCTGCGATTACCGCCGTCATCCAGTAGTGCTCAGGGTGGACATAAACACTCGTTTGACCATGCCCAATCAAGTCAACCGCCAAGAAATTAAATGGCTGCTCTGGGGAAAACAAGCCCATAAAAGTGGCCCCAGTCCCCATGAAGCCATGGAGGCAGATGACTGTAGGCCGGTGCGGCTGGTAGTCCGTTAACCACTGATAATGATACTGCGGTTCAGTCATTTAGTTCACGCTCCTGCTGTTGGTATTGGGCGAGCAAGTGCTGCCATACTTTTACCGGTCCACTTTGCTGGTCTTCAACCTCAATCAGCCGGGGCGCTGTTTTTGTTAGCTCAGTAGTAAACGCTTCGAGTGTCGTCGGCTGACAATAATCTAAGTGGTATAAGGATGCAACCGCGGTGAAATCCAGGTTTTGCGGCGTCTTAAAAAGAAGCTGAAAATCGGCCGCGGGCAGCTGGTGTTGGGGAAGAAAGGAGAAAATCCCCCCGCCATTGTTATTTAACAGGACAATGTTTACCGGCAACTGATAGCGGTAAATCATCGCCAAGCCGGTTAAATCATGGAAGAATGCCAAATCGCCAATCAGCATTGTCAATGGTCGGTCACTGCGGGCACAGATTCCCGCGGCCGTTGAGTTTAAGCCATCAATCCCATTGACGCCACGATTACCGTATACGCGTACGCCCCGATTGCTGGCTTTTGCCAAGCGATCGAGCAGGCGGATCGCATTACTATTAGCAACAAAGAGGTCAGTATTTTTAAGGGTCGCCATTAATGCTGTAATTGCACTTGAGTGGTTGAGGCCCTGCCCCGTAATTTCTTCTTCCAGCAGACTTGCAGCCAGCCGCTGGCGCAATTGCCACTTCCCCAACCAGTCGCCTGAAACTGGTGTCAGCGGTAGCTGCTCGACGCTCGCGATAAATTCGCTAACCGTCATGTCGAGCAGGTAGTTGCTTGTATGCAACTGATCCTTGAATTGCTGGCCGGCCTCGACCAAAATGGTCGGCAGCCGGTGCTTCCCCAACCATTGCGCAACCGACTTGGTGACCGGCAAGCGGCCAAACCGTAGGATCACTGCGGGCAGCGGCACTGTCCCCTGAAAAATCAAATCTGCCTGATGAAGGTAATTTGCGGACCTGCGACCAGTAGCCAGGTTAGTCAGGGGGTCGCCAATAATGGGCCAGTTAAGCCGCTCAGCGAGCGACAGTAGCTGCTCGGCCTCAGCAGGGGTCCGCTCTTCGCCAACAATGATCAACCCGTTTTGTCCCAGCAAGGCCGCCAACGGTCTTAGATCCGCGCGGCGCTGGTTTGGAATTAACTTAGTCGGCGCCGGCGCTGACGACGGAACTGTGAGGTCTGGTAGCAGTGGTTCTCTTAATGGGATATTCACTTGCACTGGACCTTTGGGCAGCTGGCTTGCTTGGGCAACCATCGTAAAACCTTGCCAATGACTGTAAGCCTCCATTGTCGGACCAGCCTCAGGCAAGGCCAATTCCCGCGCCGCTTTAACATGGCTGCCGTACAGCTTTACCTGGTCCATCGCCTGTGGTGCACCGACCGCTTGCAGTTCCGCCGGACGATCGGTCGTCAAGACGATTAGGGGCAGGTTGGTGGCCTCCGCCTCACAAACAGCAGGAAAGTAGTTGGCGGCAGCACTGCCGGATGTGCAAACTAACGCTACCGGCTGCTGGCTTTGCTTGGCCAAGCCTAAGGCAAAAAAACCCGCCGAACGTTCATCAATGTCAATGTAGTGTTTAATTTCCGGATCCCGGGCAACCAATACCGAAAGCGGCGTGGAGCGTGAACCAGAACTGATCACCGCTTGCTTGACCCCGCCGTGCTTTAAGCCGGCAATAAAGGCCAGGAGATACTTTGTTAGTGTTTGTTGATTATCCATTGGTCACTTACCCCTCGTAACATTGGCTGAAACTTCAAGCCGGTTTCGCGCCGTTCCTTAGCTGCGACCGAACCGGCAACAATTCCGCAACCCGCATACAGTAGGCCCGCCTGCTGGCTAAATACTCCAGACCGCAGGCCCACCGCGAATTCACCTTCATCAGCACCCAAACCGAGCCAGCCCACCGGTCCGCCGTACATCCCCCGGCCAGCCGGTTCCCTCGCGGCCAGCCAGGCCAGTGCCGCTTGCCGTGGTTCACCACCTAGCGCGGGGGTCGGATGAAGGGCCGCTAACAGATCAAGCATTGCTCCCCCGGGCTTCCGTCGGCCGCTAATCGGGTGGTAAATGTGTTGAATATCACGGTTTTTTAACAGCCGCTGTTGGCCCACGGTTACTGCCGTCGCATACTCGGCTAAGACTTGCTGGATTCGCTCCACAACTAGCTGGTGCTCATGGTTATTTTTGTGGTCCGTTAGTAATTGCTGGCCGAGCTGTTCATCCTCTCCGGGCGTCTTACCCCGGCGAATCGACCCGGCAACGCTGGCCGTTGTAAAGTTCCTGGCATCCGCCTTTAATAGCCGCTCGGGACTTGCACCAACAAAGGTCCGGTTACCGGCCTGGACTAAAAAGTGGTAAGTGTTCTCTTGCTGGCAGATCAGCCGCTGAAGAATCTCCGCCGCATTAAAGGGGGCATCAGCCGTTAAACGCAGTTGCCGCGCCAGGACCACTTTTTTCAAGCGATGATCCATAATGGCCGTCACGCTTTGGTTAACCAGCTGCAGCCATTCGTTTACCGCTAATTCTTCTCCGTGGACCGCTGGCACTGGCTGTGGGCCAATCTGCCGGGCCAGGATTTGGTCGACCTGGTCCACCAGCGTAACCAATTGTGGTCTAACCTCCTGATTGGTTGGAACAAGCAAGCTAACGGTTGTCCTTTCTTTGTCCTGCATAAAAAGAATCTGGGGCAGGATAAAGTAGCCTTGTTCTAACTGCTGCCAAAACGGTGCACGCTTCCCTCGGGAATCAAAGGGAAAACCACCCAATAACACTGGCTGACAGGAAAAGGCTGGTGTTAAATTTTGCCACTGCTGGCTAAAAGCGCGCTGAAACTTTTTGATGGCTGCACTCGATTGGCCAACTAAAAACCGTTGTGGCTGGATGCCCCAGTATGTTCGTTTGCCATCTGCAGCTTGCCAAAAGACCTGTTGGTTAAAATACCCCTGGTTTTGCCGGCAAAGCTGGGCCAGGTCCGCTGAGATCCGGTAGGAATATAGCGCATACGGTTTTGTGATTACTTGGTTCAAAAGCTGTATCATTGATCTTTACCCACTTTTTTTAAAATGCCTTGTTTAGTATAACACTCCACGCAAACGAAACAAAAAATCTAGCCAACCGGCCTCGGCAGTCCGCCACGCGGCTTGCTCTGCGGACTGAAAACGGACATAAGCCCCCGACCATACCGATACGCCAAGCAAAACGAAAAACTCGCTCAGCAGAAGCATTGGGAGCTGAACGAGTTTTTTGGATTATGAAATTAGCCTTCAAAAACCTTTGTCAGTGGTGGGACCACTTGCTTCTTCCGGGAAACAACACCTGGCAGGTTCATCCGGTGGTGGTCATCCAGCTTGTGGTTGAAGGCCTGTTCAACCTTTGCCGTATCGTCACCGATAACCAGCAGTTCGGAATCACTGTTTAAAATGTTAGTAGCGATCAGGATGAAGACCTGGTAGCCGTTAGCGTCCATCAGTTCACGCATCTTCTTTTCCAAGTCAGCCTGGCGCTTGAAGACGTCATCCAGTTCAACCGCGTTGACCTGGCCGATCCGCAGCTTGGTACCGCCCAGTTCAAAGGTCTTGGCGTCACCGTCAACGATGTCCGCGTCAGACTTGGCGTCAACGTCGGCCCCCGCCTTCAGCATTTCTACACCGTACTTCTCGTAGTCGTCAACCCCAGCAATCTTTGCCAGGTGTTCAACGGCTTCCCGGTCATGGTCAGTCGTCGTTGGTGAGTTCAAGAGCAGGGTGTCAGAAATAATTGCTGACAGCATCATTCCGGCCAGGTTTGCTGGAATATCAATGTGCTTTTCCTGAAACATTTCGGTCAAGATGGTGGAAACACAGCCGTATGGCCGCAAGTTAGCCCACAGCGGTTGAGCAGTGTTAAAGTTGGCGATCCGGTGGTGGTCAACCAGGTGGGTGACGGTGAGCTTGTCAATGTCGCTAACGCTTTGTTGCGGTTCGTTGTGGTCAACCAGCATGACCTTGTCAACTTCGTTTGCCGCAGTCTTAATCACGCGGGGAGCCTGCATACCAAACTTCTTTAAGGCAAACTGAGTTTCCGCGTTTGGTTCACCCAGGGCCACTGCTTCCGTCTCGTATCCCAATTGGTTTTGGAAGTATGAGTACGCCATGGCCGCAGTAATGGCATCAGTATCTGGCTTTTGGTGCCCAAAGACTAATTCTTTTTCCATAAAGTAATTCCTCCAATTTATCCCCCGCCGGTCCAACACCTCGCGGCAGGATTATTCATTCACTATTCTATCATGATTCCGGTAATGGTGCGGGCAATTAGTGGATTATTTCTGTCCGGTGCCGGTGAAAGTAATCCCTCGCCACCGTCCACATGGCCGCGTGTTGCTGGTTAAAGAAGCGGGGCGGCTGCCCATCCAGCGGAAAGCGGGCCGTCCGTACCGTTTCCGTAGCCTTGACCGGGTAGCTATTCTGCTCAAGTTCCCGGACTAGGTAGAAAGCATTGACGGGCTGCACCTGGTCCCCATTCGGATAAGTATATAGGTCACCGTCCTGGAGTTTTAGGAGCTTCACCGGTGCCACCACTACCCCGGCGTCCTCTTTAAACTCCCGGACGACGGTCTGCCCAAAGCTTTCGCCATAATCCATATAGCCCCCGGGGAAACCCCAGTCACCGGTATCCGCCCGCTCCTGCAAGAGAACAGCACCATCTTTGTCAATCAAGGCTCCCGACGCACTGGTTAAAATCAAGGGCCGGTGGCCAACTAGGGCCCGCAAGTCTGCAATATACGCCATCAAGCATCCCTCCTAGGAATTATGATTCTGCCGCGCCTGGTCGAGGTAGGATTGCCAGTAGAGCTGGCAGCTGACCATCCACAACAGCTTATCCAAAGCGGCCTTCTCATCCGAGTCATCGGTCCCAATTGGGGCTAGGTCGGGGCGTAAGCCAAAGACGTACTGGTAGTCTTCTTCCAGGCGGGCGCAAAAGTAGTCGTAGGCCGCGGCGAGGTCGTGGTTCCGGGCCTGAACCTGCAGTAAAAACCGCAACTCGTCGAAGGTGGCGACCCGCCGGCAGGCCGCCACAAAAATCAGGGCGGCAAGCTGTTCACGGTCATACCGGCGCTGGTGGGAATGACCGACGAGGCCCCGCTTCACGTAACTGCTGACGGTCCCCGTGGAAATCCGCAGGGGGGCTAGGCCATCAAAGGTTTGGTTTAAATAGCGGGTCACTTGTTCCAAGTAAAGACCCAGCCGCGGCAAGTCATCATAGCGCGGCATAATCAGCTCCTGGGTGGCATTCCTTATCTGTCGCCTGATAATTCCCATCAAATCACCCCACTAGTCTGTATGCACCCCGTTAATTTTGCAGTAGTGCTTCCTGTTCCCCTTCATGGAGGATGTTGGTTTCTTTAATCCGGATCTTGACCGGCGTTCCCTGGGTTTCGGTGTCGATTACAAAGGTCCCGTTCGACTTAATCGAGCCAAGGTGGTGGTCACCAACCGCCACCTCCTGGAATTGCGGCCGGTCGGTAATAATCTCAAAGTTCCCCGCAAAGTCAGCGTCATAGGCTAGGAAGTCGGCAATCTTGTGCGGATGGCTCTTGAGCCGGTGCAGGACCAGTTCCCCGCGCCGGGCCCGGGCACCGACCGCAATCTCGTCAATCGGCATTTCCTTAAAGGCCCCGCGTTGGGTGATTGAGGCAACCCGTTGCCCATCCTTGACCAGTACCAGGTCGGCCAGGGTATCATCATCCTTCAAGTTAATCGCCCGCACACCGGCCGTGCGCAGCCCCGTAACTGGGACGTCAGCCACGTCGAAGCGGACGGCATACCCTTCTCGGCTGATTGCCAGGAGCGACCGGTTTTCGTCCGTGGGTTCGTAATAGTCCACACTGACCACCGTGGCGTCAGCACTCTTAAGCTTCACCGCCATGCTGGCGTGGCTCTTGTAACGGGAACCCGGTTGGTAATCCTTATAGGCGGACTGTTTGACCTGGCCGTCAGAGGTCCCGAAGATGAATGATCCTGGCAAGTCAAGCTTGTCAAAGACCATCGCCTTGATAATTTCCTCGTTATCCGTCAGGCCGATCGTTTGCGAAATGTGCTCCCCGGTATCCTTCCAGCGGACGTCCGCCAGTTCGTGGACCGGCCGGTAAATTACGTGGCCGCGGTTGGTAAACATAAAGAGGTGGGCCAGCGTGTTGGTCTGGGTGACCAGCAGCGGGTAATCGTCCTCGCGCAGGCCGTCTTCATCCAATGATGAGGCTTTAAAGGAGCGGATGCTGCTTCGCTTGATGTAGCCAGCGTGAGAAACCAAGACAACCACGTCTTCGTTGGCAACGGTAACCTTGGTGTCAATTTCCAGTTTCTCAACCTGGTCCTCAATCTGGGTCCGCCGCGGGTTGCCAAACTCCTTTTTGACCGCCTGCATTTCCCGGCGAACCACCTTCGATAGTTCTTCATCGTCACTCAGGATCAACTGGTATTCGTCAATCAGGTCGTTCAAGTGTTGATGTTCGTCCTCCAGCTCGGTGACGTCGGTGTTGGTCAACCGGTACAGTTGCAGGGTCACGATGGCTTCTGCCTGGACATCACTAAAGGCGTACTGGTCAATCAGGTTCTGCTTGGCGTCCTTCCGGTTCTTGCTGGCCCGGATGGTCTTAATGACCTGGTCGAGGATGGACAGGGCCTTGATTAACCCCTCGACAATGTGAAGCCGACGCTGGGCCTTATCAAGGTTATAGCTGGTCCGCCGCCGGACGACCTCCTTTTGAAAGGCCAGGTAGGAGGTCAGAATCCGTTTCAAGCCGACCCGCATTGGCCGCTGGTCATCAATTGCCACCATGTTGAAATTATAGTTGATCTGCAGGTCGGTGTTTTTCAGCAGGTAGTTTAAAATGCCGGCCGCGTTGGCATTGCGTTTGAGCTCAATGGCAATCCGCAAGCCGCTCCGGTCGGTTTCGTCCCGGGCTTCGACGATGCCTTCGACTTTCTTTGCCAGGCGGAGGTCGTTAATCCGTTTCACCAGCTGGGCCTTGTTGACTTCGTACGGAATCTCGGTCACGTTAATCTGCTGACGACCGCCGCGGAGGGTTTCGATTTCCGTCTTGGCCCGGACAACGATCCGGCCACGACCGGTCTGGTAGGCCTTTTTGATCCCCTCAACCCCCTGGACAATCCCGCCGGTTGGGAAGTCGGGACCAGGGATAAACTCCATCAGCTTCTCCAGGCTGGCGTCGGGGTGTTTAATCAGGTAAATCAAGGCATCCAGAACTTCAGCCAGGTTGTGGGTCGGAATTTCCGTCGCGTACCCAGCGGAAATCCCGGTCGCCCCGTTGACGAGCAGGTTGGGAATCCGGGCGGGCAAGACGGTGGGCTCCTTTTCGGTATCATCGAAGTTCAGGGTCATTTCGACCGTGTCCTTGTCAATATCCTGGAGCATCAGGCCGGCAATCTTGCTTAACCGGGCCTCGGTGTACCGCATTGCCGCGGCCGGGTCCCCGTCCATCGAACCGTTGTTACCGTGCATTTCGACCAGTGGTTCACGGAGCTTCCAGTCCTGACTAAGGCGAACGAGGGCCTCATAAATCGAACTGTCCCCGTGGGGGTGAAAGTTCCCCATGACGTTACCGACGGACTTGGCGGACTTCCGAAAGCCCTTGTCATAGGTATTGCCATCCTTATTCATCGCGTACAGAATCCGCCGCTGCACCGGCTTGAGGCCATCGCGGATATCTGGCAGGGCCCGCTCCTGAATGATGGATTTTGAATAACGGCCAAACCGCTCACCCATGAGCCGTTCAAGCGACATTGTTTCAATTTTTGCGTCTCTCACGAAACTGATTCCTTCCTCTCACTTATTGCTTAAGGTGTTTCTTGCTGGCAACCAGTTCATCGGATTCCTGGTCGTCACTCAGAGTGAATTGGACGTTTTCCTCAATCCACTCCCGCCGTGGTTCCACCTTATTCCCCATCAGGGTTGTTACCCGGCGCTCTGCCAACTCGGCGTCTTCGATCCGCACCCGGATTAGGGTCCGGGTTTCCGGGTTCATCGTTGTTTCCCAGAGCTGGTCGGCGTTCATTTCCCCCAGCCCCTTGAACCGCTGCAACTGGGCTGTTTTACCCATCCGCTTGGTCAGCTTGGTTAATTCTTCGTTGGTCCAGGCGTAGGTGATCTTGGTCTTGGCGCCCTTTCCCTGCTGGAGCCGGTAGAGGGGTGGCAGGGCAATGTAGACCTTGCCCGCCTCGATCATCGGCCGCATATACTTGTAGAAGAAGGTCAGCAGGAGGATTTGAATGTGGGCCCCATCATCATCGGCATCGGTCATGATGATAATCTTGTCGTAGTTGGAGTCGTCAACGTCAAACTCGGAGCCGGCTCCCGCACCGACCGTGTAGATAATCGTGTTTAACTCTTCGTTTTTCAGCACGTCGTCGAGCTTCGCCTTTTCGGTGTTCAGCACCTTTCCACGAAGGGGCAGGATTGCCTGGTACTTCCGGTCACGACCTTGCTTAGCCGACCCGCCGGCAGAATCCCCTTCAACCAGGAAGAGTTCGTTTTTCTGGGCGTTTTTCGACTGGGCCGGGGTGAGCTTGCCGGACAGGTTGCGTTCCTTGCGGCTCTTCCGCTTCCCGCCCCGGGCCTGGTTCCGGGCTTTGCGGGCTGCTTCCCGGGCTTCCCGGGCCTTGAGGGCCTTGCGGATTAACATTTGGGCAAAGTCGCCGTTTTCCATCAGGGCGTAGTTGAGCTGTTCGCTAACAACTGTATCAACAATCTTGCGGGCTTCCGGCGTCCCCAGCTTATCCTTGGTCTGGCCTTCAAACTGGAGCAGGCGTTCCGGGATCCTGACAGAGACGACCGCCGTCAGCCCCTCCCGGACGTCACTGCCTTCGAGGTTCTTGTCGTTAGCCTTTAGGAGGCCAACCCGCTTAGCGTATTCGTTAAAGGTCTTGGTCCAGGCACTGCGGAACCCTGCTTCGTGGGTCCCACCGTCTGGCGTCCGCACGTTGTTGACAAAGGAAAGCAGGGTCTCGGAGTAACCATCATTGTACTGGGCAGCGACTTCAACCTCGACCCCTTGATCCTTACCATCAAAGTAGAGGGTCTTGCCCAGGGTATCCTTTCCTTCGTTGAGGTAGGAAACAAACTCTTGGATACCGTCATCAAACTGGAAGACGTTTTCCTGCTCCTGGCCCGGCCGCTTATCAGCCAGGACAATTTTGATTCCCTTGAGCAGGAAGGCCGATTCCCGCAGGCGGTTTGCTAAAGTATTATAGTCGTAAGTTGTGGTTGTAAAAATGGCCGGATCCGGCTTGAAGGTTACTGTTGTCCCACTATCCACCCGGGTCTTGCCCAGCTTTTTCAGGGTCCCAACTGGTTGCCCACCATTCTTAAACTTTTCCTGGTAGCGAACATGGTCCCGCACGATCGTCAACGTTAAGTTGGTTGACAGGGCGTTGACGACGGAGGCCCCGACCCCGTGCAGGCCACCAGAGGTCTTATAGCCGTCGGCCTGGCCAAATTTTCCGCCAGCGTGGAGGACCGTCATGATAACTTCTGGTGTGGGCTTACCCGAGGCGTGCATCCCCACGGGCATCCCCCGGCCATGGTCCTGAACCGTAATCGAGTTGTCGGCCTCAATGGTCACGTTGATCTCGTCGCCATAGCCGGAAAGAGCTTCATCCACCGCGTTGTCAACGATTTCGTAAACTAAGTGGTGTAACCCCCGGCCATCAGTCGAGCCGATATACATCCCCGGCCGCTTGCGGACTGCCTCCAGACCCTTTAAGACCTGAATTGATGATTCATCGTATTTTACTTTCTTCGTGGTCACAAAATGACCTCCCATACCACATTTTGAACATTTGTTCGCTAATTGAATTTTATCACGACTGCTGGGGACTGACAATCCCGCCAGCGCTCGTCGCTAAAATAGTTACAATATTGATAATACTCAAATTAAAGTTATTTCGCAAACCACAATCTGATTTTTAAGCAGGGAGAGCTATCGTCAAACGCTTTTTCATGGTATCCTAACTTTGATAAGCACATTATTGAGGAGAATTAAAGATGACGGTTAAAATATGTGGGATGATTATCATCGCCTACTTACTCGGTTCGATCCCGTCAGGTTTGTGGATCGGACGAATTTTTTATCATAAGGATATTCGGCAGCTGGGGAGCGGCAATATCGGCACTACCAATACCTTCCGAACGCTGGGGCCAAAGGCGGGAACCGTCGTCCTCTTCATGGACGTTCTCAAAGGAACCCTGGCGGCCAGCCAGCCCTACCTGCTCGGGGTCAGCCACAGCGTCAACCCATTATTGATTGGCCTCTTTGCTTCACTGGGCCACACGGTTTCAATCTTCGACCACTTTCACGGCGGAAAAGCCGTGGCGACCAGCGCCGGGATTCTTCTGGCGTATAACCCGCCGCTGTTTGGGATTGCCTGCCTGATCTTTATCGGTACTCTTCTCCTAACGTCGATGGCCAGTGTTGCCAGTATCATCGGCATCACCTCAATTTTCATCATTGCCCTCTGCGAACGGGACCTGATCCTGTCACTGGTTGCTGGGATTCTGACGGTCCTGGTGCTATACCGGCACAAGGGCAACATCAAACGGATTATCACTGGCAAAGAGGCCATGGTTCACTTCGGGCTGGGGCATTACCTGCGGGAAAAGGACCATGGGAAATAAAAGTTAGTGTTTGAAACGCGTAAACACCAAAGATTAGCGACTTCGGCC
>NZ_GG700732.1:408928-434455 GCF_000160835.1 Limosilactobacillus antri DSM 16041
AGCCGATCTTTGGTGTTTTTTACCTATTTATTATTCATTTAATTACTTGTCATAGCGAGAACGGAAGAACTTTTCAATCTCACTAAGCGGTACTCCCTTGGTTTCCGGTACCCTGACGATAACAAACCAAGCCCCAAGGAGACAACAGGCAGCAAAAATGTAGAAGCTGTACAGCCCAATCGTTGCCAGCAGTTGTGGGAAAACCAAGCCCACAATAAAGTTTGCAAACCAAAGGACAAAGATGGTAATCCCAGTCCCCAAACCCCGATAACGGTTCGGGAAGATTTCAGAATTCAGCAGCCAAGTAACCGGTCCTAAAGTCCCCTGGTCAATAACAATGTAAACCAGTAGCACAACTAAGACAAAGTACGGTGCCCAAGCTGTGTTCAGAGCAAACGTCCCAACTAAAGCAACTGAGATTAATGCAATTGCACAGAAAATGTAGCCAATCAGTAGCAACGGCTTCCGACCAAGCCGGTCCACCGTAAACATCCCAACAATAGCACCAACAATCGAAAAGATACCGTTAGCAATGTTGAGGTAAAGGGCCGTATTTGCACCAAAACCGCTTGAAGTTAAAATTTTGGTCCCGTAATACATCACTGAATTAATTCCCGCAAACTGTTGGAAGACCCCTAACATTGCACCGGTAATAACAATTTGAATAATCCAGTTTTTCTTGAAGTCTTTCCAAGAAGCCTTTTCACTATTTTCCTGTTGCTCCTTCTTAACATTATTCTTCAGGTCAATTAGTTCAGCCTCTGCTTGTGCCTTTGACCGAATTCGTTGAAGGCTTGCCAATGCTTGCCCGAACATCCCGTGATTTGCATACCAAGTGGGACTTTCCGGCGCAGCGTACATCCCAAGCCACAACAGGACCCCTGGTACAGCGGCTAAGCCAAGCATAACCCGCCAAATGGCAGCATCATGGGCACCGTAAACATTCCCAAGAATCGCGTTGATAGCAAAGACCAGGAACTGTCCCCCAACGATCATCAGTTGGTTCATGGAAACATACTTACCACGCTCTGCGGCTGGTGAAATTTCTGCGAGGTAGACCGGCACTAGAGCAGAAACGGCACCAACAGCTAAGCCCATAATAAACCGGAAAATAATGAGCCAGCTGGTGCTTGGCGCTAATCCACAGCCAAGGCCAAAGATGGTAAAGATGACCCCTAACCAGATCATCGTTTTCTTCCGCCCCAGTTTGTCGCTGAGCGGCGCACCAAACACAGCACCAAAGGCAGCACCAAGAGTTAACCCACTAGAAACGACCCCCTGCGCCCAGGGAGTCAGGTTTAACTGGCTAGGCTTCGCCATAAAGTCGAGGGCCCCGTTGACAACTGCGGTGTTAAAGCCGAAACAGACAGCACCCATACAGCTGATCCAGGCAACTAGCGTTAAGTAACCGTGGTGAGTATTTTCTTTAATATTTTGATTTTGCATAATTCAACAACCCCATCAATTAAAATAGATAATAATTTCTCAAAAAGCGCAACAGAACTTTATCCTGCTGCGCTTTTTTACTATTGCGATTACTTTTCAACGTAGAATGCTGGACGTTCAGGGAAGTCCAAGTCAACTTTTTCACCATCATGGGCAAGGGATTGCAAGGCCGCGTCAGCAGTAACGGCAGCAATGTAACCATCCCATGCGGATGGGCCGACTGGGGATTCGTCTTGGGAAACGTGGTTGATAAAGTCACGGAATTCGATATCATAAGCACTTTCGAACCGGGCTTTCCAATCAGTCAAGATAGCAGTAGAGTACTCAGCATTCAGGCGGGTTGCCACTTGTGGAACCGTCGGTAGTTCCAGTACCCCCTTTTCACCAATAACGTCACACTTGATGTCGTAACCATACTGGCAACGAACATAAACTTCCAGATAGATGTTGACACCGCCCTTGGTATTCATCATGACAATCATCGGGTCTTGAATTTGGTCATTTTGAACGTATTTACTCTTCCGGACACCAAATACTTGAATGTCCTTGTAGTCATCATTAAGGAGCCAGTGGTCAAGATCAATTTCGTGGATGGCCGTTTCGATGATTGAACGAGAGGAGTCATATTCTTCCGGTTGAGTTTGGTTGTAGTGCCGTTCATCCATCATCAGCGGGTGACCAATGGTACCGTCATCAATCATCTTCTTCATCTGGACATACTCTGGTGCGTAGTGCCGCATAAATCCTACTTGCAGCATCCGCCGACCGTGTTTTTGCTCTTCCTTGACAATGTCCATACACTGGTTAGCATCCAGTGCCAGTGGCTTTTCACAGAAGCAGAACTTTCCAGCCTTTAGCGCCGCCATAACAATTTCATAGTGGGCTTCATTGCTTGCCGTGCAGACAACTACATCAACATCTGGGTCATTAACCAGGTCATGGTAATCATGATAGTCCTTGGCCTTTAAACCTTGCCGGTCCAACTCCTTTTGTGCTTTTCCAGGGACAATATCACAAACAGCCGTAACATCAACGTTAGCAATCGTTTTTGTTAGACGATGCAAGTGATCAGAGCCAATAAAACCAATTCCGACAATCCCAACTTTAGTAACTTTAATATCTGACATAATTTTCACTCCTAGTATTATAAGAAAGAACCTGCGATTTTTAAGCCAAGTGAGTCAGTTTTCCGGCTGGCTGGCCAAGCAACTCGGTGTCAATGTAATTCTTTGCCGTCAAAGCCATCTCAAACGGATCATGCTTCTTCGGGTCTTGTTCAGCCTCAACCACAATCCAGCCTTTATAGCCATTGTCTTTTAATAGTTGATATACCGGCTTGAAGTCCAAGTCACCATCACCTGGGACAGTGAACATACCATTCATAAACGAGCCTTGGAATGTCAATCCCTTTTCTTTCGAATCTGCTTCCTGAGCCTTGCGAACGTCCTTAAAGTGGACATGAACAACCCGGTCAAGATGATCCTTCAATAGGCTCAGATAATCACCATCGGATACATAGATGTGTCCCGTATCATATAGCAGGCCGACGAGTTGCGGATCCGTATTTGCCATTAGGCGATCGGTCTCTTCCTTCGTCTGAACAACTGTCCCCATGTGGTGGTGATAAGCAACCTTAATCCCATACTTAGCTGCAATCCGACCATACTCATTTAGGCCGGCACAAACTTGATCCCATTCCTGGTCGTTCATGTGGTATTTATCCGTAAAGATATTCGCTGAATCGGACCGCTGGATAGTATGCGTTTGTTCAGAAACCACGGCAACCGGTGCCCCAACTGCCTTCAAAAATTGACAGTGCTTTTCAAATGCTTCAGAAGCCTTTTCAATACCGTCACGCAGGATATAACTGCTGAACCACTGACCAGCAATTGAAATCTGCCGCATTTGAGTCTGCTTGTTAATTTCATCAGGGCCAGGGAAAAAGCCGCCAACCTCGGTGCCATCAAAACCCGCTAATGCTAAATCACTGAATAATTGCTCAAGATTATTATCAGCACCGATAGATGGAATATCATCATTCCGCCAACCAATTGGGGCAATTCCCCACTTAATATCTGCCATGCTTATTTCCTCCTCAATAATTAGTCACCATATATATTCTTCACCTCAACCGGCTTCTTCTCCTGGTATGACTGCTTGGCCGCTTCGGCAATCCGAATGGCTTTGATTCCATCCTCATAGGTGCACTTAGTGGCTTCCCTATTTCGTACCGAATCAAGGAAACTTTCGATTTCCGTTTTATACGCGTCAATATACCGTTGTAGGAAGAAGAACAGCGGATTGTCATCAACGGTTCCTGCTTTAGTTGCCAGGGCAGTAGTCGATTCCCGCACATTGCCGGCATGGGCCATCCCCTTAGAACCGAATAATTCGATTCGTTGGTCATAGCCATATGTTGCCTGACGGCTATTATCAATCACACCAATCATTCCATTAACAAAGTTTAACGTTGTGATCGCAGTATCTAAGTCATCATACTGGGCAATGCCCGGATCAATCATTATCCCGCCGGTCGCGTAGACTGATTCCACCTCTTGGCCGGTGATAAAACGAGCCATATCGAAATCATGAATTGTCATGTCCATGAAAATCCCACCAGAGACTGCCACATAGTCATGAGACGGGGGTTCTGGATCGCGAGAAGTAATCTTTAGTATTTGAGGATCACCAATTGCGTCCTGATCACGTAATTCAATAATCCGGGCAAAGCTTTTGTCGTAACGCCGGTTAAAGCCAACTTGAACTAAAGAACTAGCCTGCTTGATTACTTCATACGTCCCTAGGATTTCATCCATGTCAAAGCCAACCGGCTTCTCACAGAAAACATCCTTATGTGCCAGCACGGCCTCTTTAACCAGGTCAAGTCCAAAATGTTGGTGTAAATTAAATTCCGCGAATTTATCATTTCACAAGCTTAAGCATACCGGCTTCTTCTGAATTGTCATCTTTTTCAATCCCGTGGTAAACGGTCATGTTTAAGTACCGTGGACCAGCAGCCCATTTTTCATTCTGTTCAATCAGTAGTGCTCCCATTAGTCGCAAGACGCTTAGATCATTCGGGAATATCCGGATTACACGGTCACGACGACGGATTTCTTGATTAACCCGCTCAATTGTATTATTCGTCCGGAGACGCTTCCTTAGCTCCTCTGGGAGCTGGTAAACCACCATTAATTCGTTAAAACTATTTTCTAATTTCTTCACCACCTTAGGGAACTCGGCCTGCCAATCTTTAACCAATTGGTCACGCCGTTCAACCGCTTGGTCGTACGTTGGAGCATTAAATAAATCTTTGAGTCGGTTAGCAACTTCTTTACGATCCTTGAGTGCCAGAATACTTGTACAGTCATTACTAAAATGAAATTGACATCTCTGCCAAAGGCTACCCTGAAATTGCGTAGTGATTGCATCCTTTAAGCCACAATGAGCGTCTGAAACAAACATATCAACGTTGGTAAGGCCCCGCTGTTTAAGTTCACTAAAGAAGTCCATCCATGAAGCTTTTGATTCACTATCACCGATATCAAAACCGAGCACTTCTCGACGACCGCTAGGGTCGATTCCAATCGCAACGAGTAAGCTATTACTTGTCACAACGTGACCACGGTGTACCTTAAATAAAATTGCATCGGCATACACAAAAGCATACTTTTGCGTAAGGGGACGTCGGTTAAAATCCAGCACTTGGTCGTCCAAATTATTGCATAAAGCCGAGACCGTACTTTTGGAAAAGGTTGTCCCACATAACTTCTTAGTAATCTCAGCTACTTTACGTGTTGAAACACCTTGGATTACCATTTCCATTAATGCCAAATCAAAGGCCTGCTCACTACGCTGGTAGCGTTTGAACAGCTGTGTTGAAAAATTGCCATGACGGAGTTTAGGAACGTGTAGTTCTAGAGACCCTACGCGGGTGGTAAGCTGACGAACCCGATAACCATTCCGTGAATTGGTTCGTTCATCCGAACGTTCATAAGCCTTAGCTTTAATCTGCTCAGTCGCTTCGGACTTAAGAATTTCGTCAAGGATCTTGGCCATAATTGATTGCATGGCCTTATCCCGATCACCTAGTAATAGTTCCTTTAATTCGTCATCTTCTAAATTTAATTCAACCTTTGGCATAATGAAGTTCCTTTCAGATTTCACAAAGTCCTATTTAGAATTTACACCAATTATACGGACATAACCTTTAACCATTTGGGGATGCAGGTTTGTAGGAGTACAGATCAGAACCGCATCTATTTCTGGGTCTGAAAGCACCCTTTGGTAATCATTAGTAAAGTAATCCGCAGTAAATTGTTTTTCCCAGCGACCATCAACTTTCAAATCACAAAGCGCAGGTGCACACCGTCGATCCTTTTAAGATTCTGATAGTGGACACTGCCAATTCTACCGACACCAATTAAACCTAAACGTACTGTTTTCAATAGGCACCACTTCCTTCAAAGCAAACAATTAACATCACCAAACATGAGTGTGGTTAGGTTATTGCGTCACCGCTTGTAATAACCATCACAAGTTTATTGTATTTTTTTTTTTTTTTGTTAAAGGCTTTCAAAAGAATTCACAAAGAAATTAGACGGTTATTTTGTGATAAATACGTTAGTTTTCCTCGATTCTTGGGATAACAATATTTTTATTAATTTATTTTGTGATTTTATTTCAAATTGACATTCCCGCCAGAATATGTTTTACTTACGTTAAACATGAGTACGTTAATATTAGTCACTGTCAAAAGCCATCACAATTACTTCTACTTTTAGGTGTGACTAGTATATGAATAAATCAAGTGACCCTAGTCAGTCTTCATCCCATGCCGCACACCGCCTTGAATTCTATGCTTGGATTGTTACCCTCGGTGGATTAATGTTCGGAATGGATACTGGTGTTACTAATGGTTCACTCCAGTTCATGGCCCAGCATAGCCAGTTGAACCTAACCCCTTCTGACGAGGGATTAGTTACCAGTGCAATTACTTTAGGAGCGGCATTTGGTGCCGTCGTTGGTGGAAAGTTAGCTGATCACTACGGCAGAAAAAGAGTTCTTTCGTATGCCGCGATCGTTTTCATTTTATGTATTCTTGGTTGCGTTTTTGCTAAGAACGCCCCAATTATGATTACTTTTCGGTTCTTACTAGGCTTAGCCGTTGGTGCCGAATCGGTCATTAGTCCGGTTTACCTATCGGAATTATCAACCCCACGAATCAGGGGGCGGTTAGTAAACCAACACGAATTAATGATTACCAGCGGACAACTACTCTCGTATATCGTTAATGCTGTCCTGGGGGTTACGTTTGCAACCCTTGCTAGCATCTGGCGCTACATGTTTGCTTTTGGACTGATTCCGGCGATTATTTTTCTAATCGGCATTCGCCTAGTACCGGAATCACCCAGATGGCTAGTGATGAAACAAAGAGACGACCAAGCATTGCATATTTTGCAGCACATTCGCGGTAAGCAGAACAATATCGAAGAAGAACTACAATCGATCAAAGGTACCCTAGCCAGTAATAGTAAGGTCAACAAAGCCAGCTTCAGGGATTTAAAGAAGCCGTGGATCCTTCGGTTAGTCTTAATCGGTATTGGTGTTGGTGTCATGCAACAAATTATTGGCATTAATATCATGATGTATTACGGGACCACAATCCTTTCCAACGCGGGCTTTGGGCATAGTGCCGCTTTGATTGCTAATATCGGAAACGGGATTACCTCAGTGGTAGCAACCCTAGTCAGTCTCCGCTTGATGACGATTGTTAACCGGCGCAAGATGTTAATTACTGGTATTTGCGGCACATTATTAACAATGCTAACGATCAGTATTCTCTCATCGACCATCAGTAATACGGCCATTTTCCCCTATTTAATGATTGGCTTAATGATTATCTTTCTGGCCTTCTTCCAAGGAGGAATTTCACCAATTGTGTGGGTTCTTCTTTCGGAAATTTTCCCGCAAGATATTCGGGGATTAGCGATGGGAATCGCAACTTTCTTCCTCTGGCTCGCTAACTTCCTGGTTGGGTACGTTTTTCCTATCCTTTTGGCTGGCATCGGCCTAGGCAATACTTTCATCGTATTTACCCTCCTAAACGCATTAGCGCTGACCTTTGCCGTCAAATTCGTGCCAGAAACCCGGGGAAAGTCATTAGAGGAACTCCAAGCAGGCTTTAAGACTAAGGACTAGGCTAAAATACGTAGGTTTAGATTTAAAAGGAGCTTTTAACTATGGCAAGTAAAAAAAGAATTAATGCAGGAATCATCGGTTTAGGTCGCGCAGGACAAATGCACTTAAAAAACCTTCTCACCATTCCGGAAATTAATATCGTTCAAGTGTCTGATATTTTCGTAGATAAACTCGCTGACCAGCTTAATTTCATGGGGATCACTAACCAAACTCGTGACTACATGGATATCTTAAACAACCCTGACATCGATACAGTGTTTATCTTTACCTCTACTGATATGCACGAGGAAATGGTAACCGCCGCTGCTAATGCCGGGAAAAACATTTTCTGCGAAAAGCCGCTCAGCATGAGTCCTGATGAACAGGCTAGCCTTAATGTTCTCAAAGCAGTTAGAGATAACAACGTTAAATTACAAATCGGCTTTAACCGCCGGAGCGACCCACAATTTGATAGCATTCACCAGCAAGTCGTTAGTGGAACCATTGGCACTCCACAAGTGGTCAAAATTACTTCACGCGACCCTGAAGTGACCCCGCACAACATTATTAAGCGCATTGGTGGTTTGCTTTTTGACTTCACCATGCATGATTTTGATATGGCCCGGTTTATGATGGGTAGTGATATTACAGAAGTCTATGCTCAGGCAGGCCGCCTGGTCGACCCTGGCTTGGCAGAATTAAATGACTATGATACCGCAATTATCAACCTGAAATTCGCCAACGGCGCCTTCGGTTTAATCGACAACAGCCGGCGAGCCGTCTATGGTTATGACCAGCGGGTTGAAGTCTTTGGCTCCGAAGGGATGCTGAAGGCAGAAAACGTCAGTGGTAGTACGGTCGAACTTTACAATGCTGACAACGAGATTAAAAAGAATCCTAAGCCAGCATTCCAACAACGTTACAAGCCAGCCTACATTGCAGAAATGAGAAAGTTTGTCGACTCAATTCTCAACGATGCGCCACTAGCAGCAACGGGTAAGGACGTTATCATGGCCCAACGAGCGGCTAACGCAGCCCAAAAGTCAATCGATACTGGTTTGCCGCAAAAAGTAGACACAAATTTTCAGCTTTAATTGATAAAGGATGATTTTAATGGATAGCAATTCGATTCTCGAGGAAGAACAAGCGACCACCCTCCCCTATTTTGGACTAGAACAGGTTGATGAACTTGCTACGCTCTTCTCTAAAGTAGATCCGGTCGCCTTTCAAAAAGTATGTATTAAAGTAGTGCTGAATAATCGTGAAGTATACTTTCACGCTGGGATCCAGACAAGCAAGGAAAATAATGATTGGGTAACCAGAAAGTTTAACGTCACAAATATGTTTGATCATTGCAGCTTATACGTAAAAACTTTATGGGCTGATCAGTCCGAAGCCTTCTTTAATTCATATGGTCTTTCTCACCGGGACTTTGCCCTGGTCGGTGGTGCACTCCCGATTATTACTAAGGGAAATGGCAACATTGGGATCTTGGTAATCTCGGGATTAACCGATACAGAAGACCATGAATTTGGTGTTAAGGTCTTAAAGCAGTTAAAACACCAACTCTTATCTTGATGATGATGGGGAGATTGCACAATGAAAGCATTCGGAATTAATCAGTATGGGGCCTCAAATGTTTTAGAAGCGTTTGACATTGCGATTCCAAAGATTGGGCCTAATGAGATCCTTGTTAAAACTAGGGTCTTTGCCATCAATCCATTTGATGTTGCAATTCGGAATGGTGATTTCAAAAACTACCTGACGTTATTTTTCCCAACAATTCTGGGGACTGACGGGGTCGGTGAAGTGGTAAAAGCCGGTAAAAACGTTAAGTATTTTAACGTGGGTGACTTAGTAATCGCTCACGCGGGCACGGGTACGTATGCCGAATACTTTAAGGTTAACCAGAATAATGCTGGCCTTTTTCCACCCGCCTTAGATATTAAACAAGCCGCAGCCTTACCGCTTGCTGGTATCACTGCCTACAACACCTTAGTTCATGCCTCCCACATCAAGATGGGACAAGTATTGGTAGTCCTAGGGGCAGCTGGTGGGGTCGGTTCAATGATCACTCAAGTGGCTAAGGCTTTGGGAGCCTATGTTATTGGCGTTGATCTAGCAAAGGCAAATGACACTGTTCGGGCATTAGGTGCCGATGAGTTTATCGCATATGATCAAGAACAGTCACCACTACTCGAAAATATTGCTGATGTTGTGATTGATGCTACTAATGAAAGCCAAACAGCGATTAATACAGCGATTGCACTGGCCAAACAAAATAGTATGATTCTTTCGTTAAATCCGCAGTCGGTAGCAGTCGAGAATAATAAGAATTTGGAATTTTTGCCTGTCAAGCCAAACTATCGGCATCCCGATACCGATGCCTTTGCCGCATTATTCCTCATGATTCGCAATCAGCAAATCAAAATTAAGGTTAACAAAGTAGAGCCTTTTACCTTAAAAGGAATCCGTGAGGGTCAAGATCTCGTTTCACAGGGAGACCTCGATGGCAAAATCATTGTAAGCATTTAATCAGGACGGAGGTGATAAACCATGATTATTATTAATGTTCATTGTGATGTCAATCCAACTCGTCGAGAAGAATTTATGGATTTTGCTGAAGACCTAGTAAATAAGTCACGACAGGATACTGGCAATCTCTTCTACTCATACTTTGAAGATGCGTTGGTACCAAACCACTTTTTAATTGTCGAACACTGGCAGGATCAAAAAGCAGTTGATGCTCATAACCAGACACCGCATCTCCAAACCTTCCTAAAAACAGCTAACACTTACCTCACACATGACTTTGACATTCAGGTAAGTCACACTGATAACTAACAACCTTCCTAACAGCAATTGGAAAAGGGGAGCAAAATCCAAATCAGATTTTGTTCCCCTTTTTATATTGGTTGCTAGCTTATTTAGAATGGCTTGATGCTAAAGTGGTATTGCTTGCTAGCACCAGGCGCCAGCCGCGACATCCCCTGCTTGTGGAGAAGAAGGCCATCAGCGCCAACGTTATCGGCAATTCCCCACCAGGGTTCAATGCAGGCAAAGTTAGCCTTGGCCGGGTAGGCTGACCAAAGTCCCACGTACTGGGTTTCCTTGGTTGAAACGGTCACTCCATGGTCCGTTGCCAAATCGGTCAGCGTTGCCGC
The DNA here is from genome assembly GCF_000160835.1 of Limosilactobacillus antri DSM 16041. GTDB lineage: Bacteria > Bacillota > Bacilli > Lactobacillales > Lactobacillaceae > Limosilactobacillus > Limosilactobacillus antri. The sequence continues at coordinate 419,719 of NZ_GG700732.1, forward strand.
AAAGTCCACGCCCCCGGTCTTGAATATGATTGCGTCGTGCGCAAACAATTGGTGGTCGAGTTTGAAGCCCGTGGTCATATCGATCAGCCGCGGGTGTCCAGAATCATTGTACGGACCCTCCAGGACAATCCGGGAATACTCCTCCGCCGGGCTAACCGTAAACTGAACGTCATTAAAATCTCCCGCTGGCGTTAACGGCATATTAAAGCCGGGGTGGGCGCCGATTGCGTAAATCAGCGAGCGGTCGGCCGGGTTGACGACCTCGTAGGTCACCGCCAGCCGATCGGCGACTAGTTGGTAGTGGACCCGCAAAATAAAGTCAAAGGGGAAGGCCTGCCGGGTTTCGTCATCAGCGTGCTGCTCTAACGTTACCTGACTGGTCGTTTGGTTAACCACCGCAAACTGCCGGTCCCGGGCAAAACCGTGCTGGGTCTGGTGATAAGTTTGATGGTCAAACTCATACTGGTCATTTTTGAGCCGACCAACAAAAGGAAAGAGGATCGGGGCTTGCCGTCCCCAGCTGTTGGCTGCCCCCTGCCATAAATATTCCAGGCCGTTATCACGGCGTTTAATACTGTGCAGCTGGGCCCCCAGTTCGTTAATTTCAACCGCTAAGACATCATTTTGCAGAGTAATCATTGCCAGTCTCCCTTTCATTGCTAAACGTTTAACACCTAGTATATATAATCTCCTTACTTTGCACAATAGCAGAAGAGCAAACCGCTTTCAATAACTTCAAAATAAAAACCAGTAAAACTTTTAACACTAGTTTTACTGGTTTTTACTTACTTCTGAACGGCCTCTTCGTAATCACCGTTAGGACAGACGACCTGTTTGCCGCCCTTAACCTTCTTTTCGACTAAGAAATGACCATCCTTCGGACAATTCCGGCCAATCGGTTGATCCCAAGAAACAAAGTCACAGTCAGGATAGCGGGAACAACCGTAAAAAATCCGGTTCTTCTTGGACTTCCGTTCCACAACCGTCCCCTGCTTGCAGACCGGACAGGTAACCCCGGTATCCTTCACAATCGCCTTGGTATTCCGGCAGTTTGGGAAACGGGAGCAGGCGTAAAACTTACCATAACGCCCCATTTTAATTACCATCGGGGCCCCACAAATTTCACAGTCGCTTCCGGCCAGTTCATCCTTCATCTGAATCTTAGCCACCTGTTCCTCAGCATCCCGGACTTCCTTGGAGAACGGCTGGTAGAAGCTGTCCACCACCTTAACCCAGTCCTGCTTGCCAGCTTCAACCTGGTCCAGTTTACCTTCAACGTCGGCCGTAAACTGGGCGTTAACGATGTCTGGGAACTGCTTTTCAATAATCTTGTTTACAATCTCGCCCAGTTCTGTCGGCTCAAAGTGACGTGATACCAGTCGGACGTAATAGCGCCGCTGAATCGTGTCCAAAGTCGGTGCGTAGGTCGATGGCCGGCCGACCCCATTGCTTTCCAGCGTTTTAATCAGGGCCGCTTCAGTATACCGGGCCGGTGGCTGGGTGAAGTGCTGGGCTGGATCATCGCTGACCATTTGTGCCTGGTCTCCTTCATTTAGCTCTGGTAAGACGTTATCTTTTTCGTCCCCCCGCTTGTAAACCTTGGTAAAGCCCGGAAACTTAACCTTAGAGCCGTTGGCCCGGAAGTCAACCCCGTTTTGCTCCAGGTTGACGTTCATCGTGTCGATGACTTCGGGGGTCATTTGGCTAGCAACAAACCGCGACCAGATCAAGCTATACAACTTATACTGGTCGTTGGTCAGGTACGGTTTCATTTCTGCCGGTGTCCGCCGCACTGAGGTCGGCCGGATTGCTTCGTGGGCGTCCTGCGCCCCCTCCGGCAGCTTCCCTTTGACCGGCTTTACGGCCGCGTACTCGCCGCCATACTGTTCATGGATAAACTGGGAAGCCTCGTGTTTCGCCACTGAGGCAATCCGAGTGGAGTCCGTCCGCATATAGGTGATTAGACCGACCGGGGCGCCCTGCTTAATGTCAATTCCTTCGTACAGCATCTGCGCGGCCATCATCGTCTTCCGGGTCCGGAAGTTCAACCGCCGGTTAGCATCCTGCTGCATCGTTGAAGTGGTGTACGGTGGTTGCGGTTGCCGGCGCCGCTCTTTGCGCGTAACCTTTGTAATCGCAAAGTCCTGCTTTTTATCAAGCTTGCCCAAGATCCGTTGAACGTCCGCGTTATTGCCGAGCTTGACCTTTTTGCCGTTTTCACCGTAAAAACTAGCGGTAAACTTATCCCGGCCATGCTTAAAGTCCGCGTCAATCGTCCAATATTCCTCGGGTTTGAAGTTGCGGATTTCATTTTCCCGCTGAATAATCAGGTTAAGGGCCACCGATTGCACCCGCCCGGCACTCAGCCCCTTCTTGACCTTCTTCCACAAGATCGGGCTAATGGAATACCCCACCAGCCGGTCTAATACCCGGCGGGCCTGCTGGGCATCAACCAGGTCCATGTTGATGGTCCGGGGTTCCTTAAAGGCATTTTTAACGGCGTCTTTGGTGATTTCGTTAAAGGTGACCCGGTTCTTCTGGTCATCATCCAGTTTTAAGATATTAGAAACGTGCCAGGCAATCGCTTCCCCCTCCCGATCGGGGTCAGACGCCAGGTAAACGGCTTTGGCATTTTTAGCGTCCTTGCGGAGTTCCTTAATAACGTCGCCTTTTCCCCGGATTGAGATGTAGTCTGGCTGGTAGTCATGGTCAATATCCACGCCCATCCGGCTCTTCGGCAGGTCGCGGACATGGCCGAGACTGGCAACGACCTTATAAGAGCGGCCTAAGAAGCGGCCAATCGTTTTGGCCTTGGACGGTGATTCAACAATTACAAGATTTTTTTTGACTTTGGAACGGCGCCGCGTCGTTTTCTTTTTCGTCGCGGTAGCCTTCGTTGTTTTTTTAGCAGTTTTGGTTGCCATGTAAAGGCTCCTCACATTTAATATTTTTTCTTCATTAATATATCTCTATTATTACATGGAACAGTACTCTGTCAAATGCAAAAACTGATTTTATGATATTTTCATAATAAATGCAAGGGAAGCGCTTAATTACAGCAGGAACTCATCCAAAATATCTTGGGCCCGAAGAACCGGCTTGGCCCCCGCAGCAATCAGCTCATTACAGCCCATCGACCGGATGGTATCAATCCGACCGGGAACCGCGCAAACGGTCCGGTTCTCCTCCAGTGCTAAATTAGCCGTGATCAAACTGCCGCTGCGCTTTTTCGCCTCAATTACCAGCACGGTTGAAGCTAGGCCCGCAATGATCCGGTTCCGTTCCGGAAAATGGTAAGCCAGGGGCGGCTCCCCGCGACCATACTCCGAAAGAACCAAGCCGCGGTCAGCTACTGCCTCCTGCAATTGCCGGTTCTCAGGGGGGTAGGCACGATCCAAGCCGCAGCCAACCACCCCAATCGTCGGGCCATCATTTGCTAGTGCCAAGCGGTGGCTCATCCCGTCGATTCCCTTTGCCAGCCCACTTACGACCGCAATTTGCCGTTTTGCCAACGGGGGAATCAATCCGCGCAGGACCGTTTCGCCGTAGGCAGACATCTCCCGGGCGCCAACCACCGCCAAGAGCGGGTTCTTAAGCATCTCTAGCTGACCATCATAAAATAGCACTAATGGCGGGCAAAAGGTTTCCCGTAGTTGGGCGGGATACTCTTCATCGACGATGGTGATAAAGGGAAACTGCCGGTTATATTCAACCGCGGCGGCCAACTGCTCACTGTTCCAATTATTCAAAAAGGCCGCCTGCGAATTAGGTCCCAGTTGTGCCCACTTGGCGAGTGCTGCCAGGTCAGTAAAGCACCGGTGCTGACTAGCGGCTTGCCACAGGCGGACCTTGCTAACCTGGCCAATTCCCCGGCATAAACTTAACTGTAATAAAAATCTGCGAATTGCCATTATAAAAAGCCTCCTACCTAATAAGTACGAGGCTGTTCTTAATTTGCACTATAAATACTTTGGCACGGGGCTAAAAGACCGGCGGTGAATCGGGCAGGCCCCCAAACGGGCTAAGCCGGCAAGGTGGGCCTTAGTGCCGTAACCCATGTTCTCAGCAAAACCATAGCCAGGATAAACCCGGTCATAGTCCCGCATCAAATGATCCCGGTACTCCTTAGCTACGATACTGGCGGCCGCGACGCTAATACTCTTCTGGTCCCCCTTAATGAGGGTGGTTTGTGGATAGTCAAAGGGTAAGGGCACCGCGTCGACAATCAGGTGGTCCGGCCGGTGGTTCAGATTCCGCACCGCCCGCATCATCGCATCCTGGGTGGCTGCATAGATGTTCAGCCGGTCGATCGCTTCCCGGTCGTTAACCGCAATGCTGACTTCCACGGCCTCATCGACGATCCTGAGGTAGAGCTGCTCCCGTTCGTGGCGGGTCAGCTGCTTGGAGTCCGTCACCCCAATCAGGTCAAAGTCAGGGCCTAAAATCACCGCACAGGTCACCACCGGGCCGGCAAGGGGACCGCGCCCCACTTCATCCATCCCCGCGACGTAACGGCAACCGTTCTGCCAAAGCTGCCGTTCATAGTGAAACCGCTGCCGAAAGGCCTGGCGCGCGGCCTGCTGACGTTCTACCCGCCGCTGGTGCTGCTGCAGGGCCGCCTGCACTCCCTTGCGTCCATCAGCGGCTAATTCTGCCAAGCGGGGATCCGTCAGGTTGTCAATTGTCGCCAGCAAGGCCCGGACTTCATTGACCGTCTTCTTACTCATTGATTCCCTCCGCGTTTAAATCACCAGGAACTTCCATTGTAATCGGGCCCAGCTTCCCCTTCCGCAAATCAAAGATCAAGCGCTCACTAGCCCGGTCGTAGTCGTCGCGAAAACCAAGTTTGTTGGTAATCGTCAGCAGGAGATCAGGATCGCTAACTGCCGGGTCCAGGTCCTGGTCGGTCAGCCGGTAGCGCTTCTTCAACAGGTCGGGCTGGTGGGCGCGCAGGTAAGCCAGGGCAAATAAAGCCACATCATCCTTCGGGTAGAGACTGTCCTTAATCGCACCAGAAAGGGCCAGCATCACCCCCCGCTTGGGACTGGCAAACTTGTGCCACAAGACCCCCGGAGTGTCCAGCAGTTCCAATTCCGCCGACGAGCGCAGCCACTGCTGCCCGGTTGTCACGCCGGGGCGGTTCCCCGTCTGGGCAACGTTCTTCTTCACCAGGTGGTTGAGGAGGGTCGACTTGCCGACGTTCGGCACCCCCACGCACATGGCCCGGATTGGCCGCTTCTTTAACCCCTTCGCCGCTTCCTGGACCAACTGGTCATGGAGGATTTCCTTGCTCTTAGCCGTCACCAGCTTGCTGACGTTATGGCGACGAGAATCCAGCGCCAAAACCGGCTGGCCCTGGTCCGCAAAGAACCGCTGCCATTCGGCCAGGCGGTCGGGATCTGCCAAGTCGGTCTTGGTCATGATTAATAGGCGGGGCTTTTCACCCGCCGCTAACGCCACTTCCGGGTTCTGGGACGAATAGGGAACCCGGGCGTCTACTAACTCAAAAACAATATCAACTAACGGCATTTGCTCACGAATTTGCCGCAGAGCCTTGGCCATATGGCCGGGAAACCATTGAATTGTTGCCATACTAACTCCCTCCTAATTCATTGCGTCCAAATAGCGCCGCCAGGCTGCATCAAAAATGGTCATTGATGGCAGGTAGTCCGCACTTTCTTCCAAATATTGCGAAATTTCCTCGAAGTCGGTTGACTGCTTCGGAAATGCGGAGTCTAAAAAAGCGTTATTGGCAAACTGCTCAATTTCGTCTGCACTATTGGGATTACGCTGGGTCATTAAGTAGCGGTAAAAACTTTCCTGGTTCATTCTTCAACACCCCTTCACTAATTTGCCGGGACGGTAATTAGGAACTTAAAGCGCCCCTTTGCCATGTTGATTTCCTCGGCCGAATACTTCAGTGACCGTTTGGCACTGTACTGGTTAAGGTCCAGCAAGATTGTCTTCTTCTTGGCATTAATTTTTACCCATTTGGGAACGTTATAGTTTTTCGCGATGTAGCCCATTACGATCTTGACGGGAATATTGAGCCGGCCGATGGACAGTCCCCGGGCCCTTAGCAAAACGTTCCCGTCTGGTTGACGTTCGGGAATGAAGTTAAGGGCAAAGCGGATCTTGGCCCCCAAAAACTTCGTGTCCCCCGCCAAAGTCGCGTATTGCTGGCCAACAATGAAGGTGTATTTCACCTGCTGGCCCTTTAAAAACCGGTTGAGGTAGTTTGCCGCAAGGGCGTTGACCTGGTGACGGTTTAACTCCACCGTCATTGACGTATCGCCAACTGCCGCCTTTTGGGTTACTGCCGGGGCCGGCGCTGGGGCAGTGACCCGGTTAATGATCACCCCCGTTGCCAGTATAATGGCCGCCAGCAAAACGATAAACGCCCACTTCCACCAGTTAATGGTCCGGCCTGTTTTCACTGTTCTCTGCTTGTCCATAGTTTACCTCTTTACGTACTCCCAACTATCGTGCTGCTGCATTGTCTGAAAGAGACGGTCCGCCATTTGTTCGTAGCCACGGTGGTTGGGGTGAAAATTGTCCTCAGTTGAAATGTACTGGTTCAAATTATGGTCCTTGTTCTTCATAATGTTAAGCAAACGAGCCTGGCTAACCTTTCCCTGGTTGGCCTGCTGTTCCTTCTGGACCAATTGGCGCCGCTGGTCCGCGGTCTTGTACTGCCCCCAGGACATCAAATGATTAATGTCAACAAAATAAGCGGGCTGGTAGCCCCGGGTTACCTGCGCCGTCGTGGTGTTCCATTTGGCAATGGAATCGTTGATAGTATCAACATCAGGGAAGTAGGTATAAACGGGATTGTAGATGCTCAGTACAAAAATTGGTGCCCGCGGATTCTGCTTGCGGACCGCCTGGAGCAGCTTATTCAAGCTCGTGGTGTAGGTTTGCTGGGCGGCAGCAACGTCCTTATCAATCGTCTGCGGCGAATTCATAACGTTTTTTTGCAGGTTTTGCAGGAGGTCGTTGCCCCCGACGGTCATGGTAATCACGTCCGCCTGACGCAGGTCCTGCTGCATCGCCTTTTGTGAATTCAGACGCGCTAGGATTTGGTCTGACCGGTCCCCACTGACCCCATAATTAGCGGTTTCAACGGTGGTCTGCCGGTAGCGGTCTTCAATCTTTTGTTTAATTATTCCCACATAGCCGCCATTTTTCGTTTCATCCCCCTGGCCAAAAGTCAGCGAATCACCGATTGCTACCAGGTGAACGTTCTTCTTTTGCACATATGCCGGCGCTGATGACCGGTGACCAACCGAATGACGGTAAAAATACCAGCCGCCGAGTACGATCAGCAAACACAGGAGCAGTATTAACCACCATTTTTTCTTCACAACATTGTCCTCCTCTGAACAAGAAATGCGGCCCCCTCGTGACCGCATTTCTCAATCTTAATTTATTCAGTATAGTACAACAGGCAGCAAGCCCCCATCCCAGTGTGGGTGGCGATGATCGGAACCGTCTCCCGAACAACCACTGGGATGTCTGGGTAGCGCTCCTCAACCGCGGCTTTGAGCCGGTTGACCTCCTTGTCGCCCTCCACGTGGGAAATCCCAATCCGCACTGGCCGCGGACCGTCCGCCATCTCTTTGAGGATTCGATCCCACTCCTTATGGATGGCCTTGGTGCCCCGGCCCTTCATAATAATATGAATTTGGCCGCCATAGACCTGGAGCATAATCTTAATGTTCAAGAGGTTCGATAGCGCTCCGGCAAACTTGCTGACCCGGCCACCTGCTACCAGGTTGTCCAGGTTGTCAATCGCCAGATAAAGCTTTGACTTATTTAAGACGTCCTTCATCTTGGCAATGGCGTCGTCAACACTGCCGCCGTCCTCCAAGACCTTGGCAGCCGCGACAATTTGAAAGGCCATTCCCTGGTCAGTCGTCTGGGAGTCATAAACCGTCACCTTCGTCTTGGTCATTGTGGCCGCCTGCTCCGCCGCATGGACGGTTCCGCTAATCGACTCCATCATCGTCACGCAGAGGACTTCACTCCCGTCCGCCCCCAGCTTGTCAAAGGCGTCGACAAACTTGCCGATTGGCGGTTGTGACGTCTTGGGCAGCGACTTGGCGTTTTTCATCATTTCGGGAAACTGGTCATTCGTGATGGTCTCCCGCTCTACGTAAATCGTGTCATCAATCATTACCGTTAAGGGAACAATCGTAATTTGATACTTTTTAATTTCTTCTTCGGTTAAGCCTGCCGATGAATCACAGACAATTTTTACTTGAGACATGGAAAATTCGCTCCTCCTTGTCGGCCATTATGTGTTATAATTTTATCTAGTTTCGATAACTAGATAAAAGGTTTACAAAACCATTATAACGAAAAACGGTGATATTTAAATCCTTAATTCAATTTTTATAGTAATAGTATACCAAAAAGCCCTTTAGAATTCACCGCAGATTGGCCCGAAAGGAGTAATAATGTTGGCACAAGCAAACAAGACAGACAGCAAAACCCTCTTAATCGAAATCGGCAATGCCATTACCCACGGAATTGGTACCGCACTGGCAATTGCCGGTCTGGTATTCTTGATTATTCGGGCAGCGCACACCGGAAGTCCGATGCGGGTCGTTACCTTTACCATCTACGGCAGTATCCTCGTCCTCTTCTACCTCTCGTCGACCCTCTTCCACGCCCTCGTCTTTACCAAAGCCAAGCACCTCTTTCAGGTGTTCGACCATTGCATGATCTACCTTTTGATTGCCGGAACCTACACCCCCTACTGCCTAGTCGCCATCAGGGGCTGGGAAGGCTGGACGATGTTTGGGATTATCTGGGCGCTGGCCGTCCTGGGGGTCGTTTATAAGAGCATCTGGCTCAAACACAAGAGCACCTATTCGACCCTGATTTACGTCTTGATGGGCTGGCTGTGCGTCTTCGCCTTTTTCCCGCTCTGGCACGCACTTGGTCCCGTCGGCTTTGGGCTGCTCCTCGCGGGGGGCGTTACCTTTACCCTGGGGGCCTTGCTATACAGCCGGCCAACCGCCTACACCCACTTCATCTGGCACTTCTTCGTCCTCGCCGGAACCGCACTGATGTACTTTTCAATCCTGCTTTACGTTTAGCACCCACTTTTCAAACCAGCAGGCCACCTGACCGGCTTCCTCAACTGGCTGCCGGTCCACCAGCTGCCACCGATCATAATCGATCGGTGGCATTTTTGTGTCGCCGGCATAGTGGCCGTTGATCACTGTCCGGGTTAGAACCGTCGCCTGGTCCAACAACTGGGCAAAGATCTGGGCCCCGCCGATGACGGCCACTTCCTGCTCAGGGGTCCGGGCCAGCCACTGCTTAAAATCAGCGGTCGTAGCGAGTGATTGAACGCGCCCGTCTTCAACTGGGTGGTGGGTCAAAACCACGTTTTCCCGGTGCGGTAATGGCCGGCCGATCGACTCGTAGGTCCGGCGGCCCATCACAACCGGGCGGCCGACCGTCTCCCGCTTAAAGTGGCGCAGGTCCGCGCTCACGTGCCAGGGCAGATCATGGTCCTTGCCAATCCAGCCGTCGAGGTCCTCCGCCCACACAAAGTTTACTTCTGTCATTGGATCCTCCTAAACCGCTACCGGGGCCTTGATTGCCGCCTCATGGGTGTAGCCCGCCAGCTTAATATCCGTCATTTCATACTGGTCAATTGGCTTCGGTTCTGCCGGCAAGATCAGCTGGGGCGCTTCACGGGGCGTCCGCGAAAGCTGTTCTTTAACCTGATCAAGGTGGTTCAGGTAAATGTGGGCATCCCCGAGGGTGTGGACAAAATCACCGACCTGCAGGCCGCACTGGTGGGCAATCATATGGGTCAAAAGAGCGTAGCTGGCAATGTTGAACGGAACCCCCAGGAAAATGTCGGCACTCCGCTGGTAAAGCTGACAGCTGAGTTTGCCATCATTGACGTAAAACTGGAACATCGTGTGACACGGTGGCAGCGCCATCGATGGCACATCCTCGGGGTTCCAAGCGGAAACAATCATCCGCCGGGAATCCGGGGTCGTCTTGATCTGGTGAATGACGTTGGCAATCTGGTCAATCGTTTGTCCATTGCTGGTCTTCCAGTGCCGCCACTGGCTCCCGTAAACCAGCCCGAGGTCCCCATACTTTTTCGCGAAGTCTTCGTCATCAACGATGCGCTGGCAAAAGGCCTTTTTCTCCGCGAGGTACTGTTGCTTAAAGTCGGCGTCCACTAGCCAGCGGTGGCCAAAGTCGGTCATGTCTGGGCCGTGGTATTCATCACTCTCGACCCATTTCTTAAAGGCCCACTCATCCCAGATGTGGTTATGGTGCTGGAGGAGGAAGCGGATGTTGGTGTCTCCCCGCAGGAACCACAGTAGTTCACTCTTGATTAAGCCAAATGGGACCTTCTTCGTCGTCAAAATCGGGAAGCCCTTGGAAAGGTCAAAGCGCATTTGGTAGCCGAAGACCGACCGGGTGCCCGTCCCGGTCCGGTCGGTTTTTTCGTGACCATGTTTTAGTACGTAACGGGCCAACTCAAGGTATTGCTGCTCATTTTGGTTTTCTACCACTTGTCTTACTCCTTTACTATTCCACGTAATTGCTCAAGTATTCCCAGCGGGCCGTCTTTTCATCGACTTCCTGCTGAACTTCATTTAATTCCTTTTGAAAGGCCGCCAGCTTGGGGTAATCGTTGGCAGCTGCGGCCATTCCCTGTTCAATTTCCTGCTGCTTCTGGCTAAGGTCATCCAGGTCCTGGTTAATCTGTTTCCACTCAATTTCTTCGGCATAGGTTAGCTTCGTTTTTTCGGCGGGCTGCTTTTTAACGGGTGCAGGCCGGCTGGCCTTAGCCTTTGAGGCCTTAGGAGCATCCTGCTCGCTTTCCTTGGCCTGCCGTTGCTGCTTCAGATAGTCCGTGAAGTAGCCCGTGTAGCGTTCGATGTTTCCCTGTCCATGGAAAACCAGCAGGTTATCCGCCACCTTGTCGAGGAAGTAACGGTCGTGGGACACGGTGATGACCGTCCCGGCAAAATTATCTAGGTAGTCTTCCAACACGGTCAGCGTCCCAATATCCAGGTCGTTCGTCGGTTCGTCGAGGAGCAGGACGTTGGGCTGCTGCATTAAAATCTTGAGCAGGTACAGGCGGCGCTTTTCGCCACCAGACAGCTTCCGGATCAGGGTTCCGTGCATGAAGCGCGGGAACAGGAAGCGCTCCAGCAGCTGGGTAACACTAATTTTATTACCGTCCTTATCCGTCACACTATCGGCAACTTCGGTCAAAAAGCTGATCATCCGCTGGTCGTCGTCGACCCCCTCGGTTTGCTGGGTATAGTAGCCCAGCTTGACCGTTTCCCCAATCTTAACGACCCCGCTGTCCAGGGGCAGCCGGTCAGCAATCACGTTCAAAAGACTGGTCTTGCCGGCACCGTTTTCACCGGTAATTCCGATTCGATCACCGGCTTGAACCAGCCAGTTGAAATTTTGAAGGATCTGGTGACCGCCCAGGTTCAGGCTGGCATCCTTAAATTCAAGCACGTCCTTGCCCAGTCGTTGGGAACCCAAGTTGATTGAAATATCCTCATCCGTTTTAAGCTTGCCGATCTCCCCTTCCAGCTGGTGAAAGTGGTTAATCCGTCCCTTCTGCTTCGTCGACCGCGCCTTGGCACCAGTCCGCATCCAAGCCAGCTCCTTTTTGTAGAGCTGCTGGTTCTTGCGTTCCGTTTCCTTGGCTAGTTCGACCCGCTCGGCTTTTTTCTGGACAAAGTCCTGGTAATTGCCATCGTACTGGTAGAGTTTGCCAAAGGATAGCTCCCAGATGTGGTTCGTCACCTGGTCGAGGAAGTAGCGGTCATGGGTTACGACGACAACTGCTCCCTTATAGCTCGCCAAAAAATCCTGCAGCCAGACGACCGAATCGAGGTCGAGGTGGTTGGTGGGCTCATCTAGCAGTAGGAGGTCCGGCTGCTGGATCAGAACCTGCGCCAGGCCGACCCGTTTAAGCTGACCCCCGGACAAATCGGCAATCTTTTGACTGGTATCCTTAATCTTGAGCTGGGTCAGGATCGTCTTGATCCGGCTGTCGGCCTCCCAGGCATCTTCCTGGTCCATTCGCGCCTGCATCTTCGTATAGCGGTCAATCGCCTGCTGGTCCTCCGGGTGCTTGCTAAAATTAGTCAGGGCCTGTTCATAGGCCCGAATTGTCTTAAAAACCGGTTGTTCACCATCAAAAACGGCTTCCATAATGGTTTTATTTTCGTCCAGCTGGGGCTGCTGGCGGAGGTAGCCGATAGAATAGTCATTCGGGGTGGTAATGGTCCCCCCCTCGGGACGCGTTTCCCGGGCGATGGCGTTAAGCAAGCTCGTTTTGCCACTGCCGTTAACCCCAATCAGGCCAATCCGGTCGTTTTCGTTAATAATAAAGTTCACGTGGTCAAAAAGGACCTTTTCACCGTACGTACTGGTCAGCCCTTCTGCCTTCATCGTTTGCATTTTTAATCAATCCTTCTTTGCTATTTTAAGCTGGCCGCGCGCTCCAGCAACACGGCTTTTTCGTTTGCCAACTGGCCATTGACGACGGCTTCCACCAACGTGTTGAGGACCTTCCCCAAGGCCGGGCCCGGTTTTAACCCGCCTTCTTGGATTAAGGTCCGCCCATCAATCGCTAATTCTCTAGCCGTCTTGATCGGCAAGGCATCGTACTGCTTTTTCAAGTCGCCGATTGACCGTTGCCAGCCGTAAATGGCCGCCACCTGGTTGGCGTCACTTAACGCTGGCCAACCGACTTTAAACATCAAATCTGGGGTGACCTGCTGATGACGGAGAGCGTTCACCGCTAAAATAATCTTCCCCACCTGCTTGATGGTTTCGTTAGAAGTCTTCCACGTCCGCAGGAACTTGGCTGCTTCCCTTCCGCTTAAACCCAGCTGAACGGCCAGCAAGGCCCACACCTGTTCAGTGTTTGCCAGCTTCCAGCCATTACCGTTCACTAACAAGCTGCTGAGCTGCTGGTGGGCATTAGCAAGTCCTGGACAGTAGCGGTAAAGGCCCGTTTCCAAAAAGTCTTTTAACCCGGCCGGCGGGTTTTGACCCAAAAACATTTTTTCCAGTTCCACCCGGGTGCGTTCCACCGCAATCTTACTTAGCAGGTGGGCATTAGCCTTAATCCCCGTGCGGGTTGGCTGGTCAATCACAAAGTCCAGCTTGCTGGCAAAACGCACCGCCCGCATCATCCGCAGGGCGTCCTCATGAAAGCGTTCGTTTGGGTCACCGACCGCCCGAATCAGCCGGCGGTGTAAGTCCCCCAGACCGTCAAAGAGGTCAACCACCTCACCATTTTCTCGCAGGGCGAGGGCGTTAATGGTGAAATCACGCCGTTGCAAATCTTCCGCCAGGGAACGAACGAAGGTAACATTATCCGGTCGGCGGAAGTCCTGGTAGCCGGATTCGGTCCGAAAGGTGGTGGTTTCATACCCGATCCCGTGGTCGAGAATCATCACCGTTCCGTGCTCAATCCCGGTATCAACCGTGCGCTTGAAAATCCGTTTAATTTCACTAGGGTAGGCACTCGTAGCAATGTCGATATCGTGGATGGGGTCGCCAAGGATGGTATCGCGAACGCAGCCACCGACAAAGTAAGCTTCAAAACCAGCCTCTTCAATTTTTTGGAGCACCGGACGGGCGGGCTCAAAGATCGCTGGTAGTTTTTTTATTATCATTTCATCAATCCCTTACCGTGAAATTTGCTAACAATCAGTATTGATTATAGCAAATCCCGGGTCATCATGCGAAAGTCTTTGTTTAGCGTGATGGTTTTTGTGGTATAGTTAAAGTAAATAATTTCTTGAAAGTGAGGTTGGACCATGGACTATCCTTACCAAAAGGCCTTCCGCCGTTTCCTCAGCCAGCAGGACCTGTCCCCCCTGACAATTAAAACCTACGACACCAGTTTGACAAACCTCTTTAGCTACCTCCAGGCGAACCGGCCCCAGTTTGCCCGGCAGCCAACGCTGGCCAACCTGACCGAAACGGACGTCCGGGCCTACCTGAGCTACCTGCAGGCTGACAAACAGATTACGATGACCACTTACAATAAGATTCTCTCCCAGCTGAACCGCTATTTCCGCTACCTCTTCACCCACCAATTAATCAATGATTACCCTACCCTTACCCTCCACGGCCGGGCAGTCGCCCCGAACCAGCGCGTCGCCAGCAAGTGGCTGGCCAAGCTCGACCAGCTCTTAGCAGATGACCACTTGCACTACTATACCCGGCTCACCCTGCTCCTAAGCAAGTATGGCTACACGGTGGGCGAATTTCTCCAGCCCGGCTTCAACCGGGTCTTTGAACAACTGACGCTGAAGACCCCGGCGGAGGAAAAGTTTCGCCAGCAATTTTTAGCGTACATTGCTCCCCGTCAGCAGCTGCAAGTGTCCCCCGACCTCTTCTTAAAGCAGCGTTTCAACCCGACGGCACCCCGGCTCAGCAATCCTGCCCTGCATAAGTTTCTCCACCAGGATGAGGAATACCTCGGTTTTAGCCTGGCGCCCAAGTACCTCCACCAGAGTTACGTCCTGTTGTACCTGGCCAGCCACCGGCAAGACAGCGACCAGCAGCTGGCAGAAGCCCTGCAGCTCGACCCGTCCTCATTGCTGTATTACAAACGGCTCTTGATTAACACCGATCTCTAATTGACAGTAATTTGGCAGTGTTTCTCTTTAAAAAGCCCAATGAGCTCCAGTGCTCGGCAAAACCGAAC
>NZ_GG700732.1:435642-558484 GCF_000160835.1 Limosilactobacillus antri DSM 16041
GGGTTTACTTCCACCCATCCAGGATTTTGCGTTGTTAATAATTAGTAGTCGAATAATTCGGTCGACAAGTAGCGGTCCCCGCCGTCTGGGGCAACGGTGATGACCTTCTTGCCCTTGCCGAGCTTCTTGGCTACCTCAATCGCGCCCCGAATATTGGCGCCCGCGGAAATCCCGACGAGGATTCCCTCCTGGTGACCAACCTGACGGGCCATGGCGATTGCATCGTCACTCTTAACTTCCAGGACTCCATCGTAAATGTCAGTGTCCAGTACTTCTGGGATAAAGCCGGCGCTGATTCCCTGAATCTTGTGCTTGCCACCCTTGCCCTCTTTTAGCAATGGCGACTCAGCCGGTTCCAGGGCGTATACCTGGGCCGCCGGGTTAGCACGCTTTAGTGCCCGGCCCACCCCGGTTAAGGTGCCACCGGTGCCGACCCCGGCCACAAAAGCGTCCGGAGTTTCGTCACCAAAGGCCGCCAAGATTTCCTGACCGGTTGCCTGCTCGTGAATCGCCGGGTTGGCGGGGTTCGCAAACTGCATCGGCATGAAGTAGCCCTTTTCCTTCACTAATTCTTCAGCCTTCGCAATCGCGCCCTTCATTCCGTCGGCCCCTGGTGTCAGGATCAGTTCTGCGCCGTAGCCCTGCATTAACTTCCGCCGTTCCACGCTCATCGTTTCTGGCATGGTAATCACCAGGTGGTAACCCTTCGCCGCGGCGACCATTGCCAGGCCCACCCCGGTGTTGCCCGAGGTTGGTTCAACAATCGTGCCGCCAGCTGACAGCTTCCCGGCTTTTTCCGCCGCTTCAATCATGGCCAGGGCGATCCGGTCCTTGATCGAGCCAGCAGGATTAAAAAATTCAAGTTTAACGTACACGTCAGCGGCATCCTCTGGAACCACCCGGTTTAACTTTACCACGGGAGTATTCCCGACTAGGTCAACGATTGAATTTACGATTTTCGTCATTGTAATTACTCCTTTACTAATTGACTAGCAGTGACATTTTCCGCAACCGACCGCAGCCAGTTGCCAAAGAAAGTTCGCTGGGTTCGCGCCCAGCTGAATTCCGGCCCCGTCATATGAAGCGGATCCCGGAAGTAGTTTTGCGGCTTCTTGTATTGGACGTCTGGGTGGGCATTGCGCTCCCGCTGGTACTCCTTTAGCAAGGCGTCCTGACCGTATTCCAGGTGTGAAAACAGGAAATACTGTTTCTGCTCCCGCGCCCGGAACGAAAACAGGCGCTGGTCCTTAGTAACCGCATTGATGACCAAGCGCGGATCCGCGGCAATCCTTGCAACGTCCATTTCTGCATAGCGGGCATGGGGCGCCAAGAAGCCATCTGGAAGCCCGGCCAGCAACGGATCTGGATAGCAACGGAAGTTGGGGAAGACCCCAAAGAGTTTCGCCGGCAACGGCCGTTTGGCAACCCCATAAAGGTAATTGGCCGCCGCCATTGCGCCCCAACAGATATATAGTTGGGGAACGTCCTGTTCAACCAAGCGGTCAATCAGCTGGTGAACTTCTTCCAGGTAGGTAATCTCTTCAAACGGCAGCTGCTCGACCGGCGCCCCAGTGATAATAAAGGCGTCGTAATCCGCCACGTCCTGCACATCTAAGGGCCGCGAAATCTGCTGCACCAGGTCGGGTACTGGTCGCCCGGTGTAGTGGCTCCGCGGGTAAAAGAATTCCAGCTCAACCTGGTACGGGCCATTTTGCAAAACCTTAGCAAACCGCTCCTGGGTGTCGACCTTATCGTGCATTAGGTTTAGAACCCCGATCCGCAACGAAGGCTGATTCATTAAATCACCTCACTTACAATTAATGCTATCGCTAATAAGCAAAATCAGCAGCAACAGCCAACCGTCAACTTCACAGCGAGTATCTCCTTACTAATCCCTTTGTGCTTATAAATAGTAAGGACATTTTATACTCAATCAGCGTCAAATGTCAACCAGGGTGCTCTGCGGCTAGGCAATTCCCTTCCCCAGGGTGTACGCCTCTTGAACGTGCTGGGCAAGTTTTTGCTCGTTCCATGAATCGGCCGCTAGGACACTCCCCACTGGCTGCCAGCGCATGTAATCCAGCAACTGCTTTAAGTACAGGTTGAGGGAAGCAAAGGCATCTTCCTGCCCGTAGCCGGAAACCAGTGTCACCGCCTGCTTGCCACCGTGCAATTCGTGATTATAACTGTAAAAGCGGTCGATAACGGCTTTCAACGCGGAATTGATCCCGTAGTAATAAAGCGAGCTGACTAACACCACGAGGTCAGCTTCCAGCAGCTTAGGCATGACTTCCCGCTTGATGATGTCGTCAGGCTCGACCTCAATTTCCTGTCCCGGATGATTATCTTCCAGCTGGATCAGTGAAAATTCGTCAATTCGTCGACCAGCGTCAAAGCGGTAAACCTCATTGCCCGCCCCAATGGCACCCTTGACAAAGGCGTCCGCCAATTGTTCTGAGGTTCCCGGGTGGTGGGGACTTCCGGTTAGCACCACAATTTTCTTCATAAAAACGTCACTCCTTTGGACTAAATTATCATTCGTTTGGATCTACATAACGGCCCTAGCGTTTCTTTCGCGGTGTGCCCCCGGTCAGGACCAGCAGCAGCGCCGCCAGCACAGCTAACGCCACAATTTGACTTGCCAGCATCATCCAACCTCCTTAGCATTTACATATCGCTATTTAACGATTTATACTCTTAAAAAGAAAAGAAGAACCACTACAATTCTTCTTTGATTAACGCACCCAGCTTTTGAATTGCCACCTCATTCCGACGGTAGAATGTCCACTTGCCATGACGTACCGCAATCAGTAGGTCCGCCTCCACCAGCAGATTGAGGTATGACGAAACCGTCGACTGGGCCAGCCCCGACTGGTTGACCAGGTCACTAACGCAGACCCCCCCATAATCTTTGATTTCCTCGCTAATGGGTACACAGGTGGGCACGTGAATCTCATTTTCCGGGTCCTTGAGCCAGCGTAAAATTTCCAGACGCGTCTTATTAGCCAGCGCCTTAAAGAGCTTTTCATTTAATTCCATGCTTACATTATATCGTTGTTTTCCGATATGTCAATAGGATTTACTGACAAAAAATTAGTAGTTTGTTAAGCCAGCAAGAACTTCTTAGCCATCTGGAAGTAGTTCTTATATAATGCCGTGAACTTCCCGTGGTTGACGTTCTCCAACCATGGTTTCTGCCGCCCGCAGTAATGAAGGAGAACGGTATTTTTCATGACCCAGTCCAAGGTGTCAACCCCCATGGAAATCGTTTCATAAATCCGCAGGTTCCGTACGTCAAAATTATACAGTTCATCCGGCACGGACTTAATGTGGTGGCCATAGAGGGCGTTGAGCACGTCCTGGTCCGGTAGCAGGAGAACATGGCTGCGAATGTAGTTAAAAATGTCGTTCGGCCGAACATGACTACGGATCTCGTCAAGGTTCATCAGCAGCACGCCCGAATTGTAGTAACCATCCGCGTCAAAATTTTGCAGGCGGATCTTATTGATGACCTCGGTGGCGTTGGTCAAATTGGTATGGATTGCCGAGGCATAGAGGTAGCCATTCAGGTCGGTGCTATACAGTGGTCGCAAGTCGTTAATGCAGAGGATGTCCGCGTCCAGGTAAAGGATGCGGTGCAGCTCCTGCGGCAAGTACAAGTGTGCCAAGAGCCGGTAGTATATGGTTAACGGGTAGCGGTCGGTCACCGGGGCATTCTGAAAAGCAGTATCCGGAATTGGCACCTCATGGTAGTGCATCCCCAGGCGCCGGCACCCGGCGGCTAATTGGGCCGAGTAATGAAAGTGGCCATTGGCGATGACGTAGACGTTAATTTCTTCGCCATCAAGACTTGAATTAAGCTTAATGGAGTACAGCGTTGTCAGCAGCTGCTGGTAAAAGCGGTCGTCAATTGAAAATAGTAAGTTCATGGGTAACAGAGTCTCCTGTTGCTAATAATTAACTTAATTATCGCGCAAGCAGGGATTTTTTGTCCAATCTTAACCCGGGAGATGCGTGCAAATTCCCCCTCCCCCCGTATATAACTAATAACGGACAAAAGGGGGTACCAAGATAATGACACGGGAGGAACAAATGCAATCGATTGCCGACAAGTGGGAACAGCTGACGATTGCCAATGACCAGATGTTTAGCATGGTGATGGAAAATGACGCAATTTGCCTAGAATTGCTCCGGCGGATTTTTCCGGAGCTAGTGATTGACCGCGTAGAACGAGCAACGGTTCAGAAACAAGTCAACGCACCACTGGATGCACGAACGGTTCGCTTCGACGTTTATATCCGGGACGATCAACGGCGGACGTACATTGTTGAAATGCAGGTTGCTAATCACGATAATTTACCCTACCGCCTCCGTTACTATTTAGAGCAGGCCGATCACAACATTTTGGGGCCGGGTGACAGCTATGCCAAGTTGAAGGATTATCCGACCTACGTAATCTTTTTCTGTGACTTTGATTATTACCAGCAGAGTCGGGCTGAATACCGTTTTGAATGGCGCTGTACCCAAGACCCACAGCTAACAGCTGGAACGGGCCAGCAACTAGTGGTTTTTAATGCCAAGGCGGCCAGCTTTCGTGATAATATAGGGTTAGCAGGATTCCTTCAGCTGATGCACAATCAGGTGCGGGCTGGAGACCATTTAGTCGAACAGATTACAAACGAAATGACGCGTATTAAACAGGATCCCGGAAGGCGGCGATTATTTATGAAGTATGAAATGGATTTGATGGATGCACGAAGCGAAGGAAAACACCAGGCAATCGAACAAGCTGCTAAAATGCTGATCAACCTTGGCATGAATGATGACCAGGTTATCCAGAATCTCTGCTCAGCCTACCGCCTTTCAAAAGATGAGGCTGTTCAACTCCTCGAAAGTACCAATTAAGAAAGTCACAAGCAAAAAACGACAGGAAATGGTTAAGATTACCAAATCCTGCCGTTTATTTTTACCGCCAGCTCCTACGTTAGAACATTAATATCCTTGCGGGACAGATGAGTTCCCTCCCACCTATTTTTATTTACCTAGCTGGTCGTAATATTCATCGTCAACCTTTTCCAGCCATTCACTAGTTCCCTTGGTAATCGCAATGTGGGAGAAACAGGAGTCCTTAGTGGCGCCATGCCAGTGCTTAACGCCTTCGTGAATTGCAACCACGTCACCGGGATGCAACTTCCGAGCGGGCTTGCCTTCTTCTTGGTACCAGCCCTCACCGGCAGTTACCAACAGAATTTGAAAGCCATCGTGGTGAATATGCCAGTCATTCCGGCATCCAGGTTCAAAGTTAACGTTGGCAACGTTAACGTCAATGTTGTCATCCGGTGCCACTAACCCGTTCAGGTAACTGTCACCGATAAAGTACTTCGCAAAGGCAACATTCTTTTCACCAAAGCCGAACAGGTCGTTCTTTACGGCCGCTTCATTTTTTGCCATTCCCATCGCTCCTTGAAGTTCATTACCGCTAGTTTAAGCTGAACTTCGCATAATGTAAAATACTCATTTTGACTGTGACTATATGCAAAAAGTGAATTATAATTTCCGCAGCCAGGACATCAAATTGGCCTGGTCGTAGTGTGGCCGGCCGTGGGTCAAGACGTGGTAACCGGGACAAAGCCGCAGCTTTCCCGCGTGCGCCTGCCAATCTTGCTCGTAGTTACCAAGCTCTGACCAGCCGGTGCTAAACGGTGCGACCTTGCCAGCAAAACCCTGCAACTGCTCAAGGGCCGCCAGTACCGGCGAAGAAAGCTGACCATCCCAGACCGGGCCGCCCACTAAAATCACGTCATAGTAGTTAAAGTCCGGCCACTGGTTAGCAAGCTTTGGCCACTGCCCCTGCCGTCGCTGCTGCCGGTAAACCCGATCGGTTTCCTTCATATCCGCGGGAAAATCGGTCGTAGGTTGAATCCGGAGAATATCAGCCCCCGTCAACTGGCGAATTTTGCTGGCTAGCCGCGCGGTGTTGCCAAACTGAGAATAATAAAGAATCAACGCTTCCTGCGCCATCTTGTGCACCCCTTAATGCTATAATAATCATATTAACTTTACCTGGAGGAAAGAAATGGATACGCGGGTCTTAAAATACTTTTTAACCGTTGCTCACACCAATAATATCACGAAAGCAGCGGAACAGTTGCACATCACCCAGCCGACCTTATCCCGGCAAATCATGGACCTAGAACACGAACTCGCGGTCCCGCTCTTTGACCGCCGGCAGCACCGGATGCAGTTGACCAAGGCTGGAATCCTGTTCCAACAACGTGCCGCCACTATGCTCCAGCTGCTCGACCAGACCAAAGACGAGCTTCACCAGCAGGACCGGGAGCTGGTGGGCACCGTTAGCCTCGGTTGCGCCGTTTCCTCCGCTTCGGCCACCCTAATGAAACTCGTCGTCCGTTTCCAGGCGGCCCACCCGGCAGTCCGCTTTAAGGTTTTCGACGGGGACGGCGATTTCCTGCGCCGTCAGGTCGATGAAGGAACCGCCGACCTGGCCTGCCTGCTGGAACCGGTTGAGGCGGCCAAGTACAACTACCTGGTGCTGCCGCAAAAGGAACAGTGGGGCGTCATTATGCGCAGCGATGATCCGCTGGCCAGCCGGGAACGGATTACCAAGGAGGACCTCTACAAGCTCCCCCTGATCCTGCCCAACCGCAATATTATCCGTGATGAAGTCAGCGACGTCCTCCAGCTGGACCAAAACAAGCTGAACGTCAAGATCACCCATAACCTGCCGAGCAACGTCCTTGAACTCATTCGGACCGGCCACTATTATACGGTTACCATCAAGGGAGTCACCACGGTCCTGCAGGCGCCCGACATCCGTTTTATTCCCTTCTGGCCGGCAAAGGAAACCGGTCACGTGTTGGTTTGGCGAAAAAATAACGTCCTCGCCCCCGCCGCCGAAAAGTTCCTTCAATTCGTGGCGACTGAAAGCAACAAAAAAAGCCCCCACCAGGGAGGGCCGCATTAATCGCTATTGATCTTCTGAATGGGTCAATTGGGCGTAAACGTACAGGACTTCATCCGGCCGGTAGTAGCCGTACACTTCGCCGACCTTCTTGAAGCCGTGCTTGGTAATCAAGTGCTGCATCACCTTGTTGTCGATGTGGGTATCAATCCGGATGGTTTCAATGTCTTTCCGGTGTTCCTTAATGTAGTCAATAACCGCAACAAAGAGCTTGGAAGCATAGCCATGGCCGGCGTGACTGGAGTGAATCGCAACCCGGTGGAGGACAACATACTTATCGGTGTCAATCAGCCAATTGCCCTTCATATTAGCGTAAGATTCATCCGGGCCATCAACAACGGCGATCGTACCGACCGTCATCCCATCCGCCGATTCCGCCAGGTATGCCCAGCCGTTCTCAATATCCTTTTTAACGACGTCCGGGTTCGGGTAATCACCCTGCCACTGATCAATTCCCTGTTCTGCCAGCTGGTTGCTGCCATCACGCAGGATCCCCATAATCTGGTCATAATCTTCCATCGTGGCCTTCTTAAGTTTCATCGTTATCCTTCCCTTCTAAATTTTAATTGTTAACCGTTTTTCAGAATCAACCTAAAAAACTTTATCACACTCTTCCGTTTTTGCCAACTAAAAATAAAAGCGGCCGGTTTTGATTAGCTTTTCTTCAGCCATCAATGCTATCATAGCACTAAATCAGTAAAGAAGGTTTTATTTTGTCCAAGATCAAACAGCTCGTCCTCTGCGTTTTCGTTGCTAGCCTGGTCGTTATTCTAACTGGTCAGCCGACCAAGGCCAGTCAGCAATACCTCCAGTCGACCACCCCGACAATCTTTTTTCACGGCTATAACAGTGGTGCCCACGCTGAAAAATACATGGTTAACGGCATTAAGAACGCCGGCGTCAGCAAGACGGTGGTCACCGCGGAAGTCGCCGCGAACGGCAAAGTCACACTCGAGGGACGGATCCCCAAGGGCGCAGTTAACCCACTGGTGATGGTCAACTTTGCCAACAGCCGCAACACCGACTACCCCCTGCAGGGCCAGTGGGTCAAAAACGTCATCGTTAAGCTGCAGGACCAGTACCACATTAAGCAGATTAACATCGAGGCCCATTCCATGGGTAACATGGCCGTCATGTACTACCTGCTGGAAAATGCCCAAAATAAGCAGCTGCCGCAGCTGCAAAAGTTTCTTGCCATGGCCGGAACCTTTGATGGGGCCATCGGCTGGAACGAACCGGCCAATCTCACCGTCAATCAGAAAACCGGTAAGCCGTCAGCCGAAAACGACGCCTTTAAGAAGCTCCTGCCCCTCCGCCAGACCTTCCCGCGCCAAGTCAGGGTGCTTAACGTCTACGGTGACGTTGGTGGCGGCAATGATAGCCAGGTCAGCAATCAGTCCTGTCAAACCCTTCGCTACCTGGTAAACGGCCGGGCCAAATCCTACCGCGAAGTTAAGGTTACCGGAAAAAACGCTTCCCACGAGCTTCTCCACCACAATCCACGGGTCAACCAGCTCCTGATCGACTTCTTCTGGGCGAAGTAAGGCGGACGCCATGGAATTAACCCTGGAGAAACTCTACCAGAAAATGCACCGGGAGATGGGAACGTCCGGGTGGTGGCCGGCGGACTCAAAGACGGAAATCATCATCGGCGCCATCATGATTCAAAATACTAACTGGCGAAACGCCGCTCGGGCCGTGGCCAATTTTCGGCAGGTCACACAGTTTGTCCCGGGCAAGATCGTCCAGTTGCCCCGCGAACAAGTCCAAGAGTTAACCCGGCCCGCTGGGTTTTACCGTAGCAAGTCGCGGGCGGTTGGAGCGGTCTTTGCCTGGCTTCGTCAGTTCGACTTTGACTACCAGCGAATTGCGGCCACACATGGCGCGCAGTTGCGTGACCAGCTGTTGACCCTGCACGGGGTCGGCGATGAAACGGCTGACGTGCTGCTGACCTACGTCTTCGATACCCCGACTTTTATCAGCGATAAGTACGCGCGAACCCTGTTTAGCCGGTTGGGGATTACGGGACTGACCGACTACCATTCCCTCGCCAGGCGCTACCGGCTTAGCCCCTACTTTAACCTTGCCCGTGCCCAGGACTTTCACGGCTTAATTGACGAATTTGGCAAACAATACCTACGCTCGCGGGACGCCTTTCAAACAAGCTTTCTTGCTGGCGATCGGTTGAAGCTAGTCTAGCCGCCGGGCGATATGGGTCTGCTTGCGTCACCGGCTAAAATTAGTTACCCTTAGAATATTATTAAAAAAGGAGCAATAATCTGGAATGACTCACGAACAACAAATTGCGGCTGTCAAACGCTACACGGTTGAAAAACTGGGTGAAGACAGCACCGGCCACGGGATGGACCACATCAACCGGGTCGTTAAAATGGCCAAGAAGATTGCCATCGGGGAGGGAATTGACCCCTTCGTCCCGGTTGCCGCGGCCTACCTGCACGATACGATTGATGAGAAGCTGGTCGCAAACGTCGACGAAGCGAAGGAGGAGCTGTGGACCTACCTGGAGCAACATGATTTCGATGCCGCTGACATCGTCACCATCATGGACGTGATCGCTAACATTTCCTTTGCCCACACCCTCGATGACCAGCCGATCCGCCTGACTAAAATTGGCGAAATCGTGCGCGATGCCGACTGGCTGGACGCAATTGGGGTGATTGGCATTATCCGGGCCGTCTACTACGGCGGCGCCCACCATGAAAAAATTTACGACCCGCTGGTCAAGCCGCGGGAAAACATGACCCATGAAGAATACCGCAACTTGGACGACGAAACGATTATTAACCATTTCCACGAAAAGATTCTCAAGCTTGCCGACATGATGCAAACGTCGACCGCTAAGCAGATTGCCCGACACCGCCAACAAGTTCTGGAAGACTTTTTGGACGAATTTTACGGCGAGTGGAACAACGAGTGCTAACAAACAAAACCGCCAATTAACATTCAGCAAACGAATGTTAGTTGGCGGTTTGTGTTAAAAATGCAGGTTAAGCAGCGTGACGATGCAGTAGGTCATCCCGCTGGCAATCACCGGTCCCGCGGCCACACCCTTGAAGACCACGACCCCAATGATGGTTCCCAAGACAAGGGCGACCGTTACCTGCGGCACCGCTGCCAGCTGGTTAATCCCGTACTTGGATAAAATCGCCACAGCAATCCCGGCCACGATTGCGATCCAGCCAGCCGGGGTCCGAAAGGCCTTAAACAGGTCATTAAAGGTAATTTGACCGGTTGCAATCGGAATCAGGATGGCAACGGAAATTACCGTGACCCCCCAATTAATCCCCTTGTTTTGGATTACCGGCAGCCACTTGGTGGTCAGTGGCAGGAGTTTGAGCACCATTACCACGACGCTGGCAATAATCAGCGAGGTATTCTTGCCAAAAATCGCAATCGCCAGCACCAGTGCTAAGAACAGCCAACTTTCCATTGTTTCTTCCTCACTTCTGTTTACGTTTATCTTTATGGCTAAGGTCGATTTCAACCGGACCCCGCGGTGAATCTGCAGAATCACCACTTGGCGGTTCAGGCGGTAAAAGCTGCCGCCCCAGCCACCGCCACCCGGCGGCTAACGGTCCCACCAGGACGGCGAATAGCAAGGCGGTTAGCACCCCCGGCAGCCAGGCCAGCCGAACAAAAATCAGCCAGCCCGCACCGGTAACTGCCCCCATTACGGCCACCTGAACCAGGTTCAGCCCGAATTCAGTTATTCCAGCAACGATTCCCAGCCAGATCAACTGCTGGTGGGTCAACCGCCTCGTGAGCGGCAGGCGCCAGCCAATTACCCAGCCGATTAACAGGACCAGCAGGAGGTAGTTAAGCACTAATAGCCAATCCGCGCTACCCAGCAAGAGCAGAGCCAGGCCGCCAATCAGCGCCGTAGCCACCCCGCTTACGGTTCCCAGGCCAACCGCCACTGACGCCGCTACCAGACCGGCAAGCGGGGCAATTAGGACCGTGGTGGGCGCGACCGTCCGCCAGCTATTGATGCCGACCAACAACATTAATACAACCGCGAGAATAATTATCCCCGCGGTCCGTAATCTTTTCTTCATTTCCATTAGAGCGGCTTCTTTGACGTATCCTGCAACCACGCCAGGGCCAACGCACCCTGACCAAGGTGGGTCCCAATCACCGGACCAAAGTAGCCCAGAGTAAAGTCAATCTCGGGGTGGTCTGCTTGCAACTTATCCAGCCACTTTTGCCCCGCCTCTGGCGCATTGGCGTGAATCACCATCCCACGAACCGGGTAATCAACCGCCGCAATCTTTTCATTAAAAATTTGCTCACAGCGGAGCTTAGCTTTTTTCATCGACCGCACCTTCTCAAAGGCTTCAATTGAGTGGTTCGGGTTGTCAAACGACAGTAAGGGCTTAATTTTTAAAATTGAGCCGACAAACGCCGACGCGTTCGACAGCCGGCCGCCCCGCATCAGGTTTTGCAGGTCGTCAACCACGAACAGGTCGCCGACCGTGTCGCTTAATTTGCGCAGGCGCACGGTAATTTCGTCCGGTTCCGAATATTCTTTGACCAGCTTTGCGGCTTCCAAGACAATGTAGTGCATCGGCTGGGAGGTGATGTGGCAGTCAAACGGAATAATCTTGATCATGTCAGCCATTTCTTCGGCAATCTGCGCAACGTTATTCAAAAAGCCGGAAATCGATCCCGTCAAGAAAATACTGATGGCGGCATCGTAGCCGTCAGCGGCCAACTGCCGGTATAGTTCCATCATTTCGCCGATTGACGGCTGGGACGTGCTGGGGAATGAACTAGACGCTTTCAACAGCTTGTAGAAGTCATCGGTTGAAATATCAACCCCTTCCCGAAAATTTTGCCCATCGATGGAAAAGGGAATGGGGACCACGTGAATATCGTTTTTCGCCGCCTCTTCAGGAGTGATGTTGGCGGTGCTGTCAGTCACAACAGCAATTTTCATCTTCTCTTCCTCCAAGTCGTTATAAAATTTGAATAATTGCAAAATTAAATATTAATAATATAAGAAGCATACCACAAGAATGCTGATAAACCAAACAATTCTTCTTGGCTGATAAAGCTTCCAGCTTGTGTCTTTTTCGGAAAAAACGGTATAATAATAACCGCATTTAACCTGTTCGAATAAAATAAAAAGGAGTAATTACCATGTCCTTCGACGGCTTTTTCACCCATGCAATCGTGCATGAATTAAATTCTACATTAAAGACCGGCCGTGTTGCCCGGATTAGCCAGCCCTACCCGGCCGAACTGATTATCACAATTCGCGCACAGCGCCACAACTACGCCCTCCTGCTCTCCGCCAACCCGACCTACCCGCGGGTTCAGGTCACCGAAGTACCGTTTACCAACCCCGCGGTCCCGACCAACTTCACGATGACCATGCGCAAGTACCTCGACGGAGCAATTTTAGAAGGGGTTGAGCAGGTGGGCAACGACCGTATCATCCGGCTGACCTTCAACACCAGGGACGAACTGGGTGACAGTCAGCGTCTGCTCCTAATCAGTGAAATTATGGCCCGCCATAGCAATATTTCCCTGGTCAATGAAAAAACGGGCAAGATCATTGACACCGTTAAACACGTCGGCGCCGACCAAAACCGGGTCCGCCTCTTATTGCCGGGGGCGACCTTTATCATGCCGCCGAAGCAGGACAAGGCGGACCCCTACCTGCCGAACCAGATTTATAGCGACCTGGTACGCCAATACCAGGAGCCGGCAGAACTCGCCAAGCAGCTGCAAGCCCACTATGAGGGCCTCGGCCACGATACCGCCCGCGACCTGGCCGACCGCCTCCTCGCCAGTGACCACCTGCCGACAACCTACCAGCAGTTTATCCAACACTTTGATCAGCCCGACCCGGTAATCATCGATGACCGCAAGAAGGACTTCATGGCCTTTCCACCGTTAAACGCGGCGGGTGAGCTGCAGCACTTCACGACCCTCTCCGCCCTGCTCGACAGCTACTACCAGCAAAAGGCGCAGCAGGACCGCTCAAAGGAGCTTGCCGGCCAGGTCCTTAAGGTCATTAAAAACGAGCTGAAAAAGGACCGCCGCAAGGTTAAAAAGCTTAACCAGCAGTTGGCGGACGCCAGCCAGGCTGACCAATACCGAATCCGTGGGGAAATCCTAACCACCTACCTGGGCAAACTAACCCCGGGAATGGACGCCATCACCCTGCCCAACTTCTACGATGATAATAAGCCGTTGAAAATCAGCCTCTCGCCAGAATTGTCCCCTTCGCGGAACGCCCAGAAGTACTTTACCAAGTACGATAAGCTGAAGGCCTCCGTTGCCCACGTCAATGAGCAATTGAAGCTCGCCAATGCGGAAATTGAGTATTTTGAGAACATCCAAAACCAAATTGAGCTGGCCTCCCCGGCAGACATTCAGGAAATCCGGCTGGAACTGCAACAGGAGGGCTACATTAAACGGAAGCATAAGGGGAAGAAGCAGCGGAAAGTCCGGGCCAGCAAGCCGGAGCAGTTCCACACCAGCGATGGCACTGTCGTACTAGTCGGCAAGAACAACCTGCAAAATGACCGGCTGAGCTTCAAGACCGCCAACAAAAACGAAATCTGGCTGCACGTTAAGGACATTCCGGGTTCCCACGTGGTCATCCGTGATACTAACCCGAGCGACGAAACGATTTTAGAGGCAGCCCAGCTCGCCGCCTACTTCTCCAAGGGCCGCGATTCAGATAACGTACCAGTTGACTACCTCCCCGCCAAGCGGCTCCGCAAACCCAACGGGGCTAAACCAGGCTTCGTAACGTTCACGGGACAAAAGACGCTCCGGGTAACGCCGAAGAAGCTAACTAACTAATAATTATTAGACCGCTAGGCAATTTTGCTTAGTGGTTTTTTATTTATAAGGTGGTTGGGGGCGATTTAGTTAAAGTAAATAATATCTGATAAGTCGTTTGTGAATCAAAAAGGCCCTAACCTTAATTCGGCTAGTGCCCCACTACTTGCCCCTTAGTATTACACTAAGAGTAAACCTGCTTAACTACTAACAATACAGCTGTTTCTAGGACAAATGACGAAATCAATAATAAGCTTTCCATTCTACCGATGCGCTCCTTTAATTTAGTAATCGCTTTCATTTTCTAGTATAGCACTTCTCTGCTATTTTCTTGCAGTCATTAAAAATGGGCCCCGGAGCGCCGACTAAATAAAGCCGGTTCCAGGACCCTGATTGCTTAGAGCAAGTGTTGTTCTTTCATTAACTCACCAATCCAGTTCTTCTTGATTTTATTCAGCAGTGGTTTTTTAATCATTTTCGGGATCGGCAAGTCAATGTCTTCAAGCGGTTTTTGGTCGTTCATGTAGTACATCGCCCGCATCAGTTCGCGGAGATCGTAAATCGAGTTAAAGACCTCTGGTACACCGCGGTCAACATTTAGGAGTGAGTAGACCGCCTCCATTGCGGTCCGCACAGAATATTCGGTTGTGAAGACCGTATCACGGGTCGGCGATTCGGCAAAGTTGCCAATAAAGGCAAGGTTGGCCGACCCTTTAGGAACAACCGCCGGACGGTCGCCCTTCACCCGGGGCATGAAGTAGCTGGTCACAAACGGCATGTAGACCGGAACGGTGTTAATCGAGTCCTCCTTTGCGAGACCATCAATTAGCGCTTCCGGCACGCCGAGGTGGTAGAGCCACTCCTTCGTGATTTCTTCCCCGGTACAATCAACGATCCGCTTTTTAACGTAGTTTCCCTCGGTGTCCGAGTAGAGGCCGTAAATCCAGACAATCGTTTCATTTGCCTTTTGGTTCTTAAAGTGGGGCTGCCGGTGAATCGTCCAGCTCAGCATCCAGTTAGAGTCGGTTACCGTAATGATTCCACCGGTATTAACCTTTCCGTCGTGGAGGTCCCGCTTGGTCAGCCGTTCAATGTATGGCTCAACCTGGGGGTTCTTAACGGTTGCGGTTGCCGAAACAAACCAGCTGCGGTTCGGAATATTCTTGCAGAAAACGTCCGGGCGGCCGAATGCCGGGGACTGTTTGGCGAGGTTCTCCCATAGCTTCCAGCTGCCGCCAAGGGCCCGGGTTGGCTGCGCAACCTGGTGGTGGCTGCCATAATTAGAGCTTTCGGTAATCGAACCATTGGTAACAAAGACAAGGTCATCATCGCTGAGGTCAATCGTTTTATCCTTGCCGCCCTGCTTTAGAATGATCTGCTTAGCGTGCTTTTCCCCATTTTTGGTGTCAACCAGGACATTTTGCACCTGGGTGTCGTATTCAAAGTTGACGCCGTGATCTTTAAGGTAAGCGAGGAGTGGCTTCGTCATTGATTCATATTGGTTGTACTTATTAAACTTGAGGGCGGTAAAGTCAGGCAGGCCATCAATATGGTGGATAAAGCGCATCGCGTACCGGCGCATTTCAGCCAATGAGTGCCACTTTTCAAAGGCAAACATGGTTGACCAGTAAATCCAGAAATTACTTTCAAAGAATTCATCAGAGAAGTAGTCGCCAATTGTTTGCGCGCCCAGCTGGTCTTCAGGAGTAAGAATTAATTTCATCAGTTCCTTTGCTGACTTGCCAAGAAGGTACTTGCCGTCCGTCGGCACCTCATTCCCCCGCTTGTAGGTTAGCCGGCAATTGGAGCTATTCGGGTCATCCTTATCCAGCCAGTAGTATTCATCAAGGTATGACGCACCGGGCACCTCCAGCGACGGAATTGACCGGTACATATCCCACATACATTCAAAGTGGTTTTCCATTTCACGGCCACCACGGGTTACAAAGCCTACGTCTGGCCGATCTTGGCCGTCTAGCGAGCCGCCAGCAATCGGCAGTTCCTCCAAAATGTGGATGTTTTTGCCGGGCACCTGCGCATCCCGAATTAAGAAGACGGCTGCGGATAATCCGGCAAGTCCGGCACCAACAATATACGCCTGCTTATTATCCACCCCTGCCGGTTTCCGTGGTCGGGCAAATGCTTCATAGTTTCCGTTCGAGTAATACATAAGAAAGTCTCCTTCCGTTTGCTAAACCGCCAGCTCTTACAACTCTATTATAGCGCTTCCAGCCGGTTAATAACATCGCTAACCACTTAAACCTGACAGTATAAAAGGAGGCTGGGAATTAACTCAGCCTCCTTGCTACTTTAACGCTAGTAATGCAACAGCGCAGTAGCTGGCTGCGCGTCGACGGAGGTGGGACAACGAACTAGACAAGCTAGCTCTGTCCCACTCTCTTTAAGCGCTCGCCAACCCGTTTACTCAAGGAAGTGGATCTGCGCGCCAATAATCTTATTTGCCGTTGGTTGCCCGCCAGCCACGTGGAGGGCCTTAAAGGGAAAACTCGGCTGGTACAGTGCGGTACCCGCCGTTTCTTCCCGCTTCAGGAAGTCATTTATCTGGTCGGCATTTACCTGGCCGGTTACGATCCGGGTAAAGAGCGCCGTCAAATCTAGCCGGAGCGCCTTAGAAAGGAAGGCCAGCTCGGTCAGTGGAACCTCCTGGACCCGGCGTTTAACGTAGTTATCCGATGCCAGCTGTTCAAAGATTACCTGGTACAGTCCCGGACGCTCCTCCTTCAGCACATCGGTGAGACCGCGCTCGGTCAGCTCCTGGTTGTACGGACCATTGACTGCCGCTGGGTACTGGACCACCGTCGACCCTAAGTCAGCATGGTCCTGGTCGTGGATGTTGCTAGTCGCACCCAGCGGGTAAGCATACTTGCCATCATACAGGAAGTTGTAGCTTACCAGCCGCTGGTCGGGATTAATCAGCTGCGACCGGCTCGTGTCAGGGATCACGACTACCCGCCCACTGATTTCGCTCTTCCCCAGCGCGGTTAGCAATTCGGTGTAGCTGGCAGGGACAAAGAGGAAGCGCGGCTGTTCAATTCGGATGATCTGAAGAATATTCTCCGCCGTCGCCGGCTCAAGGTAGCGCTTATCCGCCAGCGGGTAGCTCAGGTTCACCGAACCGGGATTGGAATTTACCACAATCGTGTGAAAACCGTCCACGTGCAGCTGGCGCATCATCATCGCCACGAAGTAGTCACCGGCATTGCTCAGGCCCAGCCGCAGACCACCGGTACCAACGACCAACGCACTGGGCTGGGCCGTCTTCCGAACCTCGTTTTCGTCCTCAAAGGCGGCATAAAAACTGTGGGTATGTTGGGTGAATTCGCCCCCCGACGGCTCAATTTCTTTGTACTTGGCCATCAGCTGGTGGTCCTCCGCCATTCGGTAGACCTGCTCCGGACTGGTAGCCCAGAGGTGGGCAATCAGCTGGTTGCTCAGGCCATAATACTTTGCTTCCGCCAGCATCGGCTCCTTTTGGCGGTGCACGATGACGTCCTCAATCAGCAGGCGCATCCGGTTAATCTGGTCAAAGTAAAAGGGATCGATCTTAGTCATTTCGGTTAATTCCTCGACGGAGTAGCCGCGCCGCATTGCCTCAATCAGAGTAAATAGACGCCCCGCCTCGGGATGAACCAGCTTCACCACCAGCTCGTCGTCAGACAGCTTCTCCTGCTCGTGCAACCGAGTGTCAGTGGACTGGCGGTGGGTGGCCTCAATCGCCTTGAAAACGGCCTCAATCGGGCTCCTGCCCACGCCAAAGACCGTTCCAACCGACTTCTTTTCGGTCGCCAGCTGGCGGTCGGCCTCGGGAAGCTCATGGAAGCCCCAGAGCGGAACCCGCGCTGCAATGTGGTCCATCGTCGGTTCCACCAGTGCAGCGTGGTGAATATAATCCGCGCCCAGGTCGATGTCCCGCAGCAAGCGACCCGCGTAAAGCTGCGCACAAACCTTGGCAACCGGGTACCCGGTCGACTGGGCAACAAAGGAGGTCATCCGGTCAAAGTAGGGACTGTTTTTAATGACGTAAAAGCGGTCGTTAGCGGGGTTTAACGCAAATTGAACGTGGTTGACCCCCACGATCCGCAGCTTGCGCGTGATGGCAAAGGCCGTATCCCGCATATCTTGAATCTGCCGGTCCAAGAGCGTCTGCGGTGGGTTAAACGCAACCGAGTCACCAGCATGAATCCCGATCGGGTCCATATCCTCAACCATCGCCAGCATCATCATTGTCCCGGACTGGTCGCGCTGCACGACGACCTCAATTTCCTTATAGCCGGCCAGACTCTGTTGGACCAGGACCTGTTCTGCCCGTGACTGTTTGAGGCAGTTTTGCACGGCCGCCGCTAGTTCCCGCCGGTCATGGACAATTCGCCGGGTACTGTTGCTCTTAGGCAGCACCGACCGGATGATGACCGGATAGCCGAGCTGGTTAGCCTCCCGCAAAGCGTCCTGGTAATTATTGACGGTCGCAATCGACTTCATCGGCGCGTCCATCGAATGGAGGGTGCGGCTGAGCAGGACGGGATTGTTAATCTGGTGAATCGTCGCCTCCGGAGTGCCCAGGAGCCGGATTCCCTTCTCCCGCAGGACCCCCTTATCCATCAACCGCTGCGTCAGTTCAAAAGCCCGCCGGTTGCCCAGGGTCGGCAAAATGGCGTGCGGCTTGTAGCGGTTAATCACTGCTAATAGGTTCTCAACCGTGAGGGCCTCAATGCAGGAGTGGTCGATCACGTCATGACTTTCCAAGCTGACAGAAAAGGGGTTGTCATCGACGAAGATCGTGTGAATCCCCATCTTGGTAAACTCGGTCGCAATCTGAAAGGTAGCCGCGTCAACTTCATCCCCATGTTGAATGTCGTTGGCCCCCGCTCCAATAATCAGGACCGAGTGGACATCACTATTATTCATCAGCGCTGGGCCTCCTTTCGGTTCATCACGTCGATAAATTCGTCAAACAATGCGTTGGTTTCATCAGGCCCCGGTGCCCCATCCGGGAAGAACTGGACGGAAAATGCCGGGTATTCCCGGTGGCGGAGGCCCTGAATACTATTATCCAGCATATCGACGTAGGTAACGAAGAGCTTGGTCCGGTCAACGGTTGTTGGATCAACCTGGTAGCCCCCGCCCTGGGTCGCGTAAACGATGTGGTCGGTAATGACCTCCCGCAGCGGGTGGTTCATGCCGTGGTGCTCGACCGGCTGCCGGTTGACCTTGGCACCATTGGCCATTGCAAAGAGCTCGTGTCCTAGGCCGATGGCAAATAGCGGGACCCGTGCTTCCACTTCGCGAATCGTCGCCAAAATCGAACTTTTGAGCCGGTTCGGGTCGCCAGGGCCAGTCGACAGCACGACCCCATCTGGATCCAGGCGCAGGATCTCATCCGTCGTCGCCGTGTATGGCAGGACGGTGACGTTGCATTTCCGCCGGCTCAGCTGCCGCAGAACCCCGTTCTTGAGGCCGAAGTCAATCACGACTACGCTCTTGCCCACACCGGGATTGGGATAGGGCTTGGGCGTTGCTACCTGGGCGACCTGCTGACTGGTGAGCACGGTCGCGTGCAGCTGGTCAAAGGCGTGATCATCCGGGACCGGCACGATACTCCCCTTCAGCGGCTTTTGCGCAGCCCGTAGCTTATGGACAATCGCCCGGGTATCGACGTTAGTGATTCCCGGGATGTTCATCTGCTTTAGGTACTGGTCCAGCGTCAGCCGCCGGACATTATTCGTGGCGACATTGGAGAGGGACCGGACGACGACCCCCTTAATCGTCGGCACGATCGTTTCGTAAATATTCCGTTGAATCCCGGTACTACCAATGTTAGGCTGGGTAAACACCAGCAGCTGGTTATTATAAATCTGGTTGGTAATAATTTCCTGGTAACCGGTCATGCTGGTGTTGAAGACAACCTCACCAAACGTGACCGCAGGGGCGCCGAAGCCTTCGCCGGCAAAAACCGTGCCATCTTCAAAAATCAGGTAGCGTGCTGCCATTGAATGTCCCTCCCTATGATTACTTGCTCATTAATTCACTCACATTATTATAAACGAATTTTGCCTAGCTGTTAATTAGAATCCGTCTTTTTCAGCTTATCCACCATCTGCTGGAAGTAGTCCGGCAACGGGACCGTAAAGACTAGCTCCTGCCCGGTCCGCGGGTGTTTAAAACCTAATAAACGGGCGTGCAGGTACTGTCCCCGGCCCGGCAGGGTTTTCCGGGGGCCGTAGAGCGGGTCGCCAGCCAGCGGGTGGCCAATTGACTTCATGTGCACCCGAATCTGGTGGGTCCGCCCCGTCTCCAGCCGGCAGGACACCAGGGTATAGTGACGGAAGCGTTCCAGCACTTTGAAGTGAGTGACCGCGTGCCGGCCATCACTGACGATCGCCTGTTTTTTCCGGTCCTTTTTTGACCGGCCAATCGGTGCGTCAACCGTCCCCGCGTCCTGCTTAATCACCCCGTGGACCAGGGCGACATACTCCCGCTGGTTGGTTTTTGCCTTGAGCTGGGCCGCCAGCGAACGGTGGGCCAGGTCGTTTTTGGCTACCATCAGCAGGCCGGAAGTGTCCTTATCAATGCGGTGAACAATCCCCGGCCGAAATTCCCCGTTAATGGTCGAAAGCGGGCAGTGGTACAGCAGGGCGTTGACCAGGGTGTGGTCCGGGTGCCCCGGCGCCGGATGCACGACCATCCCCTGTGGCTTATTAACGACGATGACGTCATCATCCTCGTACACAATGTCAAGGGGGATCTTTTCCGGAACCAGGTCGATTTTCTGGGGCGCCTCGGGTTTAATCACGACCTGGTCCCCTACGGCCAGCTTGGCTTTGGCCTTAACCGCCTCGCCATTGACCTGGACATTGCCGTCCGCAATCCACTTTTGGAGCTGGGAACGGGAAAACTGGCGAAAATGGTGGGCGAGCGCCTTGTCCACCCGCCCGGTCAGCGTGTCATCAACCGTTAGCTTGAACGTATCCATCTATTATTCTTCCTCTCGAATCACAATCAGCAGTAGCCAGAAGACCCCGACCGTTAAGCAGCAGTCGGCAACGTTAAAGACCGGGAAATTGACGAAGAGCAGCTCAAACATATCAACCACATAGCCATTCTGCAGGCGGTCAATAAAGTTCCCTACCGTCCCGGCAATGATCAGGCTGATTGGAACCAGCAGGCGCGACTGCCGGCGCCAGCGCCAGGCAAAATACAATTCGGCCAGCAAGGCGATTACGGTGATGACCGTAAAGAACCACTGCTGCCCCGCCAGAATACTCCAAGCG
Source organism: Limosilactobacillus antri DSM 16041 (assembly GCF_000160835.1). Classification (GTDB taxonomy): domain Bacteria; phylum Bacillota; class Bacilli; order Lactobacillales; family Lactobacillaceae; genus Limosilactobacillus; species Limosilactobacillus antri. Next base: position 456,730 of record NZ_GG700732.1, read on the forward strand.
GCCCCGTCATTATGCAGGTTGGTCAGCGCAACGAGCCGGCCAATAAACGGCTGACTAGCACCCAGTGCAATGTGGGCAACCACCCAGTGTTTGACCAGCTGGTCGGCAGTGACCAGGATAGCTGTTAACAGCAAAGCTCCAATGATCGGCACGGCTAATTCTCCTTTTCCTGTTGTTTGATAAGCACCCGCAGGCGGCGAACCGCCTTATTACTGAAGGTAAAGTTCAAAACCTCGCCGTTAACTGTCATTGTAACGGTATGTTTAGTAAAATGGGGTTGGCGAATATCTGCCAGGGGGATCACCAGGTAGTCCTTCTGCAGGAGCCGGCTAAAGGTCAGCTTGGTCGGCGTAACCAGCACGGTCCGCCGTTTGATCTCCAAAAAGGTCAACAGCGCAAAGAGGGCAAAGAAAAGTGCCGTCAGCCACTGAAAATGAGTAATTTCCAACCAGACTACCAGACCGGCAATAAACAGCAAAAAGGTCCACGACCAGCTGATAATGGCCCCGGTCAAGTCGGGCTGATAAAAATAGCGGGTTTCTTCTTCCATCGTGTAATTAAGTTCCTTTCAATCTGAGGTGATTTTAAATGATTAAAATATACACTGACGCGGCGACACGGGGCAATCCCGGTCCGACCGGAATCGGGGCCCTGGTGCTTGCTGACCATCAGCAGTTCCAGCTGACGTCAACGGTTGCTAACTGTGACAACCACCAGGGTGAATTTGCGGCTGCCGAGTTTGGCTTCCGCTACCTTCGCCGGCATTTTCCAGCCGCGCAAACAATCCTATTCTACACTGACAGCCGCTTGCTCAGTGACGCCATTGGCAAAAATTATACAAAACATTACCAAAGCGAGCTGGACCGGCTCAATGCCCTGCTCGATTACTTCCCGACCGTGGTGACCCAGTGGATTCCAGACGCCCAAAATCAGGGCGCCCACCACTTAGCAAACCAGGCCCTGCAATCAGCAGGATGAACTCCTCCAGTATAACAAAAAGCCGTGCTGGTGTCCCGAGTAGTTCCCCGTCAAATACTTCTATAATATATAAACGCAAAAGGAGACATTTCAAATGAAAAAACAGTCGACCACAATTTTTTCAATTATCCTCTTAATCATCATCGCCATCTTTGCGATTACCAATACGGCCCCCGTGGAGGTCAACCTGCTCTTCACCCGCTTCCAGAGCCCGCTGATTTTGCTGATCCTCGCCTGCCTTCTTTTGGGGGCATTGATTATTTACCTCTTTTCCCTTTCCAATCACCTGAAGCAGGGCAAAGAGTTAAAAACGCTCCGGTCCAGTAAAGCAGATCCACAAAAAATCGCCCAGCTAGAAAAGCGGGTGCAAGAATTGCTAAAGGAAAATGCCGCGCTCAAGTCCGCTAACGCTAATTTGAGCAAAGATCAGCAGAAGTCCCCGGCCAATTAAAATCCGGCCAAGTGAGCTGATTAACGGCAGCAGACTAGCCACCGTTGCTCCCATCAGCCAGCCCTGTGGGGAATCCCGTCGACGTGAAGCTAGTCTATAGCGAGCACAAATAGAGGCCTAGGGTTCGTTTTACCGAGCTTTAGGCCTCATTCATGTACCGCGTCATTCTTAGTAATAGTATTTTAGTCAAAGACGACCTGCTGAGGAGTTTACAACTCAGCGGGCCGTCTTTTAAAACACTTAGCGCCGGGCGAAGCTAATCCCTCGCCCGGCGCCGTTTATTCATGTTTTATCTCTTCTTTTTGCCCCAGTACTGAAAGAGGTCGGTCCGTAATGCACCGTTGTACAGCTTCCGCCGCTTCGTCGCCGGAGCCCCGTAGTATTTCTCGAACTCCAAATCAGCGGTCAGAATATACTTACTCCAGGTTGTCATTGGCCGGTAGATGTCCCCCATCTGCCGGTACAGCTCGTGAACCGCCTCGTGGTCGGAGAGCCGCTCCCCGTATGGCGGGTTAGCGACAATGACCCCGTTAACTTTCTCCGTGTGCCAATCCTTAACCGCCAGCTGTTTGAAGCTAATATCATGGGTCAGTCCAGCCGCCCGGCAGTTCTCTTGGGCAATCTCAATCATGTTCTGGTCAATATCGTAGCCATGGATATCCAGCTCAACGTCGTAGTCAGCCTGGGCATCAGCCTCGTCGCGAACCTCGTCGCTGAGGCCCGCCGACGTCAAGTTTGTCCACTGCTCACAGGCAAAGCTCCGGTTGATCCCGGGCGCAATGTTGTGACCAATCAAGGCCGCCTCAATCGGGATCGTCCCCGAACCGCAGACCGGGTCAACAAACGGGTTATCGGTAAACCAGTGGGCCAAAAGCACCAGGGCCGCGGCCATGTTTTCCTTTAATGGCGCGCCCCCTTTATTCCGCCGGTAACCCCGCTTAAACAGGCTATCCCCCGTAGTATCCAGGGTTAGCATAACCTGGTCCTTGTTAATCGCTACTTCCAGCGGGTACAGGGCACCGGTTTCCGGCAGGCGGGTCCGCCGGTGGTAAACTTCGCTTAGCCGCTGGACAATCGCCTTTTTGACGATTGCCTGGACACTGGGCACATTGTGGAGCTGGGAGTGGTGACTCCGCCCCTCCACTGGGAACTCAGCGTCAACCGGCAGGAGGTCTTCCCACGGCAGGGCCTTCGTCTGTTCAAACAAGTCGTCAAAGGTCCGCGCGGTAAACTCGCCAACAATAATTTTGACCCGGTCGGCCGTCCGCAGCCACAGGTTGCTGGTCAGGACATCCTTCATATCACCGTCGTACCGCACCCGGCCATTTTCAACCCGGGTTTCGTAGCCCAGCCGGCGGAGTTCCTTCCCCACCAGGGCCTCGATCCCGGCGGCCGCCGTCGCCATTAACTGATATTTTTGCAAAAGTATCCGCTCCTCTTCGTCGAAACTTCTGATACCATTGTACCCGATTCCCGGCGAAAGCCAAAGCTAATATTGGTCCTCCTGCATCGCTGCCGGCCAGCCATCAATCGACTGACGCGCGTCGAGGCCCTCCAGTGTCCGAACGTCGGCCGGTTCCAGGGCAAAATCGGCAATAGCAAAGTTGTCAGCCATGTGCTGACGGTTGAGGGTCTTCGGGATGACCACAATTCCCTCCTGGATCAAGAAGCGCAGGGTTACCTGGGCCGGTGTCTTGTGGTAGCGCTGGGCAACCTTAACCAGTACCGGGTTATCGAGGAAGCCCGGCTGGCCCTCGCCGAGCGGGGCGTAAGATTCGTGAACCATCCCCCGGCTAGTCAGGTAGGCGTGCATTCGCTTCTGCTGCCAGTTGAGGTGGGTCTCAATCTGGTCCAGGGCCGGCATCACCGTCGCCCCGTCGATAATTGCCTGGACCTGGCGGGCGTTAAAGTTGCTCAAGCCCAGTGCCCGCACCTTGCCATCCCGGTAGGCGTCTTCCAGGGCCCGGTAGGTTTCCGCATCGTTTCCGGTCGGCCAGTGAATAATCACCAGGTCGAAGTAGTCGTGGTTAAACCGGCGCAGCGATTCATCTAGTCCCCGCTTGGTTTCTGCATAACCGCTCGTCTGGACCTTGGTCGTGACAAAAACCTGGTCGCGCGGCAAGCCGCTTTCCGTCAGCGCTTCGCCAACTTCAGCCTCGTTGCCATAATACTGGGCCGTGTCAATTAACCGGTAGCCGGTGCGCAACGCCTGCAAAACGTTGGCCGTCGTCATGGCCGGAACGGTCCGGTACGTCCCGTAGCCGATCATCGGCATAAAAATACCGTTATTTAGCTCTACTGTTTCCATTTTAAAAGCCTCCAAGTTTATTCCCAATATTCTTCATACTTACGAGAAGCAGCCGTACTTGCGTCAGCAGGCGCCGCTGCTGGGGCTTGCTCTGAACCGGCCGCGGCGGTCACTGGTTCTTTGACCGCCTGGTAAGTCAACCGGCCACCCCCCTGGTAGTCGATCGTCACCTGCTTGCCGGAGAAAACCACTCCTCAGCAAACTCCACGTAAAATTTCAGGCCGTCCTGGCTGACGGTAAAGACCGGCTGGTCCGGGCGCTGAACCCGGTAATTGATTGTAAACTGGCCGGCTTGCCGCTCCGCCCAGAGGGCAACTTGGCTGCCGCTGCTGATTCCCGTTTGCTGGAGCCACTTGCTGGCCCGGTTGGTGACCACTAATTTCATCACGTCCACTTCCTTTCACTATAAAAATAACATAATCAAAAAAAGAAGGCTGGGATAAACACCTCGCCTTCCAATATTTTCTCTTGTTTTACAGGGCCGTCGTCGAGAAAGAACGGTTTTCCAGCGCCCGCAGCAGGGCATCGACGGTATCAAGGGCCGTCAGCAACGGGATATTGTGTTCAATCGCCGTTTGCCGGATGATGAAGCCGTCGGAATTCTTGGCGTAGTCGTGCCCCATCGTGTTGATAACCAGGTCGACCCGGTTATCCTTGAGCTTGCTGATGATGTTATCATCCCCGTCATCCTCGCCGATCTTGCCGACCGTTTCCACGTGGAGACCGTTCTCCTTCAGGAAGTCGGCGGTCCCCGTCGTCGCCAGAAGGCGGTAGCCGATCATGGCAAAGCGCTTGGCCAGCGGCAGGATCGCTTCCTTATCGTTGTCTTCGATCGTCAGGAGGACGCTGCCGTTATCCGGCAGCTGCATCTTCGCCCCGGCAAAAGCCTTGTAGAGGGCCTTGGCGAAGGTCTGGTCGCTGCCCATTACCTCCCCGGTCGACTTCATCTCGGGACCGAGGTAGGCATCAACGTCGTCCAGCTTGTTAAAGCTGAAGACCGGTGCCTTGACATGAATGGTCTTGCTTTCTGGATAGAGGCCGTCGTGGTAGCCCTGGTCCGCTAACCGCTCACCGAGGATTACCCGGGTCGCCACCTGGGCCATCTCGATTCCAGTAATCTTGCTCAAAAACGGCACCGTCCGGCTGGCCCGCGGGTTGACTTCCAGGACGTAGGCTTCGTGGTCGTGGATAATGAACTGAATGTTCATGATTCCCCGGCACTTGAGGGCAATCGCCAGCTTCTTGGTGGCGTCGACAATCTGCCGCTTGATGTCCTCATCAAAGCTCTGCGGTGGGTAGACCGCCATTGAGTCCCCCGAGTGAACCCCCGCGTGCTCGATGTGTTCCATAATCCCCGGCAGGAGGACGTCCTGACCGTCACAGATGGCGTCAACTTCACACTCCCGTCCTTCCAGGTAGGCGTCGATCAGGATCGGGTGGTCGCTAGCCACGTCGGCGTTTTCCTTGAGGTATTGCCGGAGCTCGTCTTCATTGTAGACGATTTCCATCGCCTTGCCGCCTAGAACGTAGCTTGGCCGGACCAGAACCGGGTAGCCGATTTCCGTCGCGGCATCAATGACTCCCTGGTGGGTTGTCGCGGTCAGGCCAACTGGTTGCTTCAACCCTAGTTGCTTGATGATCTCGTCGAAAATCCGCCGGTCCTCGGCCGCATCCAGGTCCTTAACACTGGTTCCCAGAATCCGAACACCGTTTTTCTCCAAGCCGGCCGCCAGATTAATCGCCGTCTGCCCGCCGAACTGGACGATTACGCCTGCGGGCTGCTCCAAGTCGATCACGTTCAGCACGTCCTCCAGGGTCAGCGGTTCAAAGTAGAGCTTATCGGAAACGGAGAAGTCGGTTGAGACCGTTTCGGGATTGGAGTTCATGACGATGGCTTCGTAGCCCAGTCCCTGCAAGGCCTTAACGCAGTGGACGGTGGCGTAGTCGAATTCGACCCCCTGGCCAATCCGGATTGGGCCGGAGCCGATGACCAGGACTGACTTCTTATCCGTCCGCTGGCTTTCGTTTTCGCGGTCGTAGCTGCTGTAAAAGTACGGGGTAGCCGATTCAAATTCCGCCGCGCAGGTATCGACCATCTTGTAAACTGGGATGATCCCGTTGGCTTTCCGGAGGTCCCGGACCGCTTCCGGTGTCGTTTGCCAGAGCCGGGCAATCGTCGGGTCGTTAAAGCCGTACTTCTTTGCCTGGCGCAGGATTGCTGGATCATTCGGCCGCGCTTCGATTTCCCCTTCCATTTCCACCAGGTGGGCCACAACGTCGAGGAAGTAAGCGTTGATCTTGGTCAGCTCGTGAACGTCATCGATGGTGTAGCCGCGGCGGAAGGCTTCGGCAATGTAGAAGAGCCGGTCGTCCTCCGCGTGGACCAGTTTGTCTTCCAGGGCCGTATCACTGGCGGCGTGGGCAGTCGGCGAGAAAAGGTCCTTTTCGTCGATTTCCAGTGACCGCACAGCCTTTTGCAAGGCTTCTTCGGCAGTCCGGCCGATTGCCATCACTTCCCCAGTCGCCTTCATCTGACTGCCTAACCGGCGGTCAGCCCGAGTAAACTTGTCAAACGGCCAGCGGGGAATCTTGCAGACTACGTAGTCGAGGGCCGGCTCAAATTCGGCATAGGTCGTCCCGGTGACCGGGTTCTTGATTTCATCCAATGTCAGGCCGACCGCAATCTTCGCCGCCATCTTGGCAATTGGGTAACCGGTGGCCTTGGACGCCAGCGCCGAGGAGCGGGAAACCCGCGGGTTGACCTCGATCACGTCGTAGTGGTAGCTGTTCGGGTCGAGGGCCAATTGAACGTTGCAGCCCCCCTCAATCTTCAGGGCGCGAATCAGCTTGAGGGCACAGTCCCGGAGCATTTGGTAATCACGGTCCGAGAGGGTCTGGCTCGGTGCAAAGACGATCGAATCACCAGTGTGAATGCCGACCGGATCGAAGTTTTCCATGCAGCAGACCACCATGGCGTTGTCGGCGGCGTCCCGCATCACTTCAAACTCAACTTCCTTGTAGCCGGCGATTGACTTTTCAATCAGACACTGGGTTGCGGGGGACAGGTCCAGGCCATTCGCCGCAATCGTCCGTAGTTCTTCGTCGTTGTGGCACATCCCCCCACCGGTGCCACCCATAGTAAAGGCGGGCCGGACAATCACCGGGTAGCCAATCTGGTGGGCAAAGTCCAGGGCTTCAGCGACCGTTGAAACCGTCTGGGAAGCCGGCACCGGCTCACCGAGCTGCTGCATCAGCTCCTTGAACTTTTCCCGGTCTTCGGCCTGATCGATTGAGGCCAGCTTGGTCCCCAGGAGTTGAATACCAAGTTCATCCAGCAGACCGGTCTTGGACAGGGCCACGGCCAGGTTTAAGCCGATCTGGCCACCCAGGGTCGGCAGGATGGCATCGGGATATTCCTTGCGGATAATCCGGGAAACGGATTCGACCGTTAACGGTTCAATGTAGACGTGGTCAGCGATTTCGTTGTCGGTCATGATCGTCGCCGGGTTGGAGTTCACCAGAACCGTTTCGTAGCCCTCTTCCCGCAAGGCCAGGCAGGCCTGGGTCCCAGAATAGTCAAATTCCGCGGCCTGGCCGATGATGATCGGGCCAGAACCAATCACTAAAATCTTATGAATATCCGTGCGTTTAGGCATTCGTCCGTTCACTCCTTTGCTGGTCTACCATGCTAATGAAATCGTCAAACAAACTGTCGGCATCGTGGGGGCCGGGCGCCGCGTCGGGGTGGAACTGGACGGAAAAGGCCGGGTACTGCTTGTGGCGCAAACCTTCCACCGTCCCGTCGTTGACCTCGACGTGGGTGACCAGGAGCTTCTCCGAGTCGACTGAAGCCGGGTCGACCGCGTAACCGTGGTTTTGGGAGGTAAAGTCAATTTCACCGGTGGCGATGTTGCGGACCGGGTGGTTGAAGCCCCGGTGGCCAAACTTCATCTTGTAGGTCTCGGCACCGTTAGCCAGCGCGAAGACCTGGTGCCCCATACAGATGCCAAACAGGGGCAGGTGTTGTTCCACCTCGGCCACCATCTTGGCCGCTGCTTGCATCTCTTCCGGATCACCCGGGCCGTTGCTCAGCAGGATGCCGTCCGGCTTGAGGTTGAGGATTTCTTCAGCCGTCGCAGTATACGGCAGGACAATCACGTTACACTCTCGTTCTGCCAGCTCCCGCAGGATACTGTGCTTAATTCCGAAGTCAATAACGACGATGTTACGCTTCGTTCCCGGGTTCGGGTACGGTGACCTGGTCGAAACCTGGCTGATGATGTTAGCCGTTGGGGCCGCCGTCTGGAGCTTCTTCACGATGTCTTCCAAGTCGGCCACACTATCAACAATGGCACCGCGCAGGGTACCGTGGTGGCGGAGCTTCCGGACCAGCTCCCGGGTATCAATGCCCTGGATTCCCGGGATGTTACGGTGTTCTAAGAAATTTGGCAGGGTGTCCTGCATCCGCCAGTTGCTTGGCCGCCGGGCGACTTGATGGCAGATGACTCCCTTGATCTGCGGCTCCAGTGATTCGTAGTCGTCCAGGTTGACCCCGTAATTGCCGATCAGCGGGTTGGTAAAGACCAGGATCTGGTTGGCATAGGACTGGTCCGTGATGGCTTCCTGGTAGCCAGTCATCCCGGTAGTAAACACCACTTCGCCCAGGGTGGACCGGTCGGCACCGAAGGCCTCTCCGGCATAGACACTGCCGTCTTCTAATACTAGGTAGCGCTCCATCATTAATCTTCCTTTCGTTCGTAAACTACTTGACCATCGACCAGGGTCATTACCGTGGCCCCGTAAACACGGTCGCCGGTGAACGGCGTGTTGATACCCTTGGACCAGTAATCTTCCTGCTTGATTTCACTTTCGTGGTCGAGGTCGAAAATCGCGATATCAGCCGGCTTTCCCGGTTCGAGGTGCCCCGCCTGGTCCAAGCCGAACAGGTCCGCCGGTTTGGCCGTCAGCAGGTCCAAGAGCTTCGTCAGGCTGCAAATTCCGGTTTTGACCAGCTTCGTGTACAGCTCAGCAAAGGCCGTTTCGCTACCGGTAATTCCGTTGGCCGCCTTGGTGAAATCGCCGGGCTTATCGCCAACGGTATGCGGGGCGTGGTCGGTCGCAATCATATCGACCGTCCCGTCCAGCAATCCTGCCAACAACGCTTGCCGGTCTTCCTCACTGCGCAGAGGCGGGTTCATCTTGTAGTTGCTGTCACCAGCGGGGATGTCCTTGTCCGCCAACAGCAGGTGGTGGGGAGAGGCCTCACAGGTGACGTTCACCCCCTGCTGCTTGGCAAAGCGGACCATCGCGATGCTCTCCTTGGTAGAAACGTGGCAGATGTGGTAATGAACGTCGGTTGCTTTGGCAAGGACCAGGTCACGGGCCACCTGGGCGGATTCGGAAACGCTTGGCGCCCCCGGTACCCCCAGCTGACGGGACCGTTCGCCCTCGTTCATCACCCCGCCGAAGAGGAGGGAGTTGTCCTCCACGTGGGCTGCCAGCGGCAATCCAGCCGCGGCAGCTCCTTGCATTGCCTGGTACATCGTCCCGGCGGTTTGGACCCCGCTGCCGTCGTTGGATACGGCAAAGGCACCAGCTTCCTTGACCCCAGCGAAGTCGACGAGCTGGTCGCCGCTCCGCCCGGTTGTGATAGTGGCGTACTGGGCAATGTGAACCAGGCCCTCTTCACGGTTGCGCTTTGCCATTTCTGCGACCCGCTCTGGCGTATCTGGCGCTGGCTCGACGTTTGGCATCGCCCCAACGGTAGTAAAGCCGCCGTGAGCGGCCGCGGCAGACCCGGTCCTAATGGTTTCCTTCTGGGTCTGACCCGGGTCGCGGTAGTGGACGTGGACGTCGACCAAGCCTGGCGCAACCAGCCTGCCGCTCGCGTTAATCACCCGGCCGACCTCATCACCCAGGTCGCCAAAGTCGCCCAGCGCTTGAATCTGGTCGCCATCAATCAAGACATCAGTGTGAATCAGCTGACCGTTAGTGTACACGGTCCCGTTTTGAATCAAGGTTTTCATTATTGTAAGCCTCCCAAGTGCCGTCCTCGTACTACTGCTTCCAACATCGCCATCCGCATGAAGACCCCGTTTTGCATCTGCTTGAAGAAGGCCGATTTTGGTGCCTCCACCAGGTCGCCGGCGAGTTCGACATCGTGGTTAATCGGGCCCGGGTGCATGATTAAGCAGTCATCCTTGAGGCGGGCATAGCGATCATGGTTAATCCCATATTGTTGGTGATACTTGGCAGCATCGAAGCTGCTTTCGTTGGCATCCCCGGCGTGGCGTTCGTGCTGAACCCGGAGGAGCATCAGCACATCGACCTGGTCAACCAGCTCATCAACCGGCAGGTACTTGCCGTACTGATCGAAGCGGTGGTCGTACCAGTAGTCAGGACCAGAGAAGTACACTTCCGCACCGAGCCGGGTGAGGATCTCCATGTTCGACCGGGCGACCCGGGAATTGGTAATGTCCCCGACGATGGCAACCTTCAAGCCGTTAAAGCGGCCGAAGTGTTCATGGATCGTCATCATGTCCAGCAGGCTTTGCGACGGGTGCTGACCGCTGCCGTCACCGGCGTTAACAATCCCGAGGTTCAGGTGCTGGCCCGCGCCTGGGTTAATCAGTGGTCCATAGTAGGCATTCTCGCTGGCCCGGATAACGGACAGGTCCACGCCCAGGGCGTTCATCACCAGGCAGGTGTCATAGAGGGTCTCCCCCTTGCTCATCGAGGAGTGGGCCGCGTCAAACGGAATTTCCGTCAAGCCTAGCTTCTTCTCAGCCATCGCAAAGCTGGTGTGGGTCCGGGTAGAGTTTTCAAAGAACATATTGGTAACGTAGACCGGCTGGGTCAGTGTTGGCGTAGCACCGCCCTGCTTGAAGTACTCGGCCCGGTCAATCAGGGCGTTAATCTGGTCGACGGTTAGTTTTTCAACACTTACAAAATGCGGTAATTGGACAAGTTCTGTCATTATGATTCTCCTTATACTAAAAAAGCCTGGGGCCATTGCTCCGGGCGTACTGGTCGCTAGTCTGTCTACTAGCGGAACTACCATGACGCCCTCTCTGGAGCAGAATTAATGGTTGCTATTTAATTAATTCCACCATATCCTGGTGGTCAATCTCGGTCATGTTGACCTTAATTGCTTCACGGTTGGCTGTCGGGACGTTCTTACCGACAAAATCTGGGCGAATCGGCATCTCACGGTGGCCCCGGTCGATCAGAACCGCAATCTGGATAACCTGCGGCCGGCCTCGATCCATCAGGGCATCCATCGCAGCCCGCATTGTCCGCCCGGTGTAGAAGACGTCGTCGACTAGGACTACGCGCCGATCATCAATCGGCACCGGCAGACTTCCCTGAACCTGGCTCTGGGCCGCCTGATTTGGCTGGTCATCCCGATAGCCGGTAATATCCAACGCGCCTACCGGGACCGTCGCCCCTTCGAGCTTGTTCATCTGCTCGGCAATCCGCTGGGCAATAAATTCACCCCGGGTTTTGATCCCAACCAGGACCAGTTGGCTGGTCCCCTTGTTCTTTTCGATAATTTCATAGGTGATCCGGGTCAGAGCCCGTTTCATTGCCATTGCATCGATAATTTGCTTACTCATAAAGCCACCTCTTTCTGCAATGTCCCAAAAGAGAAGCCCCTAGACTTATCCGTGTAGTCTAGGGGCTTCTCATACCAATCAGCTGGTATTCTCGTATCTTTTACCGCACCTTACTAGCCTCACGGGACTAACTTAAAGGACATTGATTGTCTATTACAATACCAGCTTTTAGGGAAATGTCAAGGCGGTTTTTAACCTGATCGCAGGGAGCAGGAAAATTGCCGGCTGAGTTCAGCAGCCGGGTCCCCCGTCCAGCGCGCGGGAAATGCTATTGCAAGCTTTAAAATAGTAAAGGGCCGGGAAAAATCCCAGCCCCTGCCTGTTTGCAAGAATCTGTAGGCCATGTTTTGTCGTAGGACAACCACCAGGCAATGGCCGTCCCGAGGCAATCATCTATCTCAGAGCAAATGCTCTCCCCTGGAATCGCTTCAATTTGCTATCCAAAGCTCCCCTACCGTAGTTTGGGTTTACCGCTTGAGGGGTTTACCGCGTTCCACCAACCAGGTTTCCCCGATTGTATCGTCACTGTGGCACTTTTCAGGAATACTCGGGCATAGTAAAACCGTAGCCGTTTTTTCCGCCGTCACCGGACTAGCCGGTGCCCCGCCTTATTTTTTCAGCGAGCACAAACACTACAGGCATCGCAGCCTGTGCGAGCATGGACCTTCCTAACACAACAAAAGCTGTGCTCAATCACCCAAGACTTGCAAGTAACTATTATATACGTTTAGCGCGCCCTAAAGCAAGTGTGAATCTTCGTTATTGCCATTTTCCCCAAGTTGGGAACCAAAGACCCGCCGTTCCAAGTTGGATAAGCGCTTGAGAATATCCATGTTGGTAGCAGATGACACCGGCTGCCGGCTGGCGGACCGGCTTGGCATCGAAGAGCCAACCTCGACCTGGCGGTTTAATTCATCCACCTTGGCCTTGAGCCGTTCGTTTTCGTCATTCAGACGGTCAACTTCCTTATTGTAGGCGTCGTAGTCCTTAATCACATTGTCGAGGAACTCGTCCACATCAGCCATGTCATAGCCCTTACCAATGCTCTTTTCTTTAAACTGCTTGTGCAGAATATCCTGCGGCGTGTAATTAATACTATCCAAGCTTAACACCTCAATCTTTAGTTTGCGTAATACATTAATAATGGTAACAAATCTAGCCCCGATTGCAAGGGTGAATTAGTAACCCTGCTCGGCCAGCTTCCGTTCCCGTTGCTCTTCGCCCCACTCAACGGCCGCTTCCTGGAGCTCGTCAAAGTCGACCAGGTCGACCGGGTAGTCCTGCTGGTCACCGTACTTCTTTGCCAGTTGATAATCGTACTTCGGCTTGCCCGGATGGTCAGGATCATAGACCATCAGCAGGCGGTCAGTGTGGTCCAGCATGAAACGCTGGTACAAGCGGAGCTGCTCTGGCGACTCGTAGGGCTTGCTGGTGACCTCGCGAGCAAAGTCAACCCGGTCGCGCAGGTTCACTAGCCGGTCACGGTTGGCCGCGTTCCACTGCTGGCCAAAGTCGCCAAAGGGCAGCATCATCGCGACCTTTAGCTGGTGGAAGTCCGCTTTTAATTCTAGGGCCACGGCAGCTCCCCACTGCTCAACCCCCAGCTGGGGACCGGTAATCACCCAGAATTCATCGTCATCCTCCTCCAGCAGGCCGGTCAGGCGCTGGGTAAGTACCCGCTTAACGATCGTAACCTTCGGATCGTCATCGCCAAAGGCGTTTAATTCATAGCTGCGGTAGCCCGTTAACCATAAGCGACGCATAAATTCACCCCCGTAACTGTTCTGTATCAATCATCGCACAATTTTTCTGGTATAATATATTGCTAGTTAGGAGAGTGAGCAAATTGACTATTCACTATCCCAATGGTCAGCACCCTCACCAATCATATCACGCTAACCGGGATTTACCGACCCCCCACCAGTCGATTTATGCGAAGCGGGGGATGTCGTTGGAAGATGAAATCAACCATAGTAACCAGTACTACCTCAGTCGGCACATTGCAGTTATTCATAAAAAGCCGACGCCAATTCAGCTGGTCAAAGTTGACTACCCGAAACGGAGCGCCGCGGTTATTAAGGAAGCCTATTTTCGGCGGCCTTCGACTACCGACTACAATGGCATCTACAAGGGCTACTACATTGATTTTGACGCGAAGGAGACCCGCAACAAGCGGTCCTTCCCGCTAAAGAACTTCCACGAGCACCAAATCCGGCATATGCAAGAGTGTGTGCGGCAGGGCGGCATTTGTTTTGCCTTCATCAAGTTTACCGAGTTAGACCTGGTTTACCTCTTGCCGGCCAGCACCCTGATCCGGTATTGGGATGCCCAGGCTAGTGGTGGCCGCAAATCAATTCTGCTGACCGACATTCAGCAGGCGGGATTTTCAATTGACTACCAGTTGAATCCGCGCTTGCCATATCTTCAAGCAGTCGATCAAATCATCGCTGCAAAGAACAAAGGAGCCTATCATGTCGAATAACGAACAACCGACTCGCAGTTCCCGCCGGCAACCCGACGAAGAGCGCGATGAGGAGCAACGAAGCGGCGGTTTAGTCAAGAAGATTATCCTGTCAATCGTCGGGGTCGTGATCTTGCTGATTGTCGCCGGCGCTGCCCTCTTCTTTTACTACGCGTCGAGTGCGCCGAAGATTAGTCAAAGCGAGTTAGCTAGTCAAAACGGAACCACTATCTATGATAGCCAGAACCGGGTAATTTCCCGGCTGGGCCTGCAAAAGCGTGAATACGCCAAGGATAGTCAGGTTCCAGCAACCTTGAAGCACGCGGTCGTTTCCATTGAGGACCGCCGCTTTTACAAGCACCACGGGGTCGACCCGATTCGGATCGCGGGGGCTGCGACCGCGAACATCTTTGGCCGCTCCGATGGGATGCAGGGTGGTAGTACCCTGACCCAACAGCTGGTTAAACTGTCCGTCTTTTCCACAGCCGCTTCAGACCGGACCTTTAAACGGAAGGCCCAGGAAGCCTGGCTGGCAATCAACGTGGAACGTCACTTCAGCAAAAACCAGATCCTTGATTTTTACATTAACAAGGTCTACATGGGTAACGGGGTTTACGGAATGCAAACTGCGGCCCAGTACTACTACGGCAAGGACCTCGACCAGCTGAGCCTCTCCCAGTTAGCCCTGCTGGCCGGGATGCCGCAGTCACCGACCTACTATAACCCACTGTCAAGCAACACCCAGGCAGCGACCCGTCGGCGAAATGAGGTCTTGAACGCAATGGTGCGGAGCAAGTACATCACCCAGGCCCAGGCGGATAAGGCAGCCCAGGACAGTATCACCGCCGACCTGGACTCAAGCCACGGTAATACCTCCAACGGGGACGTGAACGTCGATGAAAAGGTCATTGACCCGTACATCAAAGAAGTGCTGGCCAACCTGCAGGAAAAGGGCTACAACCCTTACAATGATGGTTTGCAGGTCCACACAAACATCGACCTGGCCGCCCAAAAGCACCTCTATAACGCGGCAAATAACACCGTTCCGTTCCAAAGCAACCAGATGCAGGCCGGCGTGGCAATCACTGATCCGCACAATGGTCAGGTCGTTGCCATGCTCGGCGGCCGGCACACGGGGAACGTGGTTTACGGTCTGAACCGGGCCGTGCAGACCAACCGGAGTTCCGGTTCGACCGCCAAGCCGTTAATGGATTACGGTCCGGCAATTGAGTATCTTCAGTGGCCAACCTTCAAGGCGGTCCAGGATACCAAGTTCTACTACCCGGGGACCAGCATCGCCCTCCACGACTTTGATAATAAGTACAAGGGAACGATGACGATGCGGGCGGCCCTCGTCCAGTCGCGGAACGTGCCCGCCATTCGGACCCTGCAAGACGTGGGAATCAAGCGGGCAACGACCTTCCTGAACGGGCTGGGGATTTCGCAAAAGAAGCCGTACACCCTGCAAAACGGGATCGGCTTGTACATTTCACCGTTGCAAGTATCCGCGGCGTACGCGGCCTTTGCCAACGGCGGGACCTACTACGAACCGTACTACATTTCTTCGATTACTACCCAGGACGGCAACGTCAAGCGCTTCAGTTCCAAGGGGCACCAGGCAATGAACAAGGCGACCGCTTACATGATGACCGATATGCTCAAGGGCGTCTTCACCGATTCCCAGGGTTCCGGACGGGAAGCCAACATCAGTGGGGTCAACCAGGCCGGAAAGACCGGGACGACCAACTATCCGGGCGGCAACCAATCTGGGGTCATGGATTCCTGGATGGCTGGCTACACCAAGAACTACTCAATTGCCGTTTGGACCGGTTATGACCGGCCGCAATCGGCCAGCCCGATTTCCGATACCTATACCAACTCTGCCCAATGGCTGTACAAGTCAGAGATGGAATACCTCGACAGTCGGAACCACGCCTCTAACTGGAAGATGCCGGATACGGTCGAAGCCGTCCGGGTTAATGGCAAGCGTCAACTGGTCATTAAGGATTCAAAGTGGGCCTTAGAATACGCGGCGATCGATGACGATGATGAAAGCAGTAGCAGCAGCGAGAGCCGGTCATCGTCACTCAGCAGTTCAATTATTTCTTCCTCGTCAGTCTTTAGCAACAATGGTCAGGAGCAAAACAGCTCCAGCACCACTACCCAGTCCAGCAGTGCTAACACAACCACGCCGAACGGGAATGCTGCTAATAATAACAACAATGGTCAACAGACGCCACCAAGTAATGCCGGCGGCCAATAATTAGCCGCTAGAAACAACTCTGTTCCAGAAAAAGTTAATCATGAAATGATGATTATCATCTAAAGTGACGGCCCTTACCAGAAAAAATAATTCTGGCAAGGGCCGTTGCCATCTAAAAAACGTCGTCGCAACGAATAATCCGTTGCTGACGACGTTTTTTAGTTTCTTAAATCAAATATTCACACTTGGAGTTTCCGGCGGCCGTCCTGCAAGAGGTAGATGGCAACCAGGACCAGGATAATTCCGATAATTTCCACCCAGTTCATGAAGATGTGGAAGAAAATCACGCTCAAGACCGAGGTTACGATCGGCTGCAGGGCATCCATGATGCTGACCACGTCCGATGGTGCAAAGTTGGTTGCGTGCAGCAGCAAGCCAAATGGTAAAATCGTCCCGAACAGGATCACCGTCCCCACCGACAGCACGAGGGTTGTCGAGATGTGCGGCGGGTTGACCCACATTGGCCGGTAAAGGTTAAAGAGGACCCCGGCAATCATCGTCCCCCAGCCAAGTACCACCAGTGGCGGATTCTTGGCTACCGCCCGCTTCGGCAGGACAACGTAAAACGCCGCGGTAATCCCGGAACCCAGGCCCCACAAAAGGGAAACTACTGGCAGCGACAGTGAATGCAGGTTCCCCCGGGTAACACACATCACGATCCCAACCATCGCCAGAATAAAGGCAATGATGTCACTGCGCAGGGGCCGCTCCCGCAGGATAACAACATCCCCGAGAACGATAAACAGCGGTGACAGGTACTGTAAAATGGTTGCCGCAGAGGCATTCCCCGTCTGGACCGCGTAGTAGAAAGTCAGCAGGTTCAGCATCAATCCGAAGATGGCGTAGGTTACAACCGAGATCGCGGTTTCCTTGGTCTTAAAGACGTCAAAGGTGCGCTTCCCATAAATGCAGAAACTGATTGCCAATAGAATTACTCCGGTAATCAGGGTCCGGGTCGACAGCATCCAAGTGGCCGGAATTGCCAGGTTTTGCGAGATTAGCTGGAGTACCGTCCCGGAAATCCCCCACATAACGGAGGCGAGGGCCGCCCAGCCAATCCCTTTCATTACCTGCCGTGACAAATTACTATTATCCATTTTCATCCATCCCTTCTCTACTCTTACTCGCCCAATTTGTAAATTGGGATCTTCGGGCCGCGCGGCTGCTTGCCCTTGCCGGTTGAAGCCGGCGCCTGGCCGTGCTGCTTCTCAAACTGGCGCTCGTGCTCTTCGATGTCATGCTGACTGCGTAAGCCCTGGCGCGCCCAGCTCTCCAGGATCCGCTCCATGTATTTGAGGTTGAGGGCACTGTTTAACACCGCTTGCCGCAGGGCCAGTTTAAT
The DNA here is from genome assembly GCF_000160835.1 of Limosilactobacillus antri DSM 16041. GTDB lineage: Bacteria > Bacillota > Bacilli > Lactobacillales > Lactobacillaceae > Limosilactobacillus > Limosilactobacillus antri. The sequence continues at coordinate 474,149 of NZ_GG700732.1, forward strand.
CATTACCGGGCTGTAACTATCCTTATCCAGCCAGTCATTTACAATCTGCATCTCCATTGCCGACAAAGGACGGTTAAACTCGGCTTCCAGCTGGTTGAAGGTCTTCATCCGCTCATTAGCGCCCGTATCCGCCGCCTGCTGGTCGGTCTGCTGCTGATCGTAGAGGACCAGCCGGCTGATCAGCGGTGTAAAATCATACACCGCCTCTTCCTTGCCGTCCGCCTGCCGCTGCATTTTTTGCTCCGCCAGGCCGTTGACCATCATCTGGTGCAACTGGTCAAAGACCTGGACTTCAGACGTTCCCAAGTTTTTGGCCACCTGCCGGATATCCGGGTTGGCCACCCCATGATCCTGGTAAGACTTAAACTGCAGGTAGAGCACCAGCTGAGCAGTGGTCAGCCCCAATTCCTTATAGTGGTGGAGCAACAGGTTGCTGATCAGGGTTTCCCCCGCCGCCAGGTAGCGCTGCAAAACATTATCCGCCATTTAACACCCCTCCGATATAAGAGGTTGGGAGAAAATCGTGTTTTCCCCCAACCTCTTGACGACTTTATAAGTTATTAATCTCTTGAACATACTGGCCGGTCTTGAAGTTGATCAGGTCGTAGCACAGCCGGCCTTTACTATTCCGGTAGGTAACTTCCCAAACGGCCTTATTATTAAAGACGCCTGGTGCAACCTTGAGAATTGCACTGGGGTGCCGGCGCTGCCTGGTCATCGTCCGGACCTGCTGGGCAGATAGCCCGTCCGCCTGCTTGAGCACCCGGAGGTCTCCGCCCTTTTGCGGGACAATCACCAGGATGGCTTGACCCTGCCGGTTCTTCCCGGCAACCGTGTAGAAGGTATTCTCCCGGTTATAGATGTAAAACTTCTGTGGATCCTGAAGGTGACCATATTTTTTGGCCAGCTGGATGGCCTGCCGGCGAGCGGCCGCCCGTGGCTGATTGCTGACCGCGTACGTCACCCACCCCACCAGCAAGATCACCAGGATTGCCAGCAAAACGTTGCGGACTCGCTTGCGAAACGAACCGCGGCTCTGTGCTTGTTGAACTTCACGTCGACTTTGCATTCTTGCTATCCTTTCCTCGGCTTCTGATGTCAATCTTTTAGATTATACCAAAAAATTACTAACTGGCGTTAATTAATGGTGCTTTTTAATAAAATTATTAGCAGTCTGCACCAGCTGGGCGGTCGGCAACACGGTCAGGGGGTAGTCCCGCTCCAGGTTCTTCATCATCGTCTGCCCATAGCGGCGGGTCAGCAGGCGCGGGTCGAGGATTACCGCTACCCCGGTATCGTGTTCGCTGCGGATCAGCCGGCCAATCCCCTGCCGCAGGCGCATCGTCGCTTTCGGCAGCTCCGACTGGTAGAAGGGGTTCTTGCCCTGGCGCTTGAGCAGGCTGTTGTACGCCCGGTTCATAATCTCGTCGGGGGAATCAAAGGGCAGCCGGGTGATAATCAGGAGCTCCAAGGCCGTGTCCGGCAGGTCAACCCCTTCCCAGAAGCTGGCCGCCCCCAGCAGGAGTGCATTTTCACCGGTGGAAAACTGCTTAAGGATTTTTTCCCGGCTGCCGGTAATCCCCTGGGCCAGGATGTCCCGCTGGTTAAAGAGGTCCGTCTCCCGCAGCTGCGAGTAGACCTGGTCAACCATCAACAGCGAATTAAACAGGACCATCGTCTGACAATTGCTGTCCTTAGTCAGGTCGTAAATCGTCCGGGCCAGGTAGTGAACGTAGTCCGCGTTCTTCTGGTTGCCCGGCAGGGGGGCGTCCTTAGCAATCAGGACCTTGGAATGGTGCTGGTAGTCAAACGGCGAAGCAAAGCGTTTGGTCAGCGTGCCCCGCCGGTCCAAGTCCAACTGCTGGTACAGGTATTGCGACCGGCTCGAGCTAAAGAGGGTTGCGCCGACGAAGAGCGGTTGGGCAAAGTAGGGATAGACCTGTTCCGTCAAAAAGTGGTTAGCAGAGAGCAGGCCGCCCCGCAGGACCATCGTACTGTGCTCTGCCGACTGCCGAATCGTTAGCCAGAATGCCGCCTCGTCGCCCCGCTGGCGAAGGGTTTCGTTAAAGCTATTAAGCGTCGTATCGGCATCCACCAGCGTCGTCAGCTGGCTCTGAAACTGGCTCATCAGGTAGCGGTCACTGGGCAGCCACCGCCCCGCCTGCTGGCCAAAGATATGCCGGAGGGCGGAAAAATGCAGCTGCACGCTGCCCAGGGCCTGTTCCAGCTCCATCATCACCGGACCGCCGATGTCCAAGAGCTGCTCCAGCTGTTCGTTCTCCAGTGGCTGTTCAATTAGCTCATTTTCCGCGTTCGTGCTGGTTTGCTGCATAAACTGCCGGTAAAGCGCCTGCTGGAACTGGTTGACGGCCTCGCTCACGTGTTGCAGGTCCTCTCGGAGCAATTCGACGTTATAGCTCCCCAGGGGATGGTCGGCAAAGATATTGACCAGGTTGCGTTCGCTACCGTTATTAACCAGGCCGTCCAGAATGTGCACGGCGGCCCGGATCTGTTGGAAGTTAAACTGGCGCCGCGACTGACGAAGAATATTGCGGCTCAGGTGCTGGGCCTCGTCAACCACTAGGTATGGCCGCCGGGTGCCATCCCCCAGCAGCTCGGCATGGGCCACCAGGTAGGAGTGGTTGGTAATAATTACGTCTGCCTGGGCCAGGCGCTGGTCCCGCCGGACTAAAAAGTCATCCTTGTAGAACTCGCTCTTCGGGTTGAGCGTTCGGACCCCCCGGTGGCGAATTTCAGTAAAGTATGGTGAATGAGTGGCCGTTAGGTTGAGCTCATCGAGGTCGCCGGTCGTCGTCTGCAGGAGCCAGACGAGAATTTTAGCCTTAATCAGCTGCACCAGCTTGGAATCCTCAATCACGCTCAAGGAGTGAACGAACTTGGCAAGGTCAATATAGTGCTGGTTGCCCTTGACCACGACGCTGTTGACCGTAAACGGCAGCACCCGGTTGAGCTGGCGGACCGCCTGGCTGTCGACCTGTTCCTGGAGCAGGTTGGTGGCCGTGCTGACCACGATCCGCTTATCTGGAAAGGCAGCATAGGCCAACGGCAACAGGTAGCCGAGGGTCTTGCCGCTCCCAGTGCCGGCCTCGACAACCATGTTCTTCGGCTCGTCATGCGTGTAGTTATTATAGATACTATTCATCATCTTGGCCTGGACCGGCCGAAAATCGAGCTGGTCCTGGAAGAGCTTTTCCTTCGCCCGCCGGGTCGCCGGATAGCGAACCTTGGCCGTGGACTTTTCGACCGCTAGGGGCCGCTGCTTATGCAAAACCAGGCCGTGACTAACGAATAAGTCCTCACTGAGTGGCTGCGGATGGGTCCGACGCCGGTCAAGTTCCGCCGCCAAGACGTCGGCCGTCTGCTGGGGCAGGTCCAACTTCATCTGAACCAACTGGTCGAGGGTCACCGTCGGCAGGTCATGAACCCGCTTCAGCAGGTCAACCAGTAAGCCCGTGGTGGCCTCCGCGTCAGAAACCGCGCTGTGCGGGTGGTCATGTTCAATTTGCAGGCTGCTGGTCAGGTCGCGCAGGCGAAAACTCTTCGCCGTCGGCAACAGGATCTGGCTGAGCGTCACCGTATCAATGGCCTTAATCGATAGCGGCGGGTAGCCGGCCCGCTCCAGCTCCGCGTTTAAAAACGGGAAGTCAAAGTTGACGTTGTGGGCCACGAAGATTGTCCCCGTCAGCAAGCTATAGATTGTTCCTGCGACATCCTCAAAGAGCGGGGCCTTACGCACATCCCGCTCCTGGATCCCGGTCAGCTGCACGACCGCGCGGGGGATCCTTTCCCGCGGGTTGATTTTGGTTTCAAAGCGGTTGATCACCTGGCCGTCCTGAACCAGGACACAGCCGACCTGAATGATGCGGTCACCATGGTTTACACTGGTACCGGTCGTTTCCAGGTCGACCACTGAATAGATTGGCGCGGTTCGATCACGCTTTGGTGACCGCCGCTTAGTTTTCTTTTGCAAAATATCACCGGATTTCTCCTATTTTATTACAATAATATGATACACCATTCTTCCCCAGCCGCGGGTGATTATGTCGGTGAATTCTTTAGATTTAGTTACGAGTAGGTTCTCCCCCTTTTCCATTAGACTATTTTAAGTTATGATGGAAAATGGAATTTTTATCTGAGAAAGTAGGTTACGATGGTGAAACAACAGGGGATTGGAACGAGCCATGCCAAAATTATTTTGATGGGAGAACACAGTGTCGTGTACGGTCAGCCCGCGATTGCGCTCCCGCTTCCCAGCGTTAAGCTAACGGCGACCATCGAGCAACGGCAAACGCATGAGCAGCTCATTGCCAGCCGCTATTACAACGGGCCGCTCAGCCAGCTACCGGCGGCGATGCGCGGCATTCAAAAACTGATTGAGGCGCTCTGCCAGCGCTTTGCCGGTGAACAGGACGGCTGGCGGCTGACCATTGCCAGCGAGCTGCCCGCAGAACGGGGAATGGGGTCATCTGCCGCAACCGCAATCGCGATTGTGCGCGCTTTTTTTGATTATTACGAAAAGTCCCTGGATCGCCCAACGCTGCTCAAACTCGCCGACATTGAAGAAGAGGTCACCCACCGGAGCCCCTCCGGCCTAGACGCGGCGACCAGTTCATCTGCTCAGCCGTTGTACTACGTTAAGGGCCAGGCCGGCCAAGCACTGGAAATGAACCTGACGGCTACAATGGTCATTGCCGATACGGGAGTCAAGGGCGCCACTAAAGAGGCCATCACGGATGTCCAGGCACTCATTCAATCAGACCCGGCAACTGCCAACCGGCATATCGAACACCTGGGGTCGCTGGTCAGGGATGTCCGCGGCTTTTTGCAAAACAATGAAGTCGGCAAGCTGGGGGTGGCACTAGATGCGGCTCAGGACGACCTGGCAGCCCTCGGGGTCAGCAACGACCAGCTCGACCACTTGATTGCCGTCGCCCGGGCTAATGGTGCCCGGGGGGCCAAGCTAACCGGAGGCGGCCGTGGTGGCTGTATGTTTGCCATCATGGAAACCGCCCTCGGGGCCCGGCGCCTCGCCAGTATTCTCAAGGAACATGGTGCCGCCCAGACCTGGATTCAACCGCTGGATCAAGGAGGAACAATCTAATGGCGACTGCAAAAGCCCACACCAACATCGCCTTAGTCAAGTACTGGGGCAAAAAAGACCAGGAACTGATAATTCCGCAGACGGATAGTCTGTCCCTGACCCTCGATGAATTTTACACCACCACCACGGTTGATTTTGACCAGGAACTGGCCAGCGACCAGGTAATGATTAACGGCCAGCAACTTGGCGGCCCCGCCGCACGCAAGGTTACCCGCCTGCTGGACATCGTTCGGCAACGCAGCGACCTCACCGCCCGGGCCCGGGTTGATTCACACAACCACGTGCCGACCGCAGCCGGGCTCGCCTCCTCCGCTTCCGCCTTTGCGGCCCTGGCCGGTGCCGCCAGTCAGGCCGCCGGCTTGCAGCTAGACCGCCGCGGCCTCTCCCGACTGGCCCGGCGTGGGTCCGGGTCGGCAACGCGGTCAGTTTACGGCGGCTTGGTCGAATGGCAAGCCGGTAACGACGACCAAACCTCCTACGCGGTCCCGATTATGGAAGAAGTTGACTTTGGGATTGAGATGATTGCGATCCTGATTGACACCCGTCAGAAGAAGATTTCCAGCCGCTTCGGGATGCAGCAGAGCGTCGCGACATCCCCCTATTACCGGCTTTGGCCAGAAGTGGTCGCCCACGACATGGTGGCGGTCAAAAAAGCGATTGCTGCTCGGGACGTTGACCAAATCGGGGCGATCGCCGAAGAAAACGCCCTGCGAATGCACGCCCTGACGCTCTCGGCCGCCCCGGGCTTCACCTACTTTGACAGTGATACCCTCAAGGCGATGGCCATCGTCCGGGAACTCCGGGCTAACGGTATTAATTGCTACTTCACGATGGATGCCGGGCCCAACGTCAAGGTAATTTACGACCGGGTCAACCGGGAGGCAGTCTACTCATCACTGGCGGACCAGCTTGGTGCCGACCGGCTGGTGGTTGCCAAACCGGGACCGGGAATTAAGATTTGGAATGATTAATTTGGATGAGAAGGGAAATTAGACAATTGATTACTGAAAAAGCACCAGGAAAACTATACATCGCTGGCGAATATGCCGTGGTCGAAAATGGCTACCCCGCGGTTTTGGTCGCCCTTGACCAGTTTGTCACCTGCACGATTAAGGAATCGGCGCGGGAGATGGGACAGATTTTCAGCCAGCAATACCACAACAACCAGCTGCTATGGCGGCGGATGGGTGACCAGATGGTCGTGGATAAACGGGACAACCCCTTTTCCTACATTCTCTCGGCCATTAAGGTCACCGAAGAATACGCCCGGCAATTTGAGCGGGAACTCCGGATTTACGACTTACAGATCGATAGCCAGCTCGATAGCCAGAACGGCCGCAAGTACGGCCTGGGTTCCTCCGCGGCAGTCACGGTGGCAACCGTCAAGGCCCTCTGCCGTTTTTACAACCTGCCGGTCAGCAAGGATGAAATCTTCAAACTGGCGGCAATCGCCCACTTTGAAGTCCAGGGCAACGGTTCGCTTGGCGACGTGGCCGCATCGGTCTACGGGGGCTGGATCTCCTACCACTCCTTTGACCGACAGTGGCTTGCCCAGCAACGGCAATACCTAGACATCAAGTCGCTGGTTGACCTCCCCTGGCCGGACCTCCAGATCGAGTCCCTGCACGCCCCTAAAAATCTCCAGCTGCTGATTGGCTGGACTGGCAAGCCGGCTTCAACCTCCCAGCTGGTGGACAAGATTTCCCTCTTTAAAGCCCGGCAGCAGGATGATTATCACCGCTTCCTTGAGGAAAGTAAGGCCTGTATTCAGCGGATGGTGGAGGGCTTCCACCAGCAGGACCTCGAACGTATCAAGCAGGAAATTCGGTATAACCGGGATCTGCTCAAGCAACTCGGGACGAACTCCGGCGTCGACATTGAAACGCCGGTCCTAAACCGCCTGTGCCAGATTGCAGAACAGTTTGGCGGCGCTGCGAAGACCTCGGGCGCTGGCGGCGGGGATTGCGGAATTGTCGCCATCGACCAGAACGCCGACTTTAACGCCGTCTTGAAATCCTGGGCTAAAAACCGGATTGAGCAGCTGCCGCTCAACGTTCACTTTATCGCGGACATTAAACACCGGGTCCAGCAGCACCTGCCATTGCATTAACCCGCTCTGGCCCCGCCCATTACCATTAAGGAGTAGCTTTATGGAATCGCGTCAAGCACAACGCAAAAACGAACACCTTTCCCTCGCCCGAAAGTATTATGACCAGGCCCATGCCAGCCATCCATTTGACCAGGTTCGGCTGGTCCACACGGCCCTGCCGGAAATGGCGGTCACGGACGTTGACCTCAAGGTCCCACTAGCCGGACAACTCCAACTCAGCGCCCCCTTTTATCTTGAGGCGATGACCGGCGGCAGTCAGACGGCACTAACCATCAACCGGCAGCTCGCTCGGCTGGCCGCTAAGCACCGGCTGGCAATGGCCACCGGCTCAGTTAGCATCGCCCTAAAGGACCCCACAGCCCGGGCGTCGTTTACGGTGATCCGGGAAGAAAATCCGGACGGGATCGTCATTGCCAACCTGAGCAGCGGTGCCAGTCTAGCAGACGCGCGAGCAGCAGTTGAGCTGTTAGACGCCGACGCGTTGGAGCTCCACCTAAACGCCGCGCAAGAACTGGTAATGCCGGAGGGCGACCGCCGCTTCTTCTGGCTGGACAATCTCCGCGAGCTGGCGGCCGCCCTCACCGTGCCAGTAATTGTCAAAGAGGTCGGCTTCGGTATGAACAAGACCGATGTCGCTAAGCTGGCGCAGGCCGGGGTTCAAGCAATTAACGTCAGCGGGCGCGGCGGAACCAACTTCGCGCTGATTGAAAACCGGCGCAACCACGGGGAAGACTTTAGCTCCCTCGCACAGTGGGGACAGACAACCCCAGAAGCACTCTTGGAAGCCCGGGCGGCCAAAACTGGGCGGCCGATCATTGCTTCCGGGGGGATTAGCTCACCCTTAGACGTTATCAAGGCCGGGGCACTGGGGGCAAGCTCCTGCGGGGTCGCGGGCTACTTCCTGAACATCCTGCAAACGGCCGGACCAAAAGCGCTGGACCAGGAAATTGCAAACTGGCTGGCTGTCCTTCCGCGTCTGCTTGCCCTGCAAGGGGTCAGCCGCTTTGCCGACCTGCCGGTAATGGCTGCCCCAGTCTTCGCACCAGAACTGTATAGCTATGCCCAGCAGCGCCACCTGCTATAAGATACTAACTTAAAAAGGGCCTGTGACAAAACTATGTTTTGCCGCAGGCCCTCGTTTTAGTTCCGAATATTTTAAAGATATCGCGTGACCCAACCCAGGAACTTAGAGTCTAGCTACGGACAATCACCGGCCCGTGCCGTGCCAATGATCGTCCTAGGCTAGCCTTACAGTCCCTAACCGTGGGTTGTGTCACAGCTCCTTTCTGCATCCATCATTTCTTAATCATTAATTACTCGTCCCGGTATTAATCACCGGCTGGGTCCCCCGCTCACTGACAATCGCCACCATAATGTTATTGATAATCTGGAGACGCTGGGCATCGGTCAGGTCAAGGCTGGTTTCGCGGGCCAGACGGTCAATCGCATCCTCAGTAATTGAAACCGCCCCTTCGACGATAATTTTACGGGCGGAGAGGATGGCGGCTGACTGCTGTTTTTGCAGCATTGCACTGGCAATCTCGGTCGCGTAGGCTAGGTGGGTCAGCCGGGTCTCAATAATTTCGACCCCGGCGACGTTGAGCCGTTCCTGAAGTTCGGCCGTCAACCGGTCCGAAACCTCGGTCGGGTTGCTCCGCAGGGTCAGGGCATCCTCATCTTCAAAGGTATCATAAGGGTACTCGCTCGCCACGTGGCGGACTGCCGATTCACTTTGGATTTGGACAAACTGCTCATAGTCGTCGACAGCAAAGAGCGCCTTGGCGGTATCGACTACCCGGTAAACGATTACCGCCGCAATTTCTACCGGGTTCCCCTGGGAGTCATTGACCTTGAGGATTTGACTATTGAAGTTGCCAACCCGCAACGATACCCGCTCCTTGTCGGTAAAGGGAACCGTCAGGAAAAGGCCGGCATCCCGAATCGTCCCGATGTAATTCCCAAAGAAAGTCAGGACCTTCGCCTCGTTTGGCTGAATGATTGTCAGGGAAGTCGCGGCCACTGCCACTAGGACCAGCAGGATGGCACCCGCGACCGTCAATCCCAGCTGACTGGCGGTTAGTCCCCGGTAAACGAGCCAGGCCGCAATCACCGCAACCACGATGGTCAGGAAGAAGGCTAAGTAGCCATTAATATGAAACGCATTCTTTTCTTTCATTAGTAGACGTCCTTTCTAAAAACGCAAGCCCTTAGGATAAAAGTTTTTCACCGTCCCGTTGACCAGCTTGCCAAATCCAACCGCAAAGTCCTGACACACTAACAGGTACCAGCCGTTGGGGAGGTCAGTCGGTCCGGGCAGAACATCGCCGTGAACGTAGGAGCGCCATTGTTCACGGCTTAGTTCAATCCGGCGCTCAGTGTCTGCCGGCCGCATTGTCAGGGCTAAGGCCAGGGCCGGCTCAAAACGCCGCTTCTTAAAGGTCCCAAGGTGGAGCCCCGGTCGCAACGCGGTTAACCCTCCTACCGATGAAAGGCCCGCCGGCAGGTCATAAAGCTGGTCGCCGTAAGTCAACAGCTGGCAAGGCTGGTAGGCGGGCATGAACCACTGGCAAAAATCAGCAAAGAGCTGCCGCTCCTCCTTCGTCAAACCGTTCTGCCGGTCGCCCTTGCGATGCCGCTTGTTCTTCTTTATGCGGTGGTCAGCGGCGCGCACCGGAGCCGTGGCAGCCAGCTGGAACTTGGCAATGAAGTGTCCCTCCCCCGCAATGTGGTGGGGGAAGAGGCGGACAGCGTTGGCAAGGGCGGGATTGCCGTCGGCCCACTCTGGCCGGCCATCATCCATTCCCGGGTACTTTTTAATTGGAACCATTGTCAATCCCGGGTAGGTCGCCAGTAACCAGGCCGCGGTTTGTTCATCCTCCTCCGGCGCAAAGGTGCAGGTCGAATAGACCAGGGTCCCCCCGGGTTTAAGCATTTTCAGTGCCGAGGCCAGAATTTTGCGCTGGCGGTTGGCACACTCAGCCGGGTAATCCGGCGTCCAATACTCCATCCCGGCCGGCTCCTTGCGAAACATCCCCTCACCGGAACAGGGCGCATCCACCAGAATCCGGTCAAAGAATTGGGGAAACTGCCGTTCCAGTTCGGCTGGACTTTCATTGGTAACCACTGTATTGGCGGTTCCCCACCGTTCCAAATTTTCCGCGAGGACCAGGGCCCGCTTGCGGAAAATCTCGTTGGCAATCAGCAAGCCCTGGCCACCCATCTTGGCAAGCAGGTGGGTAGTCTTGCCTCCCGGCGCCGCGCAGAGGTCTAAGACCCGTTCCCCTGGCTGCGGAGCGACGACCTCACCAACATACATAGCGGAAGGCTCCTGGCTATAAATCGCCCCGGAAACGTGGTCGAGGGACTTGCCATCCACCGGTCCCCGGTAGCCGGTCGGCACGTACTCGACCCGCCCCGTGGCGGTGGCGATAGTCGCGGTTGGCTCAGCTTTGGCGGGGTTGACCCGGAAGCCCCCGGTTGCCGGCTGGTCAAAGGCTGCCAAAAAGGCCGGAGCTTCATCACCGAGCAGGCGACGATATTTACTAATAAACGCATCTGGTAGTTTCATCAATTATCCCTCATTTCTCTTCCCCACTATTATACAGTAATTTCCGACCGCCACGAAATTGTTCACATTTACTGCCGATTCCCGTATAATTACTTGATAAGCATTTTTTGACAAAGGAGTGACGAACGTGGATCAGCACTTAATCGCCCTCGATCTCGACGGCACCACGTTAAATAACCAGTCCGCCCTCACCCAAGAAACTATTCGGACCCTCCGGACCCTGGCTGATGAGGGCCATATCGTCAGTACCAACCAGCTACATTGAGTTTTTTGCCAAAGGATACGCTCATGCTATCCAGGTAGGCGGCTGATTGGGTCATGTCCGCCAGGCTCACGTAGTCAGTGGCATTGCCATTGCCTGCCGGGTCGTCCGTGTAGCGGAAGTAGACCCGTAGTTTCTTACCAGCCATTGCCGCTGTGTAGTCAAACTTGGCCGCAAAGCCAGACTGACCAGCCCCCGGAATGTCTGGGAACGCCTTAGCCACGTCTGGACGTGGTGACAGTGCCACGCTCTGCCGGGCAAACTCATGCCCCTGGTCATCAGTAAGGATAATGTAGTGGTTGCCCTTACCATTTGCCTTATCACTGGCAAACCAGCCGCCAACGACCAGCTTGCCCTCTTCAAAGTGGCAGTCATCCAAGTGGCCGCCACTGGTTACTTTTTCAGTCGTAGTAAACACCCCCGTTAAATCTACTGAACCGTCAACACCCCAGCCACGCCAGTTATCGGTATACTGCCAACCATCGATGTAGGCTGAAATGCTTGGGAAGCTGCCATAATCTGGTGCGTAAGCCGGGCCCAAGCGTGGGTAAGCGGCCACCCAGAACTTCGCACCCGTGGCCTGCCGAATTGCTTCGTAGTCCCACAGGCTCGCCATACCAGAGTACGAGTAAAAGGCTGGCACGAAGCCGTTGGCCTTGATTGTCTTACAGAATGCAATGCACGCCTGCGTATTGTAGGCCCGGATCCCGGCCCGCTCTTCGTAGTCCAGGACGATAATGGACCCATGCGGCAGGCCCATGCTATTGGCCGTTGCAATAGCGTAGTTTGCTTCGTTGACTGCCTGGTAGGAGTTGCCAACAAACTTTGCGAAGTGGTAGGCCGCTACCTTCATGCCAGCCAGCTTGGCTGCCGTTACCTGGTTCCAACCATAAGGATTACGATACCAAGTTCCCTCGGTAATCTTGACGATGGCCCCTGCTACGCCTAGCTGCTTGGCCTGGTCCCAAAAGGCCCGGTTCTGCGCATTAGGATTCCAGCCTGATACATCTAAGAATTCTAATCTGTTAGCCATTGTGGACCACCACACCCGTCTGTGGTTGAGCGGCCGGGTCAACGGTAGGCGTCAGATCACTCTTTTCGTAGGCCGCCTGAACCGCGTGTTCAATGGTTTGCCGCTGAACGTCGAAGCCCTTGTCGGCCAGAGTAGTGCCAACCATGCGGGTGGCCGCGTTAAACTTATCGTGGCCCGTGATGGCCGTGTTGCTTACCAGCGAGTTGACGGCATTATCGGCCAGGGAGTTGACCAGGCCCAGCAGTTCCTTTTCCTGCACAGTCTTGGCGTGCTTTTGCTTCTCTACCATGACAGGCTTGAGGTACTTCCAGGCAAAGACTGCAAGGGTGACCAAGGCCCCTGACTGTACCAACCAGTTTCCAATATCAGTGATAATCTTCATCATGCTTGCTTCCTCCAATTCTAGCCTTCAATTCGGCCATCTGAACGTGAACTTTATCAATTTCTTCTTCGAGCTTTCCGACTCGTTTATCAATACCTTCAATATCCTTATTAACCTGCCGGAGTAATTGCGACAACCCGCTGACATTGATTTTAAAGTCGGTGAGCTTAGTATTAAGGTCTTCCAAGTCTTTCCGACTAGACTCATGAGCAGTCTTTGAAACACTGCTCTTAAAATAGTTGGCAACAACCATAACAAGCGTGATCAAAGAAACAACTTCTCCCCAGCCTAGTCCCCAGAATCCATGCGGCATTCAATCTCACCTCAATTCCACTGCGTAGTCCAACGCCACGGATTCCATTCACCTTTAAACATGGTCCGCATATATTGCTCCCCGCGGCGTAGGTCATAGTACAACTGGACACAACTATCGCTGAGGCCAACGACCTTCAAGACAAATTGACCTGTGCTAGGGGCGTTGGCAATCGTCATGGCATTGCCCGTGTAGTAACCACTAGTTTGTACCTGATTTAGGTCCTTGCTATCCAACAGCTCGGTCTTAATTGCACCAACTGGAATTTTAAACTCCAGAATAGCGGCAGTATTTGAGCCGACATTAGTAACCGATGGTGCTTCATTAGCAGCGACCTGTTTGGTATCCCCAATCGTGATAGTCGCATCCACACCGTTCCGCGCAGGTTCAGGTTTCATCCCCTGGATTTTCTCCTGGGCCTCCGCCACGAACTTATCGAACTGGACTTGTAGAGCATCCATAAGGCCATCCTGCATCTGCTTCATGGTGATGGTCGTAACTTTTTCGCTCATGTTACCCAACGCATTCTCGTTGATGGTAAACGGCAACCAACCATCGTCAGGAAAAATGTCAGTGTCCCCCGTCTGTTTGTCCATGTGCCAAAGCTCTAGCTCGTAATTGCCAATCGGCAAATTCGCTAAATCTTTGGAACTCAGGGCGACATCGGATCCAGATACAGTGGCTTTAGCCGTCTGGACAAAGGCTTTGTCAGTTTTGATTTGGAAGTAACAAGGATCATCACTTGGAAATTCCTGTGGCTCACCATTAATTGTTGCTGTGTAGTGCAGGAGCGTGTTGGTATCGTCAATTTTGAATTGGTGAGTATCACCCTGTGGCACTAAGTCCATTTTCTTCAAGCTCAATCACTCTCCTTTCTAAAAGCCGCCCATAAAAAAGCCCCGCTCGTCTGAGTGAGGCTTTCTTATGTATTGTGCATTTCTTTGGCGACATAATTTTATGTGACTAAGCAGCTACTGGGTTAAGGATCTTCTGTTCGTCTGCCGCCGACAGCATAGCTACTTCAACAAATAGGTCCAAATTCTCCTTGGTAAAGAGCCCCATCTTGTAGTAGGTGTTGTAGTAATCAAATCCCATCTTTATCCCTCCTGTGTACTGGGTGCTTCGGCCTTCATCTGCTTCTTCAACGCTGCAATGTCCAGTGTCAACTGCGCATTCAGCTTAGCCTGTTGAACTTGCTCCTGCTTCATTTGAGCAATTTGTACACTCATCTCGGCATTAGCCTTCTGTTGAGCAGTCGGCTTCACTTCTACCTTGGGCTGTTGAGCATTCCATTCGGCTTCAGTAATCCCGGATTCCCAGGCAGTCCCGTTAAACTGTGGCTCATATAGCCCATCTTTGGGAACCACCGTGGTTTGTCCGGCTTTGAGCGTAGTTCCCGCAGGTACGGAGAACATATCACTCAGTGAGTTATTGTTATTGACGTCGTAGCAATAGACAGTTACTGTTGACGTTACCCAAGCTCCTGTTTCGGCGTTCCAAAAGTTATCTTGCCCTTTTTGAGGCTCATCGAGTGTTTCATTAGGCTGAAGCTGATAATCTCCTTCGACTAGCCGTTGTCCGATATACTTATGGCTTGGAGTTTGAGTATCAAAGACGTAGACCGTCTTGTACTTTTCCATCATTAGTTAATCCCTCCTTGTTAATACATAAGGCTAAAGCCAATCCAACCATTTAAATAAGGGCCACCATCATACTTTCCGCCAACTTTTAAAGTAGTTGTTTGAGTCGAATTATCCGAATAGGCAAGTGTGACCGATACATAGCCGCTCGCCATGTCATTATTTGCAATCCGAGCGACAGCTTGAATTGCACATGCAGATTGAGGAACATCAGAAAGTCTACAAAAATCTGTCCATCGACCGTCGTATTGCGTTTTGGTAACTTCACCAACAACATGAGTTAGGTAAATGTTACCGACCTTGTCCCTCAAGAAACGCACACTAATACCATTCCCAGCACGTCCAAACCCATTGAGAAGAACTGCATTCGCTGCTTGCCATTCGGTCCATGATAGGGTCCGATTGTCTAAATTGGTTAGATCATTATTTAGTGTCTTTAACCAGCCTTGGCCTGGTTCAACCTGTTTGGTATCCATTTGCATTATCCTTTCCAGGACACTAGACTGGCTTATTGCTATTGAGCAAACCACACAATCGACATAGCCACCTCAATATTGTGCTGCTTGTTAGCCTGTGGATGTACGCCACCGTCATTTGGGACAAAGTGGCACCATACGCCAGTTCCGCCTGAGTTGCCAACGCCTAATTCCAAATATCCACCAGCACTTCCATCATAAGTAACACTAGCAGTATTTGGAAATGGGTTGCCGATAACCTTACCTGCTGCTGGCGTCTTAAAAAGCCAGCCCGCTTCGTTCGGCGATACTAACTTCTGCAATACACCTGAGAAATGGTAGAGTTTAGTTCCATCCAGTAAGGTGTAGCTATCCAAACCCTTATTCCCATCCTTAGCCTGCCAACCGTTCATTAGCACAATGTCACTTGTAGCCGTTCGCTCAACTGCTAATTGCTTAAAATTATTCTCGATAATTTTTGCCCAGTCTCGTTGTCCTTCAATTGTTGTATTCAGATTCATTAGTTGACACCGCCCTTCTTAGGCCGTGCCAGTCGGGTAGTAGCTAGGTTGCTACCCCCCCCATTTTTTGTAAGTGAGTATACATAAAATTACCTCCTAAAATTGTGCTACTGCGTGCCACTTCGACCAGGTCGTGTCACCAGTCGACTTCCGTTCCAGCTTGTATACATAGTCGTTCTTGGCTTGAACGGTTGCTTCCTGGGACACGATGTTATTTAACACAGTAGTCTGGACCATCGCCACTTGTTCACAGTCAGTGGCGTCTACCGTCTTGCCCGGAACAATATCCAAGTCACCCAGGTAAGCATACCCGTAGTGAATCCGGTAGAATCCTTTCTCAATATACATTGCCGGTGTTGGTAGACCGCCAATGTTGTTTTCAATTAGTGTGATCCCGAGATCTTCAACCGTGGCGAGCTGCTTCTCCTTAATCATGTCGTTAAGCGAGTTATCCAATGCCTTCACAGTTTGCATCTTTGCTAAAAGATCTGGAAAATCATTCAACAAGCTATTGGCAGTATTACTGATCTGCTTTTTAGCATCAGCTGCAAACTGTTGAACATCATCTAGGGCTGATTGCATCCCCGAATGGTACGCCTGTTTGGCAATTGCCATCGTTGGATTACCATTGAGGACCTTTAACTTCACATTCAGCGTTGATACGATTGAAGTTGTTTTAGCTGGGTCCACTCCAGCCTCCAATTCCGATTGTGGAATGTCGACCACACGGAAGAATGCCCAGTCCCATTCACCAGAGGCTTCAAAGGTCTCCGCCGGAAAATAAAATGTAAACCGGCCTTTGCTCCAATCATCACCGTGCCGGTTTACATCATTCTTACCGTAAACGGTGAATTCAGTGCCATTGAAATCTTTCCCTTGGAAGATCACACTCTTACCGGTTAGGTCATAAGCTCGCCCTGCTGCTATAATCGCCATGGGCAAGAAGCTATCACTATCGCCGACCCGGCCTTGAAAATAAGGCGTTAAATCGACAATAGTTTTGGTATCACGAAGCAAGTCCAAAACTACCCGCGTATTAGGTGCTGCCATTTTCTCCCTCCTTTACCGATTAATTTCTGCATAGTTTTCAAGCTCATCTAGGAGCTTATTTGCTGTATCATAATTTGACTGCAAGTTATCAAAGTAGGCGGAGCTAACCTTTAAGGTATGCGGTATCCACCAGTTAATAATCTGCGAAGTATCATGATAGTCATCTTCGTTAACAAATCCGCTTGCATTATAAAAAAGGACTAGCTGATTCAGGACATTCAGTAGCTCTTTAGTTACCCGAATGGCCCATGAATAGTAGTCCCGATTATACAAGTAAACATTGGGATTATTTTTATCAACTGGTGGGCACCGCTCAATACTTAGTTCGGGAATGGTTAGTTCATCGTCTAAGTTAATGTCCTTCTCCAGCTGATACATTTTCTTAATTCGGTTGTAGATTTGCTGGGTATGACTGGTAATAAATTCAACTAATTCCATAACGTGATCCACCGCCAATCACTCCAGTTTTCGCCAGACTTAGCCCGGATATACAGTTCAACGTTGACCGGATCAAACCATAGTTGGGTGACCGTATCACCCGCACTGTTAGCAAGGACCAGCATGAAGGACTTGGTGACATCCGACCGCGGCAAGTTCTTCTGCACACCGTCAAGAGCGTAAATGTTCTTACTGGTAACGGCATCCGCATCTGGGTACGACGCAACGCTCAGGTCAGTCACTAGGCCATTAAGCTGACCCGGCGCCCCCTGAATTCCCTGTGCTCCACGTAATGAAGCCAGCCATTGAAGAACTGTACCATTGAAGCCTTGATATTCAACAGCCAAATCGTAGGCACTTTTACCATTCTTCCCGGGATCCCCGGGACGTCCTTTCATTAGTGCCATAAAATATTTGGTGTTATCTAAATCATGCCGCCTATTATCAATCAGCACTAAATAGGCGTGATTGCCATTAGTGACTACGTCCATCTTCTTATACCAGGTTTCCGGATCATACTCGCCCCGGAACCGTAATTTCTGCAATTCTGCTGTTTCGATTGCTATCACCACCTTTCAAAGTTAATCCCATTCAGTAATACCGTGCCAAGGGTACCAGACATTTCCAGTACCAGTACGCTCAAAAGTATATGGATAGTCGCTGTCGATGACTTCAAAGCGTTGTCGGACACAGTGGGAACCGTAACTGTCAATTGCCACCGAGGTGAGCAGGCCAATTGTGCTATAAGTCAAATTCTTGCCTAAGGTCGTCTGGTTAACTTCAAGAACACCTGCTGCTTTTAGCTCACGAGAAAAGCCTTCCTGATATTCGGAAGGCTTTTTCGCTACAAATTCTTTTGAAGCGTCAAGAGTGGTAGTTGCACTTTTGGCAACAGCCAGTGCCTGTGCGGCGTCCTGCTTAGCTTGAGTGACATCAACTCTGACTTTATCCAGTTCAGGAGAGTGGACCAGGTCCGTTGGCAAGTCTTTCCGGTCTACCTTCTCAGACAGTGCCTTACTGTTGGCGTCCGCTGTTGACTGCGCCTTTTCAGCAGTGCTTATCGCACTCTCCACGGTTGTCTTGACAGCATCGACAGTGGCCGCTTTTGCTAAGCCGCTTGTATCGGGCAGTTCGTCCCTCTTGGCAAACTGGTTAAAGTCCGGTAGGTCTTTCTCCAGAACCAGGTCCGGCTTGTCACTAATTTTTGACCAGGTCAACTCGTTTCCACTGGCATCAATGGCCGATTGAACCTTACTCTCAATGAGGTTCCAAATCTTATCGCCATCTTCTGGATGCAAGACCAAGCCGTCCGGGCCGACAATCAGTTTGATGGTTTTCCCGTTGTCACTCGAGCAAATCAACCCGAAGAACCCATCTTTATCTAAGCCGAATCGGACAATCTGCTTATAGGTGGTAGGAATGTCAGTTTCCGCCATCTTTACCACCCTCTCTGGTTAACTTTTTCAGCGCATCCATCCCCTCTTGAGTAAGATTTGGTGGAGTTGCACTAGCCTGGTTATCCTTATCCTTGGTATTGACGATTTGGGTTAACGTCTGCGACTGCCGATCTAAGCTGCTGGCAACCCCTCGTAGCCGTTGCTTCTGGTCGTTCAAAGCCTGTTGAATGATGGCTGTCCGCTTATTCTGGTAGTCCAAAATCGTCTGCTTAGCATCATTCAAAGTGATTTGGGTACCTTCACTAGCACCAGGTTCGGGATACGTGTCATAGCCGACCGTACGCCAACTACCGGCATACTTCTTCTGACGAGCCTGGACGCGAAGAATTTCACCCTTTTTAGGCTGAAAAGAATTGTCTTTAAGCGTCACTTCAATCGTCAAACTTGGATTTGGCTTCAAAGTCGTTTGAGCATACTTTCGCATCGCCTCGGCATCGTGGAACCGTTCATCAACCAGGTCAGGGCCTGGATGAACGCCCCATTCCTTGATTGACTCATCATCTTGCAAGATAAACGGCTGGAAGTAGTATTCCTCCGCTGATACGGATCCACCGCCGCTACCATCTCCGCCGCCAGCGATTCCGGCTTTGATTGTGGCAATCGGGTCCAACCAGGTACCGTCATCGTTATATCCATGGTAGTAAGCTAATGGGATTGCTTTCTTACTAATCCCGACGTGCGTGTGGGTACCAGTAACTCGTGCGATTGGCGTACCGGTTTGAACTTGCTGGCCCTCGTGGACATAGATGCTGCCAGCACTAAATCCTTCCTGATAGACAATATTGTAACCGTCCGACGACTGTATCCAGATATACCACCAGCCAAGGTCAGCCCCAATCTTGTGAACTGTTCCTGGGTGAATTGCTAAAACATTGCCGGTATAATGAGCGCCATCGAAGTCGAAACCATCGTGGAAGTCTCCACCACCACGGCCATATCCAGTGTGGCCATACTGCTGACCATTAAGGTAAACGTTAGGTTGCCCATCACGGGGAATATTAGCAAAGGGCCAACCCCAGCTGCCGCCCCCTGAGTTAGTGTGGCCACCCCAGGATTTGATGAGTTGCACACACCAATTCATCGGGCGACCATACCTCCCTGGGTTTTCATTTGCCAGCTCCATTACGGCCGCCGCAGTCCCTTGTAAGTACAAACGACCAATGGTGCCCTTATGGAATTCCTGGTTCCACTGAGCGGCCATCTGCGGGCTGGTGTAAGCACCATACCCGGAAGCAGGATTGAAACTGTCACTATTAGCAAACTGCTTAATCCAATTACATACGTTAATGGCATCCTGATATGGGTCTGGATTTCGGTATGCAAAGTGGTTCAGCCAACTATTCGACATTGGGTCCTGTTCGGTAATATCGTACGCAAAGAACCACTCTGGACTGATACCCTGCGCCTTTACTGTATCGTAAAGGCGGTTAACATCGACGCCCCAGGCATGAACACGGTGGTCCTGAGAGGCAAAGCTCTGTAGCATCGCCTGCTTATTAACTCCAAAGTCAGCGTTGATTGGCGACTTAGCAAAGCCCTCAACATTGTCCAGATTTCCACCGGCTCCGGAGCCAGTGCCCATTGCGACATCAACGTTATGCTTCCCACCAACACAACGAATTTGATTAATAATTGTCGAACTATCACGGGTCGTCTTCATGGACTTTAAGTTGTTCGGGAAGTCTAATACCCGTCCCTCATCTTTAAAGAACTGGTCATCAGAATAGATCCGGATGTTCTTGTTGTCCGGAAAAACAACAGCATTCGGCCAAGACTTACAGATTTTCTCCAGCATTTCCTTGCCGCTGCCGCTTTCGATCCCGTCACAAGGTGCATCAGGGAAATTTCCATGAAGCTCGTAGGTAAATCCCAGATCCTTATTGCCAAGATATAGCTTCAAAATATCTTCCAGCTTGTAATTCTTAGTTTGCTGTTCCTGTTGGGCCTGCTGTTGATTATTGCCGCTGTCGTTATTTGAAGTAACAGTCAGCTCTTTACTCAAATCTGAGCGGACATAGATCCGACTGATCTCGTTATAAACGTGCCAGGCCGTTATCTCCTTAGTGCTGGTGTCGTAATTCTCAACGCAGTTCTTGACGATGTACTCTTGACCACCAAGGAAAATTGAACTCTCAACGTCCAGCTGGTCATACAACTCGGAGCCAACGTCAAAGGCCGTGAAGTTGATTTGCCAGGTGCTATTATTCGCCCACTGCTCGTGCATTGTCGGCCAGACGATAATCTTGCGAATTGGTTCTTTGGTTGTCTCCTTATGTGGAGTCATTAACATTAATCCCAATTTCATCGCCTCCTAGCCTAGATACATGTATGGGAAACTAAAAGTAACATCTAAATCATTAGCCCCGGTGACTGTAAACTTGTTCCAGCCCGGGGCTAACGTAATATATCCATAATCGGTGCTAATGCTGTCCAACGCCTGGTTCTTATAGGTATTGATGCCATCAAGAATGACGGTATCATTACCGCCAAGATTTTTGTTGTACGTCCAGGACGTTTTGGTAGTCTCATTTTTCAAAGTGAACTTACCGCCGTTATGCTTCATCGTGATTTTTAGCTCATGATTTTGCATTTCGGGGTCCACAGCAATATCACTGGCATTAAAGACTTCAAACGAGGTTGAACCAGCAAAATGATACTGACGCTCTTTGCTTTCCAGGTTGATATTCAAACTCAAGAAGTCCTGGTCGGTCATCTTGTCAGTATTAATCCGACTGTACCGAAGCCCCCGTGGGTTCTCAAACGGAATCTCAAACTGGCAGTAATTACCCTCGGCCGGGTCAGACGTCATCTCAAATGCCGTTGGCCGGCAGTACCGGACAACATCAGGCTCAACGCCAGTCCGCAATCGAAAAATTCCCTTTTGGGCAAAGACACGATAGACTTCATGTTTTGCTAGCTTAAAGTCGTTCCGGTCAATAAAGGTCACCACAAACTTTGCTGTAACGGTGGTCATCCCATAGCGAGAGTAGTTCCAAAACTGGCCGTCCTGGATACTTTCGTCACGGTAGTTATTGAGTAGGCTTGGCGCCTCGGTCAACCCAAGGAAAGTAAGATTCTTAGTAATATCAGTGCTGGCAATCTCATCTTGATCGTCAATTTTAATGTAAAGAACATTAGCTGCGATTACTCTCACCTCCTACAATCTTTGAGCGTCGTAGTAAACCTGATCCATCCCCATCTTGGAGTACAGGTCATTCTTGTCGAATGCACTAGCCTTGATGGCAGACAACTGAGCCGCGTTAAGGCCGAGCATGGTGCCCAGACGGTCAGTCATTTTACCAAGGCGTTCTAGGACCTCACCCATGTACTTATTATCTGAGGTGCTGGCACTTTGACTGTCGTTGGTGCCCTTAGCACTAACTTGAACTGGCTGAATATTGTTCAGCACGGAAACAGCGTCTGAATTACCGTTTGCATATTGTGGTAAATGAGGGAACTGTTTTAAGGTATCTGAAGCTTTAACAATACGAGTTCCTCTTGGAGCGTTTAGAAGAACATTTCGGCCGTATGGAATAAATGGAATTTCCCCAGGGAACTGAACCATTTCACGAAATATCGGTCCCTTTTGGTCGTTAACCATTACCGGACCACCTTCAAAGTAATTTGCACCATTGGCCTTATTCTTATGCTTGGTAATAACCTCTGTTATGAACTTATGAATAATTGGATGTGCTTTGTTCCAAGCGTCAATCGCAGATATTGCAATTTGGGCATTTTTGCTTGCCTGGTCATTAGCCCGAATATTTTTAGTATTCGCGCCTGTTCTATTCCAACCAAAAATTGAATTAGTTGCATTTCCAAATGGTCCACTCGCATTATCGACACCACTAGCAACCTTAGGAGCGCCCGTGCTTGACCCGGCGAAGACATTAACACCACCGGTAGCATTGTGTAGTGGACCACTCGCATTATCAATTGCCAGTGCATTCTTCGGTGCACCCGGATTTGCCTTGATCCAAGCCTGCATTGCATCGTTGGCAGCCTTCAAATTACCACTGGCTCTGTCCTGGGCAATGATTTGCTTAGCCGCACTGGCAGGCAGCCCCCTCCATAGGCCGTAATCAGTAATCAGTTGTTGTAAATCCGGTCCACCTTTAGCGCTAACAATGGCTTGTTGCTGCTTAGGTGACAATGAATTCCAGCGGCCCATCTGGTCAATGCCTTGAATTACCTGTTCAGTTCCTTGAGTACGAACCAAAGCGAGCTGCTGTTTAAGGCTCAGTGAGTTCCAGACGCCACCCTTTACCAGGGCATCAACCAGTTGGTCCTTACCCTTGGCATTGATAATGGCCTCCTGTTGCTTCAAGGTCATGCCGTTCCACTGACCCGACTTTTGAAGGCTATCCACCAGCGGCAATGTCGCCTTATCGGCCACAATCGCCTGCTTTTCCTGCAACGTCAGATTGTTCCAGCCAACAGACTCCATCAGGAGGTCAGCCATTTCTTGCTTGCCCTTGGCATTTACGATGGCTTCCTTCTGTTCCAGGGTTAAGTTATTCCACTGGCCCGAGTCTTCCAGAGCTTTAACAATTGTCTGGTGGAATTTATCGTGCAACCAAGCCTGTTTATCAGGCCAACTCATGCTGTCCCATTGGCCGTTAGCAATTAAAGCAGCCGCTACCATGTGCTGGGCATTAGTGCTTAACTTCCCTTCTTTTTTCAGAAGTTTAATCTGATTCCAGCCCTTGGAGGAATTAACTGCCTTGTTGACTTCTTCTTGGGCATTGGTGCGTACTTTCCCAGTTTTGGGATCAAAAACCAGGTTGTTCCACATATTAGCGGCCTTTTTAACTTTGCCACTCATCTTAGTGGTATTAACAGCTAGGCTCTTCTGGTCTTGCATGGCCGCTTTTGTTTGACGGCGAATCTCCGCAGTACCTGCTTTGTAGCTAAGTCCCATGCTTTTAAGGTCTTTCTTTATCAAACTGGTACTTTCACCGTTTGCCCTAGCTAATCGAATATATTCAGCAGCAGCTTTATTGGAGTAATCGCTAAGCGCTCGTTGATTTGATTTCAAGCCAGCCCGATATTCAGCTCTTGAAAGTTCATTGTTCTTATAACGCTTCTTCAAAAGTGAAGCTTGACGCTTATACTGCTGCTCCATTTCAGCAGTTTCGCTAGTTATGTCCCCCATTCTTGTAGACCGTTGCTGTTGCGACATATGCTTTATATCGTTGTTGAGAACCGCCATCGCTTTAGCACGTCTACTCCCGGAAAGCTGTAATGTTTTCATTTCATCATTAAGCATTTCCGCCTGGTAATTACGCAGCATTGTTCTTTGCGTTTGGTCTAACTCGGAAACTTTCCGATTACGCCCCGATAAGATCTTTTGGACATTCTGGTTCGCAACATCAGCATCATGAACATAGCCATTAAATGAGGACTTTTCTTTTTCAGCCTCAGCATCAATTGCCTTCGAGACCTCTGGTGACAAGCCTTTTTCAGCTTTCTTTACATTTTTAAAATGTTCTCTGGCGCTTCGCTCAATCTGTGTGAATTCCCTGTCAAAATCATCCGCCATTTTTTTAGTAGAAGTGTGTGCGGCAACATCCATATCAGACAATGCTGTTTGAATACCTTGAGATGTCGACTGCATTTTACTCAGGGCATGGTCAGCTGCAACGCCGACGTCTGATCCCCACCGATTTGTACGTTCATCAGAAGCAGCGGCTTTCTTCCCCCAAAGCTCCCAAGCTGCAACACCAGCAATAATAACTGCCGTTGCAGCTGCAATGGGGATAGCTGCCGCACCGAAGGAAGTCCCGGCAACTGCAGCTGATTCACCAGCAGTCGTTAATGCACGTCCCGCTGAGTCAACAATAGTTTTAGAAGAACTAATTGTTCCGTTGGCAGTGTCAACAGTCCCTTTAAGGGTCGTCATTGCGCCACTGGCGGTAGTAGCTGCTTTACCAAACTTGGCAGTTTCAAAGGCATTCTTGGAGAATGCTGACTTCAAAACTGTCAGTCCACCGGCCCCCATGCTAATAGCAGCGCGGGCCCGGGACATACCTCCGGCAAAACTACCTAGCTTCAATGCAAGTCCACCAACGCCACTTGACAGCTTTCCAATCAGGAGAAGCAGGGGTCCGGCTCCGGCAACGAACAGCGTCGTATAGGTAATGGCCTTTTTCATTGGTTCTGGGAGCTGACCGAAACCTTGGGCCAGTTTGGAAAGATCTTGAACCAACGGTGTAATTATTGGTAAAACATTTTTAGCAGCGTCCATCCCTGCATTGGTCAACGATTCCTTGAAGATGGCTAACTGCGCTTTCGGGGTATTCAGGTTCCGCTTGGCTAAATCACCAATATAGTCCCGCTTACCGGCATTATTAACTTCATTAGTCAGTTCACGTAACCGCTTGGCGTTTTCTGTCAAGATGGCCCCAGCTTGTTGTCCGGTAGTACCAAATAATGAATGGAAGATGTCGTTCTTTTCGTGCCCGGTTAAACCCTTCATGTGCTTATTCAGGGTAGCAAAAATAGTCGACATTGACTTGAGCTTCCCGTTCTTGCCGATGAAGTCCTTGGTTGACAGGTTAATTTTTGCCAGGGCTTCAGCTCCACCCTTAGTTGGCGTAATTAACGATTGAATGACTTTCCGTAAGCCAGTCCCGGCCTTATCAGCTTCCAGACCGTTGTTGGAAAGGATCCCCATTGCTGACGCAGTTTCGCCCAGTCCAAATCCAGCCTGGTGCGCAGTAGCCCCAACATAGGACATCCCCACACCAAGTGAATTGAAGTCAGTAGATGTAGCGTCAGCCGCATACGCTAGCTTGTTCAAGGTGTCCTTGGACCGTTCCTGCATTAAGCGGGCACTCTTCAAAGGCTGACCGGCCTTGTTAGTCGATAGGCCAAACGATTCCATTGTCTGGGAGGCAACCTTAATAACATCATTGAAGTCGTCCCCGGTAGCAATGGAAGCCTTCAACTCGTTACGCATGACCCCCACAGCGGCCTTGGACGTATAACCACGCTTAACCAGATCTTGATACCCGTTGGCAATCTTGATTTGGCTAACCCCGTACATATCGGAGTATTTCCGGGAATCACGGAGCATCTGGTTATATGACCGTTGCGTTTCTGCAGCAGACTCACCAGACGTTCGAATGACGTTCTTGGTTCGGTTCATAGCATCCTGGAAGTCAACCAGCTTACTTGCTGAATAAGCTAATCCCGCAGCAATAGGTGCGGTTAAATATGTTGACATTCCACGACCTACGCCCTGAACTCTTGAGCCAACAGCAGTGGCCACATTACCAAAGTGGTTAGCTCTAGCCGCTAATTGCCCCCAGCGGCTCGACTGCGCTACAATCTCTCGGCTAAGGGCCTGCATTCGGGTCCGTAAGATTTCCACTTGGGCTGATGTCTTGTTGAACTGGTTAGCTGCGTTAAGACGAGAACGCTCACTTCGCGTAGTATCGTCCATCAAAGCCTTAGACCGTTGTAACTGGGCATTATAGTTATTCATCTGCGACTGCATTGTCGCATAAACTGCCCGCATATTATTAAGACTATTTGCGGATCCTTTCAGTGCAATTTCTTGGGCCCGCAAAGCATTGGCGGTTGATTTAATTTCAGCCTTCAAAACATTGTTTGAGGCTTTGAATGGATTAATATTCAGACTGACCGTCGCCGCCAGATGCCCCAATGAACTTCCTGCCATTTAGTTACCTCCTTTCCGCTAGAATAAGAATGGGAATGCCTTATCGATGGTGGTCTTTCGTTCTTCAAAGACGGTACTCATCATCTGCAGGTCGGTCAACGTCATCTTGCTGACTTCATTCCACTTATAGCCATTTTTAAGATGGTCCTTGATAAAATCGGTCAAATTGTTGATGGCGTCATCAATCATTTCGACCGTTATTTTTTTGGGTCCTTATCTGGTTCATCTTCCTCATCAGATGCTGATAAGTCCATTCCCAGTGTCGTAGCAACAGCTTTCTCAATCTGGGCCAGTCCTTCAACCGAAGAGACACCGGACAAGACATCCTTCTGAGTCAGTCCGTGTCCCCAAAACTTGGCCGCAAACTTCGCAAGAGCATCAATCCGGGCCTTATTTTCCTTGGCGGTCGGTTGATGATCTGCCTTTGAGAACATCTCAATCTCAAGCCGCTGGACTTCGAGTGCATCAAGCAGGTTTTCCAGCATCGGTACTTGATCCCGGGTATAGGTGGCCGTTTTATCCTTAGTCTTCACATTTAGTTCTAATGGCATGTTGTTTCCTCCAATCGTCTCACTATGCTCGTCTCTGTATTCTTAGCTACTAACCGTTATCTACTACCTTTTCAGGCTGGCCATTATTGGTATTCGTCGGGTCCGTTACCGGTGCATCTTCACCAAAGACCATCTTGTGGAACTTAGCGAAATCGAAGCCATCATTATCTTCCCGACCGATAACCAGGATAGTTCCGGTGTCAGCGTCACCTCGTGGGACAAAGCTACCTTCAATTTCATCCGCGTCTGGATCTGGAGTACCGTCCTGAGTCTTGGTTGAAATCCCCGGGATTGAGAACATCCCCTTGAGTAGGCCAAACCAACAGTGCTTCCCATTCGAGAGCTTAGTCCGGAACAGCGTGGCCACATAATTTGGCGTGATGTTTTTGGTATAAACTTCTGCCCCGTCAACGATATTGATCCCGTAGAAGTCCTTCTTCATCTGGCTATCAACGTCAAAAATATTGATGGTTTCCTTAGCCTCAGTAATACCACCAGACAAGATAAGATACGGGCCATCATCGGCTGCTAAAGTTTTCTGTTCATTAGTCAGAGTAATCTTAACTTCCTTTAACCCAGTAACTTTCCGGGTCTCCTTGATCTTCTCGTTAGCGTCCAGAACCCCATATTCAAAATTTGAGGCCCCAAACTTAGCAACTTTTGCATTCGGTGTTGCTGCCATTGTCATTCTCCTTTCATTTCAAACCCTTCAAAATTGGCGGTTACCATTAGGCAACCATCCAGGTCCGGATCCGCATACCGGTCCTTGTAGTACCGGTTGAACCCGTGGCTATAAAGGGTATCAGTTATTCTTTGCTGTAATTCCTCCAGATGAGCCATCTTTTCTTTACGAATCCAAAAATCAACCTGTACCCGTGGGTACTCAAAAAGGCGAGCGTCATCACTGTAAATTGCGTCATCTCCTGGAATAGGAGTTACGCGAATCCATGGTGCTGAACTCGCCTTGATAAAAGCATCATCGGGTGTCCCGGTAAAGACCGGAGCGTAGCTTAACTTATCGATTCTCAGACTAGCCATCTGCTGCATCAATTTTTCATCGTTGGCCAAGTAATTAGCCACTTCAACTTCTGGCAAACTCATACTTGCAGATCCTCCACAAATTTTGCGAGAACCGCTGTTTTAGACTCTTCCTGGGACTTTTCAATGAAGTGCTGCGGCCGCTGTTTGGAGGTTCCCGAGTTTGGGAAGTGGGCAATGTATCCCTTCTCCTTATCATAGCCGACGTCAACTTCAAACTCCCCGCCAGTGGTCTTGAGGTTACCTCTCTTAGTGTGCTCCCGTAGAGGCGTTTTACCAGAATGGTCCTCGTGAGAGACCGGCGTATTGGCCTTCAGTCGTTCTTCAAAGACTTTGGCCCCATCACGGGTGGCCTTACGGGCCTTAGCCTCTTCGGTTTTCTCCAAGCGTTCCAGGTTTGCCATCAGCCCCGCTTCCCCGGTCACTGCCATTATCAACCACCTCCTGAGCTGAAATCTTCGACAAGTCCCGTAATTTATAGTCAGGATCCATGCCAGTAATTTCATAGTTCTTGCCGCGCCACTCAATCAGCCAGTTTGGCTGAACGGGCTTGGGTAGCTTAAAGGCTACTAGAAACGTTGGTGACTCCTTCCGGAAACCGACCTCAGAACTATTCTGCACGAATTCCCGGATTGGTAGCTTAGGTACTTCCGCCCAACAGGAAAACTCCTTCACTGGAGCACTATCCAGCGGCTGCCTTGTCACCGGGTCAACACCAGTTTGGACCGAATAGAACGTTATTCTCTCAGTCATGTTTCTAAGCTTCATCTGCAGTCACCTCGCTTCGCAATTGGTTAATAATACCGTTGATTCCGGATCCAATCTCCGGACGGTAACTATCAGCGGTCAAGCCCCGCTCATAGTAGTCTTCCTTAACCTGCTTCATGACCGCAATCTTAAAGCGTGGTTCGCCAGCATAGTCATCGGGGGTCTTGGACTTATCAATCGCCTTAGCAATCATCGTGGCCGCTGCATTGGTCATTTCGATAATGATTTCATCATCAAAATCCTGGTCAACCTTGCAATAATTCTTGAGGTTATTGAGGAATACTTCCCCGCCAAAAACATCGGCCATTAAGCATCACCAACTAACTTTAACAGGTCATCCTTTAGAGCAGTGGTTGGGTAACTAATCCCCTTCTTATCTAGGTAGCTCTTAATTTCATCCACCGTATTAGCGGATGTTGGTTTTACGTCCGCTCCGGAATTGTCGGACGGCATTATTTTGACGGAGTTTCCACAGGAACAGTTACAAAGTAACCGGCATTTGCATCCGCTTGTTTTGCGTCCATACGGAGAACAGCCTGCAAGTATTGACCATAAACTTCATTGTCTACCCACCGGACTTGAAGGTCTTTCCGATTAGCTAAAACAACTGCCCGGTATGGATCACCGACAAATGCGTGTGCCTCTCCATGCGCACCTAGAAGGTCATCTTCAACCACTGCTACGTTAATTCCAGAAACTGCCTTACCTGATGGACTAGTAATACTGTCTTGCAGTAAGTAGCGACCATTCTTGTCTTTAAGAGTATCAAGCCAATTGAAGAAGCTCTGGCTTGCAATAATCATCTTGTTATATGCAACGTCCAGGTCGACATTCCAAATTTTCTTCAAATCATCAATTGCTTTGGAGGCATCAACAGTCTTTGCAGTAAAGGTTTTTAAAATTTCCGAAATTGCTGCATTCTTTGTGTTGAGCGATTGTTCATTGGCATTCCTACCGACTAAACCTGTTAAGTCAACGGCAGAATCATCAATTGATTCCTGTGAGATTGGAATGGCCCCACGATAAGTCCGAATTTTCCAAGCTACTTGAATAAATTCTGGCTTGGCCAAGGCAGGATTCTTTGCCAGCTCTTCTACTGTGTTCATCTTGGCAGTAGCCTTTTTAAGAATTGGGTAGGATCCAGAAGCTGTAGTGGCGTTAAAAACCTGTACAAATTGGCTAAGGTCGGTAACCGTTTTAACTTCGGATTCAGGATTATATTGAATTGACTCAGGAATAGTCACAGCCGCGTCAGATGAAGTAATCCCAGAAGCATCATCACGCGTTTCCTGGTGGAGGTAAGCATTAAATGCTCGCTTCTCTTCTTCAGCGCCAGGTTCTGTACCACGTCCTTCCCCCTTGTGACCGCCATCCGGTGCGGGTGTTCCCTTTTCAGCGGCACGATATAGCTTAATATCTTCTTCAAGGCTCCGAACTTCGTCTTCCGCCTTGGCGATGTCTGAGCGTAAGGACTTAGCCTTCTTCAAGTCATCTTCAGTAGCGTCTTCGTTTGACAATAAGTTACGCATTTCCTGGGTCTTCTCATTGATAACTGCCCGCTTGCCGTCCTTCTTAGCAAGTAATTCTTTCAGTTTTTCCTTAAACATTTAATTTCCTCCTTTGAGAGAATCTAATAGTGCTTGACGATCCAACTCACGCAACATTTTCTGCCGCTCCAGTTGAATCGCCGCTTTATCATCTTTCGACTGCATCCGCTTAACAATATCCATTGAACGTTGGCCGACCGTGGCCACTGTGTCTGGATAAGCCGGCGTCGTTACAATCGACACATCATAAAGATGGTCAATCTGCCGAATGGTCCGTTCATAGTCAACGCCTTCTCGGGTAGATTCAACCCAATCCTGGGCTTCATCCGTATCGGCAACTGTGAATGCAAAGCTACACTGGTTAATTACACCTGCCCGGATATTGGTAATTAGATCCTTAGCAAATGACGTGTTGGTCGGGGTTACACTGAACCGCAGGCCAACATCATCTGGGGTCAGCGTGAGATTAACACCCGACCGCCCTAGTACCTGATTTTGATCATGGTTAATCGTGGTCACCACGTTTGACATGTCGCAGTCACGTAGAGCGTCCGGAGCAATCTGTTCAATGAAACGAACAAAGCCGCCCAGAACTTGGGACGGCTTATTATACTTCAGCGCATAGCCTTCAATCAGCGGCTCATCGTTCTCATCACTTGCTGTCCGGATCTGAACCGGCATCGTCAGTTGACGAGTTTCCAAATCGCTTGTCATCGTGATTCTCACCTCCTTTCTTTGCAGCTTGTTCTTGGTAGTCCTCTTTCTTATCCAGGAAGATCGTGTTCAATGTTGACTGGAACCGGTCCATATCTGGATTGTCCGACTCAACCATACCGGCCAGGACCCGGCCCTCATTAGGGGTAATCACATTATTGGTAATCCCCTTTTGCACGTCGTCCATTGACATTCCCGTTTCCTTCCGAGTATCGAATTCAACGTGATAATTGTGCCGCTGGCGGTCGGTTAACATTGTCATCTCAATGTTGCTAGCAATCGGCTTAAAGTAATACGGCAAGTCGGACCGGATAAAGTCCTCGTTTAACTGCTTAATGGATTGGTTAGGGCTGTTGACGGCCAGTTTATATGCTGGAATGTGCAATGCCTTAGCAATTTGGGAAGTTGAGTAGTTGTTGCTATTAATCAGTTGGAGGACATTGGTATCAACTTCAATTGGTGAATACTCAAAGGTGTCATCCGTGACAATTGGGCTACCGGCATTGCTATTACTTTGTGCAAACTCGAAGGCCTTCCGGGTCTCCCGTCGTGCCTGCGGCGACAGCTTACCTTTGGCTTTGAGGATCCCGCCTTTCAGTCCTGACTTGAAAAACCGCCGGAGGGTTTTAATTCCATCATCTTGCAGGCCAATTTCATCCCCCAGGGAGAGCAGTGGAGACCGCCCGTGAACCCCGTCGTAGGTAAAGAACATGAAGTGGATAACATCCTCAGCGGGACAAATAATCGTCCTGGTCTGGCCTTTAACATTAATAGGCGTGAACTCATACTTAATGTTATTAAGGTCCGAATCGTCAATATAGGTCTGCGAAGTCGGAAAGTACCGCAATTCCAATGGAGCTTTTGTCTTAGGATCTCGAATAATCCGGGTAAATCCATCCCCGGTCAAGATTGCGTTAACCGTCATAATGAATCGCCAATGATAGGCTGACAGCATATCGTTGGGGTGCTTATTTAGTAAATAGTTAACCGCCTTGATATTCTTAACCCGGTTCTTGTTGTCGTCTAGAACTACCAGGGGAAAACGAGCAACGTTACTGGCCACATGTGATATGGCAGTCAGCACGTCAGAGTTCTTCAATGCTCCGATTCCAAGATATGTTCCCAAATTGGAATAGCCTGGGATAATTCCCTGGTCAATGTAGTCCTGAGCCCAGTCACGTTGCTCTGTGTGGAATAGCATTTAATCTCACCCCCTTTCCTCCGAGATGAAGGCCAAAACAAATAGTTCAATTGATATGACCAGTAGTCCTATTCTCAGGGAAAATAAAAAGCCCGTAGCTGCTAGGCAGATACAAGCTAGTAAAAACAGAATTACAGGTTCATTGACTTTCCAAAATTTCATATTACTTACCCTTGTTATTAGACTTGATGATTTTAACTAACAGCTCCAAATCTTCAAGCGTAATATCGTAAATTGCTAGGCTTGGGATAATCTTCCTCAGCCTGTCAATTTGGCCTTGCAATACGGTGGTGTCAATTTTTACAGTGGCTTTTTTCTCGGCCATGCTTATCCCTCCTAACTCGGACCATACATTGTCTACTTTAATCGGGGCACCTTCTGGGAAAAGTGGCCCTGCAAATTGATTGCGTGACTTAGAACCCAAAGCCATTACCAAACACATCCTCATCCGTAATGTAATCATCAATATCTTCACGAAAACAAATTGCGTAAGCGTCGAGCAAGGCGTCCGCCGCATCAATCTTGTTTGAATATTTGTTCTTGTCAATCCGGACCCCATTATTGTCTGACTTGAGGATTGCATTGGCCATAGCCCCAGCCAGGATTTCGTTATTAGGGTGCCGCACCCGCCGTTCCAGAATGTCGTCCCGGAACTGCTTGGTTGGCATCGATAATGTTAGTGTCCCCTGACGGACTGAAATTTGCTGCCATTCTGGATGGCCCTTTTCAATCTGTGTCAGTAATGGGCCATATTGCGCCGGGTCATAACAGATTGCCTGAACATCCAGGTCATGTTCTTCTACGAAGTTGTTCAACCACTCGTAGACCCGGTCAACATCGATTACCCCCGATTCCAGTTTGGTAATTTCACATTGCCCCATATCCTGCAAACGGACATAGTCCAGGCGGTCCGCCTTAATCTTGGATTCCAAACCGTACTTGGTACCAACAAAGGCGTAGGAATCGGCATACCAGTAGCCATCCTGTGGAATTAGCCAACTGATTGCGTACAAGTCAGAGGACTTCCCTACATCGACGCCAAACCATACTCTTTGGCCGTCAATGTCAATCGGGTCCACTTCTGCATGTTTCCAAGCGTCAATGTCCATATAGCTATCCTCCCCGGCTTGCCGCCACATGTTATAGTTCTTAACCAGAACAGAATTCTTCGTTCCCTTCTCCTTGGCTTCTTTCCAGCGTTTCTTCAGATAACCATTAACTTGGTCCTGTAACGCCGGAACACTCAGGATTGGGTTAGACTTAATCCACATTTCCGGATTATCAACTTCGGCCACGTTATCCTGTTCCGCAATGTAAGCGAAGTAGCTGTCGTCGGTAATATCGCCGGTCAGCACCTTGGTAGCATACGGATATTCAATCGTGTGCATTGGAACATTCAGGTCAAACCCGGCCGTGGAAATAATCATAATTAATGAATTGTCCAGGAGGGCCTGCCCGGATTCAAGCAGCTCCATCATTTCAGTGGTTCGACTAGCAGCATACTCGTCCAGGATCCCGACATGGGGCTCAAACCCATCGACCGTCCCGGTTTCCTTTGAAAGGGCCCGGACGTAGGAGTAATCATCAAGGTTACTAATAAGATCCCGATTGACCTTAGTCCCCCGCTTTGTATCACCATCACGTGACCGCAAGGCGTTCAGCCGCTTCTTAATCATAGTGAAGACGATGTTTGCCTGCTTCTTATCGTTGGCAGTACAGAAAATCTGCCGAGAGTAAGCTGGTGAGTTCCCCATCAGAAACTCATAAAGGGCAATGCCGGAAATGAGAATCGATTTTCCGTTCTTCCGGGCCATGGATAACATCCCCTTCCGGAATCGCCGCTTGGTATTATCATCTTTCCGCCACCAGCCATACATATTGGCAATAATAAATCGCTGAAAGTCAGCAAGCGGATAGGCCCGCATCGTCTTTGGATCCGGGAGAATTTCCATAAACTTAATAACTCGGTTGGCCCGTTCATTGTCGTAGTAATAAGGAAAATCATCGTTTTGGGATTTTTCAAGGTCGTTTAAGTACCTTTTGGCCGCTAAAATTACCTTTTTTCCAGCAATTCGGTCTCCATTGATAACTTTTTCAGCGTAATCTTGGGCAAAATTAATCATGAGATACCAAACTTCTCACGCAAAGACTTATGTTCTTCCTCTTTATCGGCCTTTGGCATATTCATCTGCAGTCGCGAGTTGACAGTCAAGCCGAGGTCGGAAGCCAATCCTTTAATGTTCCGGGTGCACTTGTCGAAGATTGAGGTGTAGTAATTCACGCTGTCGGGATCTCCGGCAATATCCTTGACCTCTCTGAATTCCTTGGAAGCCCGATTATAGATACTGTACCAGGTACAATAAAGTTCTAGCTCGCTGCGGTCCAGATTCCGGAGTGGCAACTTACCCAGCGAACTAATAATTCGTCGATATTCTGCCTTGGCTACCTTGTCTAAGTGCGCCGGCGGGGTCTTTTGCAACTCAGGAAGTCCATCTGCAGCTAAAAACTCGGCCTTATACTTGGCCTCCTGTTCAACAACCCGCAGATGGCCGGTTGACTGCGATAATAATT
This sequence comes from Limosilactobacillus antri DSM 16041, assembly GCF_000160835.1. GTDB lineage: Bacteria > Bacillota > Bacilli > Lactobacillales > Lactobacillaceae > Limosilactobacillus > Limosilactobacillus antri. The sequence continues at coordinate 508,574 of NZ_GG700732.1, forward strand.
TTTGCTTTCTTGCCAAATTTGCCACCTCCGTGCTATGATGAATTTGCACACAAACATTACAGCGCCAAGCGTTCCACGCTTTGGTGCTTTTTTAGTATTCCGGCCCGATTTTCAAAAATTGTTGGAATTTGCCATGCAAAAAAGTCGATGCGCGTTCAAACGCTTGAAAAAATCTAACCCCCGTTAAAAAGAGAGGGGGGCTTACCGGTTTTTGACCACCCGGTACCCCGTAAAATCTGCAGTCTTAAAGGCATTCAAAATCTCTTGAAAGGAAATAGTTTGTTTCCGCTGCTTTAGTCGTTCCTCACAGATGTTCGGTTCAGTATCAATAAGAATGTGATTGATATGATGATAGTTGCCAAGCAATGTATCAATCCGCTTGTCCGGTAATGTCCTGATAATCCAAACATTATTGAATGTCTGTTCCGCCTTGAGCTTCCGTAACATCTGGTCAAGGAATAGCATGATATAGTCGTGCACATCGTAGTTACGCTGATAACTTGGCAAGCCAGACAGAGCTTGCATCAACTCATCGTAATCATATATCAAATCATGTTCTGTCATATGTCGCTTAACATATGTCGACTTACCACTAGCAGGCAAGCCGCATACTACATTGATGTCCATGTACCTTGTCATCCCCTTATGATGTTTCATCCACTCACGCTTAGTCTTGATACGGTGACAGGACCGGCAAAGGGACTGGAGGTTGTCAGCATTAAGTCTGTCTTCCCAATCCTCTTTACTGGGGATGATATGGTCCACCAGTGCGGCTTCCATTCCACACCGTTGGCATAAGCCATAATCACGGTCCAGCACCTCTTGCCGCTTATGCCGCCAGGGGGTTGAGTGATAGAACTTTAGATAAGCGTCTTCAGTGAGCTTGCGATGATAGTTGTACGCTTTATCATTGTCCTTACGAACAACCTTGTCATAAGCTACCAACGTTGGTTTGCCGTCTACAAAGGTTAATTTGGTTGGCTTCATCATCCCCACCCCCTCGTTTGAAATATGTATGGGTGCAAAATAAAAGACGGTAGCTAATGCTATCGCCTTAATTACTATTCAGCTTCTCATCAATCATCTTACGTAACTCTTTGAGGTCGTCATCACTGGCAATCTCACGAACAAATGTTTTAGCATGAGAACGATAAAGGTAAAGTTTTCGCTTTGCTTTATTTTTTTCGTCCCATTTCTTATTTGCTTTTATACGCGCTTCACTTAATTTAGCCATAAGCGAACCGCCCCATCAATTGCCCAAATAACGACACCAGTCAGGACACCGTACAACGCAAGCTTATAATATTTCTTTTCTTTTTTGCTCATGTTAAAATTAGATATGGCAAAGAGGCAAGAGCCTAAGCCCTCACCTTTTTGTTTACTTGTTATAAAGAAGATGTCTTACAATCATTTTTGCAATGTCAACAACACCACTTGCTGGCATTGCCCAAGCTCCAATTGCTACCCATTTAGCAACTTCAGCTTTATTGTTTGACTTCTTCTTTTTATTTTTCTTTGCCATATTTTTATCCCTCCCTTCACTTATTATAATACACCTATACACGTACATAATCAAGTAAATCAAGGAGAAAATTATTTATTTTTGTGTACTTTAAAAGCCGGCAAGCGTTGGCCTGTCGGCTTTTTCTTCTGCTTCAAATGTCGTTCAGCTCGGCATAGCATTAGATATTCCTGCTTACTTGCTACTAGGCCAAAGCACTTAGTTTGGAACATTAAGCATTTCCTCCGTAATGGGGATGTTAATCCGGTGCCCCGTTTTAGTAATGCCTTCAAAAGTAATCAGATGTTTTTTCAGCACCTCAAATCCATACATACCTACTACTATTTGGGCAAGGCTCCGCTTATATTTAATCGCGGCGTTCATGCCATTAATAAAACTTTGCACCATACATCCCCTCCAAAAAGAAAAGCCAGCGCTAGGCTGACTTGGTACTAGTTATTATTTTCATCAGAAGCAATTGAAGGATATTCATAATTGAGTTTTAAAATCATTTCACAGAATTTAATAATCCTTTGTGCTTCCTCTTTTGTATTAATTCTTATTTCATGATTTGCTTGGTTACCGAACTGTCTTATTTGGTCTACCCATTGTTCACTTCTTACTCCAGCATAATGGTGCTCATTCAAGTAGTCAACATATTCTATAAAACGAAGATTGTCTCTTGCCCCTAAGTCAGTTGCTATATGCATTAATAACTTTCTGCATAATAAAACAACACCCGTATATGACCCAGTTGAAAAAGAGCTCCGTGCTTCCTCATATACACTTTTTACTTCACCAGGTACATTATTCACCGATGCTCCATACCTGTTACCTGGAACTTGAACGTCCTTGTAAATAAATGTCGGCATATGGCAATGAGTACAAATATATACGCCATATCCGCTTTGTAGTGTTATATGGCCCGGTTCATCTAACAATAAAGGCATACCTTCATCACTAGAAACTTCATGGCCACAGTAGCCACAAACATAGCTTTTTTCCATGATGTTACCACTTTTCCATTTGTTGTAATCTTCATCATATAAGTCTTCTACCATAATCATTTCACCTCATACATATAATACAAAAGCCCGGCCATGATGACCAGGCAAATGAAGTGAAATGATTTAGACAGGCAGCGGTGGAAGTGAGGTGCAAAACTCGCCTCCTTAGAGTTGATTTGTAAAGTAGGCTGCCTGCCTAATGCTGATGGGCGGAATCGAACCGCCGGTAAACGAGAACTACTCGCAAACTTCCTGCGCCCGTGATTCCTTGGTTGTGAGCCAAGTAAACCACGTTCTGGACACCATCAGCGTAAACCTACCCAATGAGGATTCCCACTTGAGCAGGTATAATGTGCAGCTGCCAAGCCGATGAAGCAAGCTGCGAGCTTCTTTGTGCCGTAGCACCGGGCGCCCAGAAAAAAGTTGCTGTTAGAAAATTGGTACTGATTTAATCGGAGATTACATTTACTTCAGATGTCATTGAATTGCGGATAAGAAGAAAAAGAATCGAATTTCCTGGGCGAAAGGGTACGAGCTGGAGTCGAACCAGCCTTGTGCGTGAAGGAATGGAAGTTCACCTTCATGCCCGCTGTACGCGTGCCATACATCCGGCGGACGATACCCAGGAGCAAGGAGAGCTGTGGTGCAACCTTGCTCCAACGCTGATGGTAGTCGCTTCCACTACCTGCCGGATTTGAACCGGGTCAGCACGTGCATTTAATAGAGACCCTGAGGTGTGAGTACCGTACAGGCTCCAAACACGAGGACGTTTCATGGCACGTCCTAACCATATCGAATTTTTCGACAATACCAGTTTATAACAGGTGGTTTCCCGTTTATGTCCTGTTTTCTTCCCGATTTTGTCCTGATTTTGTCCCGTTTGTTTCCCGTTTTCTTCCCGATTTTGTCCCGTTTTTTCGAACCAGCATTTTGGGGATGAGTTTTCGGTCGACGTGCATTACCTTGGCTACACTATCAATGCATTCGGCAAACTCGTAGCAGGCTTGGTCATCAGCCGTCTGGTAGGTTGAATGGCCGTGCTTCTGATTGAGGGTGTCCTTGACTTCCCTGACCGTCAGCTGGTCGATATACCGGAGCTTCATAATATCCTGGCTAGGATACTTACCGGTATTACTGCATCCCCCAATTGCAGTATCAACCGCCCTTTTAGCATTAGCATACTGGGCATAGTCAATCATGGCATCTTCAGAAGAGTTGCTCTTACGGGAACCATGAATTCCGGTTACATCTACTTGGGGTGACTTTATTCCATCCAGCCATGCTCGCCGCCGGATTCGTTGGTAGCAATCTTCACGCTTGAAGAAGCTCCGGACATTTGCAATCGTTCTTGATTTATCAATTTGTGGAAAAAGTTCCCCCAACGTAAGCAACCCCTTATGATATAATAATTTTACGAATATTTGTTTGGGGCACTCCAGTTAGGGGTGCTTTTTTCATTAGCTAAATAAATCCTTTACTAGCGAAGCAATGGGCGCACAAGCATGAATAATATTAATAACTAAACTCATCAGCATAATTAAACTAATCATTCCACCTGTCACTGCTACCATTCCACTAACAGCCGAGCAATCTGTTCTCCATATTCTTTCATGACTTGACTGTTTTTCGCCCTTCTTAAAGAAATAAACTGATAACCATATGGTGCCAGCTAAACATGCAATAAGGAAAACACCGCATAGCACCGACAAAACCATTGCTGATAGTTGATATTGCTGAACCATTGTCTTAGCAATTGCTGGTAGTTCGTTTAATTGTCCATTTAATGTTTTAAGTAGTTGCTGCTCTGCCTCATGTTTCATTTACTTTTATCCTCTCTAATGTTTGTCATGCTTAATGTCCAGAACAACGGCTAAAACAAAACCGGCACAGAATGCGATGAGCAGGCCAATTCCAACTGCCGCTAATTCATCCCCTGTCATTTCATCACCTCTTTATACATACCATCCATTTCAGTAACCATGTTGCCCCACTCCTCTTGCTTAACAAATCGCCAATTATCCAATCCATCTTCATCGGGCGGCACAAGCCTGTATCCATTATTCTCACGGCGCTTAGTTTCCTCAGCAAGCCATTTCAAACAAGATCCTTTATCACAAAACACTAGGATATCTTGTTTATAAGGGAAGCCATCAAGCGCATTCTCATTAATCATCAGTACATAAACTTTGATGTTCATAACGCTCTCCTAGGCAATGACTGGGAACTTAATTTCACCGAATGCCTTTTGCTGTTCTTCATTCAGGAACGCCTTGATCCGCTGCTTGGCTTCAACTTTCCATTGGCTGTTATCAGCCTCAAATAGTGCTGAGGTCATCCCCTCGTACATCCGGAAGATAAATTTGCTTGCCGGCTGTTCAATTTCCTGGAACGTCCGGTAGGGGGTGAGGGTAACCGGATTAGGAACCTTCACGGTCGAAACCGAAGCAACTCCGGAATTAATTTGGACCGTTTGCGATACCCCGTCATCGGTCTGTTGCTGAACTTCATCACTGCGGAGGTTGCTAACCACCTGTAACAGGATGTCACGGTCATCAATGCCCTTTTCGGTCTGCTGCTCCTCATCATGAACGAATTGTGATTGCAACAAGATAACCATATCCTCCTGATCCAAGAAACGGCCGAAGGGGATGTCATCAATTACTGCATGGACATCCACATAAACTGACCGGCGCCCCTGGTTATTCACCATACCAATTACTCGCACCTTGGTCGGACTTACCACTTGGACCATCAGGAAATCCTTCTCAGCCTGGATTTTAATTCCTTCATTGTTAATCCAATCTAGTAACCCTGTCAGTTGGTTAAGAACCAGGGGCTCTCGGACCAGTGGATTAGTTAGCAGGTGAACATCGCCATCACCATCAACCACATATTCCTGCCCGTTCTGAGCAATAAAGTGCTTCTTGTCTTCTGCCTGACGAATCAGTTCAATAGCTGGTTGCAATTCTGAATTAATTTCTAAACCCATAATTAGTTCTCCTTCCGCTTTTGTAAGTCAACGACCTTCTCGGCCTTCTCAACATCATCGACCTTTTCTCCGGTATCAGTCTTGATCTCACCAGTTTCCGTGTCGATATACTCTTGGCCCCGGACACCTGACTTCAACTCATTCACATGTGGTTGGCCCTTACTGTCCATCCCCAGCAACATTGTCGAAGCAACGCCAACTTCTGGGGCCAGGGACGTTTTGACTTCAATTACGGTGTCCGCCGCGTCCCGCTTGTCATTCGGCGACACCGTAATTGTTAAGGTCACCTTGCGCTTCTTCTTGGCTTCGGTATTGGGGTTCAAGATGTTGCTAGCGACCTCCTTGAGGGCCCGGTTCAGCTTAACCTGGACGCCCCCCTCTGCGACTTCACTCAAATTAAAATTAATTGGTTCTTTAGCCATTGTAATGTCTCCCTATCATTTTTAATGCTGCCTCAAAACTGAAACTTCTTTTCTGATTAGCACCGAAATATGCCGGCCCCGCGGTACCATATATGTCACAACGCTTTGACCTGCTCATGCGGGCCACTTTTCGCCACCCGTGGGGATGACGATAAGTAAATGCGTGGGCAAACTTGCGTGAAATGCAGTAGTAATAGTCACGCGTAACCGCAGCCTGATGTTTTTGTCTTTGCTTGCTCATGAATAATCACCTCTTACTCCTCTCCCGAGCCTTCATCATTACCCTTGCTACTAGCATTCCGCTTTTCGATAATGCCGTATCATCAAAATGTAAGCCCATATGGTTGATATACATTGCTTCTGCACGGGTCACTGCAGCTAGATTATTGATATTCACGTTGCACTTATTTCCATCCAGGAAAATGATTATCATCCCCTTGGGTAATTTTTTGTGATAGTAATTTTGCCAAATATACTTTTGATATGGTATCCATCGGTTTGCCCTAGGGCCTTCATCACTAACTTTGATGTAAAAATAACCATCGGTATTTTCTCGAATGGTTCCAATTGGTTTATATGTTTGTGGCATATGGCCCTTTGTGAACCGAGTTTTATGACTATTGCCTCCAGAATCCCAATGTATTCCCTTATTCCAGGGGCGATGACCCTTAAGAAACTGACCATTAGTCTTTCGTGTTGTCATGCTCATCTAACCCAATCATGTGTGGTAGAACCATGTTATTGTCAACGCGTTGGTCATAAATCGCCGCAGCCTTGATAACCGTATTAGCATTCTGGATAATTGTATTTCCTACTGCCGACATTGCTTTAGCTCTCTCAATTTCGTGATTGAGTTCTTCTGGTTTAATGTCATCCTTGTCTAACCGTGACAGCTCATTAAAGAGCAGATCATTTAAGTCTTCTAGTTTATTGCTTGCCATTACTTATATACATTCCTTCCGCATTTTGGGCATTGTTGTCGAATGCTTTTGTTTATTATTCTGCTATAACTTGCTGGCATCTTATGTCCACACTTACATTTAATAATTACCTGTTTCCTTTGTTTGGCTTTATCGTTTGACAAATAGTCAATTACCATTTCACAACTCAAGATACGCTTCAAAGTTTTTCGAGGACTCATTGGGATTTCCTTATGCCGTTGGCAGTATTCACATTTCTTGTTGAATTTACCCTTTAGTATTGAATCAACGAACCGATATGTTATATGACCACAATTCTTACATTTAAGTTGGACCCGATCATTGGTCGTTTTAGGGGCTTTAACTAAATCAAATTTATCCGCATACTTCCCCTGAAAAACTTTTATAAATTTTCCTCTAAACTGTTTTGTAGCTTCCTCTCTACTAAGAAGGGGATGCAATTTGAGAATATTACCTTGGTAAAACATTACAGTTGCGCCAGCCCCTTCATGATAATTTTGTTATCTTCGCGCCTCTGCTGTTCCAGCAAATGAATATACGTCTCCTGCGTGGTAATTGTATCCGCGTGGCCTAATCGACTTGCAACACTTTGAATTGACACTCGATTTGCTATTAGAAAACTAGCATGAGTATGTCTCAACCCGTGTACTGTGATAGGTAATCCCGACAAATGCAAATACTTACTCTGAATTTTTTTAAGAACATCATTAACCGTTGAGTTATACCGGATTCCTGCCCCTCGAAAAATTGGTTCGTCATTTTTGATGCCCTCCGCATTTCTCTTAAAACACCTCAAAGTATAATCATCAACTTCAATCGTCCTAACGGATGATGCGTTTTTAGTAGGTTGAAAACCACTATCAGCTTTATAGTCCCAAGTCTTATTGATAGAAATAGTATGCTTATCAAAGTCGATATCATTCATCGTAACGCCTAGGCCTTCAGCAAACCTCAAACCCGTTCTAAGAAGCACATCAATAAAGTTAGTATATGTTCCATCATCTTTCCGGCAAAACTCATCCAACTTTTTCATCTCTGAAACTTCTAAATATTTTCTTCGCTTGGTCACTACTGGCTTAGTTGTAACTACCTTAATTCGGTATGTTGGATCCCTATCAAACAGCCCCTCATAATTCAAGTCTCTAAATGGCTGGTTAAGGGTATGCACAAGCCATGCTACGGTATCTTTTCCATGGTCTTTGCCAAATTTGTTTATGAGCATTTGGTAGCGACGCCTGGTAATATCCCCAATTTTAATGTTTGGCCATTCATTCTTCACAACTTCATTAGCAAGGTAATACTTTTCCAAAGTGACTGTCCGTACTTCATTCAGCTTATAAGTAGCAATCCAATTATCAAAATAATCTGAGAATAATGTCTCCTTAGTTACCAAAACTATCAACCCATTCTGAAATGTTAAACTCTTTTCGAATTACATCTTCATGCGGGCACTTAATAACTTCACTAAATTTCATAAAGTCAGAGGTATTATTACGTATAAAATAAACATCCTTCGCCTCTCTAGTGAGAGAATCACATTGAATAGCAACACCATTCATTCCTCGAATTGCCATATTGAATATCAGAAATGGAATAGCCCTGTCCGAAAGCTCTTCCACTTGATACCAATATGCCCTTGGATCGTACGTAAAGACTGATAAGAATCGCAACGCCGTTTTATTGCTCAAGGGATTGCCAATTCTGTCATGTGTACGATCATCCAGCCATCGTTTGATTAAGATTCCTCCGGTACCTGCCGCAACCTCATAGTAAGTATTAGGTGCCTGCTCACTGTCAACTAAATTATTAAGAACCTGGGCAATACTGTTAGGCGTAAAGTCCTGCTTCTTAGATTTTCGTTCTGCTTGCTCATCTTCAAAGTACTCATGGAACCAGTCGAAGTCCAGATTCGCAGACACCCGTAAAAACTTCTTGAAGAGTTCAGGGCGCTCATCATTATTAAGCATTGCCTCCATCATTCGCTTAGGAGCCTTGAATGAGTCATCAATGCCCAATAAATTATTTACTGTCTTGACATCAAACTGCACATTATTCATCACACATCATCTCCTTTCTTAACTAGTCCTATTCCGGTTTGCCAGCATTGCTCTAACTTCTGCGGCTCTCTCTGGTGAAGCTGGCCTTGTACGCTCTTCCTCCGTCATCTTGGTCCACGATGGCATAGCTTCTTCGTAGTGAGTCTTACCAGGACGCTTAGAATAGCCACTACTGTGCTGTTGCTTGCTATGTTCAGCTTCTTCAACTGACTTGATACCGTCCTTCTGCAATCGGTTCAAGATAGCTGCCAAGTAGTTCCAGCTACAACGTGGTCCGTCAAAGGTCTCACGAATGGCCCAACATACGAGGGGCTTACCGAGAGCGTTAATGGCATTCAAGAACAGATGTTTATGTTCCCCGTCGTTGACATTGATGCGACACTGACGGGCCAGCTCAAACGGGTCTTCGACTTGCTGACCATCCGTGGCATCCTCGCTGGTGCTCTCTGCTGTATTCTCCTGGTAATCTCTTGTAGTAGTCTCTGGTAGTCTATTGGTATAGGTTGCCCCATTTTGAGACATAGGATTGCTCTGTTTTGATGCACTCGTTGCATCATTTTGAGACACCCCATTGTCCTGTTTTGATGCACTCGTTGTATCGTTTTGATACAATCGTTGTTCGAATTTCTGCAATGCGTCATAGTCGATTCGGTACCACTTAGTCTTATCAAACTTGGCCTTGTTGAAATTACCAGTAATGATGAGGCCCCGCTTCTCAAGGTCATCGAAGTACCTGGTTAGGCGGGCCCGGGTTTTAATCCATGGAAACTGCTTCAACCAATCGGTCATTGAGTTGTAGACCCAGTTGTGTCCATCTTCTTGAACATTGTTAGTCCGCTTCAGCCAATAGTGAATTTGTTGAAAGACAATTGCTTCGTCCGCACTGCCTAGCAGCATCGCCAAGCTCGGCTGGCACTGGAGAGGCCGTTCATCAATTAGTAGTTTGCTCATAGTCCCCTCGTACTCCTATCTTCTTCAAATCGTCAGCATTAAGGCGGATCCCCAGCCTGGTTATCAGATACTTCTTGGCAAAAGCTACGGACCCGATTTTGTGATACTCAGTATGGTGGTCCCGGCACAGGGCCATCAGGCGGTGCTTGGTGTGGTCAATATGGTTACGGTCACGCCCCATCCCGACAGCGTCCACGTGATGAGTGTCCGCATGGCGGCCACAAATTAGACAGTGTTTCGACATCAGACACTTGTACTGAAAAGCGGCCTCGTTTCGTGGTAGCAGCTCGTAGCCCTCATTTACCGGCACGCCGTTAAAAAAGATAAAATCAATCACATTATTGATGAGCTTAGTAGCTTCGGTCATCGTGGTGTTGCTATCATCGGATAAACTGATTTCACGACCGTCATTCTCTTCCTGAAACTCATCATAAAAATACTTTTTCATCACGGGTTTAGAATTACCTGACCAGTCAACAATGTCGTCCAGCAACGCAAAGAACAGGTTGCGCTGGTCAGTGCTGGCTAATCGGTTGTCGACAAACTCAAAACGGATCCGGGCACCGTCAAGCTGCCCGTCATTCAGGCGACGAATCCGCCGCTCGTTCGGCTGATTATCTGGTGCAACCACGATATACCCTTCCCTTAAAAAGGCTGTTCCTTCTTCTTGCATCTACCTCAGCTCCTTCCGTAATGAGGGTCATCTTCAAACACCGACCGGGCCAATTGCTTTGCGGCCGCGTGCAAACACGCAGATTGATTAACTAACTTCAACACTGCTTCTTCACGTTCCTTAAGTGTCACTGCATACTTGAAGTTGCCAAGACAAATCTGGCATTCTTCAAGGTGAAGTTGGCATAATATTTTGTAGGTGTGCTTATCGTGCTCGTTCATGATATAATTACCTCGAATGATTATTTCCAATAAGTTTCATTTGGCGTTAGTGCTGGCGGGTACTAACGTCTTTTTTGCTGCCATAACTCCAGACGGTGATTAAGTAGACCAGCAGAATAGTGATGGTCCCGTCCATCTGGCCCAGGGTATAGCAGTAAAAGGCCCATACCCCTGCAATGAAAGCCGTCAATCGACTATTAGCAATCTTACTCATAGTGGTGTACCTCCTCTCGTTGCTGAATAGATACCCGGTTAACTAGTCCGTACTTAACCAGATTCTCCAAGTAGTGGGCTTGCTGCCAAACGTAAGCGTCATTTGGCCCGCCCCCAGCCATGAACCAATCTCCCAGCCGGATCTTTATTACGTTCACCTGCGCAAGCGAATACTCATTTTCCTCGAGTAGCTGTTGAATTCTTTCCATTCCTGTCATTGAAACTTCCTCCTTAAAAATCCTTGATGATACATACCAACGCAATTAGTGCCAGTACAATTGCTGGCAGTGCGAATAAAAACGTAAACAAGCTAAGCCTCCTCAAGATATTTCGAATGGGGATCCTGCTTCTTCTCATACATTGCCTGAGAATAGTAGGCATTGAATTTCTGATACTCGCGAAGATCCACACGGCCACCATACAAGAACACCTTCCGCCACTCTGGATAATGCTCCTGGGCCCAATCGCGGCGGCGATAAAACGTCGCTTTACCCATGGGCTGTTCGACTTCCTCACCAGTAGTCTTATCAACTCGAACCATCTTCCAAATCTTGCAGAATTCAACGCGGTTAAATTGATAAAGATAAGGTGAATCAATATTTCCAACGTTTGAACTCATTGCTTACACCTCCTTACATCCCCAGCACTCGGTAAATCTTCTTACGAATCTCAACCGACTTGGGGTTAGTCCATCCCTTGATGGCCCGGTTCACTGATTGCGGGTTTTCCTTAATCAGATCAGACAATTCAACCTGCGACATACTGCGCTCAATTAGCCGCAACTTAATCTTCTTCTCAACAGTCGCTGCCGACTGTTCAAGGGTTTGTTCAACTGGCATTGCCATTCCTCCTTTCTGATATACTTAAACCAAGTTCAATACAAAGGTGATTAAAAATGGAAACAGTCAAAAAAGAACGAAAGCTCCTTAAAGACTTAATTAATCTTTCCAAAAAGTACGACCATAACATTATTCCAATTAACTCACTACCTGTTGATGTAAATAATTACTATCTAAAACAACTAATCAGTAAAAATTTGATTAAGGTAACTAATTCAACAGGAATTAACCCAACAACTCACCAACCTATTAATAGCAGTCCGGTAGATATGATCGTAACGGATCAAGGACAACATTACTTTGAAAATCTATGGGAAGACATTAAAGCTTTTCTGCTTAAGAGCGTCCTAGTACCGATTATCGTCTCTATAATCACAACCATCCTAGTTTTATTAATAAAAGGGTTGTTCCGATAGAAGCTAAGCAACTAACAACAAGAGGCACTACATATTCCCAGAACGTTTCTGAATTCCAGAAGCGTTTTTTTCTTTGCCTCATCTTCTTCCCCTCCTCTGATATTTCTTGCACAAGTTATTGACTATTTTTAGTAAATATACTAATATCAACTTAAATTAAAAGTTTCGGAAACCTTTTCTATTCAAAGACTTATCAAGCTTCCAAAACTTGTCAGAAAACTATATCAACAACTTGACGACTATATTATTACGTGAATATACTAATTAGTCAATAGTTTTCTGTGTAAATTTACTAATTCGACTGTGAGTAGAAAGAAGATTATTGATATGAACGTATTCGAACGTACTAAATCTCTAGCTAGAAAAAAGGGGCTTTCTTTGGCAGCTCTGAATGATAAAGCAGGCTTAGGAAAAAACACAATCTACACTTGGAAAAGGGTTAAGCCTGGAACCGAAGCTCTGGACAAAGTTGCAAAGGTCCTGAACGTTTCAACCGATTATCTACTCGGTAATAACGAGAGTGATAAGCAAAGAACTGCTGACTTAGATGATGATGATGTCATTTTCACCTACCAAGGAAAACCACTATCTGAGGAGGATAAGGCCCTTATTAAAAGACTAATGAATGGGAAGGATTAGTATGGATAAATTAATTTCATATCTAATTAATTACGGATTCGATCATGGTATTTCATCTACACTAACTTATGAGCTGCCACCTGATTTTCCATCAAGTGCAAGTAGTAAATACAAAAAAGCCTTAATTAATATGAATTGGCACAATAAATGGGAAGTACCATTTTCGTTTGCTCACGAGCTAGGACACATCATCAATGGGGATGACGGTATTAATTACTACCACTCTTTTACTGTTCATTCTAAAACTGAGTTTGAAGCAAATAAAACAGCAATTGATATTATTCTTGCTTACTGTCGAGATAATGACATCCCCACCGATAACTCAAATACGTTATGTGAGCAGTTCGGAATTCCATTCAAACTTGAATACATTGTTGCGCTGAAACTGAAAAATATTATGTAAATTCACAAGGATTATTAGGTATGTCAATTAAAGTAAACTCGGCTAACTATCAGGGCAACGTTGACAGATTGATACCTTATTTGGAAGGCTATGAAACGTTCGCCGGCATGAATAATAGTAAAATACTAAATTTTCACTTTAACGAAAAAATATACCAATTTGATACTCATGTTTTAGAGAACGAATTTGTTTGTACCTTGCAATACCGCGATGATTGCTATCAAGTTTTCTTACAGAGAATTATCCCTGGTTACACGATAACTGGCGAGCATCCTGAACAACATCCAACAACGCTTTCAGATCCTATCCTTGTTGGTGTTACTAATTCGCGTTCTAATTCTCTAATCAAAAAATACCTTGAAGAGAATTATACCTGCATTCCCCTGCTCTATGGAGGCAGGTATAAAAAAGTTATCGTTGGCAAAGACGGGGACGATCACGTTGAGTCTTTCAGAGAACCATTCCGACTAGCTCTCGAATTTAAGAAACCTCGTAATGAGCCTGCTCTGGAGCCGCAGCAACAAACTACACCTCCTATTCAAACTGACAAGAATAGTACCGGGTGCATGGGATGTCTGATAATAGTTCTTATTGCGATCATTGCAGTACCGTTATTGATTTTTCTTAATATGATATTTAACTATTGAAGCTTATAAGTAACTGCTTATTTCGACAGTCTGGAGGTGCTTTTTTGAATTCTAATCAGAATCAGGATAACCGCAATAAAATACTTGAGCAGGATAAACTATATCAATTTAGCCAAAAAGCAGAGAAAGTCGGTAATGCGATGAAAAGCACGGGTGATGATATAGCAGGGTGTGGTTGTCTTATTACTTTATTCGTTACTATTCCAGTAATTCTCCTATTAATTTTCGTTCTATGAGAGGTTAATATGAATAGCTTAGATGACGCAGCACTAGATAAAGCATTTGATAATATCTCATTCGATCACCCAGTGACCGAGCATGACCGCCGAGTAATGAAGCAGCTCTGGAAAGAATACATTAAAACTAAAAAAGCATCCCCTACTTATGTAGAGAATGCGGAATAGAATACTTTGATGATTGCTGATGGTGCTTAGGATTAGGACTATTAATTGCTTCTTCCAACATATACCGTAAATCATCATCACCATACTTAGTTAATGCTTCTACTTTAGCGTCTTCGAATGATATGTCGGTGCTAGCTTGCTTCAATGTTATGTATAAATTAATGGCTTGCCAGTAACTAAGTTTTTTCAGAAAGGAGCTGACACTATTAGACTTGCTCATATTATTTTCCCTCCAGGAACATTAAAAATATGCGGTATTCCTTGTACTGTCTTAGGCACCCTCAGTGCCCTAGCCTCTTTTACGAACATACTAAATGGATTCAAATCAGTAGTTTTAATATTTTTTGCTGTTTCAATTCCACTTTCATATATTATAAGCCTATTAATCAATATAGCTAGGTTAACTAACCGAAATCAAACCATTAACAAGAAAAACAAAAAGCTAAAGAAGAAGCTAAAGCAAAAATCAAAAGAAATTACACAATTAAAGGAAAATAGAACCGGATTAAAGAACCAGCTAAATATATATCAAAATGAAATCCACACTCAAGAAAATATTATCCAAAAACTAAATTTTGAAAATCAGCATTATCAAATTTTTAAATACCTAATTCTAGCATTTGTTCCTGATAATAAACTTCCAATGCTAGAACAACGTATGAATATTTTAGAAGGTCGTGAACTAAATGAAAAAAATGAAAGTAGCAAAGATAATCAGCACCAAACAAATAGTTGTTAATGCAGGAAAAAGTGATGGTTTAGCAGAGGGAGACGAGCTAGAAATTATTGGTGAAATCGGTGATCCTGTTAAAGATCCAGATACAGGAAAAGTAATTGGAACACTAGATAACCTCAAAGGAAGGGTCATTGTTACAACAGTTTATCAAAATATGTCCATTGCTGATGCACCCAAAAAAGAAGTTCTTAATGATCCGTACAGTAGGATATTAAGGCAGTCCCACTTATTCTCAAAGCAAATCGATCCAATGAAACAATGGAAGGGTACCGTTCAAGAAGACCTTGATGTCGATCCAGATGAAATTACAGGTGGCTTGCCTGAAAGTAAGAATGAATATGAAGACATGATTCATGTTGGCGATACCGTTATCTTAGTTTCTGATGCAAATTAATTTAAACCGGTCGATTTCGACCGGTTTAAAAAGCAATCACAAAGAACATACATTCGCAAGAAAGGAGAATACTCATGTACATCCAAAAATCTGGGAATAAATTTCGGCTAGTGGAACGCTATAAAGACCCTTTGACGGGTAAATTAAAACGAATCACAATTGGAATTCCTGATAAACGTAAAAGCACAGTGAAAGAAGCGAGGATCAGATTAAACCGTTTGATTGAACAGAAACTTAGTGAAGTTCAACAGGGCAATATTATTCATGGTATTACCTTGGGTCAGGTTCTGGATGAGTACGAAAAAGAATCCTCCTCACGAATTCGGCGTTCTACTTACTATAACCATCTAACAATGGCTAAAAACATGCGTGCCACTATTGGTGATGATGCTCTTATAGAAAAAATTACGCCTAAGGTTATTACCAAATTCATTGAATCTCTTATGTATGGTGACAAAAATATTTCAAGCGGCTATGCTTCTAAGTACAAATATTTTTGCCACACAATCATGGAATATGCTCTAAAGCAAAATTATGTAAAAAATAACCCCGTCGACAAGGTTGAAATTGACTACAAGACACCTGTCAGCGGAGTTAAAATCCAAAATAAATTTCTGGAGCAATCTGAACTCGAAACATTGCTCAAATATGCTTACGCTCATAATACCACATACGCTCAGTTGTGCGAATGGCTATATTTGACTGGGTCCCGCATTGGCGAAGCTACCTCGTTGAATTTTGATGATGTCCATCAAAATGGGAACCACTGGGTTGTAGATATTACTGGTACCTTAGACTATGACCATGTAAAAATTACTGATCAAAAAAAGGCTGCAAACCCGAAAACCGCCTCTTCAGTCCGATCCGTAATTCTTCCAGAGAAAGCTCTTAAAATCTACCAGGACCGCATCGCAGAAACCGGTGGTAACGGTTTTATCTTCTGCACCTCCAATGGCACCCCCGTTCAATCCTCCGCGCTTAATTCATTCCTCAGGGCCGCTAAGAAGAAACTTAAAATAGACAAACCTCTGAGCAGTCACATTTTTCGTCATACCCACATTTCAAAGTTAGCAGAATTAGGTGTCCCCATCTATATTATTCAACAACGAGTTGGTCATGCGGATAGCAAAGTTACGCGGCAGATATATTTACACGTTACCGAGAAGGCTGTCGAACAGGAAGCAAGCAAACTTGATAAACTGTAATTTTGACAATAATCTGACAATAAAATCTATTGTCAGATTTTTTAATGTCATTTTTCGTTCAGAATAATTAATTTAAAAGTAAAAGAGAACCCTTGATACACAAGGGTTCTCTTCATTAGGATTACTATTCAGCATCGCGACGACGTTCAGCAATCCGCGTAGCCTTACCAGTACGTGCCCGGAGGTAGTACAGCTTAGCACGACGAACACGACCGTGACGAAGCACATCAATCTTTGCAACCCGTGGTGAGTGAAGCGGGAAAGTCCGTTCCACACCAACACCGTTACTGATCTTCCGTACAGTGTAGGTAGCGCTGATTCCAGCACCGTGGCGCTTGATTACGACCCCTTCAAACATCTGGATACGTTCGCGGGAACCTTCCACGATCCGTGCGTGAACCCGCACAGTATCACCGGCACGGAAGTCCGGAATATCATCACGCAGTTGACTAGCAGTAATCTTTTCGATTAACTTATTTTGACGCATACAATTTCTTTCCTTTCGCCGACATTCATGTCCTCAATGGGCAGCGGAATACCGTTATTCACGGCTAAACAGCCACTAACTACTATACATAATTTTCCGTTAACTTGCAAGGCCTATTTCTGGTGCTCCTGGTTAATGATCGAATGGCGAATCCCGTAAGCAAAGTAAATCAGCAGGCCAATCACGAACCAGCCAACCATCAAAATCTTTGCGTCCCGGTTCAAGCCCCAAAAGATCACAGCAGAAAACAGCGCCGAAATCGTTGGCAACACCGGGTACCAGGGCATCTTAAACTGGGCATCCGGCAGATCCTGCCCCTCCCGTGGCCGCAGAGCATAGATCCCCAGGGAGACGAAGATAAAGGCCACCAGGGTCCCAGCCGAAACCAAGGTTGCCAGGAAGGTAAACGGAAAGACCGACCCTAAAATCATTGCCAACACGGTAATCAGCCACAGTGCATGACTAGGAACGTGACGGCCATTGACAACCCCCAATTGCTTGGGGAGGAGGCCATCCCGGCCGAAGGCGTAAATTAGCCGGGAGGACGCCAGCAGGATCGCAATCAGCGCGGAAAAGATCCCGATAATCGCCACCACTGACAACAAGTTGGCCGTCAGGTAGTGTCCCGACTGACGGAGTGCCCAGGCGGCCGGCTCGGCATTGTTAGCGTAGCGGGAGTACTTAAACATCCCCACCAGCACCAGGGACACGGCGATAAAGAAGCCGGTCCCGAGCACCAGGGTCCCGATTAGTCCCCTGGGCATCGTCTTTTGCGGATTCTTCGTTTCCGCGGTGTTGGCCGCGATTGCGTCAAAGCCCACGTAGGCGATAAAGATTTGGGCCGTTCCCGCAAGGATCCCCTGCCAGCCCCCAAAGCTCGTTCCCGGCCGGTGTGCCGGAATAAAGGGAACGTAATTGTGGGCCTGGATAGCGGTCGCCCCCACCACAATAAACATAATGATCACCAGCAGTTTAATCGCCACAATGATGTTTTCAATCCGACTCACCTGGTGAACCCCGCGGGAAATTAAAATTCCGACCGCCAGAATGGCGACCGCCGCTAGGACATCGACGTAGGAGCCCTGGGCGGGGTTAAAGCCCCCAGTCAGCGCCGCCGGCAACTTAATGCCCAGGCTGGCTAAGAAGCCCTGCATATAGGCCGACCAGCCAGAGGCGACGAAGGCCACCGAGATGAAGTATTCCGCCAGCAACGCCCAGCCGGCAATCCAGCCGAAAAATTCGCCAAACAGGACGTTAATCCAGGAAAAGGCGGACCCGGCAAAGGGCAGGACCGAGGACATTTCGGCATACGCCAGGGCGGACAGCCCCGCCCCAATTGCCGCCACGATAAAGGCCAGGGGCACGGCGGGTCCGGTATGCTCAGCCGCCACGATTCCCGGCAGGGTAAAGATCGCAGTACCAACAACCATCCCGGTACCCAGGCCGATGAGGTCAATCGTTCGCAAGCTCGGGGTCAACTTGGCATCTTTTTGCTGGTACACCGCCGGATCCTGCTTCCAGAGCAACCGTTCAAACAACTTTTTCATTGCCCCGCCTCCTAATCCGGCACGTCTGGATCTTCGTCCAGCTTAATGTCCTCGAGCAGGCGCTGCTGTTCCCGACTGAGCGGGGCTGATTCCAGCAGGTCGGGACGCCGGTGCAGGGTCCGCCGTAGCGACTCCTTCATCCGCCATTCCCGGATCTTTTGGTGGTTGCCGCTGGTCAGGACTTCCGGTACCTTCATGCCCCGAAAATCTGCGGGTCGGGTGTATTGCGGATACTCAAGCAGGCCGTTGCTAAAGGAATCACCCATTGGGGAGGCCATGTTGCCGAGGACACCGGGGACAAAGCGAACGGTGGCGTCAATCATCACCATCGCGGCTAATTCCCCCCCGGTCAGGACGTAATCCCCTAGCGACGCCTCATCAGTCACCAGCTGACGGATTCGCTCGTCATAGCCCTCGTAATGACCACAGATGAAGGTCAGGTGTTCCTCCTGAGCCAGCTCCTGGGCATAATCCTGGTCAAAGCGCCGGCCGGCCGGATCCATCAGGATAACCCGCCCCCGAGGATACTTGCCCGCCGTTTCCTTTTCAATTGCGTCCATCGCGTCAAAAATCGGCTGAGGCTGGAGGAGCATTCCTGCGCCCCCGCCAAATGGCGCATCATCGACGTGGTTGTGCTTGTCGGTGGTGTAATCGCGAAAGTCGGTTACTTGCAGGTCCAAGAAGCCGTTCTCCTGCGCCTTACCGATAATTGACTCGCCCATCGTCGCATGGAACATCTTTGGGAATAAACTTAAAACATCAATCCGCATTACTCCAGTCCCTCCATTAATTCTACGGTAACCAGGCCCTGGTCCAGATCGACCCGCTTAACCACGTCGTCAATTACCGGGAGCAAGAGGTCGGTTTTGCCCGGACGCTCAACAACCCAGACGTCATTTGCTCCCGGGGCAAGGATCTCCTTGATCCGGCCGAGCTCTTCACCCGCGACCGTCTTCACCGCCAGGCCAATAATCTGGTGGTAGTAATACTGGCCGTCTTCTAAGGGTTGCTGGTCTGCCGCACTCACCATTAGTTCATGACCGCGAAAGCCCTCCACCGCGTTAATGTTATCGTAGCCAGCAAACTTCACCAGAATAAAGCCCTTATGCTGGCGAGCCCCCTCAACCGTTAATTCTAACGGGCCGTCCGCTTCCTGCAGGTAGAGCTTCTGCTGGGGTGCAAAGCGCTCCTTGACGAAGTCCGTGGTAGGCAGGACCCGGACCTCACCGCGGATACCGTGGGTGTTGACAATTTTACCAACATTATAAAACTGCATCTTATCCTCCTAAAAATGATAAAAACTCCCACAGGGTTGGTGTGGGAGTTTTTATTTAGTGACGATGATCATTAATCAGTAACCGGACTTTCTTAGAGTTGGAACGCCGAGAACGCGCACCCTCAACGACTGTCCGCAACGCTGCGGCAACGTGACCCTGGCGGCCAATCAGGCGCCCAACATCTGCTTGGTGGACGTTGACAATGTATTGGTGGTAGCGCCCACCATCCGTTTGGGAAATCGTCAATGCCTCAGGATGTTTCAACAGCGGGGTAACTAGACTACGAATCAGCGTCTCTATGTTTGTCTCAGTCATGATAAATCATCACTTACTTCTTTGCGTACTTGGCTTCGTGGTACTTCTGCATAACGCCAGCTTTTTGAAGCATGTTACGAACGGTGTCGGATGGTTGAGCACCCTTTTGGAGCCATTCCATAACAGCATCTTCATCAAACTTGACTTCCTTAGGAGTAGTCAATGGGTTGTAAGTACCTAAAGCGGTAATGAAACGACCATCACGTGGTGAACGTGAGTCGGCTACGACGATCCGGTAGAAAGGACGCTTCTTAGAACCCATACGCTTTAAACGAATTTTAACAGACATTTTTGCACCTCCCTGATTTCTTTTAACAGGTAATAATATACCAGTCTTCCCGGAGAATGTAAAGTAGTTTTTCTTGACAGGCTTAATTATTTTTCCGCCGGCTACCGGCAAGGCCGAACGAAGCGGCGAGAGCGGCCAGGCCGACGGCAAGGATCCCTGACCGGCTCCCGGTTTGGGGCAGCTGGTGAGCAGTCGGTTGCTCGCGGCGCGCAGCTTGAATGATGGGAGGAACCTGCCCGCCCCTCATGCCGGGGTACCCCGGTCGCTGAGTTGGGGTTGGCACTGGCTGCGGCGTTGAAGCCGGGCAATAGACCACCGTTCGGTCAACATCAGCACTCGCATGGCTAACCAGGACGGCCGCCACTGCCGGAAGATTCGGCAGGTAGCCGGCAAGGGCTGGCGAGATTACCGCCGGGAAGGTTTGCGGTCCAGACCAGCTGCTCGTAACGGCACCGGTAACTAAATCGCGGTAACCCGTCTGCGTAAAGGACAGCTGGACTTGATGATCCGGCAGCAGCTGGCGGCCCGCTGTGTCAACGTAGTGGATCGTTTCCGTCACCGTCCGTTGACCGCTGACCGGGATGGTCCGGTGCGTGAAGTGGGCAATGAAATACTGGTCCGTGTGCGGAGCGGTGGCAAAATCGCCAAAATTGAGCTGGGCCAGTGTCGCTCCACTTACCGGGCGGGCCGTATTGCGAGGGTCATCCCCCACATAGGTTCCGGCATAGTCATAGTTCCGCAGGTCATAGCTGCCGGGCACCGTAAAGGTGATTGGCGTATTCCCCGCCCCATGAATGGTCAACTCCGGCATTCCCGGAATAAAGCGGTGGGCGGTATCGTCGTAAAAGCGCAAGTGCGCAGTCGCCTGGTCAGTGGACTTATAAACAACGTACTCCACGAAGTCCGCGTGAGGGAATTCAAACGGTGCCTCCTGGCCAGCCTGGTGAATTGGCGCCCCGGTTGTTGCGGCCTGGCCATTAACCACTTCCAGCTGGCCGCTCGCTGACTGGACGCCCCGGTAGGCGGTATAGCCGGGAATTACCGGAAGTTCAACCGCCGTAAACCGGTCGCTAGTCTGGTAGCTGCCGACTTGGCCGGTCTTACTGGTAAAGGTCACCTGCCGATGGACCGCGGGGAGCTCCTCCCCAGCTGGTCCCTTCATCGCACGGCCCTGCCCATCAACGAAGTAAATCACCTGGTTGACGAAGCCGTAGTAGGTCGAGTCGACATAGGCCCGACTCACGGGCTTGAGGTCGTTGTGAATGTCGATCCAGTAACCCCAGTCTGCGTCATACTTTGTCTGCCCCCGACTAACAACCTGGACGTGCCAAGGATGGCTATTCAGATACTCGCGAACCGCCGCGTTTTGAACCGAATAGCCGCCCAGCCAATGTCCCGGCCGGTCACCGTAAGTAATCTCCTGCTGGTCCTGTTGATAATTTCGGATATTGTTGCCCGGCAGCAGCGCAACCGGATCGGTCGGCTCCCAAGTCAGCAGGGTGACCGGTGAGCTACCATCACTGTTGGTCGAACGAAAGCCTGCATAGGCCCCGCCAATGGTGACGTGGTAGCTTGCTTCATCAGGCCCATTATCCGTCCTCTTCACCGTGACCACCGGTTTTTGGTAAATATACTGCTTAGTCAGGTAAAAACCGGTTGCCCCCGCTAACTGGTCGGACAGCTCGGCTGGCTTGCCCGTGGTCACCGGAACAATGATTTTCTGCAGTTCCCGTTGCAGGTCCGCGGCACTGACAAAGTTAGTTTTGACCGCCGCATTGCCTGCCGGCTTGGTAACCGTAATCGTAAATTCCGTGCCCACGTTGTCGAGCGAAATGCCGACGCTTTGGGTCGGGTTTACCAGCTTGAGGTACTCCCGGTTGCCATTCTTCACCCAGGTGTGGGCCGCAAGCGCACCAGTATGGTCGCTGCAGGTGATCTTCGTTGCAACCGGCACCGTTTCGACTTCCGCAGCCTTCACAACCCGGAGGCTGATTCCACTGGCATAATGCTGGCCGCCAATCTGCAAATCGGCACTAGGTGCATAATGATCCACGTTGGCAGCCGCCGCATATAAAACAAGCGCCTGGCTCGGCGGCAAAAGCTTCTTGTCACCGTTGCTGCTGGGGTTGTACCAAACTAAGTCCGTATTAAAGGTCAACGCACCCGGCGTGCCCTGATGATTACGGAAGTAGTTGCCTAAAACGGCATTAAAGACAATCTGATAGTAGCCATTGCTGCCGGCGTTCGTCAGGACATTATCATTCTGGTTAGCGACAACCTGCCAATGGGGGTCGCTGCTGGTGGCACCGGCACCTGGAACCGATTGCTGGTAACTCGCCAGATTCCCCGCGGGCAGAACGTAGCCGATGATTTGTCCCCCGTACCACAGCGGGACCTGGTTGCTGCCGTTGACTGCGCCGTAGCTGAACACCTCATGCTGCCCGTCAGCCGTCGTGTAGGGCAGGCCAAGTTTGACGTTGATGTAATCACCGTTCTGTAAATGGCTAATTGCCGTCGCGGGAATTGTCAAGCCCAGGTGCAGGGTAACCGTTCCCGGATTACCAGTATTCCGATCTCCCGGTGCCTCAGTAACCGTATGATTAGTCACCGTGATGCTCTGGCCAACCTGGCTATCAATTGACGTCGTCGGTGTCACAGCGTCAGGAACGGCGCTCACCGGCGCATTAACGCTAGAAACAGCGGGAGCCTCCTTAGTCTCCTGGTGCGCGGCTGCCGATTCCCCCAGCACACCGTTCACCTGAGCACCATCCGGAGTTGCGTTCGCTGCCGCTTGGGCATCCCCCGTCATTCCCAGCCAAATGCTGGTTGACAACAGGACTGATACCACTCCAATTCCCAGCTTCCGTAAGCCATAGTGCGGCTGCCGAACCAATCCATGCTGGTAATTATTACGCGAAACCATTATGAATCCCCCTTAACTAATCTTAAAACAGGTTTATAATATTCCATTCCGCCCCCAATGGCAACCACAAACCAGCCGGTCAGCAGCAAAAAGTTCACCAGCTGAAAACTGCCAGATCGAGCCCGTGGCAACTACTGGATTATAAAAGCACCACCAGGGCTGTCAAATTCTGACGCCATGGTGGTGCTTATTAGATAGCGGAGGTATAACGCCGCCGTTGTAGCTACCGTTATGCTCCGCGCGCTTTACTTCTTCCGCAGCTTGCGGAGTTTCTTAATCCGCTTAGCCTTATCCTTTTTCATCTTCCGGGCCATCCGGCTCATCGCCATCTGTCCCATCTTCCCCCCGGGCATCTGGCCGCCAAAGAGGTTCTGCATCCCACTCATGTTCCCATTCGTGACCTGCTTCATCATCTTGCGCATCTGGTTGAACTGCTTGATCATCCGGTTCACCTCAACGATTGGCCGGCCGGATCCGGCAGCCAACCGCCGCCGGCGACTTGGGTTCATCAGGTCGGGGTTCTCTCGTTCCGCGGGGGTCATGGAGAGGACGATTGCCTTGATATGGGCAAACTGCTTGGGATCCAGATTGACGTTCTTCAGCGCCGGGTTGTTCGCCATTCCCGGCATCATTTTGAGAATATTTTCCAGTGGACCCATCTTGGTGACCTGGTCCATCTGGGCAAGAAAGTCGTTGTAGTCAAACGTATTCTCCCGCATTTTGTCCATCGTTTCCTGGGCCTGTTCCTCGTCGAAGTTCTTCTGGGCCTTCTCGATCAGGGTCATCATGTCCCCCATCCCGAGGATTCGGGAGGCCATCCGGTCGGGGTGGAAGACGTCCAGGTCGGACATCTTTTCCCCTTCACCGACGAACTTGATCGGCTTGCCCGTGACGGCCCGGATTGACATGGCGGCCCCACCACGGGTATCCCCATCAAGCTTGGTCAAGACAACCCCGGTAATGTCAAGCTTGTCGTCAAAGCCCTGGGCGGTGTTCACCGCGTTCTGCCCGGTCATTGAGTCGATTACCAGGAGAATTTCGTCCGGGTGGACCAGCTCCTTGATGTTTGCCAGCTCATCCATCAGCTGTTCGTCAATTTGCAAGCGCCCGGCAGTATCGATAATCACGTAGTCATTATGGTTCTGCTTGGCAACTTCCATTCCCTCACGGACAATTTCCACAGGATCCACGTCGGTTCCCTTTTCAAAGACCGGTACGTCGATTTGCGCCGCCACTTGCTGCAGCTGGGTGATCGCAGCGGGCCGGTAAACGTCGGCCGCGATAAACATTGGCCGGGCGTGGTCCTCATTTTTCAAGCGTAAGGCTAATTTGCCGGCGGTGGTCGTCTTACCAGCCCCTTGCAGCCCGACCATCATAATGACGGTGGGGATGTGGGCCGCCTTATTTAGGGGTACTGCCTCTTCCCCCATCAGTTTCGTCAGCTCGTCATTGACGATCTTGACAATTTGCTGGGCGGGGTTCAGGCCCTTGAGAACCTCGGCACCGGCCGCCTTTTCCCGCACGGTTTTGACAAAGTCCTTCACCACCGTGAAGTTGACGTCGGCCTCCAGGAGGGCCAGGCGGATTTCCCGCATCGTTTCCCGCAGGTCGGCTTCCGTTACTTTTGGCTTACGCCGGAGTTTTTCCATCGCCTTTTGCAGGCGTTCAGTCAATCCTTCAAATGCCATTGATTATTCTTCCTCCAAACTCTCTAAGTGGCTGACCAATTCATTGAGCCGCCCGTCATCCGGGTAGTGGGCGCGGACATACTGCTGAATCTCGTCCGCCTGCTGGTTGCGGGCTTGAAATTCAGCATAAAGGTGCAGCTTTTTTTCGTAATCCTCAAGGATGCTTTCCGTCCGCTTAATATTATCATACACGGCTTGGCGGCTCACGTTAAAGTTTTCCGCGATTTCGCCCAGTGAATAGTCATCCCCATAGTACAGCTCTAAGTAGTCGTTTTGCTTTTTGGTCAGCAATGGTTGGTAAAACTCAAATAAGGAGTTGATCCGATAATTTTTTTCGATTTCCATTGCGACGCCCCTAATCGACCTCTACGAGCCCCTTGAAGAGGCCGTAAACAAAGTCACTAGCGTTGAACTTCTGCAGGTCGTCCACTTTTTCACCCAGGCCAACGTACTTGACCGGCAGGTGGAGTTCGTTGCGGATGGCGAGGACAATCCCCCCACGGGCGGTCCCGTCAAGCTTAGTTAGGACAATTCCCGTCACGTCAGTACTCTGCTTGAAGAGTTTGGCCTGGTTCAAGGCGTTTTGCCCGGTTGTCGCGTCGAGAACCAGTAGGACTTCATGCGGCGCATCCGGAATTTCCCGGGTCAGGATCCGCTTCATCTTCGCCAGCTCGTTCATCAGGTTGACCTTGTTTTGCAACCGGCCGGCGGTGTCAACGAAGAGGACGTCATAGTCCTCCCGTTTTGCTTTCTGGACCGCATCAAAGACCACGGCCGCCGGATCACCATTTTCCGGGCCGGTCACAATGTCGACCCCGTCCCGCTGGGCCCAAACGTCCAGCTGTTCGGTCGCTCCCGCCCGGAAAGTATCGGCCGCCGCCAGGAGAACTTTCTTGCCCTGGCGCTTAAAGAGGGCCGCCATTTTCCCGATGGTCGTCGTTTTTCCGGCACCGTTAACACCGACAAACATGATCACAGTTGGCCCCTGGGCCGCCATCTGCAGGTCCGGATTTTCATTCCGCCCCGCTTCTTCGTAGAGGTCGACCATCTTTTCAATGATTACGTTGGAAACTTCCTGCTTGCTCTTGGCGTTTTCCAGCTTGACCTCTTCACGAAGGCTGTCGCTGAGTTTCATTGCCATATCGTAGCCGACATCAGACTCAATTAGCATATCTTCCAGGTCGTCAAAAAAGTCCTCGTCAACGTGCCGGAAGCTGGCCAAGAAACGGTTTAGCCGCGCGCCGAACCCGGTCCGCGACTTTTCCAGACCGCGATCGTATTTCTTTTCCTGCTGGTCCGCCGCTGGTTCCTCGCTCGCCGGAGCCTGGTCAGTACCCTCCGCCGTCGAAGCTGGGGCCGGCAAAGAACTGCTAGTAGCCACGCTGCCGGCACTCTGCCTCTGACTAGCGACGCTGGCGCTCACCGAATCACTGGTGCTAGCCGCCGGCCCAGACTGGCTGAGTGACGCTGCCTGGCTGGTGCTTAAACTGGCGCTAAGCGATTGGGAGGTCATCCCTGACCCGGCCGTGCTCGCCATGCTAGCCTGCCGACTAGTGCTACCGCTGGCGGAAGCGCTGGCCGCCGTGGTCATCGAGCTGTGGGTCGATACCGCAGTCGTCAGCGACTCAGAAGCGGTGCTCTCACTGGCTGGTGCTTCCGCGGCCTTTTTGTGGCGGCGGAAAATATCAAATAATCCCATTCTGATTCCTCCTACTCTTCTTGGTCATTCAAGGTATCAATCACGTCTACCGAAACCATCTTTGATACCCCCGATTCTTGCATCGTCACCCCATAGAGGACGTCTGCCCCCATCATGGTTCCCTTACGGTGGGTAATCACGATAAACTGCGGCCCCCGCTTGCCAAAACGCTGAAGGTAGTTAGCAAACCGCTGGACATTGACCTCATCCAGGGCCGCCTCCGGTTCATCCAAAATGGCAAACGGTACGGGCCGCACCTTTAGGATGGCAAACAAGAGGGTAATTGCCGTCAGGGCCCGTTCGCCCCCGGACAGGAGGTTCAGGTGCTGGTTCTTCTTTCCCGGCGGCTGGGCCATGATGTCCACCCCGGTCGTCAGCAGGGCGTGGGGGTCAGTCAACTCCAGCTTCGCCCGGCCACCGGCAAAAATCTGGCGGAAGGTTTCGTCAAACGCCGCCGAAACTTCCTTGAAGGTAGCCATAAACCGCTGCTTAACTTCGCCATCCATCTCGTCCATCGTCTGCTGGAGCTGGTTGCGGGACTCCGTGAGGTCCTGCTGTTGGCCAGCCAGGAAGTCATAGCGTTCCTTGACCCGGTCGTATTCCTCAATTGCGCTGACGTTGACTTCCCCTAATTCGTCGAGGCCCCGTTGCAGGAGCTTTAGCCGCCGGGCCAGGTCACCATCGCTAATCTGCTGGTCAGCTTTTTGCCGGGCCGCCGCAATCGTCAATGAATGGTGGTCCCGGAGCTGGTTGAGCAGCTGGTCGAGCTGGCCCTCGCAGCGGACCCGTTGCTCGTTCAGGGAATTCAGGTCATCAAGCGCCGCCCGTTCCAGCGCCACCAACCGTTCCTGCTTATTTTCCGCGGCCGTCAGCTGGTCGGCCAAAGTGGCTAGCTGCTCGTCAGTAGCAGCCAGTTCCTGCCGGGCATCCGTCAGGGCCGCTTTGGCCGTTGCAAGCGCAGTGGCGGTATCTTCACCATGGCTCCCCTGTTGTTGGGCACGCTCTTCTAACTGGCGAAGCTGGCGGTTGAAGCCGGCAGCGGTAGTTTTAAGCCGGGTCAGCTGCTCTTCCAGCGTCGTTAGCTGGCGCTGGTACTGCTGCTGACGTTCCTTGGCAACCGCTAGCCACTGCTGGAGCTCGTGGACCTGGTCGTTCTGCGCGTCCGCATTTTGCCGCAGCTGGGTAATCTGCTGGTTAACAACCGTAGTCTGCTCCTTTACCGTCGCCAGCTGCTCATCAATTTGCTGCTGGGCCGTCGTATTCGTCTGAAGCTGGTCCTGGTAGGAACCGTGCCGGGAGGTCTGTTCATCAGCCTGGTATTGCAGGGCATCAATCCGCTGCTCAGTCGTGCAGGCCTGGTCAGCCAGCCGGTTAAGGCCCGCCTCCGCTGCCCGCAGTTCGTCTGCTTGTTCCTGGGCCGTGGCCTGCAAGTCAGCTAATTTAGCCTGGCCGCGCTGCTGGGACGCCTGGAGTTTAGCAACCGCGTCCTCTGCCTGCTTAGCGTGTTGCTGCTGTTCAGCCAGGAGGGCCGCGAGCTGTTGGCCGGTCTGCTTTTGGGTCAGGACCCCGGCCCGCTGGTGACGGTTTGCTCCCCCAGTCATTGCTCCGCTGGCGTTGATCAGCTGCCCGTCAAGTGTCACGACCCGGACCTGGTGGCGGCCGGCGCGAGCGATGGCGGTCGCATTATCCAGGTTATCAGCTACCACCGTATTTCCCAGCAGGTAGTCAATAATTAGCTGGTAGCGCTGGTCATACTGAATCAGGTCAGTCGCGCGGCCCACATAGCCAGCCATTCCTTCCAAAGCCGCCCAAACCGTCAACGGTCGACGGCTCCGGAGCGTATCCAGGGGCAGGATCGTTACCCGCCCCGCACGCTGCCGCGTTAAGAAACGGATGATCTCCTTCCCGGTAGCCTGGCTATCCACCACCAGCTGCTGGAGCTGACCGCCAAGAACGGTTTCAATCGCCGTTGTTACTTCAGCCGGGGTTGTGATTAACTCGCCAACTGCTCCGGCTAAGCCCGGAAACTGCTGACGGTTCCGCAGGACACTTTGGACACCGTGATAGTAACCGTCATAGTCATCCTCACGAGCTTGGAAGTCCTTGATCCGGGCCGCGGTCGAGTGTGCATCCCCCAGCAGCTGGTACCACTTCCGCTGCTGGTCCTGGTAGCGCTTGGTCAGTTGCCCAAGCTGGGCCTGCACATCAGCAATTTCCTGGTTGGTCGCCGTAACTCGTTGCCGTTGCTGGGCCAGCTTCGTCCGCTGAGCGGTTAGTTCCTGCTGCTGGGCGGTTTGCTTCTCCTTGAGCGCGGTCAGCTCGGCCGCACTCTCCTTTTGCACATTCAGTACCTGCTGGTGATTCTCCTGAAGGTAGTTCGCCTGGTTATGCAGGGTCGTCTGTTGCTGAAGGAGCTCAATCTGCTGGCTGCGCAGCTCCTCCAGGCGAGCCTGGAGCTGTTGCAGCCGTTCACTGGCAGTTTGCTGTTCAGCCTGGTGAAGCTGCTGCTGGTGGTCAGCCATTGCGGCCTGGTGGGTGGTTAAATCATGCCTAACTCCGGCTAGCTGCTCCTGCAGCCGGGCTTGTTCCTGTTCGTTAGCAGTAATTTGGTCAGTCAGGCGCTGCTGTTCTTGTTTTTGCTGCTGCTGCTTGACCGTCGAAATCGACTGCTGGTTGTGGTAGTCAGCAATCAGTTGCGTTTGCCGCAAGATCGTCTGGTTGATCCCGTCTTTTTGCTGCTGCAAGGCGGCCCGCTGCTGTTTACGCCGTTCCAACTCGGCATCAGCGGTCTTCGTCTTTTGCCGGTACTGGGCAACTAATTTTCGCGAATCCGCTAGTTTGCCCTGGGCCTGGTCGAGCTGCTTGTGTTGGCGGTCATAGCTGCGAACCAGCCGGGTTTGATCCAGGCGGTCAAACTGGCCCTTCTGTTCCAGGTAGTCCTTCGCCAGGGCACTCTGGTCAGCTAGCGGCTCCAGCTGACTCGCTAATTCACTGATAATATCATTGACCCGGTTGAGGTTGTCCATCGTCTGCTCCAGGCGCCGTTCTGCGGTCTGCTTATTTTTGCGGTACTTGGCAACCCCGGCGACGGTTTCGATAATGGCCCGCCGGTCTTCCGGCTTCCCGTTAAAGATAGCTTCGATCCGACCTTGAGAAATAATCGAGAACGATTCCCGGCCGAGTCCGGAGTCGATAAAGAGGTCCACAATGTCCTTTAAGCGGACCTTGTTGCCGTTCAGCAGGTACTCACTGTCGCCGTTGCGAAAAAGCTTCCGGGTAATGGTTAGTTCGTTAAAGTCGCTGGCGAGGTAGTGATCACTGTTATCAAAGGTAATCGAGACCAGGGCCCGGTTTAATGGGACCCGGCCAGCCGAACCGTTGAAAATCACGTCCACCATCTTATCCCCCCGCAGGTGCCGGGCAGATTGCTCCCCCATTACCCACCGGATGGCTTCGATAATGTTGCTCTTACCGCTCCCGTTTGGACCGACAATCCCAGTCATCCCCTCCTCAAACTTTATCGTTGTTTTGTTGGCAAATGACTTAAAGCCGTCAATTGTTAATGACAATAATCGCATACTAACTTCCACTCACATTACTTTTTTGCCCGCAATTTTTTCAGCGCCCGCTGGGCAGCTTGCATCTCAGCCTGCTTTTTCGACGATCCCTGACCATCCGCAATAACCTGGCCATCCGCAGCCACGTCGACGTGGAAAGCAGGATTGTTCTCGGTCCCGCTCTCTTCTAGGAGGTGGTATTCAATCAGCACGTCGCCGTCCCGTTGCAGGAACTCCTGCAGGCTGGTCTTGGCGTCAACGGCGTGGTCAAACCAGCCCATGTCCAGCTTGGGAAAGATCACCCGCTGAACAAATTTTTCAACTGCTGGCCGGCCCTGGTCTAAGTAGAGGGCCCCGACAAAGGATTCGAAAATGTCGCACAGGAGTCCCGGCCGCTGGCGGGCACCCGCGAGTTCCTCCCCGTGACCTAGGCGAATGTACTGGTCAAAGTGGCATTCCTTGGCAAACTTAGAGAAGCTATCCTCACACACCATGGCGGCCCGCAACCGGGTCA
This sequence comes from Limosilactobacillus antri DSM 16041, assembly GCF_000160835.1. Taxonomy (GTDB): domain Bacteria; phylum Bacillota; class Bacilli; order Lactobacillales; family Lactobacillaceae; genus Limosilactobacillus; species Limosilactobacillus antri. The sequence goes on from NZ_GG700732.1 coordinate 539,528, forward strand.
GCCGGCCCTGGGGCAATTCCGGGTACCGTTTATAAATATATTCTGAAACGATCAGTTCCAACACGGCATCGCCAAGAAATTCGATCCGTTCATAAAACTTCAAATTCTGGTTGGGGTGCTCGTTAACGTACGAAGCCTGGGTAAAGGCCTCGGCCAACAGGCGCGGATCAGAAAAATGAATGTCAAATTCCTTGGCCAAGTAGTCTTGTAGTTCTTCGATCATGTTTAGATTCCTTTCTTCCTCATTCTAAAAATTACATTCTTTCCTATTATACTAAACAAGTCCGGCCAGCGCAGGCGTTTCGCCATTTAAAATAGTAAAGAGGTTGAGCTGTCCCCAACCTCTTTGACTTTCACCACGCGGCTAGCAAAGCAGGCGCGCTCACCCAGTTAGGGCCAGTGCGCAATTATCCTAGTCAGCGGTGTGCTGGTCGATGTAGTCCACCACTTCACCAATCGTACTGAGCTTTTCTGCTTCATCGTCGGCAATTTCTGCGTTAAAGGTGTCTTCCAGTTCCAGGACGAATTCGACAAAATCGATTGAGTCGGCGTCCAGGTCGGTCTTCAGGTTCAAATCATCGGTAATCTTTGCCCGGTCAATGTCAAAGTGATCCGCCACGATTTCCGAAACCTTGTTAAAAATTTGTGTACGTTTATCATTTTCAGCCATGGTAAATAACCTCTCTTTATTAAATCCGAATCCTATTCTATTCGTTTTTGGCCTGCTTGTCCACTACCGCCTGCCGGCCAAAAAAGTCAACCGTTTTTTCGATCACCCCAGAGCTCAGCATTGTCCGAATTTGGCTAATCGTATTGGCAACCGCAGTGGCATCCGAGGAGCCATGGGTTTTTACCACAGGCGCCTTTAAGCCTAATAGGACCGCCCCGCCGTATGTCGACGCACTCATCTTTTTCCCGATCTGATGAAAGACCGGCTTTAAGAGCAGGTAGCCCAGCTTAGCCCGCAAGCCGCCGGTTAAAATGCCGTCCTTAATCAGGATCAGCATCATCTTGGCAGTTCCCTCGGTTGCCTTGAGGGCGGCATTAGCGGTCCAGCCATCACTGACCACCACGTCGGCCTTGCCAACCAGGAGGTCGCCAGATTCAATATTCCCCACAAAGTTTAAGTCAGCCGCCGCGTTTAGTTGCTGCCAAACGGCCTTGTGCAGCTGGTCGCCCTTATCCTCTTCAGCCCCGTTATTCAAGAGGGCAATCCGGGGATTGGCAACTCCCAGGACGTTTTCGGCATAGAACTTGCCGAGATAGCCATACTGTACCAGGTTGCGTTCCTTGCTCTCCGCATTCGCCCCGGTATCCAGGTAGACAAAGCTCTGCCGGGCGGCTCCGGGCTGGGTAATTGGCAGAATACTGGTCAAGCCAGGGCGGTCAATTCCCTTAATGCGGCCGACGATAAAAATCCCTGCGGCCAGCACCGCCCCGGTGTTGCCGGCCGAGAAAAAGGCGTCCGCACTGCCTTCCTTAACTGCCCGGGCGGCCCGGACGATTGAGGAATCCTTCTTGCGCCGAATGGCCCGGACCGGTTCTTCGCCCATCGTAATTTCTTCGGTGGTCGCCAGCAGGGTCAGCCGCTCACTATTCTTGATCAGCGGTTTGACCTTCGCCGGGTCGCCAAACAGCTGAAATTCCAGGTCAGGGTACTGGTCACGGGCCCGTTCAACCCCCGCAATAATCGCCTGGGGGGCGTTGTCGCCACCCATCGCATCAACAGCAATTTTCATTATTATCGACTCCTTAATCAAAGTGTGTTTCAAGCTGGTGGCGCTGCAAATACAACACCAGCGGCTGGTTATCATCCTGTTCGTCCCAGTGGGGAGTGCGCAGGAGGTCGGTTGCGTCCTGCCGCGCTATCTGGAGCATTTTAAGGTCGCCAACCGGGTCCCCGACTTTGAATTCCGGCATCCCCGACTGTTTATTGCCCAAAACATCTCCCGACCCCCGCAGCTCCAGGTCACGCTGGGCCACCACAAAGCCATCGTTGGTTTCCACCATCGTCTTCATCCGTTCCTGGCCTTCGTCCGTCTTCGGGTCGGCCAGCAACAGGCAATAACTCTGTCGGTCGCCACGACCAACCCGGCCCCGCAGCTGGTGAAGCTGGGCCAGGCCAAAGCGGTCGGCATTATAAACCATCATCACCGTCGCGTTCGGGTTATCGACCCCGACCTCAATCACCGTGGTCGAAACCAGGAGCTGGTATTCACCCTGCTGGAACTTGTGCATTACCCGGTCCTTTTCCTCAGCGGACAGCCGGCCATGCAGCAAGCCGACCTGGTAACGGGGCTGGAAATATTCTGCCAACTCATTATACAGGTCGGTGGCGTTTTGGACGTCAAGGGCCGCCGATTCTTCAATCAATGGGCTCACGATATAGACCTGGGCTCCCCCTGCTAGCTGGTCACGCAGGAAGTGGAGGGCCTCGCTCTGCTGGTTGAGCTTTAGCCAGCAGGTTTCAATCGGTTTCCGCCCCGCCGGCAATTCATCAATCACGGAGACGTCCATTTCTCCGTACGCAGTGATTGCCAGGGTTCTGGGAATCGGGGTTGCCGTCATCGCCAGGACATCCGGCTGGTCCCCCTTCTCCCGCAAGAGTTGACGCTGGTTGACCCCAAAGCGGTGCTGTTCGTCGGTAATCACCAGCCCCAGGTTGGCGTACTCAACGTCGTCCTGGATCAGCGCGTGGGTCCCAATCACGAGGTTGATTTCACCCCGCTTAATCGCCCCGACGAGCTCACGATGCTGCTTAGCAGTTAATGACCCGGTCAGCAGGCCGACGTGAACGTGGGTCCCCGCAAAGGTCCGGGCCAGCTTTTCCGCGTGCTGGGCCGCTAATATTTCCGTCGGGGCCATCAAGGCCGCCTGGTAGCCCGCCGTAATGGTGGCGTAAATGGCAATCGCCGCGACAATCGTCTTCCCCGAGCCGACATCCCCCTGCAAGAGCCGGTTCATCTGGTAAGGAGCGCGCAGGTCCCGGCAAATTTCGTTCACAACCCGCTTTTGCGCCCCGGTCAGCTCAAAACCAATTCCCGCAATAAAGTTCTTTAATTCATCGTTATGGTATAAGATTGGATTTCCGTCCGCGTGCCGGCGGGCCTGGCGAATTGCCTGCAAGCGCAGCTGAAAGAGGAAGAACTCTTCGTAGGCGGCCGTCCGCCGCGCGGCCTTGGCCTGACCTACGTTCTCCGGGAAGTGGAGAGCCTTAATCATTGTTCGCCGGTCTAGTAGGCGGTAGTGCTGGCGAAGGGGGGCGGGCAAGAGCGTCGGGATGACGTTTTGGTATTCGTCAAACGCCTGCCGAATTAACCCCCGTAGCGTCGCCTGCCGGATGTGCTTATTAACCGGGTAAATGGCGCCCGAATCACCGCTGTCCTGCGCCCCAGCGGCGAGAAACTTATTCGCCGTTACTTGAGCGCGCTGGGCATCCCACTTGCCCATCACCGTGACGGTCTGGCCGAGTGCCACCCGCTTGGCCAGGTAGGCCTGGTTAAAAAAGGTGACCATAATTACCCGCGGGCCGACTTGAAGGCGGAAGCTGAGGCGACTTCGCCGGTAGCCAAAGTGGGAGAGGAGCGGTTCCGACACCACCGTCCCCTGGGTAGTAATCCGCTGCCGGTCCTGAACGTTATCAAGGTCTGCCGGGGTAACGTCGTCATAACGGCTCGGGTAGTAAGTCAGGAGATCTTCAACCGTATCAATCCCCAGGGTTGCTAAATCTGCAGCCCGCTTGGGGCCCACGCCCTTCAACGCCGCTACCGGGTCCTGTAAGCTCTTCATCTCCACCCCTCCTTACTACATAAAAAGAGGCTGGGAAATTCCAACCTCACTGCTTACTTTAGTCTGCTGGCGATCTACTCAACTGAAATCAGGTAAGGGTAAACCGGTTGTCCACCTTCATAAATCTGAATGTCAAGTTCGTCGTCGATTTCTTCCACGGCCGCTTTAATCGCCTGGGCAGTTTCTTCGGTACCGTCCTCTCCATAGAGGATCGTCACGATCTCACTGTCCTCGTCTAGCATCTTCTTGACCATTTCAATTGCGGTTGCTTCGAGGTCCGGATTGGTTTCGACGATCTTGCCATCGACGATTCCAAGGTAATCATTCTTCTTGATCTCCTGACCGTCAATGGTGGTGTCCCGAACAGCGTGGGTCACTTCCCCACTGGCAACGTTGCCGACGTTGGCTTCCATGTTTTGCTGGTTAGTAGCCAAATCCTCTTCCGGGTTGTAATCCAGCAGGGCCGCCATCGCTTGGGCAATCGTCTTGGCGTGCACGACCCGGGTTGGGATTTCCGCTACCTCTGCCGCCTGTTCAGCCGTCATGAAGATATTGCCGTTATCCGGCAAGACCAGCGCCTGCTTGGCACCACTCTGGTTAATGGCATCCACGATGTCCTGGGTGCTAGGGTTCATTGTCTGTCCGCCACCGATGATGTGGGTCACGCCCAGGCTCTTTAAGAGCTTAATCACCCCATCACCAGAAGCGACCGCGATGACCGCAGTTTCTGGTGCAGGCTCAGTTTCTGCCGGCTGGGATGCCTGCTCATCAGAAGCAGCTGCGTCGCCCTCGTCATCATGTTCCATAATTTCTTCCTGCTGCCAGACCATGTTATGAATTTCAATCGTCTGCAGGTCACCGAATTCCTGACCCCAGGACAGGACCTGGCCGGGATGTTCAGTGTGAACGTGAACCCGGACCACCTGGTCGTCATTTAAGACTAGCAGGCTGTCACCAAGTTTAGCCAGGTAGTTGTAGAAAGTATCGTAATCAAACTTTTTGGTTACTTCCTTTCCCTTCCCCAGGCGAACCAGCATCTGAGTACAATAAGTGTACTTGATGTCCGCCGGGTCCAGCTTTCCTTGGACACTCTGGTGGTCCATTGCGTTAACCATTTCATCTACCTCTGCCTGATCCGGCTTATAGTCAGCACTCTTGGCAACTTCCTTGCCGCTCAGGAACTCATCAAAGGCCTCCAGGACATCGACTAAGCCCTGACCACCAGAATCTACCACGCCAACCTCCTTGAGCACCGGCAGCAGGTCGGGAGTCTTTTGCAGAGCCGTCTTGCTGGCTTCGTAAATGGTGTTGACGATTTCGACCAGGTCTTCTGTCTGCTTGACCTTGTTTAAGCCGGCCTGGGCTGACTCCCGCACTACCGTTAAAATCGTCCCTTCAGTTGGCTTCATCACCGCCTTATAGGCAACTTTGGCACCATTAGCGTAGGCGTCCACAAAATCTTGGGCATTCAAGGTCTGCTTGCCAGCGGCGGCCTTGGCAAAGCCGCGGAAAATTTGGGAAAGAATGACCCCCGAATTACCCCGGGCCCCCATTAACAGCCCCTTCGCGAGGGCCGCACTGAGGTCGCCAACGTTGTCACTTGCCGCTTCCCGCTCGTACTTGGCACCGCTCGCCATTGAGGACGCCATGTTCGTCCCGGTATCTCCATCAGGAACAGGGAAAACGTTGAGCGAATTAATAAAGTCCGCTTGTTGGTTTAACTTATCGGCAGCGGCTTGCACCATCTTGCCGAATTCAAGATTTGTAATTTCTGTTACAGCCAATGAAAATTTCCTCCCGTGTTCCATCCTAGTCTTCTGTTGAACGGACACCTTGGACACAGACGTTCACGGCGTCCGCGGTGATACCGAGCATTGATTCCAGATTGTACTTGACCTTAGCTTGCACACTCTTGGACACTTCTGAAATCTTGGTCCCGTAGCTGACGATAATATTAACGTCCACAACGATTCCGTTCTCCTGCTGGCGCACAACCACGCCCTTGTTAAAGTTCTCCCGGCGCAGGATCTGGTTGACCCCATCGCGAACCGGGTTCCGGCTTGCCATTCCAACAACACCGTAATTATCCGTAGCGGCACCACCAACAACGGTTGAAATCACATCGTTATCAATGTCGATTGTTCCCGCTTTTGTCTTAATTTTTACTGCCATCGTCATGGCCTCCCTGTTAGTAAATCATTTTCTTTACAAACCGTTTTTTACACAATAATAATTAACAATATCATAGCATAGCACACTAATAATAAAAAGTAACCCCATCAAAAAGTAGTTAAGGGGGTATAATATTTGAGGTAAAAAAATAAGCCGCCCACACTGGACGGCATCATTTTTAATTAAACCCGAGTCACTTTACCGGACTTTAAGGTACGTGCTGAAACGTAAACCTTCTTTGGCTTACCGTTAACCAAAATGGTTACCTTCTGCAAGTTAGGCTTCCAGCTACGACGACTTGAGTTAAGGGCGTGAGAACGCTTGTTACCAAAGCGTGTCCGTTTACCGTTGATGAAATCTTTAGCCATTGGTGATACCCTCCTCTTTATTACAATATTGTTTATACGCATATCTGCGCTGTAACTCACCTAATTAATTTACCATAGCGGTTGGCACAATGCAACAGTTTTCTTTCAAGTATTTTCCCTTGACAGCTATCCCTGCGGCCGGTCCGCCGCCTGGATTACCGCTACAACCCCGCTCGTAAAACTGAAGTGGTTCTCAGCCGCCGTAAACCGGTTGCTCGACCAGGAGAAGGGAATCGTACTCGACCAGTCATTTAGGGGGTACTTTTCGTCTGGCAGGGTCAAACCGGTAACTGGCGTAAGGTTGACGAAAGCGAGGTAGTCCTTGTCAGCTTCTTTCGTAATCGTGTACGCTCCCGGCCGGTAGTAGCTAACCGTGTTGCCGCGGTCCAAAAGCCGGATCCGGTCCAGGTAGTTTTGAAAGTAATCCTGAAGGGGCAGGTAGAGGTTCGCCAGGAAGTGGTCAATCCGGCCACCGGTTGCGCCGAAAACGTCAATCTGTGCTGGCTGGTAGCGGTCAATTGCCAGCTTAACGCCCAGCTGGGTATCCGTGAAGTCCTTGGCCGGGGGGAAGGTTTCAATTTCGGCCAAACGCCGCTGGACTTGGGCAAATTCGGCCGGGCTGGTCGAATCGAAGTCACCGACCGCTGCCGCGGGGAGAATTCCCCATTCCAGAAGCAAACTTGCCCCGTGATCAACCGCAATCCAGGTTTCCGCCCGTCGTGACCGAACCACCTCCTGGGGGATCAGCTCGACCGGCCCCCCGACTAATAAATTAACCCGCATTTTGCTTTCCTCCTTATGTGGCCTCATCGAGCACGACTTTGGAAAACACAGACGGCTTCCAAGGTTTGACTGAACACCCCTGGAAGCCGTCTATTTACCGCAGACCCGCTAAGAATTGCCCAGCGGTATCCGCCAATTTCAACTTACTTCGTCGCGTTTCGTAACGCTTCAATCCGCTCTGCCGGGTCATCAGCATTGAAAACATAGGATCCGGCGACCGCAACCGTCGCTCCGGCCTGGTAGCAGTCCTTAACGGTCTGGTCATTAACCCCGCCGTCGACTTCGATGTCAAAGTCATAACCCTTTTCACGCTTAATCGCGTTTAACTGGGCAATCTTATCAACCGTTTCCGGAAGGAACTTCTGCCCCCCGAAGCCGGGGTTAACGGTCATTACCAAGACCTGGTCGACCATGTGCAATACGGGCTCAATCAGGGCTACCGGAGTACCGGGGTTGATAACAACCTCCGCCTTGACCCCGCCGTTCTTGATAATTTGCAGTGCCCGGTGAATGTGCTGGGTTGCTTCAACTTGAACCCCAATGATGTCAGCACCGGCATCGATGAACATTGGCAAGATGTGTTCTGGACTTTGAACCATTAAGTGAACGTCCAGAGTCATATTCGTCACCGGCCGAATCGCCTTGACGAAGCCCGGTCCGTAGGAAATGCTTGGCACAAACGTCCCGTCCATCACATCGATGTGCAGGTATTCGGCTCCCGCCTGGTCAACCTTTTCAATGTCCTTTTGCAAGTTTACGTAATCAGCACTCAAAATCGATGGTGCAACCTTAATCATTCTAAATTCCCTCATTTCTTGTAATTTGGCTTCTGGTTGACGATGATGTCATGAAACTGGACATAGTCGTCATACCGACTCTTCATGATTATACCATGTTCCAGCGCGTCCTTCACTGCACACGCCGGTTCTTTCAAGTGCAGGCAGCCCCGAAATTTACACTCGGGTGCCAAGCGCCGCATCTCCGGAAAAAGCATTGGTAATTCTTCCACCGTCATATCAAAAGTTTCGTAGGACGAAAAGCCGGGAGTATCAGCAATCAGTGCCCCGTCAACATCCAGCAGACTTACCTTACGGGTAGTATGCCGACCCCGCTTTAGGGCCTGAGAAATCTCTCCGGTCGCCAGGTCCAGCCCTGGAACCAGGTGGTTTAAGAGGGTCGACTTGCCGGCCCCGGTCTGCCCCATCATCGTGACGACCTTGCCGACCAGCAGGCCCTTTAACTTTGACAGCTGGTCCGCCGCAAAGGGGGCCTGGTGGCAAAATACCTGGTAGCCGATCTTGGCGTAGCCCGCTGCCACCTCGCGCAGCTGTGCGTACTGGCCCGCCGTCAGCAAGTCGGTCTTGGAGAAATAGATTACCGGGGTAATCCCCTGCTCCTCAAGCCCCACGAGCTGCCGGTCAAGCAAGTTCGGCGAAAAGACCGGTTGGGTCGCAGCCGTGACCACCACCGCAACGTCAATATTAGCTACTGGCGGTCGAACCAGTAGGTTGCGGCGGTCCAGGATCTTGAGCATGTAGCCCGCCGTCCCGTCGTCGTTAACCGCAAATTCGACGTGGTCGCCGACTACCGGTTTGACCTTCTTTTGCCGAAAATTCCCCCGGCCCCGGGTCCGGTAGAGCTGCCCGTCCGCCAGTACGTCATAAAAGCCGCTCAAGGACTGCTGAATTATTCCTGTCTTCACGTCACACCTCCATTGCTTAACTTGTGATGTTAGTCGCACTCATAATTGTGCGGCCATTGCGGACCACCCGGTAAGCGCCCATTTGACCATTTCGTAAGGTAAAGGGCACGTTGATGGTGGTTTCCTGGTTAATCGTAATGTCTTGATATTCCATCGTCAGATTGTGGTTGGCGTCCCGGATGTAGATCTGGACCCGGTTTTCCCGTTGGCCGCCGTTGCCGTCAAAAGGAATATTAATCTGGATATTGGTCGTCTTCGTCTGGTTGCCGGAATTAGCCAGCGTCACGGTTAGGGTATCACCGTGGTTTAGCACTCCGCCAGCCTTGGGCGTCTGGCTAATCACGTGGTTGGTTGCCACCGTCTTGGACTTCTTTTCCTGGGTGGTCAGCTGGAGCTTATGCTCGTTAGCAAACTTTTGCACAACGCTGATGTCCTGGTTCCGGAAATTAGGGATCTTAATGTCCTCTTTCCCCGCGCTCACCTGGAAGTTAATCACGTTCCCCTGGGTAGCAACTACTTTTCCCTTGCCAAAGTTCTGCTTAATAATCATCCCCGAATCGACCGTATCGGAATGGACTTCCTGCTTCCGAACCGTAAAGCCCTTGGCACGAAGGGAAGCGGCCACGTCAGCATAGTCATCGCCAACGTAGTCCGCCATTGCCATGTTTTTGACCCCGGTGCTGACCGTCAAGTCGACGGTACTGTTCACCCGCTTCTTTGAGCTGGTCCCCGGGGTCGTCGAAATAACGTGGTTCTTATCAGTCTGCTTGCTGTTAACCCGGGTAATATTACCCACGCGAAGTCCCTGCCGGTTGAGGGTCCGTTCGGCCTGAATCGGCGTTTGCCCCTCAACATCAGGAACAATCACCTGACGAAACATGAACCACCAGCTGGCAAATGCCAGGCCAATAACGGCCAGGGCCGCGATCCCGGCCGTCCAGTAGCGAAAGTGGCGACTAGTAGCGGCGGCTGGCGTCGGCTCGGCCTTGGTTCCCTGGTCCGCCGTCTGTTTGGCATCTGCCGCCCGGATTTGTTTGGCGATTTCCGCAGCGGAAAGGACCTTGGTCTTGCCATCATCACACTCGGCACGCCATTTTGGCTCATCCTTCCGGGCGGAATCAAGGCTGGTCGCCAGGTCAACTGCCATTTCCTGCACGCTGTCATACCGCTCGTGCGGGTTCTTGGCGGTTGCTTTGAGCACCACGTTTTCCAGGGCTTGCGGAATCTGGCTATTCACGGTCCGCACCGATGGAATATCCTCCCGGAAGTGTTTAAGGGCAATTGAAACTGCCGTCTCCCCCTCAAAGGGAACCGTCCCGGTCAGCATTTCATAAAGGATAATGCCCAGCGAGTAAATATCTGACTGTTTAGTTGCAATGCTCCCCCGCGCCTGTTCCGGCGAGAGGTAGTGAACCGACCCCATTAAGGTGTTAGTCTGGGTCAGTGAATTTTGGGAGGTCGCAACCGCAATCCCAAAATCAGTAATCTTAATGTTCTTATTAGCGTCAATCAATATATTTTGTGGTTTTAGGTCCCGGTGGATAATCCCCCGATTGTGGGCTGCTTCAACCGCCGACAGCACTTGCTCCATAATGTCCACTACTTGGGGCAGCGGGATCGGATAATGCTGCTTAATGAACGCCTTCAAGTCCGTTCCCTGCACGTACTGCATCACCATGTACTGCATTCCGCTATCTTCGCCAACGTCATAGACCCCGACAATATGAGGGTCATTCAGCTGAGTAGCTGCCAATGCTTCGCGGTGGAAACGCCGCTTAGTGTCTGGATCATCCCGCAAATCAAGCCGCAGGAGCTTAACGGAAACATCGCGATCTAAAACCAAATCATGAGCTAAGTAAACGTTTGCCATTCCGCCCTCACCTAGGGAGCGGATAATCCTGTATCGGTGACCGATTATGTCTCCAGGATTCATACTCAACCCTCCTGGCTATTCTTCGTTTAATCCAATTAAGACGGTGATATTATCTGGACCACCAGCCGCATTCGCCAGTTGTACCAACTGCTTGCACTTGTCACTGCTGGACGCCGCAGTCATCAGAACTTCCTTGATTTTTTCCTTGTCAACGGTCTTGAACAGGCCGTCTGAACACATCAATAGTTGGTCACCAGGAGCAAATTTAAACCGATTTACTTCGATTCGGGCGTCAGGGGAAATCCCAATTGCCCGGGTAATAATGTTGCTCTGGGGAAGTTTTAGGGCCTCGGCTTCGGTAATATCGCCGCTTTTGACTAATTCATTGACCAGGGAATGGTCGATTGTCACCTGGGTCATCAATTCATCGTGAAAAAGATACCCCCGGCTATCGCCGATATTGGCCACTACTAAGGTCTTTGCAAAGGCAATTGCGGCCACCATCGTCGTTCCCATTCCCTGATAACTTGTTTTTTCTTTTGATTTTTTTAGAATTTCATCATTAACTAGCTGGGTTTCCCGAGCGAACCACCGGATTGCTTCCAGCGGGGTCTCCGGACCAGCCGTCATAAAGCGATGACCAAGTTGTTTGACAGTGATTTCCGCCGCAACGTCCCCACTGCGATTGCCACCGATTCCATCGGCAATCACCACTAGCTGATTCCCGCGTTGATTGGTAAATTGGGCAACCCGGTCCTGATTTTGCGACCGCTGGTGCCCAACGTCTGTTTGATAAGCAACTTGCATTCTAGTGCTAATTCCCTTCTAAAGAATCCGTTGAAGATTACTGATAAAGAACCCGTCTGAGCCATAATCAGCGGGCAGAATCGTCAACGTGGCTGATGCTCGATCATCTTTTAAGTTCCGTGACGTTTTGGTAGTGAGCAGCCGAAAGTCGGAATGCGCCGCCAGGAACTCCTGGACGGTCTGCTCATTCTCTTGCTGCAAAATCGTGCACGTACTATAAGTGATTATACCGCCTTTTTTCACTTTTGGGGCAACTGCATTTAAAATACTTCCCTGAATCTTATGGAGCTTCTGTGAATCAGCCAGACTTTTGGTGTAGCGAATCTCTGGTTTGCGGCGCAGCAGGCCGATCCCGCTGCATGGTGCGTCGACCAAAATTTTATCAAAAGTTTCATCGGCAAACTCGTCAGCGACCCGGCGGGCATCCAGGGTGTGGGTAACGACCCGGTCGGCCATGTGCATTCGGGACGCGTTCTTTTGAATCAGCTTGGTTTTATGCTCGTGAATATCTAAGGCGTCGACCCGGCCGCCAGTCGCCGGATCAAGGCGTTCTGCAATTTGTACCGTCTTGCCCCCCGGCGCGGCACAGGCGTCTAAGACCCGGTCGCCGGGCTGAACGTTCATGCTGTCAACGGCCAGCATCGCGCTTTCGTCCTGGACCGTAATCTGCCCGGTAGCAAAGAGGGCCGAGCCCAAGAGCTCGCCCTTCGTAATTACCAGGGCATTGGGGGCCACCCTGCTCTTTTGAAATTCAATCCCGGCTGCGCGCAACTGGGATTCCACCGTCGCCAGGTCCGTGACCGCGGTATTCACCCGCACCACCAGCCGGGCCGGATCGTTGACTGACTGCAGGACCCGCGTCGCTTGTGATTGTCCATACTGGCTGACCAGTTCATCGACCAGCCAGCGGGGAACGCTAAACTGCACCGCGAGCCGCTCGGATTCGTCCCGGAGCTGGTCAAAACGAGGGAAGCCTTGACGCAGGACTGCGTGCAGGACGCCCGTCACAAATTTTCGAATCCCAGGGTTTCCCCACTGCTTAGCGATCTCGATTGTTTCGTCGGTCACCGCCCAATCCGGAACCCGCTCTAAATACTGGTATTGGTAGAGGGCCGTGAGCAGGAGGGTTTCCACCCAAGAATCTAGCTTCTTGCCTTTGACAAACGGTTGCAGCCAGTATTCCAGGGTCAGCTGGCGCTGGAGGGTGCCGTAAACGATTCGGGTTGCCAGCCGCCGGTCATTGTCGTTCAGCTGGTGCTTGCTGAGCAGCTGGTTTAGCTGCAAGTTGGAATAGGCACCCCGCCGGCGAACCCGGTCGAGGGCCGTCAGCGCTACTTCCCGTGCCGTCATTTTCTTATTAGTCATCGCTTACCGCTTGTGCTCCTTCCGTTAATCCCTGGTGACCATTTAGGTAGGCGGTAATATCCATTGCCTGTTTCCCAGCTGGCTTCAACCGATTAACCTGGTAGGTCGTGCCGTTACCCGCCGCCAAAACCAGCTGATGCTTAGTTGCCCGAACGACCTGCCCCGGCTGCAAACTGGTCTTTTCATCCAGGGGGGTCACGTCGTAAATCTTTGTCCTTAAACCATCGATTACCATGTTGCCCAAGGGTGCCGGCCGGAGTCCCCGAACCTTGTCATCGATCCGGTCCGCTGGCAAGCGGTAGTCAATTCGTTCCTGGGCCGTCGAGATGTTCGGCGAAAAGACAACCTTTGATTCGTCCTGAGGGGTGGCGGTGGCGGTCCCGGCAACCAGCTGCGGGAGCGTTTCTAGTAGCAAGTCGCGGCCGAGGATGCTCAGCTTATCAAACATCGTGCCGTTATCATCGTCCTTTTCAATCGGGATGGCCCGCTGGGCAAGCACGTCCCCCGCATCCATCTGCTTAACCATGTACATGATGGAAATACCGGTTTCAGCATCCCCGTTGATAATAGAATACTGGACTGGCGCCCCGCCACGGTACTTTGGCAGGAGGGAACCGTGGACGTTAACCGCGGCAATCTTAGCGGCAGCAAGCAGCTTACTCGGCAGGAATTGTCCGTAGGCGGCTGTAATCAGCAGGTCCGGCTGGAGGGCAATAATTTCATCCATCTCCGGGCTCTTGTTGAGCTTCGCTGGCTGCAGCACCTTGATATTGTTGGCAACCGCCAACTGCTTGACCGGCGACGGGGTCAGGACATGCTTGCGGCCAACCCGGTGGTCAGGCTGGGTCAGGACTGCCTGCACGTCGTACTCTGGCCGGTCTAGCAGGCCCTGTAAGATTGGTACAGCAAATTGGGGAGTGCCCATAAATACAATTGATGTGGTCATTAACGTTCATCCTTTCATTTACATAAAATACTGGGGATCGGGGTCGATGCTTACCTGAACATCCTTGAACCCCCTGCTCTGCGTCTTTTGCATAATTTCCTGCAGGGTTTTGTGCAGGGCCGGGTCCTGCTTGTACTTGATGACAATTTGGTAGTAGTAGCGCCGTTTCATCCGCGCGATTGCCCGGGGGGTCGGCCCCAAGACAATCGTTTGCGGGGCCAGGCGCTGCTCAAGCAGGGTTTTAATCTCCGCCATTGCGCGGGCGGCCTCCTGTTCCTCCGGGTGGCTCGCCATCAGCCGGACCGTATAATAATACGGCGGGTAGCTGGCCTGCCGGCGCAAGCTCATTTCCTGGTAGAAAAAGCGGTCGTAATCATGGTGCTGGGCATCCTGAATTGCGTAGTGGTCCGGGTTGAAGGTTTGAATAATCACCTGGCCGGCTTTATCAGCCCGGCCGGCCCGACCGCTGACCTGGCTCAAGAGGTCAAAGGTTCGTTCACTCGCCCGAAAATCCGGAAGACCCAGGCCGGTGTCCGCATTCAGCACCCCCACGAGGGTCACGTTGGGAAAATCCAGGCCCTTGGCAATCATCTGGGTGCCCAGCAGGACGTCAGCCTGGTGGTCGCCAAATTGGCGGAGCAGTTTTTCGTGCATCCCCTTGCGTCGGGTCGTGTCAACGTCCATCCGGATAATCCGGGCCTGGGGAAGCAGCTGTTCCAACTCCGCCTGAACCTTTTCCGTTCCCGTGCCGTAATAGCGAATATGACGACTATGGCAGTGGGGACAGACCTGCGGAATCGGCTCCTCGTGACCGCAGTAGTGGCACTTCATCGTCCGGGTATCCATGTGGAGAGTTAGTGAAATGTCGCAGTTTGGACATTTCAGAACGGTCCCACAGTCCCGGCACATCATAAATGAAGAAAACCCCCGCCGGTTAAGCATCAAAATACTTTGTTCTCCCCGGGACAGGCGGTCATTAAGGGCAGTGAGCAACGGCAGCGAAAAGTTGCTCTCGCCCCGCCGCTTAATCTCGGGCCGCATATCAACTACCTGAATCGGCGGTAGCGGCTGCCGGTTGACCCGGTGCGGCAGGCGGAGAAACTGGTAGCGCCCCTTCAATGCCCGGGCCCGGCTTTCCAAGCTCGGGGTAGCGGAACCCAGGACTACCGGTGCACCATGGTAACGCCCCCGCCATTTGGCAACCTCACGGGCGTGGTAACGGGGGGCCTCGTCCTGCTTATAGCTGGACTCGTGCTCCTCATCCAAGATAATCAGCCCAAGCTGCTTGAGGGGCGCAAAGACGGCGGACCGGGCGCCGACCACTACCTTAGCCTCGCCACGTTCGATCCGCCGCCATTCGTCGTACTGTTCACCGTTTGCCAGACCGCTATGGAGAACCGCTACCTGGGAGCCGAAGCGGCGTCGGAAGCGATTCACGATTTGGGGGGTCAGGGAAATCTCCGGGACGAGCATTAGGGCAGTCCGGCCCTCCGCCAGTGCCTGGGCAATCGCTTGCAAGTAGACCTCTGTCTTGCCGCTGCCAGTAACCCCCTGAAGCAAAAACGTAGTCGCCTGCCGGCTGTGCACTTGGGCACCAATCGCGTCGACCGCCCGCTGCTGATCAGCGTTGAGCTGGAGCGGTGCTTCCAAGTGATGGTCATCGGGAAGCCGATCATCTGCTTGCGGGGTCCGATAGACTTCAACCGGCACCTTTTCCAGCCAGCCCTTTTTGACCCCCTGGTTGATGGTCGCTGCCGAAATCCCGGTTTGCTGTTCTGCCTGTTTTTGCACGACCGTCCGCCCAATAATGCTTTGCAGGTAGGAAAGCAGCCGGTTTTGGGCGTGGGCGTTGGGGTGAAGTGAGGTCCGGGCATCTTCCAGGGCTTCAAAATCAAGCCGGGGCCGAATTCCGGTAATCGTTTTCGCCTTGGCCCGGTTTTCGACCTGGTAGTCAAAGCGGACCTTTCCCGCCCGTTTCAGCTTTAAGAGGCGGGCAATCGCTTCCGGCTGGTTTTCAAAATCCGCGTAGTCGCGAAAGTCACGCCCGGCAAAGAGGTCATAGTAATCCTGTTCGGCAAGCTCATCGACGACCCGGACAATCCGGTGCGCCTTGCCCTTGAGGAGGTTCGGCAGCATCGTGTAGAGGCAGGCAATCCAAAAGGAATAGGTCTGATCCGCCAGCCACTTGCTAAGCTCCAGCAATTCCCGGTTCACCACCGGCTGAAGATCCATGACCGCTTGAATCGGTTTTAGCTTTCCCTGGTAGTCAGTACCGTCGGTAAAGCCGACGACGAAGCCCTGAACCTGGCGGTGACCATTACCGAAGGGCACCACCACCCGGGTTCCAACCTGCAGCTGCTGTTCTAGCAATACTGGGACCTGGTATGTATATGGCCGGTTAGTCTGCATCGTGGGAACGTCAACTACCACCTGCGCCAATTCCACCATTTAATCACCTGATTTCATCTTTTCTGCCAGTGTTTCAACCAATTTTGCGGCCACCGCCGTCTTCTTCATCCGGGGCCATTGTTCCGGCTGCCGGCCGGTCTGCAGGAGGGTCACCTGGTTTTCCTCACTGCCAAAGGCCCCGCGGCTTCCCGCAACACTGTTGGCAACAATCAAATCCGCGCCCTTCTCTTCAAGTTTGCGCTGGGCATTGGCAAGCAACTGCTGGGTTTCCGCCGCGAAGCCGACTACGAGCTGCCCGGGCCGCTTGTGGCGGGCAACCGTTTTTAAAATATCCGTGGTTTCGGTCAGGTCAAGCTGCCATTTGGCTTGCCCCGCCCGTTTTTTAACTTTCTGGTTAGCAACATTTTGGGGCCGATAATCCGCTACCGCGGCAGCCATTACCAAGGCGTCCGCAGCGGCAAAACTATCTTGAACCGCCCCCAGCAGGTCTTCCGTTGTTTCAACCCTAACGTTGGTTACCAGCGGGGAGGTCGGCAGGGGCACGCTAACCTGTCCGGTAATCAGGGTGACCCGGGCCCCGGCCGCTGCCGCCGCTGCCGCAATGGCGATCCCCATCTTGCCTGACGAACGGTTGCCGATAAAGCGGACCGGGTCAATCGGTTCCCGGGTGCCACCGGCCGTAACCACCACCCGCTTTCCCGCCAGCTGGCCGGCGGGGGCAAGCAGGGATTGGACCTGGTCAACAATTGCGGCCGGCTCAGGCATCCGCCCCTTACCGGCATAGCCCTCGGCAAGCATTCCGTCAACCGGGCTGATGACCGTTACCCCGTCGCTTTGCAGCTGCTGGAGGTTCCGCTGGGTTGCGGGCGCCTGCCACATATGACTGTTCATCGCCGGTACGACAACTTTCGGGGCACTGGTCGCCAGCAAGGCCGTTGACGCGGCGTCGTCCGCCAGTCCCAGCGCCATTTTAGCAAGGATATCCGCCGAAGCCGGCACCACCAATGCCAGTTCGGTCCAGTCCGCCAGCGCGATGTGCGGAATGGGGTCGTTATCATCCCAGAGCGAGGTCAAGACCGGCTGCTTAGTGAGGGCTGCCAGGGTCGCCGGCGTTACCAGCCGGCAGGCAGCCGCCGTCATCACTGTCCGTACTTGGTGCCCCCTTTTCTGTAACCCCCGGACTACTTCCACACCCTTGTAGGCCGCAATACTGCCCGTCAAATAAACCGTTATCCTTGCCATCATCTCACCCCATCGTTATTCTTACTACCTTTTGATTATAGCATTTACAGCAGCACTCATGCGAGAGCCGTGCGCCTTAAACCGCCAAAGCAAAAAGGGCCCTAGTATTCAGCCAAGTGAATACCAGAGTCCCCGCCAATAATATTTCGATCCTAGTCCTGCAAGTCTTCCGTATGGTCAGGATCAATCGTCACCTTGTCCGCCAAAATTTCTTCGAGGGCCTTGCCGACCGACTTGCTTGATTCGTAATGGTCAAGCAGCGGTGCCGCGCCGTTATCCAGCTCATGGGCCCGCTTGCTAGCCAGCATAACTAATGAATAACGGGAATCAATCCGCTTCAGCAATTCATCAACTGATGGGTAAAGAATCATTTTTCTGAATCTCCTAACATATCAAGATACCGTGGCATTACCCGGGGAACCCGCAACCGCTCCGTCCGGATAATGTCCTTAATTTTTGCCACCGCATTCGGCACTTCATCGTTTACAACGGCGTAATCATAATTCTGCATCATCTGGATCTCACCAAAGGCCTTATGGATCCGCTTATTGATTACTTCCATGCTGTCCGTTCCCCGGTGAATCAACCGCTGCTTCAACTCGTCCAGGTCCGGCGGGGTCAGGAAGATAAAGACCCCATCCGGCACCTTAGAACGAACCTGCATCGCGCCGTTAACTTCGATTTCCAGGAAAACATCCTTTCCCGAATCCAAAGTTTCATTAACATATTTTAATGGGGTTCCGTAATAATTGTCAACATACTTTGCGTATTCCAGCATTCCACCGGTCTGAATATGGTGTTCAAACTCTTCTTTAGAAACAAAGTAGTAGTCAACCCCGTTGACTTCACCTGGGCGGGGCTTACGGGTAGTCATTGAAACCGAGTATTGAAAATCATTATCATTTGAATCAAAGATTGCCTTGCGCACCGTCCCCTTGCCAACCCCAGAGGGCCCAGAAAGGACAATTAACATTCCACGATTTGCCATCTTGTAACTCCTATCCAAAATTAACGTATTACTACTATAATGCACTACCTCCGCCATAAAATCAACCAGATCAGCTGATCGCCGGGTAAAAATTAGTCCTTGCTTTTCTGAACAGTTGTTCGTATAATGAGTTTACAAACAAATGTTCGGAAGGTGACATCATGCAAGAAGTCAAAGCCCATTCACTATTAAATAAAGCGCCGCTGCTCACCCGGGTAGTCGGTCGGCTATTTGACGACGAACCGATTACGGCCAGCCAGCCGGCGGTCCGGCTCCTTAACCCGCAGTCGGCTGACCAGCGGCAACGGTTTATCCAAACGGCCATTCAGCGGCACTATACCGTTTTCCTTCAATTACTTCCCGCTAGTGAAGCTGGCCGGGTAGAAAACGTCCGCGGTCAAATTAAGCCCCTCCAGGCCGGCCGGTACCTGGTAACCACTCCCCACGCTAGTTACATGGTCCGTTTTGACCAGGTGCGTTATATCGCCCACCTTGATTAATATCCCAAATTGT
>NZ_GG700732.1:559734-576549 GCF_000160835.1 Limosilactobacillus antri DSM 16041
AAATTGTTCCCATCGACGCGGCGCTAGTCTTAAACAGCACAAATAGGCCTCCAGTTCGGTTTTGCCGAGCTGGAGGCCTTATTCGTATACTGCGCAACCCCTAGTTGAAGACTATGCTTGGGGTTTGGGCTGGGCCATCTGCAACAATTCCTGAGCGTGTTCCTTCGTCAGCTTCGTTACCTTTTCCCCCGATAGCATCCGGGCAAGTTCATTCACCCGTTGGGCCGGCGCTAAGCTGGTGACCGTCGTAGTCGTCCGTTCATCATGGACCGCCTTCTTAATAAGGAAGTGGTGCTGGGCCACGGCCGCCACCTGAGGCAGGTGGGTAATGCAAAGGACCTGCGAATTGGCCGCAATCAGCCGGATCTTGTCGGCAATCGCCTGGGCAACCCGACCACTAACCCCGGTGTCGACCTCGTCAAAGATAATACTGGTAACCCCCTCGTTGGCCGCAAAAATCGTCTTGAGAGCCAGCATTACCCGCGACAATTCCCCCCCCGAGGCAATCTTGGCTAAGGGGCCCATGCTCTCACCCGGGTTGGTCCGAATGTAGAATTCAACCTCGTCAATCCCCGTGGGGGTAAAGTTTCCACTGGCAGGCTGGGCAAAATGCACCTCAAAATCTGCCTTGGCCATGTATAATTCCGCCAACTGCTGGTGAACCTGCTTGGCCAGCTGACGGGCAGCCTGCTGGCGGACCTGGCTCAACTCTTCGCCGACGGCTTGGAGCCGGCTTTGAGCATCGGCCAGCCGGGCTTCCAGGTTATTATTGGAATCGGCCGCCGCTTCCATCGAGTCGAGTTCCTGCTTGATTTTATCGTAATAGGCGAGGACCTTTTCCACGGAATCACCGTACTTATGCTCCAAGTCCCCAATTACCGTCAGCCGCTGGTCGATTTCAGCTAAGCGCTGGTCATCAAACTCGAGAAGGTCGAGCTGCTGACCCGCCTGGTTGGCAACGTCCTGGAGGGCATAGTAGGCATCGTTTAAGGACTTGCTTAAGGAAGCATACTCATCGTCAAACTCCGCGATCCCGTTGACGGCCTCCATCACCAGCGCCACTTGGTCCAGGACGGGGTTCTCACCCTCGTTGAAAGTCGCAACGGCCTGCTGGAGGGCGTTATTGATCTGCTGAAAGTGCTCCAAACGGTCCCGCTCACTGGTGAGCCGTTCCTCCTCATCGGTCTGGAGCTGGGCCCCGCCGATTTCATCAACCTGGTAGTGAAGCATATCTAAGCGCTGAGCCCACTGCTGCTCGTTTGCCTGCTTTTTATTCACCGCTGACTTGAGCTTCGAGTAGTCTTGGTAAAGTTCCTGGTACTGATTGAGCAAGGGCTGAACCTGCTTGCTGGCGTACTGGTCCAGCATTCCCAAATGTTTTTCGGGCTGTAAGAGCAGCTGGTGTTCATTTTGCCCCTGGATGTCTACCAGGTAGGCCCCAATCTGCCGTAGCATTGTCGTATTAATCAACTGACCGTTTACCCGGATCGTGTTGCGGCCACTGCGGTGGATTTCCCGCATAATAATCAGGGTCCCGTCCTCGTGGTCAATCCCCAGTGAATCTAATAGGGCAGCCAAGTCGGGGTCCGCCGTTAACGCAAACTGGCCCTGCAAGCGCAGCTTTTCCTCGCCCCGCCGAATAAACTCCTGGGAGCCCCGGCCGCCAGCCAGCAAGCCGACCGCGTCAATGATAATTGACTTCCCGGCACCGGTTTCCCCAGTCAGTACCGTCATCTGGTTCGCAAATTCTAAGCTAAGGTGCTTAATGATTGCGAGGTTGTCAATTGTAAGTTCTTGCAGCATCGCCAATCTCCTTTATCCTACCAAGCTGTTCAAGTAGTCCGCGAGCTTCTCTGCATCGGCAGCCGTATCGCAGACTACCAGGACGTTGCTATCGTCGCCAATTGTCGTAAACACTCCCCGGTCGGTCCGCCGCCGAAGCAGGTTCGCCACGACTGGACCATTACCGGGCCGGACCGCCAAGGCGAGTAAACGATCGCTTCGCTTTAACTTCACCAGACTGTCATGAATAGTCGTTGCCAGCTGGTCGGGCTCGTCCCGGCGTTGCATTACGGGCAAGGCATAGCGGTACCCGCCGCTTTCGGCCGGCACCTTAATCAGCTGCATTTCCTTAATGTCACGCGAAATGGTGGCCTGGGTGACTTGCAAGCCCAGCTGATTTAACGCCGCCACCAGGTCTTCTTGCCGCTCAATGCTTTGACCCGTGATAATTTCGCGAATTTTCTTTTGTCGGTCCGCCTTTTTCATTCTCAATTACCACCCTTTCCTTCATCCACCCGCTGGTTTAGCTCCCGGTCCGCGTTAGCGATTACCTGGTCAATATTAATGTCCGGCGCGAGTTGGCCTGGCTGGTCACTTAGCCGCAGGTGGGCTAAAAATTCCATGTTGCCCTGCCCGCCCTTGATCGGCGAAAAGTCCAGCCCTAAGACGTCAAAATGGTCCGCCCGCGCAAAGTCCAGTACTTCCTCAAGGACCACTTTGTGGACCGCATGGTCGCGGATGATGCCGTGCTTGCCAACGTGCTCTTTGCCGGCCTCAAATTGGGGCTTAATCAGGGCAACCACTTCACCCCCCGGCCGTAAAATTCCGGCGAGCGGCGGCAAAATCAGCCGCAGGGAAATAAAGGAAACGTCGATTGAGGCAAAGGCAGGCTGACCCTGGGTAAAGTCTGCGAGCTTGCTGTAACGAAAATTAGTCTGCTCCATTACCACCACCCGGGGGTCCTCCCGTAGCTGCCAGACCAACTGGTTGGTGCCGACATCGAGCGCATAGCTGAGCCGGGCACCGTTTTGCAACATCACATCGGTAAAGCCACCGGTCGAGGAACCGATGTCTAAGACGACCTGATCCGCCACCGAAATTTGGAACACCTTCAGCGCTTTGGCGAGCTTTAACCCGCCCCGGCTGACGTACGGCATCTTATGGCCCTTCATATGTAAAGTCGTGGTCACGGGGATCTTCTGGCCCGGCTTATCAAGCCGTTCATTATTCTTGCCCAGGATTTCCCCCGCCATAACCGAGCGCTTCGCTTGTTCCCGTGAATCAAACAAGCCCTGTTTGACTAACAACACATCAACACGTTCTTTTTCCATAGTCCCGTTCCTTATAATTTAAAATACGCTAAAAAATCATCATATGCAGCAAACGACCGCCCCGTTAGCCGGCACAGCGCCGTTTGTGTATCCCGAGCCTGGTGAAGGGCCTGGTGAAGCTGTTCTTCCGCGCCGGCAACGCCCAGAAGGCCCGGGTAGGTATTTTTATGCTCCGCCGCATCCTTTCCCACCTGTTTGCCCATCTGAGCCGTGGTCCCAACCACATCCATCAGGTCATCGTAGATTTGAAAGGCCAGGCCATAACTGGCGCCAAACTGCGCCAATAAGCGTTGAACTTTCTCTGGCTGAGCGGTAATGATCCCGCCAGCCAAAACTGCATACCGCAGGAGCGCCCCCGTTTTCTGCCGGTGAAGGTAGCGCAGCTGGTCAAGGGACAGCTGCTGGCCCGTCCCCTCAATGTCGCGGGCCTGCCCAGCCACCATTCCCGCTGGCCCCGCTGCCTTTGCCAGTTCTAGGGCAAGCCGGCTTTTAACCGCTGCCGGCAGGTGGTTGTCGGTTACCCACTGAAAGGCCAGGGTCAAGAGGCCGTCCCCAGCTAAGGTTGCCATCCCCGCGCCAAACTTACGGTGGTTGGTCGGAGCGCCCCGCCGCAAATCATCATTATCCATTGCGGGCAGGTCATCATGAATCAATGAATAGGTGTGCAATAGTTCCAGCGCCGTGGCAGCCCGCATAACATCTGCATCAAGCTGGCCGCCCAAGATTTCGACAGTTGCCAGCGTCAGCGTTGGCCGCAGTCTTTTTCCCCCAGCCATTGTGGAATACCGCATGGAAGCCGCCAGGGTCGGCTGGTCAATATCATTTGCCAGGTGGGTGGCTAGGTAGGCGGTCACCCGGTCTTTTAACTGCTCTAAAGATTCAGCCATATCATCACCAGGTCCTAGTCGGCACTGCCGAAGCCCCGGTTGCCTCCGCCATTGTTGCTGGGGTCATCCGTGGCCTTTTCGTATTCTTTTTCGTCACCGTTATCGTCAATTAGGTGGCCCAAGGTCTTCTCCGCACTGGTCAGCTTCTTTTGCAGGTCCTTGGACAGTTTAATCCCCTCCTGGAACTGCTCAATTGCTGACTCAAGGGGGACGTTGCCCTGCTCCAGCTGGTTCACGATTGCCTGCAGTTTAGTCAACTGCTCTTCAAAAGTTGGTTCTTTACTTGCCATTTTTCTTCTCCTTAATCTTTGTGATTGTGACCGTTACCTCGCCGTCTGCAAAGTGCAGGAGCAATGGCTCGCCGGGAGCCAGCTGGGCGGCCTGGTTGACCACCTTGCCGTCCTTGGTCACGTAGGTATAGCCCCGTTCCATAATTTTCAACGGGTCTAGGGAATGCAGCTGCTTGGTCAGTGCCTGGAGCTGCTGGCTCACCTGTTGGACCCGTGCTTGGACCGCCGTTTGCAGCCGCGCCGTCAGCTGCTGCACGGTCAATTGATCCTGGTCGACCAACCGTTGCGGATTATATGCCAAGAGGCGGTTCTCCAGCTGGGCCACGTCATTGGCTGCACTGGTCAGGCGGTTATCCTGCTGCTGCCGGAGCTGCTGGGTCAGCTGGTCAACCTTCTGCGCGTAGTTCTCATACAAGCGCGTCGGTTGCTGGAAAATGTAGCTACCGGTCAGCTTGGCCAGCTGTTTCCTATCAAAATCGATTTGGGCCCGCAGCGTATTGTACAGGCGCCGCTGAAAGTCCCCGATCAGCATGAGGGTATTATCAAGCCGTTGGGGGGTCGCCAGTTCAGCCGCAGCGGTTGGCGTGGCCGCCCGCTGGTCAGCAACCAGGTCTGCAATTGTCGTGTCCGTTTCGTGGCCGACCGAAGAAATCACCGGCAAGGGGCAATCCGCAATCGCGCGGGCCACTACCTCTTCATTAAACGGCCAGAGGTCCTCGATTGAACCCCCGCCACGGCCGATAATCAGCGTGTCAAAGTCGCCGCGCTCTCCGGCCCGCTTGATCTGGCGGGCAATATCAGCAGCCGCTTTCTCCCCCTGCACCACGGTCGGAAAAAGGACCACCTGGGCAATCGGGTACCGGCGGCGCACCGTCGTATTGATATCCCGAATAACCGCCCCGTTAAGGCTCGTGACCACCGCAATCCGCCGGGGGAAGAGCGGCACTGGCTTTTTCGGCCGGGAAAACAGCCCCTCCGCGCTGAGCTTCTTTTTTAACTGTTCAAAGGCCAGGTAGAGGGAGCCGATACCGTCCGGTTCCATCGTATCAATGTAAATCTGGTAACGGCCGCTGCGTTCATAGAGGCCAACGTGCCCGGTAACGCAGAGCTTCATCCCTTCCTCGGGCGTAAACTTAACCTTGCTAAACTGGCCACGAAACATCACGGCATCAATCACCGCGTGATCATCTTTAAGGCTAAAGTACTGGTGGCCGCTCCGCAAGCGAAAGTTTGACAATTCCCCGGTGAGGTAGACCGTCTGCAGGTATGGATCACGATCAAATTTTAATTTTAAATATTTGGTGAGCTGACTAACCGTCAGGTACTTACTTCTGTCCATTTCTCCTCCATTCAGCCAGGTCAACCGTCTGCTCCATTAGACTGGCAATCGTCATTGGCCCTACTCCCCCGGGAACGGGAGTAATCATCTTCGCGACTGGCTCGACGGCGGCAAAGTCAACGTCACCGGTCAGCTTGCCGGACGGGAGCCGGTCCATCCCCACATCGATTACCACGGCGCCGGGCTTGACGTCGTCCTTGCCGATAAAGTGGGCAATCCCCGTTGCCACAATCAAAATGTCTGCCTGGCTGGTCAGTTCCCGCAGATTGGTCGTGTGGCGGCCAGCAATCGTCACGGTCGCATTGGCGTTAGCAAGCAGGGCCAGCAGCGGTTTGCCCACCAGGATACTCCGCCCCACAATCACCACGTTGGCACCGGTAAGCGGGACCTGGTAATAGCTGAAGATCCGCATGATTCCCCGGGGGGTGCAGGCAACCGGGTAGTGGCCCGGCTGGTTGCTGAACAGCTTGCCCAGGTTAGCGGGGTGCAGGCCATCGACGTCCTTGGCTGGCGAAATTGCATTGGTAATGGCAACGGCGTCCAAGTGGTCAGGAAGCGGTTCCTGGACGATAATCGCATCGATTGAGTCATCGTTGTTCAATTCCTTAATCGTCCCCAGGACCGTTGACTGTTTGACATCGGTCGGGAACCGGTAAAGGTCAGACTTCAGCCCCATCCTGACCGCTAAACGGTGCTTGTTCCGGGTGTAAATCTGGCTAGCCGGGTCATCACCGACCAGGACAACCGCAATTCCGGGTTTAACCCCCTTCTCAATCAGCCCCGCAGCCCGGGCGGTCGTTTGCTGGTTGACCTGCTTTGCGAGTTTCTTGCCGTCGATTAGTATTGCCATCACGTTTCCTCCTCAAGTGGTTCTATTTTAACATAAACTCAGGGCCGGACCGAAACATGAACGGGGCCCAACACTTGGTGTTCCAAATGCTAGACCCCACTCAAATTACAAGTTATTTTCCTTTTCAAACCGGCCAAGCGCCCCGTTGATAAACTTCCGGGATTGATCGCTGCTGAACTCCTTTGCCAGTTCCAACGCCTCATTGATTGCCACGGCCGTTGGAACCTCGTCAACGTATTGCAATTCGTACAAGGCCAAGCGGAGGATAATCAAATCGGCCTTGGCCAGCCGGTCAATCGTCCAGTCGCTGGCGAGCAGGCCGCTAATTTGTTCATCCAGGTCAGCCTGCCGCTCACTGACCCCAGTTGCCAGCTGGCGAACATAGTCGGGAAGCGCCCGTTCATCGTGGTGCGGGATCGACCGGTAAATCGTTGCTAAGTCGGCCTCCGGGTTGGTTTGTAAAGCAAACAAAACTTGGAACGCCTCTTCACGAAGCGCGTGACGAGTTAAACTCATGCTTCTTCGTTACCTCCATCATCTTCTGAATCATCACTAAACAGGTTGTCCGGGTCGACCTGCTTTTCTTCTTGCAGGGCAACGACCCCCTTAATGTGGACGTTGACTTCCGTCACCACCAGATTAGTCATTAGGGTTACCTGCTGCTTGATCCGCTTTTGGATCTGGCTGGCAACCTTGGGAACGGAAACCCCGTACTCAACGTAGACGTCCACGTCGATGGTCAGGGAATCGTTATCCTTCACCAGTTTGACCCCCCGTCGGTGATCGGACCGCCCCAGAAGCTCACCGACGCTGTTGGCAAACGAGCCGTACATCTTAGATACCCCGTCAACTTCGCTTGCCGCGTATCCAGCGATGATTTCTAATACCCGGGGAGCAATTTCGATTGTTCCGAGGCTCTGATCATCATTTAAAATAATTTTTGATTCTTCTGGCATTTTTAACCCTCCATGGGAACCGGGCACGAACCCCGTCTCCTTAAGTATTATCAACACAAGAACGTAGCAGCCGCCCGGCCGGTCAGCCTAAAACCCACAGCCGCCACTCATAGTCTTTATCTATTTTGCACTAAATACGGTGAAAAATCAACGGCCAGCCTCCGCAAATGGGAGCCGGCTGCACCACTCAACCTGGTGGTTATACCAGTCGTGTACTACCAGGTCGAGCGAGTGCATGGTAAAACTGCCGTAACCCGTCGCGGCGTTTTCTCTAATCGCCGCCAAAAAGCGGGCTGGATCAACCAAGGGCTGGGCAAACCGCGCCACCGTAACGTGGCCCGAAATCGTCGGATAGCGTTCCGCCACCGGCAGTCCCAAGTCCGGCAACTCTGTCCGCAAACGCTGACGCAGGGTGGTCAATTCCGGCCCGTAGTCACCGGTCACCAGCACCGCGCCGGGACTCACAATTAACCCCCTTAGTTGCCAATGGATAGCCGGGGTGGCCGCAACGATCCGGCCGACCGCCATTCGATAACGATTGAATTCCTCACGGGAGATTTGCCAACCGTCCCGGGCTGCCAAAAGGTCCATTATGGTAATGTGCAAGTCGGCAGATGGGTAGTAGTATTGGTCCGGCGCCACGGCCGCCAACTGTTGGAGACTAAATTCAATATTCCGGCGCACGTGGGCTGGCAGGCGCCCCAGCAAGGTTAATCCCCGCCGACTATCCGGCTGGTTCAACCGTAGTCGGTCGTCAATCTCAACTTGCTGCTCCCGAAGCTGCCGGCAACCGCGGTCATTAATTGATTGGTAAAGCCGTTTTAGCTCTTCTTCCATTTTAGTCCCCCACGATTATCAGCTCGGTTGGGGCCGTGGTCAGCACCCGGAGGCCGCCGTGAGTAACGACCACGTCATCCTCAATCCGGACACCACCAATCTCGGGAATGTAAATCCCCGGTTCAACCGTGATCACTTCATTGTTGACTAGTTTAACCTGGCTCGCACCCGGTCCATAGCTCGCCGGTAATTCGTGCACACTCAAGCCAATCCCGTGGCCCATGCCGTGGTTGAACTCATCCCCGTAACCGGCTTCTTCAATTAACTGTCGACCCGCTGCGTCGAGCTGATCTCCCCGAACGCCAACCCGGACCTGGTCAATTACAGCCTGCCGGGCGGTATTGACAATTTCATAAGCATCGCGCAGCTCAGGGTCGATCGAGCCAACTGCAATTGTTCGGGTCATGTCCGCGGTATAGCCATCAACGAAATAGCCAAAATCAAGCGTGAGAATATCGCCGTCTTCCACCAGCTTTTCACTGGCGGTAGCGTGCGGCTTAGCGGCGTTGACACCGCTGGCAACGATTGTCGGAAAAGAGGCCGCACTGGCGCCATGTTCTTTCATCCAATAGTCGAGCAGGTTCGCCAGGTGGCGTTCGCTGACGCCGGGCCGGACCTGGTCAAGCAGGTATCGAAAGCCTGCCGTATGTAAATCAGCCGCCCGTTGCAGTTTAGCCACTTCAGTACTATCCTTGATCATCCGCATCTTTTCAACGAGGCGATCGAATGGTACCAGGTCAGCCGTCATGATTTCATCTAACAGGTCGTATAGCTGGTAGGAAATCGTTGTCTCATAGCCTAGTACATCAATTTTCATTGCCTGACAAATTCGTTCTAGGTCACGGTAGTAATCCTGACTAATGGTTGCCACAACTTCATCACTGTCAAACTCTTCTAGGGCTAGCTGATAGCGGGCATCGGTTACAATGATCGCTTGGTCACCGGTAATCAATAGGAAGCCATCCCCCTGGAGCAAGTTAAAACCGGTTAAATAGTAGATATTCGTCTGGTTGGTCACCAGGAATGCGTCAACATATAATTTAGGAAGACGTTGCTGGAGACGCTGGATTCGAGTAGCCATCATTTTTTCCTCCAAAAAAATAAAAAGACCATGACATCTCTGTCACAGTCTTCGTTTTAAATATTATTCGGCAACTGGGTAGACAGATACCTTCCGCTTGTCGCGGCCCATGCGTTCAAACTTAACAACACCGGCAACCTTAGCGTACAGTGTATCGTCACCACCACGACCCACGTTTTCACCTGGGTTGATGTGCGTACCACGTTGACGGTAAATAATGGAACCAGCAGTTACCATGGAACCATCAGCAGCCTTGGTACCAAGACGACGACCAGCTGAGTTCCGACCGTTGGCAGTGGAACCGCCCCCCTTGTGGTGGGAGAAGAATTGCAAATCCATAATCATAGTTGTTCACCTCCAGCAATGAACTTAGTTTAACATTTTTACTTCAATGTTATCTGGATAACTCTGCTGGATATCTAACAGACCATTCAGCAGGGTATTCAGGAGAAGCTGACTATCATGGTCAACCCCCAGTGCGGTTACTTTTACGAAACCGCCGTTTTGATTATCACTTTCTACTTGCGGCTTGACATGCACAATGTGCTCTAAACCGTTGATTGTAGAAGTGGTCAGCGCTGAAACGGCAGCACAGACAATATCCTGTCCATACGGTCCCGCATCAGCATGACCAGTAATCGTAAAGCCGGTGATTCGCCGATTCGAATTTAACGTAAATTGTGCCCGAATCATGGCTTCACCTCCGCATTAAGCGTTGATCTTGTCGATCGTAACCTTAGTGTATGGTTGACGGTGACCTTGCTTAGTGTGGGTGTGCTTCTTAGGCTTGTACTTGAAGGTAACAACCTTCTTTTCCTTACCTTGCTTTTCGACAGTCCCTTCAACAGCAGCACCATCAACGAATGGCGTACCGATCTTGGTGTCGTCACCACTTACTAAGATGACCTTGTCAAAAGTAACCTTGTCACCTTGCTTAGCGTCAAGCTTTTCAACGAAGATGGCCTTGCCTTCTTCAACCTTGTATTGCTTACCGCCAGTAACGATAATTGCGTACATATTGTGCACCTCCTTAATATCTCAGACTCGCCGAATCAAGCAGCAGTGCTTTGAACTTGATAGCGTGCGGTTGTAGTTGTTGGTTCACAAATACAACGTTTGTATGATAGCAAATTTTACTGGCACCGTCAACTCTTAATCTTGGTGCAGTCCGTAAAAGCCGCTAGTAACTAGCAAAGCTTCAACAGTCAATTACGACCATTGAAGCTCCTTCGCTGATTTTAATTTTGAAAATGTGTTCATAATCCCAGTTTAAATACCATTGACTAGTGACTCTTCCCTGTCGGCAAAGAACCCCGCACTAACGATATTGTCACTGTTAAATTGGTCAAACATCTTCTCAACACTTTGGGTCATATAGCGGGCAGTATAAATCATTCCGTCCTTGAGCCAGTGACGGATGAGCCCAAGGAAGGCCGAATCAATAAAGGCGATTTGCAATTGGAGAGGAACCGGCTGCTGCTTTTGTGGGTCGCTGACGGTATTGCAATAATTTGCTAAACCGTTCGCCAACCGATCATACATCTGCTCATAGAAGAAGTTGGTCTTTTCACTATTCAATAGTACGTCAAAAATATCCGCATTCTTCTCAATATAGTTAAAAGCTCTACTTACGGAAAACACCTGCACCGTTCGCTTCGTTGACAAACTAAAGTCATCACTATCTACCATCACTTCAGCAAAGAAATCGTCCAAGATTTCCTTGATCGCCGATTTAATAAAATCATGCTTATCCTTGTAATGTAAATAGAAAGTTCCGCGGGTGATGCTGGCAGTTTCTGTAATCTTTTGGACGCTAATATCCTCAATCTTTTCACGTCGCATTAAGTAAACGATTGCCTTGCGCAGACTATTTCTAGTTTTTACTACGCGCGGGTCTGTCTTATTAACAGCCATCAATCATCATCCTTTCATCTTCAGCTTGTGTTCTTCTCCCCTTCCCATACTTCTACTCCTTTAAAGTATAGGTTCCCCGAAAGCGCTTTGTCAAACATATTAACGTCCTTTTTCCAATAATTTATTTAATATCAGCTGAGTGGACGATTGACAATGAATTAGAGAAAATTATATACTTGAACCTGTCTGGAGCGGTAGCGCAACTGGATAGAGCATCGGTCTTCTAAACCGAGGGTTGTGGGTTCGATTCCCACCCGTTCCACTTGAATAGAATCGTGTAAAATCATGAAGAAGCCCCAATTCCTTGAAAATAAAGGAGTTGGGGCTGTTAATTTATTTTGAAAAATCGTAGAGAATCATGCAAAATAATAAAGTTAGGGTACATTTGGGGAACAAATTTTCTAGCATAAGGGCGGTATCGATAAATTTTGGTTTTTCCTTCTTATTATTGTCCCCTTTTTGGGCTTCACACGCCCATAGGTTGCGACTAACTCTTGTCCGTCTTTATACTATTATTAGCTTTTTTAGCAAGAAAGATTGCTTTTTTATTTAAATACTGTATCATTTAGCTAAAAAGGAGTATAGCTATGAGTGAGTTTAATACACGCCTCACCGACCTCCGTGAAAATAAAGGTTGGAGTAAAACATATGTCGCTAAAGCTGTGGGCTTAAAAAGTATGCAAACCTACGCTAACTGGGAATATGGTCGGACAGAGCCGGATTTCAAAATGCTTACCAAAATAGCTAAGTTATTCGATGTTTCCACGGACTATTTACTGTCAGGCAACAAAGATAAGCAGCCTAAAGAGGCTGATCTCGCAGATCAAGAAACTGTCTTCACGTACGAAGGGGAAAAAATATCATCCGAGGACCTCAAATATATCAAACGAATCCTTCGTGGCGGCAAAGCATAGGCGATTATTGTTAACAATACTATTTAGTATCCTCTTAAAACCTTAGCTAAAAACATATCGACATTCACTTGTCAATCGAGTACAAGACTAATGTCGGGGCCATTGTCTTGTTACTGCTAAGAAGTGTACCGAGAGAATATTAATCTGTGTACCTTTAAACATTTCTATCAAGTTCTAGAATATCTATCCGGTGTCGTCCGTGAACAGGTCAAGGAATATTATGTTGGAAAATAATTTACGTCCAAACGTGATCGACGTTAAAAGCTACTAGGAGGAGTATTTGTTATGAATAAAGCAACCAAGTTGATTGCGATTTCTGCATTAACCCTTTCCACAGTTGGCGGAGCTACTTTAGCAGTTAACCAGCCTGTTAATCAGGTCAAAATTGTTAAAGCCGCTGCTAAGGAAACTACCTTAGGTTCTGGCACTTATAAGGTTGGGACAGACATTAAACCCGGTCGTTATGTTATTACTGCCCAAAGTGGCTCCGGTAATATGAGCGACAGCAAAGATATGAACATTATCTTGGGTGATACTACTGACGATGACCTGGGTCAGATTACGTCTTATACCACCGACTTGCCTAAGGGCGACAAGGTCAAAATTGATGGTATCGAAGCAGTTAATTTCAAGCCAGTAACTGACCGTTCTTATAAGACGACTCTTAGTGCTGGTTCTTGGGTTGTCGGTAAAGATATTAAGCCTGGTCGTTACACTATTAAGTGCACAGAGGGTTCTGGTAATTTAACTTCTGACGATGGCGACATCAATGAAATTATCGGTACCTCTGCTGATGAGGATTCGGGCCAAGTAACCAAGACCACGCAAACTTTGCATCGTGGTGAAGTGTTGACCTGCGATGCACAGCAAATTGAACTTATTAAAAAATAATAATTTGGAGGAAAATTACAAATGAATAATCAAAAGCAAACTGTCAATAACGCCACACCCGAATACCATAAGTTAAAAATTAATCTGTGGACTGGAATTTTGGATGTTATCAACTGTATTTTATTCACCATGTCGTGGTTCGTTATTTTTGGCGCTGCTTTTAGTGATGCTACTGGAAACACAAGTGACGTGACTACTGGTTTAGGAAACTTCTTCTACGCAATGGCATGGATTGGTGTTGTTGTTAATATTATTGCAATTATTAAGTCACGTAAAAATGGAGTTTCCTTAGTTGGACCTATTCTTGGATTGATTGGTAGTCTATTATTCGGTCTAACTGCGGCATTAGCATTTCCTGCTATCGTTGTACTTATCATCGGTGCTGTATTTACCTTTCTACAACATCCTGCTAAAAAGGGCGAATACAAATAGTCGCGTATAGAAATAGCTATTATTCATATTTATTACCGGCATCGTGCCGGATACATATTGTCCAAACACTGAAGACGTTAAAAGCTGACAACTATGGGGGGAATCAGCAATGCAGAAAATAGGTTTATTATGTATGACCGCGTTAATGGGATTGTCACTGGTTGCTTGTGGCAACAGCAGCTCTACCAAGAAGTCAGCAAGTAATTCTAGCCACTCTACCAGCAAGGTGGTTAAGAAGCACCACAAGCAGTCTAGCAGCCATAAGAAGTCCATTAGCAGTTCAGAGTCTGTTGCTTCTAACCAGCAAGCTCAGGGGCAGCAGGCAACGCAAGTATCACAACAAAATTCCAGTCAAGAAGCCAGTGGAATTAATAATGCTGACGATGCTGTTAATGCTGCCCATTCCAAGTACGGCGACCAAAATGGCTACATTCACTGGGGTTACATGATTGATGCCGAAACGGGCCAACCAATTCGCAACGCTGATGGCTCATATTTTGTAAAAGGCACTGCCGATGATGGTACGATGACTGGAACTCAGTACAGTCTTAATGTCTATCCTGATGGTTCAATGACAAGCAATTAAGCTATTTGACTATTCACCATTACGAAATACTGAACCAAAAATAAAAAAGCATCCCCTACTGATGTAGAGAATGCTGGAAAGGATGTTTAAAATGAAAAAAATAAATATTCGTGTATTCATGTTAATTACAGTACTGACTTTAGGCGCTTTATTCGCCTTGTATAAGGCTTCTTTTGGAACTCACCCTGATATAAGTAACTTTTACTTTTTCATTTTAATGAGCGCACTATATACTACTGTCGACGTTTTAATGTTTATGAATACCACAGAATATAAAAAATTATCTAAAGGAATTGATAGGTATTCAACAATGTTCAGTAAAATTGTACAAGATATTATTAATCCTGTATTTTTACTTATAGCAAGTTTCTACCTTTCAGCATTTTTGCAATATCATAAATAGCCTCTCGGAGAAAGGATGTGTAAAAGTATGGATCAAGGGTCAAATTACGACTGGACTACTATCTGGTCGATACTGCCAGAAAAAGCGCAGGAAAATTTGGTAAATCCGTCTGCAAAAGCGATTGGAGATGGAGTTGGTGGAATATTCACCTGGGTATTTCATAAACCGATAGAGTATATGGCTGTTGAGCAAGCAAAAGTAGAAAGCTTAAAACATATGACTGCTGAAAAATTGTCAAAAATACCAGAGAACAAAATGGATTTCAGTAAAAGTGGACTAATGGTTAAGGCCCTGGAAGATTCTAAATATTCGCTAGATAGCGAAATAATGAGAGAATATTTTTCAACTTTAATTGCTAAAGCAGCAAATAAAGATACTGCGAATAAAGTTTCACCGTATTTCTCCACTATTCTCAGCAATATGAGTGCTAGCGATGCTCATTTTCTAAGTAAATTCAAAATTAAATTTGAAAGTAATGAATATGTAAAAGGACCAGACTATATCGTAAATAACGACCTTCCTTTATGCAGAATGAAGTTAACAGGCCCACATGGAGAAATTGCTTATACAGCAGAAAACTCTACCTTTGCTGATTACAATAAAGATAAACTTCAGGCGTACACAGAATCGCTAGAACTCCTCAACTCATTTAGAGTGCTTAATTACCAATATGGCATTGGTAAAGGTCATTTTAGAGACGATTATGAAAAAATGTACAATCTGCTTAATGTTGACGAAGAGCAAAAAGGTATTGATGGTAAAAGCCAACGAATCCATTATTTGACACACGCATTTACAAATGCTGAGGCGGAGTATGGATACGTTGAGCTTACTTCTATCGGCCAATCATTTGCTAATATCGTGCTCCTTTAATTGTTTATAAATTCCTAGCTTTTGATCAAAACGATCTTCTGTCTGTGTTAAGAAGCGAGTTATAAATTCACTCATTATACGCATAGCAAAAATAGTTATTGCTGAACTAAGAACAACGCTGATAAGAACTGAAATGAGAATAATTTTTAGCATAAGCATTACCTCGAACATTAGTTTTTTATCAGTATAACAATTATTTTAAGAATTCTAAACCGGTCAAAATCGACCGGTTTAAAAAGCACCCATAAAGAACACACATTCGATAAAAGGAGGTGAAATCAATGTTTGCTAGAGAAAACAATGGTAAATGGTGCTTTGGTAAACGTTATAAGGATCCACTAACCGACAAGTGGCGTACGGTAACTATTCCTGCTGAACGAAATACCAGGAATACCCATAACCAAGCCCAAATTATCCTTGATCAAAAAATACAAAAAAAGCTCACTGAAATAACCGGGAAGTTACCTCAGCAAGATAATATGACCCTGGGCCAGCTCTTCAACACCTATTGGACTGAGAAAGAGCCTAGTTGGCGTCCAAGCAAAAAAAGAACATACAAGAATAGTTACACTATCTTCCTAAACTACTTTGGCACCGACGCCAAGCTCCCAAAATTGACCTCTCTAATGCTGACTAACCATATTGACGGGTTAATTCATGAAGTCATCAAAAAACAGCACGACAACAATTACAAAGGATCCTGCAATATTCATACAGTCAGCGGTCTAAAAATATATTACGCCCGAGCTAGTATGATGTTCAACTATGCTGTCCGGAAACAATTCATCGCCAAGAATCCGTTTGAAGATGTCCACATCAAGTGGCCCAAAGATAATCACCTGAGCCTCATTGAAAACAAGTACCTTGATGATGACGAATTACACACTGTTTTGGATTATTTCTACAAGAACCGCCCTATTCTGGGCTACATGTTTGAATGGCAGTACCTGACTGGCATGCGCTTTGGAGAAACAGCTGCTGTTCTTATTAAAGACGTAGACGTAAAAGATAAAATCGTCCATGTCACCGGTACGTTAGATTACCAAAGTTCGTTTAATCGTAAGGATTTCAAAAAGCAGATGATTCCAAAAACAGATTCCAGTTTCCGTAACATAGCCTTATCTGAGCGTGCAATTCAAATTTACAAAGAATGTTCCCAAAATAAGAAACGAAGCGCCTTTCTGTTTACAGATGATGATGGCTATCCATTAGGTGTTGGTAGTGCAAATGACGCTCTTAGGAACGCCAGGAAGTATTTTAAGAGTATAGACAAGGTTTTATCTACGCATACCTTCAGACACACCCACGTATCCAAACTGGCCGAATTAGGGGCACCCCTATACGTCATTCAGCATAATGTTGGACACTCGAACAGTGCTATAACCAGACAGGTATACCTGCATGTAACAAAAAACGCCCAAGAGCAACTCCGCAATAAGCTCAATAAAA
>NZ_GG700732.1:578072-591969 GCF_000160835.1 Limosilactobacillus antri DSM 16041
AAATGTGAGTTTGTTGCAAGATTGTTGCAAAGGCGTTTTTATAAAATGCTTATATCCCTGTTATACCAGTAATAGCAATGCTTATGACTAGCCCAGCACTAGTATTTTTCCATATACCGCTGCCGCTCCCAGTCGGAAACGTGCTGGCGGTAAGCATCGTATTCACGGGTTTTGGCTTCCATAAAGCTGTGGTAAATGTGGTCTCCCATCGCCCCTTTAACGACATCGTCCTTTGCCAGGGACTTTAGGGCATTGTGCAGGGTATCCGGCAGGTTGCGGACATCCTTTTCCAGCCGCTCCTCGCTACTCATCTGGTAGATATTCTCGTCAATCTCGTGGATAGCTGGCAGCTGGTTCCGCAACCCATCCAGGCCGGCTTCCAGCACGGCAGCGATCGCCAGATAGGGGTTTGCGGATGGGTCAGCCGACCGCAACTCTACCCGTGTCCCCATCCCCCGATCGCTTGGGATCCGGATCAGTGGTGACCGGTTTGAGGTTGACCAGGCAACGTAGACCGGTGCTTCAAAGCCCGGTACCAACCGCTTATAAGAGTTGACAATCGGGTTGCAGACCGCGGTGTAAGCCCGGGCGTGCTTCATCAAGCCCCCGAGGAAGTGGTAGGCCGTCTCGGACAATTGGCGCTCATCTGCGGGATCGAAAAAGGCGTTCTCCCCGTTTTGCGTGAACAAGGACATATTTAGGTGCATCCCCGACCCGTTGATCCCAGAAAGGGGCTTGGGCATAAAGGTCGCATGCAGGCCGTACTTCTTGGCAATCGTTTTGACAATCAGCTTAAAAGTCTGAATGTTATCAGCGGCTTCTAACGCATCAGAATACTTGAAGTCTACCTCGTGCTGGCCGGGAGCAACTTCGTGGTGGGCCGCTTCCACGTCAAAGCCCATCTTTTCCAGCGCCAGTACAATGTCCCGGCGGCAATCCTCACCCCGGTCGGCTGGTTCCATGTCAAAATAATTTTCCTGGTCGTTAACCGTCTGGGTCGGGTTCCCTTGGTCATCGGTCTTAAAAAGGAAGAATTCCGGTTCCGGTCCAATGTTGAAGTCCTTGAAGCCCATCTTCTGCATATCCTTAAGCACCCGCTTCAGGTTATTTCGGGGGTCACCAGCAAACGGCTTGCCATCGACCGTTTGCACACTGCAGATTACCCGGGCAACTTTCCCGTGCTCAGCCCCCCATGGGAAGACCAGCCAGGTTGACATATCTGGGTACAAGTACATATCACTTTCCTCGATCCGGACAAAGCCGTCAATCGAAGAACCGTCAAACATAATTTTATTGTCCATCAGCTTATCCAGTTGGCTGACCGGCAAATCAACGCTCTTAATTGT
This sequence comes from Limosilactobacillus antri DSM 16041, assembly GCF_000160835.1. Lineage (GTDB taxonomy): Bacteria > Bacillota > Bacilli > Lactobacillales > Lactobacillaceae > Limosilactobacillus > Limosilactobacillus antri. Next base: position 579,419 of record NZ_GG700732.1, read on the forward strand.
CCCCAGCATATCGGTAAACATTACGCGCAGGAAGCGAATGTTTTCGTCCTTGACCATCTTGCGAACTTCATCTTTTGACAATTCACGCTTTACCATATCTTCCATTCCCTTTCAATCAATCCAAGCTCCAGGCCATTCTTAATAATATGAAGTTTCAGCTGCTGATTCCGGCTTTCTTAGCGGATTTTACAAATAATTGTAACCAGCCCCGCTTCAATACGGTTATTAGGATAACAATCAGGACCAGGCAAGTCAATTTAATTCCGGAACTTTTAGCCATTCCTAACCAAATTTGTTCGTCAGCTTTACTTTTTTAACCAATCATCGACAAGCAACTTAATATCTTGAATTGTATCCTGCCCACTCACCAGGTCGAACCAGTGCACCGGCATCCGGTTCCGAAACCAGGTCAGCTGCCGCTTCGCGTAGTGGCGCGAGTCGAGCTTAACCTTGTCAATTGCCGCCGCCAAACTGCTCCGTCCCGCAAAGTAGTCAAACAGCTCGTGGTAGCCAATCCCCTTCCCCGCCGGCAGGGTCACCCCACCCTGTTGATACAGCCAGCGGGCCTCTTCAACCAGCCCCTGGCTAACCATCTGGTCCACCCGGGCATTAATCCGGTCATACAGGACCTGGCGCGCGGTATTCAGCCCCAGCAGCAAGAAATCGGCCTGGCGGTCCCCCTGCGGCTGCTGGGAAAAGGGCCGGCCCGTTTTTTCAATCACTTCCAGCGCCCGAACCAGTCGCCGCCGGTTGCCAACCGGGATCTTCTCGCTAGCGGCCGGATCCAGCTCCGCCAGCCGCTGCCAGAGGTAGGCGTTCCCCTCCGCTGCCGCAATCCGTTCCCAGCGGGCCCGAATTGATGCATCTCCTGCCGCGTCCTGGTCATTGCCGAGGGCCAGATTATCAGTTAAACTCTGAATATATAACCCGGTCCCACCCGCAATAATGGGGAGGCGGTGGCGGCGGCGAATATCCTTAATCCAATGACTGGCAGCCTGCTTAAAGCGGGCCGCCGAATATTGCTCATCGACATCGCAAATATCAATCAAGTGGTGGGGGACGCCCGCCATTTCCGCCGGAGTAACCTTCGCGGTCCCAATATCAAGGTGCCGGTACACCTGCATTGAATCGCCGGAGATGACTTCCCCTCCTTCTTGCCGGGCCAATTCAATTGAAAGGGCCGTTTTGCCGACCGCGGTCGGGCCAACGATTACGATTACTTTATCCATAACTAACTTCCTTATAAACTTATAAATTTTCTGATAATGACTGGTAAAAACGGCCCAATTCGCTCATAATAGTGGTAGATTGATTAATAAGGAGGGATACTTGATGAAACAAGTTACCAAAGGATTCTTGATTGGTACCGCCTCAACACTTGCCGCAATCGCCAGTGGGGCGGTCGCTTTCCATAAGACCGTAATCAAACCAGTTGAAGAAGAAGAAATTAAATTTGATGAGAACCGCCGGGCAGCTAACCGGAAGAACCGTTCCGCACACCAACTTTAATTTACCCTTCACCCATTATATATAAAAAAGGTATGGTGACCAACTTCGTTCACCATGCCTTTTTTAATATTTCGTCTTCTTGGTCTTGCCATCCCATTCCCGGTAACCTTCCCGGAGAATGTAGAGGTTATGGTAGCCGTGCTTAGCGAGAAACGCCACCGCTTGCGTACTCAGCGTCATCGTTTCGTCGTAGAGGTAAATCGGCATATCCTTCCGCAGTTCACCATACTGCTGGCGAAGGTAAATGTAGGGCAAATTGCGGGCCCCTAAGATGTGGCCAGCCTTAAAATCCTTTTCCTGGCGGAGGTCAATTACCTGCGCCTTGCGCATCCCCTTTTGGAAGTCTTCCTGGTCAAGGACGGTCGCGTAGTGCTTCCGCCGCCAGCTTTGGAACCCCCAGCTAAACAGCCATACCAGGATGATTAACGCCACCAGGAGGTTAATCACCAATAACGTTTTGCTAATTCCTAAAATCACTTTTTCCGCTCCTTACTTAGGCTTCCGCAAATTGCCGGGCCAGTGAAGCAGCACCGATTACCCCAGCATCATTCCCCAGTTCAGCCAGCTTTAAACTCGTGGAAGTCCGAACCGTCGGGAACGCGAATTGTTCAAAGTTCTTTTGTACCCGCTTCAAGAGGAAGTCCCCCGCAGCGGAAACCCCGCCACCGATAACCAGGAACTCTGGGTTCAAAGCGTTGGAGAGGTTTGCACAGGCCAGGCCCAGGTAGAAGGCCACTTCGTCAACTACCGTGTTCGCCAGGTAGTCATTTTGCTTGGCCAGGTCGAAAACGATCTTCGAGGTGATTTCGTCACCGTTATCAATCATGGCCTTCAGCCGGCTGTTGCCCTCGTATTCTTCCGCCTTGTCCTGGGCAATGTGAACGACCCCGGTAGCGGAAGCGTATTGTTCCAGGCAACCGCGGTTGCCACAGGTACACAGGTAACCATTCGGCTTAACGATCATGTGGCCGACTTCACCACCGGCACCCACGATCCCGTGGACCAGTTTGCCGTTGGAGATCAAGCCCCCACCGACACCGGTTCCCAGGGTAATGAAGGCTACATCGTCACCCTCGTTTCCGGCACCCTTCCAGCGTTCACCGAGCGCGGCAACGTTAGCGTCGTTATCTAGGGCAAACTTCATCCCGGTGCCCTCTTCAATCTGCTCCTTAACGTGCTGGGTTGTCTTCCAGTTCAGGTTGAAGGCCCCCACAACGGTTCCTTCCTCCCGGTCAATCGTTCCGGGGGTTCCCATCCCGATCCCGATGAATTGGTCTGGGCTCATCTTGTAGAGGTCCAGGTGGTGGTTGATGGAGTCAACAATATCAGGGACAATGTGGGAACCGTCATCCAGGATATTCGTCCGAATTGACCACTTCTGCTGGATCTCCCCATCCTGGGTCAAAATTGCAAATTTAATCGTAGTTCCACCAAGATCTACACCAAATAACTTCTTTGCCATGTTTTCTTCCTCCTAAAACTCTCTCAATTAAATTTAGTACAAACGGCCCTGCTGCTCCCGAGAACGTTCCTCCCGGTGTTCCTTCCGCAAGACAATTTTAGCTTTCATGTACACCTGCTGGTCGATTACCCCCGATTGGTAGAGGTGGTCCAGCTCGATAGCCATCAGCTCAATGTCATACAACCGTTTGCCCACATACACGAAGACGTTAAATTCCTTTAATAGTTGCTGGACATCATACAGTGTCCGGTATTCACGCGGTAAACTCGCCATTCAATCAGCTCACTTTTATAAACAGGACCACCACGCCGGCAATTAAGACGAGGGTGGCGAAGGTTCGTTCAACGATGTTCACCCGGCCCAAGCGGGGAGCGCCCACCAGGTAGGCCAGCAAGAAGCCGCCGATAAACCCGCCGAGGTGCCCAGCAAGGTCAATCCCCGGCACCATCAGGTCGGTCGCAATGTTTAAGACCACCAGGATCAGGAATTGACGGCTCAGCATCCGCAGTGCCTGGTTTTCCCGAAAGGTCGCACCCAGCATGATAAAGGCCCCAAACAGGCCAAAGATTCCGGTGCTGGCGCCGGCTGAAATCCCGGCCGGCAGCCAGTAAGCACTCAACAAGTTGCCAACTATGGCACTCCCCAGGTAAATCACCAGCATCCGCCAGTGACCAAAAAGCTGTTCAATATACATTCCAATAAAGTAGAGGGTAATGCTATTGATCAGGAGGTGGGCAAAGCCGATGTGAACGAACACGGGGGTTAATAAGCGCCACCACTCGCCTGCCTGAACTGCCGCCGCCTGCAGGGCACCAAAGCGGATTAAAACCGCCGGGGTGGTCGAGCCGCCAGCTAGGGTCATCAACAGGTAGACCACCAGCTGGATTGCAATCAGCACGACCGTAACCGGATTATCTTTCCACAAGCTAGTTTTCATCTTAATGCTCCGCTAGCGTAAGCACCTGGTCCACCGGCTGGTCGTGCTCTTCACGCGCCCATTCGCCAGCATCGGCCACTTGGGTCGGCAGTGCCAGTGAGATCGTCTTGCCACAGTAGTTAGCCAGGTAGCGGTCATAGTAGCCGCCGCCAAAGCCGAGCCGCCGACCATCCCGCGTAAAGGCCACCCCGGGAACCACCATCAGGTCAATCTCGTCCGGGCCAAAAACACGGCCATCCCGCGGCTCAAGGATTCCAAAGCCGGATTCCTCAAAAGTCGTGTTTTCTTTCAGTTCAACAAACTCCATCTGCCGCTTGGGCAGAGTCCGGGGAACCACAACCGTGCGTCCCTCATGCCGCGCATGGAGGATTAACGGGGCAGTATCAAATTCAAACGATTGACTAAGGGTCAAGGCAATCACCTTTGCCCTCATCCATGCCGCCTGGTCATACAGCTCCGATGCCAAGGCCTGTTCCTCTTTTAGACGGGTGTTGACATCCAACTGCTGAAGCCGGGCGATGTATGCCTGACGCAGTTCTGCCTTTGAATACGTCATTATTCTACAATCTCCCCTTTATACTAAAATGATAAACGGTTTCAACAATTTATTATCACCGCTCGTGATCTTTTTTGCAAGCGTTTTTTCAAGTTCTCAGCCAATTTGCGGCTGGCCTATCTTTGGTCTAGGCGGTCGTAAAGGGCCACCAGCTCTTCCACCAGGTCAACGTAGGTAATCGCCGTCATTAAATGGTCTTGGGCGTGGACGACTAACAGGGTCAGCTGCACCGGCTTTCCCTGGGCTTCATCTGTCAGCATGGCCGTCTGCACGTTGTGGGCCACATTGAGCTTTTCCCGGGCCGCGGTCAGTTTCTCCTTTGCCAGGTCAAAGTCGCCATCGCGGGCCGCCCTAAGGGCCTGGTGAGCTTCCTCTTTTGCATCCCCCGCATTGACCATCAGTTGCATTGCCTGGTTGGTGGTTTCGTGATTTTCTGCTGCCATTTTTTCTCACTCCTCTTAGTCCCTCGTGACAAAAAAATCCCGCTAATAGCACAGGCTATTGGCAGGATTGGTAAACTAATTACTTAGTTTCACGGTGTAAGGTCACCTTTTGTTCCCGTGGGCAGTACTTGTTTAATTCAAGACGGTCGGGATTGTGACGACGGTTCTTACTCGTCAGGTAAGTCCGTTCGTGGCATGAAGTACATTCAAGTGTAATGTTGACACGCATGAGTTGAAACCTCCAAACATATTTTTAATCTTTAATCGGTTATTTATCGTAACCCTAACTCGTACAACTATATCATTTATTGCCCGTTTTGGCTAGTGCTTTGTCAAAGTTTGTTAAGGAAAAATCCTTGACAGCCATTAATTAGTGCTGTCGTCCACCTGGTTTGAGTTCCGCACGGTCTTCCAATAGGCCTGGAAAATCTGCTTTGCCATCGTGATGTTGGCTTCCCCGTTATCGTTAGTTGCACCAGGGATCGCAAGGGCAACAACAACTTGGGGGTGGTTAGATGGTGAATAGCCCGCAAAACTCAGAGTCGTCGTTTCGTGACCATCCGAGATCGTCTGCGCCGTCCCAGTCTTTCCAGAAATCGACGGTTTGACGCTTGCCAGATTCTTAGCGGTAACGTAAGCGTTGGACCCGTGAGTAACCAGGTACAGGCCCTGGTGAACCACTTCAAAGTAGGACTTCGGTGCTGGAATCACCTGCTGAACCTGCGGCTGGGTTGTGGATTGGACCGGTCCCAGCTCACCGTTGCTCTTGGTTCCCCGGATTTCCTTAACCACGTATGGCCGCATCCGGTTCCCCCCGTTGGCAATCGTTGACATATACTGAGCCAGCTGAATCGTAGTGTAGCCGTCGTAGTTTCCGTAGGCCAGGTCCAATGCGGAAACGATGTGCTTGGCATCAGACGGCCCTTCATAACCGGTCGTTTCACCTGGAATGTCGATCCCGGTCTTCTGACCCAGGCCAAACATGTTAAAGAAGTAGCGTTCCTTTTGGAAAATGCTTGGCTTCATGGTTACCTGCATCCCTGGCGTGTAGTCCATCTTCCCTTCCTTCATCGCAATCTGCATCATGTAGGAGTTTGATGAAACTTCCAGGGCGGTTGCGGCGTCCACCGCCATGTTGGCCCCGCCGTTGTGGTTAAACCACGAACTCTTCTGCGTACTGTTGACCCTGATCGGCTTATCAACCAGGGTGTTATTTTCGGGGGTAATGACCCCGCTCATCAGGCCGCCCATCACCGTGGCCGGCTTGACCACCGACCCCATGGTAATCGGCTGGTTAATCGTCCCGATCGGATTAGTCGTCTGTTTTCCGGTCTTCGTATTGTGGCTAATCCCGGCCATTGCCAAAACGGCCCCCGTGTTCGGGTCCATTACCACGGCATAGACACCGGAAGAATAAGCGGTTCCGGCAGCCGGGTAGTTTTGTTCCAAGATCTGTTGAACTTGCTTTTGGAACTTGGAATTAATGGTTAGGACCAGGTTGTCCCCCTTCTTGCCCGGGTACTTGACCTTTTCCTTGGTCACGTCATTGCCATTAGTCGTAACTTCGGTTTGCGACTTTGAACCAGCCAGGGTTGCCTGGAAACCCTTTTCCAAGTAGCTTTGGCCAACGCTGTCGTTCCGGGAGTAACCCTGGGAAAGGAGGGAGTTGACCTCATCGCTCGGCAGCCCGGTCGTCGAAACCCCACCGGTCAGCGCCTGGATTTCCTTGCCCTGCGGGTAATTCCGGGTCCAGGCCGTTCCAATCTTCACCCCCGGCATCTCACTAAGGTGTTCCCCGACTTCAGATAGTTCCCGGGAGGTCACGCCGGTTTCCTTGATGTAGGTGGTTGAAAGCGAGTAGGCCCCGCTCATAGCGGCATAAATCCGGGCATTGTTTTTCTGCTGCGCAGTCAAGTGCCAAGCGGACGGGTGGGCACTCAGGTAATCCAGAGCCTTATTATACTGGGCATCGTCCGACTCATTGGTGGAAGTCTTGACGTGCTTTAATACTTCCTTTAACCGGCTGCTGTCGGCCAGGTAGTAGTCCTCCTGGTTCCGCTTGGTCAACCGCGAATTCTTGTTGGATACCGATACATACTTGCCCAGGCGGTTGGCAATCTTGTATAAGTCGTCAGTCGAAACGTTGGCCCCCTTGGTATAGGTGATGGCCTGGTGGGTCTGGTTGCCGATCAGGACCTTGCCCTGACTATCGTAGATCATTCCCCGCTGAACATTGTTGGTCTGAATCGTGGTGTCTGCCCGTTTTACCTCGGCTTTATAAGCAGTCCCGTTCAAGACCTGCAGGTAAAACAAACGGCCGGCCAGGGCCAGCAGCAGAATCCCCACAACCCATAACAGGAAGTTTAACCGAAAGGGAATAATCGACTGGGCATTTCGGCTTTTATTATTACGGTGCGAACTAATCGCACTCTTCATTCGATCAAAGATTTTCACCGGATCAAATTCTCCTTCATTAGTAGTAAATACTATTCTAACAAATTTTACCGTTGACGAGGGCGCAATTTCAAGTGGTGCGCTTTCCTGATTAGGCCCTCAGCCACTAACAAAAAAATAATACTCTTTATTTACCGAAAATTGAACTCCTTCTGCACAGATTTACCTAAATTTAACTTCCTTGCCAACTTCAAGCAGCGATTCGTTATATAATAGTCATTATGCAAAAACAAAGGGGTTGCTTAATAGTGTTAACGACGATTCGTGCTCATCAACGTTCTTTTATTCTGGGGATCAGCTTCCTGATTCCCGTCCTGCTGATGGGGGGCTACTTTGCCTACCGGCAGATGGCGCCCTTTGGTTCCAGCAGCTTGCTAACGGTGGACCTGGGTCAGCAGTACGTTGACTTTTTCGCCTACCTCCGGTCAAGCCTGCTCCACCACCCCAGCAGCTTTTTCTACTCCTTTGCCAAGGGGCTGGGCGGTGAAATGTGGGGAACCGATGCGTACTACCTGTTTAGTCCGCTGAATCTCCTGCTGGTCTTCTTCCCCGGCCGCTTCCTTACTTCCGGGATCATGCTGATCCTGCTCCTGCGCTACGGCCTCGCCGGGCTGAGCTTTGCCTGGCTCCTGGATAAGACGGGCTGGCAAAAGGGGCCTCGTATCTGGGCTTTCAGTACCGCTTACGCCCTTAATGGCTGGATGATCGCCAACCAGCTCAACATGATTTGGCTGGACGCCCTCGTCATCCTCCCCCTAATTATTTGGGGACTATTAAAATTATTCTACCACCAGCGGCCGGGATGTTATATCTTCTGGCTGGCGGTGATGATGATTGACAACTACTACATGGCCTGGATGATCTGCCTGTTTTCGCTGCTCCTTTTCTGCTGGCTCCTGCCTGAAGCAGCCAACTGGCGGGCCCGGGGCTGGGCAGCCCTCCGTTACGGGCTCAGTTCGCTTGCGGCGGCGGGAATTGCGGCGGTGACCCTCCTTCCCACGATCTACGCACTTCTGCAAAGCAAGGGAACCTACACCGAGCAGGTGATCCACAGCCACTTTGAATACTTTCCATTTAAAATGCTGGCCAAACTAGTGCCCGGATCGTTCAACTTTGACCAAATGCCCAGCGGTCAGCCTAATATCTACATTGGAATGCTGTTGCTGATGGCGGCCTTCCTCTACTTTTTCAACCGGCAGGTCACGGTTTGGCGCCGGCTCGTGGCCCTGGGGGTAACGCTCTTTTTCCTCCTGTCGTTTTGCTACGAGCCCCTGGACCTCCTCTGGCACGCCGGGCAGTTCCCCGTCTGGTACCCCTACCGCTTTTCCTTTCTCTTCTGCTGCTGGTGCATCATCCTGGCCGCCCAGACCCTCCAGCGGAATTTTCGGCCGCGTTACTGGCAGCTGGCCCTGCTGTTGCTAATCACCGGGGCGGTCTTTGCCTACGTCAGTCAGCTCAAGCTCTCCTACCTTAACGCCAGCCAGCGCTGGATCGGCCTTGGCTTTGCGCTAATCAGCATTTCCTGCCTGGCGATCCCCCGTAAAGATGCCCCCCGCCTGTACGACCTCCTCCTGATCTGCCTGGTCATCTGTGACGTCGCAACCAGCGCCTTTACCAGCCTTAACAACCTTGCCTACGTCTCACAGGGTGAATTTGCCCAGTACACCACCCAGCTGGACCAAGCGACCAAGAAGCTCCGCCAGCACGACCGGGGCCTCTACCGGGTTGCCAAGACCTTTACGCGGACCAAGGACGACCCCTTCCAGGGCGACTTCAACTCCGGGGACCACTTCGGCTCAACCTTAGAGCCGGCCATTCCCAACTTCATGGGGGCAATCGGCCAGCCAGCGGGGGACGGTTTTGTAACCTACGCGAACGGAACCCAGGTTACCGACGCCTTGCTGGGCTTTAAGTACACCCTTGCCAAGCAAAACTGGGCGGCCACGGCGCTACCCCCTTCCGGCTACCGGCCAGACTGGCGGCAACTGCCAATTACCGCCACCACGGCGAACATTGTCGCCCGGCATAATTCGGATAGCCTGCCCTTCGCGTTTGGTGCCAGCAGCGAGATCCTCCAGCTCCCGCACACCACCCTCGACCCGGTCAGCTACCAATCGCAAATTATGCAGGCCCTAGCCGGCCGGCCGGTCAACAAGCAGCTCTTCCAGGTCCAGAACTTTAACTCCGTCCAGTTTAACAATGTCCAGACGAGCAAGCAGATCACCGGAACGATTTTCAAAAAGCGGGACTTCCTCAAGCCGGCCTCAATCCGGCTGACCTTTATCCCGTCAACCAACGATTCCTACTACCTTACCGTGGGACCAAGCGTAAAGGACGACGCCACACTTTCGATCAATAATAAGGCCTTCGCCCAATCCAGCAACTATCGGGATACCGTGGTCATTAACCTTGCCCACCGGCAAAAAGGGCGGCCCGTCACCATTACCTTCCGCCTAAAGAAAATGAGCGCTTGGCTGCAAAACGTCAGTGTCTACCAGCTCAACCAGCGGTCTTTTGACGCCAGCCTCCAGGCCTTAAAACAGTCCCCGCTGAAAGTCAGCCACCACTCCAGCAGCTCGATTACAGGAACGGTGGACCTCAAGCGCCAGCAGAGCGTCCTCATGACGACGATTCCCGCTGCCCGTGGCTGGCACGCCATTGTCGATGACCGGCCAGCAGCGACGAAGACGGTTCTGGGAACCTTCATGGCGATCCCAATGGCTCCTGGCCACCACCAGGTTAAGCTCTTTTACCGGCCGCCGTTCCTGATCCTGGGGCTAGTCACCAGCCTGTTGACCAGCGGCGGCACCTGGCTGATCCTCCGCTACCAATCCCGGAGGCGGCGGTAACCAGACAATGGCCGTGAACCGTTCCCGGATAGATACATCTGAACAGCTTTAAATTTAATTGCAAAACTAAATTTAGTCATGGTAAAACCCCCATAGCTGGAATTTTTCGTCCAACTATGGGGGTTCATTTCAGAAGTCAATTTGCCAGCCTTTAGTGGGCTGATGCCCCGGTGGAAGCATCCGGGTGGTCTTCCTGATCCTTGCTAATCCCAGCGACGTCCGGCTGGTCTTCCTGGTTCTCATGTTGGAAGTGGTAGACGGGACCAGCACTTTGGGAATCGTAATCGACGGTGGTAATGAGGTCCTTGAAGAACCACTCGTCCAACTCATCAATGTGATAGTTGATTCCATCCTTGTCAACTTCTAAGACCGGCTCAACCGGCTGGTCCTCCCGGGTAAATGCCGGTGAAAAGCCATGGTGAACTTCCGTATAGCCGTAGGTCTTGCCGTAGAACTTAATCCCATTGCCGCTCACCAGTCCCAGCTCATCCCGGAACCAGCGGTCCACGCGATCGCTAATAATTAATTTCATCCAAACCATCCCCTCTGCTGCCAGCTAATTTGGCAGCCCTTTCATGCTTACTACTTTACCATGTTTGGGCCCAAATCCCAATTATTTGGCCTAGTTAAGTTGAACTCCGCAGGCCAAAAAGGGACCAGGGCCCGGTTATCCCGTGGCCTGGTCCCCTGTTCATTTAATCAAAGCTTAATTGACGTCAAGGATCTTAACCTTCATCGTCCCGTTCGGAATTTCAATTTCAACCTCTTCGCCGATCTTGTGCCCTAACAGGCCCTTTGCCATCGGGGATTCATTTGAAATTTTACCGTTCAGCGGGTCGGATTCCGATTCACCAACAATACTGTAGGTTTCCGGTTCTTCATCCGGCAGTTCCTTGAAGGTAACGCTCCGCCCCATGGAAACTTCATCCTTATCAACATCTTCATTGTCGATAATTTCGGCGTATTGCAGCATGTTTTCAATCTGGGCAATTCGGCTCTCCACCATTGCCTGTTCATCCTTGGCCGATTCGTATTCCGAGTTTTCGGACAGGTCCCCGTAACTGCGGGCAATCTTAATCCGCTTGATTACTTCGGGACGCCGCTTCATTTTGTATTCTTCCAGCTCGTCCTCCAACTTTTGCTTCCCTTCCAAGGTCATTGGGAAAGTTTTTTCTTCAGCCATAACACACTCACTCCTTATTAATAATTCACGTCGTTACATTACCATTTATTAGAGCACTTGTAAACTGGTCTACAAGGTATGGCCCCGCTTGACCAGGATGTCACGAACCTTGGTCGTCAGCAGGTCAATGGCGACGTGGTTTTCACCGCCTTCTGGAACGATGATGTCCGCATAGCGCTTCGTCGGTTCCACAAACTGATGAAACATCGGCTTAACGGTGGCCAGGTACTGATTGATTACGGAGTCCAAGGACCGGCCCCGTTCGTCCATGTCCCGCTTAATCCGGCGGATAATCCGAATGTCGTCATCAGTATCGACGTAGACCTTAATGTCCATCAGGTCCCGCAGCCGCTCATCATCCAATATCAGGATTCCTTCCAGGATGATGATCTCGGTTGGCTCCACGTGGACGGTTTCCTGGGACCGGGTGTAGGCCTTGTAGTCGTATACCGGCATCTCAATCGCCCGGTTATGGCGCAGGTCGGTCAGCTGTTGGATTAAAAGATCAGTATCAAAAGCCAGCGGATGGTCGTAGTTGACCTGCTTTCGCTCGGCCATGGTCATTTCGGCCTGGTCGTTGTAGTAGGTATCCTGGGTAATAATTTGGATATCCTGACCCTTTAATTGATTGTAGATGGCCTTGCTAACGGTTGTCTTTCCACTACCGGAGCCACCGGTTACGCCAATGATAATCGGCCGCCGTTTTTGTTCAGTACTCATTAATGCAGTCTGCTCCCTTTTTTAATTTAATCTGAAATAGTATACAGCACTATCGACATTCGGGCAACCGCCAATTAACGCTTTGCCGCCCGGCTGCTTTGCAGTTCGGTCGCAATCTGGGGAACGGACTGGGTGCGGGCCAGCTTAAACTTGCCCGCCTTGACCCCCTTGGTCTTATGCGTTTGCAGGTAGTAGCTAAACACATAGGCTCTCCTGACCAGCTGCTTTTCCTTTAAGATCTTCGCCACTTCGTCATCAGTGGCCCCCCGGGGAATCGTCACCGTAACCCGCTGGTGGTTGGCAGAGTCCACCGGCCGCAAGGCATAGTTAAAGTATTGGTGAATTGCTAAACCGGCAACCAGCAGCAGTAAGAGGATAATGACCACCAGGCGGTTTTGCTTTTTTAACTTTTGTTCATTCATAATTTCGCCCTTAGTG
>NZ_GG700732.1:592388-618209 GCF_000160835.1 Limosilactobacillus antri DSM 16041
AACCTCCTTCGTCGTTTGATTACTTAAACGGTCACCGCACAGGCCGCAAACGGGAAGCCACCGTTACAAGCGGCGCTTTCCCCACCGCACGCTTAGCGGATTTCTGCTGCCAGTTTAGTTTCCAGGGCCCGCGTAACCTTGTCGAAGGCCTTATTGACCTGGTCCTCGGTCAGGGTGTCGTGGTCATCCTGGTAAGTCAGGGTGTAGGCCAGGGACTTCTTTCCCTTCGGCAGGTGGAGACCACTGTAAACGTCAAAGAGGTGGACCTTCTTCAGGAAGGCCCCGCCCTGCTGTTCAATGACCGCAACCACGTCGGCGTTCGTGACGTTCCGGTCCACCAGAAGGGCAATATCACGGGTAATTGCCGGGTACTTGCTGATTGGGTGGTATTCATTGGCTACCTTATCAGCCGCCAGCAACGCCTCCAGGTTCAGCTCGAAGACGTAGGTTGCCGGTACCTTGTAGGCCTTGGCCGTCTGCGGGTGAACCTGGCCTACGAAGCCGACCAGCTGGTCAGCAACATAGATGTTCGCCGTCCGGCCGGGGTGCATTTCCGCCCGGTCCTGCGTTGCCCGGTAGGTAACCGTCCCAGCCAGGCCCAGGTTATGCAGGTAACGTTCCACGATTCCCTTGACCTGGAAGAAGTCGACCGGCTGATCCTGTGTGTGCCAGGAGTTTGCCAGCAGCTGTCCGGTAATCGCCCCGGCCAGGTGTTCCTGTTCCTCCGGGCGTTCGCCCCCCTTCGGCAGGAAGACCCGTCCGGCCTCATACAGGGCCACGTTATTTACGTTCCGGGCGACATTGTAGGCCACGTCGATCAGCAGGCCGCTGATGAGGCTCATCCGGGTGGCAACGTGGTCACTGCTCATCGGGAAGTCCAGTTTCATTGGCTCGGCAAGGGGGCTAATCTGGAACTGCTTAGCCTTGTCCTCGGTCGTCAGTGAGTAGCTGATCGCCTGGGTCAGGCCCATCCCTTCCATCTCGTGGCGGCTGGCCCGCAGGAATTTCTGCCGGGGAGAAAGGCCCCCGTGGTTCCGGGTCATTACGGGCAGCGTGGCCGGCAGGTTGTCATAGCCATAAATCCGGGCAATTTCCTCGTATAGGTCGGCGACCACGAAGATGTCCCAGCGCCGGGCGGGAACGGTCACGGTCAGCTGGTCAGCGTCGACGACCTTCACCGGAAAGGCCAAGCGTTCAAAAATAGCGGTTACCTCGTCCTGACTAAGCTTGGTGCCGAGAACGTGGTTAATTTTCGCCAGTGACAGAGTAATCTGCTTGTCTTCCGCGGGCTTTTCGTTGGCGGTAACAATCCCTGACGCAACCTGGCCACCAGCCAGCTCGCTGATCAGTTCGGCGGCTTCATTCAGCGCCGTTTCCACGGTTGCCGGGTTAATCCCCCGTTCAAACCGCATCGAAGCTTCGCTATGGAGGTCCAGGCGCCGGGCTTGCTTCCGCACCATAATCGGGTCAAAGATGGCGGCTTCCAGCGCTACCGTCTTGGTATCAGCAGATACCGCGGTCCCCTGACTGCCCATTGTCCCGGCCAGGGCAACCGGCTGGTCAGCGGCCGTGACGACAATATCATTTTCGTTTAAGGTCTGCTCATCACCATCGAGGGTGGTAAGCTGTTCCTCGGCGTGGGCATGGCGGACACCAAAATCATGGCCCGGCAGCTGGTCGTAGTCATAACTGTGTAAGGGCTGGCCATACTTCAGCAGGACGTAGTTCGTAACGTCAACCACGTTATTAACCGGTCGAATGCCGGAGTTCCACAGCTTAATCTGCAACCAGAGCGGACTATCCGCCACCGTTACCCCGTTGATTACCCGCAGCTTGTAAGTTGGTGCAATCTTTTGGTCGGCAACCGCCGCAGTCAGCTGGTCACTAGCGGCCTGGTCGGCATTTTCTTTGACCGCGAGCTCCTTAAAGTGCGGCTTCAGGCCGTAGAAGGCGGCAATGTCGTTGATGTTGCCGTAAATACTCAGCATATCACCGCGGTTCGGCGTAACATCAGTATCGATAATCACGTCGTCCATTCCCAAGTATGGGAAGACTGAGTCCCCCGGCTGAGCATCGTCCGGCAGGAAGTAAATCCCGTCATCGTAATCCTTTGGGGCAACCTTGTCGCTAAAACCCAGCTCTTGCAGGGCGCACAGCATTCCGTTCGACTGCTGCCCACGGATCTTGCCCCGCTTAATCTTCACGTTATCGCCGATCCGGGCCCCGTGGAGGGCCACGATCACTTTCTTCCCGGCCTGGACGTTCGGTGCCCCGCAGACAATTTGAATTGGTTCGGCTTCACCGACGTTGACTTGGCAGACGTGCAGGTGGTCGGAGTCGGGATGGGGTTCACAGCTCACAACGTCGCCCACCACGATCTTCTTCAGGCCGTCGCTCGGGGAGTAAACGTCGTTAATGTCAACCGACGTCCGGGCAATTTTTTCGGCTAGTTCGTGGGGTTCAACGTCAATCTCTAAGTATTCTTTCAGCCATTGGTATGATACTTTCATTTAACTTATCCTTTCTCGTCGAACTGGTTCAGGAAGCGCACGTCATTTTGGTAGAAGTTCCGGATATCGTCGACCCCGTACTTCAACATTGCAAACCGGTCTGGGCCTAGTCCAAAGGCAAAACCGCCGTAAACTTCTGGGTCCACGCCCGACATCTTGAGAACGTTCGGGTGAACCATTCCGGCACCCAGTACTTCAATCCAGCCGGTGTGCTTGCAGATCGCGCAGCCCTTGCCCAAGCAATTGAAGCAGGTAATATCTGCTTCTACGGATGGTTCGGTGAAGGGGAAGTAACTCGGCCGCAAACGAACCTTGAGCTTGTCACCGAAGAGCGACTGGGCAACCACTTCCAGGGTTCCCTTCAGGTCCGCCATGGTGATGTGCTTGCCGACAACCATCCCTTCAATCTGGTTGAACTGGTGACTGTGGGTCGCGTCATCCGTATCCCGCCGGTAAACCTTCCCGGGGGAAATCATCTTTAACGGGCCCTGGCTAAAGTCATGCTTTTCCAGCATCCGGGCCTGCATTGGCGAAGTTTGTGTCCGCATCAAAACGGTTGGCGTAACGTAGAAGGTATCCTGCATATCACGCGCTGGGTGGTCCTTCGGCAGGTTCAGCTTTTCGAAGTTGTAAACCTCCTGCTCAACTTCATCACCGACGGCTACTTCATAACCCATCGAAACGAAGAGGTCGACCACTTGGTCAATAATCTGCTGGATAACGTGCGGCTGGCCTTGGGCAACTGGCGTCCCGGGCAGGGTAACGTCCACCGTTTCCGCCGCTAGTTTGGCGTCCAGCGCAGCCTGTTCCAATTCCGCCCGCCGGTTCTCAATTGCCGTGGTCAATTCGTCGCGGACCTTGTTGGCAAATTGGCCGACTACCGGCCGTTCCTCGGCACTCAGGTCCCGCATTCCCCGCAGGACACTTGTAATCGGACCCTTCTTGCCCAGCATTTTAACCCGAATTTCGTTGATTTTCTTTAAGTCCTGAGAATTTTTAATTTCTGCCAGTCCTTCGTCGCGAAGTTCCGTCAGTCGATCTTTTAATCCCATCTTTTCAACTCCTTTGAAAATAAAAAAAGCTCCATCCCAATAGGGACGAAGCATCGCGGTACCACCCTAGTTTACCGGCGTCGGACCGGTACACTTAGTTGATCAATAACGGTGATCAGCCGGAATACCATTACGTACCAGCTCAGAAAATGAAATTCACCAGCTGGCACCGGCCGCCACTCGCAGAATAAGGTGGCGGCTCTCTGACGGGCCCGACTAGCTACTAGTTTTCGTCAACGCTTTTAATAGTTAACATTGTAAACACTCCGCTTAGTCAGGTCAAGCCTAAATTAACACCACTTGTCACTCCACTTGTGAACTGCTTCCATTACCGGCGCCAATTCACGGCCCCGTTCCGTCAGCGAGTAGTCCACCCGGCTGGAGCCCGGATAGGTGTTCCGCACGACGATCTGCTCGTCTTCTAGTTCCTTGAGCCGTTCGCACAATACCCGGTCGCTGCACTTGGTAATAGCGCCAGCGATGTCTTTAAACCGCAGTGTCGGCCGTTCCAAGAGGACCTCAATAATCAGTCCATTCCATTTTTTCCCCAGCATCATAAAGGTTTGGGTGAATTTCGGACAGAGTTTACAGTCTTCCTCTTCCCGTTTCTTTGCTAGCATTTCCGTCATAGTATTACTCCTCCCTACCAAATCGTCCGCATCCGCCGTTTCTTAATCTTGCGCCGCAGCTTGGCCCGCAGTGGGCTAAAGAATTCGTGCTCCGCTTCAAAATCATCGACTAAGGAAACGATCAAGCTCTCCGGGTAGCGTGGCGTGGCCATCGTTGCCCCGAACATATGCTTTAAGATAATATCCTTTTCCTTTTTATTCAAGGGGGTAATCTTCTCCGCATTCCGCAAGGCCACCCGGGGATGGATAAAGGCGTGCGTACCCAGGTCAAATTTGGTCGTCCGCCAGTCATAGTAAAACAGGTCGTGCAGCAAGCCGGCCCGGGCCGTACTCCGGTAGTCCAGGTGGAGCCGCTTGGCGATCCGGTAACTGTCGTAGGAAACCGCAATCGAGTGCTGGAGACGGTTAGAATGATGGTGCTGAGTATAGTCCGCTAACTTCTGCACAGCTGGTTGGGCCAATAAATCACCGACAATTGCCATATACTCACGATCTTGACGCCATTCATTCTTTGTTTTCATGGAATACCCCTTCCTAATTTGTTTAAGAATATCATACTGAATAATGACCAGGATTTAAATTAATTTGCCCCTAGTCTAGTTCCTGGTTCAGCTGAAACATCAGAATCCCCGCGGAAACCGCAACGTTTAAGGATTCTGCATCCCCCCGCATTGGAATATAGAGGTTCGTCGTTGTTTCCGCCAGCAGGTCCGCCGCCATTCCCTGGCCCTCATTGCCCATAATCAGGGCAAAGGTCGGCCCTGGATGGACCTTGCGGAAGTTTTGGGCAGCGGGGTTGAGCTGGGTCCCGTAGACCGGCGCCCCAATCCGCTTAAAGTCTTGTACCCACTTGTGCAGGTCGCCTTCAAGCAGGGTCAGGTGAAACTGGCTGCCCTGCATGGAGCGAACCACTTTCGGGCCAAACAAGTCGGCCGAACGGTTGCCCACAACTACACCCGCAAAGCCGGCCGCATCAGCCGTCCGGACCATGGTACCAACATTGCCCGGATCCTGGACCCGGTCCAGCAGGAGCCAGGCCCCCTGGATGTTCGCCGGTACCCGGTGGGCATCTGGCAGGTCAACGATCGCGGCAATTCCCTGGGGCGTGACCGTCTCCGTAATGTGCTGCATGATCTCCGGGGTCACCACGTAGGCCTCAGCAGCACGGTCAACTAATTCCCGGTGCGCCGTCAGCTGGTCAGCCGTTCCAATCAGTTGCCGCAGCAGGATCCCCGCCTTGACGGCCTCGTTAACCAGGTGCCAGCCGTCCAGTAGGTATTCGCCCCGCTGCCGACGGAATTTCTTGGTCTGCAGCTTCTTCCAATTTTTAACGTGTTGGTTGTGAACAGATGTTAATTCTTCCATTAAAAACTACCTTTCTCTTACTTTTTAATTATACCATGAAACAATGGTGTACAATACAAGCAACCCAAGCGGCAGTTACTAAGTTTTTGTTAAGGAGTTTTTATAATGATTAACTATCAGCTTACCATCAGCGGCCGGGTGCAGGGAGTTGGCTTTCGCTGGGGCTGCTATCGGCTCGCCCAGCAGTACGGCGTCAGCGGTTTTGTCAAGAACCTGGCAACCGGGCAGGTCTACTTAGAAGTCCAGGGGACCCCGGAAGCGGTCACCGCCTTTATCGCCCAGGTTGCCAACGGTCCGACCCCCTACGCCACCGTCAGTCGGGTTGTCAAGCACCGCGGTCACCGGCAGGATTACGGGGACCGCTTTACAATTCGCCGCTAATTCATTCCACCAGCTGGCTTTTAACGCCGCTTTAAGTTAAGATATGTACTGTTACCCAAATTAAGAAATTGTAAGGAGTAATTATCAACGCATGAAATATAAGAAATTAACACTTGCCGGTCTCCTGTCCGTCCTGCTGCTGACCCTCAGCGGCTGTGTCCGAACAACCAAGAGCGGGAAGCCCTATGGTTTTGTCTACGACTACATGGCCAAGCCAATGCAGCACCTGATGGAGTGGCTGGCCGCCCACCTCGGCAACAATTACGGCTGGGCAATCATCGTCATTGTGGTCGTGGTCCGCACCATCCTGCTGCCGGTCATGTTCTCACAGATGAAAAAGTCGACCATCACCCAGGAGAAGATGGCTAAGGTCCAACCGCTAATCAAGGAACTGAGCGAAAAGCAGAAGGCGGCCCAGACGCCTGAAGAACAAGCCGCGGTCAGTCAACAGATGATGGCCCTGTACCGGGATAACAACATCAGTATTACTGGAGGGATTGGCTGCCTGCCGCTGCTGATCCAGCTGCCGGTTTTTGCCGCCCTCTACGCCGCCATCCGCTACTCACCGGACCTTTACCATGCCGAGTTTTTCGGCATCGCCCTGGGGAAACCAAGCATCCTCTTGGCGGTCCTCTCCTTTATTGCCTACGCGGCGCAGAGTTACCTCGGCCTGGTCGGGGTTCCAGAAGAGCAGAAGAAACAGATGAAGATGGCAATCTGGATGAGTCCATTCATGACCTTCTTTATCTCCTTGACTTCCTCCGCGGGACTAGGGCTCTACTTCTTCATTGGGGGACTCTTTGCCATCCTGCAGACCATCATGGTTAATGCCTACCGGCCGCGGATTCGGCAACGGATCGAAGAAGAAAGCAAGAACCACCCGATTAAGATGCCTGAGGCACCGCAGACCGCTAGCAGCGCAACCGCCAACGCGATTGACCAGCTCAAGCAGCCGGGGCAGGCAACCAGCAAGGCAACGACAACGGCTAAGCGCAACCGCCAACGCAACGCGGGCAAGCAGCACCACCACAAATAAACGAGCAAATAAAAGCGGTTGGGATCTTTTCTCAACCCTTTTCTTTTAGGAGGATTTACCATGATTAAAGCAATTAATAAGGACGTCCAGCTCTTAAGCCAGGTCAGCCAACTAGCAAGCCGGGCTGACCTGCCAATTGCCCAGGACCTGAAAGACACCCTCGCGGCCAACGGCGACCACTGTGTCGGGATGGCTGCCAACATGATTGGGGTACCGAAACGGGTCATCATCGCCAGCCTCGGCCCATTCCCGGTGGTTATGTTCAACCCCGTGATCATTGCCAAAAGCGGGCCCTACCAGACCCAGGAAGGCTGTCTTTCCCTCGCTGGGCAGCGCTCCACGACCCGTTTTCAAAAGATTACGGTCCGTTTTACCAATGAGCAGTGGACCCAGCAGGAGCTGAGCCTGGACGCCTTCCCCGCTGAAATCGTCCAGCACGAAATTGACCACTGTAACGGCATCTTGATCTAGCTTACTATACGAAAAAGCGTCCCAAACCAGCTCTTACCGCCGGTTTGGGACGTTTTTTCTTATTTATCTTCTTCATCTTCAATAATCGGCAGGACCACCTTAAAAAGGGAGCCCGCACCAAGGGAGCTTTCCAAACTAATACTGCCGTGGTAACCCTCAATCAGCCGCTGGGCAATCGAAAGGCCCAGTCCATTGCCGCCCTTCTTGCGGCTGCGGGCCTTATCCACCCGATAGAAGCGGTCAAAGACCCGTTGGGCGTCCGCCGGCGCGATTCCTTCTCCGAAGTCCTGTACCCCGATCTCAACGGTGCTCATCCCCCGGGAGAGCGTCAGGTGGATCTCCTTGCGCTCCCCTGAATACTTCACGGCGTTGTCGCAGAGAATTACCAGGACCTGCTCAAGGTGGTCACGGTAAATATTAGCGACAATCTTTTCATCCACGTCATCATCGAGGGTGAACGTAAATTCTGGATAGAGCATCTTGAAGTTATTGAAGACCTGGTGGACCACGTCATTTACCACCGTCCGCTGGTCGCGGAAGTTGATCTCAACCTGTTCGGCCCGGCTCAAATCCAGCATTTCCTGAACCAGGTTCTTCATCCGCTTGGTTTCCACCAGGGAAGCAGCGAGGGAATCGTCCAGCACCTGCGGGTCGTCTTTCCCCCACCGCTGCAGCATTTCCAGGTGGCCCTGAATGATGGCAACCGGAGTCCGCAGCTCGTGGCTGACGTCACTGACGAACTGGCTCTGCTGGTCAATATACCGCTGCATCCGGTCCAGCATCTCATTGAACGTTTCAATCAACTCGGCGAGTTCATCGTTGCGCTTGACAACGGGAACCCGGATGTCCTTAGTCGGGTCCTTGCTAATTGCCTTCACCGTATCATGAATTCCGCTAAGCGGCTGTAGGAAGAAGAAGGACAGGAAGTAGCCAAGCAGGCCGCTAGCTAACACAACCAGGCACAGGGCCAGAATACAGACGATCCGCAGCTGCCGGTAGCTATTGACATACGTGTTAAGGTTATTTTCCACTTGCAGGTAGCCAATCACCTGCCGGCTTTTTTGGGAGTAAATCGGCATATGCCCAACCAGGATCTGGTGGTGGGCCCCCTTATAGATCCGGACCTGCCGATCGTTGACTAGCGCCGGGCGAACGTCGGGACGACCAGTCGAAAGGAGGTTTTTCCCCTGGGGGTTGTAGACGTTGACGATCAGGTGGCGGTCACTCAGCTCCTTAATCACCGGACGCTGGTAGTCTGCTCCCTGGACCAGGGAATGATCCTGGTCGGGGTCGATGATGGTGACGATCCCCTGCTTGGTCAGTGGCCGGTCGCTCTTCGCCAGCTGCTGGCTGATGTTAGTCATCCCCTGGTTGAGCAGCGACCGTTCCTGGCGAAAAAGGCTCTGGGTAAAAGTCATAAATAGCGCCATGGTGACCACGATAAAGATCAGCAGCGAACCCACGGCCGTCCCAAACGCCCATTTTAGCCGTAACGAAATAAATTGTTTGCTCTTCGCCTGATTCTCCATAGCTCATCACGGACCTCACGAACGGATCACGTAACCGGTGCCCCGGACAGTCTGAATGTAGCTCTTTTCACCAGGACGGTCAATCTTATTCCGCAGGTAACGGATGTAGACGTCCACGACGTTGGTTTCGACCTTTGAATCATAGCCCCAGACCTTGCTGAGGAGCTCCTTTCGTGACATGACCACGTTGATGTTTTCCATCAGGATCAGCAACAGCTCGTACTCCCGCTTGGTAAGGTTGATTACCTCATCGCCCCGGCGAACAATCCGGTTTTCCTTTTCAATCGTCAGGTCCTTGTAGTTCACCGTCGTCTGGTGTTCCTTGCTATTGCCATCCTCAATGCTAATCCGCCGCAGCAGGGCCCGGACCCGGGCCAGCAGCTCTTCAATCGCAAAAGGTTTGACGATGTAATCATCAGCGCCGTGGTCCAAGCCGGAAACCCGGTCAATGACGGAATCGCGCGCTGTCATAATGATAATTGGCGTATCCTTTAGCTCCCGAACCCGGCGGGCCACCTCGATACCGTTCAGCTCTGGCAGCATCAGGTCCAACAGGATGACGTCAAAGTCCTGGTTTAAGGCTGCTTCCAGCCCTGCCCGGCCGTCAAGTTCAACGTCGGTATCGTAGCCTTCGTGCTTCAATTCCAGGTTAACAAAGTTAGCTAAGTTCTCTTCATCTTCAATAATTAAAATTCGACTCATTAATTTCACCTACTATATTTAATCCGTCTTCTCATTAAATTAACAGAATAATTCTATCACAATTCTTTAATAAACCATAGTAGGAGCGCCGGCAAAATCCGCAGAACTTGAACAAAATAAAAAAAACGATCCCAGGTCCGGCGCCTAAGGAATCGTTTTTAAATCATTAGTTGTTAGTGTTAACAACCTGCTTGCCGTCGTAGTAGCCACAGTTAGGGCATACCATGTGGGACTTACGCAGTTCACCACAGTTTGGGCAAGGAGCCAAGCCAGGGATATTCAACTTAATGTGGCCCCGACGCATCCGCTTCTTCGCTTTTGAAGTCTTCCGTGCTGGAACAGCCATGTTTGACACCTCCTAGAAATAAAATTATCCACAAATGGTTTTTAACCGCCCGCTACTTTTTTTCATCCTGATCAGGAAATAGTTTTTGCAACTTCGCAAGGCGTGGATCAACTTTTTGATTCTGCCGCTTTTCGGCCTCGTAGTCATCTTCAGAGATCACTGACCAGCCCTTGCCAGTGGGCATCGGCTTGCCAGCCTTTTCATCGGCAGAAAGCACC
This sequence comes from Limosilactobacillus antri DSM 16041, assembly GCF_000160835.1. Lineage (GTDB taxonomy): Bacteria > Bacillota > Bacilli > Lactobacillales > Lactobacillaceae > Limosilactobacillus > Limosilactobacillus antri. The sequence goes on from NZ_GG700732.1 coordinate 602,628, forward strand.
CGTAACGGTACCTGCTCGACAATGTTTTCTGCTAAGGCGGTATCGAAATCAATCAGTTCCCGATCCTGGAGGAGGAAAACAACCTCGTCGTCCTCGTACCGGGAAAAGTGGCTGCGATCATCGATATAGGTCTCAGAAAAATCAAAGTCCAGCGGCAACTGAACGGGAGTCAACGAACGACTAGACGGGACCGTCAGCGTCGTCTTCACGTTGGCGCTAATGGTGGCGTCCCCATCGTTATAAGTCACGTATCCGTCCACCTTCACCGGGGCAACCCCGAGAATAATGTCTGGAAATAACTTCGTCAATGATGCGTTCAGGTCAAAAGTACTCTGAATATGAAGTGGTTCATTTTGGTAACGATGTAACTCAGCTAACGACCATTTCATCGTACTAACCTCCTAATGCAACATGTGCAATTATACTAGTCTACCTGGTCAGTTGTCAATGGTTTTTCCTTGACAGTCCGGCCAGCTGGCTACTCCCTTGATTTTACCATATTTCACCGCCAGATAATCGGGGCATGTTTCAAATCCTGTTCGACCGGGGTAAAAGTTTGGTAAAGTTTTCCAGCCCGGTAGTCAAGGCAATACAAGTGGTCACGCATCTGCTGGCTGACCTTGGTGAATAAGGGGAATTCCACCTGTTTTTTGACCTGGTGGAGGTAGGCACGTCCCCGCTGGTTAAAGCCCAAAATATGAAGATAGGGGTGCGCAGTGTGCCAGGTCATTTCCGCTTCCGTCAGCTGCAGGGTGGCGTACAGACAGAGCCGAATCAGGTGAGCATAGGTATACCGCTTCGTCTTGATGGCGTGAATAAACTGGTCGAAGGTCAGGGACTGCTGGGCAGCGGCCTTGAGGCGGTATTCCAGCCCCTCTGCCATCTGGTAAGTCTGCCGCAGGTTTTCAAGCGGCGCCTGGATCAGCTGGTTGCGCAGCAGCGGGTAGAGAGCATCCCAGTCCGGGACTTTGCCGAGCTGCTGCAGGGCCGGCCGCATTTCTGCCGGCACTGTTTCAGCGAAGGCCGTTTGCTGTTCAATGGCCTCCCGGATCGCGCTCGCGCTGGCAATCTGCCCGGTAATCACCTGGTCGTGGTAATTACTCCCCACCCGCTGGATCGGCACGAGACGGATCCCGTAGTGGTGATCCCAAACCGCCTTATTATAAGCAAAGGCCAGGATATCATTAGGGTCTTTCAGGCTAACCCCGGTCTGGGCCGCGAGCTGTTCATTAAACTGGGTGGCATAGGTCGCGTTGTACTGTTTGAGGGCCGCCTGGTCAAACTTGGCGGCCGTCCGGACAAGCGCAGCAAAGTCCCACTGGGGGTGTTCCGCACCAAAGGCGACTGCCGCCACCCGCAGCTGGTTTAACAGCGCCAGGGCCCCCGCCGCAAACCGGTGCGCCGGCTGACAAGCAAAGAAGAGCGGCAGTTCGACGACCAGGTCCACCCCGTTCGCCAGTGCGGCCCGGGTTCGCTGCCACTTATCAACAATTGTCGGCTCGCCGCGCTGGGTAAAGTTACCGCTCATTACTGCGACGGCCACGTCAGCACCCGTCTGCGCCCGCGCCTGTTGGACATAGTATGCGTGCCCGTTATGAAAGGGGTTGAATTCAACGACCATTCCGACTGCTTGCATTTGATCACCTACTTTTGACATTCAAAGAACCAGCGGGTCGTTGTTGGCACGACCAGCTGGCGGCCAAAATCGGCCGTGACTGTGACCCGGTTAAAGCCGACCGTTTGCAGGGCCGTTTGCAATTCCGCCAGGGGGTAGCTCCGCTCAAAATGCGTTTCCCCCACCCGCTGGTAGTTGCCGTCCGGCAGGCGGGTAAAAAACGTCAGGTCATGAATTACCCCGTGGTCAACATCGTCATCGGCAAAACTCCGCCAGACAAACGTCCGTTGCTGGTCTTCATCCTCATAATTATACATATAGCCCGGGTACACCACATCGGTCTGGTAAGGGCTGATAACGTCGAATAGGAAGCGGCCGCCCGCGTTCAGGTGCTCATAAACCTGTTGGAAAGTCTCCCGGACGGCCGTCAGGTCATCGAGGTAGCAGAGCGAGTCGGCATAACAGGTCACGGCATCGTAAAGGGGAAAACCGGTCAGGTCGCGCATATCAGCCTCGACCAGTTGGAGGGCGACCCCAGCTTCAGCAGCGTGCCTGCTCGCCAGGCTGAGCATTTCCGGGGAGAAATCCGCCACGGTCAGGTTCAGCCCCGTTGCTGCGAGTAAACAAGCCAACCGGCCCGCCCCACCAGCAAGATCTAAAACGGTCTGGCAAGTGGAAGGGAGCCGGTTGAGAGTGTAGTCCCGCCATTGTTGGTACAGCTGGTCATCAAATAACTCATCGTACAGCTGGGCAAAACTCTGGTAAATCATCAGTCGCTTACCCACTCGCTCAGGTTAACCAAGGGTGCTTGGGACCAGAGCTTTTCAAGGTTATAGAACTGCCGCGTTTCTTCCCGGAAAACGTGAACAACTACGTCCCCAAGGTCAATCAGCACCCACTTGGCATGGTTCTTGCCTTCGACGCTGCCGATCTCAAGGCCGGTTTCGTGCGCCTTTTCAATGATCGCGTTGGCAATCGCCTGCACCTGGCGGTCGGAGCCTCCGGTCATGATGACAAAGTAATCGGCCATCGGACTAATTTCGTCGACTTTTAAGGCGGTAATGTCTTCCGCCCGGCGGCCATCCGCGGCTTTAACCACCATCTCTAATACTTGCTTGCTATCCATTTATTCAATCTCCTTTCGGTAAGCCGGTACCCAGGCGTTGTAAGTTTCCAGAGTCGTCGGGTAGACCGGACAATTGCGTTGTACCAGGTAGTCCAGGGTCTGCTTCGTTTGGTAGGCCACCCCGGCCCCCAGGCTGGCGGCCGTCAGTTCACGCGCCCGTCCCACTTCTGGAAAATCACGGGCCGGTTCGATGTAGTCTGCCATGTAGACCACCTGTTCCAACGGGCTCATTACCGCAGCCCCGGTCGTATGGTGGCGAACGGCGTTCAGGATATCCTCATCCCAGATTCCCAGCTCGTCTTTAATCAATTCGGCCCCGACCACGCCATGCCAAATCGCGTTGCCATAGTTCAACAGGTCAGGGTTGAGACCCTTGCGGTGAATTTCATCAATAAAATCCTGGTCGGGCCGCTGCTTGGCATAGTCATGACAGAGACCCGCGATGCTTGCCTTTTCCACGTCCACCCCGTTGGCCCGGGCCAGCTTAATGGCAGTCTGCTCAACCCGCAGGACGTGCTCAAAACGCTTGTCCCGCAGCGCTGCCCGCAGCCGTGCAACCAGCTGGTCCCGGCTTAATGGGATGTAATGGTGGGTATAAGTTAATTTTTCAGTCATTGTATAAGTGATGCTCCTTGATAAAGGCGGCTACCGACCGCGGTAGCAGGTAGTTAACCGACTGGCCCTGCCGAATCCGGGTCCGGATGTCACTCGAACTAATGTCAACTTCGGGAATATCGACCCAGACGACCGGGTACTTTGTTTCGTTCTGCGCGTGCGGCCGGCGAACCCCCACAAAATGAAAACGGGGCAGCTTGACCAGGTCCTGAATCCGGTACCACTTGTCTAGGTAGTCAACCATGTCCCCACCGATGATGAAGTAGTAGTCGGTGTCGGGATGACGGTCGATCAGGGTCTTCATCGTATCGTAGGTGTAACTGACCCCGCCACGCTGCAGCTCCAGGTCCTCAATCCCCAGCAAGGGGTTGCCCGCGATTGCTAATTCCAGCATTTGCCGACGCAGGTCAGCGCTAATGGCGGACTTTGGGTCAACGTGCGGTGGAATTGCGTCTGGCATCAGCAGGACCTTGTTGAGGCACAAGGCGTGACCGACCTGGTCTGCCACCAGCAAGTGGGCGTTGTGAACCGGGTTGAACGTCCCGCCATAGATTCCAATTCGCTGGTGCTGAGATTCAGACTGCGGTTGATACTCTACGGCTGGGCGGGTTTTAGAATAAACTTGACTCCCCTGCATAGTTCAACCGCCTCGTTAAATCTGGGCGACCCGGTCCGACAGCTGGCGCAGCTCCTGCTTTGCGGAAACCTTAAAAAGCACCAGCACCCGGCCGATCGTCTGGACTACTTGAATATCAGTCCGGTCTTCGATAAAGGCCTTGACCTCATCAGTGGTCACGTCCGCGTTCTGCAAAATGTTAACCTTGATTAATTCGCGCCGGTCTAGGGCACCATCTAACTGAGCCAGCCAGTTATCGGTGAGTCCTTCCTTGCCGACCGCGAACAGTGGCTGTAAGTGGTTGGCCTGGGCCCGTAAAAAGCGTTTTTGCTTGCCTCGTAATTGCATATGTTCACCTCATTAAATCATTGCTTTTCGCACTAATGCCGCGACACCCTTGGGAACCCAGGCCGCGACCGTTACGTCAGCCGGAACGGTAACCCAGCCCAGTCCCTCAAAGACAATGTCGCTTTTTTCAGTTACGCGAAATTCTTCCCGAACCAGTGGCGGGAAGGCGGCCAACTCATCCGCGGTTGGCGGGGTCAATAGCCCGCCCCGGTGTTTTTCGTAGAACCGGTCGGCATTCACCAGCTTGGTCCGGTGCAGCGTCAGGTTATTGTCAAAGTAGGTAACAAAGCCTGAATGGGGCCCCTTTTCAAAGTCAAAGCGGGCAACCCCACCGATAAAGACGGTCTGGCCAGGGTCCAGCTGGTAGGTCCGGGGCTTAATTTCCTTTTGCGGGGCCACAATCTTGAGGTCCTTGGCGGAAAGCACGTGGGCCATCTGATGGGGGTGGATGATTCCCGGCGTGTCGACCAGCCGGTGGCCATCGTCAAGGGGAATCTCAATCTCATCCAGCGTTGTCCCCGGGAAGCGGGACGTTGTAATCAGGTCTTGCACCCCGGTCCGCTGTTTGATAATCTGGTTGATCAGGGTTGACTTGCCCACGTTGGTTACCCCCACTACGTAGACGTCCCGGTCGTGACGGTACTTTTCAATCGTCGCCAGCAGCTCGTCAATCTCATGGTTCTTCTTAGCGGAAACCAGCACCGTGTCGACCGGCCGGATACCAGCCTGGTTGGCCTGCTGGCGGATCCAGTCGCAGAGCTTCGGGCGGCGCAGGGAACGGGGCAGGAGGTCTTCCTTATTGCCCACCAGCAAAACCGGGTTGTCACCGACAAAGCGGTGGAGGCCCGGAATCAGGCTGCCGTTAAAGTCAAAGATGTCGACCACGTAGACGATCAGGGCGTTCGCGTCCCGGATCTGGCCGAGCAGCCGCAAGAAGTCATCGTCAGTCAGCGATACCGGGGCAATTTCGTTATAGTGCCGCAGGCGGAAGCACCGCTGACAGTATAATTCATTGTTTTCCAGCCCCTTTTTGACCGCTGAGGCTGGCGTATAGCCGAGCGCCGTGGAATCCGTCGACTGGATCACCGCACCACAGCCAATGCAACGTAATTCGTCATTTTGCTCAGTCATTCAAATCCTCCCGCCATTGTAATTGTGGATTCTTTTTCCTTAATTTCCGCCACACAATTCGTTCAAAGAAACGGTTGATTCGGGTATCCCACTTGTCCGTATCCAGGAGCGGTTTGACCAAAATGCTCCGCACCCCGGCTTCATTAGCCGCAACCATGTCGGTCATCAACTGGTCCCCGACCATCACCACTTCACTTTTTTTCAGACCGAGCTTAGCCCGGGCCCGGTTGATGCCAAAGCTCAACGGCTTTAGTGAACGGGAAACAAAGGGCAGGTCGAGGTTGGCCGTAGCCTTGGCGACCCGGTCCTTGCTGTTGTTTGAAATCACAATCAACGGGATCCCCGCTTCCCGCAGCCTGGTCATCCACTCCCGCAGCTCTGGCGTACCATCAGGGTTATTCCACGCAATCAGCGTGTTATCCAGGTCGCTAAATACCGCCCGAATTCCCCGCTCCTTGAGCTGGTCAGGAGCAACCGCGTAAATACTGTTGACCATCCAGGTAGGTTTAAATTTATCTAGCAATATCACACCTCATAAACTTTTGTCATAATTAAATCAATTATAGCGATTATAAAATCGGGTTTCAATCAATCCCCACCAGGGGCGGGATAAAAAAAAGCACCCACCACAGAAAGATGGATGACTTCTTGATTTAACTTAGTTTAATGCTTGCTTAGCTTGGTCAGCGATCGCAGCAAAGGCCTTTGGATCGTTAACCGCCAAGTCAGCCAGCATCTTCCGGTTGATGTCGATGTTAGCCAGCTTCAATCCGTGCATCAGCTTGCTGTAACTGATGTTGTTCATCCGGGCAGCAGCGTTGATCCGGGCAATCCAGAGTTCACGGAACTTACGCTTGTTGACCTTCCGATCACGGAAAGCGTAAACGTAACTCTTCATTACTTGGTCCTTAGCAGTCTTGAATAAACGAGACTTTGCACCACGGTAACCCTTTGCTAACTTCATAACGCGCTTCCGACGAGCACGCGTAACAGTTCCACCTTTAACTCGCATGTTGAAATCCTCCTACGTATTTTAATGATTATTCGAATGAAGTTTACTTAAATGGTAATAACTTCTTGTAACGCTTTACGTTGGACTTGTCCATCATGCTCAAGCCACGTAATTGACGACGTTGCTTCTTAGTCTTGCCGTGGAAACGGTGACTCGTGAATGAGTTAGCACTCTTAAATCCACCATTAGCAGTACGCTTGAAACGCTTAGCAGCAGCGCGGTTAGTCTTCATCTTTGGCATCAGATATTCCCTACTTTCCTAAAATACTATTTCTTTGCTTTATCAGCAGCTGGGGCCAGCGTTAAGAAAATGCTCCGCCCCTCCATCTTTGGCCGTTGGACAACAGTAGCGATGTCTGAAGTTTCTTCAGCCATCCGTTCAATCATGTCACGACCGATATCCTTGTGCGTGATGGCACGACCCCGGAAACGGAGTGAAACCCGGACCTTGTCGCCCTTTTCGATGAACTTGCGAACCCGCTTCAGCTTAACGTTGAAGTCGTTCGTGTCAATGGATGGGCTCAGGCGAATTTCCTTGACCGTGACCGTCTTTTGTTTCTTCCGAGCTTCCCGCTCTTTCTTTTGCATCTCAAAACGGTACTTACCGTAATCCATGATGCGGGCAACAGCTGGACGGGCCTTGGGTGCAACCAGCACCAAATCAAGGTTGGCATCTTCTGCCAATTGCAGCGCTTCACGCTTTGACTTGATCCCTAATTGTTCGCCATCCTGGCCAATCAGCCGCACTTCGCGTGCACGAATACCGTTATTGACAATCATATCTTGTGCTATGGCAACGCACCTCCAATTTTATTAGCGAAAGATCAAGCAAAAAAGCGGAGTGCTGACCGCACCCCGCTCAATAGGAACAGACTTTCCTCGTCTGCTCAATTTCATCTCGTCAGCCCGGCAATCCTAATCACCAAGGCGAGAAGCGGGTGCTTCTGCTTTTTCTTTCAACGATTAATAGAATAACGAATCTTAAAGGCCTTGTCAAGGACATTAACCCTTGGAACGCAAATTTTCTCCCACCATCGGTAATTCCCGGGACAGGAACTTGACCCGCTCCATGATTCGCTGGGCCTTCAAGGGTTCATGGTCCCCCTGGGTATCAATCGCCAGGTGGTTCTTTTCCAGCTCAGCCATCGAGAAGTTGGAACTAAAGAAGGTCGGCAGCTCTTCCTGCATCCGGTACTCCAGGATAATCCCCAGGACGTCGTCGCGAACCCACTTGCTCATCGCGTCGGCACCGATGTCGTCCAGCATCAGAACCGGCGCCTTCTTGACCGCCTCCAGCTTCTCACTGGTGTTGTTCTTCTTAATTGAGTTCCGCATTTCCACAGCAAAGCTTGGGAAGTGGAGCATCGTCGTGGCTACCCCCTTTTGCTTCGCCAGTTCATTGGCAATTGCACCGAGGAGGTAGGTCTTACCAACCCCGAAGCTGCCATAGAGGTAGAGTCCTGGAAGAAAATGGTCCGCGGAATAGTCCTCAGTAAATTGATAAGCAGCATCGATAGCATTAAGTCGTAAATCGTTTTGACTATCGTCAGTATATAGATTATCAAAATTGGCATTTTGTATGAATTTTGGCATGTTAATCGAGCGAACGAGCCGCTGGATGTGCCGCTGCCGTTCCTTTTCCAGCAGTTGCTGGGTGGGCACATAGGTAACATCGATTTGTCCGGAATTTAGTATTAGCTGGGGCGAATAGCCTGGGGCCACCGTGGTTTCCCCCTTCTTCGCCAGCTGCTTTTCATGGTAGAACTCATACAGCTTGGATTGCCCGCTCTGGACCATCTCCCGGGAAATCCGTCCCTGATTGTCCTGCAAAAAGGCCCGGACATCCGGATCGGCTAGTACTCGCTCCATCAACTGGCCGACACTGGCAGTCACGTTTTGACTTTTCATTAGCCCTTGGAGTGTTTGTTTTAACGACTTCATTAGGTTCACCCCCACCACTTATTTTTTATTTCTGTTAGCAATCTTTTCTCTGATTCTTGCAGCCTTTCCAGGAGTTGCTTTTTTATTAATCTCCCGTTTTGACAACTTGGTCCATTCCGGCATCTGTTCCTCAATCTGCGGCCGCCCCCGGTAATTTTTCCGCTGCTTATTAGTGCGGCCCTTCGTCTGGCCAGCCGCCCGCTGCTGGTTGAATTTCTTAAGCTGGAGCAAGGCGCTGGCGCCGTCGTGCACCCCGGCTTTGACCCAGCTATTGGCAATTGCGTCGACAAAGTTCGCCTTCAAAAGGTCATTATCCAGTTCGGCAATCACGTACCAGGAGAGAACATTGATGACCGCTGGACTGAGTTTGACGTCCGCTAGCAGGTGGGTCAGGATGTGCCGCTCGCTAGCGGTCACAAAGCCCCCCGTCTGTTCTTTAAGTCCCTGGAGGAAGTCTACCGGGGCATACTTCGTCACACTCTTTAGCAGCTGCTGGTCCTTAGCCGTCAGCCGCTGGTCAGCCGGGGAAGCTGCCTGCTGGTCCCCCGGTTGTGAACCGGCTGAGCTCCCCGTTTGCCGATAAGCAGCGGCAACTACCCGCTTAAACTTCGCCGTATCAAAGTGGTTATCAGCCAGGTTAACCGCCTTAAGGATCAATTCTTTCATCGTCAGCACGTCAATTCCGTAAAGCTGGTGCTCAACCTCAATTAACTGCCGGTGGGCTTCCAGGTCCTTTTTGACCAGCGGCTGGTTAGTTAACAACTGAAAAAGGGTCGGCCAGTCAAAGTCACTCGCCGCCAAGGGTTGCTGGGCTTTCTCTACCCTGACCTGCTGTCGGGCTTCTTTGATGGGCGTTGGCGCCGTGATGATCGACTCCGCAGCAACGTGGAATTCATCCAGGAAGCGGTGGCTGACCTCGCTCAGCTCGGGCTGGGAGGCCAGCTCATAGCGCCGGGCCCACTCCGTCAGCTGGGTAAAGGCCGCGCTGCCGACCGCCTCCAAGAGCAGGACACTCAAGAGGTCGTCCTCAATAAAGGCAGTGGGGGCCAGGGTCGGCTGGAGCTGGTAGACGTAAAAGTCACCCTGATCATCGCTGCCGGCAAAGGTCCTGACCAAGCCGACCGCTTCCAGGCGGTGGAGGGCGTGGTCAATTTGCGCTGTGCCCGCGTTCAGCTGCCGGAGAAGGACCGCTTGCAGGCGGCGGTCGGCCAAGGTCGGCCGCTCCAGCAGCTGACTATGCAGGGCGTAAAAGAGGCTAAAGGCGGTGGGACCAATCACCGGCTGGTAAAAGCGGACCAGGGTCGTAGCATTAAAGTTTACAAAGTCACTGGCCGCCGTTACGAGGAAGGCTGCTCGTGGCGAAAACTGCTCCTCCTGCTTAGCCATCCTCATCCCCCCTAATCATTGCCTTTATGCTCCGTTTTGACCATGGTTTCCAGTTCACTCATAAAGGCGTCAACGTCCTTAAACTGGCGGTACACGCTGGCGAAACGAATGTAGGCCACCTCGTCGACGTCCTTTAATTCGTTCATCACGTACTTGCCGATCAGCTGGCTGGAAATTTCGTTTTCGCCGAGGCTCCGCACCTTCTTTTCTACTTTATCAGTCAGCTTGGTCAACCGTTCCATGCTGACCGGCCGTTTTTCGGCAGAGCGGACAATCCCATTGAGAATCTTCTGGCGGCTGAACTCCTGCCGGGTCCCATCCTTCTTCACAACTAACAGCGGGGTTTCTTCATACCGCTCGAACGTGGTAAAGCGGAAGCCGCAATGTACACACTCCCGTCGGCGGCGTATAAAGCTGCCATCTTCACTCGGCCGACTGTCAACGACCCGTGAACCATTCTGGTGACAATGTGGACACTTCATGCGCTTACCTCCCTTAAAATACTTAATACTTTATTGTACCATACCTGGGCTTAGTTTAATCGTTTAACAAGCTGGGCCACCTGGCGGCGCAGATGGTTATAATCACCGTTGTTATCAATTACGACGTCTGCCCGGGCCAGCTTTGCAGCCAACGGCAGCTGAGCGGCAATTCTGGCTTGGGCTGCCGGACGAGATAAATCATCCCGCTCCATCAGCCGCGTCAACTGGGTGGCCTCATCGACGGCAACCACCACAATCAGGTCACAGTCCTCATCATAGTGCTGTTCAAACAGCAGCGGCGCATCCAAAATAATGGCCGGAACCGCCGTGTCCTTTAGCTGCGCCAGCTGGGCCATGATGGTGTCCCGGATCAGGGGCTGCATTACCTGGTTTAATTGCTTCCGGGCGGTCTGGTCATTGAAGGCTAACTGGCCCAACCGCTGACGGTCAAGGCTGCCATTGGGGTCTAAAATCGTGGTGCCAAAGCGCTCGACAAGCCGTTCAAATCCTGGTTGGCCGGGTTGCTGGAGGCGGTGGACAATCAAATCAGCATCCACAACTGGAAAGCCAACCTGGCTCAGCAGCCTGCTGACGGTCGATTTCCCGCTGGCAATTCCGCCGGTCAATCCCACTACTTGAGTCATCTTAATCCTCCACCAGCGGTTGACAGTGCGGGCAGAAGGTCGTTCCCCGCTGGGCCACCTTGATCTTCACCATCTTGGTCCCGCAGCGGGGGCACTTCTCGCCGCCCCGGCCATAGGCGTTCAAGCGTTCCTGAAAGCCCCCGGCATCGCCAAAGGCATTGGTAAAGCTGTGCACAGTCGTCCCCTTGTACTTGGTGGCCACTGCCAACTCCTTAATGATGTTGTCGTGGAGGGCCTGCACCTGGTCAGGGCTTAGGCTATTCGCCGGCTGTTCAGGATTGATTTTGCTCATCCAGAGCACTTCATCGGCATAGATGTTGCCCAGCCCAGCCACGTGCTGCTGGTTCAGCAGGAATGGCTTGATCTTACCCCGGCTCCGGTGCAGCTCGTCACGGAAAAAGTCCAGCTTAAAATCAGCGGCGGTCGGTTCCGGGCCAAGGGTCTTCAAGCCGCCGACCGTCTTTTCATCCCCGGTCTTAACCAGGGTCATCCGGCCAAACTTACGGGTATCGTGGTAGCACAACTCGCTACCGTCCGTAAACTGAAAGACGACGTGGGTGTGCTTGTCAATCGGTCCCCCAATCGGCTGGTTATAGTATTTTCCTTCCATCCGCAGGTGGGACACCATCGTCAAATTATTGCTAAAGCGGAAGAGCAGGTACTTCCCCCGCCGGTCAACATCTTCAATCGTCTGCCCAATCAGGGCCTGGCGAAATTTTTCCACGTCATTGGTAATCGTCTTGCCGTAGTAAACGTCAATGGCGTTGATTTTCCGGTCCTTGGCGATCTTTAAGAGTCCCCGCCGGACCGTTTCAACTTCAGGTAATTCTGGCATTTTCAACCGCTCCTATTTTAAATCGTACCAAGTATCGCCAACCTTGCTCTCGACTTTCAGCGGCACGTTTAGCTGAACCGCGGAGTCCATGACCTGGGGTACCAGCTTCTGCAGTACCGGAATTTCTTCGGCCGGTGCTTCAAAGACCAGTTCGTCATGGATCTGCAGGAGCATCCGGGCCTGAAGCTGGCGCTGCTTGATTTCTTCCTTCATCCTAATCATTGCAATCTTAATGATATCCGCCGCGCTCCCCTGGATGGGGGTGTTCATCGCCGTCCGCTCGGCAAAGGACCGTCGGCTGAAACTCTTAGCATGGATATCCGGCAGGTAGCGGCGGCGGTGGGTAATCGTTTCAACATAGCCGTGCTCGCGGGCAAAGGCGATCGTGTCGTCGATGTACTTCTTTACCCCCGGGAACTCCTTAAAGTAATTCTGGATAAACTCGTGGGCCTGAGCACGGCTAACGTGGATGCGCTGAGCTAAACCATAGTCGCTGATCCCGTAAACGATCCCGAAGTTAACCGCCTTGGCCCGCCGCCGCATATTGCGGTCGATTTCCGCGTCAGCCGGCAGGTGGAAAATCCGCCGGGCCGTGCTGGCGTGAATATCTTCGCCATTCTTAAAGTCCTCCTGGAGGTTCTTATCACCGGTGATGTGGGCCAGTACCCGCAGTTCCACCTGGGAATAGTCAGATGAGAAAATTTGCCAGCCCGCATGGCTCGGCACAAAGGCCTTCCGGATCAGGCGGCCTTCCGGCAGGCGAACCGGGATATTTTGCAGGTTAGGGTCCACGGAGGACAGCCGGCCCGTCTGGGTCAGGGTTTGCAAGTAGCGAGTGTGAATCTTCTGGTCACTGGAATGAATCACCTTCAGCAGGCCGGTGATGTAGGTCGACTGGAGCTTGGCAATTTGGCGGTACTGGAGGATGTCCTCCACGATCGGCGCCTGATCAGCCAGCTTCTCCAACACGTCCACCGCGGTCGAGTAACCAGTCTTGGTCTTCTTGATGACCGGCAGCTTCAGCTTTTCAAAGAGGATGTGACCGAGCTGCTTGGTGGAATTGATGTTAAACTCTTCGCCGGCAGCCGCGTAGATCTGGCTTTCGATGTCGGCCAGGCGTTCTGTCAGCTTGCTGCCCATGTCTTTCAGGGTCTGAGCGTTGACCTTAATCCCGGTGATCTCCATCGCCGCTAGGACCCGGGTCAGGGGTACTTCGATGTCCGTGTAGAGCGGGGTCTGCTGGTTATCATCAAGTTTTTTGAATAGCGGGGCCCGCAGGTCATCGATCGCCCGCGCCTTTTGCGCCAGGTGGGTGTAGAAGACCTGGTCGTCAGCAGGGATGGCCCGCTTGGCGCCCTTGCCGTAAACCTCTTCGTCGGTGGCAACCTCATGGTAATCGTGCTCCAGGGCGACCTGACCGAGGTCGTTGCTATTGTCGTTTGTGTTCAGCAGGTAGGAGGCCAAGAGCAGGTCAAAGTCGACGTTCCGCAAGTCGATCCCCAGCCGGTGCAAGCCGACAATCTGGGCCTTGGCGTTGAAGACGTTCTTTGCTACCGCCGGTGACTCCAACAGCTTCTTGAGTGGGTCCTGCTTTAAGAGTTCTGCGTCACGGCTGACCAGCCAAGTCTTGCCATCGCCAATCACAAAGCCGGCAAAGGGTGAGGTGTGGTAGTTGGCGTCCGGCATTTCCAGGTAGAAATTCAGTTCACCTTCAAGCTGGTCGACCGCCGCCAGGTTGTCGGCAGTGAGTTCCGTGTACTCCACCGGCGCACTCTTGTCGGCTTTCTCTTCGGGTGCCAGGTCCATCTTCGCCAGGAAGGACTTAAAGCCCATCTGCTGGTAAAACGCCACCAGCTCTTCCGTCTGTTCGCCCCGGTAGGTGATGTCGTCTAAGCCAATTTCTAGCGGCGCGTCCTGCAGGATGGTCGCCAGGGTCTTACACTCCCGTGCGATTGCTTCATCTTCAACCAGGTGTTCCTTCATCTTGCTCTTTTTAAGCTCGTCGATGTGATCGTAGAGGTTTTCGACGGAGCCAAACTGCTTGACTAGCTTGATGGCCGTCTTTTCACCAATCTTAGTGACCCCCGGGTAATTATCCGAGCTGTCACCCATCAGTGCCTTCATGTCGATGATCTGCCGCGGCGTAATACCGAGTTTTTCTTCCACGTGGGCCGGAGTGTAGTGTTCGGTATCGGTGACCCCCTTATGGGTAACGGCGACCGTGGTGTGGTCACTGGCCAGCTGGGTTAGGTCGCGGTCACCAGTAACGATCAGGGTTTCGTAGCCGGCTTCGTCCCCCTCCTTCGCCAGGGTCCCGATAATGTCGTCGGCCTCGTAATTCTTTAATTCATAACTGTGGAGGCCGCACGCTTCCACCAGTTCGCGGACGTAGGGAAACTGCTCCGTCAGCTCGTCCGGAGTCTTGTTTCGACCGCCCTTGTAGTCATCGTACATTTTCGTCCGAAAAGTGACCTTCCCGGCATCGAAGGCCACCAGAGCAGCGTCCGGGTGAAACTGATCCAAGACGTGATCCAGCATCAGCTTAAAGCCGTAAATAGCTGCCGTGTGCAGGCCATCCTTATTGGTAAATTTGTCAATTTGGTTGTGCATCGCAAAAAATGCCCGAAAGACAATGCTGTTTCCATCGATTAGCAATAATTGTTTTGCCATTTATTCTCCGTCCCTTCGTTTGATAGTGTTATTGTACCAAAGATTAGTGATGACCGTTAATTCCCTGTCTCACGTTTAATATAATATAATCAAGATAGACTAATTTACGAGAAGGGATTAATTTGGATAAGCTGCTTAACAATCACCACGTCGAGGAGGCCCGGCTCTTTGCCGTCCTCCTCACCTTTTGCGGGGGCTTTTTGGATGCCTTCACCTACATCCAGTGCGGACACACCCTCGCTGCCGCCCAAACCGGGAACATCGTCTTCCTCAGTGCCGCCCTCGTTAACCACAACGTCATCGGGATCGTGGACCGTTGCGGCGCCATCCTGCTTTACATCATCGGCATCGTGGTCGCCATCAGCTTTGAGGCCCGGCTCAAATACTGGCGGACTTTCTGCCTGATCCCGATTTTGTTAATTGGCACGTTCATCGGCGCAATGCCCGAAGACTTTCCGACTTACCTATCGGTTGGCCTGGTTTCCTTTGGGCTCGCTTTATTAAACACCGCTTTTAGTAAAATCGAGGGGCTCGGTTACAGCAGCGTCTTTACGACCGGGAACATTAAAAAGTTTGTCGTTGCCTGGACCGAGTACGGCTACCACCATCACCGCGCTGACCTGATTATCGGCTTTGACTACTTCCTGATCGTCGTTGCCTTCACCGTCGGCGCGATCAGTTCCGCCGTCATCCAGCCCTTTTTAAGGATGAAAACCATCTGGGTCGCCGTCCTGGTCATCTTGGCCACCGACGTTATCTACTACTTCCAAAAACGGCGGGCAACCCCCTAGCATAACCGCTTAAATTTAACGGTCTTCTTTTTCAGGGAAATCTTTTCAACCTGCCAACCGTAATCCGTTAATTCCTTTTTATACCGCAAAAAAGAATGGTCCAACGGCCCCCTGCAACTTGTTCAATTTTGGCAAACGAGAGGCAAAGCTCGTCCCCGTCCCGCTGGCTCATAAACGACCAGAGCGCATCATACTTACTCATTTAATTGCCTCCAAACAAAAGGAGCTGTGACACAACCCACGGTTAGGGACTGTAAGGCTAGCCTAGGACAATCATTGGCACGGCACGGGCCGGTGATTGTCCGTAGCTAGACTCTAAGTCCCTGGGTTGGGGCACGTGATATCTTTAAAATAGTCAGAACTAAAGTGA
>NZ_GG700732.1:619761-636301 GCF_000160835.1 Limosilactobacillus antri DSM 16041
TTTTTAACATATTAGTCCCGGTCGCTCATCCCGAAGATTTGCAAGAACGAGATAAAGAGGTTGACGAAGTCCAGGTAGAGCTGGAGCGCGCCCACGATTGCCAGGCCCATCACTGAATTTTCGTTACTGTAATTCAGATAGATCTGCTTCATCTTTTGCGCATCCCACGCCGTCAATACGACGAAGATGATCACGGCAATGTAAGAGAAGATGTAGGTAATTGCCGGACTCTTCAAAAAGATGTTGATGATGGAAGCGATAATCAGGGCCACCAGCGCGGCCATGGCGTGGGCACCAAACTTGCTCAGGTCCCGCTTGGTCACCGACCCGTACAAAGCCATCGTCGCGAAGACCGCCGCCGAAGAAATAAAGGCCGCCGTGATGTTGGCCGAAGTAAACGCCCCCGCGATCAGGGCAAACTCAACCCCGTAGATAACCGCTACCAGCATCAGCATGATAAAGCCGCCCACCGGGTTGCGGGTGGCACTAAAACTGATCCCCATCGTCAGCGCAATCGGCAGGAGCAGGATCAGCCACACCATTCCCGGATGCTGCTGGAAGTAGACCAGGACCTGCTGGGCAAAGACGTTCAGTGTCAAGTAGGCACTTAACGCCGAAACTAAAACTGCCAGGGTCATGTTTCCGTACATCTTCGTCAGAAAACTATTTAACCCCGCCTGGTCGGCAACCACGCGCCGACCAGAATCATTTGGAAAATTGTCCATTAACGTAATTCCTCCTAAAAGCTTATTGAATTACCATACCACATTCTGCCGCCATGGTGGGCAAGCACGACTACTTATTAAGCAATTCTTTGAACTTCTCTTCATACTTTTCAATGTCGCCGGCACCCATGAAAATCAGGACGGCCTGATGGTACTTCGTCAGCTTGTCAATGCTATCCATGTCGACCCCTTCGCTACCCGGAATCTTGGCTTCAAGGTCCGCACTGGAAACTGAGCCGCCCTGTTCCCGGATGGAAGAGAAGATTGGCGTCACAAAGACCTTATCCGCCTTGCTCAGGCTAGCGGCAAAGCCATCAATGTAGGCCGCCAGCCGGGAGTAAGTGTGGGGTTGGAAGACCGCCACAATTTCCTTGTCGGGGAACTTCTGCCGGGCCGCGTCAATCGTCGCCTTGATTTCGTTCGGGTGGTGGGCGTAGTCATCAATCAGCTTGTCATCCGCAATGTCGGTCTCGCTAAAGCGCCGCTTAACCCCGGAGAAGTTGGCGAGTTCCTGCCTAATCTTGTCCATATCGACCTTTTCCATGTAGGCCACGGCCAGGACCGCCAGGCTGTTCAAAATGCTGTGTTCGCCGTAAAGGTGGATGGTGAAGGTCCCCAGCTTCTGGTCGCGGAAGTAGGCGTCATAAGTCGAGCCAGCTGGGGTCCGGCGGATGTTCTCGGCCCGGAAGTCGTCGCCGGCTCCAGTCCCGTAGTAGTAGACCGGCACGTCAACGTCCAGCTTCCGCAGGTTGGCATCGTCACCCCAGGCGAAGATGGCCTTCTTGACCTGGCGTCCATAGGTTTCAAATGACCCACGGACGTCATCAATATCCTTGAAGTAGTCCGGGTGGTCGAAATCGATGTTGGTCATGATAGCGTAGTCCGGGTGGTAGTCCAGGAAGTGGTCCCGGTATTCATCAGCCTCGAACACGAAGAAGCGGTCATCATCGTTTCCCTTGCCGACACCGTCACCAATCAGGTAGCTGGTTGGCTCAACGGCAGCGAGGACGTGGGCCAGCAGGGCCGTGGTACTGGTCTTCCCGTGGGCCCCGGCAATTCCGATGCTGGTGTGACCAACCACTTCCTTTTCCACCGCTTCCGGATAGGTCAGCACCGGCAGGCCGATCTCTTTGGCCCGCAGCACTTCTGGATGATCTTCAGAAAAGGCGTTGCCCTTAATCACCGTCATCCCTGGCTTGAGGTTGGCCGGGTCAAACGGCAGGATCTGGATGCCCGCCTTGAGCAGGGGGCCCTGAGTGAAGGTTTCCTTTGCAATGTCTGAACCCAGGACTTCGTTTCCCTGGTCGTGTAAAACGCGGGCGAGGGCCGCCATCCCGGTTCCCTTAATGCCGATGAAGTAGTATGTCTTCTTTTCCATTCTCTTTTCCTTTCCGTAGTCCTGCTTATTTTGCTGGGAAGAAGGTATCGGCCTTGGCAAAGTCGACTGCCTCGCCGACTTCCTGCCAGTCATCAGGGATAATCCAGAGGCCCTTCTTGTCTGGCGCGTTCTTCATCCGCAATTCACGGAAGCCGCAGAGCATCCCGTCGCTTTCAACGCCCATCAAGGCCCCCGGCCAGATAAGCTTGCCGTCCGGCATCATGGCACCAGGACGTGCCACCACGACCTTAATCCCCGTGGCGACATTGGGCGAGCCGCAGACGATTTGAACCGTCTGGTCAGCACCGATCCGGGTCTGGGTGACCTTGAGGTGGTCAGACTTCGGGTGGTCTTCCATCTTCTCAACGTAGCCAACCACGAACTTTGGCGTGTGGTCAGCCGTTAATTGCTGGTCAAACCCGGCGGCGGCCAGCTTTTGGTTAAGCTTGGCAACCTGGTCATCGCTCAAGAAGACCTGGCCGTTAACCCCCGTCAGCTCCGGTAATAGCTTGCTGGCGTCCATAAAATTATAGCCGAGGAGCTGGTTTCCCTTGGTACTCATAATCTGCACAACCCCATCCTTAACCGTGGCTGCCTGGTCACCATTGCCGGGTGCCGTGATCGTTACTAAGATGTCGCCCATCTCTGCTGGATTATAGCTTGCAATTAACATTCTTTGTTCCTGTCTCCTTTGTTTTAAACCGCTAAATTAGAAAAGGGCGCCGGCCAGAACCAAGTCGCCTGGTTCGCGGGTCCCCTTCGCCACGCAGTAAACTGTTTGGTCAGCCAATGCTGGGGCTGCCAGCCAATTCCTGCACCATTAACTGATTGACTTTAAAAAGCGTAAGGAGGCTGAGTGGCCCCGGCCTCCTTAATATCTAAAAAAGCGGGCCATTTTGACTTGCTTTTTTATTTTACTTCAAATTCCGTAAAAAATCTTCCACTTGTTCCTTAGTTTTCCGATCTTTGTTTACTAAACGGCCGATTTCCTTGCCATGATCGTAGACGATAAAGCTGGGAATCCCAAAAACATTTAATTCTGCCGCCAGGTCAATGTTTTCATCCCGGTCGACGGTGTAGAAGGTGTAATCAGCGAAGTCCCCTTCGATTTCCGGCATGGCCGGCTTAATAAACCGGCAGTCCGGGCACCAGCCAGCGGTAAAGAACAGGACCACTTTCCCCTGGCCGATTTTCTCCACTAATTGGTCATCCTTAATTACAGGTAGCTTTTCCATCAAAGCATCCCTCCTTAATATTAGTACAACGTCACTATACCATAAGCCCGGCTGAATTACTCGCAAATAGCACCTGCTTGGCTTTTTGGCGCCGTTAATGTTAAAATTGGGTAATCATTATAGTTAAAGGAAGCGTTGCAATGAACGATTCAAATAACACACTTAATCCATGGCTGGTTCCAGTAACCCTTGGTGCTTCCGGTATTGCAGGCTTCTTAGCCGGCAAGCTGTTTGGCAAGCGGCCCTACCCGGCGAACCGGGCCCTCAAGCAAATCCGTCACGACTTTGCTAGTGAGGGAACCATTACGGGCAGCTGGATTGACCACCAGCAGGCTCCCTTTCAGCGGTTTGCCGTCAAGACCAGCGCTTACCGGGGCGGCCTGACGCGGTTAGAGGACGGCGAACCGGTTAATTACGAATTCAAGGTCGACGCCTTCACCGGCAGTCTGCTGGAATTGAAGCGGCTGGAAAATTAGTTTATAAACGTAGCGAGCGGGAATTAACTCCGCCACTTAACCAAGTCATAACTTCAGCGCAGTAACTGACTGCGCGACGAAAGAAAACCTCCCCCAATCAGCTTTTCAGCCGGTTGGAGGAGGTTTTTCCCGTGGTCAGTTTACTAACGCATTGTACTGACGGCCCCACTCTTCCATTGCCATAATCACCGGAGACAAACTTTTGCCCAAAGTCGTTAGTCGATAGTCAGTTTTCGGCGGTACAGCCGGATAGACCCTTTTCAAAATAATGTTGTCTCTTTCCAGTTCGCTAAGTTGGAGCGCCAGCATCCGTCGCGAGCAGTGCGGCATCAGTTTTTGCAACTCACTAAACCGGCATACCTGATTTTTAATTAGGTGATATAGAATAACGCTCTTCCACTTCCCCGAAATAATTTGAAGCGTACTTTCAACCGGGCAACCACGCGCACAGTTGTAAATATGTCTTGGCAAGCCAATCCCCCTCCTTAGTTGTAATGATATAATCATTAGTTTTCTTCAGCCATAGTGAAATATTTGTTACTTAGGAATTTTATTTTCTCCTCTTGTTTCCATTCCACGCCCCATTACTATAAGTAAGTAAAGGAGTGACTTACAATGAAAGCAATCGGATTTACTGAACACCTGCCAATTAATAATCCCCGCAGCCTGTTTGAATTTCAAACGCCACTGCCGGAGCCGCGCCCCCATGACCTCCTGGTTAAGGTAACGGCGGTCGCGGTCAACCCGGTCGACACCTACGTTCGCAAGGGCGGCCGGGGAAAATTAAAGTCGCCGAAAATTATTGGCTATGATGCCTGCGGGACCGTCACAAAGGTTGGCACCGCGGTTAGCCTGTTTCATCCCGGTGACCGGGTCTTTTACGCGGGGTCAATCTTGCGGCCGGGCAGCAATAGTGAATATCAGCTGGTCGATGAGCGGATCGTCGGCCACGCGCCGCATACCCTCTCTGACGCCCAGGCTGCAGCAATGCCCCTGACCTCGTTAACTGCCTACGAAGCGCTATTTGAACAGTTGGGGATCGACCGCAGGCCCCAAAAGAACGCTGGAAAGACGATTTTAATTATCAACGGGGCGGGCGGAGTCGGCTCCGTGGCCACCCAGCTGGCTCGTTTAGCCGGTTTGACCGTGATTGCCACCGCTTCACGCCCCGCCGGAGTCAAATGGACCAAAGAGCACGGTGCCCATTTCGTGGTCAACCACCACCAGGACCTGGTCAAGCAGGTTCACGCCCGCGGCTACCAATACGTCGACTACGTTCTCGGACTAAGCAGCATTGACGATCACTGGCAAGAGATGTGCCAGCTAATTAAGCCCAACGGCGCAATCAGCTCAATTACCGAAAACCGGCGCCCCATCAACCTCCGCCTGCTGACTAAGAAACGGGCGCACTTCGCCTGGGAATGGATGTATACCAAATCCTATTACTCAACCCCCGACATGGTAACGCAACACCAAATTTTAGACCGGGTCGCGCAGCTGCTTGACGAACGAGTCCTCACCTGTACCTTAAGCAAGGAACTAATTCCCCTTAACGCCGCGAACCTTCGGAAAGCACACCAATTAGTCGAAGGCGGCCATATGATTGGCAAGGTCGCGATTGCAGGTTGGGAATAGTTTACAAATAATAAGGCGGATAACGGCGGTCCCATCGTAGAAATACCGTTATCCGCTTTATTATTCAGCCTCCTTAAAGTGGGCCGTCAGCTTGTAAATCGGCTGCCCCTTGGCCGCAAATTTCTGTTCGTACTCGGTTTCAACGTTATGCTCGTTTTCATCGCTGTTGTGGAGGTCGAGCCATACCCCGTCGAAGACCATCCCGTAGTTGTTCATACTTTGCAGGGAGAACTCAAAGAAGCCCATGTTATCGGTCTTGAGTTCGATCGTACCTTCTTCTTTGAGGACTTGATGGTAGCCGGCTAAGAAGGTATGGTAGGTCAGCCGCCGCTTGGCATGGCGGGTCTTCGGCCAGGGGTCCGAGAAGTTGAGGTAGAGGCGGTCTAATTCGTGGTCCTCGAAGTAGTTGGTGATGTCAGAACCATCCCCACAGATCAGTTGGAGGTTAGGCAGTTCTTCTGCCAGGGCCTTCTTCAGGGCAATTGCCGCTACCGTTCGCTGGATTTCCAGGCCGATGAAGTTGATTTCCGGGTGGGCCTTTGCCATGCCAATGATGAACTGCCCCTTCCCCATGCCGACTTCGACGTGGAGCGGCTGAGCTTGGGCGAAACGGTCTTGCCAGTGGCCCTTAACCTCCTCAGCACTAGTTACGATCATCTCCGGGTGGTCCGCAATCAGCGGATCCGCCCACTTTTTATGTTTCACACGCATAATTAGTATTCCTCACTTAACTTTTTTATTCGCAGTTTGAAGTAGAACCGGGTCAAGATCCCGACTTCGATGGCGGCGAGGGCCAGGTTGATTAAGCAGCCCCGCCAATTGAAATTTAGACCAATGCTTGCCAAAACAATCAAAGCCGCTTCCACCACGGTCACCCGGGTCAAAAGCCGCTGGAAGTCCCTGACCCGCTCCTTCGGTTGAACCGGATAGAGGTGGGTAAAGACGTTGGCGTCGTATTGGCGGTATAAAGGCAGCAGCTGGGTCGCAATCAGGTAGATAAACAGGATGACCAGTACGGTATTCAGCCACTGGACCGGTACCAAAAATACCAGCACCATCGCTAGCAGGGTCAGGCGGATGACGATCCCGCTGATGTCCGTGTTGCGGACAAAGCCCCGCGCGTACAAGTACGCCCAGGGGTGGTTGCCATTGGACAGCCAGCGGATCAGGCCGGCCGCCCAACGCCGCCGTTTGACGCTCCCCTGTACACTCGGTACGTCGGTAAAGAGGTTGAAGAAGCGGTAAACACTATACATCCGGTTGCTTTCCATCCTTACTGCCGCCTGCCAGTCGATGGTCAGGTCACGGTAGACTAACCGCATGGCGACATCAAGGATTACCGCCACCGCCAACCCGAATAGGGGGCTGACCAGCCAGGTCGTCGCAGCCGCCAGCAACGGGTTCAGCCAGTATTCGACCTGGGTCCGCCAGCGTTGTTTGGCCCAACGGAGACTGATGGACTTGCGGGCGGTAAACAGCCAATCATCCTTGGTCACTAATGCCGTCAGAAAAACGGCAACGATGTCCAGCGATGACAGCCGCTCCGTCGTCAGGGCAAAGGGCAGCGCGGCGAAGGTCCCCGCAACCGTCATCAGCCCTGCCAAAAGCAGGCTATAAGCGTAAGCCCGGTTCAGGTAGCCATCCATCGCCTTTACCTGGGGCAGGAGGAAGACCGGATCCGGCCGCTTAATCAGGGTCGCCAGCCGGCCCAGCTGGGCGAGGAGGACAAACCAGATGATTAGCAGCCAGCGGGTCCACCACTGATTGGCACTGAGGGTCGGCAACCACTCTGAATACCCGTAGGCCAGCGCGCCAAAGAGGAAGAAGAGGGCGATGACAAAGTGGTCGTTGAACACCAGCCGCCAGTACTTGAGAAGCATCATAAAGTGGCGCTGGCGCCGTTTCGTAAATAATCTACTCATCTTGATCATCCCTTGCCAAGCCGAGATAAATTTCATCTAGCGACTCATCTGGTCGGTCAGCCTGCTGGCGGAGTTCCGCCAGGGTGCCGTGGGCCCGAACCTGCCCGTTAGCGAGGAGGACAAAGCGGTCACAGTAGCGTTGGGCAGTATCGAGGACGTGGGTGGACATCAACACGGCCACCCCCTCCTTTTTCTTTTGTTCAATCAGGTCCAGCAGGTCGTGCACCGCCAGGGGGTCCAAACCATAAAAGGGCTCGTCAACGATCAGTAGCTTAGCATTAGTCATGAAGGCACAGCAGATCATCACCTTCTGCTTCATTCCCTTAGAAAAGTTGGCCGGGAACCAGTCGAGCTTGTTGTCGAGCCGAAATAGCTTGAGCAGCTTGCGGGCCCGTTGCCAGGCTGCCTGGTGGTCAAGTCCGTAGGCGTTCATCGTCAGTTCTAGGTGCTCCCGCAACGTCAACTCATCGTAGAGAATCGGCGTTTCGGGAACGTAGGCAATCTGTTGCTTATACTCGGCCGGATTGTTAGCCAGGGTCAGCCCGTTGAGGGTAATCGTTCCGGAAAACGGCCGCAGCAAACCGATAATGTGGTTTAGGGTCGTAGACTTTCCGGCCCCGTTTAAGCCGATCAAGCCGACCAGTTCGCCTGGTTTGACCGTTAAACTGACCTGCTTTAAGACGGGGATCTGTGAATATCCCCCCACCAGCTTCTTTACTTCAAGTGCCATCAGCGTTCCCCCTTACTCTTAATTTCAACCATTAATTATACCATATCCGGTGCAGGCCTCCCGCTTTTTCGGTATACTAGGGGTAGACACAAAAGCTAAAGGAGTGCGATCACATGACTGACTGTATTTTTTGCAAGATCATCGCCGGAGAAATCCCGAGCTATACCGTATACGAAGACGACGTTGTCAAGGCCTTCCTCGACATTTCCCAGGGTACCCCGGGCCACACCCTGGTAGTGCCGAAGAAGCACGTCAAGGACCTTTTCGCCTACGATGAGGACCTGGCCGCCGCCGTCTTTTCCCGCCTACCTAAGATTGCCCGGGCAATCAAAAAATCCAACCCGGCAATTAAGGGGATGAACGTCATCAACAACAATGGCGAGTTGGCTTACCAATCAGTCTTCCACTCCCACATCCACCTGGTACCCCGTTACACCGACCAGGACGACTTCAAGATTATCTTTAAGGATAATTCTGCCAAGTATGACGAGGACAAGTACAAAGAAATCCAAGAAGCAATCGTCAAGCAGATGGAAGATGAGCAGTAATGTTTGAGACAATCAAAGAAACGGTGACCGACGTCAAGCGGCTCGTCCATTCCTGCCGGGAGTTGGGCGTTAATGTCAAGCAACTCCAGGAAAGCCTGCCCGCCGTCAGCAAATTCCAAACGGAAGTGCAGGCGGACATCGCCAAGTGGCAGTTTAAGGACCAGCCGCGCCTGGATAAAATCCGGGAAATAACCGACCGGTTGAGTAAAAAAGAAAAACATAATTAATAAAAAGCATCGAGCAATTTCACCTGCTCGATGCTTTTTACTTTGCTAGTTATTCCCGTTGCTGGAAGAGTTGCTGCTGTTGGAATTGCCCAGGGTCCCGCTGCTACTCGTGGCACCGTTGGAATTCAGGTAATCATCCAAGATGTTCTTCTCGTCCTGTTCCTTGATGGAAACGTTCCCCTTCTTAAGGACGTTAGAAACAACCTTGTGGAGGAAGGTCCGGTTGTTCATGTTTTCCTGAACGATCTGGGTCCGCAGGTCAGCAATGTGCTGGCTCTTCTTTCCCTTGGCCGGATGTTCAATCATGTAGATCACCTGGTAACCGTCGTCGGTCTTGACCGGGGTCGTGGTGTACTCGCCGGTCTTGAGCTTAAAGGCCGCTTCCTTGTACGCCGAGTCCAGTGAATTATCGGTATTGTCAAAGGCTGGAACCCGTCCGCCATTGTTCTTGTTAGAGCTATCGGTCGACTTGGATTTTGCCAGCTTCTTGAAGGTCTTGTACTTATCACTCGAACTGTTCAACTGGTCGATGATGTCTTGGGCGTCGTTCTTGCTGCCGACCAGGATTTCGGCCGTCTGCACCTTCGGCTGGTACTTCTTCCACTGGGCGTTAATCCGCTTGTTGGTAATGTGGGAGTAATCACGCACCGCAGCTTCCAGCAAGAGGTTGGACCGCAGCTGCTGCTTGAACGACTTCTCGGTCATCCCATTTTGCTGTAAGAAAGAACTAAATTGGGAGCCGTACTGGGACTTGTAGCTGTTGTACTGGGCGTTAACCTGCTTGTCGGACACCTGCTTGCCGTATTCCTTTTCCAGGACCTTGTCCAGGATCATCTGCTGCAAAACCTGCTTACCGTTGCTGGTGGCCTTCATGCTGGAATAGTATTCGCTTTGGGTAATCTTGCCCCCGCTGGTCGTAGCGACCGCCTTGTTTCCACAGGCCGCCAACGGCAGCATCAAGGCTGCTCCAGCGATTACCGCAATTAACTTCTTTGACTTCAAAAAAACACATCCCTTGTCATAAATTAACTTTCACCCTGACGGGAACCGTCAGCCGATGGTTTTTGTTCCACCGTTTTGTACCTACCCAATATACCACAATTAACGCTCCTGCCGGGGTTTTCAAGAAAAAGTTTAAGTGATTTTCACAATTTATTCACGATCTAGCCGTTCAAGGTCAAGCACGTCCGCTTGCTGCCGGGCCCGGTCATCGGCGGTAAAGTAAATGACCTGGTTATGCTGGGCCAACTGGCTAAGAAGGTCAAGCACCCGCCCCCTGCGTAGATAGTCAAAGTTGACAAAGCCATCGTCAATGATGATTGGCAGAGAAAGCTGGTCGCTCATCACCCTGATAAAGCCAAAGCGGAGTGCGAGGTAGAGCTGCTCGGCGGTCCCCGTTGACAGTTCCGCCGCTGCAAACCGCTCCTGTGTGGCAGTCAGCACCGCAACCCCGTCAGAGTCGAGCAGGATTTTCGTATAATGCTGGTCCGTCAGGGTCGCGAAGAAGCCCTCCGCGGCCTTAATAATCGCCGGGTAACGGTCAGCAGACGCTAGAATCAATGCCTGGTTAATCCACTGGGCCGTCAACTGGTAAGTCGTCCACTGACGCGCTTCCTGCCAGATCTGGGCCGCCAGGTTCGCCGCCCGTTGTTCCAGCTCCGGAAGGGTGCCGTCAGCCGCCAGGTTGCTAATCTTTACTTGGGCAGCTTGCTGGCGCTGGCGGGCCGCTTCTAACGCTGCCCGTTCATGCGCCAGCTGACTTTGAGCCTGCTGAGCCGCTCGCTGGAGGTCCGCCACGTCCGCATACTGCTGCAAGGCCTGCCGCTCCCCCGTAGTTAGCTGCTCGGCATACGCTGCCGTAGCCGCCTGCTGGTGGCGGCTGTGGGCCCGCAGCTGCAAGAACCGGCTAAATTCGGCGTCATCGGCAACCCCCGCCGACTGGTAAATCGCCCCTTTTTCGGCCTGGACCTCCCTTAACCGGGCTTTAAGGGTCGTCAAATCTCGCTGAGCTGTCTGAAGCCGCTGCTGGAGGTCTTGCCATGACTGCCACTGCGCGTTCAGCTGATTTTCCCAGCCTAACAGCTGGCGGGCCAGTTCATCCGGCCGCTCGCCACTAACCTTACCGGCCAAGCGCCGTCTAATCGCCGCCAAACGGTCCCGGTCCCTTCCCGAATCCGCTGATGAGTTAGCCAGCTGGGCATTTAATTCCGCGTAACGCCGCAGGTCCGCTTGCATCACCAGCCACTGTTCCGGCGGAAACTTGCTCAAGCCGTGCTGACGGCCAAAGGCGGCTAGGGCCGCGGTCCGCCGCGCCAACTGCCGCTTTTCCTGCTGGTAGCCATAGTAACCCCAACCGCCGGCTGCAATCACTAATAACAGGCCCAGATTTCGTAAAAGGCCGTGTTGGCCAGCCAGACCGAACAAGCACAGTAAGCCGCCCAGGCCGAGCAGCCCTAAAATCAGCCCCTGGTTAACGGCGGGCGCCCCGGACCTCGTTAACTGTTCCAGCTTAGCCAATTCGCGCTCGGTCAGCGGCCGGGGCGGCTCCTGACCATAGCGTTCCTGCAACCGGCTTCGTTCCTGGACCCGCCGTTCCACCAGTCCACCCTGTTGCCGGTGCTGGTCAGCCCGTGCTGCTAGTTGGAGCAGTTGGGCCCGCAAGTCTTGGTATTCTGCCAGGCGGGCATGGTCGGCCCGCAACCGAGCCTGGTCAAACTGGGCCAAGCGCCCGTTGAGCTGCGCCAGTTGCTCCTCGTGCTGTTTTACCTGCCGTCTAAGCTCCTCTTCCTGGACGCCGAGCCGGTTGGCCGCCGCTACCTGTTCGTCGCTGATTGGCTGAACCGCAGCAGTTTGCCGGCCTCGCTTCCACTGCTCGAAAACCGGCCAGAGGCGGACCAGACGTTCCAGGCCAGCCGCTTTTTCCTGTTCCCGTTTCAAGTTCGCCTGGCCGCTGTCAACCTGTTCTTGAGCGGTCCGCTGGTCGGCCCGCAGACGCTGGTAGTCAGCATACTTTGCCCGGGCCGCCTGAATTCTCTGCTGGAGTTCTTGATATTCACTGAGGTGCTGGTTGAGGACCGGCTTCCGGCCCCGGGGTTTGAACACTTGGTCGCCCGCCTTAATCAGGTCGGCGACCAAGCGCCGCCACTTGCCGCTATCAACCGCCCCGACCTGTTGCAAGTACCGTTGAATATCCGCACGGCTAAGCTCATCGACCGCCGCCAGGTCGGCCTGCCGGATCCCAAAGACGGCCTGGTAAAGGTCTTGGTCGACGTTTCCCAACAGGGCAGTTAATTTTTCCGGACCAAATTCCCGGCCCTGCTGGTCAGTAACGGTTACCTTACCGCCAGCTTGTCCCGTCGTCCGGCTAATCCGGTACTGCTGACCGCCGGCTTCCACCAGCAGGCTACCGCCATACGCCGCGGTAGTGCGCGGCCGGTACTGCTGGAAACGGTTCTTCCCCTTTGCGTTGGCAAAGCCGAATAAAATGCTGCGGATAAAGACGGCCAGGGTGGTCTTCCCCGCCTCGTTTCTTCCATAAATCACCTGCGGATTCGCCGGCAGGGAAAAATCCTGGTCAACCCACTTGCCAAAGCCATCAATGTGGACACTCTTAATTCTCATCCTGATGATTCTCCCGTTCGTTAATTAAGTCCACCGCCCGCTGTTTAAATTCCGTTAAGTCCTGATGGTCAATGAACTGGTCGTAGAGGGGCTGGTGCTTAACTAGCGGCTTGATCACGGCCGCCAAGTTCTCCGGCGTGAACACCGCCGCTTGGGCCCGGTCCCAGTATTGCTGGTCGAGGGCCGGTAAATTTGTTGGTTGGGCGCACGCCGCCAAGGTCAGCTGGTAGGGCCACCAGTCGATTGACTCTCGCATCCCCAAGCGTGCTTGCAGGTGACTGAGCAGGCCGTCATTTTCCACCAGCAGGCGCCACCGCGGTTGGCTAGTGCTGATCCGTACCGCACAGAGCTGGAGCTGGCCGGCCGCGTCTGCGGTTGCTGCCTGGGCGATTGCCCGGTCAACGGCCGGTTGATTTTGGCAATCGTCGAGGTTAACGTTCACGGTCCGCCAGCCAATGCCAGCGACCGGTTTGAATTCTGGAACCAGCCGGGACCCCTGGCTGTGAACTAGGTAGTAGCCGTGGCTGCCGGCTTCGTTCTTATGCCGGCCCTGGGGAATACCGCTGTAAACAATTGGCGGAGCCGCCGCCAGCTGCTGGTGCTTGTGGATGTGCCCCAGCGCCCAGTAGTCGTAGTGCTTGCTCTCCAGCTCAGCCACCGTAAACGGAGCGTAATGGTTATCAGCCCCCGCCTGGTAGGGTGCCCCGTGCAGCAAACCGATTTGCCAGTCTACCGGCCCCTTTATCGGATACTGCTTCGCAACATCCTGCTCAATCCACCGCTGGCCATAGCTAAAGCCAGTCACGGCAACCCGGCTGCCGTCAGTCAGCTTAAAGTCCACCGTCGCAACCTGGTTGCCAAAGACGTGGGTATTTGCCGGCAAGGACTGGTTCGTCGCGGTTACCGGCTGAAAGTCGTGGTTGCCATAGCACAAAAAGACGGGGATCTGACGGTCGGCGAGCCGGCCCAGCTGTTCGTTAAAGAAGTTAACGGCCGCAATGCTTTTCCGTTCACCGTCATAAATGTCCCCCGTGATCACAACAAAGTCGACCCGCTCGTCAATTGCGGCATCAACAATTTTTTGAAACGCAACAAAGGTGGAGTCATAAACTCGCTGCCAAAGCTGACCAGGCACCTTAGTCAACCCCTGAAAGGGACTGGCCAGGTGCAAATCTGCCGTATGAATAAACTTCACCATTTCCACCCCACTCGCTTACCAAAGTTTGAGCAACAACGCAAAAGCCCCCATCGTTCTAGTAAAGCCGAACGCTGGAGGCCAAGTAGTACCCGCGGCCGAGAACCATTCTCAAGTCCGCTGGCTAGCAAGTCCTGCTAGTTATTTTCGTTAGATTGCGGCATGATTTCACTATACAGGTCTTGAATCGGGCTGGTAATCGTCTTGTTCAGCTGTTGCAGCATCTGGTCGATTTGCCGTTCCTGGTTCATCAAGTTTTGCACCGCCTGCTTGCCGCTGATTTCCTTAGCCAGGGTCTGGATTGCCTTGATCTCATCTTCGCTTGGCTGCTGGCCCTTCATTTGCTTTTGCTGGGCTTCAGCCTGCATTTGTTGGAACTTCTTGAAGGATTCGAAGGCTTCACTGTCCGCCTTCAATTCGTCCAAGGCCTTCTTTAAGCCCTGGTATTCTTGCGTTTCCACTAATTGCCGGCTCATGTCATTGGCCGTGTCATAAATATTTACAACCATCATCGATAACTCCTTTTCGGTTCATTACTATAAATTGTATCATGTTTTGCCTGGTGGTGAAACGGCCGCCTAAAAGAGGGCTTTGACGTTGTCCCAGAACTGGCTGGCCTTGTCGCCAATGTTATTGACCGACTGGTTAAAGCGGTTGAGGACATCATGATCGCCACTGAAGAAGGACTTCCAGCCCCCTGTGTTTTTAACCCGCTTGTTAGCCCGGGTCTGGGCGTCCTGGACCGTAAACTTGGTTCCCGGCGTGTTCTCCAAAATGCCAGTCATCTCATTTTTAAAGAGGCCGTTGATGTTACGCTCCGAAATATCGTCCAAAACGTGGTTAGAGTTGGTATCGTCGTAGCCTTCCCAGGTGGCGACCACCACGTCAGGCGTGTAGCCGACGATCCACTTATCGCGGTCATTGGACTCGTCACCTTTGACCCCGGAATTAGTCGTCCCGGTCTTTCCGGCCAGGGTATAGCCCGCCGGCTTGGCGCTCTCCCCGGTGCCGTGCTCGTACACCCCAATCAGCATACTGGTCATTTCCCGGGCAGTCTTGCTGGAGACGACGTGCTTAACCTTGGAGCCCTTATTCTGGGCAACGACCTTCCCCGAGGCGTCAACGATCTTAGTGATGTAGTACGGGGTCGGCATCTGCCCGTCATTGTCAAAGGCTGCGTAGGCCCGGGCAATCTGCTGGGGCGAGACCCCCTTAGTCATCCCACCGAGGGCCAGGGCCAGGTTCTTATCGCCCTTTTCCACCGGCAGGCCGAATTTTTCGGCCATCTTATAGCCCTGGTTGACCCCGATCTTGTTGAGCAGCCAAACCGCTGGGGCGTTTAAACTCTCATATAGGGCCTTGTACATCGGCACCTTGCCGCTATAAGTATCATCGTAGTTCTTTGGCGTGTAGTTGTTGGTCCCGTACGACTGCTTCTTATCCTGGAGTTCCGAATCGTAGAAATAGCCGTGTTCTAAGGCGGGCGCGTAGACCACGATTGGTTTGATCGTCGACCCCGGCTGCCGCCGCATCTGGGTCGCCCGGTTGAAGCCCCGGAAGACGTGCTTGCCACGGCCACCCACGACTGCGGTCACACCCCCGGTCTTCGGGTTCATTGCGATTGACGCTGACTGCACCATCGTCCCATCGGCAGAATTATCAGGAAAATTATTGTCATTATCGTAGGTATCCTGCATCGAGCGCTGCTGGTCCTGGTCCAGGGTCGTGTAGATCTTATAGCCATCATTCATGATCGACTTTTCAGAAATGTTGTACTGGCTGGCCGCCTCGGAAATCACCGCGTCAAAGAAGTAGGGGTACTTGTAGCTGTCGTTAGCCACGTAGCCGCTGTTAATCCCCAACGGTGTCTTCTTGTAGGCGGTCGCGGCGGACTGGCTGAGCTTCTTATTTTCAACCATCAGTTGCAGGACCATGTTCCGTCGGGCCCGGGTCGCGTCTGGGTGGTCGATCGGGTCGTAAATTCCCGGTGAAGTCAGCATCCCCGCCAGGGTGGCCGCCTGGGGAACCGTCAGCTGGCTGGCGTTGACGTCAAAGTACCGCCGGGCCGCGTCCTGGACTCCCCAGACCCCGTGGCCGAAGTAGGCGTTGTTGAGGTACATCGTCAGGATTTCGTTCTTGGGATACTGGTTCTCGACTTCGACCGCGATAAAGATTTCCCGGGCCTTTCGTGAGAAGGTCTGCTGTTGGGTCAAGAAGGCGTTCTTAACCAGTTGCTGGGTCAGGGTACTCCCCCCGCCAGAGATGTAGTCGCGGTGGAGAAGCTTATTTTTGACCAGCAGGAAGGCCGCCCGGCTCAAACCCTTGACCGAAAAGCCGTGCTCGTGGTAAAAGTTCCGGTCCTCAGTCGACAGCACCGCGTCAGGAACACTCGAGGAGATATTGTTAAGCTTCACGTAGGTTCCCTTTTGCGAGTACAGGCTCCCCGCCGACTGCTTTTTATTATCGTAAATCATTGTCGGGCGGGATAAACGATTCTGCAGGTTCTTGACGTCCGAAGTCTTCGCTACAAAGGTCAAGTGGATGCTCATCAGCAGAAAGAGGCTGAGAAACACGACTATTAACCAGCGAGTCAGCTGGTAGCGGTGCCAAACTTGCTTGAGTTTTTTCTTAAAGCGCCGCCAAACGTCTTGCAAAAACGCCAGCAGCTGTTTGCCCACTTTCTTTAACCAGGCGACCAGCCGGTCCTTGGTAGAATTTGTTTGTGGCTCACGTTTCATTTTCTCTCTCCATTATCCGTTCATTTTAGAATGCAAACCATTTTAGCACACTTTCCACCGCTTGCCGCACTTTCAGCGATTTTTTTAGCAAGGCTTAACAAGTATATATA
>NZ_GG700732.1:637439-640587 GCF_000160835.1 Limosilactobacillus antri DSM 16041
TTCTCCCAGCCTCTTGCTAATTTATTCCTATTACAAAATCCTGTCGAAGAAGCGCGTTCACTTCCCCCAGTTACATCTCGTCCGGGGCCTTGATGTCCAGCATTGCCAGGGCATCCTTGAGGATATGGCTGACGGCCTGGACAAGGGCTAGGCGGGCAGTCTGCCCTTCGTCATCCTGGAGGATCCGGTTGTGGGCGTAGTACTGGTTAAACTTCTTCGACAGTTCCAGCGCGTACTTGGCGATCACGGACGGGTCATAGTTGACCGCGGCCCGTTCCACCACGTCGCTGTACTGGCTGAGGAAGCTCAAGATATCCCAAGCCGCATCGCCGACCTTGGTCAGGTCCACAGCGCTGAAGTCACGAACGCCACCCTTGCGGAGGATACTCTCGGCCCGGGCCCGGGCGTACTGAACGTATGGACCGGTTTCCCCTTCAAACTTGACTACGTCTTCCAGCTTGAAGTTAACTGCGTTCCGCCGGTCGTTCTTGAGGTCGTGGAAGATCACGGCACCGACCCCAACCTGCTTGGCTACCTCATCGGCGTTTGGCAGGTCCGGGTTCTTTTCGGCAATCTGTTGGCGAGCCAGCTTGATGGAGTCGTTCAAGACGTCCTCCAAGTTGACCACGTTTCCTTTCCGCGTTGACATCTTTTGCCCGTTCAGGTTCATCAGGCCGAAGGAAATGTGTTCCAGTTGGTCCCACCAAGTGAAGCCCATTTCTTTGAGGACCGCCTTGAGCTGCTTGTAGTAGTTTTCCTGTTCGGCACCAACTACGTACAAGGACTTGGCGTGACCAAACATCCGCTTCCGGTAGAGGGCCGTGGCCAGGTCCCGGGTAATGTAGGTGGTCGTCCCGTTGCTCTTGATAATCAGCGGTGGCGTCAGCTTGTAGGCGTCCAGGTCGACGATTTGGGCGCCCCGGCTGGCCTTGAGCAGGTGCTTGTCCTTCAACAGCTGGATCGGGTCATCCATCTTTTGGGCCGAGAAGGCTTCCCCGTTGAAGGAGTCAAAGTGGACGTCCAGCATATCGTAAACCTTTCGGAACCGTTCGATGGAGATTTGCCGGAACCAGTGCCACAGGCGCCAAGCTTCCTTGTCGCCGTGTTCCAGCTTGGCAAACCATTCCCGGCCGGCGTCGGTGTATTCCGGGTGCTCTTCGGCTTCGGTGTTAATGCGAACGTAGTACTTCAGCAGGGTGTTGATGGGATCCTTTTTGACCTCTTCTTCGCTCCCCCACATCTGGTAAGCCGCCATCAGCTTCCCGAATTGGGTTCCCCAGTCACCCAGGTAGTCAATCCGGACTGGCGTGTAGTTTTCCTTCTCCAGGATCCGGGCAATCGCTTCACCAATCATGGTCGAACGGAGGTGCCCCATCCCCATCGGCTTGGCGATGTTCGGTGACGAATAGTCAATCGTGACGTTGGCCCCGTGACCGAGGTCCTTCTTACCATAACCAGCCGGATCAGCTAAAATCGCCTTGATGATTTCCGCCCCAACCTGGGCCTTGTCCAGGAAGAAGTTGATGTAAGGACCAGCGACAACGACCTTTTCGAAGCCAGCCTGGTCAATCTTTTCCACCAGGTCCGCCGCAATCATCTGCGGAGCCTTGTGCAGCGTCTTGGCTAGGAAGAAGGTTGGGAAAGCGTAGTCCCCGTTGTTGGCATCCTTTGGCCGTTCAATCTTGTCAACAATTTCTTCTAATGATAGGTCTGGCAGGGTAGCAGCAACTGCCGATGCGACCCGTTGTTTTTCGTCCATTTAATTTCCTCCTTAAATAAAAAGTCCCCAGTATGAAAAAACATACTAGAGACGAGATTTCCCGCGGTACCACTCTAATTGAATTGGCTTCCACTCTTTAAAGACTAATTTAGCTGTCCTGACGTGCACGCCTTCACCGGAACCACTCCCCCAACTCACACCAAATTTGGGGTCGCTGCATAGTGGCCGCCCGCTACTACTCACGCCAAGTTTTACAATCAACTATTATAGCAAAGATCCGCGCAAATACAAGCGGAGACCTCAGCAAAAGAGAGTGGGACAGAACTAGTTTGCCTAGTTCGTTGTCCCACCTCCGTCGACGCGCAGCTAGCCTGTAGGAAGGCTGGCTAGGTTGGTCAAATGCTGATTTATCAGCGTTTGAACTGCCAGCCAGCTACTGCGCTGTTGCCTTTTTATCTTTTAAAAAGCAAAGAGGCTAAGTTAATTCCCGGCCTCTTTTCAATAAGCGGGTAACGAGAATCGAACTCGCGACGCAACCTTGGGAAGGTTAAGTTTTACCACTAAACTATACCCGCATTACTAACTTAATCATCAACACTAAGTTAGTATACACTAATTAATCTTCTTTGTCAGCCTTTTTCGTTGTTTTTTTTCGTTTTGCCGTTTTTTTCTTGGTGTCCTTGCTTTCATCCGCATCGTCACCATCGTTATCTTCCCGTGGGACAGCTTTGATCATCTTGACTTCGTCTTGCCGGACCACCGCCCGGCCGTTCAACTCGTTAACCCCGCTCTTATCAGCCGGATCAAAGTCATTAATCGAAACCATTACAGAATTATTGTAAACTTTCTCTACTACTCCCTGGAAGTCGTGATCCATTGGGCCAAACTTCTTGCAGCCAACAACATCACCAATTTCAAAATCAGCCATAGTTTTCACCTCGCTAATAATTTCCAATGGGATAACAGGAAACACTTTACACTTTTTTTAGTCCTTTTTCAAGTCCAACGACTGGTTGGTCAGCCTCCTGCTTTAATGGTAAAATCGTCATAGAAAGGAATTAGTATTATGATAAAACCAATTGCTGAAGTGATGGTGGTGATTTTGATTATCGCCACCATTTGCGGAAACCATTCCA
This sequence comes from Limosilactobacillus antri DSM 16041, assembly GCF_000160835.1. Taxonomy (GTDB): domain Bacteria; phylum Bacillota; class Bacilli; order Lactobacillales; family Lactobacillaceae; genus Limosilactobacillus; species Limosilactobacillus antri. Next base: position 640,296 of record NZ_GG700732.1, read on the forward strand.
AAAAGGAAAAGCACGTTGCCGATTGGCTGGGGATCGCGCGCGTCGCCTACTTTATCCTGCTGACCCTCTCCGTCATCAAGTTGATTACCAATTATCCGGTCGTCCTGGTTCGCAACATCATCTGGCTGCTCTACCTGATTGTGGTCTACATTTACCTGGAAAACACCTTCCGGCTCAAGCGGGAAACGTTTGGCAACCCCCCGCGGACCACCGGGGTTACAGGTGCCCTGGTAATCGCAATGATCATTATTATCGTCTTCTTCTAACATTTTCCTTCATTAAAGTAATTAAC
>NZ_GG700732.1:641028-678396 GCF_000160835.1 Limosilactobacillus antri DSM 16041
CTTACAAAGATAACGTGGAAAACCTACAGGCTAACTTCGTGTCGTAACCACAAGGCTAGTGTCTAACGCCGCGCAGCAAGGCTATTTGCCTACGAACGATAGCCGGCCCGTTCCGTGCCAACTATCGTTCTAGGTTAGCCATACGCCTTGTCGAGGAGGTTATTTCCCACTCCCTTGTTTTATCAAAACTTAGTGTTCTTCAACTTCGTCCGGGTGCGCTAATTCGTAGCGGTGTTCCGTCCAGAAGTAGAGGGTAATCAGTGCGAAGCAGATTGCTGGCACGATGAATGACAACTGCATCGAACCGGAAAGGTCGGAAACCCGGCCCTGGATGGTTGGCACGATGGCCCCACCAATCAGGGACATCACGATGAAGGCCCCACCCATGGCAGTGTGCTTCTTTTCGTGAATCTGGTCCAGGGTGTGGGCGTAAATCGTTGGCCATTCCGGGCCAAAGAAGAAACTCGTGGCGATGGCTGCCACAACCGCCGTCATGTTTGGCACGGTAAAGGTAATTACCAGAGAAACCGTCCCGAGCAGTGAGAACCAGGTCAGGACCTTGGTGATCGAGTACCGCTTCAGGAACCAGTTCGCCACCAGCTTCCCGAAGAACCAGGCAACGTAACTGTAAATCATGAAGGTCGAAGCGTCGGCATCGGAAATGTGGCTGTCAATCCGCAGGGCCAGCCGGATGGTGAAGGACCATACCGTCGTTTGCATTCCGGCATAGATGAACTGGCAGAGAACCCCCTTCATATACCGCTTGTTGTGCGACAAGTAGTGGAATGATTCCCGAATGCTTGGCTGGTCTTCCTGTGCCTCCGCACCGGCTTCACCATTAGCGCCAGCCGCCAGAGCCTTGGCCCGCGGCATCTTCGTCAATGCCAGGACAATGAAGATAATAATCAGGATAATCAGGATGTACTTATACGGCCGCAAAGTTAGCTGGAGCATGTGCTCGTTAAACGCTTCGGCCTCGGCTGCGGTCATCCCCTTGACCTTATCCGCAATGTTGCCACCTTCACCGAAGATCAGGTACTTACCGAGGATAATCCCCGTAATGTCCCCCAGCGGGATCAGGACGTTGGCGATGTTCAGCCGCATATTGGCCTGGGCCTTGGGACCGAACATCGTGGCGTAGGTATCACAGGAAGTTTCCAGGAAACTCAACCCGATGGCGATGGCGAAAATCGCCGCCAGGAACATACTGTACGTCGCCACGTGGGAAGCCGGGAAGAACATTCCACACCCGATGATGTAGAAGAGCAGTCCCACTAAGATTGAAAGTTTGTAGGAGGTCTTCTTAATCAAGATCGATGCCGGGATGGCCATCAGGAAGTAACCCCCGTAAAAGGCACTCTGCACAAAGGCCGTCGCCGTGTCGTTCAAAGTAAAGACGGTCTTAAACTGCGTGATTAAAATATCGTTTAGGCTCGCTGCGGCACCCCACAGTGGAAAAATTAAACATAAAATTACAAATTGAAAGATTGGGGTCCGGTTCAAGTAACCGTCAGGAAGCTGAATCCAGCTCTGTTTTCTTTCCTTATCCATTTTCTAGCTCTCCTTGTTTAGAATGTAACGCCTGATTCGAGGATGATGTTGGAGTACGGAGTCATTTCCCCGGTCCGGATAAAGGCATGGGTCTTTGAAAGGCTCTTCTTTAACTCACTGTGCGGCATGAAGGCAATTTCCACGTCTGGCAGCGCCGCCTTGATATTTTCCAGCTGCTGTGGATTCTGGTCCTTGATTTCGTCCGCCAGGTAAATCTTTTGCACCTTGAGCTCTTTGAGAACGTTTTGTAAAACGTCCATGAAGCTCGGCAGCTCCTTATCGACACAGAGGTCGATCTTCTTGGTGTCGGCTGGGACTGGCATTCCGGCATCCCCGATTGACAACCAGTCCATGTGGCCCATTCCAGCAACCATTGCGGCAACTTCTGAATTCAAAATTCCAGTTTTCTTCATCACTATTCTCCTATTCTTGCTTCAATGCTGCTTTAACATCTTCACCGGTTGGGATTGATGGCATCGCACCCATCCGTTGCACGGTCAGGCTAGAAGCCCGTTGTGCGTAACGGAGTGAATCCTCCACGTTTGCCAGATCCTTTTCCAGTTGGGAACACAGGGCGCCGATAAAGGTGTCCCCAGCCGCCGTCGTGTCAACTGCCTTGACCTTGAAGGCGGGAACTAAACCGTGACCGTTAGGAGTGGCGTAAAAGACGCCCCGGTCACCCAAGGTAATCAGCAGGTGCTTAACCCCGCGTTCACGGAAGTAGTCCGCACTCTTGAGCATTGACGCTTCATCCGTGAGTTCGATCCCCGTCAGCAACGCACATTCAGTTTCATTCGGTGCAATCACGTCCGTGTACTGAAGCAGTTCCGGCATAATTTCGTGAGCTGGTGCGGGGTTCAAAACCGTGGTGACCCCCTGTTCCTTTGCCTGCTTGAACAGGTCCAGAGCCACTGCCTGCGGTGTTTCAAACTGGGCAATCAGGAAGTCCGTGTGGGCAAGCAGCTCAGACAGGTCGCCAAATTCACCTGGCTGCATCGCCTGGTTGGCACCACCATAGACCATGATGTCATTTTGACCATTGGCGTCCAGGGTAATGGCCGCGCTCCCCGTTCCATGATACTTGTCGATGTTGATATGACTAGTATCAATATCATTTTCTTTCAGCGCTTCCAGCATGTACTGGCCTTCGTTATCGGAACCCACGGCCCCGACGAATACAGTTTGCGCACCGGAACGGGCGGCAGCTACGGCTTGATTAGCCCCCTTGCCACCGGGAGCTGAACTCTTACTCTGCGCAGCGATTGTTTCACCGGGCTGCGGGAAACGGTTCACGTGATAGGTAGTATCCACATTGATACTGCCCAGAACCACGACATGGTTAACCATCTTTTAGTCCTCCATTTCAAACAAAAAATAATCTAACGTTTCATAAAAACGTTTTCAAGATGACCTTTTGTATAATAGCGCTAATTAAAACGTTTTACAAGAGCACTAACCGGTCAAATATATATTTTCACAAAGTTTTAGGTAAACCGTTTTATTGAAAAATCCCGCTAATTCACTGCTTTAAACCGCCAGCAAAATAATTTGTGAAATTTTAATTTTTCTTGTCGTTTAAATTTAAATGGCCCGCAGCATTTCTGATTTGAAATGCTACGGGCCATTACTGTTCACAGAGCGATCTTAATGATGTTCGTTATAGTAACTATCCTCGAGACGCTTAAAGGACCCCGGCTCGACCTCTTCCAGGGCCGTGCCGATCTTTTCCAGGCTCTTTGCGTACTCGTACTCGCCAAACAGGCGCCGCGACTCCTGAGCCGCCTTTTCGACCGTCTCGTCATTCGGGAAGCGGTTGGCGTACTGCAACAGGCGTTCCGTTAGCTCAACGCTGTCCCGGAGGTCATTAGTCTTGGTGTGGAGCGTCTCCAGATCCGCCTCGACCATGATTAACTGTTTCGTGACGTCATCCATATTAACTTTATACTGGCCGAGCGCCGCAGCTAACTTCTTCACCTCGTCGCTGACCCCCATAAAGTAGTCGCGGTAGTCCGCTGGTAGGCCGGGCAGGTTCAGCCGTTCAACCTGCCGCTTAACGGTCCGGATGTCGACCGAGTAACGCTGGAGCATTTTCTTTGCCCGCTGTTCATCGGTTTGGAGCTTGGCAACCTCATCGTTAATTTCTCCCTGCTTCTCTTCGACTGCGGTCAGCTCCTGCTGGTTAGCCTTTTGGGTAGCAAGGATTTGGCTGTACAGCGCCTGCTGATCTTTGATTGCCTGGGCATCCCGCTGGTAGTCCTTATCAATTGTCTTGATCTGTTCATCAAGCCGGCGAGCGGACTCAATTTCGTTGTGGTTGAAGGTATAACTAAGGTTCAGCCGCTTTAGTTCCTTCGTCAGTTCATCGTTTTGGCGGCGGGCGTGACTGATAAACTCACCCATTACCTTCATCAGATGCTGGGCCTCCGGTTTGGCGTCCAGTTCCTTTTGCATTACGTCGTAGAGGTGGTCAATTTCCGTCGAGAGGTCCTGGTTGGCTTGTTCGACCACGTCAACCTGCAGGTCGTTCAGCAGTTTAACGGTTTGGGTTAACTTCGCCTGCAACTGGTCGATCTTTTGCCCCAGGTCCCCTTCCGTAAAGCGGTAGTGCTGCTTGGTCAAAGTCTGGTAGCCGCTTTTTAGTTCCGCCAGCTGGTCGGGGAATTCGGTTGCTAACGGCTTATATAGCTTGGGAACCTTCTCCAGCAATTCAGCAAAGTCCTGGTTGGCGGTCTGGAGGTCCGTCAAAATTTCCTGAGCCGCCTCCAGGTCGCCCTTGGACGTCAGATCAGCAAACTTAGTGTAGCGTGCTTCCAATGCCGTCAGCTGATCGTTCAGCTGGTCAACCGTCTCGCCATATTCAAAGCTCTTGTCGTCAAGTTGTTGGTGGTACTGCTGGTAACGCTGCTTCAACTGGTCAACAGCCTGATGGTGGCTCGCTTCTTGCTGCTGCAAGGTCTGCAGCTGCTTTTGCAAGCGGTCCGCCTGCTTACTCGTCTTTTCAATTTCTGTGCGGTAGTCGCTGATGGCCGAATTGATTGTCAAAAGCTGGTTGGTCTTAACGGCCGCCTGGAGGTCAGCGCCCTGCTTGTTCAGCCGCTTAATGGCTGGGGCTAAGCGGTCATATTCCTTTTGCAGCTTTGCAAGCTGGTCTTGGGCATCCCCGACCAGCTGCATTTGCTGAACCTTTTTTAATTCATCCGCCAGCGGCTGCTTGCCGAGGTGCGTGCTGACCGCTTGTAACTCACCGATTTGCCGGACTGCCCGCCGCTGAAACCATACAATTCCCAGCAACAGCAACAGGACAAGAACTAAAATCGCAATTAAAATTTGAAACATCATTACCCCACCTAATTATTCAACCAGTTGACAATTGCTGCCAATGGTATAATCTTCTAGTAAAATTATACCATAGTAGCACCGCCTTGCTGGTGCTGATCTTAAGAAAGAACGGTGAATTCTCGATGAACAATGACCAACTGATGCTGAGCCAACTGAAGAGCCTGCTCGCGGATGAACACTCCCCCGTCACGATTCTGGCCAACGCAAGTGCACTGATTAACCAAACCGTCGACCAGCTTAACTGGGTCGGCTTCTACCGATACGACCACGCCAATGACGAGCTCGTCCTCGGCCCATTTCAGGGACGGGTTGCCTGTATGCACATTAAAATGGGCGCGGGGGTCTGCGGGACGGCCGCCCAGGACCGCAAAGTCCAGGTTGTTGCCGACGTCAGCCAGTACCCCGGCTACATTTCCTGTGACGCCGCGGCCAAATCTGAATTAGTCGTGCCGCTGGTCAGGCAGGACGGCAGCCTGTACGGCGTTTTAGACCTCGACGCCCCAGTGCGAGACCGCTTCGATAAGCAGTTGGTCGCCACCATGACCACAAGCGCGGCGATTATCATGAAAGCCATTGACGAAGCGGCGTAGGTCATGGTATTCTATATTTTGTGTAAAATAATGCAGCAGTGAGGGGCAAGCTCGTCAACAGACTGGTGCCGAAGGGTGTTTTTAGTAACCCAGCTGCAAGGGTGAACAATTCAAATCAGCCTGCACGAATGTCAAGCTCACAATCGGATTATTTTACTCCAAGAAAATATATTGGAGGAATTCATTTATGTCTCGTTATACTGGTCCAAGCTGGCGTGTTTCACGTCGCCTTGGCGTTTCACTTTCTGGTACTGGTAAGGAATTAGCACGTCGGCCATACGCCCCTGGTGACCACGGTCGTGACCGCCGCGGCAAGCTTTCTGAATATGGTACGCAACTGCGTGAAAAGCAAAAGCTGCGTTTCATGTACGGTATGACTGAACGGCAATTCGCGAACCTCTTCGTTCGTGCCGGCAAGATCAAGGAAGGTACCCACGGTGCTAACTTCATGGCATTGCTGGAACGCCGTCTTGACAACATGGTTTACCGTCTTGGTTTGGCTACTACCCGTCGTCAGGCCCGTCAGCTGGTTAACCACGGTCACATCACTGTTGATGGCAAGCGTGTTGACATTCCTTCATACGAAGTTGATGTTAACCAGGTCATCGCCGTTCGTGAAAAGTCCAAGAACCTGGACATCATCAAGAACGCTGTTGATGCCGTTGTTTCCCGTCCTTCATACGTTGACTTTGACGCCGACAAGCTGGAAGGAAAGCTGAACCGGATTCCTGCCCGTGAGGACATGGATGCCGACATCGACGAAGCGCTGATCGTTGAATTCTACAACAAGTAATCTTAGTTGATTGCTTAACGAAAAAGCGGCTGGGTATTAACTCAGCCGTTTTTTTATTTTAAAGCTAGTCTTTAGAGAGTACAAAATAGAGGCCTAGAGTTCGGTTTTGCCGAGCTCTAGGCCTCATTGCGTAGCACGTCATTCGATTCTTAACTTAGCAATCCATTCACTAACCGTGTTTCCGTACTTAATCTCGCTTCTTCCGTCCCAGCCCTAGCATACTCGTGAACGCCACTAACGTTAATGCTGTTAAGGCTTCACCGTGATCATTCCCGGTTTGTGGCAATTGCTGATGAGCGGTCTTCTTAGCAGCTGGTTGCTGAGCCGTCGCCATAGTCGGCACTGCTTTTGGCTGTGCCTGGCCCGCTTGGGGCTGGTGATTAACTGGCGTCTGCGGTTGCTCGTGACCGCCCGGTACTGGCTGGTCGTCAGGTTGACCTGGCGTCACTGGCTGATCCTTAGCGTAAACCACCGTCGTTACCAGGTCCGCACTGGCTGGTGTAACCACTTGGCTAGCAACTTCACCTTGACTTGGCGTGTAGCCCGGAATGGCTGGACTGGTTACTGGCGCAAAGGTGTAACTGCCGTCATTTGACCAGGCACCGTGAGTTGTCTTTCCCGTAACCAGGTCCACAGTATTGGTCCGCGTAAAGGTCACTGGCTTGACCTGGTCAGGTGCCGCGGTCGTGCCATCAGCAAACACGTAGTGAATGGTTTGCCGCACGGTCTTCGTTTCAGCCGTCGACTGCGTGCCATGGTTAAAGTGGACGTAGTAGGTTGGAACTTGAGCCTGGCCATCACTAGCAACCATTAATAATTCAAACGGGTAGTCTTCACCATCTGCATGACCAACCGTGACTTGATTAGTAAAGACGTAGTAACGGGCTTTCAAATCATTAATTAACTGGCGAATTGAGCCATCTAATTGCTGGTCATCACTATCTAGGCTAGTACCTGTAATGGCCTGCTTCGTTACGTCATCATAGCCGACCACTTGAACCTTTTGTGGCGCCTTCGTTAACTGAATGGTGGCGTTTGCCAGTTCAACCGGAGTGGCCGTATCCTGATTAACAATCGTGTACCCATTATATTCAGGATGGTTTGTTAAGAAAGCAGCTGCTTGGGCTTGAACCTGCTTTAACACAATCGCGTGCGCATCATTAGAGCCGTTCGACTGGTAGAAGGTCGGGGCCGTTTCAGTCACTTCTTGCTGCTGGTCCTGATACGTCAACTCGTTTGGAATCTGCCGATCCTTCAAATTAAGCAAAGTATCATTATCAGTAATTACAACCAGCTTGCTACTGTCTCGTTGGTGTTGTGCGTTAAAGTCAGCAATTTCAAACGTTGAGGGAACATTCTGCAGGTGATTAGCGATGATCACTTTTGGCACCCTGTTATTGGCAAACATTTTGCTTACCCCTTGAAATGGCGCCGTCGTCCGGACTGCCTTAGCGAAGTCCCAATTAGAAATATTCAACGTTGAAACCTTTGATTCGTCAAACATTGACGAGAAGTTCGTGACGTTGCCGACCTGCCAATTACTCAGATCGCCTAAGTCAGTAAGGGCACTGTTATGGAACATATTAGTCATGCTCGTAACGTTCGCGACATCCCACTTGCTGAGGTCTAACTTTTTTAACGAGCAACCGTTAAACATGGAATACATTGTCGTTACGTTGTGGACATCCCAATTAGCTAATTCACCAACGTTGGTCAGGTTCGAACCGCCAAACATACCACCCATATTCGTCACATTACCGACCTGCCACTGATCCAAATTGCCAATATCGGTGAACTTGGTAGCATTAAACATAAACTCCATGGTCGTCGCCTTGGAAACGTCCCAACGGTCCAATGAACCAATCTGAGTTAATGCCGATGAGGCGAAGAGGTGTGATAGGTCGCGAACCTGACTAACATCCCAGTTTGTCAAATCCAATTTCTGCAAAGCTGCCCCATCAAACATCCTAAACATACTTTGGACATTATGCACTTGCCACTGGTCTAACAAACCGACTGACTGCAACTTGGTGTCGGCAAACATCCCGCTCATATCGGTGACGTTACCGACCTGCCAACTACTCAGATCGCCAACTGATTGCATCGCTGTCTCATCAAACATGAAGCTCATATCAGTCACCTGAGCAACATCCCAGTGGCTGAGGTCGCCAACACTTTGCAAATTATCATCGTCATTGAACATTCTCGCCATATTAGTGACGTGACTAACATCCCAGTGGTCTAAGCCAGTAATGGTCCGCAAAGCCTGCTGACGGTGCCCGGAAAACATCCCGCTCATATTTGTAATCTGACTAGTATCTAACCCGGTCAGATCTAAGGAAGTCAACTTATCCGGCATTACCAGGTTGCCGTTATAAATAATTGAACCGCCAAAGGCGTTACTCCAGTCACTTCCGGCCGCGATAATCTTACCATCCCCCGTCGTGGAAACGGCCAGGGTCGTTGGGTTAGTAGCTAGCAAACTTGCGATTACGTCTTTAGTAATTTGAACCGTTTGACCCTGATTTAGCTTACCAGCCAGTTCGAAGTCCACATTGTTTGGAATAACAATGTTGGGTGTGGTCCCGGTGTAGCCGGTGAGCTGAAGGCCATCAGCAGTCGCCTGGTACTGCCAGTTAGCAACATCAACGTCCTGCTTTGCTTGTGCTGGTGTGGTGCTTGGCTCGTTAGCAGGCAAAGCACTGGCACCAGACGTTTGCTGAGTTTGCTTGGGCGCCTGCGCAGCCGATTGCTGCAAAGTTGCTTGATTAGAACGTTGATTCGTTTCTTTGGCCGTTACCTCATTTGGCTGGTTGGTCATCACTTCTTGGGCGTTCTGCCCCTCATCAGCCTGGGTATCAGCATGGCCGATTTGCTGACTCCCCGCCAGCAAGACCGTCGTTCCAAGCAAGACCGATGCGACACCAACACTCAGCCGCCGTAAAGCATACTTCGGTACTGCCTGACCAGCCCGTTGCCTAATCACTTTGCGATTACTTTTTGAAACCATAATTACTCTCCTCAATGCATTATTACATTTAATGTGTAAAATCTCGTTTATTTTAGCATAAATTGCCTGCGCTCATAGCCTTACTTTTAGTTAGTGGCGCAAAAGGGTCCTAAGCTTAAAAAAGGGCGCCGCGCAGAAGTCATAAATGAACCTCTGCGCGGCGTCCACTATTACGATAATCAGACGAGCCTACTATTATTCATCAAGGTACTGCTTAGCAGCAGCGATAATGTCTTTCAGCCCCTTCTTGGCATCAGCAAAGAACATCCGGGTCTGGTCATCGCTAAAGAGCGGGTTGGCAATCCCGGCATAACCAGGGTGCATCGACCGCTTGATGATGACAACCGACTTCGACTTATCGACGTCCAAAATCGGCATCCCCGAAATGGCGTTGCCCGACTTCCGCGCCAGCGGGTTGGTAACGTCATTCGCCCCGATGACCAGGGAAACGTCGGTGTTTTCAAACATCGAATTGGCTTCGTCCATCTGCTTCATTTCCTCATACGGAACGTTAACGTCCGCCAGCAGGACGTTCATGTGTCCTGGCATCCGCCCCGCAACCGGGTGGATGGCATAGTTGACGTTAATTCCGTGGTCAGTTAGCAGCTTCGCCAATTCGGCCACTTCATGCTGGGCCTGGGCGGCGGCTAAACCGTAACCAGGAACAATCATCACGTTGTGGGCGTAGGCCAATTGCAGGCCAATATCATCGGCAGAGGTTTCCTTAACGTTAACCGGCACGTCGTCAGCAGCGCCACCATCACTGGCACCGCCACCAAAGCCCCCGGCGAGGATGTTGGCCACGGACCGGTTCATCGCTTCGGCCATCTGCAGGGTCAGGATTGTTCCGGCAGCCCCAACTAAGGCCCCGGCAATAATCAGAACCTGGTGGTCAATTACGAAACCGGCAAAGGCAACGGCCAGCCCGGTGAAGGCGTTCAACAGCGAAACAACCACTGGCATATCAGCACCGCCAATTGGCAAGGTCATCAGGAGACCGAAGACCAGGGCAGCAACTAATTCAAGAACCAGCGCCCAGTAGTTTTGTGGGAAACCGATCATCCAAACGGCCCCCACGATCATGGCAATAATTGACAGGGCGTTGCAAATCCGGCTACCAGGGAAGGTGATCGGCTTGCCGGAAACGTGTCCCGCTAGCTTACCAGTAGCAATCAGCGAACCGGAGAAAGTAGTACCCCCGATAATTACGTCCAAAACCACTGGAATCGACAGGATCAAGCCCAGGCGCGTCCCGTTTGCTACCTGCAAGTAGTCAAAGACCCCAATAACGGCCGCGGCACCACCACCAACGGCGTTAAAGAGGGAAACCAGCTGGGGAACGTCGGTCATCTTGACCTTGCGGGCCTTAATAACCCCGTAGAGGATCCCGAGGGCCAAACCGGCAACCAGTGCAATCCAGCCAGCCGCAGTAATCTTGCCATCAGCAATAATCGTGATGATAATCATGATTACCGCCAGCGCCATCCCAAGGCACGAGAGGCCGTTCCCCTTCCGGGCGGTCTTTGGCGACCGCATCAGGTGGACACCAATGACGTAGCAGATGGCCGAAACCAGGTAAACTAATGATGAACAGGTTTGTAATCCAGTCATTATTGTTCACCTCCGTCCTGCTTGCCGTCCTTTGCCGGGGCCTGGCCCGCCTTCGGACGGTCAAACATTCCTAGCATCCGGTCGGTTACGGTGTAACCACCGGCAACGTTAACGGCCGCAAAGAACGCACACAGGAAGGCCAGGACGTAAAAGCCCCAGCTGTTGGCTTCTGCGGCAACCACGAAGGCCCCCACGACAACGACCCCGTGGATCGCGTTTGCGCCTGACATCATCGGTGTCTGCAAGGTTGCGGGAATCTTGCTCATGACTTCAAAACCGACGAGGAGACTTAAAACAAAAATCGCTAAATTAGAATATAATTGCTCACTCATAAAATCGCTCCCCCTTCTTATTTCTGCTCCTGCTGGTCTGACTTGTCAGCCGGTGCCTCTGCCTTCTTGAGTTCAGGCAGGCCCAGCTGCGACCGCAGACGGCCGGAGATGACTTCCCCCTGGTGGGTGGCAACCAGTTCGGACATTACGTCGTCCGTCGTGTCAATTTCAATCTCGCCATCCTTATTCAGCAGCGCCTTAATAACGGCCTGCACGTTCTTGGAGTACATCTCGGAAGCACTGGTTGCAAGCTCGCTCGGCAGGTTGTCCGCGCCAACGATTTTGGCCCCGTTAGCCGTTTCTACCACTTCACCCGGCTTTGAACCGGCAACGTTGCCGCCGAGGTCACTGGCCGCAATGTCGATGAAGATCGAGCCTGGTGCGGCTTCCTGCACGGACTTTTCAGTAACCAGCATTGGCGGCTTCTTCCCGGGAACCCGAGCCGTCGTGATTACAATGTCGCTATCCGCAATGAAGCCGGCTAGTTCATCCTGCTGTTGCTGCTGCTCTTCCTTGGTCAGCTGACGGGCATAGCCGCCCTTGCCGGCAGCGGAAACGGAACTCGTCAGGAACTTGGCCCCCAGTGATTCCACTTCCCCACGGGAGGCTGGCCGCACGTCATAGCCGGAAACAATCGCACCCAAACGCTTAGCGGTCCCGATGGCTTGCAGGCCGGCAACCCCGGTTCCTAAGACCAGCACTTTCGCCGGCTTCGCAGTCCCGGCGGCGGTAATCATCATCGGGAAATAGCGCATGAAGTGGTCCGCAGCGACCAGGGCCGCTTTATAGCCGGCAACCGAGGACTGTGAACTCAGGGCATCCATACTCTGCGCCCGGGAAACCGTCCGCGGCAGCAGCTCAAAGGACAGGGCCGTTACCTGCTTTTCCGCTAGCTGCTTGGCGACATCGTGGTCGACCGACAGGGAGAGCAGGCCCAGAATTACCTGGTGCTCCTTTAATTGGCCCAGCGTGTCCTCGTCCGGGCGATCCACGACCGTTAGCAAGTTGGCCTGTGCGAGGGCGGCGGACCGGTCAACGACCTTGGCCCCCGCCTCTTCATACTGCTGGTCAGCAAAGTTGGCTGCGGCACCAGCGCCCCGTTCGACGAGTACTTGACAGCCCTGCTTTATTAACCTCTTAACAACACTTGGCACTAAAGAAACCCGGTGTTCGGCCGGCGCTTCCTTTAGCGCTGCAATTGTAATTGCCATACTGATTCCTCCTCATTTTGATAATCAACCGCTTTCACCATTAATAATAGTCTACTTTGTGCTTTAAATCACACCTTTTATGACATTTTTGCAATTTTTATTCGTTTTCAATAAAAAAATCAGTCACGATGGACTGATTCTGCTTAGCTAATACTTTAATTGCGGGTAAAAGCCAGGCAATCCGCCGTCGATAACTCAGGGCGGAAACGGTAGCCGCCGACCGTAAATTCCTTGACCCCCGCCAGGTCGGTAATGTTATTCTCTGCAAGGTAGCGAACCATCGTCCCCCGCGCCATCTTCGCCCGGGTAGCCGTTTGCTTGACCCTGCCCGCCACTTCTTCGCCAAAGACACACTTGACCAGCCGCTGGCGGCCGGTCAAATAGGGCCGGACCGCCCGCTCGTATTCAACGGACGCCAGGTCTAAGACCAGCTGGTCATCCTGGTACAGAGAATCTGCCAGCCGGCGTCCCCAGAACTGGTAGAGGTTGGCCGTCCCCGCAACCCGGGCCCGGTCGCCCATCCCCAGCCGGTAGGGAACAATGCCGTCAAAGGGGCGCAGGAGGCCGTAAAAGCCGGAGAGAATCCGCAGGTGGTCTTCTACGTAGCGCAGTCCCTGCTCAGAAAACACGTCCGGTGCCATGTGCTGGTACTGCAGGCCGGTAAAAGCAATGATGGCCGGAGTGAGCCCGCGTTCCAAGTCCATTTCCTGCAGCCAGCGGTAATTTTTCTCCGCCAGCCGCGTACTGCAATTCCACCACAGCCGGTGAAGCTCTTCGTAACTTAGCGACCGCATCCAGGCCAAAATCTGCTTAGTCGCTGGCAAAAATTCGGGCAGGTCATGGTAGGGAAAGCTATCTTCATCAATTTTCATCGTACGGGCGGGGGCAATAATAATTTTCATCGCTAATCAGTGCTCCTTTGCAAGCCGTCAAACGGGATTTCTTCTTCCCCATAATGGTACAATAAAATCATTATTCTGACTAAGGAGGAGTTTACGTGACAGCAGAGAAAAAATCAGCGGTGGAACAGCGCCTTGATAATGGAATCTATGGCACCCCGCAGATCAAACCCGACGAGCAGCGCCGCTACCTGGGAACCTTTCGGGAGCGGGTCTGCCTAACCATCAGCGTGGCCGAGCTGCACGAACAAAGCTGGGTCGCCGCCTTGGCTGCCGAATTTAAGCGGGGGTACGGCAGGCTGGTCTTCTTAAACGGCAACCTGCCCCACGAGGAGATCCGCCCCTACGTCAGGGCAGCGGCTCAGGCCGGCGCGAACTTCACCATGAAAACCGACCCGGAATTTAAGACCGACCCCCGCTCCCTGGCCGTTGTCGTGGCCGCCAAAGAGGCCGTCTACCAAAGCCCGGTTGACGTCAAAAAACGCTACCCCCAGCTGGCAAGCAGCGGACCTGCAACAAAAGCGGCGACGAAGAACAAGCAGCACGGCGGCTTTTTCCACCGCCTCTTTCACCGGGAGGGACAATAATGGAACCACTTGCTTACCGAATGCGGCCCCGGACACTTGAGGAGGTAGTCGGCCAACAGCACCTGGTCGGCCCCGGTAAAATCATCTCCCGGATGGTTAAGGCCCGGATGCTTTCCTCAATGATCCTCTATGGCCCGCCGGGGACCGGGAAAACCAGCATTGCCAGTGCGATTGCGGGTTCTACCAGGTACGCCTTCCGCAAGCTCAACGCCGCAACCGACAGTAAGAAGGACCTGCAGATCGTGGCCGAGGAAGCCAAGATGAGCGGAACCGTCATCCTCCTGCTTGACGAAATCCACCGCCTGGATAAGGCCAAACAGGACTTCCTCCTCCCCCACCTGGAGAGCGGGCGGATCGTCCTGATTGGGGCGACGACCGAAAATCCCTACATCAGCATTAACCCGGCTATTCGCAGCCGGACCCAGATCTTTCCCGTCCACCCCCTCAGCATTGACGACATTAAGGTAGCGATTGCGCGGGCGCTAACCGATAAGGAACGGGGGCTCGGTAAAATGCCCCTGGTCTTAGCGGCCAACGCCGAAGAGCAGTTGGCCCGGGCGACAAACGGGGACCTGCGCAGCGCCTTCAACGGCCTTGAACTGGCCGCCCGGTCCACCGATCCGGGACCGGATGGCAAAATCCACCTGACCCTGCCGGTGATTGAAGAAAGCGTCCAGAAAAAGGCGCTCAGCGCCGATAAGGACGGGGACGCCCACTATGACGTCATCTCCGCCTTTCAGAAGTCGATCCGCGGGTCGGACGTTGACGCGGCCCTCCACTACCTCGCCCGCTTGATTGAAGCAGGGGACCTGACTTCAATCGCCCGCCGGCTGATGGTTATCGCCTACGAAGACATCGGGCTGGCCAATATGCCGGCGGTCCAACGGGCGGTCACCGCAGTCCAAGCGGCCCAGCAGGTTGGCCTGCCGGAAGCACGGATTCCCCTTGCCGACGTGGTGATTGAGCTCTGCCTCTCACCCAAGTCAAATTCCGGAATTGCGGCAATCGACCAGGCCCTGACCCAGGTCAAGCAGGGCGGCTTCGGCGACGTCCCGGCCTACCTGAAGGACGCTCACTACAAGGGTGCCCAGCGGCTCGGCCACGGGGTCGACTACCAGTTCCCCCATGACCATCCCCAGGACTGGGTGGCCCAACAGTACCTCCCTGACCGGATCAAGGATGCCCAGTATTACCAGCCCAAGCAAAACGGCCGCTTTGAACAGGCCCTGGGAAAGCAGTACTGGCAGCTGCGGCACGCTCAACAGCACGGTCTCGCTGGTCACCACCACCCGGCGAAATAATTGCCTCAGCAGCTAAAAGATGCTAACATAAGAATTGAAAATTCTGTGGTGTACGCGTTGTCTAAACGCAGGTTTGCCTTACAGTCTTTTTACTTTGGGACTAGCGTCATGTATTCTTTTACAACATGCCTTTTCACTTGGTAGTTGGCGACTAGACAACCGTGTCCCACCTGTTTTACACACAGGTCAACACTGAATGACAATTAACGGCACTAACGGAGTTTTCGTACATAGCAGCGGCCGGTGACATGGTAGCCATTTGTCACCAGCCGCTTAATTATTAAGCAAAGGATTGTTGTCGGATGCTCTTACCAATCTTAGTAACCCTCTTTGGACTAATCGCCCTGTTTGAAGGCCTCTTCTTTTTAACCCACCTCCACAAGGACTTTCTGATCCTGGAACCCACTAGCAGCCCCTTCGTCGCCCGCCAGTTAAAAATCTGGGGCATTATCTTAACCATTCTCGGACTAGTAACGATCGGGGCGGCGTGGACCAATAACATCACCTTTATCGTGGTCATGGTCGTGCTTGGCTGTATTCTGGAAACCCAGATGGCCTTTGCGGTCACCAGTGAATTTCGTGCCAAGTATCACTAGGTTCTTTACCGCCAATGGTAGAAAAGTGTATAATATTGGTAAATAAGTTTAAGGAGGCACTATTATGGCACAAACATACAAGCACATTTTGGTTCCTGTCGATGGCTCTGCAGAAGCCGAATTAGCCTTTAAGAAGGCCGTCGCCGTTGCTAAGCGGAACGGGGAAGACGCCGAATTACGCCTGTTGCACGTTGTCGACACCCGGGCGTTCCAAAATATTTCCAGCTTTGATACCTCAATGGTGGAACAGGTAACGGATACCGCTAAGAAGACGCTGGACAAGTACATCGACTACGCTAAGAAGCAAGGCGTTAAGAATGTCAACTACTCAATTGAATATGGTGCACCAAAGACCATTATCGCCCGTGATGTTCCTAAAGAAATGGGTGCTGACTTAATCATGATCGGTGCGACGGGGCTGAACGCGGTTGAACGGATCTTAATCGGTTCCGTGACCGAATACGTCACCCGGACGGCGATTTGCGATGTTCTGGTGGTTCGGACTGATTTAGACAACCACCCGATTGAAAACCCGAAGAAACACAACAAGCGCTAATCGCGTGCTAGCTTAACTTAAAATGCTTCATATTTGACGGTAGGAACCCTCCAATATGAAGCATTTTTATTTGAATTTAACAATTATGGAGGAGAGATCAACGTGAATTCAACAACCAACCTGCTGACCCTCGCCGATGGCCAGCAAATGCCGCAAGAAGGGTTTGGGCTCTACAAAGTCACCGGTCAGGTCACCATCTCTGCGGCAATTACCAACGCCTACCAGGCGGGCTACCGGTTATTTGATACCGCTCAGCTCTACCAAAACGAAGCCGAGGTGGGCCAGGCGCTCGCGGACATGCGGGTGCCCCGGGCAGAGTTATTTGTAACGACCAAGGTCGCCGAAGAGAACCAGGGCTACCAGCAAACAATCGCCTCGGTAAAGGACTCGTTGCACAAGCTCCAGCTCGACTACGTGAACCTCCTGATGATCCACTGGCCAATTGAGCGGGCCTTTTTTGACAGCTGGCAGGCCTTAATCGACCTCAAGAAGGCGGGGCTAACAAAGTCCATCGGGGTCAGCAATTTCCAAATGATCCACCTCCAGTACCTGGCAACCCAGGCCAGTGAAATGCCGGTCGTCAACCAAATCGAACGCCATCCCCGCTTAAACCAGGCCCCGTTGGTCAAATTTGACCGTGACCACCAGATTGTCACCCAGGCCTGGAGCCCGCTGGGCCGGGGCACAATCCTCGCTAACCCGGTCCTGGCCGAAATCGGCGCCCGGCACCACAAATCCCCGGCCCAAGTGGTTCTCCGCTGGCACCTGCAGAGCGGCGTGGCCTTTATCCCCAAGTCGGTCCACCAGGCCCGGATTAAACAGAATATGGAAATCTACGACTTTGAACTAAGCGCTGACGAAATGGCGAAGATCGACGGTCTTAATGATTTCCACCGAACGGGCAAGGAACCGGCCCTGGTGTACGAGTATAATAAGAAATGGTAGTCAATTGGGAAGCGTAATCAGGGGCATTCCTGATGTCCCCGTCTATGGGTACAATAGAAAATGTAAAAGGGTCCTCCAGAGCTCGGTTTACCGAACTTTAGAGGGCCCTTTTAGGCCTACTATTTAATTGTTAGCTTAGCAACGGCAGCCATCCCAGCCCCTTGATTTACTGGTGACTGACCATGGCCTTGATCCGGCGCGGCTGGTGCTGGTGCCAGTAGCCAATCCCGTTGACGTGACGGTAGTGGTCCCACTCGTGCTTTTTAATCAGAAGACGTTTCTCCGGTTCGCCCACCGGTGAAACGTCTACCTTATCCATGCAGTACAGGTACATGGCCAGCAGGATCGCATCGGAAACGATGCCGATCCCGGTGAACAGGAGGAGCACCCCGACTACGGAGAAGACCTTTTCAAACTTCGTCCACCGCCGGTAGTAAATTACCCCCTCTTGGAGACGATCCATCTCGACTGGTTTTAATTTATGAAATTTCACTGCTCCTGCCTCCTGTTTAGATTGGTTAATTTTAGTTTACACTTATCCGGACAAATATGCAAGCGGTTCCAAATGAATTAGCTAACAAAAAGGAGCTGTAACCCAACCCACGGTTAGGGACTGTAAGGCTAGCCTAGGACAGTGATTGGCACGGCACGGGCCGGTGATTGTCCGTAGGCAAATAGCCTTGCTGCGCGGCGCTAGACTCTAAGTCCCTGGGTTGCAACGCGCAGCTAGCCTATCTGGGGTCACGCGATATCTTTAAAATATTCGGAACTAAAACGGGGTGAACACGTTAACTACTTGATGTCGATCAATTCGATGCCGAACAGGTTGGCGAGAGTTGCCATCTGGTCCATCGTCAGGTTCATGGAAAGGACGGTGTGGTGACCACCACCATTGTGCATCCAGGCGGTAGCGCCCTTCTTTAAGCCGCACTTTGGCGTCCACATCTGCTTAGCAACCGGCAGGTTTGGCATTTCCTTTTCCGGCTTAGCACAGTCCACGTCGTAGGCAATAAACTTGTAGCCATCGTCGAAGTATGACAGGGTAACATCAATTCCCTCGCCTTCTGAACCGGTGAAGACCAGCCGTGCTGGGTCGGCCTTGTCACCGATGTCCAGCGGGTGAACTTCAACCCGTGGCTTGTCAGAGGCAAGAGTTGGGTCAACTTCCAGCATGTGGGAACCCATAATTGCCTGGTGACCAGCACGCAGGTCGAGGGTGTAGTCTTCCATGAAGGCCGTTTCCTTGTTTTCAGCCGCAATCTTCAGCAGACGGGAAAGACCAGCGGACTTGAAATCCCCTTCGGCACCGAAGCCGTAGCCATCAATCATCAGCAATTGAACGGCTAAGCCTGGCAGCTGTTCCAAGCCTTCCAGGTCTTGGAAGTTGGTGGTGAAGGCATCGTAACCCTTCTCGTCCAAGAAGTGCTTGATTCCCAAGTATTCACGCAGTTGGTAACGAACGGAGTGAACGTACTTGTCATGGTCGTTGTCACCTTCTACCATGTCGTAGTTATCTTCCAGCCGCTTGTACTGTTCGTCAATTTCGGCTTCGGAAACGGCGTTAACGGCAGCAACCAGTTCAGCTACTGGCCAGTAGTCAACGGTCCAGCCCAGCTTGATCTGGGCAGCAACCTTGTCACCTTCCGTAACGGCAACGTCCCGCATGGTGTCGCCGAAACGAGCAATCTTAATCTTGAAGCTCATGTCGTAGGCAATCGCCACTTTTTGCCAGTCGGCGATTTCTTCTTGGACTTCAGGGTCGTTCCACCAGCCGTAAACAATCTTTTCTGGAACCCCGAGCCGGGCATTGATGTAGTCATATTCACGGTCACCGTGGGCACTCTGGTTTAGGTTCATGTAGTCAAAGTCGATCGTATCAAATGGGATGTGGTCCAGCATTTGAGTTGCCAGGTGCAGCAATGGCTTTTGCAGCAGCTGGGTTCCGCGAATCCAGTTCTTGGCTGGGGAGAAGGTGTGCATCCAAGTCATTACCCCAGCGACCTTGTCGTTGTAATTGGCATCCTTCATAAACTTGGTAATGCTATCAGCAGTGGTGGCAACCAGCTTAAAGACTACCTTGTATGGCAGCTTGCCACTGGCGTTCAAGCCGTCAACCAGCTTGCGGCCATCCTTTTCAACCTGCTCTAAGGCTTCTGGACCATAGAGGGGTTGACTACCAACGGCAAACCAAAATTCGTAATCTGGCGTTTTTAACATAGTGAACAGATCTCCTTTATCTTAAATGATCTTGCAATCAATCTTACTAAATCGCTTACATTGTCATTATATATAATTTGTACGGATAAATCAATACATAAATCAAAGTAATCACATGAATTTTTGCTAAACAAAAAAGGCCGGTTCCCAATCAGGAACTAGCCCTTCACTTAATCAGCCAATTCGGCCAGCCTAGGCAAGCTTATCCTGCCCTGCTGCCTTCTTCTTAGCGGTCATCTTCCGCATTGAAGCTTCAATCTCTTCCAGCGACTTCCCCCGGGTTTCCAGGAAGAACTTGTTGGTAAAGATGATACAAATAACACAGATAACACCGTAAATAATGAAGGTGTTGGCGATGTCAAAGGCTGCCAGCATCGTTGGGAAGGTTAAGGAAACAACCATATCAGCGAGCCAGTTGGTTGCGGAACAAAGGGAAGTCCCCAACCCACGGATGTTCAGCGGGAAGACTTCACCGATGTAAACCCAGGTAATTGGGGCCCAGGTACATGCGTAGAAGGCGATGTAGACGGTCAGCGCAATCGCACTGACGTAGGCTGCGGCTTGCGAGCCACTGTCCATCTTCAGGATAGCGGCCATGACAAAGAGGGACAGGCCCATGCCGGCGGCACCAACCGTCAGCATCTTCTTCCGGTCAACGTGGTCCATCAAGAGCATAGCAACCACAGTTACAATTACGTTCACGATCCCGATACCGATGTGGGCCAGTAAAGCGGCGGCCACACCCCAGCCAACTTTAGTAAAGATGGTTGGCGCATAGAAAATTACTGAGTTAGAACCAATAATCTGTTGGAAAATGGCGGCACCCAAACCAGTAACCAGGGCTGGTCGAACATCGGCGCCGAATAATTCTTTCCAACCACCCTGTTTTTGGTTAGCAGAAACCTGAATTTCTTCCAGGGCGGTATCAACAGCCTGTTCATCACCCTTGTTGGTGTTCATCAGAACGGCCCGGGCTTGTTCGGTCTTGCCGATTTTAACTAAGAACCGGGGACTTTCTGGCAGGAGCAGGGCACCGAAGAAAAGAATAATAGCAGGCAGTGCAGCAAATCCCAACATCCAACGCCAACCGGTGTACATTCCTTGGAAGGTGTAGTTCAAGATGTAAGCCAGCAGGATCCCAATCATGACCATCAGCTGGAACATCGTCGCTACCGCACCGTGCATCCGTTTTGGCGCTAATTCGTGCAGGTAAGCAGGAATCAATGCGGAGGTAATCCCAACACCAATCCCTAAGATCACCCGGGTAACCAGCAGGGTCCAGTATTCTGGCGCGAATCCGGAACCCAAAGCACCAATCGTGAAGATAATCGCGGCCCAAATCAAGAGCTTCCGCCGTCCATACTTATCAAGGAACTTACTGGTCCCTAACGCCCCCAGAATGGCACCGATCAGGACGGACGAAACAACCATCCCTTGTTCCCACGAGTTCAAGCTTAACTGCTTTTGGATAAATAGAATGGCCCCAGAAACGGAAGCAATGTCGTAACCGAACAGTAAACCACCTAGCGCCCCAAAAGTATAGATAAATCCATTTGAAACTTTCCTCAATGTTGTTCACTCCTATACTTTCTTAACAAATAACAACCTCAAAACCTAGAAATCACATGTGATTATTCCTAAAATAATTTCCTTCAAGCGCTTACAAGGTAAGTATAGGCTATTTGTCCGTACAAGTCAATAAAACGGTTACAATAATTCAGACGTTTTTACAGACAAGTTGCCCATTCCCCATACAAATGCCGCTAAATCGCCATTTTGCTACTCCAACAATTACGGATTAAATTGACAATTACCATTAAAAATGCCGGTTAGCTACTTCCAATTCCACGGAAGCGCCAACCGGCACTGCTATATTTGTCTGGTTACTAATTTACTTTGTGAGGTCCTTTACAGAGTCCCGTTCAACAATCTCGGGATGGTAAACAATCGGGTCAGTCTGTTCCCCACTAATCAGCCGCAGGATCATCTCTCCGGCGTCCATCCCCATTTTATTCTTCGGGTGAACAGCGGTCGTTAAGCCTGGCAGGACATAGGCACTCAGCAGGTAATCATCAAAGCCGACGATACTAATGTCATCAGGAATCTTCATCCCCAGCGACCGGACCACGTCCATCACCTGGATCGCCAGCTGGTCATTATAACAGGCAATCGCGGTTGGCCGCTCCGCCCCTTGGAGGTGCTGGGCCAGCTTGGCAAAAATGGAGGCCACATCGTCACTTGACTGGTACATAATCACGTCGCTCAGCAGGGTCTTATCCGGGTGTTCGGTATAGGCATCCATAAAGCCCTGAAGCCTCCCGACTCCCTGCATATCATCAATCTTAAAAATGCCGAGGATTCGCTCATGGCCCTTTTCAAACAGGCTGTCGACCAGCTTGGCCTCCGTTTCCCGGTCCGCCAGGTCAATGTACGGCAGGGAGGAGTCATCATAGTGAGCATCAATAAACATTGCCGGGATATGCGATTTTTCAATCTGCTGGTAGAGGTCGCGGTTCGGGTTCGGCCGGGCACTCTGGGTCGGCTCTAAAATCAAGCCATCGACATTGCTATCCAGCATCCGCTGCAGACTGAGCCGCTCCTGGTCATGGTCGTTATGGGTATTGCCCAACAGGATCGAATAGCCCTGGCTAGAAAGGGCCCGGTCAATCCCGCTGATAATGCTGGGGAAGATGTAGTCGGCCAGGTGGGTCGTAACCACCCCGACGACCTTCTGGTTAACCGGTTGGTCATGGTTGTTGTGCCAGTCCTCGACGAACATCCCGCCACCCTGAATCCGGTAGATATAGTGCTCGTTCTCCAACTCGCCCATTGCCCGGCGAATGGTGTAGCGGCTAACCTGGTACTCCTTCATCAGCGCCGATTCTGTCGGCAGCTGATCACCCGGCTGGTACTGTCCCGAACTAATCACCTCGCGAATTTTTTCTTTAACTGTTTCATACTTGGTTGCCATGGCGTCTCCTAACTAAACCGAGCCGTGAGCCAACCTTCCCAGTTGTCCACGACTCAGTTAAATTTATTTCTAAGTATAACTAATTTTCCCGCTTGGCGTGGTCCTTGCTGTGGGCATTGTTTTGGCCGTAGTAAGCATTGGCCCCGTGTTTGCGGTAGTAGTGCTTATCCAACAGGTATTGTGGCAGGTGGTTGTCCGCCCGGGTCAGCTGCAGGGTGTGGTAGTCTTCTTCGGCGACGACTTCCAGCACCTTGGCGTTGTAAACCGCCTTGTCCGGCGTTGGTCCCCAGGCGAAGGGACCGTGCTGCATTACCAGAGCGGCAGGGGTGGCTTCGTAGTCGAGGCCCCGTTCCTTGAAGGACCGCACAATCACCTTCCCGGTGTTGCCCTCGTAGTCTTCCTCAACTTCTTCCTTGGTCAAAGCGTCAGCAGCCGGCACATCCGTGTAGAAGGTATCAGCGTGGGTCGTGTTCATCGCTGGAATATCCATGTGGGCTGCCGCAAAGGACACTGCCCATGGGGAGTGGGTGTGGACGATGCCACCAATCTTTGGGAAGTGGTTGTAAAGATAGGTGTGGGTTGGGGTGTCGCTGGATGGGTTGAGGTCCCCTTCGACCACTTCCCCGTCCAGGTTGACTACCACCATGTCAGAGGGCTTCAGGTCTTCGTAGGGAACCCCGGACGGCTTGATTACAAACAAGCCCTTCTCCCGGTCAATCCCGGACACGTTCCCCCAGGTAAAGGTGACCAGGCCTAACTTAGGCAGCTTCATGTTGGCTTCGTAGACTTCTTGTTTTAATTCTTCGAGCATCGTAATTCTCCTTTGGCTTAGTTTAACTTCATATCTTTACCGGCTTCAATTTCTGCCGGCAAAGCTGCTTTATAGTTATCGATAAACTTTTCGTAGCCCTGGACACTCTCAGGTTCAGGGTACAGGGTTGCACTCTCGCTGTCAACAAATACTTCGTCATCCAGGTAGTCTGCCAGGTTTTTACCCTTGCTATCACTGGCGTAGAGGGCTAAAACAGCCATCCCCCATGGGCCACCCTCACCAGCATTGCTCATCAGAGTAATTGGGGTGTTCAGGGCGTCCGCCAGGACCTGCTGAGCCACTACCGGGGTCTTAAACAGCCCCCCTTGGGCAATCAAAACGTCCGTCCGGATGTGCTCTTCACGCAGGAGGATGTCCATCCCGATTTTAAGGGGCGCAAAGGCGGAGTAGAGCTGGACCTTAAAGATGTTGGCCAGGGTAAAGTGGCTGTCCGGCTTGCGGACCATCATCGGCCGGCCGGATTGAACCTTGGTGATGTTTTCACCGGACAGGTAGCTGAAGTTGACCAGGCCACCAGCGTCCTGGTCACCACGCAGGGAAGTGTCAAAGAGCTTTTCGTAAAGCTGGTTGGGCGACAGGTTAACCCCTAGGGCCTTGGCAAACTGGTTAAAGACACTGGCCCAGGCGTTGATGTCAGATGAACAATTATTGGTGTGGACCATCGCTACTGGCGCCCCGTCCGGCGTCGTCACCATGTCAATGTCGCGGTGAACCTTATTCAGCTTCTGGTCGAGGACCACCATTGAGAAGGCGGAGGTCCCGGCGGAAATGTTCCCCGTCCGCTTCCGGACCGCGTTGGTGGCAACCATCCCGGTTCCGGCGTCCCCTTCTGACGGCGCAATCAGCGAACCGGCCTGCAGCTGGCCGGAAATGTCGAGCAGTTTGGCCCCCGCTTCCGTCAGCTTCCCGGCCGGCTGACCAGCTAGCAGGACTTCCGGCAGGATATCCTTAATCTGCCACGGGTACCGGGCGACCTCCGGCAGACTGGCAAACTGTTCCAGCATCTTGCCATCATAGCTCTTTGTCGCTTCATCAATTGGGAACATTCCGGAAGCGTCACCGATCCCAGTGTTCTTGTTGCCGGAGAGCCTCCAGGAAACGTAACCGTCCAGGGTGGTGATGAAGTCGATGTCCTTGACGTGGTCTTCCTTGTTCAGAATCGCCTGGTAGAGGTGGGCGACACTCCACCGTTCTGGAATATTGAAGTTAAACAGCTTCGTCAGCTTTTCGGCTGCCTCGCCGGTAATGTTGTTCCGCCAAGTCCGGAACGGTACAAGCAGGTTGCCGTCCTGGTCAAACGGCATGTAGCCGTGCATCATGGCACTGATTCCGATTGAGCCGATCTTCGTCAGCTGGATCCCGTACTGTTCGCTCACGCTGGCGGCCAAGTTGGCATAGCTGGTCTGGATTCCTTTCCAGACCTTTTCCAGCGGGTAGGTCCAAATGTTATCGCGCAGCTCGTTTTCCCAAACGAAGTCGCCGGACGCGACGACCTGGTAGTCATCAGTTACCAAGACCGCCTTGATCCGGGTCGAGCCTAATTCGATCCCCAAAGCAGTGTTGGCGCTTTCAATTTTTCCTTTAATGACACTGTTATTCACAGGAATAGCCTCCCTTGTTATTCAATCCTTAACAAGTCCATTGTAAAATATTTGTCCGTACAAATCAAACTAATTTATTGGTTAACTATAAAATAATTTCATCTGTAGGCTCTCACGGAAGTTGCCAAAGCCCTGACCGTAAATGGTGCAGCCCCCTTTATGGGTAGCCGTCTTCTTGACTTCAAAACGGAGGACAAAGCGGTCGGGGTCGTAGCTAAGGTCCGCTAGTGAAACCGGTGCCCAGGGCTGCCCATCCAGGTAGGTGCCGTGGTCGGTAATCCGGAAGGTCTTCTGGAGGCCGTACTGGTTAACGTTATTCGGCACCCAGGCCGGCGTATACTTCCCCCGGACATCCGAAAAGTCGCCCGGCGAAGTCCAAAAGCCAAGCTCGGTGCCGTTTACGGAAACCGTGATATCGGACGGCCAATTATTATTAGAAAAGGGAAACTCACTGCCCAGTTCCGCCACAATGTCAATCATCTGGAGGTGGTCAGTCTTTTTCAGGTGGTTGGGCAGCTGGTATTCGAGGTAGCCATCATTGAACCAAACCATTCCCGCCTCCATCCGGTGGGGATCCATGAAGTAGGACGGGTTGTCGACCTTGCCAATGTAGTCGGTCCGCCCTGCCATCCCGCACGAGGGCTTGACGGAGAAGTTGGTAAACTGGCCGACCGGGACCTCGGTTTTATAAACATTGAAGAGCTCATAAATGGTCTTGGGAAAGGCGACGTTGATCTTATCTACCTTAATTTTGGCAACCTTCTTATGCCCGACCTGGTTAAACTGGATAATTTCCGCCTTGGCCAGTTTTTTCAGGTGGCGGGCGGTAATGGTCGCACTCAAGCCCAAGTGCGCGGCCAGTTCCTCGATACTGAGCTGTTCCTTCGACAGCAATTGGATAATTTTCAAGCGAACGGGGCTGGCCAGTGCCTTATACACATCTAAATAGTCCTGTGAAATGGTAGTTTCCACCCTCTTCTC
Organism: Limosilactobacillus antri DSM 16041; assembly: GCF_000160835.1. Lineage (GTDB taxonomy): Bacteria > Bacillota > Bacilli > Lactobacillales > Lactobacillaceae > Limosilactobacillus > Limosilactobacillus antri. Next base: position 666,952 of record NZ_GG700732.1, read on the forward strand.
CTCCTTTAGCCAACCAAAAAGTTGATGTTAGGCCAGCTAACTCCGACCACGGCGATCAGGAAGCACTTCTTGCCATAAATTCTGTAATAACACTAAACAAAAGCTTCTGCCGCAGTTTAAATTCTGGATCAATGACTGCCGGTACCCGAATTCCACATTTTCAGCCAACCTTTTAGTTATCTTTTTCACTAATTATGGCACCGTTTACATGAAACTGTCAATCAATTGGTTGATTTTGGCGAAATTTGTTCAATAAATTTGCGGCAGCATCTTGAAACCCCTTTCTTCTGACGGTATCTTATGCTTGTAAAATCAATTATCTGTTTTGAGGAGGATTTCTAATGGCAGAAATCAACTACACCGCCCCGCTGATTATCCAGCGGGCGGACCCGTACATCTATCGGCACACCGACGGTTACTACTACTTCACCGCCTCGGTGCCCGCCTACAACCGGATTGAAATTCGGCGGGCGCGGACAATTGAGGGGTTGGCCCACGCCGCCCCCCGGACAATTTGGCGCAAGCATGATGAGGGGCCAATGAGCCAGCTCATCTGGGCGCCCGAACTCCACTACATCGGTGGCAAGTGGTTCGTTTACTTCGCCGCTGCCGAAACAACGGCCTTCGACGAAAACGGGATGTTCCAGCACCGGATGTTCTGTATCGAATGCGACCAGGACAACCCAATGGGCAAGGAAGAGGACTGGATCGAACGCGGCCAGGTCAAGACACCAATGGATTCGTTCTCCCTGGATGCCACGACCTTCGAGCTCAACGGTAAACTCTACTACGTTTGGGCCCAAAAAGATCCTGACATCAAGGGCAACTCCAACCTCTACATCGCGGAAATGGTCAATCCATGGACACTCAAGACCAAGCCGGTCATGCTGAGTAAACCGGAATACGACTGGGAAACCAAAGTCTTCTGGGTTAACGAAGGTCCGGCGGTCCTCCACCGCAATGGCCGTCTCTTCCTGACCTATTCCGCCAGCGCGACCGACGAAAACTACGCGATGGGGATGCTGACCTGTGCTGACGACGCCGATGTCTTAGACGCCGCCAACTGGTCTAAGTCCAAGACGCCGGTCTTCCAAAGCGACATCGCCCACGACCAATTTGGCCCCGGCCACAACTCCTTTACAGTGGCCGAAGATGGTCAGACCGACCTGATGGTTTACCACTGCCGGAACTATACCGATATCAAGGGCGACCCGCTCTACGACCCGAACCGGCACACGATCGTCAAGCCGTTCACTTACGATGCCAACGGGGTTCCTGAATTTGGCAAGCCGGTTCCATACAACTACAAATAATAGAAAGGAATGTTGATTTTGGATAAGACACAAAATAACGCTCCGCAAAAGCACCGGAGCAAGGATTTCTGGGGCTTCCCAGTCACCCACTTTAGCTACTTCTTCACCTGGGCAATCGTCTTCGGCTACCTGACCCTCTGGTTAGAGCAACAAGCGCACTTCAACGGGGTCGAGGCCGGGATGGTCTTCTCCATGATGTCCGGGATCTCACTGATTTTTCAACCAATCTTCGGGATTATTTCCGACCGGCTAGTGATGAAGAAGAACTTGGTAATCACGATTGCCGCGGCCATGATTTTAATCGGCCCTTACTTCCAATGGCTCTTTAAGCCCCTGCTGGGTGTCAACAGCATGTTTGCGGCCATCATCACCGGGATTTACCTCTCCTTCGTACTGAACGGTGGGGTTTCCGTCATCGAACAGTACGTCCAACGGGCCAGCTTGACCAACGGTTTTGAATATGGTCACTCCCGGATGGGTGGTTCCCTGGCCGGTGCCGTGGCTGCCCTGGTCGGCGGACGGCTCTTCCTCTGGAGCCCGAACTCGATTTTCTGGGCATGTACCGTTGCCGCTATTATCCTGACTTGCTGCTTCGTCTTCTCTGATAAGATTCACTGGGACAACGTTGCCGCTGCCGGTGAAGACACTTCCAACAAGCTCGACGTTAAGCAAATCGGTTCGATCTTCAAGCTCCGCAACTTCTGGATTCTCTCCTTGTTCTACATGGGAACTTCCGCGATTTACGACGTGTTTGACCAGCAATTCATCATTTTCTTCAAGTCATTCTTCCACGCCGCTGCTCAAGGAACGATTGCTTACTCCTACATGACCAGTGCCCAGACCGCGCTGGAATTCCTGCTGATGATCCCAATGCCGTGGATTATCAACAAGATTGGTTCCCGGAACGGGCTGATCTGCTACGGGGTCATCCTGACCATCCGGATCGTCGGTTCTGCCCTGGTGCCAAGCCTGCCATTCATCATCATCTTACGGTTGCTGGCCGGGCTGGAAATGCCGCTGCTGCTGGTTTCCATCATGAAGTACATCGCCGGGGCCTTTGACCTCCGTCTTTACGCCACCGTTTACGCCCTTTCGTCCAACTTTGCCAAGCAAATTTCGGTCTTCTTCTTCTCCTCCTTTGCCGGGAAACTCTACGATCAAATTGGTTTCCAACACACTTACCTGATCTTAGGGATCATCGTTGGGATCGTAACCCTGATCTGTGCCTTCACCCTGACTAAGGAAGACCCTGTTCAGGCCGGTGAAGTGAAGGAAGCAAATACAACTAATGACCAATTAACCACTGACTAATTTAACTTTTCTAACTCCTATACACCTCAAAAAAAGACCGTCCCGGTTTGCTAATTGCAAACCAGGGCGGTCTTTGAATTGAATCGATTTAGCTACCCGTCAGACCAGCGGCAGCATCGTCGGCTGGTCCAAAACGTGCTGGTAACCCGGCTGGGCGTTGACACACTGCGGAATAACGTCGACACTCGGCGCCGCACTGGTGACGTAGCTTTCGTCCAGCGGAATCATATTCTGGACCTCAACGTCAATCGTCGGAATCCCGGCAATGTGGATGTGGTTATCAATTGCCGGTTCCTTGACCACGTCGTCGCAAATCTTGTGAACGTAAACCAGGCTGACCTTCTCCTCACCACCAACGTAGCCGCTCATGATGAAGCGGTGCCCCATCATTGTACCGGTCTTGACCAGGCCAAACGCCTTGGTGTGGAGGTCATGCGGGGCGGTAAAGACTTCATGGCTGACCTTGACGTCGTCAAACTTGAAGCCCAAGCGGGCCCCCATTTCATAAACGGCGGCAATGTAGTAGGCCGCAATCCCCGCCTTTAGTTTATCCTGCGGGAACTTGTCCGGGTCCATCCCGTAGCCAAAGACCTGCACCCAGCTGGAGGTGTTATCCTGGTCGTCTTCACCGGACTGGACGGTCAGTTCATCAACGTGGTCCACCAGGTTGCACAGGTAGAGTGGCAGCTGGGAAGCATAGAAGCCCGGCAGCAAACCGCTTGGCATGAAGGTGACCCCGTTTGCCAGCGCCGCGTCATTAATCATTTTGTAGAGGTCCGGCGTCGTTACTTGCGAGTAGTACAGTGGAATCGTCGTAATACAGTTCTTCTTTGCGTTCAGTACCTTAACCATGTCCTCAGCACTCGGCGTAAAGGCACCAGTTTGCGGATCGTGCCGCAGCGGGGTGTACACCAGGACCACGTCAGCATCCAGCTTGAGGGCCGCATCGATGTCGTCCGTTACCTTGACGCCGATGTCTGGAAAGCCGAATAGCCCCGCTGCATCCTTGCCGACTTTATTAGGGTCGTTATCCACCGCGGCCACCAGCTTGACCGACTGCCGCTCACCAATCATCCGGACGGCAGCCCGGCCGACATTGCCTAATCCCCAAATAATTACCTTATACTGTCTCATGACGAACGCTTCCTTTCGTACGTTCAGCAATTAGCCATTCAAAAATTCCTATTTAAAGAAGTCCGGATCCTGGTATTCCGGGTTTGGGTAGTGGTAAAAGCCCTGCCCTGCTTCGACCCCGGTGTGGCCAGCATCAATCATCGGCTTGAGCTTATCGGCAATCTTCTTAAACAATTCATTATGAGTCTGCTCGTACTGGTTCAAAACCACCGCGTAGGTTGTCCGCAGGCCGACAATGTCTTGGATCATAAATGGTCCCAGCGGCGAGCCGTTGGAAATCATCCAGTCCTTGTCAATCGTGTGCGGGTCGGCAACCCCGTTTGCCCACAGTGCCATGGCGGCATTCAGAAGGGGTACCAGGAGCGCATTCATGATGTAGCCGTGCTGTTCCTTCTTCAGCACTACCGGCACCATCTTAATCGACCGGGCAAAGGCCACTAGTTCGTCAATGACCTCCGGCTTGGTCTGCGGATTGCCGACAATTTCGGCCACGTTGTGCTTCCAAATATGGTTGGCAAAGTGGAGGTGGGCAAAGCGGTCGGGACGGTCGGTGAAGCCCACCAGTTCGCTTGGGATAAAGGTCGATGAGTTACTCGTCAGGATCGTCTTTTCCGGCAATAACGGACACAGTTCTTCGTAGAAGACCTTCTTAATCTCCACCGATTCGGAAACGGATTCGATCACCAGGTCAGCGTCAGCCACGGTCGCCTTTAGATCGTTGCTGATACTGACGATGTTGTCCATCGCCGCCTGGTAGTCGGCCGCCGTTGCGCCGGTTTCCTTGATGAAGGGTTCCTTAATCGCCGCCAGCCGCCGTTCGGCCCGGTCAGTGTGCCGGTTCCAGATCTTGACCTGGTAGCCAAAGCGGGCCGCCTGAAAGGCAATCTGGCTCCCTAAGACCCCCGCGCCAGCAATTACTACATTCTTAATTTCCATAACAACGCCTCCTTAGTTTCTCTGCCCTTAGTTTACCATTCTTTGGAAGCGTTTCCTATTAATTCGACCAGCGGCCCTTAATTGACCATTTAATAACCAAAATAATACTCTGATGTTGCAATTGAGCACCGAAAGCCGTATGTTAAGGGTGTAGTAATTATAATTGTTTATTTTAATAGCAGTGAGGTGGGATTAATGACAAAACACAAGGGCACGAACAAAAAACTATCCTTTATTTCGATTTATTTTCTCGGCATCAACGGGGTCATTGGTTCGGGGGCCTTCCTCTTGCCCCAGGTGATCTATAAGGACATGAACCTGATGAGCGTGGCTGTCCTCCTCTGTGCGGCCCTGACCGTCAGCATGGTTGCGTTATGCTACGCTGACCTTGCCAGCCGGTTTAGCGAATCCGGAGCGGCATGGATTTATTCCTATAACGCGTTTGGCCGGTTCACGGGCTTTGAGCTCGGCATTTTTATCTGGTTCTTGGGCTGCTGTACCCTCTCGGCCGAGGTCGTGGCCCTGCTCACGACCCTGAAGAGCTTCTTGCCGGTCTTCGGCAACCCGACCGTCTATTACGGTTCCGTTTTCGGCCTGATTATTCTCTTTTCCATTATTAATTTCTTCGGCCGCAGTCTGGTCACACTGGTGGATAATGCTTCCTCGGCCGCAAAGATGATTACGATCCTCGTCTTCATTATCATCGGGGCCTTTACCATCCACCTGGCCCACTTTTCGCCGGTAATCCCGGCGGCGGCCATGGCGGGTCCCAAGCCGCTGCTGACCCACTTTGGGGCCGCCTTTAGCGTTGTCTTCTACCTATTTACCGGCTTCTCCTTCCTGCCGATCGCAGCTGAGCAGATGAATAACCCGGAGAAGAACATCCCCCGGGTCCTGATCGCGGTGATGGTCAGCGTGACCATTTTGTACGCGCTGATGATGCTGGTGGCCATCGGCATTTTGGGCACCCGAATGACGGAGTTCAGCACCCCAATTGCTAACGCCTTTAAGGCCGGTGTCGGCGAATGGGGCTACATCCTGGTAATTGTCGGGATGCTGATTAGTATTTTTGGCGTCGCCTTCACCGCGTCGTTTAACACCCCTTCACTGATTGCTTCCCTGGCTGACCAGCACGCGATGCTGCCAAAGTTCATTGGCAAAAAGAACCGCTACAACGCCCCCTGGGTCGGGATCATTCTGACCGCGATCGTGTCGGGACTATTGGTTACCCAATCCTACCTATTCTTGGTTTCGTGCATCGTTCTCGCCTCGTTTGTCCAATACGTGCCGACCATCTTTGCTGATATCAAGTTCTTGCACAACAATCAATTTCCCGCCCACGGCTTTAAGCTTCCTGGCAAGTACACGATTCCCGTCCTCGCCCTGCTGATTTCCTTTTACATGGTCACCAACTTTACCGCCAAGACGATTATCGTCGGCGCTGGGGTTGCCATTTTGGCGGGAATCGCCTACTTCTTCATTCAACGGGACAAGGAAAAGCGCCATTAACGTAATCTGTGACATCGGTCTTTTTACACAGTGAAAACACGAATAGCACGGTACACAAAACAATGGGCTTCAGTGCTCGGCAAAAGCCGAACTCTGAAGCCCATTCGTGCTCTCTGAAAACTATCTGCGCGGCGAAGAACTAAGTCGTAACCGACTCCCGCATTCTACAAAAAAATTAATTAAAGAAGTCGTGACCATCACCGTAGTTGGCCATGTCCTGGTTGATTTGGCCCAGGTAGTAGGATTGCTGAACAGCGTTATTGCCATATTCGTCAGTGGCGTAGCGGCTAATCAGGGTGTAGCGGTGACCAAAGGCAAACTGCGGTGTCTGCAGGCCAATCTTAAAGCCCGATTCGCCAGCATTCTGGTACTGGCTGCCATACAGGCGGGCAATATCTGGGCGGCTCGTTTCCTGGGCCGGCAACATCGGGTTCGCGTAGGTCGCACCGCCAACCTGCTGACCAGTCGTATTGTCAATTAGCATGATGTCGTGGTACGGGCGGCCAGCCGCGGCATTGCTGGCGTGCCAGCCACTAACAAAGAAGCAAATCCGGTTCGGGTTATCGTAGCCCAGGGCCGGGTTGATGTAAACTGCCCACTTGTCAAGTGCACCGACCCCATCACCGGTCCCCCGGACAGTCCGGGAAGTTGGTTGGGCCGCCGTGAATGTCTGCGGGGCAAACCAGTAGTCCGTCGCATTGCCGTTACCAGCTGGGTCAGTAGTCCAGCGACTAACGATTGCGAGCCGGTGTCCATCAAGCTGGGCCGGATCAAAGGCAAAGCTGACGTTGAAGCCGGACTCCCCAGCATTCAGAATCGTTGGGAAGGCCCGAGCGACGTCGGGACGGCTGACAACGTAATTATCAGCATCTGAGAGCTTGACCCGTTGAATTTCAGAACCGGTGGTGTTATCAAAAAGGATCAGCCAGTGACTGCCTTCGGTCACACTCCGGCCCGCAGCGTGCCAGCCGACAACGTTCAGCTGGATATTACCATTCCATGAGTTAGTACTCAAATGGTAGCCATCCAGGCTGGCCTTATTGGCATTCAGGTCGGTGACCGGGTTGAGATTGTTGAAGTAGTAATCCTGGTACTGACCATTGCCGGCCGGGTCGTTACTAAAGCGGGCAATCACCGTCAGACGGTCCCCGTAAGCGTAGGTTGGGATGTCCACGTCGGCGATAAAGCCAGCCGCTTGGCGCCCATTGGTGTTCGGGTAGAGGCGGTCAACGTCGGGACGGTCAACCAACTGCGCTTGGGCCCGGCCAACCTCCCGCCCATTGTCCAGCACGATGATATACGGGTACTGGTAGTCAGCACTAGCGGAAGAAACGTGCCAGCCGGCCAGGTGAAGCTTGCCATTTTGCGCGGAGTAGCTGTCCAGCCAGCCATTGTTTTGGCTGAGGTCAACGGGACGGTTAGGTTGCTCTCGTACCACTTGTACCGTAAATTGACTGTCTGAATCGCCAAGAGCAATTAGAATCGAACCCGACTGTTCAAGTTTATAACCAGTCGGAATAGTCAAGTTTCCCGCAATGAATTGTTGGCCTGGCTGGCCTGTTAGTGTTTGCGTACCCACTATTTGACCGTCAGTATCCACATAATTGACCTGCTCATGAACTGTTGTCGGCTGAGCAGTATCTTTGATAACCAGAACATTTACACTATCGTTATGACTACTGAGTTTAAATGTCCGTTGCGAGTCATCTGCATAGTGGTAGCCAGCGGGAGTTAATTTAACTTCCTTAGTGACATCCTGGTTATACTTACCAGCATACTGTTTAGTTCCTATAATATTACCAGCTTGGTCAACATACGTGATAGTCAATAAATAGGTCTGATTCTTTAACTCTTCCTGATGCTTTTGCATTTCTGCTAGTTGTTGTTTTTTCAACGAAGAAAATTGATTTAGCAAACTAGCAAGATAGTATTTTTCATTTGGTAATTTGGCTAATACTGCTTCTGCTTTATTGAAAAATTCATTACTCTGATTATATACTTGCTCCTTGAGTTTGTAAGCGCGTTGGGCAATTTCATATTTTTTCAACCAAGCATTAAACTCCTCCGAGGTCCCATGCTCATCATTAAAATACTGTTGCTGTGCAGCATCAGCTTGAGATTGCGCCTCTTTATATTTTGCATCTAATTCTGGCAAAGCTTGCTTTGCGTCATTCTCCTTTTGCTTAAAAGATTTATAAGTCGCTTCATCTTTACTGATTAATGCTTTTTGCTGATCAATAGCCTTCTGTGTGGCATCGATTTTTGCCAGTAATTCATCGCTAACCCCATCATTAGAGTCATCCACTCTGTCTTCCTGACCATTGCTTCCATCATTTTGCGCAGTAGCCTGAGGTGCAACCGGTACAGGCTGGTTATTAGTCGCCGCGGTACTTCCCGTCTCCTCGTCATTCCCAGTTGTCGTTACCGCATTCTGCTGAACGGCTACCGTGTTCTGACCCTCGTCGGTTGTCGTGTCCGCGTGGGCCGTGGTAGTTGCCAAGGCAGTCCCGGCAGCGACCGCAAACAGGGTTACGACCAGCCAGTTCTTGCCGGCCTTATATAGTTTCTTATGTTCTTTTGCCATTAAAAATCTCCCCATCTCCGAAGTAAAATAACACCACTTATTTTAGCTCAATCTACTAAAGCCACGTTTCATTCAACGGTAGCACGGTGCATTAAATGGGTCTTTTTTAAATTCAAAAAGCAGCCGAGAGATATTTCTCGACCGCTTGGTTTAGGTTATCATTATAATTATTGAAACACCAGCATATTACTTCACATAAAAAAGCCAGGCGACAAATTTATCTCCTGGCTAAAAGGGTTAATCTAATTTGGCGAGTTCTTCAATAATGTGTTCTTCGTTAATCTTGCCGTGGCGGGCAATGCTGAGGCTCTTCGCCACTTCCAGCGCCTGCTTAGCCTTGTCCTTTTCATCCAGGGCGATGTAGGCCCGACCCACGTACAAGTATAGCTGGTCAAGGATGAAGAGCGAATCCCGGTCCCGACAGAGCTGGATCCCCCGCTGGGCACTCGCCAGCGCCTTTTCCGGCTCGTCCAGCCGCCAATAGAGTTCCGCAATCTGGCAATTAATTGATGCCCACTGGTGCAAACTACCGATCAGCTTTTTATTGTCGATTAACTTAACCGCCCGGTCAGTCAACCGCACCGCCCGGTCATGGTCGTCACGTTTCAGGTAGGCCAACGCCATCCCCGCCGTGGTCATCGCCAGGTAGATGTTGGCACTAGTCGTTGCGAACTGGGTTAAAACAAGTTCAAAGTTAAAGATCGCATCATCAACCTGGTCCTGGCTAATCTGCACCATCCCGAGCAGGTAGTAGTAGCGCTGCTTATCAAAGTCGCTGTTCAAGCTTTTGATGCTAATTTTTTCAATCAGCTGCTTGGCCAAGTCGTATTCATGGTCAGTCAGGGCGTCAATAATCTGGTTAAAGGTATCATTAACCCCGCTCACTTCATTTTCCACGATCCGGTCCGGCTGGATGTTGAGACGCTCACAAATTGCCGTCAGAATATCCATTTTGGGCAGCCGGTTCTGCTTCTCCATTAAACTAATCGTCGCTTGGGTACAAATCCCTTCAGCTAACGCCGTTTGCGATAACCCCCTCTTGCGGCGAATTTGTTTTAACACATCTCCACGTAGTTTCATTGGTTACCATCCTCGATTATTATTTTTATTGTCCTTTTAGTCCACTAATCATCGCTGCTTAGACTATCCTTCACCAATAATTATATCACTAATTATAATGATTTTCATAAAAACTGCCTGCCCGTCTGAAAAGGATTAACTATTGAAGAGTAAGCAGGCCATCTTTTATTTTATAACTATGAATTGTTTTGTCAACTCAGGATTGGAATATTGACTAATCGGACAATCTATGAATTAGTCGTTGTACTTCTTTTGGCCAACGTGTTCCGTCCCCAGCTCACGGAAGTCGTACTTAATTTGGCGATTACGGTCAAACTCCGCTAAGCCAAGCTCAATCAGGCGGTCGATCAGGTCCGAATACGAAATCCCCGACACTTCCCACATCTGCGGGTACAGGCTGATGTTAGTAAAGCCCGGCAGGGTGTTCGGCTCGCTCAGGTACGGAATGTTATTGGAATCAACCAGGAAGTCAATCCGCGACAAGCCCTTCATCCCCAAGACCCGGTAGGCCTTCAACGCCATCTCCGTAATCTCGTCAGTCAAGTACTGCGGCAGCTTAACCGGCAGTTCAAAGACCACGCCGCTGGCATCGACAAACTTGTTTTCGTAGTCATAGAAAGGATCGTCCTTCGGTACCCGAACGGCCCCCAGCTTGGAAGCTACCGGATGTTCATTGCCTAAGATGGAAATTTCAATCTCCTGCGGCCGGTCCAGACCCTTTTCTGCCAAAACTTTAAAGTCGTACTTGAAGGCGTCCTTCAGTGCCGCGGCGTACTCCTCAGCGTTGGTCACCCGATGAATTCCGACGGACGAGCCTTGCCGAGCCGGCTTGATAAAGATCAGGTTGCCGAGTTCCTCCTCCAAGCGGCCCCAAGAATATTCAGCCTGGTTTTCCGGCGTCAAAAGGACGTACGGGGTATTCCGGATTCCGGCCTCGTTCAGCATCTTCTTGGTGAGGTCCTTATCAAAGGAGAGGGCACTGGCGGAAATGCCAGAACCAACGTACGGCTTCTTCAACAGCTTAAACAACCCTTGGACGGTCCCGTCTTCACCCAGGTTACCGTGGATGACCGGGTAGAAGAAGTCGATTGCTTCCAGCTCGTTTAGGGCCATGATTGGGGCCAGCGGCCGGTCGAGGTCCATGTGCTGGTAAGCATCCGCCACGACCTGGTCTTCGGGCTCCCCGTCAAAGATCCGCTGGGAATAGGCGTTATCCAGCAGGATCCCGTCCTTGGTGAACATAAATAGGCTGACATCATACTTATCCTTGTCCATGGCATCATAAATATTATGTGCTGACCGTTTAGAAACATCATGCTCAGATGAATTGCCACCAAACAATAACGCAACCCGTAATTTCTTTGTCATTTGAAATACCACCTTAATTAAATATTGTTATTACTTCAAACCGATTTCCTCGAACCATAAGTATAGCATGAAACGGATTCTAGACCAAGCTGTAATATTAACGGTAATTAAAAGGAAGCTGTGACACAACCCACGGTTAGGGACTGTAAGGCTAGCCCATCTGGGGTCGCGTGATTATCTTTAAAATATTCGGAACTAAGACGAGAGACT
>NZ_GG700732.1:678733-738538 GCF_000160835.1 Limosilactobacillus antri DSM 16041
TTCGCGTTTCATTAGTTTGTGTTAGTCGTGCTTATTTCACCGCCACAATCCAGTTTTGCTGGTCGTCGCTGCTTGACAGGGCTTCCGGCTGGTCAGCCAGCTGTTCGTTGACGGCGACGATCGTCCCCGCCACCGGGCTTTCCAAGTCGGTAACGGCCTTTTCGGCTTCCAGGGAGATGAACTTCCCCCCGACCGTCAATTCCGTTCCCACAGCGGGCAGGTCGATAAAGCTGACCTGGCCCAGGTCGTCACGGCCCTGGTCGTTTAAGCCGACCCGGATGGTTCCGTCAGCCTGCTGTTTCGTCCAAAAATACGTATTCTTCGTCGCCATTGCGCAATCCTCCGTTATCTAAATTCCTTATTGCTGCTAAACATGTAGGAATGGTGGTGGTAACGCATCGACATCACCATTCCAATCCCAATCAGGTTACCAATCAATGACGACCCCCCGGCGCTGATGAAGGGCAGCGGGATCCCGGTCAGCGGCAGCAAACCGATGTTCATCCCGATGTTTTCAAAAACGTGGAAGAGGATCATCATAATGACCCCGGTGGAGATGTAGGCGTAAAATTCATTTTTGGTATCAAAGGTCACCCGGATCATCAGGTAGATCAGCAGCAGGTAAATCAGGATCAGCAGGACCCCGCCGATAAAACCGAAGTTTTCCCCAATTACCGAGAAAATCATGTCTGATTCCCGAACCGGCACGTACACCTTGGAATTGTTAAAGCCCGTCCCGGTAATTCCCCCGGAGCCGACTGCCTTAATACTCTGCCACAGCTGGTAGCCCTGGTTGGTCGTATCCTGTTCCGGATGCAACCAGGTGTCGACCCGGTCAAACTGGTAGGCCTGAAAGCCAATGTGTTCCAGGATGGTCCGGCCAACCGTACTGGTAACCATCGCTAAGACCGCCCCGCCAATTGCGGAGATTCCAATAATGGCCGGCGCCAGGATCCGCCAGGTCACCCCGGAAACCAGGATCATCCCGGCAAAAATGGCACAGAACACCAGCGCGGTCCCAAAGTCATTTTGGAAGTGGAGGGAGATCAGGATTGGCAAGAGCCACAAAAACATGGTCCCAATCAACCGCCAGTCAGACTGGACGGTGTGGACCGGGTAGCGGTTGTTATGGGTTGTAATGACCCGCCCCATCATTAGAATATAGGCCGGTTTCATGATTTCCGATGGTTGGAAGGTAAACGGCCCGATGGCAAACCAGCTCTTGGCCCCCGTGTTCACGTAGTACGACCGGCTGTAAAATACCAGGATCGCAAACATCAGGAAAATACTGAACCAATAGACGATTGGTGCCAGCTTCCAGAGCTGTTCCGAGTCAAACTGCATAATGACCACCACTAGGATCGTCCCAATGACGTACCAAACCAGCTGGGTAATTACCTGCCGGGCGACACTCGTCGGTTGCTGGTCATGCACTGCCGCGACGTAAATCGACGCCAGACCGATCAAGGCGAGCATCAGCACACAGAAAATAATTCCCCAGTCAATCCGACTCTCCTCATCATTTTGCGAATGTTGCATTACCTAACTCCTTTATGCCAGATTTTTTCACAAGAACCCTTGCGACCACTAAGCTACCGCTGGTGGAGATGGTATTGCTGCAGGACCATTTCCAGGCCCTCTTCTTGTGAGCGGACGTTGAACTCACTCTGGTCGGCGGTCAGGATGGCCTTAAACCGTTCCTTGTCGGTAACCACCTCGCCAATCAACCGGCGGCCGATAAAAATCTGCTGCACCGGTTGCTGGTGCCGTTCAATGTCCTTAACGCTTACTTCAATCTTTTTATCTTTCTTTGCCACTTTTTCACCTTTTCATTCGTGCTGCCGCTGGAACGTGAAGTGCTCCGGGACGGGGTCATAGCCGCCCCGGCAAAACGGTTGGCACCGCAACAGACGGGCAATCCCCAATAACAGCCCCTTGAGGCCAAAGCGCTGCAAGGCCTCCAGCATATACTGCGAGCAGGTGGGATAGAACCGGCAAACCCGGTAGGGCCGCCGGGCCGACACACCCCGTTGGTACCAGCGAACCAGCTTACATAGCAAACGAACCATTCACACTACTTCTTCTTGCTATCCGTCTTTTGCATCCGTTCCAGCATCTCGCCGGCACCTTTGGCAACGTTATCCAGCGGATCCTGGGAAACGACTACCGGAACCTTGAGTCGGGAGCTGAAGAGCTGGTCAAGGCCGTTTAGCAGGGAAGTCCCACCGGTGAGGACAATCCCCCGGTCAATGATGTCACTCGCCAGCTCTGGCGGGATGGTTTCCAAAACGTTTACCGTTGCCGTCACGATCTGGTCAAGGGTGTCGTGGAGCGCCTCTTCCATTTCGTTTTGGTTAACGGTAATCTGCTTCGGCATTCCGCTAGCCACGTCCCGACCGCGAACGTCCATTTCCTTTGGCTCGTCCACCTGCAGGGCCGTCCCGATTTCCATCTTGATGTTTTCCGCGGTGTGTTCGCCGATTACCAGGCCGTGCTTGTCCTTAATGTAGGCAGCAATGTCACTGTTCATCTTGTCACCAGCCAGGCGAATGGATTGACTAGCAACGATGTCACCCAGAGAAAGGATCGCGATGTCGCTGGTCCCCCCACCCATATCGATTACCATGCTGCCGCGGGGCTTGAAGATGTCCAAGCCGGCGCCGATGGCCGCCACTTTGGGTTCGTATTCCAGGTAGACCTTGCCACCGCCAGATTGCTCGGCCGCCTGAATAATCGCCTTCCGTTCAATTTCGGTAATATTGGTTGGCGCACAGATCATGATGTTTGGCTTGGACATAAAGCCCTTGACGCTTAACTTGCCAATGAAGTAGGAAAGCATCTCCTGGGTCACGTCAAAGTCCGAAATCACCCCATTCTTCAGCGGACGGATTGCCCGAATGTTGCTTGGGGTCCGGCCGACCATCCGGTAAGCTTCCGAACCGACCGCCAGCACCTTGTTGGTCTGGGTATCGATTGCGACCACCGATGGTTCGTTCAAGACAATGCCCTTGCCCTGCACATAAATCAGAACGTTGGCCGTCCCCAAATCAATTCCAATATCTTTAGCCATTCAACTTATCTCCTTTGTGCTTTTACTTGATGTTACTTCCCGGCGGCATCCACCAGGTAATGAGATTGACAATATCGTTGGTATTATACCACAAATTTACTCCCGCTCACTGCCCTTGTTTTGCTGACGCGGCTGTTCCGGCTTGATCTTAAACTTCTCTTTAATATCAAGGCGGTCGATCTGCGCACCTAATTGGCGGAGCTTTTGGTAAAAGTCATGGTAGCCGCGGTCAAGGCAGGCGGGGTTGCGGACCTGGGTAATGCCCGTAGCCGCTAAGCCGGCGAGGACCAATGCCGCCCCGGCACGCAGGTCCGTGGCGGTCACCTCGGCCCCGCTAAAGTGGGTCGGTCCATCAAGGACGGCCACCGGACCGGCCACCTGGAAGTCGGCGTTCATCCGCCGCAGTTCTTCAAGATGGTTAAAGCGCTGCTCAAAGACGTGCTCCTCCATCGTGCTGGTGCCGTTAGCGAGCAGCTGGAGGACCGTCATCTGCGGCTGCAGATCGGTTGGGAAGCCGGGGTAGGGCATCGCCTTGACGTTGGCTGGGATCAGGACGGCAGTCCCTAAAACCCGGATGCCGTCGTCCTGCCTGATCACCGTTACCCCCATTTCCTCAAGTTTGGCAATCAGGGAGGCATTGTACTCGGCCACCGCGTTTTGAACGATAACGTCGCCGTTAGTCACCGCCGCGGCCAGCATCCAGGTCCCTGCTTCAATCCGGTCAGGGGCGACCGTGTATTCCGCGCCGTGGAGGTAGTAGACCCCCTGGATTCGGATGACCTTGCTCCCCGCACCGTGCACCCGGCCGCCCATCTTGTTGAGCAGGTTGGCGAGTTCCACGACTTCGGGCTCGCAGGCCGCGTTTTCAATGGTGGTGATTCCCTCGGCCATCGTCGCCGCCATCATCAGGTTTTCCGTTGCCCCGACGCTGGGAAAGTCCAGCGTAATCCGGGCACCCACCAGGTGGTCACACCGCGCTTCGATAAAACCGGCGTCCTGTTTAATGCTGGCCCCCAGTTTGCGCAGGCCCGCCAGGTGGAGGTCAATCGGCCGGGCACCGATCGAACAGCCCCCCGGCAGTGCAATCCGTACTTGTCCGGTCCGGGCCAGCAACGGACCCATCACCAGCAGCGACGCCCGCATCTGGTTGACGTATTCAAAGGGAGCTTCCGCAGACAGGGGGAAGCTGCCATTGATAACCAGCTGTCGCTGCTGTTCCCCATAGGCGGTTTTGAGGTTCAAAAAGCGGAGCAAGCGGTTCATCACCTGGACATCCGTTACCGGGGGAACGTTGTTCAGGGTCACAGTCCCTTGAACCGCTAAGATGGCCGCTGCCTGGAGGGGCAGCACCGCATTTTTCGAGCCCTCAACGGCAACCTTCCCCTGCAACGGCCGACCGCCCTTAATAATTATCTTTTCCATTCTTTCCTCCGTCCCCTCAGCGAACCAAGTAAGTCAAGTTGCCAATCGCCGTTAAAATCCCTAGAAAGAAGTTGGCACATAGGTAGCCAACCGCGGTTGACAATAGCACAATTGCTAACGGCAGCGTCCGTGGCGGCCGCTTAAAAAGGCGTTCGACGTGAAAACCTTGGATTGCCGTAAACGCCAGCCAGATAAAAACAAATTGCACAATAATTTCCAATAAAGCGTGGACACCCGTCATCTGCACTTGATCGCCCTCTTTTGTATAAACTAAGTTGTATGATAGCATACGGACGGTTAAAAAGGGCCGTTCCCGGCAAAGTTTAACTTTTTATTAAAAGTGCGATGACTCGCCCGGCTGCCTGCGTGGTGGCCGATCCACGCCGGTTATTGTTCAAAGGACACAAAAAAAGCGGTTGCCAAGCGTCAACTCAGCAGCTGCTTTTTTATCGGCGGGGACTGGGCCGCCCCCACCATGACTAATCAAGATAGCCAATTATTCTTTGCTGTACTTAGATGCGTTCAAACGGTTAATCGCCCGTTTAAGGTGAGCTTCCGCCCGCGCCAGGCCGTCATTATCATGATGGCTCTTCGCTTCCTTAATCGCCGCTTCTGACCGTTCCTTCGCATTTTGGGCTCGTTCGATATCAATTCGTTCGGGCATTTCCGCACTATCCGCGGCAATCAGCGCCTCGTGACCATCAAACTGGATGATCCCCCCGTTGACCGCTGCGACTTCGTCTTCGCCTTCATCATGCTTAATCCGAACAACACTGATTTCCAGAGAAGCAAGCAATGGCACGTGGTTCGCCATGATCCCCATTTGACCACCAGAAGTGTTCAGAATGATCATCGTCGCCTCATCGTTGTTGTAGACGGTGCCATCAGGAGTAATAATCGTGACCTTAAATTTACTATCAGCCATCCCTTATCCCTCCTTATTTCTTTGCGTTGTCTGTGTCAGCGTCTGCCTTTAATTTCTTTGCTTTTTCGACAGCATCATCGATCGTGCCGACCAGCCGGAATGCTTCTTCCGGCAGGTCATCGTACTTACCATCAAGAATGGCCTTGAAGCCCTTAACGGTATCCTTTAACGGCACGTACTTCCCTGGCGTCCCCGTGAACTGTTCAGCAACACTGAAACTCTGGGACAGGAAGTTTTGAATCCGCCGGGCCCGGGCAACGATCGTCTTTTCTTCATCGGACAATTCATCCATCCCCAGGATTGAGATGATGTCTTGCAGTTCGTGGTACCGCTGAAGAACGTGTTGAACTTGGGTAGCTACTTCGTAGTGTTCCTTACCAACGATTTCTGGAGTCAGCGCCGTTGAGGTTGATTCCAGCGGATCCACGGCGGGGTAAATCCCGATTTGGGTCAGCCGCCGTTCCAGGTTGGTCGTAGCGTCCAAGTGGGCGAAAGTCGTTGCAGGAGCTGGGTCGGTGTAGTCATCGGCAGGCACGTAAACGGCCTGAATTGACGTAATCGACCCCTTCTTGGTCGAAGTAATCCGTTCCTGCAACTGACCCATTTCAGTCGCCAGCGTTGGCTGGTAACCAACGGCAGAAGGAATCCGGCCCAGCAGGGCGGAAACTTCTGAACCGGCTTGGGTAAACCGGAAAATGTTATCGATGAACAAGAGCACGTCCTGGCCCTTGACGTCACGGAAGTATTCCGCAATTGTCAGCCCAGTCAGGGCAACCCGCATCCGGGCACCAGGCGGTTCGTTCATCTGACCGTAAACCATGGCAGTCTTTTCCAGAACCCCAGAGGCCTTCATTTCGTAGTACATATCGTTACCTTCACGGGTCCGTTCACCAACCCCAGTGAAGACAGAAATACCATTGTGACCTTGGGCAATATTGTGAATCAATTCCTGGATCAAAACGGTCTTACCAACACCGGCACCACCGAACAGACCAATCTTACCACCACGAACATACGGAGCCAGCAGGTCAATCACCTTGATCCCGGTTTCCAGAATTTCCGTGTTGTTGTTTAATTCGTCGTATTTTGGTGCGTCACGGTGGATTGGCATCCGCTTTGCATCAGGGCCAAATTCCGGTCCGTTGTCAACTGGTTCACCTAAGACGTTGAATACTCGTCCCAGAGTATCATCACCAACCGGTACGCTAATTGAAGCACCGGTGTTTTCGACTTCCATTCCCCGTTGCAGACCATCGGTTCCGTCCATGGCAATCGTCCGAACGACACCGTCACCCAATTCCAGAGCAACTTCGGTCGTTAAGGTCTTGTCATCACTTTCCTTGATCTTCAACGCGTCATTAATTTCAGGAAGCTTTTCGTCTAAGGGGAACTCAACATCGACAACTGGTCCGATAACTTGTACAACTTTACCAGAACTCATGTTGTTTCCTCCTACGTTAGAAATATTATTCTTGGGCAGTCATCCCACCGGTAATTTCAGTAATTTCGGTGGTGATGGCCGCTTGCCGTGCACGGTTATACTGCAATTCCAGCGTTGAGATAATGTCATCGGCATTATCCGTCGCGGAACGCATCGCATTTGCACTTGAGGAGTGCTCGGACGTCTTGGCATCCAGCAGTGCCCCATAAATCAAGCTCTCTGCATACTGGGCAACCAGCGCAGAAACAATTACCGTATCTGACGGCTCAAACTCATATTCAGCTGAGACGTGAGCAGAAGTAACGTCACTGTTATCCAGTGCGGCCTGCTTGTCTGGCATCTTGCCATCCACATCCAGCAGGGAGTCTTCGGTAATCGGCAAAACCTTGTGCGTAATGACCTTGGATGAAATCCGGTTGACGTAATGGCTGAATACCAGGTACATCTCGTCAAATACTTGGTCATTGTACATTTGCACTGCGGTCCGGACAATTGGCAGGGCCTTGCGGAAGGTCGGTACATCGGTCACCCCGGTGTACTGATAAACAATGTTCATCCCGCGCTTTTTGAAAAATTCCGTCCCGGTTTTACCAATCGTCAGAAAAACGGTGTTGTCCTTGTTCAGCTTGTGCTCATCCATCAGCGCCAGGGTTTGCTTGATAATGTTACTGTTGTAACTCCCAACCAGGCCCCGGTCTGAGGTAACCACAAAGATTCCAGTCTTCTTTACTGGACGCTTTTTAAATAGTGCAGCGTAAACATCGTCCTGCGAGGCGGCAGATGTGGCACTGTGAGATTTAACCAGATCAGCCAACATCTGCTTAACCTTTTCCGCGTAGACTTCGTAGGTTTGAGTATGGTGTTGAATTTGATTCAGTTTAGCAGTTGAAACCATCTGCATGGCAGAGGTAATCTGCCGGGTACTCCGTGTCGACTCAATTTTATGTTTAACTGCAGCAAGTGAAGCTGGCACTAAATCTCACCGTCCTTTCGACTAGTATTAATCAACATTACTTTGCCGCGGCCTTTTTCTGGTCGTCACTGGTCTGGAAAGACTTCGTGAAATCAGCCACTGCGTTCATCAGGGCATCGCCTTCAGGCAACTTCCCGGTCTTTTGAATACTGTCGTAAAGGTCTTGGTGATTGGCGTGCATGTAAGCAGCTAATTCGCTTTCGTAACGCTGAACGTCATCCAACGGCACCTTATCAATAAAGCCGCGGGAGAGGGCAAACAGGGTTACGACCTGCTGGCTAACCGTTTGCGGTTCGTGCAGGCCCTGCTTTAAGACTTCCATCGTCCGTTGACCACGGGCTAACTTAGCCTGGGTCGCTTCATCCAGGTCAGAACCGAACTGGGCAAAGGAGGCTAATTCGTTGTAGGACGCAATATCCAAACGCAGGGTCCCGGCAACCTTCTTCATCGCCTTAACTTGGGCGTCACCACCAACCCGGGAAACAGACGTCCCAGCATCAATGGCTGGCCGCTGACCGGCGTAGAATTCATCGGAATCCAAGAAGATCTGACCATCGGTGATGGAAATAACGTTCGTTGGAATGTAGGCGGAAACGTCCCCCGCTTGGGTCTGAATGATTGGCAGGGCGGTCATTGAACCACCACCGAGGTCATCAGACAAACGAGCAGCCCGTTCCAGCAGCCGTGAGTGGGTGTAGAAGATATCACCAGGGTAAGCTTCACGACCCGGTGGCCGCCGCAGAATCAGGGAAAGTTCACGGTAGGCATCGGCCTGCTTGGAAAGGTCATCGTAAATGATCAAAACATCCTTGCCGCCGAACATGAACTCTTCCCCCATCGCTGCCCCAGCATATGGCGCAATGTAAAGCATTGGCGCTGGGTTGGAGGCACTCGCGGACACCACGATCGTGTAGTCCAGGGCACCGTAGCGACGCAGGGTTTCTACGTTCGCCCGGACAGTTGATTCCTTTTGGCCGATGGCAACGTAAATACAAATTACGTCCTGGTCCTTTTGGTTAATGATCGTGTCAAGCGCGATCGCGGTCTTCCCAGTCTTCCGGTCACCAATGATCAACTCACGCTGACCCCGACCAATTGGAACCAAGGCGTCAATCACCTTAATCCCGGTTTGCAGAGGAACGCTAACACTCTTCCGCTCCATCACCCCTGGAGCCTTCCGTTCAATTGGACGCGTCTTGGTCGTCTTGATTTCACCCAGGCCATCGATTGGCCGGCCCAGGGGATCAACAACCCGTCCCAGTAATTCATCACCGACGGGTACTTCCATGATTCGACCCGTCCGTTTAACAGTGTCACCTTCACGAATGCCGCTGAAGTCACCTAAAATAACGATACCAACATCATTACTTTCGAGGTTTTGGGCCATCCCGTAAACACCGTTGCTAAATTCGAGCAACTCACCAGCCATGACGTTTTCCAAGCCATCAGCACGAGCAACACCATCACCAACGTAGGTTACCGTCCCAGTTTCTTCAACGGAAACCTGGTTTTGGTAGTTGGCAAGCTGTTTCTTGATGAGTGAACTGATTTCCTCAGTTTTAATGCTCATAAAGGTCTCACCTCTTTAACAAAAGATCTAAATTATCTAACTAGTAAACGACGAATTTGCTTAATCTTTGAGCTGAGACTACCGTCAAGCGTCTTATGATCCGCATGGACGATAACCCCACCTAAAATTGCAGGATCAACGTGCTCGTTTAAGACAACCTCGTTCGCGCCAAAGCGCTTCGCCAGGTTGTCCGCAAGCTGGTCCCGTTGTTGTTTATCGAGTTGGATCGCTGTAACAACGTCGGCATGCATCCGCTTATTGCGCTGGTCATACCGCCGCTCAAACTCATCAATAATTGCGACCAGACAATCAATGCGGCCGTAATCAAAAAGCATCTGAATCAGGTTTTGTACAGATTGGGAAGCACCCGTCTGCAAGGCACTGACCAGGGCTTTTTTGTCATCGAAGGCCATTTGAACGCCAGCTAGGGCGCTCTCCAGTCCCTCGTTGTCCTCAAAGACTTGGCGCAAAGCAATCAATTCTTGATAAGTCTGATCGATTTCGTTGTCTGCATCGACCAATTCAAACAGTGCCCGGGCATAGCGGCGGGCAACCGTCTTCTTATCAAGACTCATGTTCTACCAACCCTTCGATGTAGGAGTCGATCAATTCTTTTTGATCGTCTGCCTTTAATTCCTTTTGGATGAGTTTGGAAGCAATCTCAATAGATAAGTTTGCAACGTCATCCTTTGCACCGTTCAAGGCGTCGCGCCGTGCCTGTTCAGCATCTTGCTGCGCCTGTTGTTTGAGTGCTTGAGCATCGTTTTGTGCTGCCTCAACAATTTGTGCTCGTTGTGTTTCGGCTGACTTCTTGGCATTGTTGACAATGTCAGCAGCTTCTTGACGTGAATTTTGCAGTTCTGCTTGGCGCTTAGCGGCCATCTTTGCCGCACTCTCACGGGACCGGGCAGCATTGTCGATATCACTGGCAATCTTGTCGGCCCGCTTCTTCATCATGTCAGTAACTGGACCCCAAGCGAAGTGCTTGACCAGCAACATCAGGATAATGAAGGTGACAATGTAGAAAATCAGGTCACCAACGTATAAACTGTTTGATTCAGCTAACACATTGTTCACAAACATCTATTGACACCTCCTTGTCTAAATAAAAAATAAGTGATTGCAATAATTACTTGTTCATAACAAGGAAGCCGATAACGATCGCGATGATCGGCATGGCTTCAATCAAACCAACACCGATGAACATCGTTGCTTGTAGACGACTTTGTAATTCTGGTTGACGAGCGATACTGTCGACAGTGTGACCGATTAAGATACCATCACCAATACCACCACCGATAGCGGCACCCATAGCAGCGAGTCCTGCAGCAATTGCACCTAATGCCATTTTAAAATTCCTCCTTAGAGATTATTATTCGGAAACCTTCCGAGAAATATAAACCGTCGTTAATGTTACAAAGACATATGCCTGGATTGAACCAATGAATACCGAGAAGCCTTGCCATGCAAGCTCCAACAGCAATCCGGGGATAATTGTCAATGCACCATGTGAAAAGGCCATGTTGGCAATTAAACTCATTAATAGTTCACCGGCAAAAATGTTACCAAAGATACGGAGACCCAGCGTCAAGAAGTTAGCAAAGTCTTCAATGATGTTAACCGGCATCATCAGTAAGAATGGCTTTGTATAGCCCTTTAAATAGCCGCCTAAACCGTTGTGTGCCACCCCGGCAAAGTGGGCCAGGGCCATTACCATCAGTGAGAACGTTAACGTAACGACAGGGTCCGCCGTTGGACTTCTAAGCACTTCCGCACCGTTCCAATGGAACTGGAAGATCAGACCGAACTGGTTAGCGAAGAAGATGAAGACAAAGAGAACGAAAGCAAAGAAACTATAATGGCCCTGTTCTGATGCCGGCATCTGGCTCCGGACAATCCCGTTGGTAAAGTCGACCAGCCATTCAAACACGTTTTGTGCACCGGTCGGCTTCATCTTGATCTTTCGTGACATCCCGTAAAGAGTGAAGAACACGATTGCGTAGATAATCAGTCCAGAAACAATGTTCGTTGTATTGAACGTAAGTCCGAAAAGCTTAAAAGTTAAAGCATCACCGCCCATTCATATTCCACCTCTTTCCTTATAACAATAATTTGGCTGTAAATTGGAAAACGTCGCAAAGAAAACGAATTAGCCCAAGTTACGATAGTTAATATATCATTATTTGCCGTAAATTTCAAAAAACATTAGACAAATAGGACAAATCTGATTAACTGTTTGGCCGCGTCACGACGCGCTTTCAACGTAATTTCAACGCTTCTTGGGGTTGGTTTATCATTCATACTAATTGAATTTTAATCCAGCCCATTATCGGGACTTAACCCAACCGGGAAGGAAAAGGGAGCGAGATAGAACTCGGTTACGACCTCGTCATTCGACACGCAGCTAGTCTTTAGAGAGCACAAATAGAGGCCTAGAGTTCGGCTTTGCCGAGCTTTAGGCCTCATTTGTGTACCGCGCTATTCGATTTTCAACTTAGTAATAGTTCTTACGTCACAGCTCCTTGGTTTTCACCGCGGGGCCACCTTGCTGCGGCGCTTAGTCATGATCCACGCCGTCGTCGGTACCGTCAGCAGCACGCCGATAAAGGAAATCAGGATTTCAATCATCTCGGCCACAAAGATTTTATTATTCATAATCGTCCCGAGCGAGTAGTGCAGACCGGCGAACCAGATAAAAAGGGCTAAAAAACCGCCGAAAAAGCCGAAAAACAGAGTATTGAGGGTCGTCCCAATAATTTGCCGGCCGATCGCCATCCCGCTGCGCAGCAACTGCCGGTCGCTCGCCTCCGGGTGGGTTGTGAGGATTTCGGTCAGGCCGGCCGAAATTGCCATTGCCGCCTCGGCGATCGCCCCCAGAGTACTCAAGGTTGTCACCGTGATCAGCACCTTAAAGTAGCTGATGCCGATCAAAATCGACATCCCTTCCAAGTCATCACTGTCTTCGGTCCCGAAGCCCTGCACCATCGCCCAGTGTTCAACCAGGACAATTAGCAAGATCAAGACCGCGGTCACGATTAGCGAGGCGTAAAAAGCGGTCACCGTCGTTCGAAGGTCGTCCTCCCCCATAAAAATTGTCACCGCCAGGATAATGATTCCGGTCGTCACCGTCACGAAGAGCGGCGGCACGTGAAAGGCAATCAGGACAATGGCAAAGTAAAGGAAGCCAAAGTTTAACAGGAGGCTCAAAAATGCCGTCCACCCCTGTTTGCCACCCACTAGCACCATCAGCACTAACAGGACCAGCCCCAAAGCCGTAATCGTACTCATTTTAACGTTCGCCTCCCCAATAAGAGTGCCCCAAAGCCGCTGACCAGCGGGACAGCCAGTACAATCCCAATCCCGCTGACCAGGCTCTGCACCGTTCCCAGGCTCATGTTCATCGCAAAGGTGTAGCCCCAGGAATTTCCATTTTTAATGTAGAGCAGGCTCGAGGTAAAAGTGTCGGCCATAAAAATCAGGAAGAGTACGTTGACCAGCGGGCCCATGATCGACTTGCCGACGCTACGTCCCGATAAGAAGAGCGTGGTCCGAGAAACTGCCGGGTTGAGCTGCTTTAGTTCAAAGAGGGTCGCAATAATGTCGCTGGATTCGTCCATTACCGCCCCCAAGGAGCCCAGCAGAGTTTCCGCCAGAAAGAGCGGCCGGGGAATCTGGGTAACGTACTGCATGGATTCATAGTAAATCCCCCGCTCATGGGTCCAGTTAAAGACCAGCAGGCTGACCCCTAGGGCAGTAAAGGTCCCAATAATCGTCGCCGCCGCGGTAGCCAGCATTTTCTTCGTCGGCCCCAAAATCAGCAGGAGGCTGACGACCGTAAAAATAACCGCGAGGGACCCAAAGATCAGCATGACGTGTTCCCCGTTGTTTTTCAAATCGATTATGATTGCCAGGATAAAGAGGATGGTATTGACCAGGACGCTAAGCAGGGCCAGGGCTCCCGCACTGCCCATCATCATTAGCAAGAGCAGGCAGACCAGCCAAAACAGGAAGACGATCACGCCGTCACGTTTGTAGCCCGCCACGTTTGCACTCAGGCGGCCATGCCGGCTTTTGAGCTGGCTTAAAAAGAGCTGGTCGCCCCGGTGGTAGCGCAGGTCCATCGGCTGCGAGTCGCTGTAAGTGTTGCTTACCGTTAGCTGCTGCCCCCGTGCTGCCGTGTTGAGAAGCCGGACCGTTAGGCGCTGCTGGTGTTGATGGTCGACATTTTGAAACTGGTCACTGGTCCGGCGAACCGCGCCCGGCTGAACCCGCTCGACCCGGGCAATCGGCCGCTGGTAAAATTGCTGGTTATGGCTGGTAAAAAACAAGGCTGCCGCCCCCACTAGACTGAGGACCAGCAGCAGGACTAGCCGCCACCGCGACCAGTAGTGCTCTAACATCTTGGGCATCCCCTTCACTTCAAACTAATTGCCATTGTACCCTTTTCTGGATAATAAAAAAGCAGCCGCCCGCAAGTTTTACCTTTTCATAACGGTTGCTTTTTTCAAATTGAACGATCTACTTAGTCCCGAAGAGCCGGTCACCGGCGTCCCCTAATCCAGGAACAATGTAGCCATCAGCATTCAGGTGGTCGTCCAGCCCGGCGGCGTAAATGTCCACGTCAGGGTAGGCTTCGCGAACGGCCTTCACCCCTTCTGGCGCCGCGACCAGGCAGGCAAACTTCATGTTCTTCTCCTGGCAACCCCGCTTCTTCAGCGCTTCAATCGCCATCATGGCAGAACCACCGGTGGCCAGCATCGGGTCAACGATGAAGAGCTGCCGTTCGGTAATGTCGTTGGGCAGCTTGACAAAGTACTCGTGCGGCTTCAGCGTCTTTTCGTCCCGGTACATTCCGATAAAGCCAATCTTGGCTGCCGGAATCAGGTCCGTCATTCCGTCAACCATGCCGAGCCCGGCCCGGAGAATTGGAATAATGGCAACCTTCTTTCCGGCCAGTTCCTTCTTAGTGGTCTTGGCAATTGGCGTCTCCACCTCAACGTCCTTTAGCGGCATATCCCGCGCCACTTCGTACGCCATTAAGGTTGAAATTTCCTTCACCGTTTCCCGGAAGAATTTTGTTCCGACGTTCTTATCACGAATCATCGTCAACTTATGCTGGATCAGCGGGTGATCCATAACTTCAAATTTTCCCATGCCAAAAACACTCCTTTGAATTTCTCCACTATTTTACCAAAAAAAATGAGAAGTTGTTAGCTTCCCACAATATTTTTTCGTGCTTTGCTCATTATTTTACTTGCGCCGGATCAAAGTGAGCCCCACCGGCAGATTTATTAAGCCGGTTCATGTAGGCCCGGCCCAGGTTCTTTGCGGGAAAGGCCTCAGTGACAATCGCCTTGACGTTAGGCTGGTCATCAAAGCCCCGCAGGCCATCGAACAGACGGGCACTGGCGTCTGCTACTCCCGTCCCAAGTGAAAACTGGACCGCGTTCATCGGCAGGGTCAGCTGCTGGAGGATCTGCTCTTCGGCCATCACACCAACGTCGAAGGGCTGCTGAGCAATCCAGCGAACAACCGTTGACCAGTCGGTTCCGTCATCAACAATGTAGACCTGAGCACTCGGGGCGTAGTGCTTATACTTCATCCCCGGTGCCTTGGGCGTTTCGTTTTTGCCAACCTGGTGGTGGTTGAGGTCAATCGACCCGATTACCCCCTCGATGTCCTGCTTGGTGACGGCACCCGGCCGCAAAATTACCGGAGTTTCCGTCGACATATCCAGCACCGTCGATTCCACCCCGACCCGGGTCGGCCCGTCATCCAGGATCCCGGTAATCTTGCCGTTTAGGTCATGGTAAACGTGCTGGGCAGTCGTCGGGCTCGGTTTGCCAGAAGTATTAGCAGATGGGCCGACAATCGGCACACCCGCCTTGCCGATTAAATCAAGGGTTGGCTGGTTATCCGGAAAACGGAAGGCAACCGTCGACAGGCCGCCGGTCACCGTCTTGGAAAGGGCCCCCCGCTTGATTTTTAAAATAATCGTCAAGGAGCCCGGCCAGAACGCGGCCATTAGTTTGCGGGCCTTTTCCGGAATTTCCGCCGCGTACTGTTCAACCATTGCGACCGAATTGACGTGGACAATCAGCGGATTATCGCTTGGCCGCCCCTTCGCCAGGTAAACGTTCTTTACCGCCGGCTCATTCGTCGCGTCGGCGCCTAACCCGTAAACCGTCTCCGTGGGAAAGGCCACTAGCTCGCCCCGTCGGATTGCGGCCGCGGCTTCGTCAATTTGGTTTAGCCGATAAATCTTGGTATTCATTCTTGCTAATTTCCTCCTGTGCCAGAAAAATCCCATGCGTGTATCATCCTCATTTTGCCAGCCACGTCATGGCGGACCGCCATCCGGGCTTGTTGATCACACCGCTTTAACAGTGCCTGAATGCTTTGTTCCTGGTCATACCCCGTTTCGCCAAAGAGCTGACCGCTTGGTCTCAGGTGCCGGCCGGCCTGTTCAAAGAGGCGGTGGTAAAAGCCCAGACCGTGTTCATCAGCGAAGAGCGCAACCCGCGGTTCGTTCTCCAAGACTGCCTGATCCATCAGCGCCGTAGCGGCCGGATCAATGTAGGGCGGGTTGGTTACAATCACATCGTAGCGCTGGTCCGCCAGGTTGGCAAACAGGTCGCTCTCTACTAGCGGCAACGCCAGCTGGTGCCGCTGGGCATTTTCCCGGGCCACTGCCAGGGCGGCCGGAGAAATATCGCTCAGCGTTACCGACCAGCAGGGCCGTTCTAAGGCCAGCGTAATCCCAATTACCCCACTGCCGGTCCCCAAGTCCAGCACGCGCAGCTCACGGTCCGCTGGCAGAGCGGCGAGCACCCATTCAACCAGCTCGGCCGTCTCGGCCTCTGGTACCAAGACCGCAGGGGTCACCTTAAACTGGCGGCCGTAAAAGCTCGTTTGCCCAACAATGTACTGGGCGGGAACGTGGTTGAGCAGCTGGGCGACCGCCCGTTGAAACCAGGTAATTTCGTCTGCCGGCATCTGCTCCCGGTTATGGAGGAGTAAATGGGTTGTATCCCAGTCGTGGCGCTGTTCTAACAAAAACTGCGGCGCGCTGGGGTCGACATCGCTTGCTACAAGCTGTCCAGCCGCCCAGCGCTGGGCCGCAAAGTAGGTCCAGGCCTGGCGGCTACTCATTGCGCAGCTGCTCCAGCTTTTCGGTCTGGTCCGCCACAATTAGGGCCTCGATGATCTCATCAAGTTCTCCGGACATGATCTTGTCCAGCTTGTTTAAGGTCAGGCCAATCCGGTGGTCGGTGACCCGGTTTTGCGGGTAGTTGTAAGTCCGGATCCGTTCAGAACGGTCCCCCGTCCCGATGGCGTTCTTCCGCTTTTTATCGTAGGCGTTTTGTTCCTTTTGCTGGTAGTAATCATAGACCCGTGACTTCAGGATCCGCATCGCTTTGGCCCGGTTTTGCTGCTGGGACCGTTCGTCTTGCATTGCCACCACGATCCCGGTCGGCAGGTGGGTCATCCGAACCGCCGATGAGGTCTTGTTGACGTGCTGACCACCGGCACCACTAGACCGGTAGACGTCAACCCGGATGTCCTTGGGGTCGATGTCAACGTCGACGTCCTCGGCTTCTGGCATTACCCCCACGGTTGCGGTGGAAGTGTGGACCCGGCCCGCGGATTCAGTTACCGGTACCCGCTGAACCCGGTGGGCACCGTTTTCAAACTTGAGCTTGGAGTAGACGTTAGTTCCCGTAATCATCAGGGCAATTTCCTTGAAGCCACCGACTTCGGTTTCGCTCTTGTCGACCACTTCAACCTTCCAACCCTGCTTTTCCGCGTAGTGAAGGTACATATTATAGAGGTCGGCTGCGAAGAGGCTGGCTTCATCCCCACCGGCGGCGCCGCGGATTTCCATAATGATGTTCTTGTCGTCATTGGGGTCCTTGGGGATCAACAGGACTTCCAGTTCCTTTTCCAACTGTTCCTGACGCTCCTTGGACTCCGCCAGTTCATCCTTGGTCATCGCCGCCAGGTCGGGATCGTCGGTTTCCCGCAGCATTTCCTCGTCATCCTTGATGGTTTGGGTGACCTGCTTGTACTCGTTGTACTTTTCAACCGTTTCCCGCAAGCTCCCCTCTTCCTTCGATAGCTTCATAAAGCGCTGGGAATCCGCGATTACCTCCGGGTCGCTGATCAGTTCGTTCAATTCGTCGTACCGGTCAGCAACCGCCTGAAGTTTGTCGAAGATTTCTGAAATTTCCATTAATTAGTCCTCCTCTTTCTTTGCTAGTTGTGGGTGAAAGTAATGCTTGCGGCAGACCGGGTAGTACGACTCGTTGCCGCCAATCTGGACCTGCTCCCCCTCGTAAACCGGCTGGCCATCGTGAATCCGCAGGTTCATCGTCGCCTTGTGCGGACAGAACCAGCAGATGGTCTTCATTTCCTCAATCTTATCGGCGTAAATCAGCAGGTACTTGGCCCCCTCAAAGAGCTCGTTGCGGAAATCATTCTTGAGGCCAAACGCCATTACGGGAATGTCCAGCTCGTCGACAATCTTGATTAGCTGCAAAATATGTTCTTTTTTCAAGAACTGTGCTTCGTCGATCAGCACGCAGTAGACCTGGTGGTCGATATTCTTAACGTAATCATAAATATTCGTATCGTCCATCACCGGCTGGACCCGCCGTTTAAGGCCGATCCGGCTCGCGATTACCCCTTGCCCAGAGCGGTTATCAACCCCGCTGGTCATCAAAACGACCGGCTTGCCCTGTTCCTCATAGTTATGGGCAACCTTGAGGATGTCAATGGACTTCCCCGAATTCATTGCACCGTATTTAAAAAATAGCTGTGCCACGTCTGCTTGCTCCTTTTTTGCATAGTAATTTCATTATATCTGAAAGAGCGGGGCTTTTAAATACTTCCCCTATCCCGGGCCCCATTCTAACCTAATCACTTTTATTTTTCGAACAATAAGGTTAGAATAAATAATCATTATTTCCTTTGGGGGTAGGAAGGAGCTAATCTAATGTCTATTCGTAGTACGATTGCGGAACGGGTTGGCCGGTCCAGCTACTGGTTTTTGCACCACTTCCGCAACGGGGGCAGCTCGCTGCCCGGTCAACTGACCTTACTGATTGATCCCCATATTTTACGCAGCTTCAGCGAACGATACGACCTGGTGATCGTCACCGGGACAAACGGCAAAACACTCACCACGGCCCTGAGCACCCGGGTCTTGCGGACCAAGTATGAACAGGTGCTGACTAATTCGACCGGTTCCAACATGGAGCAGGGCATCGTGACCACCTTTATCACGGCGCCCCGGCCCCACCAAAAGGGGCTCGCCGTCTTAGAAGTGGACGAAGCCAACGTGATTAAGGTGACCCAGTTTATCAAGCCGGCCGCCTTTGTCTTCACCAACATCTTCCGCGACCAAATGGATCGTTACGGGGAAATCTATACCACTTACGATAAAATCCTGGCGGGCGTTCGTCGCGCTCCGCAAGCGACCGTGATTGCCAACGGCGATGAACAAATTTTCCACAGTCAGGATTTGCCGAACCCGGTTGTCTACTATGGCTTCGCCCATGAACACCGGGAGGCCTTTGACGCCCCGGCCAATACTGAC
Organism: Limosilactobacillus antri DSM 16041; assembly: GCF_000160835.1. Lineage (GTDB taxonomy): Bacteria > Bacillota > Bacilli > Lactobacillales > Lactobacillaceae > Limosilactobacillus > Limosilactobacillus antri. The sequence goes on from NZ_GG700732.1 coordinate 697,733, forward strand.
GGGCTGCTCTGTCCAAAGTGCCAGCACATCCTCCGCTACCACCTGCGAACCTATGCCGGTCTGGGCGATTACTTCTGCCCCCACTGTGGTTTTCACCGGCCGAAGCTGACCTACGCAGTGACAAAGCTGGATGAGTTGACCCCCACCAAATCAACCTTTGAAATTGATGGGCACGAATACACCATCAACGTCGGCGGCCTTTACAACATTTATAACGCCCTGGCGGCCTATGCCGTCGGCCGCCAATTTGGCGTCAGTCCGGAACAGATCCGGACGGCCTTTGAAAGTGACGAGCGGGTCTTCGGCCGGCAAGAAGTGATCAACGTCGCCGGTAAGGAGGTCACCCTGATTTTGGTTAAAAATCCGGTCGGGCTTAATCAGGTCCTGAACATGATTGCTACCGACCAAGAGCCGTTTAGCCTCGGCTTCCTGCTCAACGCTAATTATGCGGATGGGATTGACACCAGTTGGATCTGGGACGGCAACTTTGAGCAGTTTGCCCAAGCAGACGTCCGCCAGTACCTCGTCGGCGGCGAACGCTACCGGGACATCCGGACCCGCCTGGAGATGGCCGGGGTGGATAAACTCTGGGAAGAACCGAACCTGGGCCAAGTAATCCAAAAGATCAAGGAACTGCCGACCAAGCGGGTCTACCTCCTGGCAACCTATACGGCGGTGCTCCAGCTACGCAAACTGTTAGCCGAGCAAAAGTACATCAAAGGAGGAATGGACTAATGGCAAAGTACCACTTGCGTCTCGCCCACCTTTACGGCAACTTGCTAAACACATACAGCGACGTGGGCAACATCATTGCTTTACGCTACTATGCCCAGCAGATGGATGCCGACATCGCCGTCGAGGTCATCAGTATCGACGATGATTTCGCCCCCGACCGCTTTGACATCGCCCTGTTCGGCGGCGGGCAGGACTATGAGCAGTTCGTAGTTGCCAAGGACCTTCCCCAAAAACGGGCGGCAATCAAGAAGTTCATCGATGATAACAAGCCCCTCCTGGCCATTTGCGGTGGCTACCAATTGCTGGGCCACTACTACATCGGTGCTAACGGCGAAAAGATCCAGGGCTTGGGCCTGCTGGACCACTATACCCTGAGCCAGGACCACCACCGCTTCATCGGCAACATTACCATTAAAAATGAGGAAAATGGCCAGGAATACCACGGCTTTGAAAACCACAACGGCCGAACCTTTCTTGGCAAGGGGGAACGACCGTTGGGGACCGTGGTATCCGGCAATGGCAATAACGGCGAGGACGGTACGGAAGGGGCAATTTACAAGGAAGTCTACTGTTCATACTTCCACGGACCGATTCTGACCCGGAACGGCGAGATCGCCAAGCACCTCCTGCTGACGGCCCTGCACAATAAGTATCCAGAAGCAGACTTGACAGCCGCTGAATCTTTGCAAATCAAACCTACATTTTAAACTATTAAACGGCTCCGAGAGCAATTCTCAGGGCCGTTTTTATTAGCCATTCATATGGTCCATGATCAACTGGTAAACCTTCTGCGCGTCTTCCGGGGTCTTACTGATTAGGATCAGCGTATCATTCCCCGCCAGCGTCCCAATCACCTCCGGCACGTCCAGCTCATCAAACATCCCCGCGAGGATTGTCGCATAGCTGGAGTTCAGTTCCGTCTTAACCACGTTGATAAATTGAACCGTTTCAATCGTCCGGACGTTATTACGAATACCTAGGTACAGGCGGTCGTAGTTATGTGCCGGGTCCTTTTGCAGCTGGACGTAGTAGGTATGACCATTGGCATCGCTGGATTTGACGATGTTGAGGGTGTGAATATCACGTGAAATCGTCGCCTGGGTGGTTTCAATCCCGGCATCGGTGAGCAGCTGCAGCAGCTCATCCTGGGTTTCAATTTTTCTTTCATTAACTAACTGGGCAATAAAGCGCCGGCGCTCTTTGCGGTCCATCTCGGCTCCCCCTCCTTGGCTCTAGCAAATTTTATTCACATTCGAGATAATTTATTAAATATCATAAACGCTTTGCAAATGCTTGTCAACGGCCAAGCTCTCCTTAAATAGCGGGCTAGCTGGTCCCTAGCCAGTAGTGAATAAAAATTAAGCCAATTGCATTTCTGCTAAGTAGGTGGCAAAGAGCTGGTCGCGCCGGTCCAGGTAGGCCTGATTGCGGGCGGTCGGGTGTACCCGATTGGTTAGAACAATCATTCCCTGGTCAGTCTGCCGGTCCAGAATCAGCCAAGTTCCCGTAAAGCCGGTGTGGCTAATCAGCAGGTGGTGATCAGCCGCGTGAGAATGAAGGAGTTTCCAGCCGAAGGAACGGCTGTGTGGCCCAGGAATCAGCGTTTGGTCACGGAAGAAGCTGGCCACCGTTTCGGGGGTCAACAGCCCGGCCAGGTTGCTTTCAATCAGGGCACGGCTGAATTGCTCCAGATCCGTCATGGTTGCGAACAGGCCGGCGCAGCCACAATGCTTACCTAAAATAAAGGCTTTCGGGTCATGGACGCTACCACGGATCAGTCCCCGGCCAGCCTGAATTTCGGTGGGAACACACCGGCTAGCCAGCGGCTGAAAGGTTGCCCCCGTCAGCTTCAGCGGACGGAGGACCCGTTCCGTAATCACCGTTTGGACCGCCTGGTGGCAAACCGCCTCAATAATCCAGCCAAGGTATAGAAAGTTAACGTCAGCGTAGCGAATCTGCCGGTTAAAAGAACTGTCTACCCGCTGCTGGCTGAGAAAGGCCTGCTTCAACTCCTGCGGCCCCAACTGGTCGCGGTGCGGGATATAGCCGCTGATCCCGGAAGTATGGGTCAGGAGGTGGCGAATGGTTGGCCGCTGGTCGCTAAACTGGGGCAAGTATTTTTGCACCGGGTCATCCAGGGCTAACTGGCCAGTTTGGACCAGCATCATAATGACCGGCACCGTCCCGACCACCTTAGTGAGGGAGGCCAAGTCATACTGCATGGCTGGCGTCAATACTTCTGGCATGGGCCGCGTTTGGGCGAACCCCCTGGTCTCACGAATTCTTTCTTGTCCCCGAAAAATTAGGTAGTTGATTCCTGGAACAATTCCGTCATCAGCCAGTGCGTTTAACTGGGCAACCGTTTTGGTAAAACGTTTCATCAATTATTCCCTTCTAAAAATAGGAAGCTGGGAGAAAACGGTTTTTTCTCGCTAGCCTTTTGCTAGTTCTTAACTATTACAAAGATAACGTGGAAAATAACCACAAGGCTAGTGTCTAACTACGAACGCTAGCCGGCCCGTACCGTGCCAACTATCGTCCTAGGTTAGCCATACGCCTTGTCGAGGAGGTTATTTCCCACTCTCTATCTTCTTTTTACTAAATATTATTACCAAGGAACTGACTGTTGTAAAGGTCAGCGTAGAAACCATTCTTCGCCATCAATTGATCGTGGTTCCCGGTTTCGATGATATGGCCGTGGCTGACGACCACAATCTGCTCAGCATTGCGAATGGTCGATAGGCGGTGGGCCACCACAAAGCTGGTCCGGTTCTTCTGCAAATCATTCATTGCCGTCTGGATCAGCGCTTCCGTCCGGGTGTCGACCGAACTGGTGGCCTCATCTAAAATCAAAATCTCCGGGTTGGCAAGGAAGGCCCGGGCAATCGTCAGGAGTTGCCGCTGGCCCTGCGAAATGTTGGATGCTGACTCGTTCAGTACGGTTTGGTAGCCATCCGGGAGTTCCCGGATAAAGCTGTCGGCATAGGCCATTTTGGCAGCCTGGTACACTTCTTCGTCACTGGCATCTTCACGCCCGTACTTGATGTTCTCAAAGATGGTACCAGTAAACAGCCAGGTATCTTGGAGGACCATCCCAATGTGCTTGCGCAGGTCGTCCCTGGTCATGGACCGGGTGTCCTGGCCATCGAGGTAGATATGGCCCCCTTGGACCTCGTAGAAGCGTTCCAACAGGTTGATGATCGTCGTCTTACCGGCACCGGTGGGACCGACGATCGCCACCATGTGGTTGGGCTGGGCCCGCAAGTTAAAGTCCTCAATCAGCGGCTCGTCGTTGTAGGAGAAACGGACGTCCCGAAACTCAATCTTGGGAACCGGCTCTTCGTTCAGTGGCTGGTTGGCAATCAGCTGGTTATCCATCTCCTCGGCATCGAGGACCGCAAAAATCCGTTCCGCCGACGCCACGGTCTGCTGGATGGTGCTGCTGAGGTTGGCAACCTGGGTAATCGGCTGGGAAAACTGGTTGGTGTACTGCAGGAAGGCCTGCACGTTCCCCAGTGTGACCTGCCCACGGATGACGGCCAGTGCCCCACCGACGGCCACTAACAGGTAGCCAAGGTTGCGGATGAAGTTCATCAGGGGAAAGATCAGGATGGAAAAGAACTGCGCCCGCCAAGCCGCCCGGTAGTAGTCATGGTTCTTCTGGGCAAACTGTACTTCTTCGTCTTGTTCCTTGTTAAAGGTCCGCACGATTGTGTGCCCGGCATAGGTTTCTTCAACCTGGCCATTGATCTTCCCTAGGGCTGCCTGCTGGCGGCTAAAGAGCCGCTGGGCGGTCGGGGCAACAAATGCAACGACCACCAGGCTCAGGGGAATCATTACCAGGGCCACAAGGGTCAGCTGCCAGCTGATTGACAGCATCAAAGCCAGGACCCCGACAAAGGTAATGCTGCTGGTCAGGATCTGGATCAGACTCTGCTGAAGGGTGCCGGCAATGTTGTCCATATCATTGACCATCCGGCTCATGATGTCACCGTTGCTATGGGTATCGTAGAATTTTACCGGTACCCGGCTGAGCTTTTGCTTGAGGTCCTGGCGCAAGGTGTAGACGACCCGCTGGGAAATCCGGGTCATGACCACCTGCTGGGCAAAGCTGAAGAGGCCGGAAAAGACATAGAGGAGGATTACGATGATCCCAATTTGCAAAATCCGGTGGAAGTCAATCGGCAAGCTGGTTAGGTGCTGGCCCGCCCGCATCTCGCGGTAGCCCTTCATGACCCCGTTGTAAATTACGGTCGTGGCCTCACCCAAAATCTTCGGTGCAATAATCGACAGGATGACGGACGTAATGGCAAGGATGATTGAAAAAATCACCCCCGCCCTCCACGGGCGCAGGTAGGCAATCAGGCGCCGGGTCGTTGGCCAGAAGTGCTTGGCCTTGCTAATCTTTTTGGGTCTGCGCTGCACGTTCTTCATCCCCTTTCTGAATTTGCGATTCAACGATCTGCTGATAGGTCTTGTTTTCCGCCCGCAATTCATCGTGGGTTCCCTGGCCGACGACCTCTCCTTCATCCAATACCAGGATCAGGTCAGCGTCGGCAACGGTCGAAACCCGCTGGGCGACGATTACCGTTACCGCTTGTTGAATCTGCGGGTCGTTGCGCAGGGCTAACCGGAGCTGGGCATCCGTCTTGAAGTCCAGGGCCGAGAAGGAGTCATCAAAGATGTAAATCGACGCCGGTTTAATCAGTGTCCGGGCGATGGCAAGCCGCTGGCGCTGCCCACCGGAAAAGTTGCTCCCGTCCTGCTCAACCGGTGCATCTAAGCCCCCCGCCGCTTTGACAAAGTCCGCGGCCTGGGCGATTTCCAAAGCGTGCCACATCTGGTCATCAGTGGCTTTTTCGTTGCCGAACTGCAAGTTGGAACGGATCGTGCCGGAGAAAAGGACCGCCTTTTGCTGGGTGATGGAGATGGCGGCGTGGAGGTCATGCTGGCTCAACCGTTTAATCGGCTGACCGTCAACCTTAATCTCGCCGCTTTCGATGTCAAACAGGCGGGGGATCAGGTTAACCAGGGTTGACTTCCCGGAACCAGTCCCACCAATAATCGCCAGGGTTTGGCCCGCTTTCACCCGGAAGTTGAGGTCGTGCAGGGCTAATTTTTCTGCTCCATCGTACCGGAAGTCAACGTGGTCAAAGCTCAGGCTCGCCGGCTGGCCAGCGGGAATCTGCACCTGCTGGTCGGCTGGAGCGTCGGCAACCGAAATCGGTTCTTCCAAAACGGCGTTGACCCGGGCGGCCGAGGCCGAGGCCCGGGGAACAAAGACGAAGATCATTGAGAGCATCATGAAGCTAATCATGATTTGGGTCGCGTAGGTCAGAAAGGCAATCAGGTTACCAACCTGCATGGTCATTCCCGCAATCAGGTGGCTACCGAGTAGGATGATGCCGACGTTGGTCAAACTGAGAATTAGGGTCATGACTGGGAAGAGGAAGGAGACCAGCGTGAAGGCCTTGATCCCGGTCTGGGTAGAGTCCTCGTTGGCTGCTTGAAAGCGGGCCTGCTCCCGGTGCTCTTCCCGGAAGGCCCGGATAACCCGGACGCCGGTCAAGCCCTCTCGAAAGACCAGGTTAATCCGGTCGGTCTTCTTTTGGATGCTCTTAAACAGCGGCACTGCTAGGTACATTACTACTAGCACGACAACTGCCAAGATCGGCAGGCTAATGAGGAAGACCCGGGTCAACCGTGGTTCTCGGACATAGGCCAGGACACAGGCCGCCACCAGCATGATTGGCGACTGGAGCATCATTCGGAGGACCTGGACCATGACGTTTTGGATTTGAACAATATCGTTAGTGGAACGAGTTATCAGTGAGGAATCACCAAATTGGTTAATTTCCTTACTGGAGAAGCGTAAAATTCGGTGGAAGATTTGCTGGCGAAGCTTCTCCCCCACCTGCATTGCCTGGGTAGCGGCAAAATAGACGTTTCCCGCCGCGGCTAATAGGCCGATTGCCGCCACTACCAGCATATAAATGCCGTCTTTCCAAATGTAAGCAAAGTTTCGCTGCATGATCCCTTTGTCCACCAGTTCGGAGGTTACCGTTGGCAGGTAGAGGTCGCAAGCGACTTGAATCAGGAGGAAGAGGACCGCTAAAGTGGTGGCCCAGCCAACGAGGTTCTTTTTGGCAATTTTAATCAAACTTTTGCACCCGCTTTCCGTTGCTTGGGTATTAGTTGGCCGTAGTGAGCGGCCAATTCATCATGAACTTTTTGCAGCACCTGCAAGAAGGTTGCCCGCTCCGCCGCCGAAACGTTTTGTAGCAGCTGTTGTTCAAATTTTTGCCGGGCCCGTAAGTTCTTTGCGTGCAGCTGGCGGCCCCGTGCGGTTAACTTTACGCGGACAATCCGGCGGTCCTGTTGGTCACGCCAACGTTCGACGAGCTGGTCCTTTTCGAGCCGTTCTAAGACTTCGCTAATCGAGCCGGGTTGCACGCGCGCCAGGTTGGCGAGTTCTCGTTGTGAGACGCCCTCGTTATTGGCAAGCAGGAATAGCAAGCGGCCCTGTCCGCGAAAGGTGGCCTGCTTGGCGAGCTGGGTTTGCGCGACCTGATGAATTTCACCAATTACACAGTAGAGCTGCTTGAAGAGTTGGTCATCAGTTATTTCCACGTCGATCCTCCTTATTAGTTCGGTACATAATCATTTGGTACTTAACGATTATGTAGTTTACTCTCCTTGGTGAAAAAAGCAAGAAGTTTAAAATAAAGTAACTAAAGTGTTACATAATTGTTGCAAAAGTATTACAATAGATGTGTAAAGAAATTATTAATTAACTATCAACTGACGTTCTAAACACTCAAATTTAGAGAATTGGGGGTTGTAATTATGATTACAATGAAGAAAAAAATCGTTAGCGGTTCTTTAGTTGCCTTGGTTGCGTTAGGGTTAGCTGGTTGTGCTAATAATAGTGCCGCCCCAAGTTCAAAGGTCAACCACCCCCAAACGGCTAAGGTTGCACAATCTTCAAGTAAGAAAGCCAGCTCCAGCGATGCCCAGGCTGCTAGCCAGAAGGCAGCCGTTTCAGCATCCAGCGTGAGCGCTAATACGCACACCAGTTATGCAGCCCAGCCCAACAGCAATGTCGACCAACAGGGTGCCGTAGTTAACCAATTCGTCAAGGCCAGCGGCGTAAATGGCCAGGGCATGCGCTACACGGTTAGCCAGCAGCCAAACAGCAAGGGCAATTACCAAGTGGAAGTCCGGGACAGCAACGGTGACCCGAACATTGCCCACCTGGACGGGATTTACCAATTCAATCCAGAAACTAATCAGGTTCAGACGATGAACCCGGTTAGCGGTCAGTACGAAAACAAGTAATTATTAATGGATGTACAAAGGGGCTGTGACATAAGTCCCTAATAATAAGCGGAGTTAGATGAAATTTTCGGATTTCATTTAACTCCGTTTTCCTTTAAAATATGTGTTAGTAAAAGAAAAAGACACCGACCAGCCCGTCGATGTCTTCAAAATACCCTCGAAAGGATATATAAAACAAAGGAAGAACCGCTCAGAATTTCAAATGAAATTCCGAACGGTTCTCTTAGTTTAAAGGACTTATGTCACAGCCCCTTTGCATACAATTCTTCTACCAACACCCGCACATTAAATAAACTGTACACCACCGTCAATCTGTACGGCCTGGCCAGTCATGTAATCCGACTTGGTAAATGTAATCCCACATGTCGGTGCCGACGATCCCTGGGCAGTAAGCATTAACGGTGATGTTGTACTTAGCCAATTCCTTAGCGGCGACTTGGGTTAACCCCCGGATAGCAAACTTAGTGGAAGAGTATGCTCCCAGTAATTCATAGCCGATGTGACCGGCAATACTTGAAGCGTTAATAATCTTCCGGATTTTATCACCGTCATCCTGCTTCTTAAATTGCGCGGCAGCAGCCTGCATTCCGAATAACACACTGTCCACGTTGGCCGCATAGATCTTGTGGAAATCTTCTGCCGATTCGTCAATCAAGTTACCAATTTAAGCAATCCCGGCATTGTTAATATAAGTGTCCAAGTGGCCGAAATTATCAACCGCCGTCTTAATCAGCATTTCGTGCGTTTCCTTCTTCGAAACATCACCTGCAGCGGCAACCACTTGATAGCCCTTATCAGCTAATTCCTTAGCAGTCTTTTCCACCTGTTCCTGGTGGAAATCGTTAATCACCATTGCGTAATCATCTTCGCCCAATTGTTCCGCAATATCTTTACCGATACCACGACAGCTACCAGTTAATAACAGCAACCTTTTGATTGTTAGCTATAACAAACACTCTCTTTCTCAATAGAGTATGTTCATAATTGCACAAATTCACGTAATTACAAGCAAACGGTTTATCCAGATACGAGAAGACTTCCCAGCCTCACTAAAAAAGACCACCCACCTCCGTGAGCAGCCTCGACAAAATTTAATTAATCCCCTTTTTCTTCTGCATGTAGTAATAAATTGGTACACCGATCAGCGTAATTACGATTCCGATAGCGGTGGTAACGAACTGCTGAATCAGGGTACTAATTAGTATAAAGGTCCCACCGACCAAAGCAATCAGGGGAATGATTGGATACAGCGGCACCTTGTACGGCCGGTGAAGGTCAGGACGGGTCTTCCGCATCTTCATCACGCCCACAAAGACCATGCAGTAGAAGAACCAAATAACAAAAATCAGCATGTTGGTAATGGCATCAAACTGGCCAGACAGCATCATCAGGCAGGCGATAACGTACTGAACAATGCCAGAAGCCCAAGGAACCCCTGCACGGTTCAGCTGTGCGAAGAACCTGCTAAAAGGCAACGAACCCTTCTTGCCCATCGCGTACGGCACCCGCATTCCAGTCATCGTATAACCGTTCATACCACCATATACGGATACTAAGATCCCGGCAGTGACGATCTTTCCGCCAATGCCACCAAAAATCTTATCAGCCGCTTCCATCGACACGTTTAAGTTCCCAGCAATCTGGTGAAGCGGAACAACAAAGTAGAAGACGGCATTGACCAGCAGGTAGGCAATAATGACAATCGTCAAACCAACCGCAATCGCCCGCGGTAGGTCCCTTTGCGGGTTCTTCATTTCACCAGCTAGTGTCCCCACGTGGATCCAGCCATCATATGCAAACATAGTGGCGAGCAAGGCGGTTCCCAGTGCACCCCAGAACTCGCGATGAGCCCCGGCCTGAATTGGGAACAGGCGGAAGTCCACGTTTCCTGGTTGCAGGAAACCAAAAATTACGATTACTCCCAGTGCCGCCAATTTAATAATCAGGGTAATCGAACTAACTACCCCACCGCACTTGGCACTGATAAAATTAAGCAGCGCAACTGACAGCGACGTAATCATCCCGACCGGAACGATCCACGAGTCCGTTAAATGAAAGAGACCTGTGAATTGTGTCCCAAAGGCAATCGCAAACGCTGCCACGTTGGCCGGCATATAGACAATTCCGTAGGCCCAGCCTGAAATGAATCCCCAGAATTTGCCAAACGGCTCTTCTATATACCGAACAATTCCACCGGTTTCTGGAAATATTGCCGCAACTTCCGCGGCCGTCAAACCGGCACATAAGTTAATAATTCCACCGAGCAGCCACGCAAATAGCGCCAAACTGATTGACATCGTCGCCGTCGTTACAGCGGAGGCTTTGAAGAACACCCCGGTCCCGATAATCGTTCCGGCAACCGTTGATAAAGCCGCCCCAAACCCAAGTGATTTTTTCATGTTACTCTCTGCCATTGTTACACCTCTTATGCACAAATAAATACCAAAATTACATTAAATTTAATTATACCATTTTCAATATTCAACATTTTTTATTCTAAAAGATAAATACTATCAGGGATAGTCATCAATAGGAACAACATTTCATCTACACATATTTAATATTGTTTCATTCAGTAGTAATTATAGCAAATCAAGAAGACAATTAAAAGTGGTGCTGATAAGTTCTATAATTTAATACTTGCGTCTTAATTAGTGTGGGCTATCACTCACTAACCATGCTATATGTTCACGGCTGTGGACTGGCCGATTTTCTTGAGTCTATCACAGTCTACTATGCTTAGATAAGCTAGCAGAATCAAGGTTGCAGAAAGTTATAAACACACTTTTCACACAGGTTTACAATCTGAAAAAGGAAGGCAGTATCTCAAGGCTCTCAATTTCATCATCGCGACTTTTAGTAGCATTTATATTTTCTCACATCTTTTAAGTTTCAGTAGGATATTTATTATTAACAAGTGCACTTGGTCAAGCGCCATATGCCCCTCAATGATTTCTACAATTTTGTACCTAGATAGCCACTTCGTATAGGCTAAATTGTCTAATTTATTAATTCACATCTTTTTCCTTACTCAATTTTGGCTTGAACAACTACACTTTAAGACAAAAGAGGCCTTTATATATAATTCTTATCACCCACATGGCAGGTGATTTTTACTTTCGTATACTCAACTAAATTTAAAAAGGCGCAAAAGAAAAAAGATTGATGTACAAAACAACGCACATCAATCTTTCAGATTACCGTTATATCAGTATTTTTATTGATATATAAATCACCCGCACGGGGATCGAACCCGTAACTCCGCCTTGAGAGGGCGACGTCTTAACCAATTTGACCAGCGGGCAATAACGTACAAAAAGTATTATACGTTATCCAACCATTTAATGTCAATTACTTTTCCAATTAATTCATGGCACTTATCAATCCTCGCTAATTTAGCGCCGAACTGCTTGCACAAATAATAAGCATTGCGCCTTAAAGCTATTCTTCACAACCGCAATCCGCCTTCTCTCGCACACCGCTCCCCACTCCTGACTGATCGATTATTCATAGGAAAGCTCTAACATATAAAGATGGCGCTGGGGCAAGTGGGCAGTCGTTACCCAGGCATCACGATAACTCCTAGCGCCGCCATCCGTCATCCGGAAATAGTAGTCCAGCAGGTCACCGTTTTTTGCCACAAAGTCGTTTGACAAGCGATTAACCATCAGCCGCATATCCGGAAAGTAAAACCCACTATCCGCTATTTTCAGTTCATCCGTAAAGAAAAGCAGGACGGTATTAGTATAGCGGGTTTGAACCTCTTCAATCAGCTCCGGATGGTTTTTGAGCTTGGTCAGAACATAATAAATTGAATCAGAATTACTTGCCATTTTCCTCTCCTCATATCAAATCAGCCTACAGCAGAGCGACAGAAGCCAGCTAATGCCACCACAGCTTCACCAGCGCCTGCGTGCCGTCATCCCCCAGGCCATCTCGCTCTACCAGCAGCTCATACAACCGCTTCGCCTCAGCAGTTGCCGGCAAGTGCAAGCTCTCCCGTTCCGCCTCGTCCAACGCAATTCTAAGGTCCTTCAGGAAGTGTTTAGCGAAGAAGCCCGGCGTATAATCGTCCCGTAAAATCCGCGGAGCATAGTTGCTAAGGCTCCAATTAGCTCCCGCGCCACTGCCCACCGTCTGGACAACTTCTTCCAAATCTAACCCAGCCCGTTTGGCATACACCAGCATTTCACTCATCCCGGTCATCGTTCCGGCAATCATAATCTGGTTAGCCATTTTAGCATGCTGGCCACTACCGGCCGGGCCAAAATAATGCTGTGAACTGCTAAACTGTTTCAATACTGGCATAATCTTGTCCACCACGGCTTGCCGGCCGCCCAGCATCACCGTTAGCGTCCCCTTCCGTGCACCCACGTCGCCGCCAGATACGGGAGCGTCAACCACCTGGGCTGCCGCCTGGGCCAGCTTTTTCGCCAGGCGCGGGCTGCTGGTCGTCATATCCACCAGGACCTGATCCGCAGTCGCCACCGACAGAATACCATCTGAGCCATAGTAGACCTGCTCCACGTCAGCGGGAAAACCGACCATCGTGAAAACAATCTCGTTGCCAACAGTGGCCGCCGCCGGACTGGCCGCCCACTTAGCGCCGTTGGCGATAACTGATGCGGCGTGTTCCCTTGTCCGGTTGTACACCGTTACATCATTGCCCTGCCGCAGGAGGTTGTTAATCACGCCGGTTCCCATGACCCCCGTTCCGATAAAACCGATTTTCACTATGATCATCCCTTCATGAAGATATTTACTAACATTTTACCAGTTTCCCAGTGGACCAGGCCAGCTAACCGTTGGTACGAAAAAAGTCCTATCAAACCATCGCTGATTTAATAGGACCAATCAAGATTGGGAATACTGGGTTCGAACCAGTGATCAAGGATTCAGAGTCCTTTGCCTTACCGCTTGGCCAATTCCCAATTACGTTGCCATGCAACGATATTTACTATACTAGCAAATCCACTTTTCGTCAACCATTTTTTCAAATTAATTTTCCTGTTTTTTGAACCGCGCCTCCTGCTTGGCAATCAAAGCGCGGGTTTGCGCGATAACTGCGGGGTGGTGACGGCCATTTTGCCAAAAATCAACGTCGGCCTTGATCTGTTCCTGACTCGACTGGGCATAATCATGCCGCAGAAAATTATAATTAGCCGCCGTACTCTGTTTTTCCCAAATTGCGGCCATAATGAACTGACTCCGGGTTCGTTGCAGCCCCTGAACCACCGCATCTCCCTCGTCGTGAGCGGCCACCGCCACCACTTCCGCCGTCGCAATTGGCGGTTGTACACTATCGTCCGGCAGGTATGGCGCCACCGGGACGTTGATCAGCGCTTTAAGCATCACTTCCTGCCAATTTTCCCGGGTTGCGTAGCGATGGGCCAGGCCGGGCTCGACATCGTTTGCCAATAAATACCGCCGTTCCTCGCCCCAGCTTAACTTCACCTGCACTGTAAATACGGTTGCCATCGTCGACCCCTCCTTAAAATTTCAGTGATATTATACCGCAGCCCGGGGCAGGATGCTCAGTCATTCGCAAATTTTATTACGGACCGGCGAAAGAATGGACTATTAGCGTTAATTCTCTTAAACTAATACTATCCAAAAAGGGGGATGAAAATTATCAAACGCCGCCACTTTCTACTGAGCTTATTTTACTGCGTACTTTTTATCTGGCTGATTGCGCTTTACCAAAGCAGTCCCGTCTTCCAGCAGGGAATCGATACGGGCATTCTGCGTACCCAGCAGCAAATTAGCCGGCTCCTCGGCCACCAGCTGGCCGCCAAACCCCATTCGGCCGTTCAAACCAAACAGGCGGATGAGGTAACTGACGGCCGGTGGCCAGAAAATAGCACCACCATCTACGTTGACCTCAACAACCCCACCCTGCGCACCGCCACCACCGAAGCAATCAACCAGTGGAACCAGACCGGCGCATTCACCTTTCGCCCGGTACAAAACAAGGCCGACGCCAACATCGTGGTAACCGCGGTCGACCAGCAGCAAAACGGTGCGGCCGGCCTGACCAATACCAAAACGGATTCGGCCACCGGCTACCTATTACACGCGGACGTCCAATTAAACGCCGGCTACCTGCTCAACGCTAACTACGGCTACTCTCCCCAACGAATCGTCAATACGGCCGAACACGAACTCGGCCACGCAATCGGGCTCCAACACACCAGCACTGCCTCTGTAATGCAGCCAGCTGGATCCTTCTACCCAATCCAGCCCGGCGACGTTGCAGCCGTTAAGCAGCTCTACCAAAAGCGGCCCCACCCCGCTGGCCAGCAAGCGTCCCCGCGTGGAAGCCAACAGCAATAGCTCCCGCCCAGCTGCAAGGCTAGCTCCACCTTTACTGGTGCCACCCCTCTTCCATTCTACGAGCCTGCCGTGTTCACGAGTATGTTAGAATAGCCAGTGGGTAAATTTATAGATAGTGAGTGAATACGCATGAACAATAAAAAAGCATTAGGAATTGCCATGGTGATTACCGCCTGCACCTTTTGGGGAATTTCGGGGCTGTTTGCCAAGGGGCTCTTTAACGCCAGCTCGTCGATCACTTCCCTCTGGGTGACCCAGAGCCGGATGACTGCCGCCGGAATCCTTTTGGTCCTCTTCAGCCTGGTCAAGGGCGACCATCCCTTCCGGATTTTTAAAAGCCCCCACGATACCTGGGTAATCTTTTCTTACGGGATTTTTGGCCTGGTGCCGGTCCAATTCGCCTACTTCATGGTCGTCCAGTACGGGAACGCCTCCATCGCGACCATCTTGCAGTTTGTCGGTCCCTTCTTCATCATTGCCTACCAAGCAGCGTTTCGTCACATTCCGCCGCGGCGAATTGAAATCATTTGCGCAATCATTGCCTTCATCGGGGTCTTCACGATTGCCACCCACGGGCGGTTCAACAAGCTGGCCGTTACCCCAGCCATCTTGATTTGGGGCCTGATTTCAGCAATCGGGGTCGCCACTAACACCCTGATCCCGCAGAAAATGCTCCGCGAAGGACGGGTCCCATCCCTGGTGATTACCGCTTGGGGACTGCTCTTCTCCGGGATCGTCCTGCTGGCCCTCCATCCGGCGCAGCCGCACGTTCCGAACATACCGGTTGTGTGGTTCTGCTGGCTTGGGGTCCTGGTTATCGGTACCCTGATTCCCTTCCAGCTCGCCAACAATGCCCTGAAATACATCGATGCGACAACCTTCAGCCTGATGGACGCCTTTGAACCGCTCTCCGCGACGATTGGGTCCGTCCTGATCTTCCACCTTAACATGACCGGCGCTGACATCATTGGCTCAATCTTGGTTATCGTCGCCGTCCTGGCATTAAATATCCGGATTCCCAATCATGTCCCGGGAAATAAAAATTAAGCATACGGGTTGCCAATGATCATGCAACCCCTTTAACAAGTAAAAAGCGAACAGCGCAATACACAATGAGCTCCAGCTCGGCAAAACCGGGCTGGAGCTCTATTTGTGCTTTCTAAAGACTAGCTGCGCGTCGACGGGGGTGTGAAAACGAAGTTATAAATGACTTCTGTCCCTTTCGCCCTCGTTTTAGTTCCGAATATTCCAAAGATATCACGTGGCCCCAAATGGGCTAAACGCTACCCCACTTCTGCATTTCCTCAATCACCGGCCGGAGCTGGCGGCCCCGCGGTGTCAGTGAGTAACTGGTCCGTACCGGGACGGTGGCCGTAACCTCCTTTGCAACAATTCCCGCCTTGACCAGGTCGTTTAGCTGCAGGGCCAGCATTC
Source organism: Limosilactobacillus antri DSM 16041 (assembly GCF_000160835.1). GTDB lineage: Bacteria > Bacillota > Bacilli > Lactobacillales > Lactobacillaceae > Limosilactobacillus > Limosilactobacillus antri. Next base: position 713,573 of record NZ_GG700732.1, read on the forward strand.
GCCGGGAGCAGCCGGGTAGCCGTTTTTCCAGTTCGTTAAACCGGCACTGTCCGTGTTCTAGCAGGGTCATAATGATGGGCCCTTTCCACTTGCCCGCAATTTGCTGCAGGGTCTGATCGATCGGGCAGTTCTCGATTGCCTTCGCCATTTGCAAGCCCCCCTCTAGGTTTAATTTTAGCATAAGTGTCTTAGTGAAAAATAATTCACGTCTTGCTGATTATTGATTTTAGTTTACTATTAGTAAGTAATAATTAACAGGAGGAAGTTCAGTCATGAAATCAAACTTTAACCAACTCGCTGCTCAGCGGCGGTCCATCTACGCCCTCGGAAAGAATGTCACCGCGACACCCGAGGAAATCTATCAACTGGTAACAACGGCAGTTCGTAATTCGCCAAGCGCCTTCAACAGCCAACCAGTCCGGGCCGTGGTCTTATTTAACCAGGCCAGCAACCAGGTTTGGGAAATCGTTGCGGAAGCATTGGCAAAAGTCGTCACTGACCCAGCCGCCTTTGAACAAACAAAGCAAAAAATCGCCAGCTTCCGGGCTGGTATCGGTACCGTTTTGTTCTTAACGGACACTGCCAGCGTGCACAAGCTGGAGGAGCAGTTTCCTGCCTATGCAGATAACTTTGCTGACTGGGCGGAGCAGGCAATTGGCGGCAGCCAGCAGGCGGTATGGACGGCCCTGGCCGAACAAGGGATTGGCGCTAGCTTACAACACTATAACCCGCTGATTGATGATGCCATCCACCAGGCCTTTGACTTGCCAGCGGACTGGCAGCTTAGGGCAGAAATGCCGTTCGGTTCGATCGAAGGCCCGGCTGGTGATAAAGAGTACCTGGAGGAAAAACAAGTCTTCAAACTGATCAAATAACAACCAAAAACGTCTTAAGCCAAACACCCGCAGGTGACCTAATAGTCGCTTGCGGGTGTTTGGCTTATTCGTGATTGCTCCATCTACTGCCGTCTTTCGCGGGTCTTAGTGTCATTCAGGAGGAAGTCGCCCATGTACTGCTGCCGGTACTGGGTCGGCGTTTGGCCCAGCTGTTTTTTGAAGCAGCGCAGAAAATACTTTTCGTCATTAAAGCAGGCCTGGTCCGCAATCAGCTTGAGGGGCAGGTTTGACTTCAGGAGGAGTTCACACGCGATGTCCAGCTTTTTCTGCAGGATCAGCCGGGAAGCCGTCATCCCGGTCTCCTTTTTAATCAAGCGGCTCACGTAACGATAATTCATCCCAAAATGTTCTGCCAGTCCCCGCACCGTCAATTCAGCGGTTAAATGGCTCCCGAGCCAGTCGATGATCTCTGTCGCCTTGGGATTAACCCGCGTCAAATGGTGGAGTCCGGTAACAAAATCGTTGGTGATCTCAAGCATCAGCTCGGTAATCGCATACGATGGTAACGCCTCCGTATAGTAGTTCCCGCGAATCAATAAAAGGGTCTGCAAACACAGCGTATTGATCCGGTTAAATTCCCGAATCTGATAATACTGTGGCAAAATCACGTTATTGGCCAGCCGGCCCAAATCGTGGCGGTCACGAATTGCCGTTGTTACCTGCTGGTCAGTAACCCGCTCTTCTCCATCCTTGGGCAAAAACTGAATCCAGTAAATAGTAACCGGACCGGTACCACCCACCAGTTCCAGTTTGGTATGGGGCGCCACTAGCAGGCAAGTTCCCCGCCTGAGCAGCTGCCCTTGCCGCTCCCAGCTCACCCGACACTGCCCACCGGCACAAACCAGCAATTCATAGGCGTCCCCCAGTTCAAATCGTTTAGGCGTCTCCTCCCTATCGAGGACGAGTTGACCCGAAGCATAGTGGTGGAATGGCCGGTCACTATTAAAGAGGTATACGTCATAGTTACTTTTGTCCACTTGCATGGATATTCGCCCCCACATTTAGTTACTTTCAAGCACTATTACCCGCTCAAATTGCCACTTATGTCCAAAGTACCATTCATTTTGCACCTTTTCGTCCATTAAAGCGGTTACATTCAATTTCAGAAAAAGGTTTAATTATTCTTGTAAGTTGATTTAGGCAATCAACTCTTCAGCAATTATTATAGCAGATTGAGCGAAAGGAAGCTTTTCTATGGCAGTAATGAAAAAAATGGCGAACGGCCTGTACTGGGAGCACGCGGCTGAACAGGTTCTCATCCAACCGTGGGGCAAAGACAGTCTGCGTTTTCGGGTAACCAAGAACAGCAAGTTTACATCTCACCAGGACTGGGCGTTAGCCTATTCTAAAGAACACACTGGCAACTGCAACCAAATTAAGATCGACGAGGCGGCGAACAGCTGCGCCATCAGCAACGGTCACATCACCGCTAGTATTAACCAATTTGGCTGGCTGACCATCACCAACCGGGACGGCAAGGTCCTCCTTAAGGAGCGCTGGCAGGTTAAGCCCGGTGGCAAGAAGACCAGTCCCCTGGGCATCCCCGGTCGGGAACTCAAACCGATCATTGGTGGGGACTACCAGGCAACCATGCGGTTTGAAGCCGTCGACGGCGAAAAAATTTACGGGATGGGCCAGCGGCAGGAAAAGCAGCTCAACTACAAGGGCTGCATCCTCGAATTGGCCCAGCGCAATACCCAGGCCACCGTTCCCTTCGTCCTCTCTAACCGGGGTTACGGCTTCTTATGGAACAATCCGGCGATCGGTCAGGTAACCTTCGCCAATAACGAAACCAAGTGGGAGGCCAAGGACACCGACCAGCTTGACTTCTGGGTCACCGCTGCCGACTCCCCGGCACAGATCGTCGAAAACTACACGGCCGCCACGGGGAAGGTCCCGATGATGCCCAAATTTGCCAGCGGCTTTTGGCAATGCAAACTCCGCTACAAGACCCAGGATGAGTTGCTGAAGGTAGCCCACGAATACAAGGACAAGGGGCTGCCGATCAACGTCATCGTCATTGACTTCTTCCACTGGCCAAACCAGGGGGAGTGGAAATTCGATCCCAAGTACTGGCCGGATCCGAAGGGGATGGTCGACGAGCTGAATAAGATGGGAATCAAACTGATGGTTTCCATCTGGCCAACGGTCGACGTTAACAGTAAAAACTATGACGAGATGAATGACAAGGGCTACCTCGTCCGGTCCGAGCGGATGTACCAGGATTCTTACCACTTCATGGGCAACGAAACCTTCTTCGACGCCACCAATCCGGGTGCCCGCAAGTACGTCTGGGATAAGGCCAAGCAAAACTACTACGATAACGGTGTCCGGATGTTCTGGCTCGACGAAGCGGAACCGGAATATGGCTTCATGTACGACTTCGACCACTTCCGCTACTACCAGGGACCAGCACTCAAGCTCAGCAACGTCTACCCGCTTGATTATGCCAAGGCCTTTTATGAGGGTCAGCAGGCCGCCGGGCAAAAAGACATCGTTAACCTCGTCCGCTGTGTCTGGGCCGGCAGCCAAAAGTACGGGGTCGTCCTCTGGTCTGGCGACGTCCACTCGACCTTTGAGTCGCTGCAAAAGCAGGTGGTCGCTGGGCTAAACGCGGGCTTATCTGGCATTTCCTGGTGGACTACCGATATCGGTGGTTTTACCGGTGGCAACGTCCATGACCCTCACTTCCACGAGCTGCTCACCCGCTGGTTCCAGTTTGGGACCTTCTGCCCGGTCATGCGCTTGCATGGTTTCCGGGAGCCCGCCGAGCAGACGATTGAACACGCCGACCGGATGTTTAACCAGCCATTTGGCAGCGGTGCTTTCAACGAAATCTATAAGTACCCGCGGCCGACTTACCGGATTCTCCGGAAGTACCTCTTCATGCGGGAAGCCATTCGGCCTTACGTAATGGACCAGATGAAGAAGGCCCATGAGGACGGCACACCAGTCATGCGGCCGCTCTTCTACGATTTCGCTAAGGACGACCAGACCTGGGATATTTCCGACGAGTACCTGTTTGGCCCCGACGTCCTGGTTTCACCAATCCTCCATGCCGGCCAAACCAAACGAGACGTTTACCTGCCGGCCGGCGAGGACTGGATCGATGTGCAAACGAAGGAAAGCTACCACGGCGGCCAAACCGTCACCGTCGACTGCCCGATCGACACGATTCCGCTCTTTACCCGTGCCAGTCACCCGTTGAACAGCCTCTTGAACTTTACGGTTCCCACCGCTAAGGACTAGGGGGTGCTAACGATGAGTAATAAAAAGACAAAACAGGTCAACCTTGACGCCGGCCTGCCTGACCTCTCCAAGTGGGTGATTTTCTCCATTACCTTTGGCTTTCTCGGGATCAACATGGGCTTTTCGCTCCAAAGCTCGCAAATGAGCCGGATTTTCCAGTCCATCGGGGCCAACCCGAACAGCCTGGGCTTCTTCTTTATCTTTCCCGGACTGATGGGGATGATCGTCCAGCCCTTGATTGGCAAATACTCTGACCGCACCTGGAACCGCTTCGGACGGCGGATGCCCTACCTCCTATTTGGGGCACCAATTGCGGCCCTAGTGCTCTTAATGCTACCGTTCTCTGGTTCACTCGGCTTCGGCTACGGCTCGATGGCCGCAATGGTCTTTGCTGCCTTTGCCGTCTGCTTCATGGACCTGTTCAACAACATCTGTATGCAGCCCTTCCGGATGATTGTCGGTGACATGGTCAACAACAAGCAGAAGAACTTCGCCTGGTCCCTCCAGCAAATCTTCTTCAACGGTGGGGGCATCCTGGCCTCCCTGCTGCCCTTTATCTTCACCGCTTGTGGAATGCACAACACGGCCAAGCGGGGGGTGGTCCCAGATACCGTTATCTACGCTTACGTAGTCGCCGCGGCCGTTTTGCTGATTACCAGTATGTGGACCGTCTTTAACGTTAAGGAATACGACCCGCAAACCTACGCCAAGTACCACGGGATCAACCCCCAGGACAACCAGAAGTCAGTCAGCCTCTGGCACCTTGTCAAGGTCGCACCCCGCGCCTTCTGGGAATTATGCCTAGTACAATTCTTCAGCTGGGTCGGCATCATGTACGTTTGGACTTATTCGACTGGGACACTTGCTAAGAACGTCTGGCACACCACTAACCCCACCAGTGCTGGCTTTCAAGCGGCCGGGAACTGGTACGGAGTCCTAACCGCTATCCTCAGTATCGCTGGGATCTGTTGGGGCTTCCTCTACTCCCACGCCAAGACGACCACCCGAAAAAAGTGGTACGCCACCGGTCTCGTGCTCGGCGGCAGCGGGTTAATCATGGTTTCCCTCGTCCACGATAAGTGGCTGACCGTCCTGGCCTTCATCCTCTTTGGAATCTGCTACTTCACGATTCACACCCTGCCCTTTACCCTGTTGACGTCTTCGCTCAATGGTGAGAACGAAGGGGCCTACATCGGGCTCTTCAATATCGGCATCTGCCTGCCGCAAATTGTGGCCTCCCTGCTCAGCTTTATCATCTTTCCACTAGTTGGCCACAGCCAGCCGATGATGATGCTAATTGCCGGCATTTCGCTTTTCTGCGCCGCCATCGCAGTTCGGGGAATTCACGAGGGGGTTGCCGTTAAAGAGTAAAGTTGATATAAGAAAACGCTGGTGGTGAGTGAAAACTCTCCACCAACGTTTTTTTGCGTTTGCTATTTTACTTTAAGGCCCGCAGAAAGGCGTCACGCACTTCTTCCTGGATTCCCGTCGCGGCTAATGACCGCAATGGCATATTCGCGGAAATCGCAACCCAATCCTTATCCGCCATCATCGGCTGCAAAACCTCATACAAGCCGGATGACTTCAAGGCTGCTTGTACCTTAGGATCCTGGTCGTTCCAGATGTCGCCGATGTAAGTATCACCAGTAATTTCTCCCACGGGGTTGACGCCAATGGTCAGGGTAAAGGTGGTCCGCAGCCGGATGTCTCGTGATGAGCTGCCGACCATGATCTCGTACTCGCCATTGTCGGCTTCCCATTGCTCTTGAGCGACGTTATAGTAACTAAAGGCCCGGCGCGGCAAAGTCAGCGTAACCGTCTTGCTTTCACCCGGCGCCAGTGCTAGCTTCGTGAAGTCCCGTAGCTCCTTGACTGGCATTTCAACCCGGCTGACGTGGTTGGCAACATAAACCTGGGCGACTTCCTTGCCGGCTACTTGGCCGCTATTGGTAACCGTAAACCGCACCTTCACATCATTGTCCTCTTCGCTCACCGTTAAGTCACTGTAAGTAAAGTCCGTATAGCTTAGTCCGTGCCCAAACGGGAAGCGAACCGGCATTTCGTGCAGGTCGTAGTAACGGTAGCCGACAAAGATTCCTTCATGGTAGTCCTCTTCATCATGATCCCTGGCAAAGGTGCCATAGGTCGGGTTATCCTGCAGGCGTAGGGGGAAACTTTCGGAGAGCTTTCCTGACGGGTTGACCTTCCCCGTCAGGATATCCCAGGTGGCCTCCCCGACTGCTTCGCCGGCCAGGTAGGTCTCGACAATCGCTGGTACCCCGTCGGCCCACGGCATCTCGACCACCGACCCGTTCTGCAGCACGACGGTGACGTGCGGGTTAACCTTCAGCACTTCCCGAAGCAGCGCGTTCTGGTTAGCTGGTAGGGCGATGGAATCCTTGTCGAAGCCCTCCGTCTCCATCCTTTCGGGGAAGCCGGCAAAGAAGACTACCTGGTCACTCTGCTTAGCCAGTTGAACGGCTTCCTTAGTCAGCTCCTCGTTTGGCGCCGTCTCCGTTAGTGAATAGCCAACCGCATACTTGGCATTGGTCGGGGCAGCCGCTAACGGCGTTACCAAATGGTGGGCGTTGACGTGGGAACTCCCGCCGCCCTCAAAACGGGGCTTAGCAGCCAGTTCCCCAATCACCGCCAGCGACCCACCAGTATGCAGTGGCAGCTCCTGATTATCATTCTTGAGGAGGACAATGCTATCGTCAGCCACTTGCCGGGCAAACTCGTGCTGTTCTTCCTTATCATATGATTCGGTACGGGAAACGTCCTTGCCCCACTTTTCGACCATCTGGAGAACCCGCAGTGCCGACCGGTTCAAAGTGGACTCTTGAAGCCGCCCCTCCTTGACCGCTTGCACGATTTCGTCAACCGAGGCTTGATCCTTGCCCGGCATCTCCAGGTCCAGGCCGGCCTTGATTGCCGCCACGTGGTCTGCAACAGCTCCCCAGTCCGACATCACGAGTCCTTGGAAGCCCCACTCGTTCCGGAGAATTTCCGTCAGGAGCCGCTGGTTTTGTGAGTTCAAGGTCCCGTTTAACCGGTTATAGGAACACATCAAGGTTGCTGGCTGGGCCTCCTTGACGATTCGTTCAAACTGGGCCAGGTAGATTTCCCGCAACGCCCGTTCATCAATGTTAGACGAGGAGGTAAAGCGCTGGTTTTCCCGGTTATTCGCCGCAAAGTGCTTGACGCTGACGCCGACGCCCTCCTCTTGAACGCCCTTGACGTAGGCCGTCCCCATTCGGCCCGCCAGCAGCGGGTCTTCGGAGAAGTATTCAAAGTTCCGCCCCGCTAACGGGCTCCGTTTGATGTTGACCCCGGGGCCCAGCAGGACGCCGAGTTTCTCCGCACTGGCGGCAACCCCCAGGTGATGACCCAGCTTAAAGAGCAGCTGGTCATCGAAGGAACTCGCCGTCAGAGCTGACGACGGGAAACAAACCGCGTCAACGGAGTTATTAACATCCGTTGGTGCCACGTCAATGTCCTGTTTCCGCAAACCGGACGGCCCGTCCGACATCATCATCCGGTCAACTCCGGGCACCTTGGCGGTAAACCAGAAGTCCTTACCGGAAACCAAGGCGGCGCGTTCCTCTAACGTCAGGCCCTGGACAAACTGCAAATCAATTTTTACCATTCCTGTCACTGATCCTTTCTGTTTCCCCTACCTAAATATCTTGCGGAGCTAACCACTTTTTGTCAACTACCCGCTGGAGGGCCCAGCAGTCCCACCCGTACCAGGCCGGTTCGTTGATGGTGTCGATATTCAGCTTATAGGTCCAGTAGATGTAGCCAATCCCCTGGTTCCAGGCGTCCACCTGGGTCTTCCAAAGGGTTTGGTAGGCGTGGCGTAATTCTTCCTTGCTCAAGTGCGTGGCCCCGCCGAATTCCTGCTGGGTCGGGTTAATCCCGCCATTCGTGTCGACCCCAGCGGTATAGGAATTAAACAATGACCACTCACCGGTCACGACCGGAACGTACTGGTTGACGGCCGCAATCTTCTTGCCGAAGTCGGTCATTGTTTTTTCGTAAGCCGCCAGTGAGAGGTCGTGGTTTTTCATCTCGGCCATCATCAGGTACTGGTGGGTATCCAGGACAACGTTAGCAAAATCACTTTGCTTGAAAAAGTCTTCCCACTTGTCAATGTCAAAGCCGTCGTGGAACATAATCACCTTGTCAGCCGGCAGGAGTGGCCGCAATAAGTCATAGCAGTCCCGGTAGTACTGGTACAGGAAGTCAAAGCTAATTGGCGCACTGCCAGCTGCCTTTGCCGGGTCCCGCGGCGGAAAGCGCCGTTGCATATCACTAAACATCGCCGCCGTTGCAGGCTCATTGAGGACTTCAATCCCGTATAAGCCCGGCCGCTTGCCATAGCGTTCCGCGAGCCGCTTGACGACGCTTTTTTCAAACTCAACCTCGGCCGGCTCACTCGCCCACTTGCAGACCCCGGAGATTCCACCGTTATCAAAACCGTTTTGGCTGTCCGGCGCGGTATGCAAATCCAGCAGGATTTTAATGCCGTACGCCTCCGCCCAGTTAAAGGCGCGGTCGACTTCGGCAATTGCCCCAATAAACGGCGCCCGGTCGCCAAAGACAAAGTACGGAACTGGCAGGCGGACCAGGTTAAAGCCAAGGCTGGCGATCCGTAAAAAGTCTTCTTCGGTAATAAAGTTTGCCCGGTGCTGGCTGATCCGTGCTTGGTAAACAGCGGCCGGAAGATCTTGGGCCAGGTAATACTCGTCATCGGCTGCCGTTCCATCAAACAGGTGCGGTGACATCCACTTTTCCAGGACGAGCCACCCGCCTAAGTTAACTCCTTTAATCTTTTCGTTCATTTTCTGTTCACCCCGATTACTTAGTGCAACGAATCATCTGGATAAATACACAGGCAATAATGGCAAAGGCAATCGCTACTGGGAAGACCAGTTGGTAACCAGCTGCCGCCACCAGCGCACTGGTAACGATTGGTCCCGCTGTCTGGCCCAAAGTCGTCGCCATGTTGATAATCCCCAGGTCTTTTCCTGCTTCCTTCTTTGATGGCAGGACGTCCACGTTGAGCGCCTGGTCAACGGCCCCGTAAACAGCATAGCCCAGTCCGGCAAATCCAGCGAACAGCATCATCGAACTTGGCGACTTCATGACCCATGGCAAGAAGTAACCGAGGGCCAACAGGAAGGACGCAACAATTACCGGCACTTTCCGCCGGCCAATCTTATCGGAGATGGCACCGGAAGCCAATGAACCAACCAGGCCCACGATCATTGTAATCACTGACATCACCGAAATTGTTGCCGCGGCGGCTTTCTTTCCTTGGCCAATGTACATTTCCAAAATATAGAGCTGGTAGTTCAAAATCATGTAGTAGCTAAAGATCAACAGGGTCCGGCCAACGAAGGCTAGCCAGAAGTCCCGGGCACCCTTCATCGGCGGCCGGAACGAGAGCATGAATTCCTTCAAACCGCCCTTGACCGGGGCCATGTCCTTAGATGACTGTTCACTCGGCCAAACGATTACCGTAGCAAGGCCGGCAATTCCCATCAGGACTCCCGCAGAAATAAAGCCGGGGATCTGAATAGTGATAAAGTAGGCACCAACCAGCGTACCGATGGATGTCCCCACGGTCGTTCCCGCGGAGTAAAAGGCCGACATCGTTGCCCGCAGGTCATCCGGAACCCGGTCAGACAGGGTTGCAATCACCGGGGCAATGATGGCGTTCAGGCCGAACATACAGATACAGTACATCAGGCCCATCAGCCAGACGTTATCAAAGACCCCCGTCAAGAACAGGGTCACACCACCGACAATTCCCCCGCCAACAATCCAGGGTGTCCGGCGGCCGTAACGGGACCGGGTCCGGTCGGACAGGTTCCCGAACAGCAGGTTCGACACCAGCGACGCGATCGCAGTGACCGCGTTGATAATTCCGAAGATGGTCGTCGCCTGGGCCCCGCCGACCACGTCCTTCAGGTGTTGAGGCAATAGGACTGCCGAAACAATCCCCAAACCACTCATCCACAGCAACGAACAAACAAAGAATGATAGTGAGAAACGCACCCGGTCGGCCTTTGTGATCGCCGCGGCGACTTTCTTTTCTGCATTTTGCATAACTTTCCTCCTGATTAAGCGCTTACAAACATTTTCAAAAAAATTTATTGTCGTTCTTCAATGATTTTTACGGCCCAGGGGGCAAGGGATACCTGCTCTCCCACTGTTACTCGACGGTCCTGAAGCAATTCCGTTCCCGCAACTGGCACGGTAACTGACTGCTGGACATCTGAATAGTTAAAGATAAAGTCGACCTGCTGATCGGCTTGGTTGGTCCCCGACTTGACGATTATCGGGAAGCGAGCCCCGAAGTTCGGTTGGATCCCCACCCGCTGGCAGACGTGTTCGACGAGTTTTTCAATAATGGCTTGGTTGCCCCAGCAGCCGAGGTACCAGGTCATCCCCTGGCCATACCGGTTTTCCGTGATAGCGGCATATTCCTTCCAGTGGTTGTCATAGCCTGCTAAGACCTTCGCCCCGTCGGGAACCAGCAGCTCCGCCCATTCTTCAATCGCCGGGTCGACGTCCTGAAAGATTTCCGAGCGGTCTTCCAGCCGTTCGCCATTCGGATCCACAAACATTTCGTAGTGGGCCCCGACGGCCTCACTGATAATCCCCGGTTGCTGGCAGGTACGGACCTTGACGTGCTCATCCGTCACCCCATCCTTGAAGGTGTAGAGAACGTGACCGCCTTGGCGAACGTAGTTGTTCAGCTTTTTCAAAAACTGGTCGTTAGCCACGTAAAGCATCGGTACAACAACCAGGTCATAACGGTCGAGGTCAATCGTGGCCGGGTTGAGGATGTCGGTCCGGATATTCTGCCGGTAAAAGGCGTCGTACAATCGCCGGAAAACGTCGTTGTACTTATCCTTGCCGATTCCAAACTCCATCCAGTCGCTGCTCGTCGCCGTTAGGCTCTCGTTGTCGACCACGAAGGCCACCCGGGAGTTGATCTTGAGGTTCACTAGCTTAGGTGACAGGCGCTGGAAGTCCCGACCGACCCTTTTGGCCTCGTCATAAACCGGGTTCGGTGCAAAGTCGTGGCTGAGCAGCCCCTTCCAGTAGGTCTCAAAGGAGTTGTGAATCGAGTGCCAGTGCCAGTATTCAACCATGTTAGCCCCGCTCGCCACGTGACTAAAGGCGAGTTGGTAGAGTTGACCCGGGTAGGGTGTCCAGGTCTTAAAAGCCTGAGCCTGGGTTTCCAGCACCAAGTAGTTTTGCATTTTAATGCCCCGCGCCTCATCACCGGCAAAGGACAGTTCCGCCCCAGTCAGTTGCCGCTGGGACGGGTGGTAGACGTCAATGCCCACCACGTCCAAGCACTGGGCTGCCGTGAAGTGGTTGACGTCCGGCTGGATGCCGTAAGAGTAGCCCCGCCATTCAAAGTCGAAGTTATGGGTGATAAATTGGTCCTCATGCTTGTACTCATTGACGATCCGGGCCTGCCAAACGAGGTAGTTTGTGACCAGTTGCCGTTGGTACTTGGCAAATTCGCCGGCCAGGCTGCCATTAATGGTGCCGTTAACGGAGGGAAAGTCTTCCCAGGCGTTGATCCGGTTTGACCAGTAGTCAAGCCCAAAGTCGTGGTTAAAGCGGTCCAGGTCACCGTCATACAGGTCCTTGATGTATTCGACGAAGCCCCGCTGGACGTTTTCGCTGGAAGTGCCGTAATGCTTGGTCTCGTTGTCGATCTGGTAGCCAATCACGTTGTCGTACTTGCTCGTAATTGCCAGCATGTGGCGAATAATTCGTTCGGCATAATAGCGGTAAATCGGGCTGATAATGTCCATGATCTGGCGGGCGCCGTAAGGTTTGCGCTGACCGTTATTTTCCACCAGCACTTCCGGGTACTTCTTCGCCAGCCAGGTGGGGAAGGCGTAGGTCGGCGTGCCAACAATCACCTTCATCCCCGCCGCCCGCATTTTGTCCAAAACATAGGTAAGCTTGGAAAAGTCAAAGTGACCATCCTGGGGTTCGTAGGTGCTCCAGGTACTCTCCCCGATCCGGACGACATTGATCCCGGCTTCCTGCATCATGGCAATATCCTTATCAATCCGGTCAGCGGGCAGGTATTCAAAGTAGTAAGCCACCCCGTATAATAGCTGTTTCATCTCCTGATTCCTTTCTGTCAGCATTAGTTTTGAAATTGATTTCAGTTGCTATGCTTCTATTATCGTGATAATGTAAGTGCATTCACAGCGTCTAATTTTGGCAAAATTGTCCCTTTTTGAGGTACTGAACTATGGAACCCTACCATTCAAAAACTCTGAAAAACGCCCTACGCCTCCCCGCCCTCAGCTGGCGGCTAACCTTCTTTGGCGGCCACTCCCAGCAGGTAAAGGCGGGTTGGCACATTGAAACCGAGCGCCACCTGGCTTTTGAACTGATTCAGATTCTTGCCGGGTCCGAACGGGTCCACCTGGCCCAGGACGCCTTTGTCCTAACTACCGGGAATATCCTAATCATTCCCCCGAACCTTGACCATGACATCACCTGTCTTCAAGATATGTCCTACTTCAATTTTCACTTTGGCCTCGACGACCAGGAACTCAGCACCCGGCTGATTGAGCGCGGGCTGATTTACTATCCCCGCTCAACCCAGCAAAATAAGGAGCTGGTGCCTAGTTTGACGGAACTCTGGCGGCTGATCCGCCCCGATATGCAGTACGACTTTGACACGAAGCTCAAGGTGCAAAGGTTTTTCAGCGACTTTTTAATCAGCCTCAACTGGCAAACCACGATTCGGGAGCAGGCAACCAGTCTGACCAAACTCAAATACGCCGGAATGATTGCCAGCGGTCTCCAGCAACAGCTGAAAAAGCAAATCTTTGACTTCAACCACCACGGCATCGACCCCCGACTGAACGCCGCTTTAACCGTTAAAAAGGTGATTTCAGACGCGCAGATCAGCCTCAGTTATGGTTCGGAGGTTTTCAAAGACGTTTACGGCGTCTCACCCCGTGCCTACCTTTCCGAACTAAAGCTCGTGGAAGCTAAACACCTCCTGCTGATTCCTGATTACAGCATTCTGGCAATCAGTACCGCGCTCGGCTACAACGAGCAGTCGCACTTTGCCCGGCAGTTTAAGCGCTGGACGGGGATGACGCCCAACCAGTACCGCAATCGCTAATCCCGATTGTGAACGCTGTAATAGGCGAATTTCCCAACAGACTGGTGCTGGTAAGCGTCGACCGCGCCGATAAAGTTAAACAGCCCCGTAAAGCCGCCAATTTCGCCGGGCTCGCCGTTGACCCCCTCATCGGAGAGGTAGGCTAAATCGTAGCGACCGCCTAACTGCTGCCAGGCGCCGGCGGAGGCAAAGCGGTAATAGACCTGCGCCTGACCGTTATCGTAGTGGATCCGCAATTCCGCCTGGTCATTAGGAACGACCACTTCATCCCAGTAGTAGTCCTTCCGGGTTCCCTGCTTGGCTTGGAGCACCCGCAGGACCGTCACCCGTTCATCATCGGACTGGCAAAGGCGGACATAGAACCAGTTATTGGCGTCATAGTAGAGGCCGACGCCCGCTGTTTCCGAGTAATGGTCAGGGTGAAAGGTCACCTTCGTCTGCAAGTCATAGTGCAATGAGGTTGCCCGGGTGGCCATAATCGACGGCGCCACCTGGGAAAACAGGGAATTCCGGCCGCTAATCAGCAGGTGCCCGTCCTGAACTGCAACCCAGTCACGGCTTTGCCCGTGGTAGGGGGTCATGAAGCGATGGTCATAGTGGTCGGCAGCAAAGTGGTCATCGATATCGGAAGCCTGCTGATCCTGCTTGACCGTTCCCGGAACGTCCACTTCCGCTTTCGCGAGGTTGCTGCCATCGACCATTTCCAACCAGCCCGCCTGGTTCCACCGCATCTCCTGGAGGGAGGTTTCCCGCCCGAGCGGGTTTAACTTCTGACCAGGAAGCGGCCGGGACATCAAGTGGGCGATGTACCAGCGGCCAGCGGGAGTTTCCACCAGGGACCCGTGACCGGATTTTTGAATCCGTGAATGCGGGTTATACATCTCAAAGTGCCCCGCGTCAGGATCCCCGAGCGAGAAGAGGTGGTGGGGCGCCGAAGTAATGATTGGTTCCCCGGTCGGGTTCGGTTCGTAGGGGCCAAAGATCTCCTTTGCCCGGCCGATCTCCACCCCGTGGGCATAGCCAGTTCCCCCCGAGGCCAGTAACAGGTAGTAATAGCCGTCATGCTTATACAGCTGCGGCGCTTCGACACAGCCGCGGGTTGTAAAGCCGGTGGTCACCCGGTGCCACTCGCCAACCTGACCGCCCGGCAGATCAACTTCCGCAATCACGATGTGGCCCGGAGCCTGGTAACCTTCCCGGGTTTCCCATTCCAAAACGGCAACGTAGTGCTTGCCATCCTCGTCATGGAAGAGTGACGGGTCAAAACCAATTGAAGTGAGATACGTTGGCTTAGTCCACGGTCCGGTAATCTGATCGGCGGACATGATATAGCTTTCGGCGTTAAACTCGCGCCCCGCCATATTTTGCAGGTGGCAGAAGGCCAGCCAGTATTTTCCGGTCTGCTTGTCGTATGACAGGTGCGGGGCCCAGATTCCCGCCGGGGTGTTGGTTCCCTGGAGGTCAATCTCGCCGGCGGACAAGGCGTAGGTCAAAAGTTTCCAGTTCGCGAGGTCGCGCGAATGAAAAATTTGAATCGCTGGCTGCCAGTGAAAGGTCGAAGTTGCAATGTAATAATCTTCACCCACCCGTAAAATTGACGGGTCCGGGGCCATCCCGGGAATAATTGGATTTTGAATCTTACTCATAATCCCTTTCCTTTCTTTTGCAGAATAAATCCTGGTATAATTGCTTTGTAAGTTAGTAAGTTAAACAAATTAATTGTCATGATAATAGCTTGAATGCGCTTTCTGGTCAATCGAATTTGCTTGATTGGTCAGGATGATAATATTTACAGGTAAGAAATGTAAGGTCGGTGAATTAAAATGGATGAATTGCATCATGAAAACGTCGTCGTCAATACCAACATTGGCATTCGCTTTTGGCGGTCCCAGGTTAACACGAGCGGCTACGTGCCCTTCCACTGGCACAGCAGTATTGAAATCGTCTGCGTGCTTGCCGGTCGACTTGACTTTACGATTAACGGCCAGCAACTGGCGGTGACTGCCGACCAGTTCATCGTCATCCCTTCCGGCGTGGTCCATGACGTAGCAAACTTGCCGAACACTGCTTATGTATTGCAGGTTCCTCTCAAAGTGCTCAAGCCCTATGTCGCCCACCCCGAACAGGTTATCTTTGCTAATAACCAGCTAGCAAGTCCTGCCTATGCACAAGCACTTGACCTGATTAAGAAGTTTGCCAAACTGCAGCTCCACCATCCGCCTGCCTTTCGTTTTGATAGTGAAATCACCTTTGCCGCCCTGCTCAAAATCCTCTTTACCCGGCTCAATGATCCTGACCGGCAGGTACCGAATACGAATAACGTCAAGCAGCTGATTATATTTATTAACAACCACAGCACTGCGCCACTGACGGTTGCCGCCCTCGCCCGCCGGTTCGGCTACAACCCTAGCTACCTCTCCCGGCGTTTCAAAGAGCAGGTTGGGATTTCGCTAATTCATTACATCTACGTGGTGAAACTCAACCACCTGTACAATGACCTCATCAACACGGACACTGACATCAAACAGCTATTCCAAAAGAACGGCCTGACCAATCCCCGGACCGCACGCAAATTCTTCCGGGAGATGTTTGGCAAGCTGCCAAATGACGTCCGGCGGGAAAAGAAAAGCAAGAAATCAGCCCACTGACCGATTCCTTGCTATAATAGGGGTTAAAGGATGTGATTCAATTGTCGATGAATTATAAACACGTTTTACTTGCGGGCGTGAGCGCGGGCGTAATTTCCGGCCTGGTCAAGCTCGGTTGGGAAAATGTCCTGCCGCCACAAACCCCCGAACGCAACAAGGTTAACCCACCCCAAAAGCTCTTGCAGCAGCTCGGTGTCCCCGCAGCCCTCACCCAAGCAACCTACCGTTATTCTGGTCAGGACCTGCCCTGGGTCAGCTACCTGGTTCACTTCGGCTTCTCCATTAGTTTCGCAACCGTTTACGCCGCCCTGCTGGACCAGAAGGTGCGGAGCTTGACCCTCGGACAGGGAATCCCGTTTGGCCTCGCCGTCTGGATTGCCTTCCACCTGGTAATTATGCCCGCCATGAAGACCGTTCCGAGCGTTCACGACCAGCCATGGGAAGAACACCTCTCCGAAGCCCTTGGCCACGTCGTTTGGATGTGGACCAACCATGAAATCGCCGATGAGGTCCTCCGGCAATTAAAGCAGAAATAATTAAAAACGCTAATAGGCCGTCAAAGCTCGTATTAACCGAGCCTAGACGGCCTGCTTATTTTATCCTAATCCCAGCTATTCCGCAGGGCCATCAACTGGTGGCTGAGGTCCTTCGTCTGGTCATATACCTGGTGGTAAACCTTGTACAGGTCATCATACTTAGCAACCTGGTCCGCCTGCGGCTGGTAGCTCTTGCCAAAGTGGACAAATTTCTTGGCGCAATCCTGCAGGGAATCGTACCAGCCCAGGCCAACTGCTGCCAGCATAGCAGCACCTAAGCCGGGCCCCTGTTCGTTGGTCAGGGCTACGACCTTCTTGTTGAAGATGTTCGCCTGAAGCTGGAGCCAGAAGTCACTCTTGGCGCCCCCACCGATGGCGACCACGGTGTCAAAGTCCTGGCCGTGCTGGTCGTAAATATTGAGAATGTCCCGGAAACTGAAGGTAATGCCCTCAATTACAGCCCGGACGAAGTCATACTTATTCTGCATACTGTCGACCCCGATGAAGCTCCCCCGGATATCGGCATCGGCGTACGGCGTCCGTTCGCCGACCACGTACGGGGTAAAGAGCAATCCGTTGGCCCCCAGTGGTCGTTGGGAAGCCCGGTTGACCATTTCCGTGAAGTCCTCATCCGCCGCGAAGGTGTGCTTAAGCCAGTTCAGCGAGTGACCGGCCGCCAGGGTAACCCCCATCGAGTAGTAGGTGTCTGGAATCGCGTGGCATTCATATTGGAGGGCCCCGTGGTAGTTGACGTTAGCGTCCGGTTCGTACTTGAGAACCACCCCAGAGGTCCCGATACTGGACATCACCATGTTGGGCTGGAGGATGCCGGCGCCAACCGCCCCACAGGCGTTGTCACCGCCACCGCCGAAGACCTTGGTTGAAGTTTTCAGGCCGGAGAACATTGAATAGTTATCCGTGACCGTCCCGGCCTCATCAATTGACCGGATCAACGGTGGGCACATCGACATTGGAATACCAAAGGCGTCACAGATTTCCTTGCTCCAGGTCCCCTTCTTAATGTCGTAGAGAACCGTCCCCGTGGCATCAGAATAGTCAATGGCCTGTTTGCCTGTCATCACGAAGCGAACATAGTCTTTCGGCAGCAGGAAGCTCTTGGCCTTGGCCCAGATGTCGGGCTGGTTTTCCTTGACCCAGAGCAATTTGGGCAGGGTAAAACCTTCCAGGGCCCGGTTCCCAGTGATGTCGATAAACTTGTCGCCGAGTTTTTCCCGGATTTCTTCACACTGCTTGGTCGTCCGGGTATCGTTCCAGAGCATTGCCGGACGCAGGACCTGGCCGTTTTCGTCAAGCAGAACCAGTCCGTGCATCTGACCGGAGAAGGAAATTCCCTTGATTTCTTCTGCCTTGAGGCCGTCCCGTAAGATCAGGCGGTCAATGGCGATTGTGGTTCCGTAAAGCCAGTCGCGGGGATCCTGCTCACTGTACCCCGGGTGGGGCTGGTGGAGGTCATAACCGTAGCTCTGCTGGGCGGCGATCTGACCTTCCCGGTCCATGGCGGAAACCTTGACGGCACTGGTTCCGAGGTCGACGCCGATTACGTATTCATTCATTTCTATCCATTCCTTTCTGCCAAAAGGGCCGGGGCAAAGTTGATTGCCTCGGCCCTTATATTAGCTGACACTACTCATGCTGTTAATATTTTTTAGTGAACATTTCTTGGATTGATAGTTAGTAATTGTTATTACATGGATTTTCGCGGTTTTGGGGTGAATTACTTAGCAAGAGTTTCAATCATGTAGTGGTTGATCGTGTCCTTGATTTCTTCCAGGTGGTCAGACTGGGTTGCGGCCCGCAGTTGTGCTTGTGGAGTATCAATAACCTTGGCTTCAAGGCTCTTGAAGTCTTCCTTGCCGTCTTCGATGTCCTTGCCCAGACCTTCGTCCCAGCTAGCGTAACGGGTCTTGAGAACGTCATCGATGAAGCCGTCTTCCTTCATGGCAGCGGCAACCCGCAGACCTGCGGCAAAGCTGTCCATGCCGACAATGTGACCGTAGAAGAGGTCTTCTGGCTTGAAGGACGTCCGCCGTGGCTTAGCATCGAAGTTCAGGCCACCACGAGGGCCGATGCTGCCGTTTTCGATAACTTCCCACATAGCTGCGGTCGTTTCGTACAGGTTGGATGGATATTCATCGATGTCCCAACCAATCAGCTTGTCACCCTGGTTGGCATCCAGAGAGCCAAGCAGGCCAGCTTCACGGGCAACCCGGATTTCGTGCTGGTAAGTGTGGCCAGCCAGGTTAGCGTGGTTACCTTCAAGGTTGAGCTTGAAGTCCTTGTCCAGACCATATTCACGCATGAAGTTGATAGTTGTTGCGGCATCAAAGTCGTATTGGTGCGTGGTTGGTTCCTTCGGCTTTGGTTCCAGCAGCATTTGGGCATCGAAACCAATCTCGTTGGCGTAGTCCTTAGCCATGTGGAAGAACTTAGCGATGTGTGATTGTTCACGCTTCATTTCGGTGTTCCAAAGTGATTCGTAACCTTCACGGCCGCCCCAGAAGACGTAGTTCTCTGAGCCAACCCGCTTACCAATTTCCAGACTGTGCTTCAATTGGGCACAAGCGTAAGCGTAGATTTCGGCGGAAGGAGCAGTACCAGCACCGGACAGGAACCGTGGGTTAGTGAACAGGTTGGAAGTGTTCCACAGAACCTTCATGCCAGTGTCCTTTTGGTATTCCACAATCTTGTCAACAACCTTGTCCAGGTTCTTGTTGGTTTCACGCAGAGTGTCACCTTCTGGAGCCAAGTCCCGGTCGTGGAAGCAAAGGAAGTCAACGCCTAACTTCTTGTAAAATTCAAATGCGTAGTCTACCTTGGCAAGTGCTTGGTCCATCGGGTCACTGTACTTGTCATATGGACGAGTAGCAGTTCCGTCACCGAATGGGTCAACCAGCCGTTGGTCAAAGGTGTGCCAGTAAGCAACTGAGAACCGTAGCCAATCCTTCATTTTCTTGCCTAAGATAACTTCGTCTGGGTTGTAGTATTGATAGAATAAACCAGACTTCAGGCTCTTGTGTGGGCCTTCATATTTAATGTCACCAATGTTTTCCCATAAATCAGCCATAATTAATAGCCTCCTGAAATAATTTAGTTTGTATAAACAACTAACTTACAAGTCTTAATATACTACCCGATTTTCGTTTTGTAAACCCTTTCGCGGGAATTATTTTTTTTACGGTGAGCAATGAAAAATTGTTTATTTAGAGCAATCCAGCTAAGCCGACGATATTTTGTCGCAAAGTACAGGCACTTGATTTAGTAGTACGGCAATGCTTCAACTAAAAAAGCGATGGAACAGTTTGTTGACTGCCATCGCCTTTTTAAATTTCCGCGACTAGAGCGCGAACTCACTCATCCCATTGTCCATCTGTTCAGTCTTAACCTGCCCATTTTCGTGAGCCGTAATGGTCAAATCACCGCTCAGGCCGGTCGTCTTGACCGTGAAGTGGTTACCCTGCCGAATTACGACAACTTCGGCAGCATCATTGCCGTGCTTATCAACCACTTGCACCTTGGTCGTCCCCTCGTGCATATCAAAGAGCTGGATATTAACGTCCTTGGTGTAGTCATAATCAGCGTGCTCAGGATGGTCGCGCGTAACCAAAATTGTGTTGTCACGGACCAGCACTGGCAGGTAGAGCTCATCATAATGTTTAGTCAGCCACTGGCCACCCGCAGGCACTTCATAGTGTTCGTCAGCTTGGACAATGCTTGTCCACTTGCCGGCTGGCAGGTAGAAGTGGACGTTACCTTCCGGATTAAAGACCGGCGCCACCAAGATCTGGCTTCCCAACATGTACTGGTTGGCAATCGTGTGCGTATTATAGTCCTGGTTAAACTCGAACCACATTGGCCGCATCAGTGGGTTCCCGTAGTGGGCACTGTGGGCTGCCTGAGTATACAGGTATGGCATCAGTGAAAGCTTCAGATTAACGTACTTCCGGCTGTTTTCAACCGCTTCATCGTCAAAGTTCCACGGAACCCGGTAAACGTCACTGCCGTGGTAACGGCTATGCGAGGACAGCAGGCCAAACTGGGTCCACCGCTTGTACAGGTCGGCAGTTGGCGTGTCCGGCCCGTCTTCAAACCCGCCAATGTCGTGACTCCAGAAGCCGAAGCCTGAGCTCAGGAATGACAGCCCGCCGTGAAGGGTGTCAGACATGGACTTGAAGGTGGACAGGCAGTCACCGCCCCAGTGAACCGGGAACTTCTGTGAGCCGACCGTTGCGGACCGGGCAAAGACAACCGCTTTGTCGTGGCCCTTAACTTCAGCAATCGCATCAAACGTAGCCTTGTTGTACTGGTAAGTGTAGTAGTTGTGTTCACGCTTCGGGTCAGAGCCGTCGAAGTAAACAGCGTCTTCCATTGGGATCCGCTCACCAAAGTCGGTCTTGAAGCAGTCCACGCCCATTGCGAGCAGCTTCTTCAGCTTCCCCTGGTACCACTTAACGGCATCCGGGTTGGTAAAGTCAATGAAGCCGTTCCCTGCTTGCCAGAGGTCCCATTGCCAAACGTTCCCGTCAGTCCGCTTGACCAGGTAGCCGTGTTCCTTCCCTTCCTTGAACATCTGGCTCTTCTGGGCAATATATGGGTTAATCCATACACAGACCTTAATTCCCTTGTTGTGGATTTCCTGAATTAACTTTTCCGGGTCCGGGAATTCGTCATTGTTCCAGGTCAAGTTGCTCCACTCGAAGTCGCGTTGCCAGAAGCAGTCGAAGTGGAAGACGTCCAACGGAATATGGCGTTCTTCCATCCCGTTGATAAACTTCATCACGGTCTGCTCACTGTAATCGGTCAGGAAGGAAGTGGTCAGCCACAAGCCGAAGGACCATGACGGCGGCAGCTGGACCTTCCCCGTTAATTCGGTGTATTTGTGCAAAATTTCCTGTGGGGTCGGCCCGTAGATGACGAAGTATTCGAGTGACTGGCCTTCAATGCTAAACTGAACCCGGTCGACGTTTTCCGAGGCAATCTCAAAGTCCACCGGCTCCGGCTGGTTGACAAAGACACCGTAGCCATCGTCAGTGATGTAGAATGGGACGTTCTTGTAGGCCTGGTCAGAGCCAGTCCCACCATCCTTGTTAATCGTCCGGACTTCCTGACCGTTCTTTACAAAGTTGCCGAAGCGTTCACCCAAGCCGTAAACGTGGGTATCAACGCCGAGGGACAATTGTTCCCGCATGTAGTGCTTGCCGTTCTCCCGGTTGGTAATTTCACCCTGGGCGCGGTGACGGGAGGCCGTAATTTCCTTGCCACCGGCATTGAAGGTCATCGCAAATTCCTGGCGCAGCGGGACATTAACCTGCAGATGCCCACTCTGCAATGAGGCCGCCTGGTCGTCAACGTGGATGTCAACATCCGGGTGCTGGTCGGTCAACTCAAAGGACGGTTCCTTCTGGTTCTGGTCAAAGTGGGTTAGTTTGACCCCGATTACATCCTCGGCGGGTGAGCTGAGCTTAATCGTGGTCATCCCGATGTTCAGTTCATCCCCCCGACCATTAATGCGTTTGTAGGGAGCAAATACGTTCAGTTCCTTGCCCTCCTGTTCCGCTGTAAAGGCCTCCTCGGGGTGGTTGATTTGGTATTCCTTCTTGTCTAACCAATAACCGTTTGTAAACTTCATGGTAAACTTCCTTTCCTAATCTTTGTCCGCTGGCTGCTGGCTAATTTCAGCGTTCATCCGTTCAATCTTTTCGTCCGTCAGCCGGTAAAAGGCAAAGACAATCATGGCCAGAATCGTAACAATAATTGGAATGATCGTCGTGGTCATCCGGATACCAAACAGGCTGCGCGCCGTTTGCTGGTGGTTAGCCGCAAAGCCGTATGCCGCCAGGACGTAACCGGGAATAACTCCCCCGAGGGCCATCCCAAACTTGAAGAAGAAGCCGACGATCGCGTTAACAATCCCGTTTTCCCGCTTGCCGGTCTTCCATTCACCGTAAGTGATCACTTGGGGAACCAGGGCCCACTGGAAGCCAGTTGCCAGGGTGACCCCAGCGGCTTCGATCGTCCGGCCGATAAAGGTCCAGGTAATGTTAGTGGCAGGAACCATGAACATAATCAAGAAGCCGACAATGATTACGAAGAGGCTGCCCTGCATCAATACCTGGGTTCCCAGTTTCCGGTTCAACCAGGGCGTGATTGGCACGGTCAGAAAGGCCGGCAGGGTTCCCAGCAGATTGTACCACTGCATCAAGCCGGCATTGTGGGCGTTATAAGTCATGTAGTAGGCGCCGACCGAGTTGACGACCGACATCAGACCAAAGGTGATAATGAAGAAGATTGCTAATACCCGCAGCGGCTGGTTAATCTTGAGCTGGTGGAAGAGGTCCTTGACCGAGACGGATGCTTCGGTATCGGCTGGCATGTGAATCCGTTCAGTCGACTGGCTAAAGCAAAAGACCAGCACTAACGCCCCGGCAATCCCGTAGACGATCATCGTCAAGAACCAGCCCATCTTGGAAGCTTGACCAGAGTAGTAGCCGCCGGAGAAAAGCTTAACGCAAACCGGCACCCCAAAGCTGACGGTCAGCGACCCCATATTAGCAAGGAACATCCGAATTGATGACATGGAAACCAATTCCTTGTTGTTCCGGGTCATCGCCGCGTTCAATGAACCATACGGAATGTTGACAGTGGTATAAATCACCGAAAGGCCGACGTAAGTAACGTAAGCGTAAACCAGTTTCCCCACCTGGCTAAAGTCCGGCACATAGAAGCAGAGCATTGCCAACACCGCGAGTGGCAAGCCCATGTAGAGCAAGTAGCCACGGTACTTACCAAACCGGGTCGTATGCTTATCGATAAAGGTACCAACAATTGGATCGTTGATAGCATCGATCAAACGAACAATTAAAAACATCGTCGCTGCATCAGCTGCCGGCAAACCATACACGTTTGTATAGAAGAACAACAAATAGGTCGAAATAGTAGTATAAATAAGGTTTTGGGCGAAATCACCCGTGGCCCAGCCGAATTTCTGCCGCCAGGGCAGCTTAATATCAGTCGCGTCGAGTGCTTGGTTTTGCACAATCATCACATCCTCAAATTACATTAGTTTCCTGTAAGTTAGTTTTGCTTAACAACAAACTAAAAATACCACCATTACTACTATTTGTAAACGCTTTATTTTAATTTATGAGCAGCTAAAGCACGATTTCTGCCGCCAGTTTGTAGTACAATCGAATTATTACCCGGCGGTCTACCGCCGATGATCCTGGAGGAACCTGCATTGCCATCAACCAACCGTAACCTAAACCGGCTTGCTAACTTGAAGCTCGTCAAACAGCAGCTCTTTAACCACCCGGCGATTTCCCGGGCGGCCGTTGCTCGCAACACCGGTTTAACCCGTTCAACCACCTCGTCCTTATTTGCCGAGCTTGACCGGCAGGGCTTCGTTCGCCACCTGGGCCGGGGCCAGGCAGCGGAAAGCGGCGGCCGCAAACCCGAGTTGTACACCATCAATACCCATTACGGCTACATCGCCTGTTTTAACCTGACTTACGATAGCCTGTACGTCATGTTCCTCTACGCCGATGGCCAGGAAATTAGTTTTCAGCAGATTGCCTTAACTAACCACGAGCTCTTGCAGGTAATGGAAATCATTAATCAGCAGTTAGCCACAACCGCAGCGCACAACGATACCGAGCACGGTTTACTAGGCATCAGTTTCTCCATTCATGCCGTGGTCGAAGACGATCAAATTGTTCACTCTCCTTACTACCCCCTCCACGGAATCAACCTCCAGAAGTATTATCAGGATCGTTATCACGTCCCAGTTAAAATTGGCAACGAAGCAAACCTGGCCGCAATATACGAACGGGACTACGGGAAGCAGAATAGTGCTGACAACTTTCTGGTCCTCAGTATTCACCGGGGACCAGGGATTGGCGTCATTGCCAACCGTGAACTCTTCACTGGCTACCGGGGCATGGTGGGAGAGCTCGGCAGCGTTAAGATTCCAAACCGGCAGGGGCGGGTCACAGAGCTTGGTGACGTCTTCTCCAGCGACCACTTTCTCGCCCGCCTAGGCCAAGCTACTGACACCACCATTAACAATTTCACCGCTGCTCAGCAGGCAGTTCGACAGCATGGTGACGCCACTAAAGCGGTCCTGACTGATTTTGCGACCGTTACTGGCCAGCTGCTCTTTAACCTGCAAATGCTGTACGGCCCAGAACGGATCTTAATCAATTCTCCCCTGGTCGAAAGCATTCCGGAATTGGGCACCCAAATTCAAGCGGCGGCACGCCAAAGCGGCTGTCAGGTGCCGGTCACCATTATCAAGGGGTCCCGGTACGTTTCCCTGCTGGGGGCCGGGGCCCTCCTCATCCGCCAGGTGCTCGGCCTAGAGGACGTCACCCTCCAGTTCCAATGGTTTCGTAAAATCGGCTAAGGGGTTGTGACATAACCCGATTACCAAAATAAAC
>NZ_GG700732.1:738869-754183 GCF_000160835.1 Limosilactobacillus antri DSM 16041
TCGTTCGTTTTCTCTAAAAGCTAGCTGTGCGTCGCAGAAGCCGTAAACAAGCTAGAAAATCTTCTGTTCCGTTTCGCTTGGACTGCTAAATGGTCCGGCAGTTACCTTGACCCCATCCCGGTGGTTGCCAAAGTAGTCACTGTCAAAGGTGATCGGTGTGCCATCCGGATTTTCGTACTTCTCTTCCGGCTCAAAGGCCATCGCAATCGTCGCCGTGGAAATTACGCCGGCGGTCTTCTCCGGAACGAAGTCGTAGAGGTTGGTTTTGAGGTACAGACCGTCTTCCCGTTCTTCCAAAGCTAATTCCACCTGGTCCTTACTGTCAACGTACGGGCGCTCTTCCTTCGCCGTGGCTTGGGCGCCGTTCAGGTAGACGTTCCCCGCCGACCAGACCGGCAGGTGGCTGTAATAGTGGTCGCTGTTTGGCGCATAGATCCCACAGTAGCCATCAAACTGCTTATCCCATTCCGCAAAGGTCGGGTAGTCGCTGAATGGCTTGGTCCCAACCACAAAGTTGTAGTCATCCCAGTCGTCGGGTTCGTCCTTCTTCATTTCCGCCAGCTTGGCCATTGCTGGCCGGAGCTTCTGCTGAACAAAGATGTTGTTGTAGAACTTATTGTCACCATGTTGGATGGTCATGAAGCCCATCACCTTGGTGCCATGAATTTCATGGTAAGGCGTGAACCGGTTCGACGGCAGGTTTACGGAATTGTTGTCGGTTCCCCGGCCGGTAGCGGTAAAGCTCCCGGCAATCAGGTTATGGACCATCGCAACCCCCTGGGCAGCAAAGCGGATTGACCGCTCCGACAAAAAGAGGTTGTTGTCGATTAGGGTTGGCCCGAAGGAAACCTCAACCCAAATATCTTCACCTAGGCCGCTCAAGACATCGTCAATGTTGTCCTTGTCAACCTTAAAGTCATTTGGCAGGCTGTTGTGGTCAAAGATGTTCCGGGTAACCCGGGTGCCCTGAGCCTGCCAGTCCAGCCAGAGGCCCCGCGTACAGTGGTGAATGTGGTTATGCCGGTAAGTGACGTCGATGGCGGCGTGCATCTTAATCCCGCCGATTTCAGCCCCCGCCAGGTTCTGCCGGACGTTGATGTCGTGAATATCGTTCTCTTCAATCAGGGAGCAGATCCCGCCGAGGTGCCCAACGATCCCGGTCTGGCCACAATCATGAATCTGGTTGCGGCGGACAATGTGGGAACCGACGTGCTCCTTATCCCAGCCGTCATAGGAGGCCTGGCAGATGACGTCCCGTTCCGTCTGGGTACCATCCTTGTACTTCCACTTGGACCACTTGTTGTCATTGTTTGGCTGCAGGTACTTGCCCAGGGAAATCCCCGAACACTTGGAATGGGCAATATCGCAATCTTCAATGATCCAGCCCTTAGACCAGTGGGGACCAACCATCCCTTCCTGGTAGGCCGTCGGTGGTGCCCACTGGGTAGCGGCCTTATTGACGCCAAAACCGGCCAGGATGATGTAACCGATCCCTTCCTGCTGCGGGTAAAAGCAGTTTTCTCGGACGTTGATCTCAACGTTTTCCTCGTTTGGGTCAGCGCCCTGGAAGTTGGCATAGATGATCGTCTCATCCTGGTCCTGATCCTGCTCGGTATACCAGGTCAGCAGGGTATCATCCGGGTACCAGGACTTCATGTTCTTGACCGGTGCCTTAACCTCATCCAGACGATTAACCTCGTAAAGGGCCTTGTCGTTTAAGTACACTTCCCCGGTGTGGGCAACAATCCGGGCGTCAAACCAGTCGCCAGCCACCCGGGTCGTATAAGGATTGGCACCGCCAAAAATACTGTTTGGAATGCGGGCCTGCCAAACCTTGCCGGCCACGTTTTCCCAACTGGTAACGCGTTCCGCACCAGTAATTACCGCCCCTAGTGGTTCGGTTGACCGGTAAACAATCCGGTGCTCTGCGGTCCCGGCGTGCTTAGGGTCAACGTTTTCGCGGTAGGTCCCGGGGGCCACTAAAACTTCATCCCCCGGCATGGCAATGTTTGCTGCCGCCTGAATTGCCTTAAAGGGGTGCTCTGCTGACCCATCACCATTGACAGGCGCGTTAATATCAACATAAATTTTCATTATTAAAGCCTTCCTTTCGTTTACTTGGCAGCGGTATTCCGCTTGTCCTCAATTTCGTGGTTAATCTGGTCAACCTCCGGATCGCTCAGCGGGTACTTGCTCATAATCCACATGGCGATCAGCGCGAGGACGATTGGTACCCAGATCATGGAAACCGCAATCCCGGTTAGGGCTGACTTCGGCTGGGCAGCAGCGTTCCCGTCAAAGTGGCAAAAGGCGTTGATGTAGCCAGGAATGATTCCCCCAAGGGCCAGGCCAATCTTGAAGAACAGGCCCATGATGGAGTTGATAATTCCGGCAACCCGCTTCTTGGAATGCCATTCACCGTAAGAAATCACTTCTGGGACCAGCGACCACATATAACCGGTGGCCGCGGTAATTCCCCACTGCATGACAAACCGGCCGATGTAGCCCAGCGCAATGCTGTTCTTAAAGGCGGGGAATGACCAGACCCATAAAATCAGCTGGCCAATGATGAAGAGGATTAAGAAGAGGTAGAAGAAGCCCTTCTTACCGATTTTGCGCCGGACAATTGGCCACAGGAAGACCAGGAAGATCCCCGGGATGGAACCAATCAGGTTAATCGAGGCCATCCATTCGGAGTGGCCAATGTTGTACTGAACGAAGAATGGCCAGACCGTGTTGCCAAAGAACATGAAGGTAAAGCCGATCAGGAAGAACCAGCCGAGGATTTGCAGCGGCTTGTTGTCGATTAATTCGTTCCATAAGTCGGAGAATTTAACCGAGGCCGTTTCCTCCTTCGTTGGCAGGACCCGTTCCTTAATACCAAAGTAAGTGCACAGCAGCATGATAAAACCGATGACCATGTAAACCGCAATTACCTTGAAATAGGCTCCCGCGGCCTGTGGCGAAGCGTAGTTCCCCAGTTCCAGCTTGATGCCGAAAAAGCCAATATCCTTAAGCTGCTTAGCAGGCGATGCCAGTTGCACAAACAGCGGCAGGAAGGTGTAAACCAGCAAGTTCCCAATGTTGGCTTCCGTCATCCGAACGGTGGTCAAAGTCGACACTTCATCGTTATCACGGGTCAGTGAGGCGTTCAGCGACCCGTATGGAATGTTCACGAAGGAGTAGATCAGCGCCGTCGCCAGGTAGGAGAAGAAGACATACAGCACGTTGCCCCGGACGGCCGGAATCGGCAGGAACAAGAGGGCACAGCAGATGGTCAGCGGAATCCCAAAGTAAATTAGGAATGGCCGGTACTTGCCGCCATGCTTAAAGTGGCTCTTATCGACCACCGTGCCGACCCACGGATCCCAGAAGACATTGACCCAGCGGACAATCAGGAAGATGGTTGCCCCGGCCGCAGCCGAAATCCCAAACACCGTGGTCAGGTAGAAGAGCAGCATGGAACCAATCGTTCCGAAAATCAGGTTTTGTGCTAAGTCACCAGCACCGTAACAAATCCGCTCACGCCAGGAAAGTTTGGCGAACTCATTCACGGATTGCTTAGAAGCATTGTCCATAAATATTCATCCTTTCAAATCACGACAAAATAGCAATTGAATAAGTAAGTTAGCTGAATAAGTGCGGATTAATTTATGATCCACGTTTATTGTATTCGCTTTCAAAATCAAAAAATAGGTCATAAACTGACAGTTATTTGTCAATTTATGACCTTTTATCAATTAACTATTCAAAGTAGCCGGTCCGGTTCTTCGAGGTCACCGACCGTTTCCGCCGGGTCTGCTTGCGGTACTCGCTTGGCGACACCCCCGACCACTTCTTGAATTGCTTGCTAAAGATGGAAATATTGCTGGCACCGACCAGGCTGGCAATCTCGTCAATCGAATTATGCGAGTTTTCCAGGAGCCGCTGCGCCTTTTGATAACGCTCCCTGTTAATGTAGTACAGGGGCGTAATCCCGTAAACCTTCTTAAAGACCCGGTGGCCGTAACCACTGCTGATCCCCAGCTGGTAACAGACTTCTTCAAAGTTGAACGACGGATCCTCATCGTCATTATTGACCCGGTTCTCAATGCTGACGACCAGGTCGCGGGCCACCTTGGCCTCCTTATCTGAATACGGCAGGCGGTGGTGGTCCTTGACCCGGTCAATTTCCTGGTCCACGTCCCGAAGGAAGCTGAGGAGGGCGATTTCGATGGCGACCCGGTTGGCAAAACTATTAACCTGGTCCCGATTGCTGCTGAGCTGGGTAATTGCCGCTAGGACGTCCGTACAGGCCCGGGCCAGCCTTGATCCGGCGGGAATGCGCTGGTTGGTAACCATCCCGATCAGGCGGGACCGTACGAGCATATCTTCAAAGTCAAAGTGGAGGCAGCTATACGTCATGGGCGCTTGGGCACTCCGGTTGCTATTCGTATGGTAGGTCTCCGGCGCAATGATGATCGCGTCGCCGGGACCGAGTTCAATCGCCGGGCCATCCTTAACCGCCGTTAACTGGCAGCCCGCGCTGATCGTCATCAGCTCGAAGACCTGGTGGCGCTGCTCAAAGAACTGCCAGCCCCCCGGCACCGTATGACGGTGACCGCCAAACATATACAGGCCCGATTCAATAGTTGGAAAAGAAATAAATTGCTGCATTGCTGTCCCCCCTTAGTCCCTCAGCTCGTGAATGGCCTTCATTGGCCTTTTTATTACCAGGATTTGTCAATTTATAACTATTCACGCAACGAAAAGATTTATAAAACCGCTTTCAATTGTGTCATTTTATGTTATTATAATAGACGTTAGTTGGTTAATCAAACCAACGCACTTATAAACAACTAACTCACTCTGTTAACTTACATTTCATTCTTGTTTTATATATAAGGGGTTAAAATCATGAAACATAAACTATCTGCAGGGTGGATATATTTCTTTGCCGCTTTGGGTGGCTTGCTCTTTGGTTACGATACGGGATCGATTTCTGGTGCCATCCTATTTATTGAAAAGCAATTATCCTTGAATTCTTGGCAACAGGGTTCCGTAGTTTCCGCCGTATTGCTGGGGGCCATCTTGGGGGCCGTTACCATTGGACCATTCTCAGACCGCTTTGGCCGGCGGAAGCTGCTGATGGTTACTTCAATTATCTTCTTCGTCGGGGCGTTAGGTTCAGGAATTGCGCCTGAATTCTGGACCCTGATTATCTTCCGGATTATCCTCGGGATGGGGGTTGGTGCCGCCTCGGCACTGATTCCAACCTACCTGGCCGAATTAGCACCGGTTGCTAAGCGGGGAATGATGTCCGGCCTCTTCCAATTAATGGTTATGACCGGGTTGCTGTTTGCCTACCTGTTCAACTACTGGTTGCAAGGAATCTACACCGGTTGGCGGTGGATGCTTGGTCTGGCCGCTGTGCCGGCTGCCGTCCTCTTCATCGGTGCGCTTATCCTG
The DNA here is from genome assembly GCF_000160835.1 of Limosilactobacillus antri DSM 16041. GTDB lineage: Bacteria > Bacillota > Bacilli > Lactobacillales > Lactobacillaceae > Limosilactobacillus > Limosilactobacillus antri. Next base: position 744,318 of record NZ_GG700732.1, read on the forward strand.
CCGGAATCACCACGTTACCTGGTCCGCAATGACAAGGAAAACGTTGCGCGTGAAGTCCTGATGGCGATGAACCAAAACGACCTGAGCGTGGTTAATGACGATATTGCTAAGATTCAAAAGCAGGCCGCCATTAAATCCGGTGGTTGGAATGAACTGTTTGGCCTGATGGTCCGGCCAGCGCTGGTTGCCGCCGTCGGTCTAGCGATTTTCCAGCAAGTCATGGGTTGTAACACGGTGCTCTACTACGCCCCAACGATCTTTACTGACGCAGGCTTTGGTGTGCACTTCGCACTGCTCTCCCACATTTGGATCGGGATTTTCAATGTTATCGTTACGGTGATCGGGATTTGGCTGATGAACCGGGTCAGCCGGCGGAAGATGTTAATCGTCGGTGGTTGGCTGATGGCCATTACCCTGTTCATCATGTGCTGGGGATTGATGCACTCCAGCGATTCCAAGTTTGCCGCTGACGTTGCCGTAATTTCCATGGTAATCTACATTGCTTCATTCTCCGGTACTTGGGGCCCAATCATGTGGACAATGATTGGTGAAATGTTCCCACTGAACATCCGTGGTTTAGGGAACTCCTTCTCCGCTGGTGTTAACTGGACGGCGAACATGATTGTTTCCCTGACTTTCCCACCGCTTCTGAGCTTCTTTGGTAAGGGAACCCTGTTCATCGGCTACGGGATCTTCTGTCTGCTGGCCATCTGGTTCGTCCACGCCAAAGTTTTCGAAACCCAAGGCAAGTCCCTGGAAAGTATCGAACAATGGCTCCGGGACCAAGCTGCCAAGAAGAAGGCCGCTAAGGTTGCCTCATCTGATACCACAAACACGGCGAATAATTAGCATGGACTAAGGTCCCGCTATGAATCCCGCCTAAACAATCCGCTTAAAAACTAGGCCTCCAGAACTCGGTCCACACCGAACTCTGGAGGCCTGATTTGATGTTTAAATTGATGAACTAACCGGCCTGCTAGCTCATTCAGCGGCTACCAGGCCGGTTAATTCTTGTCAGTACATCCTTCTTAGCCGACGTTCTTAACCTCATTCGGCCACTTTAAGCGCAGCTGGTAGTGGTCGAGTTCTAAGGCCCGGTGAATTGCCAGCGAGCTGGCCCCTAACAGCGAAGTCATGCGGGAGCCGACGATCTTCTTGATTGGCGAGAACGCCCCCATCTCCACCAGCTTCGTCCGGATCTGCTCATACAGCTCCGGAATATCCTCAAAGAGGGTCGAGTTAAAGTAGACCTCCTGGGGCCCGAAGGAAACGATCGCGTTAAAGGAGGCCTCGGCCAACAATTCCGCCGCGTGGTCGAAGATTTGCAAGACCTGGCTGTCATAGTGGTAAAGCCGGACCAGCTCAGTGCTGCTAATCGTGTCCAGGTGCTTGGCAGCCTTCACCTGACCGATGATTGCGTCCTCAGAACACAGGGATTCCACCTTTACCAGTTTCTTGCTGCCGCTGGCAAAGCGGTCAATCATCAGCGTCCGGCCGATTTCCCCGGCCATGCCGCGGTTGCCCCGGTATAGCTGGCCGTTGGTAATCACACCGACCCCGATTCCCCGGTGAATACTGATGGTAATCAAATCTTTGACCCCATCGGCCACGCAAAAGTCATTTTCAAACACGGCGGATAAGTTAGCCTCGTTCTCCAAGACGACCGGCACGCCGAACTCCTTTTCAAAATAGCCCTGCAGGTCGATCCCGTCGAGGTCCAGGAAGGGCGAATCCAGCACCTGGTTGTGGTCCACAATTCCGTGAATCGAAAACGCGATTGCTAATAAGCCGCGGCTAGTCTGGTCAACCTCCTGCATCTGCTGAATTTCTTTTTTAATCATCTGCATGATGGTTAAAATGTCGAAGCGTTCGATCGGCTGGCGGTTATAGCGGATGATCTCCCCATTGATGTAGTTAAACATCGCGGCCATGTACCTAGTTCCGATATTAAAACTCGCCACAAAGCCATAGTTAGGGTTTAGCCGAACCAAGTTGGGCTTCCGCCCGCCGCTGCTCGTCGACTCCCCCTGCCGGACCTCCTGAATCAAGCCGTCGTCATCTAATTCGGTATAAATTGAGGAAACCGTTGACTTATTCAGCTTTAACTGGCGGGCAATCTCCGCCCGGGAAGTTTCTTGATTGTTAAATAGTTGTTGTAATACTAGTTTGCGGTTGTTTATTCGCGATAAATTGCGATGGTCAATTGTCATGTTATCCCTACTTCATCCATTAATATCCTAACGTTCTTATTATAACACGTTTGCTAGTCATGCTTACGCAATAGCCATAATTCTAAATAACACCATAAGATAATTAATAAGACACAGTAGACTGCAGCAAACCACGCCACTATTTGCACCAGTTTCCAGCCAGTCAGAGTTGTTATAATTTGTAAGCAGATGGTCAAAACAATCCAAACCACTAGGCTCGTCTGAATATGCCCTTGGTATTGTTGAAGCTTGTCCTTATTCATAACCAAAAAGAACTGGGGATTACTCCCCAGTTTCTCCTTAATCCTAGTTGTTCTTGTCCATTTCCGCCCGCAATTGCTTGCCGACTTCTTCGTAGCCCGGTTTACCCAACAGGCCAAACATGTTGGTCTTGTAGGCTTCGACCCCTGGCTGGTTGAATGGATTGATCCCGTTCAGGTAGCCGGAGATTCCCATGGCCACTTCAAAGAAGTAGATCAGGTAGCCGAGGGTGTATTCATTTTCTTCTGGGATGTGGACGGTCATTACCGGTACCCCACCGGCCGTGTGGGCCGCCACCACGGCCTGGTAGGCCTTGGTGTTGGCGAAGTCCATCGTCTTGCCTTCCAGGTAGCCGAGACCGTCGAGGTTGTCCTCTTCAGCTGGGATCTCCACGTCGAAGTTCGGCTGGTCGAGCTTGACGACGGTTTCCATCAGGAAGCGGCGCCCTTCCTGGATGTATTGTCCCAGTGAGTGGAGGTCGGTCGTGAAGTTAGCACTGGATGGGTAAATCCCCTTCTGGTCTTTCCCCTCGGATTCACCGGCCAGCTGCTTCCACCATTCGGCAAACATCCGCATGTTGGGTTCGTAATTTTCCAGCAGCTCGGTTTCGTAACCCTTCCGGTAGAGGATGTTCCGGTAGGCAGCGTACTGGTAGGCCTCATTCTTGGCCAGGTCTGGGTCAACGTAGTCCTGTTCGGCTTGGGCGGCTCCGGCCATCAGCTGGTCAATGTCGGCACCAGAAGCGGCAATTGGCAGGAGGCCAACCGGGCAGAGGACAGAGTAGCGGCCGCCCACGCCATCGGGAATGACGAAGGATTCGTAGCCGTTGGCGTCGGCCTCGGTCTTCAAGGCGCCCTTAGCCTTATCGGTCGTGGCGTAAATCCGCTTGTTGGCTTCCGCCAGGCTGTACTTTTCAATCAGCTTCTTCTTGAAGATCCGGAAGGCGATTGACGGTTCGGTCGTCGTCCCCGACTTGGAAACGACGTTGACGGAGAAGTCCTTGTCGCCGATCAGTTCCAGCAGGTCGTGAACGTAGGTCGAGCTGAGGGAGTTCCCGGCAAAGATCACCAGCGGGTACTTCCGGTCCTTGGCGCTTTGGGCCTGGTAGAAGGTGTTGTGCAGGAAGTCGATCGCCATCTGGGCACCGAGGTAGGAACCCCCGATCCCAATTACGACCAGGATGTCGGAGTCGGCTTGGATCTTCTTAGCGGCCTGCTTGATCCGCGCAAATTCGTCCTTGTCGTACTCGCTCGGCAGGTGGAGCCAGTCACGGTAGGCCGCGCCGGCACCGGTCCCGTTGCGGAGCTCGTCATCCGCCGCCTTGACCATTGCCTGCATCTCACCCAGTTCGTTGTCGTGAACAAATTGTTTCAAAGCACTGCTATCGAATTTTACCTGTGTCATTATAAGCGCTTCTTTCTAAAATAAATTATTTTACTTAATCATAATAGCGGATAATGTAGTCGGTTTCAATCGGAAAGGGCAAATCCGTTTAGCGGTTGTAGAGGCGCCTAAACACTGCCATAATGGTACTTAGAACGATAAAGGAGTGAATTATGATGGAAGAAAACACCAAGAGAATGCTGGCGGGCGAGCCCTACTGCCCGGCCACTGCGGAATTAGACGGGTTCGCCCACTACGCTCACCGGCTCTGCCGTGACTACACCTTAACTACCGATGAGGATACCGTCGAGCGGACAACAATTATCGAAAAACTCTTTCCCAACCATGGTGTGGGGACCTATATTCAAGGTCCAATGTTTGTTGACTATGGTCGGTTCACCACGCTTGGCGATAATTTCTACGCCAATGCCAACTTAACGATCCTTGACACCTGTCCCGTCACGATTGGCGATAACGTCATGTGCGGTCCGAACGTCTCCATTATTACCGCCATGCACCCGCTCCGCTACCAGCAGCGCAACCCGCGTCAGCTCCCGGACGGCCGCTTTGCCGACTATGAATACGGTAAGCCAGTTACGATTGGCAGCAACTGCTGGCTCGCGGCTAACGTCACCATCTGCCCGGGAGTTACAGTTGGCGACGGCTGTGTTATCGGTGCCGGCGCCGTTGTTACCCAGGATATGCCAGCAAACTCACTGGTGCTCGGCGTGCCAGCCAAGGCGGTCCGCCCAATTACTGAGGCCGATCACCTAGCAAACTTCCCCTATTAAGCAAAAAACGAGGCCGGATTACGGTCTCGTTTTTTTGCTTAATCATATCATTTCACATTTATTTCCCGGGAAATGTTTAGTGGGCAAACGCCGTCAGAATACTACCAGCAACAATCAGGATGATTCCGACAACGGTGTAGCCCATTTCCCGCCGGGTCTTGTGCTCATGCAGGACCAACACCCCACCGATCGTAGCAATGACCACGTTCATCTGGGTGAAGACAAAGGCCACGTTGACCCCGAGGGCCCGCCCAGCAAAGATGTAGGCGAGTGCGGCAATCCCCCAGGAAAGGCCTCCAAGGATATTCAGGTACTGCTCCCTTTGCTTGAAGGCCTTGGCGTTGCCGGATACAAAGGTATAAATCACGGCACCAATCAAGATCCCAATCATTTCCGGCAGAAAAATCCCCAGCGACTTCTCATCCTTAAGCCACGGAATCTTAGGAAAGGCGGAGTAAACCCAGTACCCAAACGTTGTTACCAGCAGGAAGAAGAAGTTCTTAACCGTTACCCGCTTGCCGGAACTTTCGTCAGTCACCGACGTCATCAGGGCACCGATGATCACGATGATCAAGGCGCCAAACCCGATCAACCGGGCCGTCGTGGAGTGCCATTCGCCAAAGATAATTACCCCAATCAGGGAATTACCGATCAGCTGGAACACCGTTGACAGCGGGATGGTATTGGAAACCCCCATCCGCTTGAAGGAGACAAACTGACCGATCTGTCCCGTAGACCAGAGCGCCCCACAAATAACTGAAATCCAGAAGCCCCGGGCACTAACAACCACCGCCCCCGGGTTCCCCGATAACTGAGCACCAAAGAAGGCCAGCAGGCCGATAATCGTGGCCCCAGCCCCAATTCCAAAGGTCTGGTTAATCGTCGAACCACCAATCTTTCCAGTAATCAGCGGCATAATTCCCCAGCCGACTGCCGGCACCAATGCAAGTAAATAAGTTAACACCATATCAATCCTCTCCTATCAATCAATCTACAAGATGATAACTTATCACACTGGAAACGCTTGCACAACCCCTGTGATTTTGGTATGCTGCGATAAAATATTGGCACTATAAGCAAGTAAACGCTTGATAAAAAATTGGTCTGATTAGGCAAACGATTTCCCTTTAATCTGCTGATTGATGTGGGTGCAAGGCGGTTTGACTGTTAGGGAAGAAGATGGTGAAGGTGCTCCCCTTGCCGGGCGCACTGGTAACGGTAATTTTGCCACTGTGGAGCTGAACCAGCTGGTGGACAATTGCCAAGCCCAGACCGGATTCACCATACTTGGTGTTCATCCGTGACTTATCAGCCTTATAGTAGCGCTCCCAAATGTTGTCCAACTGTTCTGGGGTCATCCCGATTCCGTTATCCTGGACGACAAACTGCGTTCCGTGGCTGCGCTGCTGACCACTGATCTTAATCACGCCGTTTTCCGTAAACTGAATGGCGTTTTGGATAATGTTAAACATGATTTGAACAAAACGGTCATAATCGGCGTACACCAACAGGCCATCCGGAACCGTTAACTCTAGCTGGTCCCCCTGGGCGCGGGCCTTCTTGCCCAGCTGTTCCTTAAGATTGTGGAGGACCGCAGCCGCATCAAAGAGCTTGCGTTCCATTGAGATCTGGTTAGTCCTGATTTTTTCGTAATTCAAATTATCGTTTACCAGGCGGATCAAGCGCTTCGTCTCATTCTGCATCAGCTCAATGCTGTGCTGCTTATCCTCCTCAGGGATCACGTCGTACTGCAGACCCTCAAGAATTCCGTTAATCGTGGTCAACGGGGTCCGCATCTCATGAGCAGCATTGGCCATGAACTGCCGGCGCCGTTCCTCTTGGGAATGGATCTCATCGTGCGAGCTTTGCAGGGAGGCCGTCATCTGGTTAAAGCTGCGTCCCAGGTCGCCAATCTCATCGTTGCCCAAGATCCGCAGGCGGACGTCGTAATTTCCCCTGGCCACTTGGTGGGTCAGCTCACGGAGCCGTTTAATCCGCACAGTGATCGAACGGGAGAAAAAGTAGCTGACCAGCAGGGTCATCAGGCCGGCAAAGAGCAGCGCCACTACCAAGTTTAGCTTGATTTGGTGCATATTCCGCTCAATCGGCGAAACAAAGGTTGCAATCGCCACTACCGCCACTAGTTTGTTCTTATTCCGGTAGGGGCGAATAATTTCCGTCATCCGCGGCATATTGGTCGCCGCAACCTGTTTTGAGAGCCGGGGGGTGGTCATCTTAACGTAGACGGTCTCCCCCTTCTCCAGCTTGGCCCACTTTGCGGCCGTGATGGTCGGGGTAAAGCCGTTGCTGGCGAAGAGCTGTTCCTGGTTCTTCCCGTAAATGGCGAAATGAACATCCTGGTGGCTCAGCAGACGGGCATCTGCTTTTAAGGCGGGGGTCATAAATCCGGCAAAGGAGTGGTCAACCGGGTCGTAGCGGATCGAGTCTTCAACAAGACTGTCCGCGTCCTGACGCAGCTGGCGCCAGGTATCCTGGTACATCGACTGGTTGGTCACCTTAATAAAGGAAATACTTAAAATCACCATCAAAATAACGATGATGGTGAAAAAGCTGAGCATCAGCCGGTACATTAACTTCATTTTAGTTAGCTTCGTCATCAAACTTATAGCCTACTCCCCATACCGTCTTGATTACCTGTGGACCCAGGTCTTCGAGCTTCTGCCGCAGCTTTTTGATGTGGGCGTCGACCGTTCGCTCGTCACCATAGTATTCGTAGTCCCAGACGAGCTGCAAGAGCTGTTCCCGGGTAAAAACCTGTCGGGGCTTGGAAGCCAGCGTCTTCAGCAGGTCAAATTCCTTCGGTGTCAAGTCAGCGATCGGCTGGTCGTAAAGGTAGACTTCCCGGGTCTTGGTGTTCATGCGGAAGTTCTTAGTCTGCACATCAAAATCACGGGCCGCCGTGCCGTCCTGGTCCTCAGGGTGCTTAGACAGCTGGCTCCGCCGGTAGAGGGCCTTGATCCGGGCAATCAGGGTAATGGCGCTAAAGGGCTTGGTGACGTAATCATCGGCGCCGATTTCCAGGCCAAGCACCTGGTCGCTCTCCGTGTCACGGGCGGTCAGCATAATCAGCGGTACCGTCGGCGAAACCCGCCGAATATCAGCCGCCACCTGCATCCCGTCTTTTTTCGGCAAGTTGAGGTCCAGCAGGATCACGTCCCACTTGTCCGGGGCGGCAGTAAACTTCTCCTCCGCCTCAATCCCGTCGTAGGCAAACTCGTATTGCCAGCCCTGTTTTTTCAAAAACATTGCCATCATTTCACAGACGGAATGATTATCTTCAATCATCAGTATATTCACGGTAATCCTCCCCTAATCCTATTTAAACGAAATGTTCAGGCGGCGCCGCAGGGGCTTGGCAAACAGGAGGGCAAGCAGTGCCCCGATCAACCCCTGAATGGTGTTGGGAATTAACCCCAGCGTCCCGGTCGCCCAGTTATAAAGGAACGAATCAGCAAAGAAGTAGCAGACCACCATCACAATTATTCCAACCGCCAGTCCCAAAAAGCGGCCCCAGCGTCCCGGCAGCCAGCGCGTAATCAGACCGGCAAGCAAGCCTTCTAGACCGTGGGCAACAAACGAGAACGGGGCGTACTGGGCAAAACCGGAAATCAGGTCCAAGAAGAGCCCGGCAAAGCCCCCAATCGCCCCACCGTACCAGGGGCCCAGCAGCAGGGCCCCAAGCAAAATGGCGGCGTCACAAAGGTTGACGTTCCCCCGCGTCCACGGCAAAGGAATCAAAAAGAGACGGCCAAAGACGATTGACAGCGCCAGGAGCATCGCCGCTAAGGTTAATTTTTTTGTCTGTACTTGTTTTTGCATCGCTATTTCTCCCTTACTAAGTAGCTTACTAAATCTGTCAGCCGCATCCCCAATTGGCGATCCGCGTCTGACAATAAACTTGTTTCCCTGACCGCTACGGCAAGGGCTCGCTCCGCCCCTGCAACCGCGGTCCGTAAATCCGCCCCCGCGGTTAGGTAGCCATACAGGAGGGCCGCAAAGCAATCACCGGTCCCGTAAAAATGTCCCGGGAAATAATCGGCCCCGCTGAACAGCAGCTGGTCCGTTTGAACTAGCCAGCAGCCAACCTGCTTCCCCTGCCTAACTCCAGTGACGACGAGCTGGGCACTAATTCCACGTCCACGAAGTAGCCGCGCCATTTTAAGGCAGGCCGGCGCAGTTGGTTCCACAACAGGCTGGCCGGTCAACAGGCACAGTTCAGTCCAGTTGGGGGTAATAACATCGGCAGCTTGGCACAACTCCCGGATCGTTTCTGGATAGCCGGTGGACAGGCCGGGATAAAGCTGACCCTGGTCCGCCATCGCCGGGTCGACCACGAGCCGGGCCGGGGCCAGGTCCCGCAGAACCTGCTGGGCGGTCTGGACCGCCGGAACGCTCCCCAGGTAGCCAACCAGGGCGCCCTGAAAGGAAAGCGGCAGCTGGGACCAGTGGCGGGCCGCCTGTTGCTGCCAGCGGGTCGTCGTTAAGGCGGCGGGGGTGCCTAGGCACTCCGTTTGAGTGGACAGGACCGTGGCGGGCAGGAGCGCGGTGGTAACCCCCATTGCTTGAAGAATCGTCGTCGCGGCCACCAGGGAAATTTGGCCGAGGGCCGTAAAGTCCTCAATAATAATACTTGCTTTAGTTTCGATGGTGCCCCGCCCCCTTGGTTAATCTTTTCTCATTATATACTCCTCGCCCGGGGATTTGAAAGGAGATTAATTAATTCGGCGATTTAGCAGCTAACGGGGTTGATACATCAGCATAACCCCTTAAATGGAGATGACGGGAGTCGAACCCGTGTCCAAGCATATCGCCATTTCAACCTCTACGTTCGTATCTCAACTATTTGAACTTCACTAGCCAAACCGCCGTTGATCAGGGCCACCATGACTAGCTAGCTTGATTAATCTCTTCTTAGTTACTTCAAGCGGGAGTAACAAGCGTAGTCCACTAAGATATGAAACCTACATTCGCATCATGGACGAACCCGAAGTAGATTTACGCGCACTACTTGTTAGGCAGCGACTGCGTAAGAGTTTGAATTATTGTTTGCAGTTATAATTTAAAACTGAGCGTTTTTACGAAGACGCAACCTTCGAAACGCAGTTGAAACTCGACCTATACCTGTCGAATCCAAAAAACATCCCCAATACGGTATGTATCATACCATATTTACCCGGTCAGTGCACCCATTTTGCCTAGC